>NZ_BSCT01000006.1 GCF_030159255.1 Bradyrhizobium sp. SSBR45G | reverse complement strand
CATAGAACGTCTCCCGGCTGATGCCATGCCGCTCGCACAGCTCCGTCACCGAAAAAGCCCCCGTCTCGTACTCCCGAAACAACCCGATACGCTGCTCCACAGGACTGCTCTCCCTGAAAGGCATCGTCCGATCCTGCTTCGAATCGGACGATGCTTGCCTGTCAGGAATCAACCCGGTCCAAAATGTCAGGACTCAGCCCGGTTCATACCCCCGGAGACCCCCACCCCCGACCCCTCCCCGCAAGGGGGAGGGGAGACCACCGTCGCCGGGGCGCGATCTCGCGTTTCACGACTATCGTTACGCGGGCAACAGCATGCACGCCAAACAAGCCAAACGAAAAGGGCGCGCTAGGCGCGCCCTTCAACGGCAAGCAGAGCCGCTCAGAACCGCTTGACCTCGATGTTGTACTTCTTCAGCGCGTAGCCGATCTGGCGGGGCGTCAGGCCGAGCAGGCGGGCGGCCTTGGCCTGGACCCAGCCGGAGCGCTCCATGGCCTGCACGATGCGCTCGCGCTCCGGCACGACGCCGCCGTCCATTCCCTCTGAGAACTCGCCGTCGTCGGCGTCGGCGGCCGGCAGTTCGGCAGGCGGCTCGACCGGCGCCGAGGAGCGCGGCAGGATCGGCAGCGGCACCATCGGCTGGCCGCGCGGCGGCGGCGGCGTCACCGTGTTGCCCTTCCACAGGATCGCCGACATGCATTCGTTGCGGCTGCAGGCGAAGTCGTCCATGCCGATCGCCGAGCCGGCCGCCATGGTGGCGGTCCGCTGCACGCAGTTCTCAAGCTCGCGGACATTGCCCGGGAAGCCGCAATGCATCAGCACTTCGATGGCGCTGACGTCGAAGGTGAGATCGCGCTCGTTCTCGCAATTGAAGCGGCGCAGGAACTCGCGCGCCAATTGGGGAATGTCGCTGCGCCGCTCGCGCAGCGGCGGCAATTTGATCGGCACCACGCTGATCCGGTAGTAGAGGTCGGCGCGGAACTCGTTGCGCGACACCGCCTCTTCCAGATTGCGATTGGTGGCGGTGACGATGCGGACGTCAACCTTGATGGTCTGGTTGCCGCCGACGCGCTCGAACTCCTGCTCCTGCAGCACGCGCAGCAGCTTGGCCTGGAAGGCCGGCGAGATCTCGCCGATCTCGTCGAGGAACAAGGTGCCCTTGTCGGCGAGCTCGAAGCGGCCCTTGCGCGAGTTGATTGCGCCGGTGAAGGCGCCCTTCTCGTGGCCGAACAGCTCCGACTCCAGCACGGTCTCCGGCAGCGCGGCGCAATTGATCTTGATGAAGGGCCGCTTGGCGCGGTTCGACAATTCGTGGATCGCCTTGGCGACCAGCTCCTTGCCGGTGCCGGATTCGCCGCGCAGCAGCACCGGCGCATTCGACTTGGCGACGACGTTGATCTTCTCCAACAGCGCGCGCAGCGCCGGGCTGTCGCCGACGATGCCATCGACCAGCACCTTCTTGGTGCGGTTGGCCGGCGCAGGCTTCAGCTCCAGCAGTTCTTTCTGCAGCCGATGACTCTCGGCCATCAGCCGCTCGCGATCGCGCGCCACGACGCGATGCAGCTTGATGGTCTGGCCGATCAGGTTGGCGACCATCGTCAGGAAGCGGACATCGGAATCCAGCCGGAACACGGCGCGGCCGTCCCAGACACGGTCGATCGTCAGGGTGCCGACGACACGCTGGTCGATGCGGATGGGAACGCCGAGGAACGACACGCGGGTGTCGGCGCCGGCGCCGAGCGTGGCCGCATCGGCGGCGCTGAAGGCCGGATGATCCGCGACATTCTCCGCAATCAGCGGCACGGCTGTCGCGACGATCTGATCGATCGCCTTCTGCGGCAAACGCTCGCGATAGCGCTGGTCGCTGCCTTCGCTCCATCCCGCGCCAACGGCAAGATCGGGTATGCCGTCATCCGCGAGCAGCGACACGACGCCGTGGCGCATCTGCATGAAGGACTGCAGCAGGTTGACGACGTTGGCGAGGGTGATTTCCAGCCGCGTCGGCGCGGCCAGGATTTTCGAAATTTCGAAAATTCCCGTCAGCGCGATCTCGCTGAGCGGTATCGGGGCGGCAGTGGACCTGACGTCCTGAGCTTCGACCTGACGTGTTTCCGTTTGGACCATGGTCGCTTCTCTGATCGTCACGGACGCTCTAGCAAGACCGCCCGTGATTGTAGATGTTCTAACATCCTCCCTTAACTGCAGATGATTGTCGTGCCTAACTTTGCTGCATTGCCGCAGAAGTAGTGTGCAAGCAAAGAACAGAAAAGCTGCAGGGTTTCATGATGTTAACAAATTAGTTTGCACCCCGCACGTCGCGTGCATTGCACGGCACGGCCGGCGCGCAATCAGGCGAGCCTGACAATTTCGCGTGGTGTTTTCGGCACCTACTTGTCGGACAAGCCGGTGTCCTGTTGCGACAGAATTGCAAGCGATCGACCTGCACACGAAGTTTCCACCTCGCGCGTAGCACTCGCCCCATTCAGCTGCTACCGCCTGGCGACCTCAGTTCACATCGGCGTGTAGGCGACGGCGAGCACCTGACAATCTGATGGCACCTAGAGGTGCTGCCCTCCATTGATCTGAATCTCTTCGCCGGTCACGTAGCTCGCGGCGTCCGAACACAGGAAGAACAGCACCTTGGCGACCTCTTCGGGCGCGCCGATCCGGCGCATCGGAATCAGCGGCGAGAACCGGGCCTCGGTCTCCGGCGACACCATCTCGGTCTTGATCTCGCCGGGCGCGATGGCGTTGACGCGTATGCCATGCGGCGCGAAGTCATGCGCCATCTCGCGGGTCAGGCAGGCCAGCGCGGCCTTCGAGGTCGCATAGGCGGTGCCGGCAAAGGGATGCACACGTGTCCCGACGATCGAGGTCACGTTCACCACCGCCCCCTGCCCGCGCTTCAGCTCCTCGAACAGGCCACGCGCCAGCAGGATCGGCCCGAGGAAGTTGACGTGGAACACCGTCATCCAGGTTTCGACTGAGGTCGCAAGCGAATCGAGCCGGCCGCCATCCTCCGCTTTCGGCGAGATGGCAGCGTTGTTGATCAGCGCATGCAGCGGTGCACCGCCGAGCTTCGCCTTGATCTCGGCAATCGCGCGCGGAATCGCCGCGCGGTCGCTCAGGTCGAACTGGACATGGTTGTCGGCGCCGGAATCCCAGGGACACCGCCCGCCGTCGAACGGCTGGCGTGAGCAGGTCAGGATGCGCCAGCCGGCATCGGAGAACAGCCTGGCGGTCGCATGACCGATGCCGCGCGAGCCGCCGGTCAGCACCAATGTCTTCTGCTCGGTCCGTGCAGGCCGTTCGGCGGCAGCAATGTCCGCATGGAACGGACACGACGCGCCCGGCGCGGGTGCGTCGGCCGCCTCGCGGACATCCTGGTCGAGATCGAGACTCACCTCATGCCGTCCTGATCATGCGCCGATACGCCACGCGGACGCCGGCTGCCGAACTTCGGCTCTGACATGCACCCGCAACACATGTCCGGGCGCGGCGGCCACGGATCCGTCCAATCGACCCGCGGTATTGCCATCCGGCGGTTGTGCAGAATCCGGGCCAGCGAAATCCGCGCGCAAAGCCGCTCAGCCCTGTCGGATTCGCGACAGATTGACGGGTTCAGGACATTTCCAGCGTCGGCTTTCCGCCGCCCCCATCACAAAGCCTTCAACGGGCGATCTTTTTCAAAACGTGCTGCACTGGTCCAACTCTTGCTCGACGAAATCATCATCTGAACTGGAAGCCGGCTTTGCAGTCTCACGACTGTCAGCCACGAGATTGACGCCGTATGGACCGAGACATGGGGACGACTGCAGTGCGCTTCGCCGTGGTCCTCGGCACCAACGAAATCGCTTCCGCGGTCGCCGTGAAGCTGCATCGCGATGGCTTCTGCGTGGTTCTGTCGCACGATCCCAATCCGCCGGTCATGCGCCGCAAGATGGCGTTTTACGACGCGCTGTTCGGCGACGCGCCGCGTCTCGACAATGTGAGCGCGGCCCGCATCGAGACCACCATGGACGTGTTCAAGGCGCTCGGCGGTCCCCAGCACGTCCTGGTCACCTGGCTCGGGCTGCTGGATCTGTTGCCGGTGCGCTGCATCGACGTGCTGGTCGACGCCAGGATGCAGACGCGCGAGGTGACGCCGAACCTGCGCGGCATGACGCGCCTGTCGATCGGCATCGGCCCAGGCTTCTCGCCATCGGCCAATTGCGATGTCGCCATCGAAACCCGGCCGGACTGCCTCGGACAGATCGTGCGCGAGGGCTGGACCCAGGCCAAGGATGACATCGGCGAGCTCGGCGGCGTCGGCATCGAGCGCCTGGTGCATTCGCCGCATGAAGGCCGCTGGCACACGCCGGTCGAGATCGGCACCCGCGTCTACAAGGGCTTCGTCGTCGGCCATCTCTCCGGCGAGCCCGTCACCGCGCCCACTGACGGCATCCTGCGCGGTGTCGTGCGCGATGGCATTGACGTGCCGGCCGGCATCGCGCTCGCCGAAATCGACCCGCGCGGCCGGCACGCGCAGTGGACCGGCATCGATGCGCAGGGACAGGCGCTCGCACAGGCGACGCTCGCCGCGATCCGCCTGCGCACAGCCGAGCGGTTCCGCGCGAGCGCGGCGACCACGCGCTGATCCCGCCGTTTCGAACGATTCTGATTAGCCCGCTTCCTTCCCATCTGCGTTGGCATCGCCGTTGCTTAGCGTTGGCAGGAGCGAGCAACAGCCATGATCATTTGTTCCTGCAACGTCATCACCGACACCGCCATTCGCGACGTCGTCACGTCGGCCGACATGACCTTCGGCTCGCCGGCGCAAATCTATGATTGCCTTGGCTGCTCGGTTCAGTGCGGCCTCTGCTCGCGATCCGTGAAGCGCATTCTCGAGGAGCGGCAGGGCGAAACGGCCGCGGCGGCGATCTGGCCGGTGCAGGCCGAGCCGGCGCCGTGCGCGCTGATGTCGGTGGCCTGACGCGATCCGAGCGCACGACATGGCGCCTCGCACGCTGTCGGATGTCGGACAAATCCGACAGGCGCGTGCCCATCGCGGATCGATCAAACGAGCGGCTTACCGTCGGTCGCTGCGCGTCGCCTCCGACGCGCAGCGCGAACATGACATGAGCGCCACGCCTGCAGGCTCCCCCGACACGACAGGCGCAACACTGCGCGTCAGTGGGTCTTCGTCTCGGCCCACTTCTCCAGGTCCTTCTCGGAGTCGGAGCGCTGCTCCTTTTCCGGGTTTCCAGTCCAGGGCTTGTCAGTCTGCTTGATCGATCCGCCATCGGTGCGCTGGCGCGGATCGTCCTTCGGTGTTTCCTGGCCCATCAGTTCGTTCCTTGCTCGTTTGAGGATCGTCAGCCGAGCCCATGCACTGCGCATGGCATTCAGCCCGGAAGCATCGTCGGCGGTGGCGCCGTGGCCTCCTCGTGCAACTGTTCCATCTCGCCGATCTCGCGCTCGGCCTGGTGCCAGAACTCATCCTGGCGGCCTTCCGGCCGCCCGGCCTGCTCCCATAGGGCGTGGGCGCGCTCGCGGATGCGGTCCGCCTGATCCAATTCGTCGATTTGTCCCATGGCTCGTCCCTGATCGCTGCAAGCTTGTTGTCCTCGACCGCGAGGACAGCGAAGACGCGCAGGCCACATCGGTGCACGTCCTGCTTGGGCAATCTGGAAGGCGGAGCGATGTTCCAACGCGGCGCGGCGCTAAGGACGATGCGCCGCAGGGAGCGAGCGCACCAGCAACTGCAACGATCGTGTTCGTTCCTGTCCGGCCTACGCCGCGTCGGCGGGCACCATCGCCTCGATCGTGACGCCGGCTCCGGTCGAGTCCACCGTCAAGGTTCCGCCGAGCGCCAGCAGGCGCTCGCGCATGCCGGTGAGGCCGAAGCCGAGCTTGTGCTCGGGCGTCAGCCCGCGGCCGTCGTCGCACACGCGCACCCGCGTATAGCTACGGCGGAGTCCGGCCGTCGTCTGCTGCAGCGGCTCGATGGTGACGTCGACCGCGGTCGCCTCGGCATGGCGGAACACGTTGGTCAGCGCCTCCTGCACGACGCGGTAGATCGTCAGCTCCGCGGTCTCGTTGCTGCGCACGGCCGCATCGGCAAATCTGGTTTCGATCGCAATCTCCGGCCGCGACTCCCGCCACAGCCGCACCAGGGCGCCAAGCGCCTCGCGCAGGCCGAGCTCGGCGAGCCCGACCGGGCGCAGCCGCTCCAGGATGCGGCGGTTGAACTGCTGAACCGCGTTGACCTGCTCGAGGATCGCCTGGCCGTGCCGGCGCATCGCCGCGACGTCGATCGACTTGGCGTCCGGCAGCCGCATCAGGGCGCTGGCATGGGCGCGCAGCGCGAACAGATGCGGCCCGAACTCGTCATGCAGCTCGCGGGCGATCTCCTTGCGCTCGAGGTCCTGCAGCGATACGGCGCGCTCCGCCAGCCGGCGCTTCTCCTCCACCGCCTCGCCGAGCGCGCCCGCGAGATGGTTCAGCTTGGCGCAGAGCGCGGCGAGCTCAGGCGCACCGCCCGGCTTGACGCGGGCGTCATAGGCACCGGCCTCGATCCGGCTCATCGCCTCCGACAGATCCGATAGCGGCGCCAGCGCGCGGCCGACCACGAGCGTCGTGATGCCGAACAGCGCCAGCCCGACCAGCGATCCGACCACGAGCTGCGTGACGATGCCGTCCCAGATCTCGGCGATCTCGTCGTCCGGATGCGAGGTAATCACCAGCGCATCGGCCCGCCCGGCGACGATCACGGGCATGCTGACCGAGGTCTTGTCGGGATGCACGAGCGCAATGAACCAGGCCGGCGCCGCGCGCGCATCGCCCGGCGACGGCCGTGGCTGCACCGGCATCGCCTTGCGGGTGACGCTGACGTGGCGCAGCTGGCCGAGATCGCCGACGATCCGGTTCAGCCGAGCGTCCGGATCGGGCGCGTCATTGACCTCGTCCATGATGGTCTCGATGAAGGCACGGGTCAGGCGGATGACGCTCTGATCCTCGGCCAGGACGCGCGGCGCCGCCTCGAACACGAGCCGGCCGATGTTGATGGCGAGACCCAAGGTCAGCACCAGCGCCAGCAGCACGTTGATGCGCCTGCGCAACGACCAATTCTGCCACATTGTCTCCGCCCCGCCGCCACTCTGTTCACGCCCGGTCACGTTGACAGACAAATCCGCCAACGATCATAATCGTGCTATCATGCACCGTCGCGCAGCATGCATCCATAATGCACTGCAACAAAGACGCGAGGCAGAAGTCCGGGACCCCAAGGCCATGCGCGTACTGATCGTCGATGACCATCCCATTGTGGCATCAGGTTGCCGTGCCCTGCTCTCGACCGATCCGGATCTCGAGCTGCTCGAAGCGGCCGACGCGGAGAGCGGCGAAGCGAGCTTCGTCGCGCGCCGGCCGGACGTCTGCGTGATCGACATCAACCTGCCGACGGTGTCCGGCTTCGAGCTGGCCCGCCGCATCCTCGGCCGCGACGGCCAGGCACGGCTGATCATGTTCAGCATGAACGATGATCCGGTGTTCGCGGCGCGCGCCATCGATATCGGCGCCAAGGGCTATGTCTCCAAGAGCGGCGACCCGAACGATCTGGCGGAAGCGATCCGCGAGGTCTCGCGCGGCGGCAGCTATCTGCCGCCGGCCATCGCCCGCAGCATCGCCTTCGCGGGCGCAGCGGTGGCGCAGAGCCCGCTGGCGAAGCTGACCTCGCGCGAGCTCGAGATCCTCCGCCTGCTCAGCGCCGGCAAGAGCCTGTCCGAGATTGCCTGGCTGATCCACTCGTCCTACAAGACCGTCGCCAACACCTCCTCGATCATCCGCCAGAAGCTCGGGGTGAGAACGTCCGGCGAACTGGTGCGTCTGGCCATCGAGAACGGCGTCGCCTGAACCGCGACCCGGCGGCGCGGTCCGTTCCGCCGCACCCATCTCCTTTTCTGACAGGTGACCCATGACGCTCACGACCGTCTCGCAGAACAAGTCCCATGGCGGCGTCCAGGGCGTCTACCGCCATGCCAGCCAGGAGACCAAGACCGAGATGACGTTCTCGGTGTTCGTGCCGTCGCATGCCCCCGGCACCAAGCTGCCGGTCGTCTGGTATCTGTCGGGGCTGACCTGCACCCACGCCAATGTCACCGAGAAGGGCGAGTTCCGCGCCGCCTGCGCCGAGCTCGGCCTCGTCTTCGTCGCGCCCGACACCTCGCCGCGCGGCGACGGCGTGCCCGGCGACCCCAACAATGCCTATGATTTCGGCCTCGGCGCCGGCTTCTATGTCGACGCCACGCAAGAGCCGTTCGCCAAGAACTACCGGATGTGGAGCTATGTCACCGCGGAGCTGCCGAGCGTGGTCGCGGCGAACTTCCCGGTCGACCCGCGCCGTCAATCGGTGATGGGCCATTCGATGGGCGGCCATGGCGCGCTCACGGTGGCGCTGCGCAATCCGGACCGCTACCGCGCGGCCAGCGCGTTCTCGCCGATCGTGGCGCCATCGCAGGTGCCGTGGGGCGAGAAGGCCCTGGGCGGTTATCTCGGCAGCGACAAGGCGGCGTGGCGCAAGCACGACGCCGTCGCGCTGATCGAGGATGGCGCGCGCGTCTCCGACCTCCTGGTCGACTATGGCGACGCCGACCAGTTCCTGACCCAGCAGCTGCGCCCGGAGCTGCTGAAGGCCACCTGCGACAAGGCCAACATCCCGCTGCTGCTGCGCAAGCAGGAAGGCTACGACCACAGCTACTACTTCATCTCGACCTACATGGCCGACCACCTGCGCTGGCACGCCGCGCGGCTCGGCCGCTGATCTCAGGCGCGGCCTGATTTGCCCGGCGGGCGCGATCACGCGCTCGTCGCGGCGATGTCCGCGCCCTCACGGGACGTGCGCACAAAGGGCGTTTTCAAGAGGCCGCTCAAGGCGATCACCACTGTCCAGTCCTCCAGCGAAAAAGAATCCTCTTTCGTATTTTCGGAACATGTGATTGTATCGCGCCATCCCGCCTCGTCGAGAGGGCGTATCGCGGTCGTCACGAACGTGGAGGTGGGATGCGGTGGACGCCGGCGGCGCGCAGCATGGCTCGAGAGAGCATGCGGACGAACGCGCCACGGCGTACGGCCAAGTCGCGTGGTCCTGGCATCCCGAAGCCGATGCCCCGCGGCGGCGCGCGGAAAGCGCGTCGTCGCGCACGGTGACCAGAAAGCCCGGCGCACCGGGGAGAACGCGAAGCAACCGTGAAAACCATCGCGCAGGGAGGGCCGGGATGTTCCCAGCCGAACCTGTGGTACCTGCCGCCTGCATTTTTCTCTGCAGGCGGGCCATGGGGGCGGCAGGCTCCCGGCCTTCCCTGCGCCTCTCTGTCTTTCGAGGGGCGATTGACACCGCAAAGCTCGGGCGTCATCCGCCGCGAGGATGTTGCGTCATGTGTGACTGAGACCATCATCTATGATCGAGGATGCTTGCAGCGTCTGGGGCCTCATGGTTCGAGACGCGCCGCGTGCGGCGCTCCTCACCATGAGGGGCAACACGACGATCGGGGATGCCGCCGCACACTCCGCCCTCATCCTGAGGAGCCCGCCCTCAGGCGGGCGTCTCGAAGGATGGCCGCAGGCACCGCCCACGCCACGTGCCAAGCCAACGTCGCCTACTGCTGCGCCTGCGGCGCGCCGTAGTTCGGCGCCAGCAGCCGGTTGCGGATCAGCCAGGCCATGGTGCGGGTCCAGGACTCGTCGGTGTTGCCGCGCATGTCGGCGGTCATCGCGGCGACCGGCTGGCCGGTGTGAGCATCGCGCAGATAGATGTTCATGTTGAGGATGAGGTTGGAAACCTTCTGCACCGTCCCCGTGAGGGCGAGATCGGCGCCGATGTCGGAGGCCAGCTTGACGTCGCAGCCGCCGCAGGCCTGCAGATTGCTGTTGTGCGCCGCATCGTTAATCGGGGCGATATCAACAACGCGAAATCGTCCCGAATCCTGCAGCGCCGACCGCAGCTGCTCCGCCGCGTGCGCCAGCCGTGCCTGCTCGTCCTGGCGCGGGCCCTGCACCTCGCCCTGCAGGCTGGTGTCGATCAGCTCGAAGTCGAACACCGCAACCTTCGGCGGCTCGGCGCGCGCAGATGTCGCAGAGATCAGGACCACGGACGCGAGGAGAATGATGAGCTTCAAGATCGTGATCCGAAATGACGCTGCACAGCCAAAAGTGGGGTTGAAAGCTAGGGCAATTCGGTCATCTTGCAAGGCGAAACCTCGCCGATACAGGACGGGGAACAATGGGAGGACATGTGGTCCTGGGAGTTCTGGCTAGAGGCCTGATCGGCGCGATCGGCCTCATTGCTGCCGCAACAGCTGCATTTGCCGCGGAGCCGGTCGACATCGCGATCGGCTATCTCGGCCGTGCCGCCGTGCCGCAGACCTTGTCGCCGCTCGACCAGCCCGCAGCCGACGACGGCGTGGCCGGTGCTCGGCTCGCGATCGAGGACAACAACACCACCGGCAAGTTCCTCAACCAGCGCTTCACCCTGCTCGATCGTCGTGTCAAGGACGACGAGGAAGCCGCGCAGGCCGCCAATGAGCTGGCGGCCAAGACCGGCTTCATCCTCGCCGACCTGCCGGCGGATGCGCTGTTGAAAGTCGCCGACGGCTTGCGCGGCCGCGGCATCACGTTGCTGAACGTCGGCGCCACCGACGACCGCCTGCGCGAGCAGGATTGCCGCGCCAATGTCATCCATGTCGCGCCGACGCGCTCGATGCTCGCCGATGGGCTGGCGCAATATCTGGTCTGGAAGCAGTGGAAGCGCTGGCTGCTCGTCACCGGCTCGCACGACAATGACAAGCTGTTCGCCGATGCGCTGCGCCGCGCCGCCACCCGCTTCGGCGCCAAGATCGTCGAGGAGCGCAGCTTCGAGGACACCGGCGGCGCACGGCGCACCGACTCCGGCGTCACCTTGATCCAGCGCCAGATGCCGGTGTTCACGCAGAAAGCGGCGGCCTATGACGTGCTGGTCGCGGCCGACGAGAGCGAGGTGTTCGCCAACTACCTGCCCTACCGCACCTGGGATGCGCGCCCCGTCGCCGGCTCCGCGGGCCTGCGCCCGACGAGTTGGGACCCGTCGCAGGACCAATGGGGCGCCACCCAATTGCAGAACCGCTTCATGAAGCTCGCCTTGCGCCGCATGGACGCCTTGGACATGCAGGCCTGGATGGCCGTGCGCATGGTCGGCGAAGCGGCCTCGCGCACCAACTCCGGCGACGCCAAGGCGATGGCCGACTACCTCAAGAGCCCGAACTTCACCATCGCCGCCTTCAAGGGCACCCGGCTTTCCTTACGCGACTGGAACCTGCAACTGCGCCAGCCGATCCTGCTCGCCGACGGCCGCATGATCGTCTCGGTCTCGCCGCAGGAGGGCTTCCTGCACCAGGTCTCCGAACTCGACACGCTCGGCGTCGACCGCCCCGAAACCAAGTGCAAGCTGCAATGATGTCGGATCAAACCATGCTGATGAGAATACTGAGTCCGACACGCACCGCGCCAGCCTCTCCCCGCCTGCGGGGAGAGGCCGGATTGCATCGCAGATGCAATCCGGGTGAGGGGGACTCTCCGCGAGCTCAGTGCTTGGAGAGTCCCCCTCACCCCAACCCTCTCCCCGCAAGCGGGGCGAGGGAGCGCACCTCCTCCGCCGCGACATCTCGGGTCCATCGGACAGACAGCGGAATGAGAAAATTGCGCGATCAGCTTCCAAAGCGCGCGCCCCTGGCAGCCTCGCTGCTCGCCGCCGCGCTTTGCCTGCCCCCCATCGCCCCCGCCTCCGCCTTCGTCGCCTTCGTCTCCAACGAAAAAGGCAACACGGTCTCGGTCATCGACACCGACAGCTGGACGGTGACAAAAACCATCAAGGTCGGCCAGCGCCCGCGCGGGATTGCGTATACCCGCGACGGCAAGTTCGTGATGGTGGCGGTCGGCGATGACGACACCATCCAGGTGATCGACGCCAAGAAGCTGGAGATCGTCGACACCCTGCCCTCCGGTCCCGATCCCGAGCTGTTCGCGCAGGACGCGGCCGGCAAGACGCTCTACGTCGCCAACGAGAACGACAACACCGTCACGGTGCTCGACCTCGAGAAGCGTATCCGCATCGGCGACGTCCAGGTCGGCGTCGAGCCGGAGGGCATGATGCTCAGCCCGGACGGCAAGATCCTGATCTGCACGTCAGAGACCACCAACATGGCTCATTTCATCGACACCGCGACGCGCAAGATCGTCGCCAATGTGCTGGTCGATGCGCGGCCACGTTATGCCGAGTTCAAGAGCGACGGCTCGGAGCTGTGGGTCTCCGCCGAGATCGGCGGCACGGTCTCGATCATCGATCCGGCCAAGCGCGAGGTCACCGGCAAGATCAAGTTCGCCATTCCCGGGCTGCGCAGCGAGGCGATCCAGCCCGTCGGTATCAGCCTGACCAAGGACGGCAAGACCGGCTTCGTCGCGCTCGGCCCGGCCAACCGCGTCGCGGTCGTCGACGGCACCACCCACGAGGTGAAGAAGTATCTGCTGGTCGGACAGCGCGTCTGGCACATGGAGTTCACGCCGGATGAGAAATATCTGCTCGCCACCAACGGCGTCTCCAACGACGTCTCGGTGATCGACGTCGCAGCCCAGAAGGTGATCAAGACCATCCAGGTCGGCGAGCTGCCCTGGGGCATCACGATTGCACAGCCATGATGACGCAGAACGCCTCCGCCCTCGACTCCACGAGCCCCGCACCGCAGCCGGCCTCGGACCAGGTCCCCGCGCTGTCGATCGCCGGCGTCAGCCATTCCTACGGGGCGCGCAAGGCCCTCAGTGACGTCAGCTTCGCAGTGAGGCCCGCGAGCTTCACCGCCCTGCTCGGCCTCAACGGCGCCGGCAAGAGCACGCTGTTCTCGCTGATCACGCGGCTGTTCGCGGTGCAGACCGGCCGCATCGACATTTTCGGCCATGACATCGGCCGCACGCCCGGGGAGGCGCTGCGGCTGCTCGGCGTCGTGTTTCAGTCGCGCACCCTCGATCTCGATTTGTCGCTGACGCAGAACCTGCTCTATCACGCCGCCCTGCACGGCATCTCCCGCGGCGAGGCGCGCGCCCGCAGCGAGGAGCTGTTGTCGCGCATCGGGCTGGCCGACCGCGCCGGCAACAAGGTGCGCGATCTCTCCGGCGGCCAGATGCGCCGGCTCGAGATTGCGCGCGCGCTGCTGCACCGGCCGCGCCTGCTGCTGCTCGACGAGGCCACCGTCGGGCTCGACGTCAAGGCGCGCGCCGACATCATCGGCCATGTCCGCCAGCTCGTCACCGAGCAGGGCATCGGCGTGCTCTGGGCGACGCATCTGTTCGACGAGATCACGGCGACCGATGACCTCGTGGTGCTCCACCAGGGCCGCGTACTGGCGCGCGGACTGGTTCCTCAAGTGATCGCCGAGGCCGGCGCCTCCGACGTCAACGCGGCCTTCGCGCGGCTGACGACACAGGCGAGCCCATCCAGTGCCGGTCCTGCACGGAGTTCGGACGCATGACCGTCACCCCCGTCCATGCCCCCCCACCGGCGCGCAGCGGCTTCACGGCCGGCGAGTACATCACCTGTCTCACCGGCATCGTCTGGCGCGAGGCGCTGCGCTTCCTGCATCAGCGCGAGCGTTTTGTCTCGGCGCTGGTGCGCCCGCTGGTCTGGCTGTTCATCTTCGCCGCCGGCTTCCGCCAGGTGCTGGGCATCTCGATCATCCCGCCCTACGAGACCTACATCCTCTACGAGGTCTATATCGCGCCCGGCCTGATGGCGATGATCCAGCTGTTCAACGGCATGCAGTCGTCGCTGTCGATGGTCTACGACCGCGAGATGGGCAACATGCGCACCTTGCTGGTGAGCCCGCTGCCGCGCGGCTATCTCCTGTTCTGCAAGCTGCTCGCCGGCACCGCAGTGTCGGTGCTGCAGGTCTATGCGTTCCTGGCGATCGCCTGGTTCTGGGACATCACGCCGCCGCCGATGGGTTATCTCACGGTGCTGCCGGCGCTGATCCTGGCCGGCCTGATGCTCGGCGCGTTGGGCATGCTGATCTCCTCCGGCATCAAGCAGCTCGAGAATTTCGCAGGCGTCATGAACTTCGTGATCTTCCCGATGTTCTTTGCCTCCTCGGCGCTCTACCCGCTCTGGCACGTCGAGGAAGGCAGCCCCTGGCTCGCCTTTCTCTGCGAAGCCAATCCTTTCACGCATGCAGTCGAACTCATCCGGTTTGCGCTGTATGGCAAGTTGAACTGGGTGTCGCTGGCCGTGGTCGGCGGCTGCACCGCAGTGTTCATGATCGGCGCGATCCTCGCCTACGATCCGTCGCGCGGGTTCGTCAGGCGTGGTCCGGGAGGCGAGGCATGAGGTTGAGATCGACATTGGCAGCCATCGCCGTGGCAGCGTCCGCAAACGCCGCGCTCGCGGCCGATCCGCGCTATCCGGACTGGCCCTGCCCGCAGGCCAAGGTGCCGGAGATCTCGATCGCGGCCGTGTGGGCCGGGCCGCCGATCGACGACGTCGGCGCGAGCTGGAAGGACGATGCCAAGGTGTCGGCACTGGTCACCCGGCTTGCCGCACGCCGGATCCCGCTCGAGGAGGCGCAGAAGGACGTCGCCGATTTCCTCACCGGCACGGCCGACGAGAAGACCCGCAAGGGCAAGCTGCTGTTCGCCGGCCTGTTCGACACGCTCAATGCGCAGCGGACGTCGGTGATGAACGGCCTCGAGCGCGTGATGCGCAAGCAACGCGAGGCCGTGGACAAGGTGCGCGGCGACACGATCAAGCTGCAGGAGATGCAGAGCGGCGCCACGCGGGAGGAAGCCAAGATCGAGGAGCTGAGCAATCAGCTCAACTGGGAGACGCGCATCTTCGAAGACCGCCGCCGCGTGATGAAGTTCGTCTGCGAGGTCCCGACCGCCATCGACCAGCGCCTGTTCGCGCTGGCCCGCGAGATCCAGCAGGACATGGAGTAGCTGGCAGCATGATGCTCGTCAGATCAGACCATGATGTCGAGCGAGCGCACCACCGCCTCCACATCGTCATGGCCGGGCTTGTCCCGCCTGCGCGGCCGAAGCCGCTTTGGCGCGGCGAAGGCCCGGCCATCCACGTCGTGCCGCGCGGCAAGACGTGGATGCGCGGGTCAAGCCCGCGCATGACGAGCAAAACAATTGGCCGCGGAGTCTGTGGCGACCGAACTATGCGCTCACTCCTCCGGCCGCGGCTCCGGCTGCGTCTGTTGCAGTGGGAGGTCGGCGCGCGCCCAACCGTCAGTGCCGTCGGGATACCAGGCGACGTTGCGATAGCCGTAGGTCAGCGCGCGCTTGGCGGCGTTCCACGACATCCAGCAGTCTTCGAGGCAATAGAACACGAGCAGTCGGCCGAAATCACCGCCCGACGCCTGGACGAGCCCGCGCTTAAGATAATCCTCCGTCGCCGCCGCCAGCACGCCATAGCCGGTGTCGGGCAGCCAGACGCTGCCGGGAATGTCCAGGCGCGGCTGCTCGCGCCAGACGGTCCCGGCTGGCAGGCTCTTCGGCTTGGGCGGCCGCGGCAGGACGTCGATGAAGGCCGCGGACTTCGCGCGCCAGATCGCCTCGGTCTCCGGCGTGGACAGCACGCGCGCGCCGGCCAGGGTCGTCGGCACCGGCGCGCGATAGGTCTCGGTGCGATAGTTGTCCGGCTCCGCAACGAGATCGTCGGCCCGCGCTGCCACCGCGGCGAGCAGCAGCGTGGCTGCCAACACCGCAGCGGTGAGCCGGACGATCATGGCTTCGCGGCAGCCTCGGCGGTGATCAGATGATTGCCCTCGTCCAGCAGCGGCACCCCGAAGTCGAGCAGGATCTTGTTGATCTCGCCCTGGTTCTCCTGGATCAGCTTGTTGAGCTGACGCCGCCAGTTCTGGTCAGCCCCGCGCACCCCCATGGCGATGCGATAAATCAGCTTCGGTCCGGAGGTCTCCTTCACCAGCGGCGTCACGTGCAGCTGCGGGCTCGCCTGCTTGGCGTAGTAGCCGGCCATCGGGCCCCACAGCACGCCGGCATCGATCTCGCCGGATTTCAGGTCGTTGATCATGGCTTCGGCGGAGGAATCGACGCGCGTGTCGATCATCAGCGGATAGGGCTTCGCCGTGGTCATCAAGCCGGCCAGCGCCATGTTGGTGGCCGGCGGCGTGCCCGCCACGATGCCGATATGCTTGCCCTTGAGCTTGGCGTCCTCCAGCGTCGTGACGTCGGCGAGATCGGAGCCCGGCTTGGTCACGATCGCATAGGCCGTCCGGTAATAGGGACTGGTGCTCTGCACCAGATCATCGCCTTGCGGGAAGCCCATGATGACGTCGCAGCGGTGCGAGCCGAGCGTCATGCGGACGAATCCCGTCGCCTGCGGAAAGAACGTGTAGTCGACCTTCTTCTGCAGCTTGTCCGCCAGGAACTCCGCGAGCTTGTTCTCGAACCCCTCGCCCTTCTCGTTCGAGAACGGCAGGTTGCGCGGGTCGGCGCAGACCCTGAGCACCTTGGGATCGACGAGCTCGATCGACAGATCCAGACCATCATTGCTTTGCGCGAAAGACGCGGCCGATCCAAGCAGAGTGATCCCCGCGGCCAAGGCCAGCGAGCAGACAAGACTGAGACGCTTCGTCATTCGTATTTCCATCCCTATGGAGCGCATCGAGCTATTTTTGAAAATGCTAGGCCGCCGGCCTCGCGGGCGCAACAGCTGCGGACATCGCGAAGTGTTGACTGCGTGCTGCACCGCAGCGCTCGCGGCGGGGAGCACACGTCTCACGCGAGCAAGGCAAAGCGATGGTGAGAGAGCTGATCATTGTCATGGTGGCATGGGGGGCATTCGGGCTCGGCAGCGCGGCTCATGCCGAGGTGCGGGAACTCGAGGTCCGTGAGACCGCACCCGGCGTATTCGTCCATGTCGGCCAGACGGCGCTGATGACCTCCGAGAACGAAGGGGCCATCGCGAATGTCGGCTTCATCATCGGCGGCGAAGCAGTCGCCGTGATCGATACCGGCGGCAGCGTCCGCGAGGGACGCGCCCTGCTCACTGCGATCCGCGCCCAGACCGCCAAGCCGATCCGCTACGTCATCAACACCCATGCCCATCCCGACCATGTATTCGGCAATGCCGCCTTCCAGGCTGACGGCACGCAGTTCGTGGGCGCCAAGAACCTGCCACGGGCGCTGGCCGTGCGCGGGCCGCACTATATCGACGCGTTCCGCCGGCTGATGGGTGCCGAGCTGATCGACGAGGTCCGTCTGGTCCCGCCGTCGATCGTCGTCGAGGATCAGATGTCGCTCGATCTCGGCGGCCGCACGCTCACCCTGAAGTCCTGGACCACCGCGCACAGCGACTGCGACCTGACCGTCTTTGACGAGCAGAGCCGGACCCTGTTTGCCGGGGATCTCGTCTTCCTGCGTCACGTCCCCGTGATGGATGGCAGCCTGCGCGGCTGGATCGCAGACCTCGGGTCTCTCGCGGCGATCCAGGCCGATCGAGTCGTGCCGGGCCATGGGCCCGTCAGCCCGTGGCCCCTGGCGCTCACGGACGAGCGCCGCTACCTCGATACGTTGGCTCAGGACGTTCGCGGGCTGATCAAGGCGGGCAAGCCGATTGCGGATGCGTCGGGCGCCGCCGGGTCGGAACGCGGGAAGTGGGAGCTGTTCGAGGACTACAATGCGCGCAACGCCACCGCGGCATTCTCGGAAATGGAATGGGAATGAAACGGGGGACGCGCTATGATGATCAGCTCTCCACAATGCCTTCGGAGGACTGCGCCATGATCCGGCTCCGCCTGCCGTCCATATCGTTTCTCGGTGCTTGGGTGCTCGGCGCCTGCCTCACGCTCGCCTTCGCACCTGCGAAAGCGGCTGACGCTTACGACCCGTGGCCGGGCCTGGTCCAGGACATCTTCAACAACAAGGCGATGCAGGACGGCGCCGACGTGCTGGCGATCGAGATGCCGGTCCGCGCCGAGGATGCCTCGGTGGTACCGGTCACCCTCCGCAGCAAGCTGTCCCCGGCCGATGCGCGCCGCATCAAGGCGATCACGTTGGTGATCGACCAGAATCCCGCGCCGCTGGCGGCCAAGTTCATGCTCGGCGCGGATGCGAATGTGACGGCGATCTCCACTCGCGTTCGCGTCAACAACTATACCGATGTCCATGCAGTCGCCGAGCTGACGGATGGGCAGCTCTATGTGGTCAAGACCTTCGTCAAGGCGTCGGGCGGCTGCTCCGCGCCGGCAGCGAAGAATCCGGACGAGGCCAAGGCGCGGATCGGCCAGATGCGCTACCGCCAGTTCACGCAAGCGGCAGACGGTGCGACGAGCGGCATCCGCGAAGCTCAGGTCATGATCGGGCATCCCAACAATTCCGGCCTGCAGATGGACCAGCTGACGCAGCTCTACATCCCCGCCTTCTTCGTCGATCAGCTGACGCTGTCGCAGGACGGCAGCCTGGTGCTGTCGGTCGAAGGCGGCATCTCGATCTCGGAGGACCCGAACATCCGCTTCACCTATGTGTCGAACGGCGCCAAGCACTTCCGTGCCGAAGCCAGGGATACGCAGGGCCATGTGTTCGAGCACGAATGGCCGGCTGAGGGTTCAGGCACCTGATGTAATGCCAAGGATGGAATACCAAGGCCGCAAGGCGTCAGAAACACCTCACTTCGGCTTCGGCCTGCGCGCGGCGGAGATCGTTCAGCGCGTTGGCAGCCTGCTCGGAGGTCCGGAACTGGGTGCCGAGGGTGCTGCGCACCTGCGACATGCTGAGAACAGTTTCTGCGGTGACGTAGCGCTCATACGGAATGATCGACGCGATCACGTCGATCGAGCAGGAGCATTGGGCGATGGACTGGCGGGATTCGCCATTGGCCTTCATGCAGCCGAACACATATTCCGCCCGCGCCGAGGTCGGATAGTCGTTGAGCTCCTCGGCGCTGACAGGGCCGCTGATGCCCATCAGCGCAACACAGATGGCGACAATCGGTCCTACCGGAACAGCACAACGCATGACAATCCTCCGCGGCATCGCAGCTCAGGCTATGCTAAGGGACGGCAGCTGAAAAGAACCCATCTCGAGGAAGCGCAGACGGGCCCATGACGCGGATCGGTCGTTTATTGGTTGCACTCTTCGGCTGCGCGATGCTTCCGGTCTCGGCATGCTGCGCTGCCGAGACCGTCAAGGTTGCGGTGCAGAAGACCGGTACGTTCGCCTGGGAATTGGCCGTGATCCGTGCCCATCAACTCGACACGCAGGCGAATATCGCGATCGATGCGGTCGAGCTCGCCAGTCCCGAGGCCGGCAAGATCGCGCTGCGCGCCGGCAACGCCGACATCATGGTGTCGGACTGGCTGTGGGTGTCGCGCGAGCGCACGCTCGGCGCCAAGCTGACCTTCACACCCTATTCGAGCGCGCTCGGCGCCGTGATGGTGCCCGCCAATTCGCCGATCAAGACGCTCGCCGATCTCAAGGGACGCAAGCTCGCGGTGGCCGGCGGCCCGCTCGACAAGAGCTGGCTGCTGCTGCAAGCCGCGCTCAAGCGCGAGGGCGTCGACCTGAAGTCGCAGGCGACCATCACCTATGGTGCACCGCCGCTGCTGGCCGCCAAGCTCGCCGACGGCGAGATGGAGGCCGGGCTGAACTACTGGAATTTCTGCGCGGCGCTGGAAGCCAAGGGCTTTCGCCGTCTCACCGGCGTCGAGGACTTGCTGCCGCCGTTCGGCGCCAAGGGCCGCACGGCGATGATCGGCTACGTCTTCGACGAGGACTGGGCCGCCAAGCATCGCGATCTCGTGGCGCGCTTCCTCTCCGTCACGGCCAAGGCCAAGGAGATCCTGGCGACATCGGACGCCGAGTGGCAGACGATCGCGCCGCTGACCGGCGCGCCGGACGAGGCAACGTTGCGCGCCTATCGTGATCGCTATCGCGAGGGCATTCCACGCCGCTCCGTGGCAGAGGAAGAGGCCGATGCCCGCGTTCTCTACGGCGTGCTCGCCTCGATCGGCGGACGCGATCTGGTCGGCCCCTCGCCTGAGCTCAGTCCCGGCACCTACTACAGGGCGGATGCGAGGGATTAGTGCTGCGGCTGTTGTCCTTTGCGCTCCTGCTGGCCACCTGGTGGATTGCCGCGGCCGTCGCCGGCAGCACCAAGCTGCCATTGCCATCCGCCGTGCTGGCGGCGGCCATCACGGAAGCGCAGTCCGGCGCATTGTTTCTCCATCTCGGCGCCACGCTGGCCCGCGTCACCCTCGCCTTCACCCTCTCGATGGCGCTCGGCTCGGCGCTCGGCTATCTGATGGGCCGCAGCCGGCTCGCCAATCGCCTCGGCGATCCCTGGCTCATCCTGCTGCTCAATCTGCCGGCGCTGGTCGTGATCGTGCTGGCCTATATCTGGGCCGGCTTGACCGAGGTCGCCGCCATTGCCGCGATCGCGATCAACAAGCTCCCCACGGCCGTCGTCACCTTGCGCGAGGGCGCCCGCGCGCTCGATCCGTCGCTCGATGAGATGGCCAAGGTGTTCGCGTTTCCGCGCGGCCGCATCCTCCGCCACGTCCTGCTGCCGCAGCTCGCGCCTTACATCGCAGCCGCCGCCCGCTCCGGCCTCTCACTTGTGTGGAAGATCGTGCTGGTGGCCGAACTGCTCGGACGCCCGAACGGCATCGGCTTCGAGATCGGCGTCGCCTTCCAGCTGTTCGACATCCCGCTGCTGCTCGCCTACTCGCTGAGCTTCGCGGCCGTCGTGCTGGTGATCGAAGCCGCCATCGTCCAGCCGTTCGAGCAGCGCGCATCAAGGTGGCGGCTCCGTGCGGCTTGAGATCGACATCAGGTCCAAGAGCTACACCAGCGCCAATGGCAAGCGCCAGGAGGTGATATCAGGCATTGCGTTCGCGCTGCAACGGGGCGAGGTCGGCGTGGTCGTCGGCCCCTCCGGCTGTGGCAAGAGCACGATGCTGCGGATTCTCGCGGGCCTCGACGCTGACTATCAGGGCCAGGTATCACGGCCGGAGGGAGCCCGGCTCGCCATGGTGTTCCAGGAGCCGCGGCTGCTGCCCTGGCGCTCCGTGGAGGAGAATATCAGGCTGGCGGCGCCGGATGTCGCGGAGGACAGGCTGGCCGCGATCTTCGGCGTGCTTGAACTTGAGGGACATCGCAGCCATTTCCCCGGCGAGCTCTCGCTCGGCCTCGCGCGGCGCGTGGCGCTGGCGCGGGCGTTTGCCGTCGAACCGGACTTTCTCATCCTCGACGAGCCGCTGGCCTCGCTCGACGACGCGCTCGCAGCGCGGCTGCGCGAGGAAATCGCAATGCTCGTCGCCTCGCGGCCGATGATCACGCTCCTGGTCACGCACAGCATGGACGACGCGGTGCGTCTCGGCGACCGGATTTTTCTGTTGTCGCCGCGGCCAGCCCGCCTGCTGCACACCATGCCGATCGACGTGCCGCGCGCGCAGCGCAGCAACGATACCGTTGCCGCAATCAAGGCCGATCTGGCGCGACTGGATTTCTCCGTGTCATAGTCATGGCAAATCCAGGGGGAACGCCATGAGACGCGCACTCGCCGTGACGGCAATGATCCTAGCCAGCCTGCCGGTCGCGGCCCTCGCGCAAGGCAAGGGCATCCGGCTGTGGAATCTGACCACCGCGACGATGACCGGTTTCCAGCTCTCGCCGGCCGGCCAGAACAATTGGGGTCCCAACCAGACGCTGAATGACAAGGACAAGGAGCTCGATCACGACGAGCGGCTGAAACTCACGGGAATCGAACCCGGACGCTACGATGCCAGGGTCAGCTATGCCGGCGACCGGCAGTGCATCGTTCGCGACCTCGACATCAAGGCCGACGCGGTGGTCTCGGTGGCGGACAAGGACCTCAAGGATTGCACCAAGTAGGTCAGCCGGACGTCGCCGCCGAACCCGTCTCAGGCCTTGTCGTTGCTGTGCGGATATTCGCAGCGCCACCGCACCGCGGTCCATTTCGGATGCTCGCCGATCCACTGGGCGATATAGGGCGGCGCCTTCATCGCGCACTGCTGCAGCGAGGCGCCGCCGTCGGCGAACACGAGATGCTGCTCTTCGCAGGTGGTCGGTGACAGCACTGCGCAGACGGTGACGACGAGATCGATGGGGCTCATGCCGAGTGTCCTTCGATAAGCCTGATGTTCAGAGACTAGTTCAAACTACGACGCCCCGCGGCTTTGGTTTCCATTTTGCTCCAAGCTTTCAAGTGGAACCACGGCCGAGGCGACGATCACTAGGCGAAATGGGACTGACGCTTGATCCGGACCCACAGATCGGTTGCAATGGCATCGGTCGATCGACCTCAGAAAAGCGAATGCGGAGGAAGCAGATGCCCAAGGTTCTCGTACTCTACAAGACCCCGAAGAGCGCCGAGGCGTTCGACAAGCACTACGCGAACGTCCACGTGCCGCTGGCGAAGAAGATTCCGGGACTCAAATCCTATGACATCAGCCGTGGCCCGGTGAACGGACCGGCCGGCCCCACCAACATCCACCTCGTCGCCACCCTGGTGTTCGATTCGATGCAGGCACTGCAGGCGGGCATGGGCTCGGCTGAAGGCAAGGCGGCGGCGGGAGATCTGCCCAATTTCGCGGACGGCGGCGTCGACCTGTATATCTTCGATACCCAGGACGCTTGACGGCGGCGATCTCGTCAGCGTCAATGAAAAATTGATCTGCCAAGCCGCCGCGGCCAAATCGCCTGCGGGGCTTGGCAGGTCGCTAATCGTTACTTGCGCGCTGCGCAGGCGTACATGTTGATTTCCATGCCGACCGGCACTTCGACGATCTTCGGTGTCTTCCAGGCCATTTCAAGCTCCCAAGTTCAGACTATCATTGACTGACGCATTGCTTGCGCCAGCCTCGAAGCTAGGACCACGTCCGGGCGAACGCAAGGCTCGCCCGAGCTCGAGCGCTTCTCTGCGGTGGTTGTTCAATGACCAGAACGAAACCACCCGTCCCGGTCGACAAGCTTACGCCTCAATCATTGCCTGCTCGCAGCGACTCAGGCCCCGCCGGGCTGAACATAACAGAACACGTAGCGGTTCCGGCTCAGGAAGATGACGCCGTGACCGGTGGGATTTCCCTTGTCCCACTTCAGCTTATGATCAGGAACTTCGATCTCGGTGCCGACATCGATGTGCGGCCGCCCGCGCGGCTCATCCGGACGATCATCCGTGATGATGACATAGGTCTTGCCGTCGCGGACGTGGATGTCATCGGCAAAGTAGGCATCGGCCTCGCCGCAGCACGACGCGGTCGGAACGTCAGGCTGCATCAGCGCCTCGTACCATTGGCGCAATGCAGGATCGACCGCGCCCCATTGGCCGAGATCACGCGCACTCGCACTCACCCAAAGGCAACACAGCATGCCGAGCCAAAGGATGGTTCGTCTCATCCGCCTACTCCTCTGTTAGTCCGGCATGTTGCAGTGAAGCAATCTTTATGCCGCAGAGCAGCATGTTAACGGTGCCATGATGCCTTCATTATCTACAAGAAATGACAATGGGTTGCTTGCCCGTTTTGTGAAGAGCGGCAAGTACCTTCCTGATTTGCCGTTGGCGAATGCCCAGCTTTTCGTATTGACGGTTCCCGATTTCGAGCGGAGTGTTGTCCCGCAGCGTCAGGATAGGCGCGCATAAAAATCTCGGAGGAAATGAATGAAGCGGATCGCGTTGGCCGCCGGCCTCGCTATTTTTGCATCACATGGTGCAAGCGCGCAGAGTGCCGATCAGTTGGTCAAGGGTGCCACTGATACGACGAACGTCCTCAACTACGGCATGGGCTACAATCTGCAGCGGTTCAGCCCGCTCACGCAGATCAACAAGGACACCGCCAAGAACCTTGTCCCGGTCTGGAACTACAGTTTCTCCGACGATCGCAGTGAGGAGTCGCAGCCGCTGGTGTACCAGGGTGTGCTCTACGTCACGACCCACAATGCGACGATGGCCGTCGATGCCAAGACCGGCAAGCAGATCTGGAAGAGCAAGATCGACTACCCCGCGGAGACCCCGCGCGTCGTCTGCTGCGGCATCATCAATCGCGGCGCCGCGCTGTACGACGGCAAGGTCTTCCGAACGACGCTCGACGCCAATGTGATCGCGCTCGATGCCAAGACCGGCAAGGAGCTGTGGCGGCAGAAGGCTGCCGACATCAAGGAAGGTTACTCGATGACCGTCGCGCCGCTGGTCGCGGACGGCGTCGTGCTGACCGGCATCTCCGGCGCCGAGTTCGGCACCCGCGGCTTCATCGACGGCTGGGATCCCGCAACCGGCAAGCATCTGTGGCGCACCCACACCGTCCCGAGTCCGGACGAACCCGGCGGCGACACCTGGAAGGGCGACACCTGGAAACTGGGTGGCGGCTCGACCTGGATCACCGGCTCGTACGATCCCGAGCAGAACACCGTGTTCTGGGGTGTCGGCAATCCTGGGCCGTTCAACGCGGCGGTGCGCCCAGGCGACAACCTCTACACCTGCTCGGTGCTGGCACTCGATCCGAAGACCGGAAAGACCAAATGGCATTTCCAGTTCTCGCCGAACAATCCGTTCGACTATGACGCGGTCGCCGAGATGGTCCTTGCCGACATGAACGTCGAAGGCAAGCCGACCAAGGTGCTGATGAACGCCAACCGCAACGGCTTCTTCTACGTGCTCGATCGCACAAACGGCAAGCTGCTGGCGGCCAACCCCTATGTGAAGGTCAACTGGGCGTCCAGCATCGATCTCAAGACCGGCAAGCCGGTCGAGACCGATGTCACCCGGAACGCGCGCGAGGGCAAGAAGGTCGTGGTCTATCCGTCGATCCTCGGCGGCAAGAACTGGGAGCCGATGTCGTTCAATCCGCAGACCGGTCTGGCCTACGCCAACACGCTGGTGTTCGGCGGCCACTACAAGACAGAGCCCGCGACCTACAAGGCGGGCGAGTGGTACCTCGGCATGGACCTGACGGATCTCTGGGATTGGCCGGAAGGTCCGCGCGGTCAGCTGAAGGCCATCGATCCGATGAGCGGCAAGACCAAGTGGGAGCAGCCGAGCGACATTCCGCGCTTCTCCGGCGTGTTGTCGACGGCCGGCGGCGTGGTCTTCTCAGGCAAGCTGACCGGCGAGTTCGAGGCCTTCGACGCCGACAGCGGCAAGAAGCTGTGGCAGTTCCAGACCGGCTCCGGCATCGAGGGCCAGCCCGTCACCTGGCAGCAGGACGGCGTGCAATATGTGGCCGTCACCTCCGGCTATGGCGGCGTCTACTCGCTGTTCTCCGGCGACGAGCGCCTCGCCAACGTCCCGGCGGGCGGCTCGCTCTGGGTCTTCGCGGTCAAGAACTGAGTGCGGATTGCCCGTGAGACAGGACATCTTCATGAGAACGGCGGCGACCTTCGCCTCCGTCGTGGCGATTTCGGCCGCCGTTTCGGCGGCCGCCCTCGCCCAGCAGCAGGACGACAATGCCGCGCATAACCCGGTCGATCTGGGCAAGACGACGTTCGCTCAGAAGTGCTCGCATTGCCACGGCCCGAACATGGTGAACTCCGGCACGGTCACGCCCGACCTGCGCCGGTTTCCCGACGACCAGCCGCGCTTCGTCACCACGGTGAAGCAGGGCAAGAACGGCCGCATGCCGCCCTGGGGCGACATCCTCAGCGACGACGAGATCATCGCGCTGTGGGCCTATGTCTCGAGCCGGAGAACGCAGTGATGCGCCGTGTCGTCTGCTGGGCGGCCGCCATGTTCATTTCGACAGCGACGACAGCGGCTTCGGCCGCTGACGACGTCCTGCGCATCTGCCTTGACGAAAACCTTCCGCCGCTGTCGATCCATCACCGCGGCAAGCCGGGGATGGGTTTCGACGTGATGCTCGGCCAGGCCATCGCCGATCGCCTCGGCAAGAAGCTCGAAATCCAGTGGTATGAAAGCAAGCTGGACGAGGATTCGAGTCCGGCGCTGGAGGCGAACGCCCTGCTTTCGGATGGACGCTGCGCGCTGGTTGCCAGCTATGCCTTCACGCAGGACGGCCTGGTCGCACCCGGCGTCAAGACGGCCAAGCTGCCCGACTTCGATGGCGCCACGCGCGATGATCGGCGCCGGCGCGTCCCACTTGGCACGCTGACGCCCAGCAAGCCCTATCTGTTCTCGACTCTGACCGTCGTTCTCGGACCGGGCGCACCGCAGCGCCCGATTACCGACATCGGCGATCTCGCCGGGTTGCGGCTGGCGATCGAGAGCGGCACCTTGGCCGACGCGATCCTGATGACCTTCGACAAAGGGCGCCTGATCGACGATATCACCCATCTGATTCCGACGCGTGGTGATCTGCTGGGCGCGCTCGAGCAAGGCAAGTTCGACGCAACGCTGCTCGATAACCGACGCTTCGATGCGTATCGGGCCGCTCATCCCGAGAGCAGGCTGAGGCCCTCGGGCTACAGCTACCCGATCGGCGTGAACCGGGGCTATGTCGGGCTCTCCAGCTCTGCCGAACTGCTGGCGTCCGTCGACAACGTGTTGACGGCCCTCAATGCCTCGGGAGCTCTGGCTAGTCTCGCTCGCGACGCCGGTCTGACCTATCTGCCACCGCGCGAGCCGGTCATTCTCGGAGATGCATTCCAGAAGGTCATCCGCAGCGGCGCTCGCTAGAGCCGCCGCGGATTCAGTCGGCCCGCGCTGCGGTCTTGTGAACGGACGATGGCACGACGCCGAAATACTTGCGGAACACGCGGCTGAAGTGCGACGAGCTCGAAAAGCCCCATGAGAACGCGACATCGGTGATGGTCTTGCCGCTCTGGGTTTCGAGCTCCTGTCGGCAATGCTGCAGCCTCGCGCGCCAGATATAGTCGCTCACGGTCATGCCGCGATCGCTGAAAACCATATGGAGGTAGCGCTTGGTGCACCCCAAAGCCGCTGAGATCTGGTCGATGCACAGGTCCGGATCGCGAAGGTGCTCACGAATGAAGGCCTGCGCCCGGATGTAGACGGCCTCGGGTCCGGCACGGTCCAGCATCCGGTCGGCTTCCCGCAACGGCAGCAGCAACAGATCGATCAGCGACTCGGCGACGCTGGCCGCCGAGTTGGGCGAGAGCCGTGTCGCCTCGTCGAATGCGGAATGCGTGACATCATGCGCGATCCGGCCAGTTCCGCTCCGCGCGGAGAGTTTATAGGCCGGCATCTTCTCCGACCGGAAGCCGCGCTCCTGCAGCAGCTCCTTCGGCACGATCACGACATCATGGCGCGTGAGCGCCGGGCTGATGATCGTGTGCGGCGTGGAGACATCATAGGCGAGGCAATCGCCGGGACCGATTTCGATCTGGCGGCCCTCCTGCTCGAAATAAGAGATGCCGTAGGTCTGGAACAGGATCTTGATGTAGGGATGCGCCGTCTCTCGTGCACGCGCATAGGTATGCGCAATGCGGTGCTGGCTGGCCTCGATCTGGCACAGCTTCAGGCGCGAGACCGTGGTAAAATTGATTCGCCCTTCGAACGAGGCGCCCTGCAATGGGTCGACATCGAAACGTCCGCAGAGATCGGTCAGTGCATCTGACCAACGCTGGATCTGGCTCTTGGGCGAGAACCCGGAGGTAGTAAGCGAGCGGATCGTATCGGACATATTCATCCACCGATTCAAGATCGAGACGCAACGGGTCCGCCGCAGGACGGCGGATGAGAGTGCTGCCGGATTGCTCCCATTTTAAGGCTGCGGGCGTCTTCGCAGCGCATCAGTTCCATAAAACGTCCCCTGGTGATCCTCCGCCTTCGTCCCTGTAAGGTCAAGACAAACATCAACTCTCGGTGGAACCTGCATGCTGCAAATTGATGCTGCGCAGCAAGAACGCGTCTCATGTTGCGGGCCAGCAAAGCAAAATCTCCCTTAAAAACTTCTGTTCGCTTCACTCTTGAGCAAGCTCGTTTCTCTATTGGGCAAGTTTCCCGATCGGGAAGTGGATAATCAATGATGCCGAAGAAGCAATACTGGGCCGCGTGATGCGGAACCTCAGTTAAACCCGGGAGGAAAGACGATGCGAAGAGTGCTACTCGCAACTTGTCTGACGTCAGTCGCGGCTCTCGCCGCGGGTGGCGCATTCGCCAGCGAAGAGCTGGTGAAGATGTCGGCCAACCCGAAAGACTGGGTGATGCCGGCGGGAGACTACGCCAACACGCGTTACTCCAAGCTGAACCAGATCAACGCCCAGAACGTCGGCAAGCTGCAGGTCGCGTGGACCTTCTCCACCGGCGTGCTGCGCGGCCACGAGGGTGGGCCGCTGATCGTCGGCAACCTGATGTATGTCCATACGCCGTTCCCGAACAAGGTGTATGCGATCGATCTGGCCAACGACAACAAGATCGTCTGGAAGTACGAGCCCAAGCAGGATCCGAACGTCATTCCGGTGATGTGCTGCGACACGGTCAATCGCGGCGTCGCCTATGGTGACGGCAAGATCTTCCTGCACCAGGCCGACGACAAGCTGGTGGCGATCGACGCCAAGTCCGGCCAGCAGGTCTGGACCGCCGTGAACGGCGATCCGAGCAAGGGCCAGACCGGCACGTCTGCTCCGCTGGTGGTCAAGGACAAGGTGCTGGTCGGCACGTCCGGCGGCGAGTTCGGCGTCCAGTGCAGCATGACGGCCTACGACATCAAGACCGGCAAGCAGGTCTGGAAGGCCTACTCCGAAGGTCCGGATGACCAGATCCTGTTCGATGCCAACACCACGTCGCTCGGTAAGCCGGTCGGCAAGGACTCGAGCCTGAAGACCTGGCAGGGCGATCAGTGGAAGACCGGTGGCGGCTGCACCTGGGGCTGGGTGTCTTATGACCCGCAGCTCGACATGGTCTACTACGGCTCGGGCAACCCCTCGACCTGGAATCCGAAGCAGCGTCCCGGCGACAACAAATGGTCGATGACGATCTTCGCGCGCGCGGCTGACACCGGCGTGGCGAAGTGGGTCTATCAGATGACGCCCCACGACGAGTGGGACTATGACGGCGTCAACGAGATGATCCTGTCGGACCAGGCGATCAACGGCCAGCCGCGCAAGCTGCTGACGCATTTCGATCGTAACGGCCTCGGCTATACCCTCGATCGCACCAATGGCGAACTGCTCGTCGCCGAGAAGTACGATCCGAAGGTGAACTGGACCTCCGGTGTCGACATGGACAAGAACTCGCCGACCTATGGTCGTCCGAAGGTTGTCGCCCAGTACTCGACCGACCAGCAGGGTGAGGACGTCAACACCAAGGGCATCTGCCCGGCAGCGCTCGGCACCAAGGACGAACAGCCGGCCGCCTACTCGCCGGACACACAGCTGTTCTATGTGCCGACCAACCATGTCTGCATGGACTACGAGCCCTTCAAGGTGAGCTACACCGCAGGTCAGCCCTATGTCGGCGCGACGCTGTCGATGTATCCGCCGGCGGGTGAGACCCATATGGGCAACTTCATCGCCTGGGACGGCAAGACCGGCAAGATCGCTTGGTCGAACAAGGAGCCGTTCTCGGTGTGGTCTGGTGCGCTCGCGACCGCAGGCGGCGTGGTGTTCTACGGAACGCTCGAAGGCTACCTCAAGGCGGTCGATGCCAAGACGGGCAAGGAGCTCTACAAGTTCAAGACTCCGTCCGGCATCATCGGCAACGTCACGACCTATGAGGCCGGCGGCAAACAGTACGTCGCCGTGCTCTCGGGTGTCGGCGGCTGGGCCGGCATCGGTCTCGCGGCGGGCCTGACGGATCCGACCGCAGGTCTCGGTGCGGTCGGCGGCTACGCGGCGCTGAGCAACTACACCGCCCTCGGCGGCGCGCTCACCGTGTTCGCACTCCCGCAGTAAGCAAGGTCTCTGCTTCCGGCGCATGGATCTCTTCCATGCGCCGGTTTGCCTGCCCCAGAAAATTAAGGGAAAACGCCCTTGCGTAGAATCTGTTTTGCGGTCGTCACGGCCCTCTGCCTGGCAACCGGCGGGATGACTGTCGCCGAAACTGCCTGGGCGGAAGGCCCCGGAGATCCCGCGGCCGTCAAGTCCGAGGATGGAAAGTACTTCGATAAGGATGGCAATCCGACCTACAAGGTGGGCGCCGACGGATCGGTCGACTGGTACACCTACTCCGGATACCGCCGCTATCACTCCGAGTGCCATGTCTGCCACGGCCCCGACGGCATGGGATCGACCTATGCGCCGGCGCTGAAGGACTCGGTCAAGACTCTGAGCTACGGCGATTTTCTCGGCGTCGTCGCCAGCGGCCGCAAGAACATCAGCACGGCCCAGGAGAACGTGATGCCGGCCTTCGGCGACAATCCGAACGTGGCTTGCTATATGGACGACCTCTACATCTACCTGCGCGCCCGCGGCAATGACGCGGTGGGACGCGTTCGCCCAGGCAAGCATGAGGAAAAGCCGCCAGCCTATACGGAAGCGGAAAATTCCTGCATGGGCAAAAAATGACGGACGACAAGGACCGCGCCTGGACAGTTTCCCTGGACAGCGTCGCGGACCTGCAAGACTGAAACAGGAGTTTGAGACATGAAGACGCGCGCCGCGGTCGCTTTCGAAGCCAAGAAACCGCTGGAGATCGTCGAGGTCGACCTCGAAGGACCGAAGGCCGGCGAGGTGCTGGTCGAGATCAAGGCGACCGGCATCTGCCACACCGATGCCTACACGCTCGACGGCTTCGACAGCGAGGGCATCTTCCCCTCCATCCTCGGCCATGAGGGCGCGGGCATCGTGCGCGAAGTCGGCCCCGGCGTCACCTCGGTGAAGGCCGGCGACCACGTCATTCCGCTCTACACGCCGGAATGCCGCCAGTGCAAGAGCTGCCTCAGCCGCAAGACCAACCTGTGCACCGCGATCAGAGCGACGCAGGGCAAGGGCCTGATGCCCGACGGCACCTCGCGCTTCAGCTACAAGGGCCAGACCATCTACCATTACATGGGCTGCTCGACCTTCTCCAACTTCACGGTACTGCCGGAAATCGCGGTGGCGAAGATCCGCGAGGACGCGCCGTTCGACAAGAGCTGCTACATCGGCTGTGGCGTCACCACCGGCGTCGGCGCCGTCGTCAACACCGCGAAGGTCACGCCCGGCGCGAATGTGGTCGTGTTCGGCCTCGGCGGCATCGGCCTCAACGTCATCCAGGGTGCGCGGATGGCAGGGGCCGACAAGATCATCGGCGTCGACCTCAATGACGGCAAGGAAGAATGGGGCCGCCGGTTCGGCATGACCCATTTCGTCAACCCGAAGAAGGTGACCGGCGACATCGTCCAGCATCTCGTCGCGCTCACCGACGGCGGTGCGGACTACACGTTCGACTGCACAGGCAACACCACCGTCATGCGCCAGGCATTGGAAGCCTGCCATCGCGGCTGGGGCGAATCGATCATCATCGGTGTCGCCGAGGCCGGCAAGGAAATCGCCACCCGCCCGTTCCAGCTCGTCACAGGACGGGTCTGGAAGGGCACGGCATTCGGCGGCGCGCGCGGGCGCACCGACGTTCCCAAGATCGTCGACTGGTACATGAATGGGAAGATCGAAATCGACCCGATGATCACCCACACGCTCACGCTCGAAGACATCAACAAGGGCTTCGAGCTGATGCATGAGGGCAAATCGATCCGTTCCGTCGTCGTGTTCTGACCCCAAGCACGCAACCATGAGGAGGACTGCGCCATGACTGTCCACATCCACCCGTCCGTCGATAGCGGCGTCAAACAAGGAAGCGGCCACTTCGCCGGCGGCACGCTGGTCTGCAAATGCCATGACCGGCCGGTGAAGGTCGGCATCCAGGGCGACGTTGCCCACAACCACGCCTGCGGCTGCACCAAGTGCTGGAAGCCCTCCGGCGCGACCTTCTCGGTCGTGGCCGTGGTGCCGCGGCAGAACGTCACGGTGCTGGAGAACGGCGACAAGCTCAAGATCGTCGACGCCTCGGCGGTGATCCAGCGCTATGCCTGCACCGGCTGCGGCACGCACATGTATGGCCGCATCGAGAACACCGGCCATCCGTTCTATGGTCTCGACTTCGTTCACCCCGAGCTGTTCCAGGAGCAGGGTTCGGCAGCGCCGGGCTTCGCGGCCTTCGTCTCCTCGGTGATCGAGTCGGGCGTGAAGCCGGAGCAGATGGGCGAGATTCGGGCGCGACTGAAGGAGCTGGGGCTGGAACCCTATGACTGCCTGTCGCCGGCCCTGATGGATGCGATTGCCACCCACGTGGCGAAAGCAAAGGCGGCCTGACAGCCGCAGCGTACCATGCGTTAGAACTGAAGCGTTCCTTCCTGAAGACTTGGTGCCTCGCCTGCCTTCGTGCCGGCGAGGCATTCTTTCTTTTTGCGGTCCTCCCTTCTGCAATCTCTCTTGTTCTTTCTCATTGCGTGAGCCGTTTTCATTTTGTGAGTCATCGTCTCGCGGCACGTCATCCCGCATCGCGGCTACGCGATACTGCACCCGCACACGGTTCCCGTGTGTTTTGACAGCACACGCGCCTGTGTAGACCGACGCCCGTCCCGGTCTGCTATCGTGAATCGCTTTCCGACAACTCACAATTGAGCCGGCGTGCGCATCAGGGACATGTGGTCCTGCGCGCGTCCACCAACGATCAGAACTGACGACCATTGGTCCGACAGAGCGAGGGCGAACATGATCAAGGTGAAAATCAACGGACAGGAGCAGAGCTGGGACGGCGATCCGAGCCTGCTGCTGCTGTGGTATCTGCGCGATGAGCTGGGCTTGACCGGCAGCAAATATGGCTGCGGCCAGGCGCTGTGCGGCGCCTGCACCGTGATGGTCGACAAGGAGGCCGCACGCGCCTGCATTACGGCGGTGTCGGATGTCGCGGGGCGCGAGGTCACCACCATCGAAGGCCTGCATCCGACCGGTGACCATCCGGTGCAGAAGGCGTGGCGGCAGGTCAACGTGCCGCAATGCGGCTTCTGCCAGGCCGGCCAGATCATGCAGGCGGCTGCGCTGCTCGACCAGAATCCGAAGCCCTCGCACGACCAGATTCGGGACGCGATGTCCGGCAACATCTGCCGCTGCGGCTGCTATCAGCGCATCGAGAATGCGGTCCATCTGGCCTCGACGGGGGTGTGATCATGAGCATCATCGAAAATTCCGCTCTCGGAAAATCCACGTCGCGCCGCGGCTTCGAGCGGCATCTCAAGGTCGAGAACGTCTCCCGTCGCGCCATCCTGCAGACGCTGGGCCTCGCTGGCGGCTTCGTGCTCGCCGCACCGCTGTTGTCGCGCCAAGCCTTCGCCGCCTATGAGACCGGCGCCGGCAAGATGCCGCATGGCACCGTGGTCGATCCCAAGGTCTTCGTGTCGATCGCGCCGGATGGCATCGTCTCCATCCTCGCGCATCGCTCCGAGATGGGCACCGGCGTGCGCACCAGCCTGCCGCTGATCGTCGCCGAGGAGATGGAAGCCGACTGGTCGCGCGTGCGCGTCGTGCAGGCGCCCGGCGACGAGGTGAAGTTCGGCAACCAGGACACCGACGGCTCGCGCAGTACGCGGCACTATCTGCTGCCGATGCGCCAGATCGGCGCGCTGGCGCGGGCGATGCTCGAAGCCGCGGCGGCGAAACGCTGGGGCGTGCCCGCAAGCGAGGTGAAGGCCGTCAACCATGAGGTCGTGCACAGCGCCAGCGGCCGTCGCGCAGGCTTCGGCGAGCTCGCGGCCGATGCTGCCAGCCAGCCCGCGCCCGCCATCGAAACGGTGCAGTTGAAGTCGCCAAAGGACTTCCGCTATCTCGGCAAGGGCCAGGTCAGCATCGTCGATCTGCATGACATCACGGTCGGCAAGGCGCGCTACGGCGCCGATGTCCGCCTGCCCGGCATGAAATACGCCGTCATCGCGCGACCGCCGGTGACCGGCGGCAAGCTGAAGTCGTTCGACCCGGCCGACGCGCTGAAGGTGCCCGGCGTCGAGCAGGTGATCGAGGTCAAGGGCTGGCCTTGGCCGTCGAAGTTCCAGCCGCTCGGCGGTGTCGCCGTGATCGCCCGCAATACGGGAGCGGCGATCAAGGGCCGCGACGCGCTCAAGATCGAGTGGGACGACGGCGCCAATGCGGCTTACGATTCGGTCGCCTACCGCGCCGAGCTCGAAGCCGCGGCACGCCAGCCGGGCCTCGTCGTCCGCCAGGAGGGCGACGCAGACGCCGCGCTCAAATCGGCCGACAAGGTCATCACCGGCGAGTACTATCTGCCGCATTTCGCCCATGCCAGCATGGAGCCGCCCGTTGCGGTTGCCGACGTCAAGAGCGACAAGGCGGAGATCTGGGCGCCGGTGCAGAGCCCCGGCGGCACCCGCGAGGACGTCGCCAAGACGCTGCAGATCCCGCCGGAGAACGTGACCGTCAACGTCACGCTGCTCGGCGGCGGCTTCGGCCGCAAATCGAAATGCGACTTCGCGCTCGAGGCCGCCCTGCTCTCCAAGACGCTGGGCGCACCGGTGAAGGTGCAATGGACGCGCGATGACGACCTGCATCACGACTTCCTGCACACGGTGTCGGTGGAGCGCATCGAGGCGGGCCTCGACAAGAGCGGCAAGGTGGTGGCCTGGCGCCACCGCAGCGTCGCGCCGACGATCCTGTCGACCTTCGCGGCCGGCGCCGATCATGCCGCGCCGTTCGAGCTCGGCATGGGCCTCGTCGACATGCCGTTCGAGATCGCCAACATCCAATGCGAGAACCCGGCCGCCAAGGCAATGACCCGCATCGGCTGGTTCCGCTCGGTCTCGAACATCCCGCGCGCCTTCGCCGTGCAATCGATGGTCGGCGAGATCGCCAACGCCACCGGCCGCGACCAGAAGGACATGCTGATCGAGCTGATCGGCAGTCCGCGAATCGTCAAGCTCGGCTCGGTGAAGGATCTCTGGAACTACGGCGAGCCCTATGAGAGCTACCCGATCGATACCGGGCGGCTGCGCCGCGTCGTCGAGTTCGTGGCCGAGAAGGGCAATTGGAGCCGCAAGGTCGCCAAGGGCCGCGGCCTCGGCATCGCCGCGCATCGCAGCTTCGTCAGCTACATCGCCACCATCGTGGAGGTCGAGGTCGACGACAAGGGCAAGCTGACCGTGCACCAGGTCGACACCGCGATCGATTGCGGTGTCTTCGTCAACCCGGAGCGCATCGCCTCGCAGCTCGAAGGCGCCGCGATCATGGGGCTGAGCCTCGCCAAATATGGCGAGATCAGCTTCAAGAACGGCCGGGTGCAGCAGCGCAATTTCGACGACTTCCAGGTGGTGCGGATCGACGAGGCGCCGCTGATCACCAACGTGCACATCGTCCCTGCGGATGCCGACACGCCGCCGAGCGGCGTCGGTGAGCCGGGCGTGCCGCCATTTGCGCCGGCGCTCGCCAATGCGATCTTTGCCGCCACCGGCAAGCGCCTGCGCGCGCTGCCGATCGGCAATCAGCTCGCGATCTGAGCGCGGCGATACGACATCATCGGCCGGAGCGATCCGGCCGATGATCCGCTCGGCAGAGCCGTGATGAATCAGCGCCCGTAGCGCACCGAGGCGTAGCGGCCGATCACCGCGCCGCGTCCCTGCCCCGGCGCACCAGCGACGCCGTGCGGCGTGCTGCCGCAATCCTGGCGCAGCGGCGGCGGCACGGGCTTCGCGGCAGATGCCGGATTTGACTGGCCCTCGACGAGCTTCGTCACCAGCGAACGCAGCCGCTGGTTCTCGATCTCCAGCTCCTTCAGATGACGCAGCGCAGGACTGCTGAGACCGCCATAGCGCTTGCGCCAGCGATAGAACGTGCGCAGCGACACCCCGGCGGTGCTGCAAATTTCGGCAATCGGAACGCCCGACTCCGCCTCGCAAAGCAGGACCAGAATCTCGTGCTCGGTGTGCAGGGAACGTCGCATGATCAGGGACCCCTACGCGGCCATCAGCAGCATTCTCGCATGATTTCCATGAGCTTGATAGAGGCCCGGCGCATCGGCCTCGCGACGCCACGTTGCATCCGTCAACAGCGATCGCGACGGGGCGCGACGGACGGAGATCGCTGCGCCCCGACTGCGCCCCTCCGCCGATTGGCAAAATTGACACGGGCTGCGGATAGCGCGGCGATCTGCCGGAGCCATGGGCAAGCCTGACCAGTTTTTGGCATTGCCGGCCTTCGCATCCTGCCCTGTTATCAACATGGACACCCGAGCCCCACGGAGGCAGCCCATGTCGAAACGCCACGAGATTCCCGCGACGCATGAGAGCATGGTCTGGGGGTACTTCGACAGCACGACTCCCCCAGTGCTCGAAGTCGCCTCCGGCGACACCGTGACGCTGCATTCGTTCCCGGCTGGCGGCAAGGAGACGCTGCCTGAAGACCGCAGCCTGGTTCCTCCGAACTATCTGACTGCGCTCGACACCATGATCCAGGGCCCGGGACCGCATTTCATCACCGGTCCCGTCTACGTGAAGGGCGCGCAGCCCGGCGATACGCTGCAGGTCGACATCCTCAACGTGAAGGTCAGCCAGGACTGGGGCTTCGTCTCGATCCTGCCGTTGCTCGGCACCCTGCCGGACGAGTTCACCGACTACGAGACCATCCATCCCAAGGTCGATCACGAGCGCCAGGTCTGCATCATGCCCTGGGGCACCGAGATCGCGCTCGACCCGTTCTTCGGCATCATCGGCACCGCGCCGCCGCCGGCCTGGGGCCGCTGCGGCTCGCCAGTGCCGCGCAGTTTTGGCGGCAACATGGACAACAAGGAGCTGCGGCCCGGCACCACGCTGTATCTGCCCGTGTTCAACGAGGGCGCGCTGTTCTTCGCCGGCGACGGCCACGGCGTGCAGGGCGACGGCGAGGTCTGCATCACCGCGCTGGAGACCGGCGTCACCGGCAGCTTCCGCCTGACCGTGCGCAAGGACATGGACATCACCTGGCCGTTCGCCGAGAACGCCACCCATTTGATGTCGATCGGCCTCGACGAGGATCTCGACGACGCCGCCAAGCAGGCGGTGCGCGAGATGGTCAAGCATGTCTGCGCCCGCACCAATCTGTCGCGCAACCAGGCCTACATGCTGTGCTCGCTGGCCGGCAATCTGCGCGTCACCCAGCTGGTCGACGGCAACAAGGGCATCCACATGCTGCTGCCGAAGGCGTATCTCTAGGTCCTCCTCGACCGGTTGAAGCTTGTTGTCAGCGACTAGCTTGCGAGTAATGGGCTGTCGCGGTGATGGCGCGCGGGCGACGCTTGCTCGCTGCCCGCCTCTCCCCGCGCGCGGCAGGGCTATCGCACATGACGCTCCTCGTATCGAACCCGTCTGTTCCCACGTCGTCATGGCCGGGCTTGTCCCGGCCATCCACGTTGTCCGGCACCTTTGGAAGGACGTGGATGCCCGGGACAAGCCCGGGCATGACGGAGACACTAATTGGCAGACGTAAGTGCTGCCATGTCCCATTTCGTCCAATCGACGCACATCATGCAATCCTGATCGACATGTCCGGCAGGCCCTCCAGCTTGCACAGCAGCACGTCGCCCTTGACGACCGGGCCGACATTCTCCGGCGTGCCGGAATAGATGATGTCGCCGGCCTTCAGCTCGAACGCTTCCGACAATTTCGCGATCTGCTCGGCGACGCTCCAGATCATCTTGGTGAGATCGGAGTTCTGCCGGACCGTGCCGTTCACCGCGAGCGAGATCGCGCCCTTGGTGAAGTGGCCGACCTTCGCCACCGGGTGGATCGGGCCGATGACGGCGGCATGGTCAAAGCTCTTGCCGATCTCCCACGGCTTCTTCTCGGCGGCCATGCCGTTCTGCAGGTCGCGCCGGGTCATGTCGAGGCCGAGCGCGTAGCCGTAGACGTGGTCGAGCGCAGACTCGACCGGGATGTTGGTGCCGCCGGACTTCAGCGCGGCGACCAGCTCGACCTCGTGGTGATAGTTCTTGGTCAGCGACGGATAGGGATGATCGGCGACCTCGCCGACGGCGACGTTCTGGATCGCATCGGTCGCCTTCTGGAAAAAGAACGGCGGCTCGCGGGTCGGATCGGAGCCGCGCTCGATCGCATGCGCCGCATAGTTGCGGCCGATGCAGTAGATCCGGCGGACCGGGAATACGCTCGGCTCGCCGACGATCGGAATGGTCGTGGCCGGCACGGCGAAGATCGGCTGCGGGCCCGCTTGTGCCGCGGCGGGGCGGCTCTCCGCCATGATTGCAGCCGCGGCAGCAAGGCCGCCGGCACCGACGAGAAGGTTGCGACGCGAGGTGTCTGTCATCTCTGTTCCTCCTGGGACAGCCGTTGCGACCGGCCGCTTGTTTGTCTGGGAGCGCTGATGTCGGCGCGCTCCAACTGATAAGCATATCCAGTATGCCAGCGCCACCATGCGCGCAGGCGCAATCGCTCTCGCGGCGCAACAAACGCCCGAAGCGATGATCGAGACCCTCACGTGAGACGCGAGGGCGCGGGGAAGACCGAGTGCCGACTGGCACCCGTGGCCCGCCTGCGGAAAAAATGCAGGCGGCAGGAACCACAGGTTCAGCCGGAACGACCCGGCCTTCCCCGCGCGATGGTCTTCACGGCTGCTCCGCGCTCTCCCCGGGGACCGGCTTGTTTGCCCCCGTCACCTGCCCCACACGTCATGTCGACAGCAAGCTTGGCGCCAGCATCGGGGCGCCAGGACCACACGGCTTGACCGTCCACGAGCTGCCAATCGTCCAGCGCAAAAGCACCTGGCAAGCCTGCGGCCACCGCTCCCCGCCCCTACGTATCGTGACGACGCGTACGCCCCTCTGCACGAGGCGGGATGCAGGGAGCAGAACATGATTTCCGATAAAAAGAAAGTCGAAAATATTTGCGCGGGGATCTGACGGAAGTGATCGTCCTGAGCGGACGGCGGAATTTCGTTTTCGGCGCACTCGCTACCCGGAGCTTGAGAGCGCCTCCAAACGCTGCCGGCAGCGCAGTTCGCGCTCCGCACCCAGGCTGAGTCGCCCGTCGGGCAACCGGGCGGCTGCACAGCAACGCGTTGCACTGCTTTCTCCGGCACGATGGAGGCGGACAGATCGGGGCCTCATGGTTCGAGACGCGCCGCAATGTCCACTGTTCGCGAGGCTTGACCGGTTGTACGGCGCTCCTCACCATGAGGGGCAAAAGCCGAGGCACTGCACACCGGACCTGAACACGCCGAGAGGCGTGTTCAGGTAGAGGAGCGACAATCCGCCAGACATGCCCGCACAACCTCGGACCTCATCCTGAGGAGCCCGCCGCAGGCGGGCGTCTCGAAGGATGGCCAAGGGCGAGACAATCACCGCCTGATCCGCAGGACCTTCGTCCTCGTTCCCTCGTTGACTCCAACCAGACGGCGCAACGCCATGACCGACACGACACCCCCGAGGAGACGCCGCATGCTGCTCTGGCTCACCGGCATCGTCGTGCTCGTGCTGGCCGGCGCCGCCATCGCCGCGGGGCCGCTCATGAGCCGGGTCGAACAGCCCAAATACGACGTCATCTCACGCGACGGCGACTTCGAGATTCGGGCCTATGCCCCGATGATCATTGCGCAGGCCGAGGTTCAGGGTGCGCGCAAGCCCGCCATCGAGGAAGGGTTCCGCATCGTCGGGGCCTACATCTTCGGCGCCAACCAGGCCAAGGCGAAGATCGCCATGACCGCGCCGGTGCAGCAGCAGGCCAGTGCCGCCACCGCACCGGACGATGGCGTCGCAAGCGATCGCTGGAGCGTCAGCTTCGTCATGCCGTCGACCTGGTCGCTCGACACCCTGCCGCCGCCGGCCGATACCAGGATCAAGCTGACCGCGCAGCCGGCCCAGCGCATGGTCGCGCTCACCTTTTCGGGCTCGTACTCAGACGGCATCCTCGCCGAGAAGACGCGCGAGCTGCGCGACTACGCGCAGCGCAAGGGACTGACCGTCACCGGAGCGCCGCTGCTCGCGTTCTACAACCCGCCGTGGACATTGCCGATGCTGCGGCGGAACGAGGTGATGCTGGCGTGTGGTTGTTAGAAGTGGCTGTTGCGACGTCAATGCAGCGCCTGATGCGTTAGGCCTCCGCTTTCACCCTGACATCGGTGCGCTCCCTCTCCCCGTTCTTACGGGGAGAGGGTTGGGGTGAGGGGCAGCCACGCCCACCGACCTTGCGGAGAGTCCCCCTCACCCGGATCGCATCTGTCGATGCGATCCGACCTCTCCCCGCAAGCGGGGCGAGGTGCACCGTGATTGCCGCTCGACCTGGTGTACCTTGCGGCGCACTCACTCAGAACTCAGTCCCGCCTCACCCTTCGATGATCGCCACCGCGCGTGTCCAGCCGGCCGAGGCGCGCTCGATCTTTACCGGGAAGCACGACACGGTGAAGCCGGTCGGCGGCAGCTGCTCCAGATTGTGCAGCTTCTCCAGGTGGCAATAGCCGATGTGGCGGCCGGCCTTGTGGCCTTCCCAGATCAGGCTGGCATCATGGGTCTCGGCGTATTTCTTTGCCGTAAACACAAAAGGCGCGTCCCAGCTCCAGGCATCGGTGCCGGTCAGCCGCACGCCGCGCTCGAGCAGATACATAGTGGCCTCGTAGCCCATGCCGCAGCCCGTGTTGACGTAATCCGGCTGGCCAAAGCGGGCGCCGGCCGCGGTATTGACCACGACGATCTCCAGCGGCGACAGCGTGTGGCCGATGCGCCTCAGCTCCTCGTCGACGTCCTTTGCCGTCACGACATAGCCATCTGGGAAATGGCGGAAGTCGAGCTTCACGCCCGGCTGCAGGCACCATTCCAGCGGCACCTCGTCGATGGTCCAGGCACGCTCGCCGCGGTTCATGGTCGGATGGAAGTGCCAGGGCGCATCGAGATGCGTGCCGTTGTGGGTCGACAGATTGACCTGCTCGACGGCCCAGCCCTGCCCGTCCGGCAGATCCTCGGCCTTCAGCCCCTCGAAGAACTGCAGCATGCGCGGCAGTCCCTGCTGATGGTCGATATAGGTGATGGTCGGATGCGTTCCCGGCGGGTCGGCCGGCACGTCGTTCTGCAAGGGCACGGAGATGTCGATCAGCTTGCGGGCCATGGGCGGTCCTCTCTTGTTGTCATTGTTCGTTTTTGTGATCGTCGGGAGGTCAGACGTCCTGCCGCTCGACCTTGTTCTTGAGCACGCCGATCTTCTCGACCTCGAGCTCGATGACGTCGCCATGCTCGAGATACCAGCCGAGCTCCAGGCCGCAGCCATTGCCGACCGTGCCGGAGCCGATGAATTCGCCCGGCATCAGGGTCTCGTCCTTGCTGATATAGGCGATCAGTTCCTCGAACGAGAACAGCATGCCCTCGCTGACGCCGCGCGAACGCACCTCGCCATTGACGCGCGCCTCCATCTTGAGGCGATAGGGATCGCCGATCTCGTCCGGCGTCACGATCCACGGACCCATGACGTTTCCGCCATCAAAGCTCTTGCCCTTGGAGGGACCGAGCCGGCCATCCATCTCGATGCGCTGGGTGTCGCGCGCGGAGAAATCGTTGAAGATGGTGAAACCGAAGATGTGGTCGCGCGCCTTGGCGGCCGGGATGTCCTTGGCACTGCCCCTGGTGATGATGCCGAACTCCAGCTCGTAGTCCATCACCTGGCTGTAGCGCGGCCACTTCACGATCGTGTTGGGGCCGCGCACGCTGAAGCGGTTGGTGATGTAGAAGATCGGGACCTTGCGATAGACCTCCGGCAGCTCGCCGAGCGGCTCGGCATCGATGCGCGCGAGTTCGTCCATGTCACCACGCTGGCGCGCCGCGAGCTTCCGCTGGCCGCGCGGCGCCTGCAGGATGTGCAGCGGGAACGACATGCCGTCGCGCATCTGCCGCGGCTCCGGCACCGGCGCGAGCAGCTCCGTGCCGGCGACGTCGCGCGACAGGCTCTCGTCACTGCCATAGCGCTCGACCAGCGCCCGCGCCGCATCGAGCGCGGCCTCGCCGGCGTCGATCAGCGACAGCATCGAAGCGAAGGCGGGGTTCGCCTGCCCGGCGCGATCAGCCGCAGCGGCAAGGTCGAACAGCCTGGAATCGCCGGCGTGGACCACGCCGATCCGCTCCCTGCCCTCGGTTCGAAATGTCGCAAGTTTCACGCCGGCCTCCCCTTGTGTTCTGTGTTAAAATATACAAACATAGAAAATATCGATAAACAAGAGGGGTCCGCCAATGGACCTCCGGGGGAGGAGTCACCAATGCGTCATCGGGTCATGCGTGCTTGGGTCGGGTCAGCGCTCACGGCGCTCGCCCTGGCGGTCAGTCCCGCGCGGGCGGACAAGATCCAGATCGGCTGCACCGCGACGACAGACTGTGCCTCGGCGATGGTCGCGGTCGACGAGGGCCTGTTCAAGAAGCACGGCCTCGATGCCGAGATGGTGTTGATCGGGATCAACTCGAACATCCCTGCCGCCATCCTGTCGAACTCGATCCAGATCGGCGGCCCGACCTCGACGGTGTTCCTGCAGGCGGCCGATGGCGGGCTCGATCTGGTTGCGATCTCGGGCGCCTCGATCATGAACAAGACCTCGAACGAGGCGGTCGCGGCCTTCGTGCGCAACGGCATCACCATCACCGGGCCGCAGGACTTCAAGGGCAAGAAGGTCGGCGCGCCCGGCATCGGCGCCTTCCTGCACGTGCTGTTCGTGAAATGGCTGGTCGAGAAGGGCGTCGATCCCCGAAGCGTCAACTTCGTCGAGGTGACGTTTCCGACCATGGCCGACACCATCAAGTCGGGCGGCGTCGATGCGGTGCTGACGGCCGAGCCGTTCTTGACGCGCATGACCAATGCCAGTCTCGGCACGGTCGGCGCGCGCTACGCCGCCGAGCTCGCCCGCACCGAGCCGATCATCTTCTATGCGGCCTCGCGCGAATGGGCCGAGAAGAACCCGGAGACGGTGAAGAAATTCCGCGCCGCCATCGCCGAGGCCGCCCCGATCGTCAACAACGACCGCGAGAAGGCCTCGGCCGCGGTCGCCAAATTCACCAAGCAGCCGCTGGAGCTGGTCAAGCTGACGGCGCCGAACTACGCCGAGCCGGTGCTGAAGCCCGAACAGCTGGCATGGTGGATCGACGTGATGTCGGCGCAGAAGATGCTGCAGAGCAAGCTCGATCTCAAGAAGCTGATCCTCGACTGATGACGGCAACGAACCCGATCCCGCAGACCGAGCCGACGAGCGACACGCTCAGCGAGCGCGCTGCCGCCTTGATCGAGCGCGACATCGTCGCCGGGGTTCTCGCTCCCGGCTCGCGTCTCGGGATCGTCGAGCTCGCCAAGCGCTATGAGATCGGGCCGACGCCGCTGCGCGAGGGGCTGTCGCGGCTGGTGTCGCGCGGCCTGATCGTCGGCATCGGCCAGCGCGGCTTTCGCGTCGCCGATGTCAGCCGCGACGATCTGATCGACATCACGCGGATGCGCACGGTGGTGGAGAAGGAGGCGCTGCGGCTGGCGATGCAGGGCGGCGACGATCGATGGGAGGCTGGCATCATCGCCGCGCTGCATCAGATGCGCCGCTACATCCAGCGCATGCAGAGCGAGTTCCGCGAAGGTGCGCCGGAGTTCGATCGGCTGCACAAGGCCTTCCACACTTCGCTACTCGCGGCCTGCGGATCGCAACGTCTGCTCGCGGCGCATTCCGATCTCTACGACCAGGCCTATCGCTATCGCCGCGTCATGATGCGCAGCTTCGACGACGGCAGCGGCTTCATCCGGGAGCACGAGGCGCTGGCCGATCTCGTGCTCGCGCGCGACGCGGCCGCGGCACAAGCGCGGCTGGAGGCGCATCTGCGCTCGACGGTCAACATCGTTTATCCCCAATCGAAGGGAGCCTGAGATGGCGGAGCCTGCCCTCGCACTGGTGCAATCGTCTCCCTCGCCTGCGCGCGCGCAGATTGCGTTCGACAATGTCGCGCTGATGCTGGGCGGCAAGGCGATCATCAACACGATCAGTCTCGACGTCGCCGCCGGCGAGATCCTCTGCGTGGTCGGCGCCTCCGGCTGCGGCAAGACGACGGCGCTGCGGCTTGCGGCCGGCCTCTATCAGCCGACCGGCGGCAGCGTGCGTTTCGAGGGCGAGGCGATGCGCGCGCCCCGGCGCGAGATCGCCGTGGTGTTCCAGGACTATGGCAAGGCGCTGCTGCCGTGGCGCACGGCGGCCGGCAACATATCGCTGGCGTTGGAGACGATCGGTATGCCCTCCGCGCAGCGCGAGGCGCGCATCACCGAGCTGCTGGCCAAGGTCGGGCTCGCCGGCCATGCCGCCAAATATCCGACGGAGATGTCGGGCGGCATGCAGCAGCGGCTGCAGATCGCGCGCTGCCTCGCGCAGGATCCCAAGGTGCTGCTGATGGACGAGCCGTTCGGCGCGCTGGACGCGATGACGCGCCAGGGGCTGCAGGACGAGATGCTGGCGCTGGTCGCCTCCACCGGCGCCACCGTCGTGTTCGTCACGCATGATCTGGAAGAGGCGATCTATCTCGGCGACCGCGTGATCGGCCTGTTGCCGCATCCCGGCCGCGTCGGCCTGGAATTGAAGATCGACCTGCCACGGCCGCGCGACCAGCTGGCGACCCGCGAGCATCCGGAATTCCTGCGGCTGCGTCGCGCGCTGTTCGACTTCATCAAGGCGAGCGAATGATCCTACCGGAGCGCATCAAGCCCGCGCTGCTGCCGCTCGCGGCGCTGCTGATCTTCGAAATCTGGATGCGGCTCGCCGACGTGCAGAGCGACTCGCTGGCGCCGCCGAGCGCGATCGCGCTCGCGCTGGCGGGCGCGCTGACCGACGGCTCGCTGCTTGCGGCGACGCGCGACACGCTCGCCGCTGCGTTTGCCGGGCTCGCGCTCGGCGGCGCCATCGGCCTGGTGCTGGGCATCGCGCTTGGCCTGTCGCATGTCTTCGACCGGCTGATGGAAGTCACGATCGAGGCGATCAGACCGATCCCCTCGGTGGCGCTGCTACCGATCGCGCTGATCGCACTCGGCTTCGGCTATCGCATGGAGATCGCAATCGTCAGCTTCGCCTGCGTCTGGCCGGTGCTGATCATGACGCGCGCCGCCGTCGGCGGCATCGAGCCGCGGCTGATCGAGGTGGCGCGCGTGCTGCGGCTGTCGCAACTCGATCGTGTCAGGAAGATCGTCATTCCCGCCGCCCTGCCCCGCATCTTCCTCGCCTTCCGGCTCGCGGCCGGCATCGCGCTGATTGTCGCAGTCACCGTGGAGATCGCGATCAATCCGCTCGGCTTGGGGGCTGGCATCATGACCGCGCAGCAGGCGCTGCGGCCGGACCTGATGCTCGCTTATCTGGTGTGGATCGGCGTCACCGGCTTTGCGCTCAACGCTGCGCTGATGGCGGCACAGAAGACGCTGTTCGGCCGCGCGGCAGCGATCGGAGACCAGGCATGAGATGGTCGGTGCTCGGCTGGCGCCTCGCGAGCTTCGCCGTCGCCGCCGGCATCATCGCGCTGTGGCAGCTCGCGGCCAATCAGCGCCTGATATCGCCGGTGTTCCTGCCCGGCCCCGATCGTGCCTGGGCCTCGCTGATGCGGGGCTTCACGAGCGGCGATCTCCTGACCAAGCTCATGGGGACGCTGACGCACATGGCCTATGGCTGGCTGCTCGCCTCGATCGCCGGCGTCGCGCTCGGCGCCATGATCGGCTCGTCCAAGGCGATGCGCATCTACGTCGCGCCGACCCTGGAGCTGCTGCGGCCGCTGCCGGTCTCGGCGATCATTCCGGTCGCGATCGCAGCGCTCGGCCTGAGCCAGGGCATGGCGCTGTTCGTGATCGCATTCGGCTCGCTGTGGCCGATGCTGCTCGGGACCGTCCACGGCTTCGCCGCGGTCGAGCCCAGGCTCTATGAGGTCGCGCGGGTGCTGCACATGTCGCGGCTCGCGGTCATCTTCAAGATCGCACTACCCTCGGCGGCCCCCGACATTCTCGCCGGCATGCGGCTGAGCCTCACGGTCGCGCTGATCCTCGCGGTGGTCTGCGAGATGCTCGCCGGCCTCGACGGCCTCGGCCAATGGGTGCTGCTGTCCGCGCGCTCGTTCCGCTCCGCCGACCTGTTCGCCGGCGTGATGCTGCTCGGCGTGATCGGCTACGTCACCGCGCTCGCGATGGGCGCCGCTGAGAGCCGGCTGTTGCGGTGGCAGGCCGCGCGGCGGTGATGACGTTGATCGTTGAGCCGAAGCCTCTCTTCACCTCTCACGAAGGGAGAGGTGGACGGAGGTCGCGGCTGGTGGCTCGGCCAAATCGAAATAGAGTGGATTTCGAACTGAAGTCAGCGTGCCAGGCCGGCGACGCGGCCGAGCGCGACGGCGGTCAGCAGGCCGTTGCCGGAAAGATAGCCCGAGGCATCGGCGCCGGAGACGCCGCAGGCGGCGCCGCCGGCTGCGAACAGATTGTCGATAGCAGTGCCATCCTTACGCATGACGCGGGCGCGGTCGTCGATGACGAGGCCGCCTTGCGTATGGAACAGCGCGCCGGTGACTTTCACCGCGCGATAGGGCGGCATCAGTTGCGGCACGCCGGCAAAGCTGCGGCCGTAGCGATCGGCGCACTGCTGCGCCTTGGCCTCGCGCACCTCATCGCATGTCGCCGCAAGCGCATCGGCCGGCACGCGCATCGCTGCCGCAAGGCCCGCGACATCGTCCGCTTCGAGCACCGCGCCATGGGAGACGGCGTTGCGAAAATCCTCGAACTGCGCGGCGATGCCGGCAATGCGCGCATCGAAGATCGTCCAGGCGATGCCGTCCGGCTGCGCCAGCACGTTGGCCGCCTGCTCGGAATAGCCTGACGCCTCGTTGGAGAAGCGCTCACCCCGCGCATTCACCTGGAAGCCGCCCTCGGTGATCGTGGCCCAGCTGATGAGAATGCCGGCGGGATGCGCCACCGAGCCGTGGCCCTGATGGCCGCCGAGATGACGCGTCGCCGCGCCAAGCTGCTCGCCCCAGGTCAGCGCATCGCCCTGATTGCCGACATGGCCGAAATAGGTCGCGCTCGCCATCTGCGGAATGTGTCGGCTGACAAGCGCCGGATTGCCCCCATAGCCGCTGCAGCCGAGGATCAGGCGGCGGCAGCCGACCTCATCGCTGCTACCGTCGGGCCGGATGAAACGCACGCCGGCGGCGCGCTGACTGGGATCGACCAGCAGCGTCGTTGCATGCGCGTCGCAGAGGATGTCGATGCCGGCGGTCTCGGCCGCCGTACGCAGCCGGTCGATCAGCTCGCGCCCAGCGCGGCTCGGCAGGCCGTGCATGCGATAGCGCGAATGACCGGGATAGGAGAAATTGTCGACCAGCGAGAACGGCAGCTGATGCCGGTCGGCCAGCCATTCGAGCGTCGGGCCGATGGTGGCGGTGACGAGCTGCACCAGCGCCGGGTCAGGCTCATCGTGCGCCTTGTGCATGATGTCCGCGGCGAAGCGCGCCGGACTGTCGTCGATGCCGAGCGCCGCCTGCCAGCGCGTGCCAGCCGCCGGGATCAGTCCGGCCGACAGCGCCGTCGAGCCCTGCGGCACGCCATCGCGCTCCAGCACCAGCACGCTCTCGCCGTTCTCGACCGCCGAGAGCGCCGCGACGAGCCCAGCCGCGCCCGCGCCGATGATCAGGCAGTCGACGCCGACCTCAGGCGCGCGGTCGATGATTTCGATGCCACTCATGTGCGCCCCTCACCACGCTTGCGACCGTCCTTCGAGACGCTCGCCTGCGGCGAGCTCCTCAGGACGAGGATCTTGTTTGCGGCAAGACTTTCAACCCTCATGGTGAGGAGCGCCCCTTGGGCGCGTCTCGAACCATGAGGCCCCGCAGGTGGCAGCGGACGACGACTTGGCTCATGACGCCGCCAGCTCCGTCATCGCCTCCGCGATCGAGGCCACGCGGCACACCGGCTTCAACGCGGCGATCGCGGTGGCATGCGTCTCGGCGGTGAACGCCGCGCAGCCGTCTTCCAGCACGACCGTCTCGAAATCGCGGATATGCGCATCACGCACGGTGGAAGCGACGCCGCCATTGGTGACGATGCCGGCGACATAGAGTTTTTCGATGCGGCACTTGCGCAGCACCCATTCGAGCCGCGTCATGTAGAACGCCGAATAGGCGATCTTCTCGATCGTGATATCGGCCGGCTGCAGCAGATCCACGAGCTGATGGCCCCAGGCGCCGGGCAGGAAGTCGCCCTTGGCCAGGAACGGCCGCAGCTGCTTCAGGTGCGGCGAGATCAGCGGCTCGCCACCCTTGCCCGGCACCAGGGTGAACTGCGTCGAGATCACGAAGCCGCCCTTGCTCCGCATCAGATCGGCGAACGGCTTGATGCGTGGCGGCAGCGCCGCGATGTCGGCGGCCGTCTGTCCGGCCCGGCCATAGGCGCCCTGGGCATCGAGGAAATCGTTCTGCAGGTCGACAATCAGCAGCGCGCTCTGCGCGGCCGGAATGCTGTGATCGCTCATGCGCTGCGCTCCACGATGACGTTGCCGAACTGGTCCACCCGCGCCTTGAAGCCGGGCGCGATCACCGTCGTCGCATCCGGCTGTTCCAGGATCGCCGGCCCCGCGATGTCGCTGCCGACCGGCAGATCGAGCCGCGCATAGATCGCGGTGCTCCACCATCTGCCATCGAACCAGACCTCGCGGCTGCCGAGCCGTGCCTTGGCGAGATCGGCGCTGCCGTCGGGCGCGAGCGCAGAGAGATCGAAGCGCGGCCGCACGCCGATCGCTGCTGTCCGCAGGTTGACGATCTTGATCGGCACACCCGGCAGCAGGCGGCTGAAGCTCTTCTGATAGGCCGTCTCGAACGCCTTGCGCACGTCCTCGACCGTCAGCGCGAGAACGCCGTCGCGCATCTCGGCCGGCAAGGTCGCGCGGATGGTGTGGGTCTGGCCGACATAGTGCATGTCGAGCTCGAACAACGTGTCGATGCGCTCGACGGCGAGCCGCGCGTCCTTCACCACGGCCTGCGCATGCTCGGCTTCGGACTGCATCCAGCGCGTCAGCGCGGCGATGTCGAGGCCATCGACGAACATGTTGAGCGTCTGCACCTGGTCGTGGCGGATGTCGGCGATGACGCAGCCGAGCGCCGAGGTGACGCCGGGATAGCGCGGCACCAGCGCCGCCTTCAGGCCGACATCCTTGATCAGCGCCGAGACGTGCAGCGCGCCGCCGCCGCCGAACGGGACCGCCGCGAAGCGCGCCGGATCATGGCCGCGCTCGATCGACATCAGCCGGATCGCGCCCGCCATCTTGCTGTCGGCGATGCGCACGATCGCTTCCGCCGCTTCCATCGTGCCAAGGCCCAAGGGCTCGCCGACATGCCTGGCAATGGCGCGCTTCGCCGCCTCGACGTCGAGCGCCTTGAGCTTGCCGCCGATCGGCCTGTCGGCATTGATGCGGCCGAGCACGACATTGGCATCGGTCAGCGTCGGCCGCTCATTGCCGCCGCCATAGCACACCGGCCCCGGACGCGAGCCGGCACTTTCGGGGCCGACCTGCAGCAGGCCGCCGGCATCGACATGAGCGATCGAGCCGCCGCCGGCGCCGATCGTCGTGATCTCGATCATCGGCGTACGCACGACGAGGCCGAAATCGATCGTGGTCTGCGCCGCCAGCGACGTCGCGCCATCGACCACCAGCGACACGTCGAACGAGGTGCCGCCGAGATCGCCGGTGATGACGTTGGGGAAGCCGGCCGCCTTGGCGATCTCCGCCGCAGCGATCACGCCGGCCGCAGGACCCGACAGCGCGGTGCGGATCGGGAATCGCCGCGCCGCGTCGGTCGACATCACGCCGCCATTGGACTGCACGATGTGGAAGCGGCCGTCGAAGGCTTCGCCCGCCAGCGCGTTCTGCAGCTTCTGCAAATACGAGCCGACCACCGGCTGCAGATAGGCGTTGAGCGCGGTCGTCGACGTCCGCTCGAACTCACGGATCTCAGGCAGGATCTGGCTGGAGCAGGCCACGTTGTCGTTGGGCCAGATCGCCTGCACGGCTTCGAGCGCACGGCGCTCATTGTCGGGATTGGCGAAGGCGTTGACGAACACGATCGCGAGCGCCTGCGCGCCCTTGGCGAGCAGCTCGCGCGCGACAGCCGTCACCTGCGCGACATCGATGGCGGTGCGGACCGTGCCGTCGGACAGCACGCGCTCGTCGACCTCGGCGCGCATGTCGCGCTCGACGACGGGTATGAAGTCGCCCCACAGGCCCCAGGTGTTGCGGCGGTCGCGCCGGCGCATTTCCAGGACGTCGCGGAAGCCACGCGTGGTGATCAGGCCGATGCGCGCGCCCTTGCGCTCCAGGAGCGCATTGGTGCCGACGGTCGTGCCATGCACGATCGAGCTGAGGTGCGAGACCGCGCCAAAACCTTGCAGGCCTTCGAGGAAGCCCACCGCCTCGTCGCCGCGGTTCGACGGCACCTTGTTGGTGCGGAAGGTCCGCTTGGCCTCGTCGAAGTAGAAGAGATCCGTGAAGGTGCCGCCGACATCGACGCCGACGATGGTGCCGAGCTTGCTCATGCCGCACCTCCCGCGCGCAGCGTGCGCGTCGCGGCTTCATCGACGGCGCCGTCGGCTGCCACTGCGACCTTGTAGACCTCACGCGCCTGTCCTGGCGAGACGAAGCCGAGCGCGACGTCATGGGCGACGGCCGCAACCGGCCGCGCCTCCGGCGGCCCCCAGCCACCGCCCCCTGGCGTTTCCAGACGCACGCGCTTGCCGGCCTTGAGATGCAGGTCGGTGATCTTGGAGACCATCGGCGGGCTCGCCTCGCCAGAATCGGTCTGCCAGGTGAAGCGGTTGAGCGCCGCGCTTCCGCCGCCGGCGACGCCGAACGGCGCCGCCTTGCCGCGCTCGCCGAGCAGCGCGACATCGGCATCGGCCAGCAGCTCGACCTCGTAGATGGCGCCGACGCCGCCGCGATGCGTGCCGGCACCGGCGGAATCCGGGCGCAGCGCCCATTGCGTGAACATCACGGGATAGGCTGCCTCAAGGATTTCCACAGGCGGGATGGTCGCGGTCGAGATCGGGTTGTTGGCGTGGTTGAGGCCGTCGGTCGCGGGATTGCCGCCGAGGCCGCCGCCGAAGAACGAGAACATCACGAAGCGGCTGTTGTCCTTGCGATGGCCGGCGATCGACAGCGCGTTGATGGTGCCGAAGGGGGCAGCGGTGGCGCGCGCAGGATCCGCCTTGGCGAGCGCGCCGAGCACGACGCCAATCAGGCGCAGGATCGTTTCGGTGTAGCCCGCGACCGGCTTGGGCGGCCCGGCTGCGAGCAGCGAGCCGTCGGTGATCGCAAAGCTGATCGGCCGGAGACAGCCGGCATTGGCGGGCACCTCGGTGAAGACGTGCTTGAGCGCGACGTAGCAGGCCGCGATCGTGGTCGAGCGCGAGATGTTGATCGGGCCCTTGCAGGCGCCCGACGATCGGGTGAAGTCGAGCGCCATCGTGTCGCCGGCAATGGTGACGTCGAGCGCCACCGTCAGCGGCTCGTCGACGATGCCGTCATTGTCGAGCACGTCCTCGAACGAATAAATGCCGTCGGGCAGCGAGGCGATCGCGGCACGCATCAAAGTCTCGGCGCGATCGGAGAATGCCTCGAACGCGTCGGCCACGGTCGCATCGCCGTAATCGTCGAGCAGCGCGCGCAAGCGGCGCTCGCCGAGATCGAGCGCGTTGAGCTGGCCGTTGAGGTCGCCCCAGTTCGACATCGGCACGCGCGAATTGGCCTCGAGGATGCCGAGGATGTCGTGGTTCATGCGCCCCGCGGCGATCAGCTTGACGGGTGGAATGCGCATGCCTTCCTGAAAACTCTCGACCGCCTTCGGATTGTAGCCGCCGGCGACGTTGCCGCCGATGTCGAGCCAGTGGCCGACCGAGGCGATCCAGCAGAACACGTGGCCGTTGCGGAACACTGGACGCACCAGGCGGAAGTCGTTGAGATGGGTGCCGCCGTCATAGGGGTCGTTGAAGATGAAGGTGTCGCCCTCCTCCAGGCCGCCATCCTTCTCGACCTTGGCGATGACGGCGCGCACGGCAAAGGCCATCGCGCCGACGAAGATCGGCAGGCCGCCCTGCCCCTGCACCAGGGTGTCGCCGGTGGTCGCATGATAGATGCCATGGCAGGCGTCGCGCGCTTCGGCGATGGTCGGGTTGAACGCCGAGCGATACAGCGTCGCGTCCATCTCGTCGGCGATCTGCTCCAGCCTTCCCTTGAGCACCGCGAGCGTGATCGGATCCAGGGTCGTCATGCCCGCGCCTCCTCGTCATCAGTCGCGTAACGGGCGCCATGGGCCAGGATGTCGGCGGTGCCCAGCATCGCGTTGAGCCCGGTGAAATCGAGCATGCGGTCGGCGAACGGCCGGGTCGAGCCGGCCTCGGCCAGCGACGCATAGTAGGCGCGCGCCGCGAAGGCGAGCGCACGCACGATGCCGCCGGGGAAGATCACGAGCTTGAAGCCGAGCGCGCCGAGTTCGGCCGCGGCATGGATCGGCGTCGAGCCGCCCTCGACCATGTTCGCCAGCAGCGGCCGCTTGGACGCCAGCCGTGCGGCGATGGCCGACAACTGCTCGCTGCTCTTCGGCGCCTCGACGAACAGCACGTCGGCGCCCGCTTCTGCATAGCGCCCGGCGCGCGCGATCGCGGCTTCCATGCCCTCGATCGCCAGCGCATCGGTGCGCGCGATGATCAGCGTCTCCTCGGACTTCCGCGCGTCGAGCGCGGCCTTGATCTTGCCCACCATCTCACCTGTGCCGATCACCGTCTTGTCGGTGAGATGGCCGCAGCGCTTCGGCGTCGTCTGGTCCTCGAGCTGAATCGCGGAGGCGCCCATGCGCTCGAACAGCCTGACAGTGCGCTGAACGTTGAGCGCGTTGCCGAAGCCGGTATCGGCATCGACCACCAGCGGCAGGTCGACGCGGTCGCGGATGACGGCGATGGTGTCGGCGACCTCCATCATCGACACTAGCCCGATGTCGGGACGGCCGAGCCTGGTATAGGCGATGCCGGCGCCCGTCAGGTACAGCGCCTTGAAGCCGGCCTCGGCGGCGATGCTCGCGGTCAGCGCATCGTACACGCCGGGCGCGATCGTCGTCTCGGCTGATGCCAGAGTGGATCTCAGGCTCATTGTCGTTTCCTTGTTTCTCACAATTGGACTGAAGCGCCGATCTCTAGAGACCGAGATAGGCCCGCTTCAGTTCGGCATTCGATTTCAGCTCATGGGCTGGTCCGGAGAGCGTGATCAGGCCGTTCTCCATGATGTAGGCGCGGCCGGCGAGCTCGAGCGACTGCACCACGTTCTGCTCGACCAGCATGATGGCGAGGCCAGAGGCTGCGAGCCGCGCGATCAGCGCGAACATCTCCTCCACCATCAAGGGCGACAGGCCGAGCGACGGCTCGTCGAGGATCAGAAGCTTCGGCTCGCTCATCAGGCCGCGACCGATCGCCAGCATCTGCTGCTCGCCGCCCGAGAGCGTGCCGGCATATTGCCGCGCGCGCTGCTTCAGCTTCGGGAAGGTCGCGTAGACCTGCTCGATCTTCTCGGCCCGGCCGCGCCGCGGCCGGCAATAGGCACCGAGCTCGAGATTCTCGCGCACCGACAGGTTCGGGAAAATCTTGCGTCCCTCGGGCACATGGATCAGGCCGGCGGTGACGATCTCTGGCGCTGCGGCGCGCTCCAGCGCCGCGCCATTGAAGCGGATCGTGCCCGATGTCGCCGGCACCACGCCGGAGAGCACCTTGTTCAACGTGGTCTTGCCGACGCCGTTGGATCCGAGCACGGCGACGACCTCGCCGGCGTTCACGTCGAGGCTGACGCCGCGCAGCACTTCCGTTCCGCCATAGCCGGCGCGGAGATCGCGGATCTCAAGCATGGGCCTGCTCCGCGCGCAGCCGCTCGGCGGCGCCATGGCCGAGATAGGCTTCGATCACCTGCGGGTCCTCGCAGACCGCCTTCGGCTCACCCTGCGCGATCATCCGTCCCTGCGACAGCACATAGACCTTGTCGCAGAGATTCATCACCGCCTGCATGATGTGCTCGATCATCAGGATGGTGACGCCCTGGTCGCGGATGGCGCGCACCAGCGGCAGCACGTCGCGGATTTCCGACGGATTGAGACCGGCCAGCACCTCGTCGAGCAGCAGCAGGCGCGGCTTGGTCGCCAGCGCGCGCGCCACCTCCAGCCGCTTGCGGCCGGCCACGGTGAGATCGGACGACGCCTTGGTCAGATCGGCGCCGAGGCCGACACGATGCGCGATATCCGCCGCCTGCTGCATCGCCTCCCTGGCGTCAGGCGTGTGCAGATAGGCGCCGACCGCGATGTTCTCCTGCACGTTCAGGCCTTCGAACGGCTGCACGATCTGGAAGGTGCGCGCGATGCCCGCGCGCGCCCGAACATGCGGGGCGAGCTGCGTGATGTCGCGACCGTCGTAGCTGACAGAGCCGCCATCGGGCTGCAGGAAGCCCGCGACCATCGCGAACAACGTCGTCTTGCCGGCGCCGTTCGGCCCGATCAGTCCGGTGATCGATCCCTTCGCGACCGAGAGCGAGGCCTGATCGACCGCAACGAGGCCGGAGAAGCGCTTGGTGAGCGTGTTGACCTCGAGCATCACGCCTCCCTCGCCTTGGCCGGCGCCCGCAGCCCGAGACTCTTCATCAGCATCACCAGGCCGTTCGGCGAATAGGCGACCGACAGCACGAGGATGACGCCGAACACCAGCAGGTCCATGCCGGGAATGCCCCCCGACACCATCTTGGTGAGCTCGCCCAGGCCAAGCAGCACGATCGCGCCGAGCAGCGGGCCGATCACGGTGCCAGAGCCGCCGACGATGGCCGCGAACAGCGCCTCGATCGAGATCCAGGAGCCAAACGCGACATTGGCGTCGATGAACAGATAGTTCTGCGCGTAGAGGCAGCCCGCAGCCGCCGTCAGCGCGCCGGAAATTGCGATGGCTTTCATCTTGACCGCGAACACGTCGACGCCCAGGGCCTGTGCCGCCTGCTCGTTCTCGCGCAGCGCCACCAGATAGGCGCCGAAGCGCGAATGCTCCAGCCACCAGCTCACCAGCAGGCCGATCGCGACGAAGCCGAGCGCGATCAGCAGGAAGTAGCGGCGGTCGGCGAATTGCAGATATGGCAGGCCGGTCTGCAGCTTCAGCAGGATGCCGGCCGCGCCGCCGGTGAAATTCGTGCTGTTGGCGAGGATGCGTGCGACCTCGGCGAAAGCGAGCGTGATCAGCGCGAAGTAAGAGCCCTTGAGACCGGAGCGGAAGCTGAGAAAGCCGATGAAAGCGCCGACCAGCGCGCCGAGCGCGATGCCGATCACGAGCGCGATCCACGCATTGACGCCGAAGCGGGTCTGCAGCACCACCATCGCATAGGCGCCGGCGCCGAAGAACGCAGCGTGGCCGAACGACGACAGCCCGGCATAGCCGCCGAGGATGTTCCAGCCCTGCGCCGCCAACGCGATGATCATCATGAAGATCATCAGATTGAGCAGGCTGCCCGAGAGGCCGGCCAACGGGACCACGGCGAGCGCGGCGACGATGATCGCCAGAGTGGAGAGACGCGGCCTGGTCATGCGCGCGCTCCGAACAGGCCGGTCGGGCGCACCAGCAGGGTGACGATGAAGATCAGGAAGATGCCGATCTGGCCGAGGCTGTCGCCGAGAAAGAGACTGGATGCGGCTTCGACGACGCCGATCAGCAGGCCACCGATCAGCGCGCCGGGGATCGAGCCCATGCCGCCGAGCACGACGATGGTGAAGGCGACCAGCACGAAGGCCGCGCCGGTCTTCGGGCTGACGTAGAAGGACGGCATCAGGAGGCCGGCCGCGACCGCGAGACAGGCGCAGCCGATGGCAAAGGTCATGGCGTAGACATGCGGCACGCTGATGCCGACGAGGCTGGCGCCGAGCTTCTCTTTCGCCACCGCGCGGATCGCCTTGCCGATGTCGGTCTGGTGCAGCACCAGCCAGAGCAGGATCGTGGTGGCGATGGTGACGCCGAAGCCGACGACGCGCGGGAACGACAGCAGCAGCGGTCCGAGCTCGACGACCTTGAATGAATAGTCGCTGGTGATCGTGCGCGTGTCCGACTGGAACGCGGCGAGCAGCGCGTTCTCGATGATGATCGACAGACCCAGGGTGACCAGCAGGATGCCGTTGTCCTTGCCGTGGCTGGCCGGGCCGATGATGAAGCGCTGCAGGCCATAGCCGAGCGCGAACATCGCCGGCGCGACAAACAGGATCGCCAGATACGGATCGAGCCCATAGCGCGCGCAGGCGAGCCACACCATGAACATCGCCACCGTCAGCAGCGCGCCGTGGGCGAAATTCACGATATGCAGCACGCCATAGATGAGGGTGAGGCCGAGCGCGATCAGTGCATAGATCGCACCCAGCATCAGCCCGTTCAACAGCGCCTCCACGACGATCTGGGGCGAGTACATCATATCCTCTGGTCGTCGAGAAAGCCCAACGCTTCCTCGGAGTGGCCGGACCAACTCCGGCACTTCGGGGCCTCATGGTTCGAGACGCGCCGCAGAGCGGCGCTCCTCACCATGAGGGTTTGCAGACGAGGCCACATACTCAGTCCTCATCCTGAGGAGCCCGGCGAAGCCGGGCGTCTCGAAGGATGGCCGCATCCACCGTAGCAGGCACGCCAGCTTTCACCGGTGATGAGGCTTACGCGCCTGGACCGATTACCCGTTGATCGGGAACACCGGCTTGGCGTCGGCATACTCGGCCGGGTAGATCACCTTGATGTCCTTGCCCTGCACCTGCGTGTTCAAGGGCAGCGCGCTCGAATTCTGGCCCTTGGCGTCGAACTTGGTCTTGCCGTAGGGCATGATGCCGCTGTCGAATTCGTTCGCTGCCAGGGCTTCGATGATCTTGGCGCGATCGGCGCTGCCGGCCTTCTCGACGGCCTGGGCAAATACCTTCACCAGCGAGTAGTTGATCGGCGTGTTGTAGGCGTAGAACTTGCCCGCGGCGGTGACCGTCTCGCGCAGCTTGGCCGTGATCGGGCTCTTGGGATCGCCCCAATGGTTGCAGTCCATCACGCCCTGGGCGGCCTCGGGGAATTCGTTGACGAAGCGGTAGCTCGAGGCGGCGCCGCCGAACACGGCGTAGATGCCCTTCGGCCGCACGCGTTGCTGCTGCAGGGTGCGGGCCATCAGCACGAACTCGTTGAAATAGTGCGACGGCACGATCAGGTCGGGATTGAGCGCACGCAGCCGCAGCACGACGTTGGTCATGTCGCGCGCCGGCGTCGGATGGGCGATGGTCTCGACGATCTGGAAGCCGAGCGGCGGCAGCTTCTCCTGCATGATCTTGGCGAGGCCCGAGCCGAACAGGCCATCCTCGTGCACGATCGCCACCGTCTTGATCGGCTTGCCTGCGTCGTCGTTGAGCTTGACGAGGTTCTTCAGCGCGACCGCGGTCGCCATGCTGAAATTCGGATTGAAGCGGAAGGTGTTCTTCAGCCCGCGATCGGTGATGGTGTCGGCCACGGCGCAGTCGACCACGAACGGCAGATCATAGCGCGCCGCGGTCTGGGTCGCGGTCAGCGTGATGCCCGAGGCAAAGCCGCCGAGCACGGCGGCGACGCCGGCCGACTGCAGCTCCTCGGTCGCCTGCGCGCCGGCTTCGGCATTGGAGCGGCTGTCGCCGATCACGAGCTCGAGCTTGGCGCCGCCGAGCGCCTTGATGCCGCCGGCGTCGTTGATCTCCTTGATCGCGAACTCGGCGCCGATCTTGGCGAGATCACCATCGAGCGCGAAGGCGCCGGAGATCGGCTGCAGCAGGCCGACCTTCACCGGCGCCGGCTCCGCGCGGAGAAGGCCGGGCGCCGCCAGCATCGAGGTGAGTGCGACACTGCTCTTGAGCACGGTGCGGCGTGACAGTGACTTCTGATGACGCGTCATGACTTCCCCACTTTCCTGACTGGCGGCCGCCGGCGCGGGCGCTCCCTGCGGTACACCTCGGCGGTCGGGCTCCAGTGCCGGTGCCCTTCGTCGCCCGTCCGTTCGAGGTTCATCTGCAATGTGTAGCGGTCGGGCCGGTAGAGCGCCTGCAAATGCTCCATCGGCTGCCCGTCCTTGCCGTAGACCGTGCGGCGCAGTGCCACGAGCGGCATCCCGACATCGACGTCGAGCGCTTCCGCCACATCAGGACCCGACAGCACCGCGCTGATCTCCTGGCGCGCCGAAGCGCTGGTGCGCCCCGAGCGCTCGATCAGTTCCAGCAGCGGCATACGCGCGAGATCCTCGCGCGAATAGCTGCGGCCGATGTGCTCAGGCACATGGGCGATGAGATAGGAGAACGGCACGCCATCGACGAGGCGGACGCGTATCGAGCGCTGCGAGCGCTCATCGGACGCGAGCTGCAGCGCCTCGCGGATCTGGTCCGGCGGATTGACGTAGTCGAACGACAGCAGACGAACGTCGGTCGTCCGCCCCATCTCGATCAGATGCGCGAACACATTGGCGACATCGGCCAGCACCGTGCGCACCTTCGAAGCCGGGCGATGCACGAAGGTGCCAAGCCCGCTCTTCTTCTGAATAAGATCCTCGGATGCGAGCAGGTCGAGCGCCTGGCGGATGGTGACGCGGGAGACGTTGTGCTCTTCGGCCAGCGCGAACTCGCCGGGCAGCCGCTCGCCGGACGCAAGCTCGCCGGACGCGATCTTGTCCTTCAGCAGCAGGTAGATCCGTCGTGCCTTCAGTGGCTCGGACGCGGTTCGCAAGGCGGGTGGCCCCGTGAATTTCGAGCTATCTTGCTTTCAATACAGTAGGTGTATAGAAAATATGACAGCTGCGGTCAACGGGCTCCGGCGCCGCCAGATCGAGGCAAGGATCAAGCCACCAATTGAGCCATGGGTGGCTTGCCGGGAGGATCACGCGATTTGTCGCAGCATCAGCCATATGCACAGGCCCTGAGCCCGCTCGACGTCGGCACCCTGCGCTTCCGCAACCGCATCTTCGTTCCCGCGCATACGACGAATTTCGGCGAACAGCGTCTGCCGAGCGCGCAGCACCTCGCCTATCACCAGGCCCGCGCGCGCGGCGGCGTCGGCGCCATCATCTTCGAATCCATCCGCGTGCACGCCAATTCGCTCGGCCGGCCGCAGGCGGTGTGCGGCTTCGATCCTGCGTGCATCGATCCGTTCCGACGCATCACCGATGCGGTGAAGGCGGAAGGCGCCTGCATGCTCGGCCAGATCATTCATCTCGGACGGCAGGTCGAGGGCGATTTCGAGCGCACGGTGGCGTGGGGCGCCTCAGCCGTGCCGTGGGCGATCTCGGCGCTGCCGCCGCGGCCGATGGACGAATTCGACATGGAGGAGGTGATCGAGGGCCACCTCGTCACTGCGCGCAATCTCGTCGCCGCGGGCTTCGACGGCATCGAGCTGCAGATGGCGCACGGCCATCTGCTGCAGCAATTCATGTCGCCGCTGTCCAACAAGCGCGATGACGACTATGGCGGCTCGCTGGAAAACCGGCTGCGCTTTCCGACCCGCGTGCTCGCGGCGCTGCGCGCCGAGCTCGGCGCCGGCTTCTGCCTCGGCATCCGCGTCAGCGGCGACGAGTATGCCGAGGGCGGGCTCGGGATCGACGAAGCCGAGCGCCTCGTGCCGATGCTGGCGCGGCAGACGAAGATCGATTTCGTCAACGTCTCGCATTCGGCCTATGTCGCGAGCTATTCGCTGGCGACGCAGATGGCCGACATGGCGTTCGATCCGGCCCCGTTCCGGACCCTGCCTGCACGCATCCGCCGCGAGCTACGGGCGGATGGATTCGACACGCCGGTGTTCGCCGTGTGCCGCTTCACGGAACTCGAAGAAGCCGACGCCGTGATCGCGAGCGGACAGGCCGATGCCGTCGGCATGGCCCGCGCGCATCTCGCCGAACCGGCGATCGTCAGGAAATCTATCGAGGGCCGCCTCGATGAGATCCGCCGCTGCATCGGCTGCAACCAGGGCTGCGCCGGCATGCTGGAGCGGAACCTGCCGATCCGTTGCCTGATCAATCCGATCGCCGGGCTCGAAGGCCGGTTCGAGGAACCCGAAGCGCTGCCGCGTGCTGCGACAAAGACGATCCTCGTCATCGGCGGCGGTCCTGCCGGGCTCGAGGCGGCGCGTGTCGCCGCCGCGCTCGGTCATGCCGTGACGCTGTGGGAGCGCATCGATCGGCTCGGCGGCCAGTTGCAAACCGCCTGGCTGATGCCGAAGCGTGCCAACTTCAAGACGTTCGTCGATTTCCAAATCACGGCGCTGGCACGGCTCGGCGTCCGCGTGGTCTTCAACAAGACGGCCGTTGCTGCTGACACCGAGGCCTTCGGCGCCGACCGCATCATCCTGGCAACAGGCTCGACCACGACGGCGATGGCCATCGCCGGCAACGGGCCGGTGTTCACCCTGCCCGATGCGCTGCAGGCGCCGGACAGGCTCGGCGCTTCGATCGCCGTGTTCGACCGCACCGGCGAATGGGGCACGCTGTCGGCGCTGGAGCATTTCGCCGATCTCGGCAAGGCCGTGACGCTGTTCGTGCCGGCCACGAACTACGCCTGGCGCACCACCGTCTACTCGACGCTCGCCAACAGCCGTCGTCTGCGCGAACGCAAGGTCCGGATCGCGACACTCCGCGCGGTGCGGTCGTATGACGGCGAGGCGCTGGAGGTCGAGGATCTCTCGACCGGTGACGTCGCACGCCTGACCGGTTTTTCGGCCCTCGTCGCCGTGGACCACAACAGCGCCGACCAGTCGCTTTACCTCGCCTTGCGGCGCGCCGGGCTGCCGGTGATGCAGGTCGGCGACAACAACGCGCCGCGCACGGCGCTGGAGGCGGTCTATCAGGGCCACATGGCGGCCCGCGCTCCCTTCCCTGCGGCGTCGGGGATCACGACAAGAGGATCGCGCGTTGACGACGGGATCGACTGAGGATTCGAGCGCATGACAAGTGGAGCGCGGCAGCCGCGAACGCTGTTCGACAAGGTCTGGGATGCGCATGTGGTGACGCGCCGCGAGGACGGCGCGGACCTGCTGTTCATCGATCGCCATCTGGTGCATGAGGGCTCGTTCCACGCCTTCAACAAGCTGAAGGACAAGCGCGCGAAAGTGCGCCGGCCCGATCTCACCATCGGCGTCGCCGATCACTATGTGCCGACGCGCACGCGAATCCTCGGCGAGATTGCCCCTGACATCGCCGGCATGATCCGCCAGCTCGACGACAATTGCCGTGCCCATGATATCCGCATCTTCGGCTTCGACGATCCGCGCCAGGGCATCGTCCACGTGGTCGGGCCCGAGCAGGGCCTCACTTTGCCCGGCCTCACCATGGTGTGCGGCGACAGCCACACCTCGACGCACGGCGCGTTCGGCGCGCTGGCGTTCGGCATCGGCGCCTCCGAGGTCGCGCATGTGCTGCTGACGCAGTGCCTCTGGCAGAAGCGGCCGAAGCGGATGCGCATTACGGTCGACGGTGCCACTGCGCCCGGGATCACCGCCAAGGATATCGCGCTGTCGATCATCGCGCGGATCGGCGCTGATGGCGCGCAAGGGCATGCGATCGAATATGCGGGATCGGCCATCCGCGCGCTGTCGATGGAGGGACGGCTGACGCTGTGCAACCTCTCGATCGAGAGCGGCGCCCGCTGCGGCATGATCGCGCCCGACGAGACCACCTTCGCCTATGTCGAGGGACGGCCGCTCGCGCCGGCGGGCGAGATGTTCGAACGCGCGGTCGCCGCGTGGCACGACCTCGCCAGCGACGCCGACGCGGCGTTCGATCGCGCGATCCTGCTCGATGGCAGGGACATTGCGCCGACGGTGACCTGGGGGATCAGTCCCGAGGATGCGCTGCCGATCGGTGCGTCCGTGCCCGATCCGGCTGCGATCGATGATGCGTCACGCGCGAGCCATGTCCGCGAGGCGCTGGACTACATGGGACTGACGCCGGGCCAGGCGCTCGCCGCGATCAGGATCGATCGCGTCTTCATCGGCTCCTGCACCAACAGCCGCATCGAGGATCTGCGCGCGGCGGCCCACATTCTCGACGGCCGCAAGGCGCGCGTGCCTGGGCTGGTGTCGCCCGGCTCGCATCTCGTCAAGCAGCAGGCGGAACAGGAAGGGCTCGATCGCATCTTCACCGACGCCGGTCTCGACTGGGTCGGCTCGGGCTGCTCGATGTGCGTCGGCATGAATGGCGATCTCGTGCCTGCGGGCGAGCGCTGTGCCTCGACGACGAACCGCAATTTCAAGGGCCGCCAGGGTCCCGGCGCGCGCACGCACCTGATGTCGCCGGCGATGGCCGCGGCTGCCGCGGTCACCGGTCATCTCACAGATGTGCGCACGATGTTGAGGAGCGGGGCATGACGCCGTTCGACATCATCACGACGACCGCCTGCGCGCTACCGCTCGCCAGTATCGACACCGATCAGCTGATTCCGGCGCGCTTCATGAAGCGCTCGCGCGCCGATGGCTATGGCCAGTATCTGCTGTATGACATGCGGTTCGATGACAACGGCGAGCCGCGGCCAGACTTTCCACTCAACGCAGCGGGCGCGCAGGAGGCTGCGGTGCTGGTCGCGCGGCGCAATTTCGGCGCCGGCTCCTCACGTGAGGCGGCAGTCTACGCACTGGCCGATTTCGGCTTCCGCTGCGTGATCGCGCCGAGCTTCGGCGACATCTTCGCGTCGAATGCGGTGAACAACGGAGTGCTGCCGGCGAAAGTCAGCGAGGCCGATGCGGAGGAAATCCTGACGCTGCTGCAGACGACGGGCGCAGATGTCACGGTCGATCTCCGCGACAGCCTGATCCGATTGGGTAACCGGACGTTTACCTTCTCGGTCGATCCGATCTGGCGGACCAAGCTGCTCAATGGCTGGGACGACCTCGACCTCACGGCGTCGTTGACGGGCGATATCGCAGGCTTCGAACAACAAGACGCCGCCGCACGCCCCTGGGTGCAGCTCCAGGGCCGCGATTGATCTGACCCACCTCCAAAAGAAAGAGGCCGCCAGCACGTCTAGTGCAGGCGGCCCAAGTCCAGGGAGGAAACGCCCCAAGAAGGGCTGAATTGGGTTTACTGGATCAGGCGATTCGTGGGTATCCGGTTGATACCGGAGGTTGCGCTCCGGCTACCGGGTTCCGATCCCGCCTGAGATACCTCTGCGAGATACCTCCGTCCTGCCATCAGGCGGCCTGACGCTGCTCGTGCTCGACGAACGCCATCGTGACCTTCTCGACATTGGCATCGATCCAGTCCGCCATCCGCTCCTCTTCCTGCAGCGACTTCTCCAGCGGACCGCGCGCTTCCTCGACACCTGCGATACGGCACAGCGCCAGCAGCGACTTGTAGGCCGCGATCTCGAAATTCTCGAACGCATTGTTGGCAAAGGTGTTCTTGAGAATCTCGTCGCCGGACATCGCGTGTCCCATGGCCATCAGGTTGCCCATCACCGATTGCGTCGTGTCCTTGACGGTCGAGCTGCTTTCGCCGCAGGCACTGAGGCATTGCTCGAGTCGCTTCAGCTGCTCCTTGGTCTCCAGCAGATGCGTCTGCAGCCGGGCCTTGACCTCCGGATAGTCGTCCATCCGCTCGGACTGCCGTTCCATCAACTCGCGCGCCTGGATCTCCATGGCATGCGCATTGCGCAGGCCGAGGATGAAAATATCTCGTGCTTTACTCATAGGTTGTTCCTGTCCCGGTGATGGGCGAAGGCACCATCATTGTCGGCACAACCGTCCGCTGCGCTCAAACGTTCCAAACCACCGGAGGTCTCGTTGCCGCGGGTCTTGTTGTTCGCAAAACGACCTGCTTGGAACGCCCTTTCGACGTCGACCTTCACCGGCGCAGGTAGCGGCACGAGGCGCGCAGAAGATCGGAATCAGAATCGGACCCGTTCGACAAGCAGCCGGCCGGGACTTCGCGCGGGACCATCGACAGGCAGTTGGAACAGCAGAAGACGCGCGGTGGCAACCGATCCCGTCTCAGCCCTGCATGAACATCAACAATCAAAAGGCGACTCGACCGGCAATAACAAGTGCTCGTGGGCGGCAACAAGCCGCCGTGATCAACGCCACATCGTCGGCGTGGCGAGAGGCCGCTTATGACGGCCGCCCTTGGACATCTTGCTGCGACCATCGGCAGCGGGATTCGTCTCCGGCTCGATCGCAGGCGACTGGTCGAGCTGGATCAGTGCCCCTGAAGCGGCTTGCGTCACGGAGGCCAACTCACCGTTCCCGCCGGGCGGGTCGGAACTCGGCTGAATACTCGGTTGGTCAGCGGGGTCGTGCATGCGGCAGCTCCGAGCCCTGAAGCGGCATTTACTAATCTCCTTGGAGATTAGGCGACATCAACTGCGTTAATCCATGCGCGATCTCGCCGCTCCCCGGCCTGATTCGACTGGAACGTGGCGGATCGTGGGTTCCATGCCACCTGTTCGTGGCTGCTCGATGACGGCTTCTGCGCTGCAAACTGATCGTGATCGCGCGCCAATGTCAGCTGCTGGGTGTCGCGACGCGGTCGAGCAGCGCAGCACAGTACGAATGCCGTCATAGAAGCAGTCGATCGTCACGTTCTCGTTGGGCGCATGATTGGCCGCGTCGGCATTGGCATAGGGAATCACGAAGGCCGGCACACCGGGATCTTGGTGAACACGTAGTCCGGCAGGCTGCCGCCCGTGCAGGGAATTCCAGCGGCGTCACACCCTGGGCAAGCGCGATCGCATCGCGGACGATCGCGGCGAACGGCGTGTCGAGCGGAACGCGTGACGGCAGCATGCCTCCGCGCGGGCTGAACTCGACTGCGCGCGCATGCCTCTTTTCATGCGCCTCGACCTATGCCGGCGTCATCGCCTCGACGCGACAATGTCGCACGTCACGAACACGGCGTGAGGCAGCACTGTCTGGGCCCGCCATGGAAGCCGTGATGATGACGTCGGATGGAAACATCAGCCGCTCGCATGAGCCACGCTCGGCCAGCGCATCGAGCCGGGTGAGACCGAGGCTCGCCTTGGCAGCATCGAGATCGAGCAGCAGACGCGCAACCGCTGCGAGATCCAGGGCGGCCGGCGGCACGATCGCATCGTGCACGCCGGCACTCGTGATCTCACCGGCGGCAGTCTTCATCGTCCCCTAACCGATGTACCAGCGCCCCGATCGGGTTCGGCACGATGCGATGAGCAGGCCGTGGTTCGTTGCGCCGATTGGGTCGAAGGCACCCTTGGCTCGGGCCAACTCCCACTGCAACGAGGTACGCGGCGGCGGGATGCACTACGGATAGCCCGTTTGCAAATCCCGCAACAACGTGTCCCGCGAACTATCTGTGCGGATCTGGAAAGACGAGGCTCCGCCAGCCGCCGCGGTCGAACGGCTGCCATTGCCCTTCCGGCTGGGCCAGCCGGTCTGCGACCGCGAACACCGCCGCTGGATGATGGCCCATCCCGCAATGGCTGCTTTCAACCTCAATGCTTTCCGAAATTGTCGAGTTGTTCTCCTTACAGCCCTGCCAGGCGCAGATACCATCCGAGCGGCTGAAGATCGCCGTCGTCGGCACCGGGGGCGGATCCGACAAAGCCCCGCCAAAACGCAGATCCTCCTCGTCGGCGCGCCGGCCGCTCGCCATCTCGTAGACGCGCCAGGCGTTGGTCGATTTGGGTGAACCAGCAAACGGGCTGCCGAGCGTGATCACGCTGCGCACCCGGTCCGGCATCACCTTGGCGAGCTGACGGGCATAGAGCCCGCCAAGGCTCCAGCCGACGAGCGAGATCTTGCGGCCATGGTGGTCGCTCATCTGCTCCACGAGGTCGACCATGGCCTGCTGTACACCCGGACGGAGGCCGAGATTGCGGCCCTGCTGCCAACCGCTCGCGGCGTAACCCTTGCCGTTCAGGAAGCTGCGCAGCGGCCGGGTCGACATATCAGAGGCAACGAGGCCCGGCAGGACAAGCACAGGATGCCCGTCGCCCCGCGGCGCCATGCTGAGCAACGGCAGGGCCGCGAGAAATGCCCCCAACTCAGGCAAAGCCCGCCCCTCCAAGAGCATCAGGGCCTCCGACGGGGGACGCAAAGCGTGGGCGGATGCGGACATGCTGTTCCTCTCTCATGCTGTGCGTGGACACTGCGCAGGCAGGCGCGATCTTTCCGCAATGCAGCGAATCTATTGGTTAGTTAATAAGTCAACCCCGCGCATTCAAGCTTCTCAGGCCCGGCCCGACAAGAGGCAGAGTCGAGATCACGGGCTTCTGTAGTGAAACGGTCACAACAAGCGCAGCACGAACTCAGCGGTATAAAGCGCAAGTCCGGCAAGGCCGCCGATCAGCGAACCGTTGAAGCGGATGTACTGCAGGTCCTTGCCGATATTCAGCTCGATCACAGAAATGAGCTGGTCCATGTTCCAGGACTTGACCTGGTCGGAGATGAATGTCGATACGCCGCGCTTCTGATCGGAGATGAAGGTCTGGAGCACGGTGACCAGGCCCCGATTGATCTCGCCGCGCAGTTCGGCATCGCCAGCCAGAGCCTCGCCCGCGCTGACGAACATCTCGGCGAGATGATGCCGCAGCACGTGCGTCTCGCCGCTCGCGCTGCGCTCGATGAAGGCGCGCGTGTTGGACCACACGCTTTGCGCGAGCTCGCCAAGCTCCGGGCGCGCCAACAGGTCGCGCTTCAGTGCGTCGATGCGCCCGGCATAGGCGGGGTCCGTGCCGAGTCGCTCCACGAAGGACAACACCATGCGATCGAACTCGCCGCGGAACGCATGATTGGGATCGCCGCGAACCTCCTCGAAGAAAGCGCTGGCTGACGCCACGATCTTGTTCATCAGGAACTTGTCGGCGCGATAGAGCCGCAGCAGAGTCGGCAATTCGGCCCTGATCTTGGCGCGGATCATCGCCACGGTCCCATCCTGTGTCAGCGTCTCGTGGATGACACGCAGGAAGTCGTCGAACAGCACTTGGTGCCGCCCCTCCTGGACGAAGGCACGCAGCGTGCCCGCGGCGAGCGGCGCCAGATTGATCGCCTGCAGCTGGCTGTTCAGGCGGCGGATGATGAAGTTCTTCAGCCCCGATGTTTCGGTCGCCGAGACCGCCTCGGGCAAGAGGCGCAGCGCAAAGCGCGCGAGGTCGTCGCTGCGTTTGCGATCGCGCAGCCAATCGGCGATGAAGGAGCCGAAATCGATCTCGCGCAACTTGGCCTCGACCGGGGCCTGCTCGAGAAAATGCACCTCGATGAACTCGCCGAGCTTGTCGGCGATGCGGTGCTGATTGCTCTGGATGATCGCCGTGTGCGGGATCGGCAATCCGAGCGGATGGCGAAACAGCGCCACGACGGCGTACCAGTCGGCAAGGCCGCCGATTGCTGCGGCCTCGGCGAAGGCGGCGACGAAGCCGAACGCCGGATGCGCGCCGATCAGAGACTTCGAAATCGCAAACAGCGCCAGCGCGCCGACCAGCACCAGTGTCGCTTGCGTCTTGACACGCCTGAGCTCGGCGGCGCGGGCGGCGTCGCCGGGCATGTCGAGTGAAAAAGAGCCGGTCTTCATCAACCAGAGCTATGCGGCCGTGCCGTAAAGAGAAGGCCCGCAAAACGCGAGCCTCCGGCGCCTCACTATCAGGACCGCTCAGGCGGTCTTGCGGACGACCTTCGAGAGGTTGTCTTGCGCGGCCTTCGCACCATTGGCAACCAGCTTCCCAAAATACTCAGTGGTCGACTTCGCGCGGTTGACGAGCACTTCGCCGTGCGCGCGCGCCAGATCGGACTGGATCTGCACGACTTCGCCGAGCGACCTGGCGGAAGCCAGCTTGTCGATGCCGGCAAACAGGGCCTCGGCGTCCTGGTACAGCGCCTGCTGGATGTTGCGGCTGACCTTCGCCACCTCGCTGACGGAATCGGACACCGCCGTCTCGATCACGGCCGTCACCTTCTCGGAGCCGGCATACGCCTCGGCAGCACGTTCCTTGGCGGTGTTGGCGGACTTCTTGACGAACTCGCGGGCAGCTTCGGGGAGTTCCAGGTTCTGAAGGCTCGTGAACGCTTCGGTCACAGGAGCAAAGGCTTCCTTGACGCTGTCGCGCAGATTGTGGGTTTCGGTGGTCATTGGCGTCTCTCCATCCTCTTGAGAGCTATGGGGCTCACCCCGTCCGGATTGGCCCGGGGCGACGTCTTCATACGATGAACGATGGTGCAGTGCAACATTAATGTTGCACTGCGATATCACGGACTCGTGAAAATAGGAAAGCGCTGAACTCACCTTCCCCCAGGCTCAATTCCGCACCCCTCCTGGAACTCCATAGGCCTCCAACTGGGCCCGAACCCGGGCGACGTCGTGCCCGAAGACGACGATGTCGTGCGTCTTGCCCGCGACATCGCGAACCTGGTCGCGCAACAGCCCCTCGGCGCGAAAGCCGAGGCTCTCGAACAGCGCAATCGCCCCGCGCTGGTCCACCGTCATCTGGACGGTGAGCTTTTCCAGACCGGCTTCGAGGGCGAGCGCGAAGGTCTCCTGCGACAGCGCCCGCCCGACCCCCTGCCCCCGTGCATCTGACGAGACCACCATCCGGATCTCGCCGACATGGGGCGACCAGGAATGCGGATCGCAAACCACGGCACTGCAGCCGACCACCTGGCCACCCCGGATCGCGAGGAGGCTCGTGATCTGCCCGCGCTCGATCTCGGCAATCCAGGCCGACAGCACCTTGGGCTCGCTGATGTTGCGCGGCAGGAACAAAAGGTCATGGCTCGGCAGCGTCCGGGCGAAATCGAGCACCGCGGCCTCATCGGCGCGCGACATCAGGCGCAATTCGATGTCGCCGACATCTGTCGTGACGCAACGGGGATAGGATCGCGCTTCACTCATGTGGATCGTCCACCCAGCCAGGAGTCCAGTTTGGGCCACAGCCGCCGGACGGCATTGGCGCCGGCGACGAGAGACACGTGGCCGCCCTTCAGGATCACCTCTTCCTTGTCGGTCGATCCGACCTTGGGGATGAGATGCCTTGCCGCTTCATACGGCACGATATGGTCGTGCTCGGCCACCGCGTGCAGGATCGGCACGCGGATCTCGGCGAGATCACATCGATGCCCGCCGACCGACATCGTGCCGTTGTAGAGCTTGTTGTCCCACATCAGGTCCTTGGTGATCGCGCGGAAATACTCGCCGGCGAGCGGCAGCGTGTCGGTCGCCCAGCGGTCGAACATGCGGTAGGACTTCACGTAATCGTCGTTCCAGATGTTTTCCCACAACTGCACCTGGCTGACCGCGCGCGAGGCCGGACGCAGCATTTCGAACGAGGAGAAGATGATTTCCGGGGGCACGTTGCCGATGGAATCGACGAGATGATCGACGTCGAAGTAGCGGCGATCCGAGAGGTTCTGAAACAGCGTCATCTCCCGGAAGTCGATCGGCGTGGTGAAGCAGATCAGATTCTTCATCGGCCCGTCGTGGAAGATCGAGGCATAGAGCAGCGACAGCACGCCGCCGAAACAGTAGCCGATGACCGTGACATCGTGCTCGCCGGAATCCTCCTGCACGCGGCGGACGCAATAGGGAATGAAATCGAGGACGTAGTCCTCCATCCGCAAGCCCTTCTCCTCCGGCTTGGGCGCAGCCCAGTCCAGCATGTAGACGTCATAGCCGCGCTTGAGCAGAAACTCGATGAAGCTCTGACCCGGCACCATGTCGAGGATGTAGCCGCGATTGGTGGTCGCCATCACGATCAGGATCGGCACGCGGTAGATCTCGTCGGCCTGCGGGCGATAGTGATAGAGACTCATCGTCCCGCGCACGCTCAGGACGTCCTTCGGCGTCGAGCCCAGCGTGGGACCCGAGGTCGTGAAATACTCCACGCCCTTGATGCTGCGCTGGATCGCGCGCTGCACCTCGGTCTGGATCCGCTCCGGAATGGAGGCCAGCTGGTCGAAGGGGGCGGACGCGTTCATGTCTGCTCTCCGGGCGGTCGCCTCGTGCGCGGCGGACGTGGCGACGGCGGCAGCCCCGCGCTCTGCGCGCCGGCTGCCGCGCCAGGCTGCATCAGCAGCGATTTGATCTCGGCGAGCTGCGCCTCGATCGACTGCAGGCGCACAGCCATGTCGACCATCTGGGCCCGGGTCGGCATGTTCAGTCCGCCGAGATATTTTTCCATCATCTCGGACATCTGCTTCTGCGCGCCCGCCGAAGCCCCGCCGGCCTGGTTCATGGCCTTGCTGAATTCGGGCGAGGATACGGCCTTGCTCGCGAACGCATTGAAGCCCTTCTCCATCTCGCCGAGCATGGTTTGCCACAGCGCCAATGGATCGTTGCCTTTGTCAGCCATAAGTTCCTCCGCAAAAATCAGGCAATTTCCGCTCACAGCCGCGCTGACATACCCGGCAGTCGAGCTACCCCCCGGCCCAGACGTCGAGCACGTAACGGTTTTTCGCGCCGAGATCGGCGATCCAGTTCGCTGCCGCCTCCGCATCGGATCCGGTGCAGTCGCGATGGATCTGGATCAGCGTCGCCTTGACGTCCGGCTCCATCTTCGAGCCGTCGCCGCAGACGAAGATGACCGCGCCTTGCTCGATCAATTCCCAAGCCCGCGCCTTCTGGGCGGCGAGCAGGTGCTGCACATAGGTCTTCGGTCCATCTCCGCGCGAGAAGGCCGTGAACAGCTCGCAGATGCCGCCGTCCGCGAACGCCTTGAGCTCATCGGCGTAGAGGTAGTCCTGCTCGGGATGGCGGCAGCCGAAGAACAGCATCGCAGGCCCCAGCGACCTCCCGGCCGCCTTTTGCGCGGCGCGCTCCTGCAGGAAGCCGCGGAACGGCGCCAGCCCCGTGCCCGGTCCGATCATGATGATCGGCGCTTGCGCGTCCTCAGGCAGATGGAAGCCGGCCTTGGTCTCGCGCACGGTGGCGAACACGCTCTCTCCCTCGCGACGCGAGGCGAGATAGTTGGAGCAGACGCCATTGTAGAGACCGCGGCCTGATAACGCCGGTCCCGCGACGACGCCGACGGTGACACTGCAGCGCGACGGATCGCCCGATGGCGAAGACGAAATCGAGTAGTAGCGCGGTGCCAGCAGGCTGAGCATTTCGAGGTAGGAATGGAACGGCAGCTCGCAGGCAGGAAACTCCTCGAGCAGATCGTACACCGATTTGCGCTTGGCGAGGATCTCGGCGCGATAGCGTTCGCCGGATTCGGCATCGTCGCCGAGGTAAGCGACTAGCTTCGGCCTGGTCACCGGGCAACGAGTATGCTCCGACATGATCTGGATCTGCTTACGCGTCGCGACCTGCTGCAACTCGACGAAATCGGTCAGCAGCCGACCGACCGACACGGCTTCCCCGGCCGGCAGCTGCGCACGACGGCCCTCGGCGACCCGCAGGCGGATCTGGTCGGCTGGCGAAAAGCCGAAGCGGCGCGCCACCCGGTCGACCAGTGTGGGATCGTTGCGTGGCACCACGCTCAGATGGTCGCCGACGCGATAGCTGGCACCCGCCGGCAATCGCACCTCGATGTGCCGCGTCGAGCGCTCTGACGGATTGGCACCCGACCTGCTCTGCAGCTCGCGATTCACCAGAATCGCCATCGGCGCCGCACCGCCGAGCGCCGCCACCGCGCCTGCCGCCGTCGGCGCCACCGGCTCCACGGAATAGAGCGGCGCATCCTCTGCGCTGCGGCTGAAGCCGGTGTCGAGGCCGAACTCCTTGACGGCGGCGGCGCCCAGCGCCGCGAACCAGGTCTCGAACTCGCCGTCGAGGTCGCTCCGCGCATCGCCCTCGCCGCGCTGATGGACGCGTTTGGCCCCGTGCGCCGCCAGCGCATCGTCGATGAAGCGCGGCACCGACTGATAGGTCGCGGTCCAGTCGCGGTTGCCGCAGCCGAACACGGCATAGCGCAGGCCCGCGAACGCATCCGGCGCCAGCTCACCTTGCAGCCAGCCCACGAACTTCCCGGCGTTGTCGGGCGGCGCTCCGTTGTAGGAGGCGCAGAAGATCAGCACGCCGCCGTCTTTCGGCAACTGGCCGGCGAATTCGTCGAGCGGGGCAAGCCGCGTCGCGAAGCCGTTGACCTCGGCGAGATCGGCAACGCGCGTCGCCATGTCCTCGGCGGTGCCGAGGTTGGAGCCATACAGCACCAGAAGCGGCGTGTTGTGCCCCGGCCGCGCCCGTTCGCGCGGTATCGTCGCGCCGGGCGCTGCGGCACCCGTGCCCACTGAAGGATGAGTGCTGCGATCACGGTCGCCGCGCGGGCGCACCTTGATCCTGAAGCCCTCCGGCTTCATCGTCAGCGTCTCCTTGAGATGAAGCTGGTAACGCTGATGATCGATCAGCCTGAAGCGCTGCAGGATCATGCCGAGCGCGAGCGCCGCCTCGTGCATGGCGAAGCCGCGGCCGATACAGGCGCGCTGGCCGTTGCCGAACGGCTTCCACGCATTGGCCGGGCGCTTGGCCTCCGCGTCCGGGCTGAAATTCTCGGGATCGAACGCATCTGGATTGGGTCCCCAGACGCTGGGATCGCGATGCAACGCGGTGACGAGGACGGTGATGAAGGTCCCCTTCTTGAGCTTGTACTTTCCGCCGATCATCTCATCCTGCAGCGGCGCGATGCCGTAGGCCGGCGCAGGCGGCCACAGCCGCAATGCCTCCTTCAGGATCTGCGTGATGTAGGTGAGTTGCGTGACCTGCTGATAGGTCGGCTTGGCATCGATCTCGGGGCCAAAGACGCGATCGACCTCGTCATAGGCCTTCTTCAGGACCTCGGGGTGTTTCAGCAGGGCATAGATCGTATAGGACAACAGGCCGCTGGTGGTCTCGTGGCCGGCGATCAGAAACGTGTTGATCTGGTAGCGGATATTGACGTCGTCGAGCTGCTCGCCGGTCGTGCGGTCGACGCCGCTCATCATCGCGTTGAGCATGTCCTTCTTGGCGTCCGCGGACGCTGCGCCCGCTTCGGCGTTCTTGCGCCGCTCGGCGACGATCTCGTCGACCATCTTGTTCATGAACGCGACGTCCTCGGCGAGCACGGTGCGCCGCCGTTGCATCCACAGATGCTCCAGCGGCAGGCCGCGGGTCATCATGATGGTCTCAAGCGAGCGGACCAGCCCTTCCACGAACGGGTGGTAGTCGCGCCGGTAGAACGAGTTGAAGCGGTAGTCGAAGCCGCACAGGCCGATGGTGTCGAGTGTCAGGGCCGTCATGTCGTGGACGACGTCGATCTCCTCGTCGGCGTTGAGGCGCTCCCACTTCTTGACGAGTTGCTCGGCGATATCGACCATGCTTCCGTGATAGGACTGCATGGCGCGGTTGCCGAACGGCTGCAGCAGGATGTTGTGCGCCTTGCTCCAGTTCGGCTCCTTGGTGTCGGCCGTGAACAGGCCGTCGCCCCCGATCGCCCGCACCCGCCGCAGCGCGCCGCGGACCACCTTGTCGAAGCGCTTCTCGTCTGAGAGTTCATCGACCAGATCATAGCCGGAGACGATCACGATCGGCGAGCCCATCATGTCGAGCCAGAAGATCGGCCCGTACTCCTTGGCGAGCCGGGTCAGATGCTGCACCGGCGCATTCGCGTCGAGCGACAGCATGTTGCCGACAACGGGCCTGGCCGGCGGCTGCGGGATCGGACTCAGTCTGTTGCTGGATGGCATTGCCGCTTTCGGTCCCTCATCTTTGCCGTTCCGGAGCGCGCAGCGCGAACTCGGAATCAATAACCACAGGCCATTGTTGCTGGCATCCTATTCACGATCTCTCGCGGATGCGCACTCGGAGCTTCGCGCCTCATCCGAACCGGCGACGCCGCCATTCGATCAGCTTGGCCGAGACCTCCTCCGGCTGCTCCTGCTGCGTCCAGTGGCCGCTGTCCTTTACGAGGTATTTTTCCAGGTCGGGCACGATCTTCTCCATGCCGTCGGTGGCCGAAGGCGGCAGCACGTGATCGTTCTCGGCCATGATCATGAGCGACGGCACTCGCACGGTCTGGTCGAGCCCCGCCGAGCGCTCCCAGTTGCGCGTGAAGTTGCGGTACCAGTTGATGCCGCCGGTGAAGCCGGTGCGCGTGAAGGTGTCGACGAAGACCTTCTTTTCCTCGGCCGACAGGATCGGCGTGCGCGGGTCGTGCCTCGCATCATAGTTGGCGATCATCTGCGGAAAGGCGAGGTTGAGCCGCGGCGAGGCGCCGACGCCGGCCACCGGCGGTTCGGGCGGCGCATTGTCGCTGCGCGGCGCTGGCTTGCGCATGAAGGCGTCGAAGGTCTGCTCGACGCGGCCATCGAAGATCTTATCGGCCGCGCGCGATGGGTCCTGGAACTGCACGATATACATATGCTCGCCGAAACGCTGCCGGAACAGCTCGATCGGATCGACCGGCGCGCGCGGCAGATGCGGAGTGTTGACCCCGACCACGCCCGCAACCCGCGCGGGATGCCGCAACGGCATCTGCCAGACGATGAAGCCGCCCCAGTCGTGGCCGACGAAGATCGCCTTGTCGATCTCGAGATGGTCGAGCAGCCCGACGAGGTCGCCGGTCAGATGCTCCATGTCGTAGTCCTCGACCGCCTCGGGCCGATCGGTCGCCCCATAGCCGCGCTGGTCCGGCGCGATCACGCGCAGGCCGGCCTCGCTCAAGGCCTTGATCTGATGGCGCCAGGAGAACGCCAGCTCGGGCCAGCCATGGCAGAGCACCAGCGGCGGCATATCGGTTTTCGGGCCCGCGTCGTAATAGCCCATGCGAATGCCGTTGACGGCGGCAAACTGCAGCGGGGGCATGTCGATCATGATCAGTTTCTCCACTCAATCACGCGAAGAGTTTCTCTTTCCGTTCGGGCCCAGCTCACCTCTCCCCACTTCCGGGAACAGATCATCGCGCTGTTGCGCGCCGGATGAGGAGAGCTCTTCACGACCGCGCTCTCCGAAAATTCCTTCATGCCGTCCCTCGCCTTGCAGGCGGGGGAGCGTACCACCGATGCCACCCAGCCAAGCCAACTCAAGTTGACGCTCGAACGGCTAGTTCGCCCCGTTCTTGCTCGGCGCCGGTGCGAACGCCTTGTCCAGCTGCTCGAATTCCTCGGGCAGCATGTCGCACAGCACCTCCACATGCGGAATGATGTTGGCGCCCGCGATGAACCCGAAATCGAGCTGGTCGCGATAGCTCTGCACCGTAATGTTGAGCGCGAGGCCATGGGCCGAGATCGAGACCGGAAAGATGTGCAGGAGCTCGGCACCGGCGGCATAGAGCGTCTGCCGCGGCCCTGGCACGTTGGAAACCGTGATGTTGGCGGCCGGCGGCAGCACGTCGGACAGGCTGGAGCGGCTGTAGAGCAGCGCCAGAATCTGCACCAGGATCGGAGTGCCGAGCATGGAGATGTTGGAAACCTGCGGCATGAAGGCGCGTAGCGGGTGTGACATCTCCTTCGACTTGGTCGACTGCGCGATGATGGTCTGCAGCCGCTCGCGGGGATCGGCGATATCGGTGGCAATGCCGCAGATCATGCCGAACACCTGGTTGTTTGACTCGGTGTTGCCCTCCTCGCGCAGCGATATCGGCACCGCAGCGGTCAGGGATTTCTGCGGCAGAGCCCCGTGCTCGTCGAGATAGCGCCGCACCACGCCGGAGGACAGCGCCAGCACCACGTCGTTGAGCTTGCCCCCCGCCCGCTTGGCGAGCGCCTTGGCCCGCGACAGCGAGATCGAGGCGCCGGCAAAGCTGCGCTCCGAGGAGATCGACTTGTTCAGGATGGAGGGCGGCGAAGCGATGCTGGCCAGACTTTGCCGAGATGCGGGATCGGAGACCTTGCTGACCACCTCCGATACGCTTTTCATCATCGAGGGGATGCTGCCGGCGAGACGCACCGCGCTCTCGATCTGATACATGGCGTTGTCGAACAGGATCGAGCCGATATCGCTCCTGCCCGAGCGCGGCAGCTCGATGCCCTTGGCGACGGCGGCATCGAGCGGCTGCTTCCACAGCTGGGTGTAGGCGTCGAGGAGGGTGGCCGCGATGTCACGCGGCTCCTGCCCGGCCTTTTGCTTCGCGGTCGGCGGATCAACTTGCCGCGGCACAGGCGTCAGGTCGTAGATCATGTTGGTCAGCGCCGCGCCGGCACCGCCGTCGATGCAGGCGTGGTGCATCTTGGAGTAGAGCCCGACCTCGTTGTCCTTCATGCCCTCGAAGACGTAGAACTCCCACAGCGGGCGAGCGCGGTTCAAGAGCTTGGCATGCATCCAGCCGACGATGCGCTCGAGGGTTGCCCGATCGCGCGGCTCCGGCAGGCTGGCGCGGAAGATGTGGCGGTCGATGTCGAACTGGTCGTCCTCGACCCAGGAGGGGTGATCGATGTCGAGCGGCGCCTTCTCGAGACGCACCTTGAGGATCGGGGCAAGGTGCAGCCGGGACGCGATCATCGCCTTGAACTGCTCGAAGAAGTCGCCCTTGTGGTCCTCGGGCAGGCGGAAGATCGCCATGCTGCCGACATGCATCGGCATCTCTGGTGTCTCGAGATACAGAAACGATGCGTCCAGCGATGACAGTTTCTTGCCGTCACCCATGTAATCCTCCCCTCAACGGACTCTGCGCATTCATCGCGCTAGTTAGTTAATTGGAATAGTGCCTGTTCCAGGGGCGCATAGGCAATGGCAAACGGCCCCGACCTGGCAAATTGCTTAAGATGCCCCTCGGCGTCGGCCCGCAGCCGGTGTCCGCCCCCAGCCGGCTGACGCCGAGCCCGACTTGGCCGGTGTGATCGATCTCGTGACTCCCGGCGGTATCCGAGGGACGCCGCGGCTGATCGGCAGTTGGCCACGCCGGCGGTACCGGAATTGAGTCGGGCCGGTCGGGACCGACCGTCGCCGAGCGACCGGACATCCCCCGGCATCGGCGCCATCCACGGCTCGCGACCGATAATCCGGGCAATGCCCAGGACAGGTGACCATCATTGCGCGACGCAGCACGAGTAGCGATACCAGCAGGCTCTCGTTGAACGCGATTGGCCTGCGGTCCACGCCAACGGCATCGCATGCCCGGCACGCGCATCGGATCCCCCGGCCGGTCACCAGCAAGCCCAGCACCAAGAACGATCACGTCAGCGTCCATAGCAAACCCCAGGCTGACCTCTTTCCCAGGAGTTACGGCTTCAGCAGCACTTTGCCTGCCTTGCCCGGCGTCAGCGAAGCCTTCACCGCATCGGCAACATGCGCGAGATCGAAGATGCCTTCGATCGGCAGTTTCAGTTCGCCGCTCGCGACCAGCCTCAGCAGCTCGCCGATCAAACGGCCTTTGGTTGCGGCCGGCATCGCAGCGCTGACTTTCGCGCCCCAGAATCCCTTCACGACGGCCTGCTTGAAGATCAGCTCGCCGGACGAAAGCTGCATCGGCTCGCCTGCGGCGGTGCCGAACGAGACGAGCAGCCCGTCCTCGCCGAGGAGCGACAGCAGCTCGCCGCTTGCCTTGCCGCCAATGGAATCCACCGCCGCGCGGATCGGCGCGCCGCCAGTGATGGCACGGACCTGCTTCTGCCAGCCTTCGGTCGCGGTCGAGACGGCGTTGGCGATCCCGAGCGCGCTCAGTTCGCCGACACCCGCGTCACGACGGACGAGATTGACGATATGCACACCGCGCGCGGCCGCGAGCATGGCCAGCGTCTTGCCCACAGCGCCGTTGGCGGTGTTCTGGATCACCCAGTCGCCGCTCTTCACCTCCAGAAACTCCAGCAGCGAGATGGCGCTGAACGGCATGGCGATCAATTGCGCGGCTGCCTCGTCCGAAATCGCGTCGGGTACGGGGACGAGCCCGGCAGCGGGCGCAACGAAATACTCCGCCCAGGTTCCGTGGACGGAAGCGACCGCGACGCGCTGGCCGATCGTCGCGCCGGTGACGCCGTCGCCGACGGCGTCGATCGTACCGACCGCTTCCGAGCCGCCAATGGCGGGCAGCTTCGGCTTGTAGCCATAGCTGCCTCGCACCGTCCAGAGATCATGGTTGTGAATCGGCGAAAGGATCGTCTTGATTCGGACCTCGTTGGGGCCCGGCTGCGGGGCGGCGCTATCACCAGCGACAAGGACGTCCGCGGGTTCGCCGAAAGAGCTGTGGATGGCACTGCGCATGACAACATTCCTGAGATGACATATCGAAACTAATCAGCAGCCGGAGCAATCCGGCCTGCGCGCATCGTACTAGGACGGGTTGGCGCGCTTGCGCTGCTCTTCGTCATAGAGTTCCTTTTTCGAGAGCTTGCCGACAGCGGTCTTTGGCAGCTCGGCACGGATTTCGAGCGCCTGCACCATTTCGTGCTTACCGAGCTTGTCTTTCAAGAAGCTCTGCAGCTCGCCGAGCGACGGCGCGTCCGCACCGGGCTTCAGCTTGACGAAGGCTTTTGGCGACTGGCCACGATACTCGTCGTGAATGCCGATCACCGCGACTTCCTCGACGGATGGATGTTTGTAGATCGCCTCTTCCAGCACCCGCGGATAGACGTTGTAGCCGCTGCACAGGAGCATGTCCTTGGTGCGATCGACGATGAAAACGAAGCCGTCATCGTCCATATAGCCGACGTCGCCGGTGCGCAGGAAGCCATCGAACGTGGTCACATCGGCGGTCGCCTGGGGGTTGTTCCAGTAGCCCTTCATGACGTTGGCCCCCTTGATGCAGATTTCGCCGCGCTGTCCGAGCGGCACATACTGCGTGGGGTCGTCGACACTGAGGAACTTGATCACGATGCCGGGTGAGGGCATGCCGCAGGAGCCCGCCTTGCGCATCGCGCCCGGCTGAGCCGGCGTGAATGTGCCGCTCGGGGATGTCTCGGTCATGCCCCAGCCTTCGGTCAGCTGACAACCGGTAATCGCGGCAAATTGCTGCGCGACCTCGAGCGGCAACGGTGCTCCCCCGGAGCCGCAATATTTGAGCGAACGCAGGCTGTGATTGGGCGTCTCCGGGTGGTTGATCAGCGCGGTGAACATGGTCGGCACGCCGCAGAAGATGCTCACCTGCTTCTGCGAGATTTCGACCAGCGCCGCCTGCGGATCGAAGCGGACCTGCTGCACGATCTCCGCGCCGTAGTGAATGGCGAACAGCACGTTCACTGTCAGTGCGTAGATATGGAAGGGCGGCAGCACCGCCAGCATCCGCTCGTGCCCTTCGGTGAGCAAAGGCGGATCGCCGCGGGTGGTTTCCAGGTATTGCTGACACGCGGCCGACAGATTAGCGTGTGTCAGCATGGCGCCCTTGGGCAGGCCGGTGGTGCCGCCGGTATACTGCAGCGCGGCGATCGCTTCGCGTGGATCGGCCATCGCATGGTGCTCAAACGCACCATCATTGTCGAGGAGGTCAACGAAGCTGATGTGGCGATCGTCCCAGCTGACGTCGCTCAACTGCTTGGCAGCCTTCATCTGGGCAGCGACCGCGTCCGGCGCCGCGGTCATCTCGGCCAGGCTCCCGACCACCAGCTTCTGCAGCCTCGTCTTGCCCAGCATCCCCGCCATTTGAGGATAAAGCGTCACGTGGTCGAGCGTGATCAGGACGTCGGTCCGGCTGTCCTCGATCTTGTGTTCCAGCACCTTCGCCGCATCGAGCGGCGAATAGTTCACGACCGTGCCGCCGGCCTTGAGAACTCCGAAGAATGAGATGATGTAGTGCGGCGTATTGTGCAGAAACAGGCCGACATGCACACCGGGCTTCACGCCGAGTTTTTGGAGCCCCTTTGCCGCCCGGTTCACATGATCGCCGAGCTCGCGATAGCTCAGGCGCCTCCCCATGAAATCGACGGCGGGGCGATCCGGCCACTTTGCGACGGCGTCATCGAGGATCTGCTGCACCGGCATGGGAACGATCTCGGCGTCCCAGCGGACCCCTGCGGGATAGGACTTGGTCCAGGGCATGTCGTTCATTGCAAAAGTTTCCCAAGCTTGAGAAGTCACCGTCACACAATGCGCGACGTCGCCGCGTTACTTCGGCTGAATCAGCTTCTGCAGGTTGACCAGGTTTTCCTCCCAGCGGTCCCGCGCGATCTTCCAGGCGTTGTTGCGCGACTGCGCTTCCATCTCGGCGAGCTCGCGAAAGTTCTCGAACGCCTTCTGGATGCCCAGGCTCACCGTTTCTGCCTGTTTGGTCAAACCATCCACGCTCACCCCGTTGCCGATGGCCGCCTGCCATTGGGTGAGCGCGTTCTGCAGCATCTCGTTGCGCCGCTCGATGAGCGCGCTCATCCCCGCATAAGCTTGCCGGTTCGCCTCAACCAGCGCCTCCATGTCCTTGCGCTGCCAATCGACCAGCGCCGCGATGTCCAGTCCCGGCAACTTGAATGCATCCCCGAGCTTCCTCAGTCCGTCGGACCATGCTGCGCTGCTCTGCGGCTTGCTGTCTGCTTCCATGACTCTCCTCCCCCTGTCTTGTTATGACGTTGTCGCAATTCGGATTCGGTGGACGTGCCTAAAACAGGCCGGCCGAGCCGTGCCCGCCTCACTCAGCACTGCTGCGCTGCGGATCTGGATAGAGCAGGCCACGCAGGCCGCTGCGGTCGAACGGCTGCCATTCGCCTTCGGGCAAGGCAAGCCGGTCAGCCACGGCGTAGAGCACGACCGGGTTGTGCCCCAGCCCGCAATGGCTGCCCTCCACCTCGATATTTTCAGTGGTCTCGCTCTCCCGCTCACGGCAGCCCTGCCAGGCGACGACGCCGTCGCTGCGGCTATAGATCGCAGTGCTCGGGACGGGAGGCGGCAGCTTCATGGCGCTGCGACGGGCGAGGTCGATCGGCTGGCCCCCGCTCAGTGTCTCGTAGACCTGCCAGGCATTGCTCGCCCTGGGTCCATTGGCGAAAGGACTGCCCAGCGTGATGACCTGCCGCACCAATGATGGCGTCCGCCGGGCTGCTTCGCGCGCATACACGCCGCCAAGGCTCCAGCCGACCAGGCTCACATTTCGCCGATAGCGCGCCGACAGCTCGGCGATGCGCGCATCGATGCCGTCTTCGACGCCGGGCCGCGGGCCGCGATTCTGCCCCTGCTTCCAGCCATGGGCGGCGTAGCCCAGATCCTTCAGAAACATCCGGAGCGGCCGGGTCGAGACATCGCTTGCCGCCAGACCGGGCAGGACGAGCACAGGATGCCCGTCGCCGCGCGTAGCCCGTCGCAGCAGCGGATACGCGGCAAAAAAGGCCTGCAACTCGAAGATGCCGCGCACTTCAAGCGCGAGCAACAGCCGCGATGGCGGCGCTACAGGCTCGGTCGCCCGCCCCATGCCAAACGTCCTTCCCCCTTGGGCGCGCGTAGCGCCCGTTAGTTAGCCATCAAGTGTTTCGCTTGAGAAGGATCGGAACGCTTCGGTTCTAACTCTCATGCGCCTTGATTTGGGAACGAAGCTATCGCGTAGCCCGCGTCCCGAAAAGGTGCAAATGAACCGCTCGGCCGGTGAATTTAGGACACGGCGATGGTGCCTGAGCCTTGCCGCACCGCACAGGACGATGTCGCCAGGCGAGCGGCGGGCGCTGGCTAAAACGTGTTGGCGGAGACGCGGAAATCGGATGGGCTCTTCCCCGTCCATCGCAAAAAGGCATGCCGGAAGTTCGCGGCGTCGCTGTAACCGAGGCGGCTGGCGATTTCCTCGTTGGTCATGTCCGTCTTCCGAAGGTACTCGATGGCAAGGCGCCGCCTGACGTCCGCAAGGATGTCGCGGTAGGACGTACCTTCCGCCTCCAGGCGGCGCCGCAGCGCCCGCGGATGTATCGCCAACTCTTCCGCGATCACCTCGATGTTCGGATAACGCCCAGTTCGCTCGATCAGACGCCGCCGGATCTCGGCTGCGGCGCTGCCGCCGCGATTGACCTCGGCGAGGACCTGCTCGCACATTTCGCGCGCCATCGCGTGGCTTCGCGGATCTGCAAGCGTCACCACACCGTCCGCAGACGACAGATCATAGCCATAGGTGTTGTTCCGCTGCCCGAACAGAACAGGACAAGCGAACAACTCATCATAGAGTCCGGCATGCTCGGGCTTATCGTAAGCGAGAGAAACATGGGAGAACCCGAATGAGGTGCCTGCGAGATCCCGGCTCGTCGTCAAATGCGCCGACAACGCGAACTCGACAGCAAAACGATAGGCGTCATCGGACGTATCAGCCCAATGGCGAGGCTCGATCGTGCAGACCACCGTGCTCTGCTCATAGGCGCTTGTTGCATCGCAAAGCGGGCCTGCCACCCGGATGTAACGGTTGCTGAACGCGCGGGCCTCTCTGTGACTTGGGCTGCTTAACAGCGCATAGCCGTACATGCCAAATCTCGTGACGTGCATGCGCAGGCCCGCGCGAAGCGCAATGGCGGAATCCCTGGACAGGTGAATAGCGTTGCGAATGACCGTGTCGAGCTGCTGGTACGAAACCTGCGTTGTGTGCAGGTCCAACTCGGCCAAATCCAGACCGGTGCCATCGAGCACGTCAGGTCCATTCACGCCTTGCGTGCTGATCTCCATGACGATCGCCGCAATCGAATGTGGTGAATAGATGCGTTGGACGAAGTCCGGTCGCGAGGCAAGCGAGTCACCATTGTGCGGGCACCGTTTCCGCCGCTCGCTCATAGTCCTCCCCGATCCAAATTTCTTCTCAGCTCCCTGCAGCGGGAAACCACAGACTACTCAGCGCGTGCGAAAAGCGCAACCAGGCGAGTTTCGGATGTCGCGCAGCTACTTGGAAGAGCGCGTGGAGCGCCATCAAGCCCTGGAATACCTCCCCTCCGAGTAGCCAACTGAGGCCTTCGACACGCTCTTCTCCCATCAGTACACCAGCGCTGAAATCAGGACTGCCTTGCCGGACAATCGCTCCAATGGCCATGCATGAACGCCCTTTTCGCGCGTAGCGTTTCGGCGCGCGCAGCTCCGAGTTGCACGGACAACGAGAACCTCGAGGGAAACGGGGGGATGCACGATCGGCGTCTGGACCTGGGTCGCTGACATTCTATTCGCATGGATGGGCAATCGCCATGCCGGCACGATCTCCCCTGCCGCTTCGGCATCCGCCCGCCTCCGTCTGACCCGCCATCATGCGATGGGACTCGAGCGGGCTCAAAGCAAATCGGTCAATTCACGAAGGGCTTCGTCGCCGGGGGGTTTCGTCGCCCACGACCAGCGTCGCGAGCCGCGCTGCGAGCAGCAGATCGAGACGCGCCAGGAGCGCCAACACGCCGGCCCCGATGCTCGGGCAACAACCAAGCCGTTGAACCTGATCAACAAGAAGCGCGTCGATGGGATCGACGTAGAAGCGATACAGGCTGCGCAGCTGCCCGAAGCAAATGTTGGGGCGACTCTGATTCAACGCTTGCCCACCGTGCCCTGCATGAGCCGCCGACTTCAGACCTGCCCCTGGTGCATCGTTCCCCGGATCGCCCCGGTATCTTCTGCCCCCATAGGCTTGAAGTCGACGTACATGTCGGCACCGGGGATAGCGGCCGCGCCGGCGCGGGCGACGGCGAGATCCTGCGTACCAGACCCGGAGCCCGCCGCCACCGCGCCGAGGATGAAGCCATCGACGCAGATCGGCAGACCGCCGATCAGGTTAGTCCAGCGGCTCTCATGCGCCAGCGTGACCTGGATTTCCACGTCTGCATGAGCCCCTCCGGTCGGCGCCCCCGACAGGGCCGAGGTCCGCGCCTTGTTGATGGACGAGGTCACGCTCAGTCCCTTCGCGCCATCCATGCGCCCGAACGCCAGCAGATTGCCGCCGCTATCGACCACGGCAATGCACATCGGCTGCCCGATGCGCGTCGCCTCGGCAATCGCCGCGTTCAGCACCTTGAGCCCGCCCGGAAGCGTCAGCGTCCTCGTGTCCTTGACGTCGGTCATGGTTGCTCCTCAAATAGGCCAATGGAGAAGTCCCGCGCCAGCGTGCGCGCCGCAGCGACCAGCGGCGCATCGCCGCCGCGCCAGCCGATCAAAGACAGCCCGACCGGAATCGGGCCGGAGGTCGCCACCGGCAGGCTCACCTGCGGCAGCCCCGTCAGTCCTGCGATGCAGGTGAGATCGACGATCCGGTGCACGGCCGCGCGGATCTCCGACAGCCGCGCATTGCGCGCAATCGGCAGAATGGGCGAGGTCGGCAGACACAGCATGCGCCGTCCGTCCAGGAGATCGTCGAGCCGCTTCGCGACGGCCGCGCGGAAAGCGCTCGCGGCCGCGAGCTCGTCCGTCGTGATCCGGCCGTCGTCAGCGAAGGCGCCGGCCACCTCCGAGGAGAAGCGCGGGTTGACCCAATCGATCCAGTCGCGAAACGTGGCGTGGAATTCGCTCTTCTGCAGGACGCGCTGATGCCGTGCCCAGTCGAGCAGCTCGCCGTCAGCCAGAGGCAACGAATGGGTCGCCGTGGCATTGCCGAGCCGGTCGACAACCGGTTGCAGCGCGTCCCTGACCGCCGCGTCGGCGACCGCGAAACAATCAGTTGCGATGACGATCTCACGGGGCAAGGCGTCGGCGATCGGCTCGCCGAGCAGCACGGCACCGACCCGGCCGAACGTCTGCGCGTCCCTCGTAAAATAGCCGACCGTGTCGAACGACGGCGCCTGGGTCATCAGGCCAGCGACGGAGATGCGGCCGTGCGTCGGGCGCAGGCCGTAGATCCCGCAGAAGCTCGCGGGCGTGCGCACCGAGCCGCCGGAGTCGGTCCCCAGGGCGACATCGACCAAGCCACCGGCAACGGCCGAGGCCGAGCCGCTCGACGAGCCGCCGGGGACTCGGTCCGGCGCGCGCGGGTTGAGCGGCGTTCCGTCGAACCTGTTGATGCCGAGCAGCCCGAGCGAGATCTCATCCGTGATGGTCTTGCCGGTCAGCGCGGCGCCGGCGCCCAACAGCGCGTCGACGGCCCAGGCGTCCGCCTCCGCGGCATCATGCGTGGCGGCCCAGTCGGGATTGCCGCAACCGGTGACCTCGCCCGCGACATCGAACAGGTCCTTGACCGCAAAGGTCAGGCCCGACAGCGGGCCGGACCGGTGTGGCGCCCGCCGAAGGATGGCGCCAGGAATGAAAGCCCCGAGAGTATCCTGCACGGCCTGTCCCCGATGAAGTGCAGGCGCGCCCGACCCGAGCGCGCCTGCCGTCTCTCACCCCGCGTCACTCCTTGTAGAGCTTGCGGAAGTCCGGATGCGTATGGAACCAGTATTCGAAGCCCTTGACGTTCTTCTGCACCGCATAGTCGGCAAAGCGGGTGTAGAGCGGGATGCGCGGCAGATCAGTCATGACGATGTCGACCATCTTGTTCAGGCTGGTCTTGTAGATCTCGGGATCCCGGGTGAAGCGGGCCTCGTCGATCACCTTGTCGAGGCTGGGATTGACGTAGTTGGCGGTGTTGAACACTGAGTTGTTGCCGCCATGGAACGTCCAGAAGAAGAAGTAGTCGGGGTAGTCGAGCCAGCCATAGAACTCGGCGATGACCATCGGCATCGTCTTGCTGGCCATCTGGGCGAACCAGTTCGAGCCGGGAACCTTCTCGATCGTGAGTTCGACGCCGATCGACTTCAGCGCCTCCTGGATCAGGATCGCGGCCGGCTCACGTACGGTGGACTCGCTGAGATCGATCGACAGCGTGGTCTTGAAGCCATTGGGGAAACCGGCCTCGGTGAGCAGCTGCTTGGCCTTCGCGAGATCCTGGCCATGCTTGATCGGGACCGGCCAGGTCGCATCGGGATAGGGCTTGGCCGGATCGCCGTCGAACATCGGCTTGGCGCGGTTGTAGAGCGCGGAGCTGACGATCTCCTTGTAGGGAATGGCGTAGGAGATCGCCTCACGCACCTTCGGATTGTCGAACGGGGCGATCTTGACGTTCATGTCGACGAACACGAGGTCGTTCTGCACGGGCACGCCGATGATCGTGACCTTGCCCTGCTCTGCCAGCTCGGCATAGTCCTTCGGCGGCAGGCCGACCGACATGTCGACGTCGCCCTTCTCCAGCAGCGCGCGGCGCGTGCCGGCCGAGGCGATCTGCCTGTAGACGACGCGCTTGAGCTTGGGCAGCGGACCTGACTTCCAGGCGTCGAACCGCGTGAACACGGTCTGCTGTCCCGGCGACCAGGACTCCACCTTGTAGGCGCCGCCGCCGCAATCGTTGCGCGACACCCAGTCGAACGCCCACGGGTCCTGCGCCGTCGCATGCTTCTTGGCCAGTTCGGAGTTGACGATGACGGGCACCGGCACGACGAGGTCAGGCATCGTCAGCTTGTTGAACTGATCGAACGTCGCCTTGAAGGTGTGATCGTCGACCACCGTGAACTGTTCGGGCTTGACCAGCGATCCCGCGGCCATCTGCACTGCCGGAAAGCCGCCGGCGGCGATGGCGCGGTCGAACGACCATTTGACGTCCTTGGCGGTGACCGGGGTGCCGTCGTGGAACGTCGCATCCTTGCGCAGATGGAAGATGTAGGTCTTGCCGTCCTCGCTGGCCTCCCAGCTTTCGGCCAGCTCCGGCGTCATGATCTTGGCGTCGTAGGACACCGTGCCGTCCGCCAGCGTCTTCTCACCGTGGCTGACGAGCCGGTCATAGGCCTGCCACACCACCATGCGGCTGTGATCATTGGCGGTCGGCACCATCGTGTCGAGACCGTTGGGACCCATCTCGGACACGATCACCAATGTGTCCTTGGCAATTTCGGCCGCATGCGCGACGGCGCCGGGCAGCACAGCGGACGCTGTGAGCAACGCCGCTGCAACGAGACTGCGATAGAGCTTCATATCGTGCGTCCTTTCTGGATGTTTCAGGTGGGTGGTTGGAGGCAGCGTCAGAGGCCGAGCTCGCTCAACAGTTTCGGCCATTGGGGAGCCCACGGACGCGCTTGTTCGAAGGCGCCGGAGGCGGCGAGCACGGTACGGTCCGCCAGATGGCGGCCGATGATCTGCATCCCGACAGGAAGACCCGTCTTGGTGAATCCAGCGGGAATGGTCGCCGCGGGCTGGCCGGTCAGATTGCAGATGAAGGTGAAGCACAGCCAGTCGCCGGTCGTGACCATCTTGTCCTCGATGATCTCGGGCCCCTGCATGTAGAGCGGGAAGGCCGGCACCGCGAGCGTCGGCGTGATCAGCAGGTCGTAGTTGGCCATGAACCGCCACATGCGGTTGCAGACCATCTGGCGGATCATCTTGGCGTCGGTGAATTCCTCCGCCGTCCATTGCCGCTGCAGCAGCGCGACGAGATGCGGCGACATCTCCTTCTCGCGCCCCTTCATCATGCGGCGCAGACCGGTGAGATCGGTGTCGCCGGCAACGATGGTCCAGAAATGCGGGAACGGATCGTCCCATCCGGGATGGGCGCGCTCGACCGTACAGCCGAGATCGGTTTCGAACACACGCACCGCCTCGGAGACGACGCGCCGCACTTCGGGATCGACCGGCGCATAGCCCCAGTCCTCGCTGTAGGCGATGCGCAGGCCCTTGATGCTCTCCTTCGTCGCCTCGACATAGTCGAAGTCGGCCGCAGGGATCGAGTAGCGATCGCGCGGATCTGGTCCGGTGATCGCCTTGAGCATCAGCGCGGAGTCGGCGACGGTGCGGCTCATCGGGCCGACATGTTCGAGCGACTCCCAGCTCGAGACGCCGGGATAGCGCTCGTCGCGGCAGCCAGGATAGAGCGGCACGCGGCCCATCGAGGCCTTGATGCCGTAGAGCCCGCACAGCGCCGACGGAATGCGGATCGATCCGCCGCCATCGGAGCCGATCGCGAACGGCGCGACGCCGGACGCGACCGAGGCGCCGGAGCCGGCGCTCGATCCGCCCGAGGTCATGTCGAGATTCCAGGGATTGCGTGTCGCTGGAAACACCGGGTTGTGGCCGACGCCGCTGTAGCCGAACTCCGGCACGTTGGTCTTGCCGATGATGACGGCGCCGGCCGCCTTCAGGCGCTCGACCACGATGTCGTCCTCGTCCGGCACGAAGTCGCGATAGAGCGGCGAGCCCATCACGGTAAGAATGTCCTTGGTGGCGACCAGATCCTTGATGCCGATCGGCACGCCCGCGAGCAGGCCTGGATCCTCGCCCGCCGCGATCTTGGCGTCGACGGCAGCGGCCGCAGCGCGCGCAACGTCGGGGGTCGGCGTGCAGAAGGCATGGATGTGCGGCTCGAGCTTGTCCATGCGGCGCAGAACCGCCTCGGTGACCTCCGCGGCCGAAAGGGTCTTGTCCTTGACCTTCGTTGCCACGGTGACGGCGTCCATGCGGCAGATCTCGTTGTCAGCGCTCATCGGTCCCTCCAGCGGGTGAAACAGCGAAGTGGCAGGCGGCGAAATGATCGGGCCCCATCGCGCGCAGCGGCGGCATGGAATTGGCGCAGAGGTCGGCGCCCTTGGGACAGCGTCCGTAGAAGCGGCAGGCATTGGGATCGGGATTGATCGGGCTGGACGGGCTGCCGTCGAGCCGGGGACGTGCTTCGCCGCGGCGCGCCGGATCCGGAATCGCGGCCACCAAGGCCTGCGTGTAGGGATGACGCGGCGCGGTGAACAGCGCCTCCGCCGGCGCGATCTCGACGATCTTGCCGAGATACATCACGACGACGCGCGAGCAGAGCAGCCTGACGACGTTGAGATCGTGCGACACGAACAGATAGCTCATCGACAGCCGGGCGCGCAGGTCGGCGAGCAGCCGCAGGATCACGGCCTGCACCGAGACGTCGAGCGCCGAGGTCGGCTCGTCCAGGATCAGCAGCGAGGGCTCGACCGCGACCGCGCGCGCGATGCCGACGCGGGCGCGCTGGCCGCCCGAGAGCTGATGCGGGTAGCGCTGCAGCAGTTCGTCCGGCAGCCCGACCAGGGCGGCGGTGGCGTGAACGCGGCGTGCGATCTCGGCGCTGTCGCTGAGGCCGAGCAGCCGCTTCAAGGGATCGGCGATCGCCTGAAACGCGCGGAAGGAGGGATTGAGGCTCTCGGTCGCATCCTGGAACACGACCTGGATGCGCCGCCGATGCGGAGAGGAAGCGAACTTCGCCTGCGTGATTGCAGTGAGATCCTCGCCCTCCATCAGAACCTGGCCGGTCGTGGGATCGATCAGCCGGCCCAGCAGACGGACCATCGTGGACTTGCCGCAGCCGGACTCGCCGACGAGGCCGACGCTTTCGCCGGCTGATATCGTCAGGCTCACGTCATCCACTGCGTGGAGCTTCGCCCCCTTCCCCGCTCGCTTGATCGGGTAGAACTTGGACAGCGACCTGACCTCGAGCAACGCCGTCATGACAGCGGAAACCGGCAACGCACGAGGTGCTGGGGCGACAACTCAGTCCAGGGCAGCTCCGCCTCGTCGCAGATGGGCTGCCTCAGCTCGCAGCGTCCGCTGAAGCGGCACGGCGGCAATGCGCCGCGCAGATCGGGCAGATGGCCGGGAATGGCATTGAGATCGTCGAGGCGCGAGTCCGGCACCGGCGTCGCCGCCAGCAGCCGGCGCGTGTAGGGATGCGCCGGACGCTCCAGCAGTTCCTCGGTCGGCGCGATCTCGACGATGTGCCCGGCATGCATCACGGCGATCCGGTCGCAATATTCGCCGGCGAGGCCGAGATCGTGGGTGATCAGCAGGGTCGACATTTGCGTCGCGCGGCTCATCTCACGGATCAGATCCATGATGACGGCCTGGGTCGTCACATCGAGCCCCGTCGTCGGCTCGTCCGCGATCAGCACGGACGGCGTGCAGGCCAGCGCCATCGCGATCATCACGCGCTGGCACATGCCGCCCGAGAGCTCGAACGGATAGGCCTCCGCGCGGCGCTCGGCATCGGGGATGCGCACGCGCGCCAGCGCGGCAATCGCCGCGGCCTTGAGGTCGCGCCGCGGCAGCGCGGCATGCTCCTGCAGCACATCCTCGATCTGCTTGCCGACCTTGCGGATCGGGTTGAGCGCGGTGCGCGGGCTCTGGAAGATCATCGCCATCTCGCGTCCGCGCAGCTCGCGCATCGCCTCCGGCCGCGCTGCCAAGAGATCGATGCCGCCCATCGTGATCGCGCCCTTGGTGATCCTCGCGGCCGCATCGTTGAGGCCCATCACCGTGTAGGCGGTGACGGATTTTCCCGAACCGCTTTCGCCGACCACGCCAACGATCTCGCCGCGGGAGACCGACAGGCTGACGCCATCCAGAGCCCGCACCACGCCATGCCGGGTGCGGAATTCCACCGAGAGATCGTCGATCTGGAGCTGCGCCATCACACGCGCTTCCTCGGATCGAGCAGATCGCGTAGTCCATCGCCCAGCATGTTGAAGGAGAACACCGCAAGCACCAGGGCGGCGCCCGGGAACATGAAGGCCCACCACTCGCCGGAAATGATGTAGCTCGCGCCTTCCGAGACCATGATGCCCCATTCGGGTGTCGGCGGCCGGACACCGAGCCCGATGAAAGAGAGACCGGCGGCATTGAGGATCGCCCATCCCATGTTGAGCGAGGCCTGCACCATCATCGGCGGCAGGATGTTCGGGACGATGTGGTTGATCAGGACGCGCAGCGGGCCGTTGCCGCCCATGCGCGCCGCCTCGACATAGCCGAGCTCGCGCCGCACGTTCACCTCCGCGCGGGCGAAGCGGCAGTAGAACGGCAGGTTGATGATCACGGTGGCGATGATGATGTTGGCGACGCTGTTGCCGAGCGCCACCACGATGCCCATCGCGAGCACGAACAGCGGGAACGCCATGATGGTGTCCATGGCACGGCCTATGATGCGGTCGGTCCAGCCGCCGAAATAGCCGGCGAGCGCACCGAGCGCGAGACCTAACACGAACGACAGCGCCACCGCCGAGACGGCCATGCCGAGATCGAGGCGCGTCGCCACGATGACCCGGCTCAGGATGTCGCGTCCCAGCGCATCGGTGCCGAACGGATGCGCGAGGCTCGGACGGGCGAGCTTTGTCGTCGCCGAGGTGAGCAGCGGATCGTAGGGCGCGATCGACGGACCTAAGATCGCGAACAGCGTCAGCAGCGCCAGGATGATTGCGGCCACCAGCGTGACGCGATTTTCGCCGAACGCATAGCCGGTGTTGCGGGCGAGCGTGACCAGACTCATGACTCAGCCCTCGAACCGCACGCGGGGATCGACCAGCGTCGCGAACACGTCGACCAGGAGATTCAACAGGACATAGAGCAAGGCCATCATCAGCACGAAGCCCTGGACCGCCGCGTAGTCGGAGGCGATGACCGCGGCCACCGCATAGGCGCCGACGCCCTGCCAGCCGAACACCTGCTCGATCAGCACGTTGGACCCGAGCAGGAACGAGAACACCATGCCGAGCACGCTCGAGACCGGCAGCAGCACATTGCGGAAGGCGTAGGCCATCAGGATCTTGCGCACCGGCAGGCCGCTGGCGCGCGCGGTGCGGATGAAATCGCTGCTCAGCGCCTCCAGCATCGCGGCCCGCGTGATCCGCGCGATCGGCGCCAGCGCGAACAGTCCGAGCGAGATCGCGGGCAGGATCAGCTGGGCCAGGGCCGCGCGGAGCACCGGCCAGTCGCCGGCGATGACGGCGTCGATGGTGTAGGCCCCGGTGACGCGGGGCGGCGGCGAGAAGGCGATCTCGTCGAGACGGCCGAGCGGCTGCGGCGCCCAGCCGAGCAGGAAGTAGAACAAATAGACGAACAGCAGGCCGACGAAGAAGGTCGGAAAGGCGGCGCCGACGGTGACCAGCGCGCGGCAGGCATGATCGACCCCGCCATTGATGCGCGTCGCCGCCCAGACCCCCATCGGAATCGCGATGCCGATCGCGAACAGCAACGCGAAGGATGACAATTCCAGCGATGCGGGAAGCCGTTCGAGCAGATCGGTCAGGACCGGCTGCCCGGTCGTGAGCGAGCGGCCGAGATTGCCCTGCGCGAGATCGACGATGTAGCTCACGAACTGCACCGGCAGCGGACGGTCGAGACCAAGCGTGGCGCGGATGCTGGCGATCGACGCGGCATTCGCGGCTGGCCCGGCGAAGAAGGCCGCGGGATCTCCCGGCAGCGCACGCGAGATGAAGAAGGTGAGAACGACGACGCCCACCAGGCTCGGGATGGTGCCGAGCAGTCGTTTCCAAACGAAAGCCATCAGCGGTTCGCCTGCCATCGTCGCCGCGGCGACGGCTTGCGCCGCGCGCCTCAACGGGTGAGGCCCCATCGACAGTCGGACGCAGCCAGGGGCAATTGGCATGCATCACAATCCTGTCGAATTCAAGCAAACGCTATGCCACCGTCGCACCGGCCTCTTGAAATGCAGGAGGGGAGAAAACCGCGCTCATTCTGCTTCGTAAAGAACTGCGGAACTCAGTGAGCCTCACGCTGTCTGCTTCCGTTCTCGCCACATGCATGAAATTCATGCAGCCGCGCGGACATCAGCGAGACGGCCGCAATGCCTGCACGTGGCCTAGTGGACCTGCGGCGTGTTGACCCAGACGATGCGCGCCTCGTCCGGTCCGACGTTGCGATAACTGTTGGTCAGATAGGCCTTGAAGAAGAATGAGTCGCCGGCGGTCATCAGATAAGTCGTGTCGTCGATGGTGAGCTCGATGGTTCCGGACACGAGATAGCCGACAGCCTCACCCTGATGAGTGATGAGATCGACCTTCTCACCGCCGGGAGCGACGACGTGAATGTTCGCCTCGAGCAGATTCCCTGCGGCCACCGGCACCAGGCGCTCGTAAATGACGCCCTTGCCGCCGCGCAGCGCATCGACCGGCACCTTCATCCGGTCCTCGGGCTTCTGCACCAGCTTGTAGTCATCGACCCTCAGGCCGAAGAACGAGGCCATGTCGCGGTCGAGCGCGTGGACCATCTTGTCGAGCATCGGCAGCGACGGCATGACCTTGCCGGCCTCGATCTTGGAGATCATGCTTTCATCGCAGCCGACGACGTGCGCGAGGTCACGCATCCGCATCCCCTTGGCCAGCCGGGCGCGCCGAAGGCGGGGTCCAATATCCAATGTGCTTTCCGAACTCACGCGACAGGTTCCAGCGATTTCAGCTGGCCGATCTATGCATAATAATCACGTGATTTACCAGCATGTTGTGCGGGCCTAAAGGTAATCAAGGGTATCCCATCGGGCTGCCGCGTTGAGCCAGGCCGCGAGCCCAGGCGGCACCGCCGCCCCCCCCCCCCCGAAGTATCGGCTGATATCCGGGGTCCGTGTGAAGCAAAGCACGCGTGTTCGCTAAGCCGGAACCCGAAAGGCAAGTTGAAGTTTTCGTTCGGAGGATTGGCCCGCGTGGCACCGCTGGCGCCGCGCGCGCGAGGTCAGGTCCCGAGCTGACACTTCTCATCCGCATGGTGTCTTTCGGTTCTGACAGTCGTCGACAGCTCTTGGCAGACCGCGAACACCAGACTTATCCGCCGATCACGGCATCCTTCACTGGAGGCCTGACATGTCGACCAAATCTGCACTGCTCGGCCGCACGGCCGTCATCGCTTCATTGACCACACTCGCGATCGGCGCCTTGAGCCCGACCAGTGCCGACGCGCGAAATGGCCGCTGGCACGGCGGCGGCGCTGCGGCCGGCGCAGCGATCGCGGCCGGTGCCGTCGGCACCGGTCTTGCGATCGCCGAGAGCCGCGACGCCTACGACCAATATGATGGTCCGGTCTATGGCGGCCCGGCCTACTACGCGGCGCCGTCCTATTACGGCCCGAACCCGAATGCCTATGGCAATCACCGCAAGGGCGAATACCCCTATCGGGTCTATGGCGGCGACAGCCCGAATGCGGTCTGCGCCCAGGGCACGACCTGGAACTGCCGCTGAGCTCGTTCTGACCGAAACTTCGGCGCGGCGGTCGTACCTCCTAGGCCGACCGCCGCCGATCCTGCGTATCTCGAAGCAAGGATGATCAGATCGCTCGCGGGCGGCGCGACATCGCTGCCCTCGCGCAGAGCCGCGGCAGATGGGATTCGATCGTTGACAATGCGAGGCGGAGTTATCTAACTTCCCCCGATAGGTATCCTGTCGAACTTGGCGTGCGCTGATCTGGCCGACGTCGTCCAGCTCTTTGCACCAAGTGCCTCGTTCGACGACGGACCCTCGACGACAAATCATAGACGCGGCATGTGAGCCATTCGTTGCCTCATTCGGGAGGTACGGGTGGCTTTTTCGTTTGCCGTAAAAGACTTGCCGTCAAGAAACGTCCGATGCGTCCGCCTCGCCAGAACCGCGGCGCATCTCCGAGTGCGAGCGTGCATCATATCGAGAGAGAGGATGAAGAACGATGGCAGCAACAGATCTCCACTATCTCGGACTCGTCGATATCGGGCGGAAGATCCAGGCGAAGGAGTTGTCGCCGGTCGAGGTGACCAAGGCCATGCTCGGACGGATCGAGCAGCTCGACGGCAAGCTCAAGAGCTTTGCCTATGTGATGGCCGACTCCGCGCTTGCCGAGGCTGCGGCGGCTGAGACAGAGATTGCCTCCGGCAAGATCAGGGGGCCGCTGCACGGCGTGCCGGTGGCGGTGAAGGATCTGTGCTGGGCCAAGGGTGCGCCGGCGGCGCATGGCATGACCATTCATCGTGACTTCCGTCCGACGGAGGATGGCACGGTGGTCGCGCGGCTCAAGGAGGCCGGCGCTATCATCCTCGGCAAGCTGCAGCAGACCGAGGGCGCTTACGCCGATCATCATCCGAAGATCGATCCGCCGAAGAATCCCTGGAACGCCGATCTCTGGCCTGGCGCATCCTCGAGCGGGTCCGGTGTCGCCACCGCAGCCGGCCTCTGCTACGGCTCGCTCGGCACGGACACCGGCGGCTCGATCCGCTTTCCGTCTGCGGCCAATGGTGTCACCGGGCTCAAGCCGACCTGGGGACGTGTCAGCCGGTACGGCGCGTACGAACTCGCCGCGACGCTGGATCACATTGGCCCGATGGCGCGAAGCGCGGCCGATTGCGGCGCCATCCTCGGCGTCATTGCAGGCCATGATCCCAAGGACATGACGTCGGTTCCGCTGCCGGTGCCGGATTATCTCGCTGGCCTCTCCGGCGACCTCCGGGGCGTGACGATCGGCGTCGACCGACGCTGGACGAGCGAAGGCACCGACGGCGATGCAGCCAAGGTGCTGGCCGAGGGTTTGCGCGTGGCGGTCGATCTCGGCGCTGAGATCAAGGAGATCAACTTCCCCAATCCGCAGGCCGCCATCGACGACTGGTTCCCGCTTTGCGGTATCGAGGTCGCGGTCGCGCACGAGGACACCTATCCGGCGCGCAAGGACGAGTACGGTCCCGGGCTCGCGGGCCTGCTGGATCTCGGCCGGCAACAATCCGGCATGGACTATCAGAAGATCGTGCTTCGGCGCGAGGCGTTTCGCGGCGCCGTCCGCGTGTTGTTCGAGTCGATCGATCTGCTGGCGGTTCCGGCGCAGGCCTTCGCTGCGCCGAGCCTCGCCAAGATGGCGACACTCGGCGAGGACGCGTCGCTGATCGGTGGCCTGCTTCGCTTCACATGCCCGTTCGACATGACGGGAAGTCCGACCGTGACCTTGCCCGGCGGCTTTGCGGCGAATGGCGGTCCGGTGGGATTCCAGTTCGTCGGCCGTCATTTCGACGAGGCGAGCCTAGTCCGCGCCGGCGATGCGTTTCAGCGCGTCACCGACTGGCACAAACGTCACCCTGGGATCTGATACAAACAGCGATCGCCCACAGGCAGAGTTAGGACCTCTCAGCCGCGGGCGCCTCCCTGATCTCGACGCGGATCGGCGTCGGATCGAAGCCGTTGCAGGGGTTGTTGACCTGAGGGCAGTTCGAGATCACGAACAGCACGTCCAGCTCGGCGGTGACGTCGACATAGTTGCCGGGCACTGAGGGACCATCCAGCACGGTGAAATTGCCGGTCGCCTCGATCGGCACGTTCATGAAGAAGTTCAGGTTGGAGACGATGTCGCGTTTGGTCAGGCCATGCCGCGACAGCTCCAGGATGAAATTCTCCCGGCAGGCATGCTGGTACCGTGTCGCCTCGCCGAAGCGCACGGCGTTGCTCTCACAGGAACAGCAGCCCGCGGACGTGTCGTGGCGGCCGCAGGTGTCGGCGGTGATCTTTGCCATCACCCGGCCGCGGTTGGAGATCAGCCGCGTGCCCAGTTCGAGATAGGCGGAGCCCTGAACGCGCAGCGTGTCCTGCGCGCTGTAGCGCTCGGCGGTGTCGGCGGCGACATAGATCAGCGCGTCCACCGCCTGCTCGCCCTCGCTATCGATGATGCGGAGCGTCTGGCCCTTCTTCAGCACCCTGGACCAGGGCTGCTCGGCGGGAATGTCCAAGGCGTAGACGAGAGAGCCGGGATCGGTCGATGACATGATCACGCTCCCTCAGGCGAACAGTTGATCGGTGAAGGCGTAGGCGCGCAGCGCCTCCGGCGATGCCGTGCGGCAGACGTCGTCCGCTGCGGGCGGCGGCAACCGGTGGCGTATCAGCGTGACCGATGCGGTCGCGGCCGGCCGCGCCGGATCGAGCGGATGGGCGCAGTTGGAGACCGCGACGATCAGGTTCATCTCGGCGCGCAGATCAACGAAGTCGCCGGGCCGCTTGCGCGAAGGATGCCAGACGAAGCGGCCCGCCGCATCCGTCGTCACTGGCGCAAAGAACGTCACACAGGGCGGGATGTCGCGCAGGCCGAGTCCGATCTTGGCGGCGGCCGAGATGAAATTCGCCTGCGTGTTGCGCGTCATCTCGCCATAGGCCGCAAGTGCTGAGTCCGCGGTCGAGCCGCCGACCAGAAGATCATGCGCGCCCGACGTATCCTCGATCACCGACAGCAGCACACGTCCCATGTCCGACAGGATCATGCGGCCTTTCGACAGCGCCGCGCTCCATTGCACCTTCACTGTGTCGGCGCAGTTGAGGCGCTCGGTCGGATCCTCGGTCCGCCACGCCAGCAGCGACACGCTCGAGCGGCCGTGGTCATCGATGATGCGCAGCGCCTCGCCGCGCGACAGCCGGACCGTCGTGTGCCAGCCGGGCGGCACCTGCTCAGCCTGGATGATCCCGTCGGACGAGATCGGCACGCCGTCGAGCGCTGTCGCTGCTGGCAACCGCTTGAGCTCCTGCCCGGCTGCACGCAGTTCCTCGTAGCGGCGGCGGTTGGCGGCGGCCCGCTCGGCCTTGCTTCCTCCGCTCATGCTGATGTCACCGTAAAATGCGCCTCGACCGGCTTCCCGGCCTTGCCGTTGATCGGCAGGATGTCCTGCGGACAGGCGGAGAACGCAATCACCAAATCCATCTCCGCACGCAAGCGCACATGGCCGCCGGGAACGGGGCGCGGCGGTGCGGCAAAGCCGAGCGTGCCGTGGGCGTCCCACGGAATGTTCATGAACAGATTGAGCGGACTCGGCACCTCCGGCGGCGTCAGGCCGAGCTCGGCCATGCCGGCAAACAGATTGTCGGTGCAATTGTCGTGATGACCCTCGTGCCCGAGAAACGCGTAGCGGTAGCGGTCGCAGGCGGCGATCAGGGTGTCGTGAATGCCGCCCGAGGTATCCTCGACCAAGGTCAGGATCGGCCGGCGCCTGTTGGTCCGGAGCACGTCGCCAGGCCGCGGCACCAGATGCAGCGAATGCGCCCGCGTGTGCTCGTTCGACATGAACTCGGAAAGGTCGGCGCGGCTAAAGGCCCAGGTGTCGACGACCTGCTCGCCATGGGTGTTGATCACGGTGACGACCTGGCCGGCCGCCACGAACGCCGCCTTGCCGCGCCGCGCGGGAATCTCGATTCGCTCCATTGCACTCTCCCTCAGGGCTTGTAGGCGACCAGGTCGATCTCGACGATGCCGCCGCGCGCCAGATCGCAGACCCCGATCGTGGTCCGGCCGGGCCTACGCGCATCGTCGAAATGGCTGGAGAAGATCGCGTTCATGGCGGCGTAGTCGCGCTTGAAATCGGTCAGGTAGATGCGGGCGAACACCATGTTCGCGAAGCTCATGCCGCAGCCCTTCAGCACGCGCGCGAGGTTGTCCATCACCTTGCGCGTCTGCGCCTCGATGCCGTCGGGAAGCGGCAGCGCGTCGTCATCGGGATCGGTCGCGAGCTGGCCGGTGACGAACAGGAACGGGCCGGCCTGCACCGCGTGGCTGTAGGGTGTGACCGGCTTCGGCGCATCCGGGAGCAGATGATAGATCGGATCCATGGCGTGTTCCCTCGCGTTGTTTCTATTTCAGCCGGCGGCGTAGCGCTGGATAAACTGCCGCGCGCGCTCGGTGTCCGGGTTGACGAAGAAGCGCTCCGGCGGCCCGGTCTCGACGACGCGGCCGCGATCGAGAAACAGGATCCGGGTGGCGGCGTCGCGCGCAAAGCCCATCTCATGGGTCACGATCACCATGGTGCGGCCCTCGCGAGCGAGCTCGCGCATCACCACCAGCACCTCGCCGACGAGCTCCGGATCGAGCGCGCTGGTCGGTTCGTCGAACAGCAGCACGTCCGGCCGCATCGCCAGCGCGCGCGCGATGCCGACCCGCTGCTTCTGTCCGCCGGACAGCCGCGCCGGGAACGCATCGGCCTTGTCGGAGAGCCCGACCTTGGCGAGCAGCGCCATCGCCTCCTCGCGCACCTCGGCCACGGGGCGCTTCTGCACCTGCACCGGCGCCTCCATGAGATTCTGCAGCACGGTCAGATGCGGCCACAGCGCGAAATGCTGGAACACCATGCCGATGCGCGTGCGGACCCGTGACAGCTCGCGGTCGGACATCACGACGCCGCCATTGTTGATGCCGATACGCTCGCCATTGAGATAGATCTGGCCGGCATCAGGCCGCTCCAGCCAGTTGATGCAGCGGAGCAAGGTCGACTTGCCGGAGCCGGACGGGCCCAGCACGCAGACCGTCTCGCCGCGCGTGACCGTGAAGCTGATGTCGGAGAGCACCTCGAGCGCGCCGAAGCGCTTGGAGATGCCGGCGACGTCGAGCACGGCCATATCGTCGGTCATCCCTGGCTCCCTTCAGCGCCGCGCCGCCGCCAGCCGGTCGATGCCGCTGACACCCGCCTCGATCACGAGGCACAGCCCCCAATAGAGGACCACGGCGGTGATGAAGGCGGCGAACGGCACATAATGACGCGACTGGATCGAGCTTGCGGCATGCGTCAGCTCGGGCAGCGCGATGATGGTGAGGAAGGCGCTGTCCTTGACGATCTGGATCATCTGGTTGCCGATGACAGGCCCCGCGGCGAGCAACAGCGGCGGCAGGATGATGCGCCGGAACAATCGCGGCCCTGAGAAGCCGAAGGCGACACCTGCCTCGATCGGCTCGCGCGGCTGCGCCGCCCAGGCGCCGCGCAGGATCTCGGCGAGATAGGCGGCGTGATAGACCGTCAGCGCCACCAGCCCCGAGCTCCAATTGTCGAGCCGGATGCCGAACGACGGCAGGCCGTAATAGACGATGTAGGCGAACAGCAGGAACGGCACGCAGCGCATGCCGTCGACGAACACGCGCACCGTGAGCGCCAGCCCGCGCCGCTTCGACATCAAAGCAGGCGTCAGCACGAAGGCGATCACGAGGCCTGCAATGGCCGACAGCACCGAGAGGATCGTAGTGTTGCCGAGCCCGCTCAGCAGCAGATCCCGCTCGCTCCAGACAATGGCGAAATCCCGGATCATGCGGCCTCGGCTGCGAGCTGGCGCCGCTCGATGAAGCGCTGCAGCGAGACCAGCGCGAACACGATCGGCGCATACATCGCGATCGCCACCAGGAACGGCGGCAGCGGCTCGTAGGTCTCGGCGCCGATGCGCACCGCGGCGCGGGTGATGTCGACGACGCCGACCACCGCCAGCACCGGCGTCACCTTGATCAGCAGCGACATCTCGTTGACGAGGCCGGGAAGGCTGACCCGCACGATCTGCGGCAGCACGATACGGCGGAAGCGCAGGCTCGCATGCATGCCGACGGACTGCGCAGCCTCGTACTGCTCCTTCGGGAAGTTCATCAGCGCGGCGCGCCAGACCTCGCAATTGAATGCCGAGGTGTTCATCACGAGCGCCAGGATCGCCGCCGACACCGGGCCGATCGCGACCCCGATATTGGGCAACGCGAAGAACAGCAGCAGCAACAGGGTCACGAGCGGAGTCGCGCGCAGCACCGAGACATAGATGGCGACGGCGCGGGCGATAAACGGAATGTTGGCCCAGCGAAGCAGCGCCAAGCCAAGGCCGATCGGCAGTCCGATCAGGATGCCTACCAAAGACAGCGTCACCGTGACGACGGCGCCCTGCAGGATGGCGAGCACGTCCGCCGCGCTCATCGCCGTCCATCCATGGCATTGTGCGGCCGGCGCACCGCAGCCAGCCGCGTCCCCTCGACGGTCGACGGACCATCAAAGGGACCGGCGCGCAGCGATCGCCACCCGCACATCAATTGCACCTCGCTCGCGGGATCAGAATTCCGGCTCGAACGTGACCGGCAGGTCCGGGAAGGCTTCGCCGAACCACTTCTTCTGCAACTCGGCGAACCGGCCGGTCTCCTTCTCCTTGGCGATGAAGCCGTTCAGGAACTCCACCAGCTCGGTGTTGCCCTTGGCGACCGCCCAGGCCGGATACGACTTGCCGGACACGGGCTGGCCGACAGCAAACACGTTCGGCTTCTCGGCGACCAGCGCCTTGATGTTGATGATGGTGTTGACGACGTAGTCGACACGGCCGAGCGCGAGATCCTGATAGGCCTCGGGATAGGAGGTGTATTCGACCACCTTGCCGAGCTTGCCACCCTCCTTCTCCAGCATGGCCTGGAGCTCGGGCAGACGGCCAAGCAGCGCACTGCCGGCCTGGACGCCGACGACCTTGCCGCTGAGATCCTTGATGGCGTTGATGCTCTTGTCATCCTTGCGCTTGACGTAATAGTGCGTCGCGTCGGCGATCGGGCTGGTGAAGTCGAGCGACTTCTTGCGCTCCTTGGTGATGATCGCCGCGGTGATGGCGACATCGTATTTGCCGGTGGAGACGCCGGCCAGGATGCCCGTCCATGGCAGGATCTGCTGCTTGATCTCGAACGGCGCATATTTGCGCAGATCCTCGATCAGCTCGTTGTCGAAGCCGGTCGGCTTGCCGTCCTTGACGAACTCGAAGGGACGAAAATCGTCCTCGGTGGCGACGATCAGCCCGCGCTTCTTGATCTCGTCGAGGCTGCCGGCCTTGGCGTTAAACGCGGCAGGCAGCGTCAGCGTGGCGGCCAGCACCGCAAGTGCGAGGCGCCGCGACGGCGCCGACAGGCGGGGAAACGATGGCTTGGTCATCTCGCATCTCCTCATATGAACTCATCAATCGAAGCTGAAGCCGTGCGCGCGCAGATAGGGCGGGAAGGCCGCGCCTTCCGCCTTCGCCGCCTGACGCGCCTTGTCCTCCGACCAGCCGTAGAACTCGGCCTCGCCGAACTCGGAATTGCCGCGCTGCTGGTCCTTCGGAATCGCGTGCCGGGCATGACGCCGCCGGTCGTAATCGTCGAGCGCCGCCGGCAGCGCGTCGTCGCCATAGCGGTCGAGATGCGTGGTGATGCTGCGCGGCAGCCGCAGGCTGACATGGCCCTCCGCGGCGGGATAGCCGAGGCACAGCCCGGCGACCGGGAACACCATGTCGGGCAGCTCCAGCACTTTGGCCACAGTGTCGATCTCGTTGCGGATGACGCTGATCGGACAGGTGCCGAGACCTACGGATTCAGCGCACAGGATCATCGTCTGCAGCGCCAGCGCCGCGTCGACCGAGGCGTTGAAGAAACCTTCCAGGGTACCGTTGCTGACCGGCTTGCTGCGCAGCTCGCCGATCCGCTGCAGCCGCCGTGCATCACCAAGTAAAACGAAGAACACCGGTGACGCGCCGATCCACGGCATGCTCGGAAACAGCCTGCCGATCGCCGCCCGCTTGCCGGCATCGCGCACGCGCATGACCGAGGCCTGCTGGAAATCCGACTTGGCCGAGGCGCTCAGCGCGCAGGCAACGAGGAGGTCGAGCAGCCCTTCTTCCGGCATCTGGTCGCTGTAGCGGCGCACCGTCTTGCGCGACAGCACGCTGCGCAGAAATGCATTGGGCTCGACGCCGCCACCATCGGGGCCGCCGTCTCCGAAGCGTGTCGCGAGGACATCGGCATGCTCGGACATCACGACGCCTCTCTCAAACCACACGCGACGCACCGTGTCGAACGAACGCCATTGGCCAGAGCAATGATCGGCGGGTCGCGCCGCAGCAGACATCGCATCGCTCACTCCACGCGCCGCGACATCGGTGTCGCTGCCCCAGATTCGTATCGCCCCGTCGCTGACGCGCAGGGCTCTTGTCGGAATGGGTCAGCAAGGGACATGCCAGTTCGCGGTCAGGCATTTCGCGCGGGATGCTTGTGCACCCGTTCGCGCCTCGGTCCGAGCCCCAAATGGGCAGCGACATGCGTCAGTTCCGGGCAAAACGCCGCGGCGGTGAAATGCGGTGCATGCTTCGTATTTGTGGTATTTGTTCCGGCGGCCGACGCCCCGGCCGGTGCGGCCCACCGACGACGCGCTGCTTTTCAGGCAGCACCATGCCCATTATCTAATCGAGACGATCGCCGTCGGCCCCGATCAGCCGGGCGATCGTGTCGCATCGAGCTTTTGGCCCTGCGCCTCGACGATCGCCTGCATCATGGCGATGAACCGCTTCTGATCGGCCTTCGTAAGATCCGCGATCGTCGCGAGATGCGCCGCCCGTGCCGGCCGCTCGATCTTGCGCAGCAATGCCGCGCCAGAACGGGTCAAACGGCAGGTCTGCGACCGCCGGTCGTGCTGTCCGACGCTACGGTCGACGAGGCCGCGTGCCTGCAGCCGCTTCAACGCCCCCGTCGTGGTGGTCCGGTCGAGCGCGATGTCCTGGGCCAGCGCCGTCTGGTCCGCCGTTCCCCGTTTCGCCAGCGCCGTCAACAGGCTGTACTGCAATGGCGTGATCTCATAGGCCGCGCATTTCTCCTGGAACAGCGCGACATGGATCTGATGCAGCCGCCGGATCAGATAGCCCGGACGCTCGTCGAGCGGCCACGATGTCCCTGCCCTGGGCTTGTTCCTTCCAGCCATTGAACGGCTCCCGCATAAGCGCTCATCACACTGCATCTTATTGAAGCTGTCTATGGCACGGATCTTGATGTAATGCGAAGCATGCTTCGTAAATTGGCCGGCTCATCAATCGTGCCGGCTCGTCGAGGAAGGCTTTGACCGGGGCGATTACGTTGCCCGGAAAGGAGACCTTGCATGTCCGTGAGCGCCTCGTTCGATCTGCTGCTGCGCGGCGGCCGCGTCATTGACCCCGCCTCCGGCATCGACGGACTGAAGGATGTCGCCATCCGCAATGGCCGCATCGCCGCCGTCCAATCCGATATCCTGCCGACCAGCGCCAGGGACGTGGTCGACGTCACCGGCCAGCTCGTGGTTCCGGGACTGATCGACACCCATGCCCATGTCTATCAGTACGTCACCGGCCGCTTCGGCATGAATGCGGATATGGTCGGTGTGCAGTCGGGCGTCACCAGCCTGATCGACCAGGGCGGCCCGTCCTGCATGACCCTGCCCGGCTTCCGGCACTTCGTCGCCGAGCCGGCGCAATCGCGCGTCTATGCCTTCCTGTCGGCCTATCTGGTCGGCGGCCTCGAGGGCCACTACTACCCCGATCTCTACCGGCCCGACTGCGTCGACATCGACGCGACGGTGAAATCCGCGGTCGCCAACCGCGACCTCGTCCGCGGCATCAAGGCGCATGCCGAGATCGGCGGCTTCGCGCGCTGGGGCATCCGCGTGATCGAGATGGCCGCGGAGATCGGCCGCCGCGCCGAGCTGCCGGTCTATGTGCATTTCGGCCAGCTCTGGGGCCTGCCCGCGAGCGGCACCAATGGCGAGGACGTCGACACCATCCTGGAGCGCGTGATCCCGCTGCTGCGTCCGGGCGACGTGCTGGCGCACCCGTTCACGCGGCATCCCGGCGGCTTCGTCAACACCAAGGGCGATGTACATCCGGTGATCCGGGCCGCGCTCGACCGCGGGCTCAAGGTCGACGTCGGCCATGGCAGCCATTTCTCCTATCGGCTGGCGCGCAAGGCGATCGACGCCGGCATCGTGCCGCATACGCTCGGCGCCGACATCCACGGCTACAACACCCATGTGCCCGCGCCTGCCGGTACGCCGGACGAACATGCCGATGACGAGAACCATCCGTTCGCCGGTCAGGCCAAGTTCAGTCTCGTGCAAGCCATGAGCTCGATGGTCGCGCTCGGCCTGACGTTGGAGCAGGTCGTGCCGATGGTCACGTCGAACCCCGCGGCCATGCTCGGCCTGTCCGATCAGATCGGCGCGCTGCGACCCGGGATGGACGCCGATGTCAGCGTGCTCCGGGAAAAGCAGGGCCGCTTCGTGCTGCGCGACAACGAGAAGACCGAGGTGATCGCCGAGAAGCTGCTGCAGCCGGTATTCTGCCTGCGCGCCGGCATCCGTCACGATGCGACCGCGCCGATCCTGCCCGCAGCGGTCGCGGCCTGACGTGACCGATGCTGCGCCGACCGCCTCGGATGCGCGCGCGCCACGCGGCGTCGGCGCGCGGCTGCTGCGCAAGGAGGACGACCGTTTTCTGCGCGGCCGCGGTCAGTATGTCGCCGACATCAGGCTGCCGGGACTGAAGGACGTCGCCTTCGTGCGCAGCCCGGTGGCGCATGCCCGGATCAAGGCGATCCATATTCCCGCCGCGTTTCGCGACGTCGTCTTCACGGCCGACGACCTCGCCGGCATCAAGCCGATCCGGGCCGTCTCCGGCCTGCCCGGCTTCAAGATCTCCGAGCAGCCGGTGCTGGCTGTGGGCAAGGTGCGCCACGTCGGCGAGCTCGTGGCGATGTGCGTCGCCGGCAGCCGCGCCGAGGCCGAGGACATTGCAGCAGCGGTCGAGCTTGAGCTGGAGCCGCTCCCGGCGGTCCACGACATGCGGCTGGCGCGCGCAGCCGGCAGCGTGCTGGTGCACGAGCATTGGGGCGACAACGTCTTCCTCGAAACGAACTTCGAGGTCGACATATCAGCCGCGCTGGACGCGCCGATCAAGGTGACGCGCGAGATCTCGACGGCACGCCAGTGCATGGCGCCGCTGGAGGGCCGCGGCGTCATCGCGACCTTCGATCACCGGCTCGATCAGCTCACGCTCTACACCGGCTCGCAGATGCCGCACATCGTGCGCAACGGCCTGTCCGACTGCCTCGGTATCGAACAGGGCCGCATCCGCATCATCGCGCCTGATATCGGCGGCGGCTTCGGCCACAAGGGCATCCTGCTGCCCGAGGAGGTCTGTCTGAGCTGGCTCGCCATGCACAAGGGCTGGACGGTGCGCTGGCTCGAGGACCGGCGCGAGCATTTGAGCGCGAGCGCGAATTGCCGCGAGCATGCCTACGACATTACGGTCTATGCCGATCGCGACGGCCGGCTGCGCGGCATCGACTGCGTGGCCATCGTCGATTCCGGCGCCTACTCATCCTATCCGTTCTCGGCCTGCCTCGAAGCAGCGCAGATCGCGAGCATCCTGCCGGGACCGTATCGGATGCCGGCCTATCGCTGCCGCACCTACTCGGTCGCGACCAACAAATGCCCGATCCTGCCCTATCGCGGCGTCGCCCGCACCGGTGTCTGCTTCGCGCTCGAGCTGCTGCTCGACGCCGTCGCGGTCGAGGCCGGGCTCGAACCCGGCGAGGTCCGGCTGCGCAATCTGGTACAGCCGCAGGACATGCCGTTCGATAACATCACCAACAAGCATTTCGACAGCGGCGACTATCCCGGCGCGCTGCAGCGGGCGCTTGTGGCGATCGACGTCCCCGCAGTTCGCGCGCGGCAGCAGCGCGGCGAACCGGACGGCCGGCTGATCGGCACCGGCGTCTCGATCTATTGCGAGCAGGCTGCGCACGGCACCTCGGTCTATGCCGGCTGGGGCATTCCGATGGTGCCCGGCCATGAGCAGGCCACCGCGCGCCTGACACCCGACGGCGGACTCGAGCTGCGCGTCGGCGTTCATTCCCACGGCCAGGGGCTGGAGACGACACTCGCCCAGGTCGCGTGCGAGATCCTTGGCGTCGATCCCGACAAGATCCGCGTCGTGCTCGGCGACACCGCGATGACGCCCTACTCCACCGGCACCTGGGGCTCGCGGTCGATGGTGATGGCCGGCGGCGCCGTGGGCACCGCCTGCGCGCAACTCGTCGCGCGCGCCACGCGCATCGGCGCCAAGCTGCTGCAGCTCTCGCCCGAGGCGGTCGTGTGGCGCGAGGGCCGCGCCTGCGGGCCGAATGGCAGCGTCAGCCTCGCCGAGATCGCTCACACCTGGTACCGCCGGCCGCAGGATCTGCCGGCGGATGTCGACCCGGCCGGCCTCGAGGTCACCAGCGGCTACAAGCCGGTGCGCGACAGCGGCACCTTCTCCTATGCGGCGCATGCCGTCACGGTCGCCGTCGATCCGGATCTTGGCGAGGTCGAACTGCTCGACTACGTCATCGTCGAGGATGGCGGCGTGCTGGTCAATCCGATGATCGTCGATGGCCAGATTCTCGGCGGCCTGGCGCAGGGCATCGGCACCGCGTTGTATGAAGAGATGCCGTTCGACGAGGCCGCGCAGCCGCTGGCGACGACGCTAGCCGACTACCTGCTGCCGGGTCCGACCGAAGTCCCTGCTCCGCGGCTGTTCCATATGGAGACGCCATCGCCCTACACGATGTTCGGCGTCAAGGGCATCGGCGAAGGCGGCGCGATCGCGCCGCCGGCTGCGATCGCCAATGCCGTCAACGACGCGCTGCGGCCGCTCGGTGCCGAGCTGATGCAGTCGCCGCTGTCGCCGCGCCGGATCGTCGCAGCGGTGCTCGCCGCAAAACAGGCGAGCGCGACGTGAAGGCCGCATCCTTCGCCTATGGGCGTCCCAACAGTATGAGCGACGCGCTCGCTCTGCTCGCAGACGCGGATGGCGAAATCCGGATCATGGCCGGCGGCCAGTCGCTCGGCCCGATGCTCAATCTGCGTCTTGTGCAGCCGCCGCGTATCGTCGATATCGCCGGCCTTGCCGAGCTTCGTTCGGTCGAGCGCGACGGCGAGGCTCTCGTGATCGGCGCTTGCGTCACCCATGCTGATATCGAGGACGGTCGCATCCCCGACGTGACTCAAGGCGTGCTGCCGCGGATCGCCCGCGGCATCGCCTATCGCGCGGTGCGCAACCGCGGCACCATCGGGGGCTCGCTTGGTCACGCCGACCCGGCCGCCGACTGGGTGACGACCCTTGCAGCGCTCGGCGCCAGCGTGCAGCTCACGAGCTCCGCAGGCCGACGCGACCTCGCCGTGACGGAGTTCATCCAGGGCGCGCTGCAGACCGCGCTGCGTCCGGGCGAGCTCGTCACCGCGATCCGCCTCCCCTCGCTGTCGCCCGCGGCGCGCTTCGGCTACGCCAAGGCCTGTCGCAAGCCCGGGGAATTCGCGCATGCGATGGCCGCCGTCCTGATCGAGCCGGACACGGCCCGCAGCCGTATCGTCATCGGCGCCATCGACACGACGCCCATCGTCATCGACGATTCATCCCTGTTCGGCGGAGCGATCACTGAATTCAGGCAGTCGTTCGATCGCGACCTCGCCGACCGCCTGCTGATGCAGGCCGGCGTGACCGATCCGGCCGCCCGGCACATCCATGTCAGCGTGCTCGCGCGCGCGATCGCGGAGGCCGCCCCGTGATGAAGCTCCAGCTCACCGTCAACGGCACCACGACCGAGGCGACGGTCGAACCGCGCACCCACCTCGCCGACGTCCTGCGTGACCAGCTCGACCTGACGGGCACGCATCTCGGTTGCGAGCACGGCGTCTGCGGCGCCTGCACACTGCTGCTCGACGGCGCTCCGGCCCGCTCCTGCATCACGCTCGCCGTGGCCTGCGACGGTGCTGCCGTGACGACCATCGAAGGCCTGGATGAGGATGAGATCGCAGCCGAGCTGCGTACGGCCTTCGCGCGCGAGCACGCCCTGCAATGCGGCTACTGCACGCCCGGCATGATCATGTCGGCGCGAGACCTCGTGCTGCGCCTCGACCGCCCGGACGAGCAGGCCATCCGTGTCGGCCTGAGCGGCAATCTGTGCCGCTGCACCGGCTATGTCGGGATCGTCCGCGCTGTCCGCGCCGTGATCGAGGCGCGGCGGCAGCGTGGCATTGCGGCCGTGGTCGGCGCAGGACGCACAACGCTCGGCCCCGTGGGATCGCAGCCGGGCGCGATCGCGACCGCCACCTCGTCGGCGCTGCCACCAGTGACCGAGATGAAGCTCTCCCGCGGCGTTGCCCTGGGCACGCTCGATCCTCCCACGGCCGTGCCCGCCAAGAGCTTCGACGCATCGTTCACGGTGAACGCCGCGCCCGAGCATGTCTTCGCGCTGTTCGGAAACGTCGAGACCCTGGCCGCATGCTTTCCCGGCGCCACGATCACGGCCATGCCGGCGCCCGATCACATCGAAGGCGAGATCAGGGTCGCCATCGGCCCGCTGTCGGCCGTCTTCCGCGGTTCTGCGCGCATCGATCGCAATGCGGCGGATTTGTCGGGCCGGCTCATCGGCACGGGACGTGACCAGCGGAGCCGCACCTCGACCTCCGGACAGATCAGCTGGCGCATGCTTCCGATCGACCAAGGACGGGCAACCCGCGTCGCGCTCACGATCGGCTACAGCCTCTCCGGCCCGCTGGCGCAAATCGCGCGTGATGGGCTCGTGCGCGATCTGGCGTCGCGGATCACGACGACCTTCGCGCAGAACTGCGACCGGCATCTCAACGGCACGACGAGCTCGGCCGAGACACCAGAGCCGCAGCGCCTCAACGCACTTGCCCTGCTGCTGGACGTCGCACGGCAACGTCTCACCGGCTTGGCCCGGCGCATGCGCGGGCCATGAAACCGCCGCTCGCCGGCGAATTGGTTCTCGCTCACGGCCAGCCGTGACATGAGCGCCGAACACCCGCGTGGGACATCGTCCCGGCACCTGTCTCCACGTTTCATACAGCAGGCATGGCTGAGCTTTCTCGCGGCGAGATGCGCCCGAGCTTTGCCATCAGTCGACCTCTTCCTTTCGAAGAAGAGGCGCAGGGAAGGTCGGGTATCGACTGATACCCGCGGTCCGCGTGCAGCAAATAAGCACGCGGCAGAACCACAGGTTCAGCCCAATATCCGGCCTTCCCTGCGCGACGGTTTGACGGTTTATAGGCGCTCTCCCCGGGGATCGGCTGTCTTGCCCCCGTCGCCGGCGGATCATCATCACCACCGGCTTGGCATCAGCACCGCGATGCCAGGACCACACCATTTCGCCGTCGCATCGCTCCGTTCGTCGGCGCGGGCTTTAACACCCGGCTGCAGAGCAACGCGCCCATCGCCTCCCCAGCTCGACGCTCGTGACGATCGCGAAACGTCCCTCTTCAGCGAGCCGGGATGCGCGGAAATGTGGAGGTGATTTGCCCGACGTGGCAAGGAATGAGTGCGCGACAAACTGGCACGACGGGCAGTTGGTGCATGCGAGGCGTGCAAGGATTGCCCGTCGGGCGGACGATCAGTCGCCGGACGACCACGTGTCCGCGAGTGGCCCCGCCGCTCTCCAATGGACATGGCCATGCGCGGTCACAGCCATCCACGTCGTCATTATCGCTAAGAAAGACGCGGATGCCCAGGCCTTCGTCGCGGGCCCCGCTCCTAAGGGGCAGCGAGGGGGTCTCGATAGCGAGCGAAGCTCAAGAGTTTTGTGCAGTCCAGCAGCGTCACCGCAATCGCGTCACCGTAATCGCTAGCGCCGTCAACATATTTCGGGCGGTCCCTTCTTGGCGGACTGCTCTGTCTCAACATCGTCCGGCTCGTTTGATCGGGGGCGAACAGTCGCCTGACGAGTCTCTCGTTCGCTACGCGCTTCATTAAATTCCTGCAGTCGAGCATTCAAAAGCTCTCGGGTCTGCATCGAAAAACCGTTGAAGAAATCGGTGTGATAAACACGAAAAAGCTGGTGTACGGCTTGCTTCGGGCTTTGCGTTGCCTGCTCATATTGAACTTTCAACATATCCTCCGGAGTTGCCTTCATTCGATGGCGATGGATCTGTTCGGGAGCGATGTTCCGGTTAATGTGCGGGATACCAAGCCCGCGCTTTGGCGCGACTACGTTTAGACGGAAGCGATGAGGAATGCTAAACCGTACACCGACGGTCTCATTGTTGATAGAATACCAACTCAACTCGCGCGTTCCCGGCATATATCGAAGATCATTGTCGCCGACCTTGCAGCCGATGAACTCGTTGACTAGAAACCTTGCCAACGTTTCACTCTGAGCGTGCTCAAGAGCACCCTTCGCCTGCAAGGCGGCATCCAGCGTAACGGCTCTAAAATCCTTGATATCATAGAGGACGATGAAAGCGGCTTCGCGCCACGTTGATAGGAGCGCACATTGTTCGCGCCAGACCATCGGCGCTTGAGCCAGCCATCTTAGACTGAAAAAGAATAGATTTAATGCGGCTATATTGGCCGCGCTCAAAGGCGAATTCGAAAATCCCATCGGCGCCGAGTGCACGTTCAGTTGCGCCTGGACCGCGGCCACGGAACTTGCGGTAATGAAGCGACCATTTCCAGGTTCCGTTAACCTCGTCGCCGGTGACGTAGACGCTACGCTGTCGCGTCGTCATCTGGCCACCGAGGATGGAACGGCGGACTCGCTGCTGCGCTTCATTCGCGCCGAGACCAGGGCGCGGCAGAAGCTGGTCAGCGATATCCTGCCGAAGGATTCCTATCGCCATGATCCACTCAGCTTTAACGTCTGGGTCTCGATTCCGAAGACTTGGACCCGGGCGGCGTTCGGCGATCACATGAAACCAACCGGCCTCGGCGTCGTGGCCAGCGACGCATTCGTTGCCGGCGGCAAGATACCCGAGGCGGTGCGACTGTGCATCGGCGGCCCGAAGACGCGAATCCAGATCAAGAACGATCTGGAATATCTCGCTCACGCCTTGCTCAAGACACCTGCCATGGCATCGGCCTTCCTATAGGCCTGACGTTATGCGTCTCGGCGGACAGCCGGCTAGCAAAGACGTTTTCCAGACTATCGTGAAACGCGCCCGCTATCGCTGTTGCAAGGCGTAGATCGGCTGACCTCCAATGACCTCGGGGGAGTCGTAGCCCTGCCCTCGTGAACCATTAGGACTGCAGTTCGCGCCGCCGCCTACACTGGCTGGCGGCCGCTGCAGGATGGAAACAGAGTCTATTTGACTTGTTCGCTGTCGAACGTGCGGAGTCCATTGACACGACGAGCAAAAAGTCGTTCCGCGCCACAATGCGCTCGAAATCCAAGGAGAGAAGCACTTCAAGCTCGTAACGAGTGCTTGCGAACAGGGCCTTGCATGTTTCCAACGGCCACTCTTAGACTGGCTCCAGTCTGCCGCCTCCGATAGGAGTTGTTGCGGGTGGGTACCGATGGCTGAGAACAGTTGTGTCAACCTAGCCCATTTTGCGACGCAGCAAAGACTTCTCTTTGCGGACTTCTTCAAGCACTACCTCGCCGTTGCACGCCCGTCGCGGATTTTCGTGATTGCGGCGGACGCAAAAGCGATCACGACCGCCCAAAGGCTCGCGAGTCGCGTCAACGAGATTCGATGCGTCGAGGGAAAGACTTTCGTCGAAATGGCGCTGCTGCGGGTACCGATCTCGTTCCGTGACGTCGCAGCCCAGATCGAGAAGTGGGTCTCGCCAACCCGTGATCACGGCCCTGCCATGCTCGTCGTTGACATGAGCTGGGGCCTCGAGACCAATTCCGCGACCGCCAATTTCGAGGGCTGGCCGGCGCTTGCGGAGGCGCTCACCCGGCAGTCCGTGCTCTCGATCGCCTCGCTTTACAACCGCCGGCTGCTGATTGACGAGCAGTTGCTCGTCGCTCTCCGCGGCCATCCGCAGATTCTCACCAGCGCCGGACTGGTCAGCAACCCACATTGGCTCCCGTCGCGGCTGCAGACACGCGGCGCGCTGCGCGAGCAGGTCGATTTCTGGCTTGGCGCGATTGCGCCGGAGCTGCGGATCGGAACGTCGGCGGCCGCGCTGCATGCGGCCGAAGGCGCCGACCCGATGTGGCTGCTGCGCCGATCGGCGGAGGAGCCTGGCGCGGTTCACCTCGACAGCCGCGACCGCTGGAAGATTCGCTGCTTCGGCCGTCTGCGGATCTATCGCAATGACGGCAGCCAGGTGAACTGGGACCCGCCAGGCGGCGCGACCCGCAAGACCAAGACGCTGTTCGCCTATCTGCTGCAGAAGGGCGGCCACGGCGCCAGCACCGATGAGCTCGCCGATCTGCTCTGGCCCAATGCCGACGATATCGAGGCGGCGCGCAACCGCCTGTATCACACCGTGCGCTATCTACGGCTGGCGCTGGGCCAGTCGGAGGGACGCGACGGCGGCCGCAACTACGTCCGGCGCGAGGGCTCGCGCTATGTGCTGGTGCCGCCAGAGCGCAGCTGGCTCGACATCTCGACCTTCGAGCAGCTGTGCCGGCAGTCCCAGGGACACATCAAGGCCGGCGCCAGCGACGAGGCGCTGATCTGCCTGCAGGCGGCGGATCGTCTCTACACCGGCGATCTGTTCGAGGACATTCCGGTCGAATATGCCGACGATGGCGAGCGCGACTGGTGCTGGAGCAAGCGTTATTGGCTGCGCGACATGTTCTTCAAGGTGCAGCGCGACGCAGCGCGGATCTATCTCGAACGCAGCGACTACTCGGCCGCGCTCGCGCATTGTCAGAAGGCGCTCGCGATCGACCCGTTGTGCGAGATGGCGCATGCCGAGGCGATGCAGGTGTTCAAGGCGCAAGGACGACGCGAGGCGATCGACCGCCAATTCAAGCTCTACCTCGACTCGCTCAAGCATTTCGACGACCGGCCGAAGAGCGCCTCGCTCCAGGAGCTGCATCGCAAGCTGACGGCTTGAGCCCCGCATCCACCGACCTCGCACCGGGCTTCGCCGGCCGTATCAAACGCCGCCACCACCTGCAAATTGACGATTTATCTCAATTTGTCATACAGTTACGGACTAAAGAAAACCCAAAGGCCGCCGCTTAGAGTGGGCCCATAACAAACGGTCGCCCTCAAGGGCGACGAATGGGAGGACCACATGCCAGGTTCGGCTGCTCAGCTGGCGCGATGCCCCTATCACGACGCCGCGAAGGACTTCGACCCGTTCGAGATGCGCGATCCGTTCCCGTTCTACGAATGGGCACGCGCCGAAGCGCCGGTCTTCTTCTCTGACGAGTTGAAATATTACGTCGTCGCGCGTCACGCCGACATCAAGGCGGTGTTCGACGACTGGCGCACCTTTTCGTCGGAGAACGCCCAGGCGCCGCTGCGTCCGATGTGCGAGGAAGGCCGGCGCATCATGCGCGAGGGCGGTTTCACCGCCTATTCCGGCCTGTCAGCTCGCATACCGCCCGATCACACGCGCATCCGCAAGCTGGTCCAGGGCTGCTTCGGACCGCGTCGATTCAGGGCGATCGAGCCGGAAATCAAGGCGATCGTTAACCAGGCGATCGATGCCTTTGCAGGGCGCGGCCATGCCGACTTCTTCCGCGAGTTCGCTTATGACGTGCCGGCCCTGGTGCTGTTCAAATTGGTCGGCATTCCCAACATGGACGTGCCGCGGGTGAAATCCTGGGCGGTCAGTCGCGCGCTCCTGACCTGGGGCGATCTCAGTGACGACGAGCAGATCGAGCACGCCCGCAACATGGTGGAATACTGGAACTACTGCCGCGATCTGGTGCGCCAGCGCCACGATCATCCGACCGATGATCTGCCTGGTGATCTGGTGCGACTGCAGAAGGACGGCGCCGAGATCAGCGATGAGGAGATCGCCGGCGTGCTCTACAGCGCGCTGTTCGCCGGCCACGAGACCACGACGACCCTGATGGCAAACGGCATGCGCGAGCTGCTGCAGCGGCGCGAGAACTGGGAAGCCATCATCGCCGAACCGCAGCTGATTCCCACCGCCGTCGAGGAATCGCTGCGCTTCAGCCCATCGATCGTGGCGTGGCGAAGGCGCGCGCTGAAGGACGCGGAGATCGGCGGCGTGCCCGTGCCGAAGGATTCCAACATCCTGCTGCTGATCGGCTCCGCCAACCGCGACGAGGCGGTTTTCGCCGAGCCGGCCCGCTTCGACGTCCGACGCAGCGATGCGAGAAGCCATCTGGCCTTCGGCTATGGCATCCATACCTGCGTCGGCCAGCAGCTCGCCCGCATCGAGTTCGCGATAGCGCTGGGAGAGCTGACACGCCGGCTTCCCGGCCTGCGACTGGCCGCGGACCAGACCATTGACTTCGTTCACAACATCTCGTTTCGCGTGCCGACGGCGCTTCGGATCGAATGGGACGTGGCCTGACGCGTCCCGTTCGTCTTTGGAACGTGCTTCACAAGTAACAACAAGCCCGGAAGTGATCCGGGTCACAAGGTGGGGAACAGACGCATGGGCGCCAACGCAGCCGCATCCTTCATCGTGCCGTTCGAAGCCGCGTGCGAGGCCGACTTCCCGCGCATCGGCGGCAAATGCGCCAGCCTCGCGCGCATGATCGCGCAAGGCGTGCGCGTGCCCGCAGGCTTTGCGGTCGCGACCGACGCCTACGCCCTGCATCTGCGCAGCAACGGGCTCGAGGCGACGATCAGCGAACGCCTGTCGCGGATCGTGCTGGACGATGTCGATGACGAGGAGAAGCTGTCGCACGAGATCCGCGACGTGATCATCACCCAGCCGATGCCCGGCGTGGTCGAGCAGTCGATCCGCGAGGCCTATCGCCGGATGTCGCCCAACGGCGAACTGCCGGTCGCGGTGCGCTCCTCGGCGACGGCCGAGGATCTGCCCGATGCCAGCTTCGCCGGCCAGCAGGACACCTATCTCTGGGTGGTCGGCGAGGACGCCGTGGTCGAGAAGGTTAAGGCGTGCTGGGCCAGCCTGTTCAATGCCCGCGCCATCTCCTACCGCGCCGAGAACGGACTCGGCCAGATCGACGTGCTGATGTCGGTCGGCGTCCAGAAAATGGTCAATGCGTCAGCGGCCGGCGTGGCGATGACGCTCGACCCGATCAACGGTGATCGCACCAAGATCGTGATCGATGCCGCGTTTGGGCTCGGCGAGCCCGTTGTCTCCGGCGAGATCACACCGGACAATTTCGTCGTCGAGAAGGTGCTGCTGCAGGTGATCAAGCAGCGCATCTCGGAGAAGGATTTCGAGCTGGTCGCCGATCGGGCGGCGCGGCGCACGGTGGAGCGCGTCATCGCGCCGGAGCGTCGTACCCTGCCCTCCCTGACCAATGCTCAGGTCCTCTCCGTCGCCCGGCTCGCCAAATCGCTCGAGCGCAGCATGGGCTGCCCGCAGGACGTCGAATGGGCGATCGATGCCGATCTGCCGGAGGACGAAAATCTGGTCGCGCTGCAGAGCCGGCCCGAGACGGTGTGGAGCCAGAAGAAGAAGCAGACGACAGCTGTCTACGAAACCGGCATCGCCGGCGTGCTGGGGACGCTACTCGCCCCGATCCAGGCCAAGCGCTGAGCATCACGACAAAGAACAACAGAGAGAATGAGGGGAAACGATCATGACGGCGCACGCGAAATTTCCGAGTCCCTATGACCTGAAGACGCCTGCGGGCGCCGAGGGCTGGGAGAAGCTCTATCCCTATTATCTGCAGTTCCAGAACAGCCTGCGCGACAAGGAGGACGGCAAGTTCTGGTTCTGCGATTCGCAGCACTGGCCTTCCCCGTTCAAGCCGTTCGATGCGGTCACGGTCGAATTCGCCGTGAAGTGCCTCGGCCAGTACAACACCCGGCACTATCTGATCCCGCCGGCCAACGGCGTCGAGTACCGCATCCACAACGGCTATTGCTACATGAGCCCGGTCGCGGTGGCGCCCGAGCTGATCGGCGGCCGCGTGCCGCATTTCATGGAGCGCGCCGGCTACTACTTCCAGAACTGGGATCGCCTGCTGGCCAACTGGGACAAGAAGGTCCGCGCCAACATCGCCGATCTCGAGGCCCTCAACTTCGAGCCGCTGCCCGATGCCGTGCCGCTCGACTGGATCACCGGCGGCGTCGGTCTCGACAACACCTATGCGCTGACCGAGACCTATGACCGCGCGATCCAGCTCCTGTACAAGACTTGGCAGTATCATTTCGAGTTCCTGAATCTCGGCTACGCCGCCTATCTCGACTTCTTCAGCTTCATGAAGGAGCAATTCCCCACCATTCCGGACCAGGCCATCGCCAAGATGGTCCAGGGCGTCGAGGTCGACCTGTTTCGGCCGGATGACGAGCTGAAGAAGCTCGCCAAGCTCGCGGTGAAGCTGGGCGTCACCGATGCGCTGAAGAGCGGATCGGTCGACGAGGCGCTCGCCGCGGTCGGCCGTGCGCCAAACGGCGCCGAATGGCTCAAGGCCTGGAAGGAGGCGCAGGACCCCTGGTTCAACTTCACCTCAGGCAACGGTTTCTACTCGACCGACAAATACTGGATCGAGCATCTCGACATTCCGCTCGGCTACATCAGGGACTACGTCGTCCGCGTCCAGCGCGGCGAGGAGATCGACCGGCCGACCGAGGCCATCGCCAAGGAGCGCGACCGCATTACCTCCGAATATGCCGAGATGCTCGACGCCGACGCCCGCGCCGCCTTCGAGGGCAAGCTCGGGCTCGCCCGCACCGTGTTCCCCTATGTCGAGAACCACAATTTCTACATTGAGCATTGGTCGATGAGCGTGTTCTGGCGCAAGATGCGCGAGCTCGGCGCGATCTTCCGCGATGCCGGCTTCTGGAAGGACGCCGACGACCTGTTCTATCTCAACCGGCAGGAAGTCCGCGACGCCTTGTTCGACTATGGCAATGGCTGGGCGGTTGGCGCGCCGGCGATCGGCCCGACCTACTGGCCGCCGGAGATCGAGCGGCGCAAGACAATCCTCGCGGCGCTCGCGACGACGCCGCCGCAGCCCGCGCTCAACAATCCGCCCGATATCATCACCGAGCCGTTCACGATCATGCTCTGGGGTATCACCACGGAAAGCATCGGCCGCTGGCTCGACGGCGCGGCGAACACGACCAAGCTGTCCGGCATGGCCGCCTCGCCCGGCATCGTCGAGGGCCGTGCCCGCGTGGTGCGCTCGGCCGACGAGCTCGGCCAGATCGAGCAGGGCGAGATCCTGGTCGCGCCGGTGACCGCGCCGAGCTGGGCGCCGATCTTCGGCAAGATCAACGCGATCGTCACCGACATCGGCGGCATGATGTCCCACGCCGCGATCGTGTGCCGCGAATATGGCCTGCCCGCCGTCACCGGCACGGGACGCGCCAGCTCCTCGATCAAGAACGGCCAGATGCTGCGCGTCAACGGCTCGACCGGCGAAGTCACCATTCTCTCCTGACCCCGAAACACGGGAGGCCGGCGACGCCGGCCTTCCCGCTAGATTGGCATTGCAATGCTCGACAGGCCCGAAATCGGCAGCCGGTATGATCAGGTGTGGCGCATCAGCGAGCCGTATATGCGCGCTCGTAAGAACGATGTGCACATCCCGTTATCATACGCCTATGCGCGCAAGCTGCTGGCGCACCATCCGGACGCGGACGAGGACATCGTCTCGCTCGCGATCATCCTGCACGACATCGGCTGGTACTCGATCGACATGACCGACATCATCGAGAAGGGTTTTGGACCCAACATGATGCAGTCCGACGTACGCTTCCTGCATGAGAGCGAAGGCGTACGCATGTCGCGCGAGGTGCTGGAGCAGGCCGACTGGCCGGAGCCGGTCATCGTCGCGGTCGCCGAAATCATCGACGGACACGACACGCGTCCCTACCCGCGCTCGCTCAACGACCGGATCGTGCGCGACGCCGACAAGCTGTGGCGCTTCACCACCACCGGCGTCGCGGTCGCCTGCGACTGGTTCAAGATGACGCCGCATCAATATGCCGCCCGCCTGACGACGCAATTCGCTCTGCTCGAGACCGAGGTCGGACGACAGATGGCCGAGGAGGCGCTGGCCAGTACCCGCGTCGCACTCATGCTCGACCTGATCTGAACCTGGGGCCTACGAACATGGACATGTTCATCGACGGCCGCTGGGTTGCAGGCCGAAGCGGCGCGACTTTCGACGTGCTGGATCCGGCCACTGGCGAGACGATTGACAGCGTTCCGGATGCAGGTCAGGCCGACGTCGATGCCGCGATCCGCTCCGCCGAGACGGCGTTCAACGTCTGGAAGGCAGTGCCGGTCGCGGAGCGCGCGCGGCTGCAGAAGGCCGCCGCGCGGCTGATGCGCGAGAACGCCGAGCAGCTCGGCCGCCTGCTGACCCGCGAGCTCGGCCGTCCGCTGGCGGGCGCCGTCACCGAAATCCAGCGCTCGGCGGAATTGCTGGAGATCTATGCCGAGGAAGGCCTGCGCCTTCACGCGGAGATGCCGCTGACGGGTGTCGCCTGCGAGAAGATCATCATCACCCGAGAGCCGGTCGGCGTGGTGATCGCGATCACGCCGTTCAACTATCCGGTGACCCTGCTCTGCTTCAAGCTCGGGGCGGCGCTGATGGCCGGCTGCACGGTGGTCGCCAAGCCCGCCGAGGATACGCCGCTGTCGACCTTGCGGCTCGCCGAGCTGTTCAAGACGGCGGGTTATCCCAACGGCTGCTTCAACGTCGTGACCGGCCGCGGCCCCGACATCGGGATGCAGATGATCGAGCACCCGACGCCGCGCAAGATCGCCTTCACCGGCGGCACGCGGGCCGGCAAGACGATTGCCGCGGCGGCCGCAGGCACGATGAAGCGTGTCACGCTCGAGCTCGGTGGCCAATGTCCAGCCATCGTCTGCGCCGACGCCGAAATCGGTGCGGCGGCAGCGGCGATCGCGCGTCACGCCTTCGCCAATTCCGGGCAGTTCTGCTACCGCGTCAATCGCGTCTATGTCGAGCGGGCTGCCTATGACAGATTCCTCGATGCGCTCACCGACAAGGTTCTGCAGCTCGACGTCGGCAACGGCCTGACCTCGACCTGCGCGCTCGGCCCCCTCGTCAACGAGAAGATCTATCGCAATAGCGAGCGGCAGATTGCCGATGCGCGCTCTCGCGGCGCGAGGCTGCTGACCGGCGGCGCAAGGCTGACGGGCGGGCTCTACGACAATGGCTGGTTCCTGCCGCCGACCGTCATTGCCGATGCCGATCCGGCCTCTCTCGTGATGACCGAGGAAACCTTCGGGCCGGTGCTCGGTGTCGCTTCCTTCGACGATCGCAAGGAGGCGCTGCGACTGGCAAATGCGACGGTCTATGGCCTTGCCGCCTTCGTATTCTCGCGCGATCTCGCGACCGGACTCACATTGGCCGAACGCCTCGAAGCCGGCTCGGTCTGGATCAACGACATCCAGCGCTCCAGCCAGAGCGCGCCGTTCGGCGGCGTCAAACAAAGCGGCATCGGCCGCGAGAAGGGCCGCTACGGCGTCGAGGACTATCTCGAATACAAGACCATCTATCTCACCTACGACGCGGAGCTGCGATGACGCATTTTCTGCGCGACCAGGATCTGCCGATCTGGCTCGCCGCGCGGCCCTGGCTCGACGTGCGATCGAATGACGAGCACACCCTGATTTCTTATCGGTTGGGCCAGGCCCTGCTGCGGATCCATCCCGAGGCGGACGCCTCCGTGGTGCTGCCCGCGATCCTCATGCACGACGTCGGCTGGAAGAAGTTCCCGCAGGAGCAGCTCGCCGCTGCCGTTGGTCCCAATCCAAAATATCCCGAATTGCAGCGCGCACACGAGATCGAAGGCGTGAAGATTGCGGCGGAAGCGTTCGGTCGGCTGGCGATCCCCGGCCTTCAGAACGAGACCATCCTTGCCATCATCGACGGTCATGACACCCGCAAGGCCGCGATCTCGCGGGAGGATGCGCTGATGAAGGATGCCGACAAGCTGTGGCGCTTCACCGGCCACGGCGTCGCTACGATCGGCTGCTGGTTCGATACACCGCCGAAGGAGACGCTGGCGATGCTCGAGAGCTTCGTGCTGCCGTCGATGCTGACCGACGCCGGCACCAGCATGGCCCAGGCGCTGATCGCCGAGGGCATGGCCTCCGCCTACATGCCCGACCTGCTGCATATCGAGGTGTCCGCATGAGCACGATCCAGCTGCATGGCAAGCGCGTGATCGTCACCGGCGCCGCCGGCGGGCTCGGCCGCGGGTTCGCCCTGGCCTTCGCCGCCGCAGGCGCCGAGGTCGTCACCGCCGACATCCGTCTTGGCGGGGTTGAGGAGACCGCGCAGCTGATCCGCGAGGCCGGCGGCAAGGCGCATGCCGCCGAGGTCGACGTCGCGAGCGAGCCTTCGACAGCAGCGCTGGCTCAATTCGCCGCCGCGCGCATGGGCGGCGTCGACGTTCTCGTCAACAATGCCGCGATCTATGCCGGGCTGGAGCGCCGCAGCTTCGAGGCGATCCCCGAAGCCGAGTGGGACCGCGTCATGCGCGTCAACGTCAAGGGCGTGTGGATGATGAGCAAGGCGGCCGCCCCCTTGATGCGACGGACAGGCGGCGGCGCCATCGTCAATGTCTCCTCGGCGACGGTGATGAGCGGCTCACCGATGTGGCTGCACTACGTGTCGTCGAAAGGTGCTGTGATCGCGCTGACCCGCGCGCTGGCGCGCGAGCTCGGCGACGACAGGATCACCGTCAACGTCATCGCGCCCGGCTTCACGCTCACCGAGGCCAGCCTCGGCCTGATGGAGAACGCCGCCGAATACGGCGTCTCGCGCGGCGCGCTGAAACGCGCAGCCGATATCGACGACATGGTCGGCGGCGCACTGTTCTTCGCCTCGCCCGCCGCGGCCTTCATCACCGGTCAGACCCTGATTGTCGATGGCGGCCGGCAGTTCAATTAGGATCAGCAACCACTCATGCCCAGGATCACTTTCATAGAACCCGATGGCACCCTGCGGACGGTGGATGCCGAGCGCGACGAAAGCGCCATGCAGGCGGCGAAGCGCAACAGTGTCGATGGCATTATCGGCGAATGCGGCGGCTCATGCATCTGCGCCACCTGCCATTGCCACGTCGACGCCGCCTGGATCGATCGCGTCGGCCCGGCCGGCGACATCGAAGCCGACGTCCTCGAATTTGAGGCCACCGACGTACGGCCGGAGAGCCGCCTGGCGTGCCAGATCGCGATCACCGACGCGCTCGATGGGCTGAAGCTTCACGTCGTCGGCCGCAGCCGCTGATCGTCCGAACGCAGCGCTGGTCTCCTCGTCTCCTCCACACGGTCGGCTTGTGACGCCTCCCGGGCTGCTCGCTCGAGCAGGTCGAAGCGTCTGATCGATACGAGTGCGTCGATCATCGACGCCATCAATCCCTTATCTCGCATCGCATCAACTCGTGAATGACGCCACAGCACGGCTGCGGTTCGCCTGCGCTTGAATTAGCAGCATGTAAGCTGTCGATCTGCATGCGCAGAACAACCTAAAGAAAAACCAAAGAACACATTCTACACTGTGTCACATAATATCGAGCGACGACCGATCAGTCCCAAGAAATAGATCGTACGTCCGACAGCAGCCGCACAAGGTTCGCCCCTTCAAGGGCGGCGCAGCGGCCGTAACGAAGAAGAACGAACGTGACCATCAAGCTCGGGAGGAGCAACGATGCCGAAGCTGCAGCGGCGGGATTATTACGACACGGCCCGCGACATGAACTGGGCCTTCTCCTATGTCAGCGAGGACGAGGTCTTTCCTGAGGAGCTCTCGAAGAGCTTCGGCATCCACGGCGAGCAATGGTGGGGGTGGGACGAGCCCTACAAGCTGACCTATCGCGAATACGTCCACAACCAGGCCGGCAAGGACGACGGCATCTACTCGATCCGCTCGACGATCGCGCGCTCCAATCTGTACGACAATCTCGACGCTGGTTGGAAGTCGGCGATCAAGGCGCATTACGGCGCGATCCCGGTTCCGGAATATTTCGCCTCGATCGGCGAGGCGCGCATGGCGCGGTTCGGCCGCGCCGCCGCCTGGCGCAACATGGCCGCGTTCGGCACGCTCGACGAGTGCCGCCACGGCCAGGCGCAGATCTACTTCCCTTATTGCCTGCTGGCGAAGGACCCGCAATTCGACTGGGCGCACAAGGCGATGCACACCAACGAATGGGGCGTGATCGCAGCGCGCAGCCTGTTCGACGACATGTTCACTGCCAACGACGCGGTGTCGACAGCGATCCAACTGACCTTCACCTTCGAGACCGGCTTCACCAACCTGCAATTCCTCGGCATGGCCTCGGACGCTCTGCATGTCGGTGACATCGAGTTCGGCGCGTTGATCTCCTCGATCCAGACCGACGAGGCGCGACATTCGCAACAGGGCGAGCCGACCTTGAAGATCATGATCAACAACGGCAGGAAGGCCGAGGCGCAGAAGATGGTCGACCAGATGTTCTGGCGATCATGGAAGCTGTTCGCGCTGCTGACTGGCATCTCTATGGACTACTACACGCCGCTAGAAAGCAGAACGATGTCGTTCAAGGAATTCATGCAGGACTGGATCTGTCGGCAGTTCATGGACCAGTTCAAGGACCTCGGCATGAACGTGCCGTGGTACTGGGAAGAGCACTTCCTGCCGGAACTCGACTGGGTCCATCATGCCTATCACATGGGCGTCTGGTTCTGGCGGCCGACGGTGTGGTGGAATCCGGACGCCGGCGTGTCCGCCGCCGAGCGCGACTGGCTGGAGCAGAAATATCCCGGCTGGAACGACCGCTTCGGCAAGCTGTGGGACGTGATCGGCGACAACGTGCGCACCGGGCAGATCGAGAAGACCTATCCAGCGACCTTGCCGATCGTCTGCAACTGCTGCCACATCCCGATCTGCAGCCCGAGCATCGGCAAGGCGCCGCGCATCACCACGCATAACGGCCGCAAGCTGAACTTCTGCTGCGAGGTCTGCGAGTGGGTGTGGAAGAGCCAGCCCGAGCGCTACGACACCCATCTCTCGGTCGTCGACCGTTTTCTCGCCGGCCACATCCAGCCGCCCACGCTGGAAGGCGCGCTTCAATATATGGGCATCACGCCCGACGTCGCCGGCAACGACGCCCAAGCCTACGCCTGGAATGGCGCATCCCGCCTCGCGGCGGAGTGAAGCGACCGCCGCCTGCGGCCAGCATGGCAGGAGGTGCCGCTCACGAGCGGCGCAGCTGATCGACACGACAACAGACAAACCAACAATCAAGACAACCAACCAATATGGGAGGCAAGCGTGGCCCTGTTCCCGCTCCAAGCCAACTTCCGTGGCGACTTCGTCGTCCTGCTTATTCCGGTCGACGACGGCGATGACATGAGCATCGTGGCCGATAAGGTCGCGCAGCACGCCGTTGGACTGCGCGTCGCCGAGAGGAGCGCGCCGAAATGCGTCTACTACAACGGCCGAGAGCTACCCTCGTCGATGACGATCGCGCAATCGGGCATCCAGCCGATGGATTGGATCGAGGTGGCCTATGTCTGACGATGCCAGCGTCACATGGCGCCAGGTCGCCACCTTGGACGACCTCTGGGAGGGCGACATCATCGGCGTCGAAGTCGACGGCGAGGAGGTGATCGTGGTGCACCTGCCGGGCGGCGAGCTGCGCTGCTTCCAGGGCATGTGCCCGCACCAGGAGATCCTGCTGGCCGACGGCAAAGTCGATTTCGAAGCCGGCACCATCACCTGCTCGGCCCATGAGTGGGAGTTCAGCATGGATGACGGCCGCGGCCTCAACCCGCGCGACTGCCGCCTCTTCCGCTACGAGGTGAAGAGGGACGGCGAAGCCATTCTCGTCGGCGTGCCCCGCGACGGCCGACTGCGCCGCCTGCGCCACAAGACCGAACAGGACGCATAGGACACAGCTCATGACCACGACAGCAGCACCGAAACTGGTCGGCCCCGTCATCCGCGGCGTCGACGAGGACATCATCGAGGCCGTGATCGCGGCGAGCGAGCAGGACAATCCGGACGTCGAGATCGTCGTCGAGGACCGCGGCGGCTACGTCCGCATCCAGGCCGACCGGAATTTCCGCCTGACGCAGAAGAGCATGCAGGCGGCGCTGGGGCGGCCGTTCCGGCTCGCCGAAATCGAGCCGAGCCTGGTGTCGTTCGGCGGCCGGCTGGAATCGATGGACGACGAATGGGTCTGGACCATCCACACAGCATAAATCTCGGGAGGACACGTCATGACCGCAATGACCGCGAAGCCGGCTGCGCGCAAGCAGAAGAAGACCTGGAGCCTGTGGACCGAGCGCCGGCTGCCGTCGGAATACGAGGCCGTCACCTACAAGTTCCACAGCCATTTCCGCCGCGCACCGGCGCCGTTCGAATTGTCGGAGAACTGGCCGGTCAACCAGTTCTATCTCCTGAACCGCGAGGGCTCGAGGTTCAACCTCGATGATTGGGAGGGCTATCGCGATCCCCTCACCTACACCTATCGGCGCTACGTCGGGGACCAGAAGGACCGCGAGGTCTATTGCGACAATCTGATCGACGAGTTCGAACGCCAGGACAGCTACCGCAAGCTGCCGGCGGCATGGCTCGACTTCCTCGGCCAAGCCTATCTGCCGGTGCGTTTCCCCGGGCATGCGATGCAGATGAGCGCGGCCTATGTCGCGCAGATGGCGCCGTCGGCCTTCGTCACCAACACCTTCTACTTCCAGATGGGCAACGAGATGCGCCGGGTGCAGCGGCAGGCCTATCTCGCCAAGGCGCTCGCGCTCGACACCAACCGCCCCGAGCTCGCCGATAGCAACACGGCGCGGGCGATCTGGACGCAAGCGCCGCACTGGCAAGGCCTGCGCGAGCTGATCGAGAAGCAGTTGATCACCTATGATTGGGGCGAGGCCTTCGTCTCCCGCAATCTGGTGCTGCGGCCGATCTTCGATCACATCTTCAATCGCGAGATCGCCGAGCTGGCGCGCGCGAACGACGATGACCTGCTGGCGCTGCTGCACGACGACTTCTGCAACTACGACCAAGCCTACGCGGTCGAGACCACCAAGGCCCTGGTGGCCTACGCCATCGGCAAGGTCCGCGCGCATGCGGATCTGCTGCGGGAGTGGAATGCCAAGTGGCTGCCGCTTGGCGAGCGCGCCGCGCGCGGCCTCAGCGAAGCTCTGTCCGTCGCACACGGCGCGGACGGTGCGCAGACGATTCTCGCGCGCACCATGACCGCCCAGGCCAAGCTGGTTGCGGAGTGCGGCTTATAGTTGGCAGCCGCCGTGAACATGCTGCGCAAACCGCCAAGCCCGAAAGGATGGCGTTCATGACCCGGCAACTTCGCATCGAGCCCGATGGTGTCGCAGTCGACGTCGCCGACCATGACACCATACTGCAGGCAGCGCGACGTGGGGGCGTCGCGCTGCCTTACCAATGCGGCTGGGGAAGTTGCGGGGCATGCAAGGTGACGCTCGTGGACGGCCAGGTCGATCTGATGTTTCCGGCCGCGCCAGCCGTCAACCCGCGCGACGCGCGGCGCAACCGCATTCTTGCCTGCCAGTCGCGCGCGATATCCGACATCACCATCGCGCGCGGACCTGGCGAATGGTCCGCGCCGGCGCCGCAATGCATCGAGCAACAGGCAATCCTAGTGGATGTCGAGGATCTCGCGCCGGAGATTCGCCAGTTCAGCTTCGAGACGTCAGAGCCGATCGCCTTCCGGCCCGGCCAATATGCGATCCTGCATCTCGGCGAGGGCCTGCGACGCTGCTACTCGATGAGCAACCTGCCCGGCAGCAGGCTCTTGCAGTTCATCGCCAAGCGCTACGATGGCGGCAGAGGCAGCAACGCGCTCGCGGAACTGGCGCTTGGCGCGCGCCTCACCATCGAGGCGCCGTTCGGCGCATGCACTCTGCGGCGCGAGCCGGGGCGCAAGGTGTTCGTGGCCGGCGGCACCGGTGTCGCGCCGATCCTGGCGATGCTACGCGAGGCGGCCACGGGGCGACTCGATTTCGAAGCGCCCTTGGATGTCGTGTACGGCGCGCGCACGCCGGCCGATCTCGCCGCCGGTGACATGCTGGCGGCGACGATCGCTAGGATTCCGCATGCGCACTATCTGCCCGTTGTCGAAATCGCGCCGGCGGGTTGGCCGCATGCGTCCGGCTTCGTCACCGACGCCATCACATCGACGATCGCCGAGCCGGCCGCGGCCGAGTTCTACGTCGCCGGACCCCCGGTCATGGTCAACGCAGTCAAGTCGCTGCTACGCAGCGCCGACGTTCCGATCACGCAGGTTCATTATGACAGTTTCGGCTAGGTCAAGGTTGCGCCGGTTTCCCCCGGCCTGGGCGATGGCTCCAGGACTGCGCCGCCTCGCGGCGCGTCGCGGCGGCTGCCCGCGATTGGCGCCGACCTGGCCATGCCACCAGCTCGACGACGGCGCGCCTGCCAGTTTCGCCGCGCACCTTGGCTCCTACGCGCGTACCCTGGCGGGTGTCGACGAAGTCCCCGCGCCCCTGAATGCCGCAGGCCACGCCTTCGCGCTCGACGACTCGCACGCGATGGGCCAGCCGGAGGCTTTCGTGTTCGCCCCGGTGTGGCTGGTCGTGCGCCCCGACGCATCGCTGCACCTGACCTTGCGGCCGGAATGGGCGCAGAAGATCGCGGCCAAGGGCTGGGGAACGGTACATCCCTTCGCGCGCTACATGGCGGGCGCCGTGCCGCCGCAGAGCCTGATCATCTACGCGCCCCGCGATGAGGGCGAGCTGACGATTGCCATGCGCATCATCGCGGCGGCGCACTGTTACGCGACCGGCCGCATCGGCGAAATCGCGCTGCCCGACAGCCGGTGGTGAACGATGACGGAGCTCCCAGCCAAGACCAATGCAAGCGGCGCCAAGCCATTTCGCGTCCGGCTCGAGCGGCCGGATGGCATTTTCAGCTTCGACGCAACGGCCGACGAGTATCTCCTCTATGCCATGATCGATGTCGGAATCGACAGTCCCTACATTTGCGAGCAAGGCTGGTGCATCGCCTGCGCCGCGCGCCTTCTGGCCGGCGATGTCGATCGCTCCGGCGCGCTCACGGCCTATCCCGAGGATGTCGAAGCCGGCTTTGTTCTGCTGTGCTCAACCATGCCGCGTTCAGACCTCGTCCTGAGCCAGGATCAGCGTCAAACCCGCAGAGACATGATGCAGCACCGGATCGAGCACAACCGGCTCGCACGGGCCTATCCGCCCGGCGCCCGCTCCCGGTTCCGACGTGGACGCGCCGCGGCGCGCATCGACACGCGTGATGACCACTCGTAACGATCCTGGTGCCCAGCCTTCTCGCAGGGGTGCGGCGCGCGGACTGATGCGCTGCCTCGGCGCGCCGGTCTCGCTGGAACACGTGCCTCACGGACTGCGGGGATTGGTTGGCCAGCTCTACCGTGAGGACAATGCGCACAAGTTGCGACGCTGTCAGGCTGGCCGAGTTAGTCAAGGTCTCGCCGGCGACGGCGTGACTAGATGCCGATCGGAAGCGGATTATGACTGAGTTGCAAAGCCAGCCCCCTGCCGATCGCGCTCCACCCCAACATTCTAAGGCGATACAAAGAGCAATTGTTGCGGCTCGAAAGTGCGCTCGGCAAAGGTGTGAGCGCAGGTGACGAGGAGGCTGCCGAAGCAATCCGAGATCTTGTCGAGACGATGACGGTGTCGAGAGATGACACAGGCCCGGGCGGGGTATGTGTCGAAATTGCTGGCCGTCTCAACTCGCTGATTGGCGGTGAGGCATGCCCAAGCAGAGTGAAGGGAGTGCAGGTCACGCGTGGTAGCGGGGGGATTCACGCTTCTCCCCCCCCCCCCGGAGATCTCTCCATTATCATCCAGGAAGCGGCAAAAATTAACAAAATCAAATAGATGATAAATCGTTTGGGGAGAAAAGGCATCATTGTTCTGCGATGCCTTTCAAGAGCCTGACCCAAACAACTGAACGAACTCGGCCGCAGACGAAGGGGCCTCAGAGGTGCGAATCGGTGACTTTGGCGAACCGCGCGGCCCCTTGTCTCGGCGGGGGTTCAAGTCCCTGGAACGCGCGTTCAGAACTCTGCGACCTTGTTGGGCTCGGGCCGTGCGAAACGCGCGGGCTCGTAAGGCCTGGGGTCGACGATCGGGCTTGCGGAGGTCACGAGATCGGCGATGAGATGGCCCGCACCGGGACCGATACCGAAGCCGTGGCCGCTGAAGCCAGCGGCGACGATCAGGCCGGGCAGCGCGGCGAGCTCGCCGATCACGGGCACGCCGTCCGGCGTCGAGTCGATATAGCTCGCCCAAGTCGCCGTGATCTGGCTTTGCTTCAACGCCGGGAGGAGTTCCACCGCGCGCGCATGGGTGAGGCGGATAGTTGCCTGATCCGGCTTCGGATCGAGGATCCGGGTGGCCTCCATGGGCGTCGGCTCATCGAGCCGCCAGCGGCCGAGCGTCTCGTGGCCGGCGCGGAAGCCTTCGAGCCCACCCGGCAGCAGGCTGCGCCAGCGCTTGGCGAACATCGGCAGGAAGTGCGGTGCGAAGCGCAGCTGCTGCAACGTGGGATCGACGCGGCCGCGCCCGCTGATCGCGAGCGTGTGGCCGCCGTCGCCGCGCCGCGTGATGGAAACGGCCGCGGTGTGCAGCGCCGGCGGCAACGGCTCTGCCGATGGCGAGAGCGCGAGCGCCGAGGCGCGGATCGAGGCAATGGGAAGCGCGACGCCGAGCTGATGGCAGAACGAAGACGCCCACGCGCCCGCCGCCAGCACCGCAACCCGCGTGCGGATCGTGCCGCGCTCTGTGATCACGGCCGACAGCCGGCCGCCGCTGGTCTCTACGCCGCGCACGGCGCACATCTGATGCACCGTGCCGCCGCTCTTCAGGATCGCGCGCGCCACGGCGGGCGCGGCATCGGCAGGGCTGGCAGTGCCGTCGGTCGGCGACCATACGCCGCCCTTCCAGCTGCGTCCCGTGGCCGCGCCGCGCTCGGTAGCCTGCCGGCTGTCGAGCATGTGCGTGGTCACGCCCGCCGTCTTTGCGAACGCGCCCCAGCGCGCCCAGCCGGCAAGCTCCGCCTCGTCATTGCTGAGATAGAACAGGCCGCAGCGCGAGAAGCCGGTCGCCTCGCCGCTTTCGACGCCGAATCGCTCCCAGAGGTCGAGACTCAACGTCGCCATCGGCAGCTCGCGCGCGTCGCGGTTCTGCTGCCGGCACCAGCCCCAGTTGCGGCTGGACTGCTCGGCGCCGATCCGCCCCTTCTCGATCAAGGCGACCGCAAGCCCGCGCCGCGCGAGGAAATAGGCGGCGAACACGCCGGCGATGCCGCCGCCGATGACTACGGCATCTGCGCGCTCGGGCAGCGTTGGCGGTGTTTCGACATGCACCAGCGGGGCAGGCATGGGGTCTCTCCGGCTTTCGGCAGCATCAGGTTAGAGCGGTAACCGGCACGTCGGGCGCCGGATTCGGCGCCCGCACGGCATTTGATTCTGCGGTTGGCGATATCCTCGGCGTATTGTTTTGCATCGCATAATTCGGGCGAATGCGGCCCCATTCTTGCTTTGAGGAAATTCCGATGGCGCCACGGCAGAATTTTCTGCTGTAGTGGGACAGGACGCATCCTCAACGGGACCCGGCTGCATGAAGCTCGATCGCATCGACATCAAGATCCTGCACGAACTGCAGAAGAACGGCCGCGTCACCAATGTCGAGCTGGCCGAACTCGTCAACCTGTCGCCGAGCCCCTGTTTGATGCGGGTGAAGAAGCTGCAGGCGGAAGGCTACATCGAGGGCTATTCGGCGCAGATCTGCGTCTCCAAGCTCGGCCAGACGCTGACCGTCTTTACCGAGGTCACGTTGAAGAACCACAGGCAGATCGACTTCGCCCGGTTTCTCGCCGCGGTCGAGAAGATCGATCAGCTGATCGAGTGCCACCTCGTCTCCGGCGGCTACGACTACATGATGAAGTTCGTCACCGCCGGGATCGGCGAGTATCAGACCATCATGGAGCGGCTCACCGACATGGACATTGGCATCGAGAAATATTTCAGCTTCGTCGTGCTGAAATCGCCGATCGTGAAGCCCTATCTGCCGCTGACCAGCCTGTTCCAGATGTAGGATGCGGCGGTGCGCGGTCAGCGCTGGCAATAGGCCCGGACCTGCTCGGGATCCTGGCGCAGACGGTCCAGCCAGGTCGGATCGAGCTTCGGTACCGAGGACAGCAGGAGCTGCGTGTAGGGATGTTCGGGTCGTGCCATCGCCTCGGGCGTGATCTGCTCGATCTTGCGGCCGCGATACATCACGACGATGTCGTCGCAGATCGCCTCGACCACCGAAAGATCGTGGCTTATGAAGACGTAAGCGAGGTCGAGTTCGCGCTGCAGCTCCTTGAGCAGATCGATGACGGCCGCGGCAACGACGGTGTCGAGCGCCGAGGTAATCTCGTCGCAGATGATCAGCTTGGGATCGGCGGCGAGCGCGCGGGCGAAGTTGACGCGCTGCTTTTGTCCGCCCGACAGCTCGGCCGGGCGTCGCAGCCGCAAGGCGCGCGGCAGCTTCACCATGTCGAGCAACTGATCGATCCGGGCGTTGCGCTCTCTGCGGGCCATGCCGTGATAGAATGTCAGCGGACGACCCAGAATGTCCTCGACCGTATGCGCCGGATTGAGCGCCGTGTCGGCGTGCTGGAACACGATCTGCACCTGGCGCAACTGGTCCGGGTTGCGGTTTCGCGCGCTGCGCCCGAGTTCGCGCCCATCGAACACGACGCCTCCCGCAAAGGGCGGCAGGATGCCTGCGATGGCCCGCGCAAGCGTCGACTTGCCGCAGCCGGATTCGCCGATGATGCCGAGATTGCGCCCGCGCGCCACGCGCAGGCTGACATTGTCGACCGCCACGATCGCCGGCTGGCCGTCCGAGCGCAGCGGACCGTAGCCGACCGACACCTCGTGAACCTCAAGCAGCGCCTCGGCCGCAGCCGCGGACGCGTCACGCCGCACGTCATGATCCGGTGCGACGGCCGCCAGCAGCTGCTGCGTGTAAGGATGCTGCGGGCGCTCGAGAATGTCGGCGGTTGTGCCGGTCTCCTGCACCTCGCCATTCCTCAGCACGACGATGCGGTCGGCGATCTGGGCGACGACCGCAAGATCGTGCGAGACGTAGATGCCAGCGATGCGATGCGCTGATATCACCGACTTGAAGGCCCTGAGCACCTCGACCTGGGTGGTGACGTCGAGCGCCGTGGTCGGCTCGTCGAAGATCAGCACCTTGGGGCTCGCGATCAGCGCCATGGCAGCTGCGAGCCGCTGCAACTGGCCGCCGGACACCTGGTGGGGATAGCGATCGCCGATGCTCTCGGGGTCGGGCAGCGACAGCGCGCGGAACAGCGCCTTGGCCTTGGCGCGCGCCTCCACCAACGGCATCACGCCGTGGATGCGCACGACCTCGATCACCTGGTCCATGATCCGGATCGCCGGATTGAATGCCGCGGCCGCGCTCTGCGGCACATAGGCAATCTTGGCACCGCGCACCGCCGCCTTGTCCTTTTCCGACAGCGCGACCATGTCGAGGCCGTCGACCGCGACCGAGCCGCCGACGATCTTGCAGCCGGCGCGCGCATAGCCCATCAGGCTCATGGCGATGGTGGTCTTGCCGGAGCCGCTCTCGCCGATCAGCGCCACGATCTCGCCCTCGGCGATGTCGAGATTGACGCCTCTGATGATCTCGATCGTACGGCCGGAATCGGTGGTCGCCTCGACACGAAGATCACGGATCTGCACCAGGCTCGTCATCTACGATGCCTCCCGGTCGCGGATCTTGGTCGGGAGATTGTCGATCAGGAGATTGACCGCAATCGTGAGACTCGCGATCGCCAGCGACGGGAAGATGACCGCCGGCGCGGCATAGGGCAATCCGCCGATGTTCTCGCGCACCAGCGCGCCCCAATCGGCGTAAGGCGGCTTGACGCCGAGGCCGAGGAAGGACAACCCGGACAGCAGCAGCACGATGAACACGAAGCGCAGGCCCAGATCGACCAGCACGGGACCGATGATGTTGGGCAGGATCTCTGCACGGATCAGGTAGGACAGGCTCTCGCCGCGGATGCGGGCGACCACGACGAAATCCATGGTGTTGATGTTGACGGCGAGCGCGCGCGCGAAGCGGTAGGCGCCGGGGATGTATATCACCGCCATGGTCACGATGAGAACCGGGATCGAGGAGCCCACGGCGGCGACGACGACCAGGCTGAACAGCTTGCTCGGGATCGAGTTCAGCGCATCGAGCAGACGGCTCAACACCATGTCGACGGCACCGCCCATGATCGCCGCGATCACGCCAAGCGTGACACCAGCCGCGCCGGCGATGATGACCGAAGCCACGGAGATGCCGAGCGTGTAGCGCGCGCCCATCAGGATGCGCGAGGCCATGTCGCGGCCGAGATAGTCCGAGCCGAGCCACAGCTCGCGGCCCATGGGACCGAAATAGTCGCTGTCGACGATGTCGCCGATCGGATGCGGGATGATGGAGGGAGCCGCGAATGCCACCACGATCCAGAATGCCACGATCAGCGCGCCGGCTATGCCGACGGCATTGATGCGGTAGCCGAGCCGAGACCTGCGGCCGGCGGATGTGGCGTCGCTCGTCATCGCAGCCTCGGATTCGACAGGATGGCGATGATATCGGCTGTGGTGGTCAGCAGCAGGAATCCGAAGCAGAAGATGATGGCGCAGCTCTGGATCAGCGGCAGATCGCGCGTCGACACGGCATCGACCATCAGCTTGGCGACGCCGGGATAGTTGAAGATGGTCTCGACGATGATGACGCCGCCGAGGAGATAGGACAATGACAGCGCAACCGCATTCACGATCGGTCCGAGCGCATTGGGCAGCGCGTGGCGCAGCACAATCCGGCCGCGCGAGGCGCCCTTGAGCAGCGCCATTTCGACGTAAGGCGTATTCAGCGTCTCGACGACGGCCGCCCGGCTCATCCGGATCATCTGCGCCGAGATCACGATGGTGAGCGTGACGACCGGCATCGCGTAGGCACGGGCGAAATCATAAGCCGTGCGGATCTCGCTGGTGAAGGACACGGCGGGAAGCCAGTTGAGATAGACCGCAAACAGAAGCACGGCGAGCGTTGCGATCATGAACTCCGGGACCGACACGATTCCGATGATCGCGATGGTGAGGCAGCGGTCATACAGCGTGTTGCGCAGCATCGCCGCGGTGATGCCGAGCGTCAGCGCCAGCGGCACTGCGATGATCGCGGTGAGCCCGGCGAGCTTGAGGGTGTTGACGAGGCGTCCACCGATCAGCTTCGCGACCGGCATGTTGTTGGCATAGGAGACGCCGAGATCGCCATGCACCACGCCCGCGAGCCACCGCAGGAAACGAAAGATCGCGGGATCATCCAGATGCATCGCCTTGCGCAGGCCCTCGACCGCCTCGGGCGTCGCGGCCTGGCCGAGCAAGATGGTGGCGGTGTCGCCCGGCAGCATTGCGGTGGCGAAGAACACGGCGAATGAAACAATGATCGCGGTGACCAGCGCAATGGCCAGCCGGGCAAGGACGAGTGAGGCGATCCGATGTTTCAAATTGCAGCCCGCAAGCAGAGGATGGCCGCGACAGCGGCGCAGGTCTCAGCGACCGGCGCTGCCCGTCTCACACGGCATTCACGAATCGAGCCAGACATATTCAGCGAAGGCATATCCCATCATGCCGCCGAGCGGGCTCGGCTCCAAGCCTTTCAGCTTGGAGGAGGTGGCGTCGATGTTGGAAATATAGGCCGGAACGATGGTGCCCGCCTCCTCCGCGATCATCACTTGCATCTCGGCGTACATCTGCTTGCGCTTGGCCTGGTCGAGCAGGCCGCGCGCCTCGAGCATCATCTTGTCGAACTTCTCGGACTTGAAGCGGCTTTCGTTCCACGGCGCTTCGGAGGCGTAGAGCAGCGAGAACAGGATGTCCGGCGTCGGACGCGGATTGATGTTGCCGAAATGAACCGGCGCCTTCAGCCAGTAATTGTCCCAATAGCCGTCCGAGGGAACGCGCTGCACGTCCAGGGTGAGGCCGATGGTAGCGGCGGAGGCCTGGATCACCATGGCCATCTCGATCGCGGAGTTCGCGGCCTCCGAGGTCACGACCGGGATCGAGGTACCGAGTACGCCGGCCTTCTGGAACAGGGATTTCGCCTTGTCCGGATCGAACGGCTTGGGCTTGAGCTCGGCATTATGGAAGAAGTTCGCCGGTGAGACCGGCTGGTCGTTGCCGACGACGCCGAAGCCACGCAGCACCGATTTGACGATCTGCTCGCGGTTCACCAGGTGCTTCATGCCATCGATGAAGTCCTTCTTGTTGCCCGGCGCCATGTCGAGGCGGATATTGAGGTCGGTGTAGTTGCCCGTCGTCGACTTCGACAGTGCGATCCCTTCCTTGCCCTCGATCAACCGGAGCGAGCGCGGGTTGATGCTGGCGGCCAGCTGGATGTCGCCGGAGAGCAGCGCATTTACGCGCGCATTCTCCTCGGTGATCGCAATGAACTCGATCTGGTCGAGATAGGGACCGTCCTTGAAGTAGTTCTTGTTGCGCACCCCGATGGAGCGCACACCGGGCTCGAAGGCCTCGCGGACGAAGGCGCCGGTGCCGTTGGCCTTCGAGAAGTCCGTTGTGCCGTCGGCGACGATCATGAAGTGATGCAGCGCAAGGATCATCGGCAGGTCGGCGTTCGGGCTCGCCAAGGTGATCTCGACGGTGGTCATGTCGACCGCCTTGAATCCGGTCATCTGCGCTGCGATCTTGGCGACCTTGGAGCCAACCGCCTTGTCGAGGTGCCGCTTCAGCGAGAACACGACGTCGTCGGCGGTCAACGGCTTGCCGTCGTGGAAGGTGATCCCCTTCTTCAGCTTCACGGTCCAGGTCTGCGCGTCCCGGGACTCGATCGATTCCGCGAGCTCCATCTGCGCCGCGCCGCTCTTGTCGAGCGTCGTCAGCCGGTTGTAGAACGAGCAGCAGCGCACATAGTCGGTCGAGAACGAGGCCTTGGCCGGATCGAGCGTGTCGGCCGTCGAGGTCGACCAGCCCGCGGCCTTGATCGAGCCGCCCTTCCTGGGGCTCGCCGCGAACGCCCGCTCGGCGCGGCCGAGGATGGAACCGCCGGCTGCGAGTGCGACGCCGTTGGCGACCATCATCTTCAGAAGATCACGGCGCGATGCGCCACGCCGGATCGCCGCCTCGACCAGCCCATCATCCTCAGCAGTCCAGTTGGTGATCTCGTCGCTCATGTCATCCGTCCCCTGTTTGCGATCCGGCAGAATGAAGCCGTCAGTTGCTCATCACGTCGCAGGCACGTGCTCCACGGCGTCGGCCAGCTCGGCCATGGAGTGGAAGTGGAAATCAGGCTTGGTGAAAGACGACGGCGCGATCGTGCCACCGTAACCCTGTTTGTCGTGGCGCCGCTCGATCCAGCAATTGGTGATTCCGAGCTGCCGGGAGATGCCGATGTCGTGATACTGGCTCTGGGCAACGTGCAGGATCTGCGACTTGCTGCCACCATCGCGTTCGACGAAATCGAACACCTGGGTGAAGAAGGCGGGGTCCGGCTTCTCGCTCCCGGTGTCGTCGACCGTGAAGGTCGCATAAAACGGCGAGCCCAGCTCGCGCTCGAAATGATCCAGCGCCCACCGCCGCGCATTGGTCATCGCGATCAGCCGGTAGCGCCTGGCGAGGCGCGCCATCGCCGCGGCACTGTCGGGAAAGGCTTTCCAGCGTGCGGCGGAATCGCGAAAGCGCTCGCCGAGCGTACTCTGCCTGGGCAGGCCGAGTTGCGGGGCAATGATGCCGTAGACGCGGACGAGATCATCCGGAAAGCGATCGGCATCGGCGGCGTAGCGTGCAGCGCGGTACAGGCTCAGCGCCTGCTCGCCATCGATCAGCTTGTTCGCTTCCGCCGCGATTTCGACGAGGCTCGAGACGATCCCGCCTTCGAAGTCGATCAGCGTGCCGACCACGTCGAAGGTCAGGTACCTGAATTGGGCGAGATCGAGCTTGCTCATTCTGCGAGGCCTTCCGCGTCGTTGATCCCCAGTGTGAAGCCGGCTTCCGGCGAAAACATCCGAATTGCGGGGGGCCGGCGGCACAAAATTGCGAATAGGAGCAGCCGCCAACATATCGGCGCTGCTGCACACGGGGCGATCTGCCGGTGCCCGCTTTCACGCCATCGCCTGGCGGACATCCGGGTCGGCCAAGGTCTGATCGAGCGTCCGCGCGGTGCGCTCGATGATGGCATCGATATCCGCATCGGTGCAGCACAGCGGCGGCGCGTAGCCCAGCACCCCCGTGGGGAAGGCGCGGATGACGAGGCCGTTCGCCCAGGCCCGATCAAAGATGCGGCGCGACGGCTCGGCGCCCGCCGGCAATGGGGTCTTCTTTTCCTTGTCGGTTACGAGCTCGATCGCCGCCAACAGGCCGCGACCGCGGACCTCGCCGACCAGCGGATGATCCCGCAGCGCACGCAGGCCGGCCATCAGCCGCGCACCGGCGCGCCGGCCGTTCTCCAACAGGCCATTCTCATAGAGGTCGAGCACAGCGAGACCGACCGCCGCGCTCACCGGATGCGCCGAATAGGTATAGCCGTGCCCCACCGCGGCCGCCCCTGCCCCGTCGGCGATCACGCCATAGACATGATCGGACATCAGCACCGCGCCCATCGGCACGTAGCCCGACGTCAAGCCCTTGGCCACCGTCATGAAGTCCGGGACGATGTCGTCGTTGGTGCAGGCGAACAGTGGTCCGGTGCGGCCAAAGCCGGTGATCACCTCGTCGGCGACGAACAGAATGCCGTGCTGCCGGCAGCGCTCGCGCATCGCCTTCATCCAGCCGTCGGGCGGCACCAGCACGCCGCCCGAACCCTGGATCGGCTCGGCGTAGAACGCCGCCACCCGCTCCGGGCCGCCGACCTCGACGATCTTGGCCTCGAGCGCGGCGAGCGACGCCGCGATGATCGCCTCGGGATCACTGCCGACGGGATTGCGGTACGCATAATGCGACGGGATCTTATGCTGCCAGTTCAGCGGCACGCCGAAATTGGCGTGGAAGGCCGGCAGCGCCGTCAGGCCCGCGCCGACCGTCGATGAGCCGTGATAGCCCTGCTGCAGTGTGATGAACTGGTCGCGCTGCGGCTGCCCCTTCGCATGCCAGTAGTAATGGATGAAGCGGACCGTGCTGTCGACGGCGTCCGAGCCGCCGAGGGTGAAGTAGACGTGGTTGAGATCGCCCGGCGCACGCTCGGCCAGCGCCGCGGCCAGCCTGATGGCGGGCTCCGAGGCGAGACTGAAATAGCCGGTGGCATAAGGCAGCTCGCGCATCTGCCGCGCGGCGGCTTCGACGATGCTCTCATGCCCGTAACCGGCATTGACGCACCACAGCCCGGCGAAGCCGTCGACCAGTTGGTGGCCGGAGGCATCCGTGACAACAGCGCCCTTGGCCGAAGCGAGAACCCGCGCGCCCGCGGCCTCATGTCCGCGATAGGACGCGACCGGATGCACCAGATGGGCGCGATCGAGTTCGATGAGCGAGTTGCTGAGCATGATGATCTCCGGTTCAGCCGAACGCCTGGCTGGCCAATGCAAATGATATGGGGGAGCGCCGCCTCGTATCGTCTGCGGCAGGCCTGTGCATGACGATGCCGCCGCCGACGTGATCGAGGCCGAGGCTGCTCAGCCAAGGCGAAAGCCCCATCTCGATGCCGGTATCGACGCGGATGAACTCGCCCTCGCGCCGGGCGAGAAAATGCGCGACCAGCGCCTTCGCGTCGTCGAGATCGGCGGCGACGACCGGGCCGATGACGAGGCCACGGCCGAAGCGGCGCAGCGCCGCAAAGCCGATCACTCGGCCCTGTCGCTCGAGCACGGCGAATTCGCCCACTGATGCGACATGCGCGAGCAGCCGACTGCGATCCGCGCCAAAGGCCGCGGCGTCGAGAGCGGCGACGAGGGGGATATCATCCGCCCTTGCGCCGCGCACGACAACGGACTGAGCCACCGCCTGCGCGAGTTGTCCCTGATGCTGTAGGATCTCACCCGTCCTGCGGAAGCCGAGCTTCTCATACAGTGGCAGCCCATCTTCGGTCGCGACGAGCTGTAGCCGACGGTCGCCGGCAAGCGTCATCGCCTGCTGCATCAGGCGCCGTCCGAGCCCCTGGCCGCGCTCGGCCTCATCGACGATCACCATGTTGATGGTCCCGGAATCGCTGCCATAGGGCGTCATCAACACGGTGCCGATCACCCGCCCGTCGGCAGCGACTGCAACGCAACCCTTGCTCACGGTGAGCGCGACCTCCCAATCCTCGCGGCGATGCGGCCATCCGGCCTGTCGCGACAGGCGCGTCGCAGCTTCCAGATGGTCGGGGCTGATAGCCATGAGCGTTGCCGCGGCGGAAATCATGTCGTGCGCTCCAGTTCTTTGGCGAGTCTGAGCGAGGCGCACCCGGCAGATCGTCTGAAGGCGCTGGGCCCCGCGACATCTTCCGCCGCAAAATCGGGGCAAAGCCGCATCTTATGCTGGCGTGCCGGCCTATCATCGGAGGCGAGATCATCGCCGGCATGAGGACCCATGAGCAGCATCCGTCCCAAATATCTGACTTTCGACTGCTACGGCACGCTGACCAATTTCGAGATGGCAGAGGCGGCGCGCGATCTCTACGGCGCGATTCTCTCCGAGCCAGCCATGGCGGAATTCGTCCGCGTCTTCGCGGCCTATCGCCTCGACGAGATCCTCGGCGCCTGGAAGCCCTATGCCGAGGTCGTCAGCAACGCGCTGGCGCGCAGCTGCCGCAAGATCGGCATTCCCTACAAGCCGGCGGATGGCGAGATGGTCTATCAGCGCGTACCGACCTGGGGACCGCATCCGGACGTGCCGGCGGGCCTCGCCAAGGTCGCGAAGGAAATCCCGCTGGTCATCATCTCCAATGCCATGACGGCGCAGATCCCGTCGAACGTCGCCAAGCTCGGCGCGCCATTTCACGCCGTGTTCACCGCGGAGCAGGCGCAGGCCTACAAGCCGCGGATGCGCGCCTTCGAATATATGTTCGACATGCTCGGTTGCGGGCCGGAGGACGTCACGCACTGCTCCTCATCATTCAGGTACGATCTGATGACGGCGCACGATCTAGGTATCAAGAGCAAGGTCTGGGTCAACCGGGGCCATGAGCCGGCCAATGCGTATTACGGCTACACCGAGATCAAGAACATTTCCGAGCTGCCCGGCGTCTTCGGTCTGTGAGCAGAGTGCCAGCGATGAAATATGTCTCCTACTGGCGCGACACAGCGACCGCATTTGCCGGCGGCCACGCCGGGCCCGTGGAGGGGCACTATGACGTCGCCGTGATCGGCGGCGGCTTCACCGGTCTGGGCGCCGCGCTGCAACTCGCCAAGGCCGGCGCCAAGGTCATCGTACTCGAAGCAGATCAAGTCGGCTCGGGCGCGTCGGGACGCAATGGCGGCCATCTCAACAACGGTCTGGCGCACAGCTATCCGGCCGCGAAGGCGGAACTCGGCGCCGAGCGCGCCATCGCCCTCTACAAGGCGTTCGACGATTCGATCGACACGCTGGAGCGCCTGATCGCCGAGGAGAACATCGCGTGCGATTTCCGCCGCTGCGGCAAGCTCAAGCTGGCCTCCAAGCCTGCCCATTTCGAGGCAATCGCGAAAAACTTCGAAGCCATCAACCGGGAGGTCGATCCGGAGACGGCGCTGCTCTCGCCGGATGACCTGAAGTCCGAGATCGGCTCGCCGTTCCATGGCGGGATGCTCTTTAAGAAGAGCGCGATGATGCATATGGGTCGCTTTGCAGCCGGCCTCGCCACCGCCGCAAGCCGCCGTGGCGCCATCATCGTCGAGCAGGCCGCGGTGACCGGGCAGGTGCAGGACACCAAAGGATTCAGCCTGACCACGGCCAAGGGCACGGTGCGTGCCGATCAGGTGCTGCTCGCGACCGGCGCCTACACCCCGTCGACCTTCAGCTATTTCCGCCGCCGCATCATTGCCGTCGGCAGTTTCATCATCGCGACGCGGCCGCTGACGGAGGCTGAGGCGGCGTCGGTGCTGCCGGGTCACCGCACCTACGTCAACTCGATGAACATCGGCAACTACTTTCGCCTGTCGCCGGACAACCGCCTGATCTTCGGTGGCCGCGCGCGGTTCTCCGCGACATCCGATCAGCAGTCGGACGCCAAGAGCGGCGCGATCCTGCAGGCAGCGATGCTGCGGATGTTTCCGCAGCTCGCAGGCGTCCCGATCGACTATTGCTGGGGCGGCCTCGTCGACATGACCGCCGACCGCTATCCCCGCGCCGGCCGTCAGGACGGGCTGTGGTACGCGATGGGTTACTCGGGTCACGGCGCGCAGCTGTCGACGCATCTCGGCATGATCATGGCCGATGCGATGCTCGGACGGTCCGACCGCAACCCGATGAAGGAGGCCGGCTGGCCGGTCGTGCCCGGCCATTACGGCAAGCCCTGGTTCCTGCCGTTCATCGGCGCGTACTACAAGACGCTGGATTGGATCCGCTGAGCCGTGCCGGCGGGTTGGCCCTCAGTAGCCGCGGCTGCGGTCGACGAGACCGACCGGATCGAGCCCGGCGCGATGCCGCCTGATGTTCTCGGCCACGGCGAGCGCGGCCGTTTCCGGCTGCGTGACGCTCGCGACATGCGGCGTGATCAGGACGCGCGGATGCCGCCACAGCGGATGATCCGATGGCAGCGGCTCGGGATCGGTCACGTCGAGCACGGCACCCGAGAGATGTCCGCTGTCGAGTGTAGCGAGCAGCGCCGCCTGGTCGAGCTGCGCGCCGCGACCGGTCTGCACCAGTGCCGCCCCTTGCGGCAGCTTGGCCAACAGCTCGGCATTGAGCAGGCCACGCGTCTCATCCGTCAGCGGCAGCAGGCAGATCAGGATGTCGGTCGTCGCCAGCATCCGGTCGAGGCCGTCAGCGCCATGATGCGTCGTGACACCGTCGATCGCGCGCGGACTGCGGCTCCAGCCGGACAATGGAAAGCCGAACGGCTTGAGCCGCTCCAGCACCGCCTGCCCGAGCAGCCCCAAGCCCAGCACGCCGATACGCCGCTCCTGCGCCTGGGGCTGCGGGACGGCGCGCCAGAGCTGCTGGCGCTGCTGATCGAGATAGACGGGCCAGTTCCGATGCAGCGCCAGCACGGCCAGCGTGACGTATTCCTGCATCATCCTGACGATGCCGTCCTCCACCATGCGGACGATCTTGATCTTTGCGGGCACCGAGGCGGCGTTGAACTGGTCGATGCCGGCGCCGATCGAGAACAGGATCTCGAGGTTGCGATAGACGCCGAGATCCGGCGGCACCAGCCAGCTGATCATGTAGCGGACCGCCGCGGGATCCGCCTTTGTCGGATCGATCTCGAAGGGCAGGTCCGGCAGTTCGCGGGCAAGCACCTCGCGAAAGATCGCGCCACGTTTGGCATCGGAGTTGAATAGGAAGGTCATGCGGTCATCCGAACGGCCGATCGGGCTGGTTGTGCCCCCTCGCCTGCCTTCAGACCATAGCGGGGACGGCCCATGGTCTGTGCTGAATGCAGAACAGGATTGAGAAGAATGTTGCGAAGATTGATCTCAGAAGCGTCAATATGCCGGCGTGACGGCACCATGCTTCCCTTGCGCCTCATCGGGGCCGATTGAGGCATGGCCGGCGGAACGAACGGCCGACAGGGAAAGCAGGCATGGACAGTCCGGACGTCGAGTCGCGCATCGTCGACGTATTCGAGATGCACCTGGCCGATATCGACAGCGTCGACGTCGCGCAGTTGCTCGCCTTGTCGATCGCCGTCCAGTGGCCGCACCGCGCGGAGGATTGGCAATTCATGCGCAGCATGGGACGCGGCGTCGTCGCGCTCGACGAGATCGGTCGCGCCTTGGGATCGGCGATGTGGTTTCCCTACAGCGATGGATTTTCCGCTGTCGGGATGGTGATCACCTCGCCACGTCTGCAGGCGCTTGGCACAGGCCAATGGCTGATGAAGCGCGTGATGGCTGAATGCGGCGGCCGCACGCTGCGCCTCAACGCCACCCGCGCCGCCTACCGCCTCTATCGGTCACTCGATTTCAAGCGCGAACAAACGCTGTTTCAATGCCAGGGTGAAGTGAACAGCCGGCTCGCAGCATCCGTTGCAAAGGACGCCATCCGCACACTGACCGAGGCGGATCTGCCGGCGCTGATCAATCTCGACGCGTCCGCTTATGGTTTGCGGAGAAGCGAGCTCATGACCGCGCTGTTTGCCCAGTCGCGCAGCTTTGGCCTGTTTCGAGCGGGACGGCTGGAGGCGTTCGCGATCTGCCGGCGGTTTGGACGCGGCCATGTGGTCGGCCCGGTGGTCGCCTCGAACGACAGCGACGCGATCGCGGTGGTGGAGCCGCATGTCACGGCTCACGCTGGCCAATTCCTGAGGCTGGACACTCACCGGACCAATGGCGAGTTCCGCGACTTTCTCGCTCGCGCGGGGCTTGCTCTGTTCGATGCCGTCACCACGATGTCGCTGTGGAGCGACATGAAGGGTGCCTACCTGCGCTGTAAGCAATCGCCGATGAGCTATGGAGTGGTCAGTCAGGCCTTCGGCTAGACCCTGCGTACCGATCAGAGCCAGCTCGCGATACGAGTTCTGGATACAGTCCTGGGCGACGTGGAGTCGGCATGCCGCTGCGGTGCCGCATCGGCGGTCGAGAATTGGAATGCCGAGCTTTTGGGCCCGCAACTTCGAGCCCCTCAATATCGCACCGCGTCAGCGGCGATTGCAGATTGGTCCGGGAACCGGCTCCTACGCAACCTCCTGCTCATAGGTCGAGGCCGGCGTCTCGGACTTCGAGCGGCGGTAGGCGATCGTGACGCATTCGGCGCCGAGCAGCTTGACTTGGTTGCCGACTTTGACGATAGCGCCGTCCTTGAATGCCACTTTGGTCCCAAAACCCGTCACATGGGCGCGGATCTGCACCTGCTCTACGGCGTCGAAACGGCCCGTGAACTCATCCCAGTCTGTGACCATCCGCTTCGTCGGCTGGGCCACGGTCACCGACGGCGCGGGAGCTGCCGCCGCATGATCCGACGGTTTGTCGCAGTTAGCGAGCATGAAGGCGGTGCCGACTCCGAGAAACAAGGTACTGTTGAGCAACGGACGGACGCCGTCGCTACTCGCGCTCATCACTTGCCGCGGTGAACCGCTCAACAGCTGCTCCCCCCACTCAACCATTGTGAGCATATCGTCAAATTCGGCGCCAGGGCTGCCTTTTCAAGAGATACAACGACGGCGCCCCTAAGGCCGAAACAAGCTTTTCCAGCTCGACCAAGCAACGCCGCTCTTGCGTCAAGAACGACACATTGATCGATGCCTTCAGCGGCTGCTTTCGCTGATTGACGTTGGCTATGCCGGACATGATTCGACGTCATTTGTCTAAGCGGTGCATTTCTCGCCCCAACGACTCCGGACCTATGACATGTGTACCGCGTTCGGCACTTACTGCCGCTTCGATCAATAGTCTCGACACTCGATCGACCGAGCTCGCTCTGGCCGACATTGGGAGGACCGGCTCCGCGATGCGTAGCATCAATCTCACAAGATCCTCGAACGGACGACTTTCCACACGCTCCTGATCCAAAAAGCCGGGACGCACGATCGTCAGCGACGGAAAGGCAAGCTGCTTCACAGCAGCCTCAACTTCCCCTTTCGTCCGCGTATAAAGAAAATAGGACCGAGGATCGGCGCCCACTGACGACACCAAAACGAACCGTTCAACACCCGACCTTCGAGCGTCTTGCGCAACTGTCAGCACCAGATCGAAATCGACCGCCCTGAAGGCGGCTGGGGAACCAGCCCTGACCCGCGTCGTACCTAACGCGCAAACGGCACTCTCCGCTTGCCATCGACTTTCTTGCGGCTGGACGATCCATCGATCGAATGGCGGATTTTCGAGCTTCACGTGCGCCGCGACCGGAAGCCTGGTTGGCGCGACGACCCGTGCAACGCGCGGATCCGAAAGAGCGATAGCGAGGACGCGCGATCCAACCACTCCTGTTGCTCCGCAGATCAGCAGCTTCGTCATCGCGGACGACCTATGGTGTTTCGGGCCGCCTGGTCGATCGCGTCCGCGACCGCCATCGGTCGCGAGATGTGTACCGCATGGCTCGCTGCAACTTCCCAAAGCTCGGCTCGGGCGCGGGACGCCATCTGGCGTTGGACTAACGGTGGAATGATCCGATCATCGGTGGTCAGCAAGTAGAAGCAGGGGCGGCTCTTCCATGCCGCCTGGGAAAGGGGAGTACCTAAGGCCCTGGCGGCGATTGGAACCTGCGATGCAGCAAGGAAGGCGGCTTGAGACGGTCCACAATCGTGTGCGAAAGCCTGAGGAAAACGTCCCGTATCGAAGAATAGAAAGTTATCCTGCGACAACTGCAGCGGCGCTGCCGGCCCGCCCCCGAGAAGGGACGTTACCGACTCGCCTATATCCGGGACGAAGGCAGCCACATAGACGAGGCCCGCGACATTGTCCGCCACCCCGGCGTGGGTGATGACGGCGCCGCCGTAGGAATGGCCAACCAGCAGAGCGGGACCGCTCTGGCGATCCAGAACGCGACGGGCAGCCGCGACATCGTCTTCGAGCGAGGTCAGCGGGTTCTGAACGATACTCACCGCATAGCCCCGCTGGTCCAAAATGCGATAGACCGATTGCCAGCTGGCACCATCTACCCACGCCCCGTGAACGAGCACGATGTTTTGCACGGCCGTCCTTTCAGGCGCTTGCTACAAAACGGATTGCGGAGCGCCACTCGGCGCAGCATCGTCGGTGATCGCGCTCAACGCCTTCTGTCCCGCGGCGAGGTGGAAGATCCCCAGGCTTTGCTCGTGCGGCGGCGCCAGTGCGATCCGGCTCAGATCCAGCTGAAGCCCATCGAAGGTGTCGGCAAACCCATGATTTACGTCGCGGTGATGCGCTTCGTCGGCGCGAACGATCAGCACAACGTCGCGCAACGTCGCGCCCTCCGCGAGCTTCCAGTACCTTTTCGCGATTTCCGGCGCCGGCGGATTGGCGCTTCGTCCCTCATCGATCTCCTGGAGGTACAAGGTGTAGCTCCAGACCGCCTCTTCCTCGAAGTAGCCGACTACGCGATGAGCCGTGCGCGGAGCCACGAGGTAGAGAGCGAAGAAGACGAGGTAAAACACCCACTGAGCCGCCAGGATCATCATACGTTCGAACCAAGTCGGCTTCGCGATTTCCACGAACGTCATCAGGTGCATGCGCTCGTTCTCGGCCTCGTCCAGCAGCGAGTGGATCCAGCCATGATCGTCGGACATGTGACGCAGGCACTTCAGGTGGGTCAGGGTTGCGGCCACCATGCCGGGGACCGCGGCAACGGTCTCGAGCACCACGGCGCGGTGGCCGTAGCGTTTTGCAAAGAACGTGTCGGCACCGAAGCGCAGGACTTTCGTGAAGCCGAGCGCAAAGCGGTCAGAGACCCCTTTTGGTAAACGATGGACGGGCAGTTGGTTCGGTGTATCCGGCATCCGGTTCTCCTTGGAAGGGCGCACGGCCTCCTCGCCTCGCTTCAGAAGCGGAGTCCCGCCGCGGCCACCGCAATCGCCATCGTCCGCCCCCTGGTCTGGAGCGGAAGGCGATGGTAACGGCCCCGGTGAACGACAGATGGCCATTGATTGGCTCACATGTCCGAAGATGGGATGTCGCTGGCATGCCAGTGGGGTACGCCATCGACAGTCAGAGTTGATCGCACATGGCACACGCTAGGAGGGCGTGCGCCGCCAAGCAAAGACCTGCGGGTATTCAGCGCATATGCTTAGGTCGAGGGGATGATCTACCTTAGTCGAGTTGGCGCACAGCGCGGCCGCAGGGTACCCTCACGACAAGCATCGTCGCCGGTCCCGAAGGTCGCACGCTCGTCGCGCGTTGGAGGCGATCGTGAAGATTGACAGCAGGTCCCCGACCGCGATTGATTTCATGCAGATGTCAGATCGCGTGGCCAGGCTCGCCTCTCTGAGCAGACAATGGGAACGCTTCGATCCGACCAGAATTGCGGGCTCCGTTCTGGACGCACTTCTGGGTCTGCTTGAGCTAGACTTCATCGGTCTCAGATTCAGCGCGACGTCTCATATCTTCCTGAGGGTCAGCACAACGGCAACTGCGCCCAAAGACGCATCGGCCCTGCGTGTCGCGCTATCGGCCGTTTTGGAAGCCGACGATCGTCAAAGAGGCTCCGCGACGTCGATCGCTATCGGTGCCGATCGCTGGCAGATCGCCCGAGTGTCCATGGGCGCCGTCGCGACAATCGGCGACATCGTGGCAGGGTCGCGCAGGGTCGCCTTTCCGGATCAGGATGAACAAGCCCTGCTGTCACTGGCCGCCATGCAGGCCGCCCTCGCCTGCCGCGAGATCCGCGCACAGAGTGAACGCTTGCTCCTCGATCCCTCGCGCACGGACGAGCTCACTGGCACCCAACTCGCAGAAAGTGAACACCGCCTTCGCCTCATCATCGACACCATACCCGCCCTGGTTTGGACCGCAACGCCGGACGGCATGGTCGAGTTCGTCAACCAGTACTTCCTGGATTATATCGGAGACACTTTCGATGCCGTTGGCGGCCTCAATTTTTACGCAATTTTCCATCCGGACGACCGCGACAACCTTCTGTCAACCTGGCAACGGACGATGGCCTCCGGTCGCGGGCATGACGTGGAGGGACGCATCCGGCGGAAGGATGGAGAATATCGCTGGTTTGCCTTCCGGCAAAATCCAATCGTCGATTCGGCAGGGAATGTGGTCAGGTGGTACGGCGTTATCACCGACGTTGAGGACCGCAGGCGGACCGCCGACGCGCTGAAAGCCAGCCAGGCCGCCCTGGCGGCCAGCGAGCAAAATCTCAGCCTCATCATCGACTCGCTGCCCATTCTCGCGTTCTCGGCCAGACTCGATGGCAGCGCGGACTTCATCAATAAGCAATATCAGGACTATGTCGGTCTGCCGGCCGAGCGCATTCTCGACTGGGGGTACATCGATTGCTGGCACCCCGACGACGTCGAGCCGATGCTGCGCCGCTGGTCTGAAGATCTCAACAGCGACTTCGCCACGAACCGCGGCCGCATCCGCCGGTGGGACGGCGAGTATCGCTGGTTTCATTTCGGGGCACGCAAGATCACCGATGCCAACGGCGCGGTTCGCTGGTTCGGGGTCGCTGTCGACATGGAGGATCTGGAGCAGGCAGAGCTGGCCCTGAAAGTCAGCGGAACCGCCCTCCGAACCAGCGAACACAGATTGCTCCAAATCATCTCCTCGATCCCGGGCCTGGTCTGGGCCGCAGATACCCGCGGCGGCACGACATTCTGGAGCGAGCAGTATCTGGCTTATGCGGGCATGCACCCTGAGGACGTTCTAGGAACCGGATTTCACGACCACATTCATCCGGACGACCGGCAACGAGTCATCGAATTCGCGGATGCCACCGTGAAATCAGGCACGAGCGCCGAAATCGAGGCCCGGCTGCGCCGCGCAGATGGCCACTACCGCTGGTTTCTGATCCGAGCCAATCCATTCCATGACGAAAATGGCGCGCTGACCCAATGGTTCGGTGTCAACATTGACATCGACGATCGGATCAGAGCCGAGGCCCAACTTCATCAGATCGAGAGCGAACTCGCGCGGATGACGCGCGTCGACACCATCGGCGAACTGGCCCTTTCGATCGCGCATGAAATCAACCAGCCCCTCATGGCCGTCGTCACCAATGCCAGCACTTGTCTTCGCTGGTTGAGCGACGCACGGCTGGACGTGCAAAAGGCCCGCGAGGCCGCGGAGCGCGTGGTGAGTGACGGGCACAGGGCGGGAGACATCGTCATGGGGCTCAGGGCGATGGTGGACAAATCGCCTCCCCGCATGGAGCGCGTCGATCTGCGCCGCACGATCGAGGACGTTGCTCGACTGGTCCGTCCCGAACTGCAACGGCGCAGCGTCGCCCTCTTTCTAGCGGGACCCGATATGCCGGTCACGGTCTGGGCTGACCGCATCCAATTGCAGCAGGTCGTCATGAACCTGATGATGAACGGCGCGGAAGCAATGAGCGACATAGGTGTTCCATCGCGTCACCTTTGGGTACGATGGACGATCGCATCTGACGATCAGGTCGTCGTTCGGGTTGCTGACAATGGATCTGGCATCGTGAGCGGCCTGCAGGCGCGCATGTTCGACGCGCTCTTCAGCACCAAGCCCGGTGGCCTCGGCATGGGCCTTGCGATCTCACGGAGGATCGTCGAGGCGCACGGAGGACAGATCAGCGCCGCCAACCAGGAGCCCCACGGATGCGTCGTCACGTTCACTCTTCCATTGATGATTTCCGAGGCAACCCCATGCCGGTGACCGACCGCGCATTGCCCCCCCTCGTCGCCGTCGTGGACGACGACGAGGGGGTCCGCGAGGCGCTCCGTGGCCTCTTCGAGTCGGTCGAGCTCGCCGTCGAAGCCTTCGGCTCGGTGCGGGATTACATGGCGAGCGAATGTCGAAGCAGGGCAAGCTGCCTCGTTCTCGACATCCGTCTGCCAGGGCAGAGCGGCCTTGAATTCCAGGACGCACTGATCCGCGCCAGCGAGTTCACCCCCATCGTGATCGTCAGCGCGCATGTCGACGTCGCCATGGCCGTCCGCGCCATGAAGAACGGTGCTGTCGACGTGCTCACGAAACCGGTCCGAGAACAGGATCTTCTTGAGGCGATCAATCGTGCCCTGGCCCGCAAGGAACAACAGCGCGACGACGGGGGGAAATTAGCCGAACTGTCCGCGCGCTACGCGACACTTACGGACAGGGAGCGCCAGATCATGACGCTCGTCGTATCGGGCAAGCTCAACAAGCAGATCGCCGCCGAGATCGACGTCGTCGAGGCAACCGTGAAGCTGCACCGCGGCCACATGATGCAGAAGATGAAGGCCTCCTCGATTGTCGAACTCGTTCGAATGGCGGACGCCTTGCGGAACGTCGGATGACACCAGTGTTCATTGGCCTGCGTTCTTTGATGCGCAAGCATGTCGTTGGTCGGACTTCCATTTGGGGCGGTCTAAGGCCCCGCGACCGATCGGCAGGCGGCCTCCGTTCGCCACGACCAGCCCGTTCATCGAGAAATCTCTGCGGCATGGTTCGTGAGGAGGCGCAGGCGGGTCACTTTGACCGGACCGTCGGCAAGATCATCTAGGATCGCAAACCACGACTGCACATGCGGCGTGCGGTTATGCGCCTCGAAATCGTCCAGACTTCGAAACATTTCATAGAAGACGAAGCGCCCAGGTCGTTCCTGATCTTCCTGCAGGAAATAAAGAAGATTGTTTCTCTCAGCCCGAACCTTCGCAATCAGCGGAACCGTCGCATCGCGCAACGCCGATTCCTTTCCGGGCTTGGCCTGGACTTCGGCCACAACGGCGTAGGCGGTCGACGGGATCTCGGCGTACCAGATGTCCGAATGATCCTCCGCCAACGCCGGTGTGAACATTATTGCAGCGAATGGAGCTGCCATCATCAGTCGAACGAGTGTACGCATAGTGCACCTCATGCGAGGTTTGAGGTTTTTGTAATGGCCGCCCAGTTGCGGGGGCGACTCTTAAAGGCGGCCGGCGCCAGGCTGCCGACGCGCTGCGACCGCTCTGTCGAACACCTGCTTCACCGGACCGAGCGCCTGAACGAACTCCAACTGCTCACCTTCAGGGCCCTTGCAGTAGATCAGCCTCCAGCCGTTAGACTTGCCTTCGGTGATGCCATTACTGTTGCTCGTTATCGACGCGGCCCGCCGCGCCTCCTCGGTTGCGACGCTGATCACCCGGTTGGCACGCACCTGGACCATGCCGCGGCGCGCCGATTCAGCTTCGAGATCGGCAATGAAGCGGTTGAAGTCGACATCGTCACCGATATAAAAACAGATATGCATCATGCGTGGGAAGGCCGGACTCATGTAATCGAGAGGCTCGGCGAACGCTGCGCCATGGCCGCTCGGCTGTGCGGCATCGCGGTACTGAAGCAGCTCGATCACCACGTTGTCGAATTGAACGAACCGCACATCGAGCCTTTGGGCACCGCTACGTAGATCCGGGATTCCCATGGTCATTGGATTGACGTTGCGGCGGGCCGCCTCGATCACCTGATCTGTTAACAACGTGTTGTGAATGGCGTCGCCGAAAAAGTCACCATCGCGCATCACCTCCGTGCCGCCGAGCACCTCGGTGTAGAACTCGAAGGCGCGATCCATGTTCTGAACCGTCACACCGAAGTGCTGAACGCCTTTCAGGCGGGCGCCGAGCGAACCGCCATCGCGAGCCGGACCACCAGCGGGTGATCCAGTCTGGGCAGAAGCCGCGTTCGAAGAAAGCGAAAGACCCCCAACGACCGCTGGAATTGCCGCCTGCAGCAATGTTCGTCGAGCCATATCCGTATCTCCCTGCATCATGGCCTCCTTTCATCCCTCAACACGGTTGGACTTTGCTTCCAAAGACGGATGGTGGCGATCGACGCCTGCATGTAGCCCGGAGGGTCGCTGTTGGATCCCAACGGGGCCCGGCTCGTGATCGTGTTCGTGGTCAGCGTTCCGCCCACATACGGCGCACGCAGTCCGCTGAGGATCAGATGACAGTGGACCGGAAAAAGCCCCTTCTCGGGGTTGTCGAGCAACAGGGCCTGGCACTCGCCCCGTCCCTTCATCGCCAGCTGTCCCAGTTCGATATCGGCATGGAAGTATTGCCGCGCGGCCTGGTCTGTGGCCCCGAAGCAGCCGCGCAGCGTCGCAACACGACGCCGATGCCCGTTTAACACCCTGCCGGCCCGATCGGCGCGCACGCTCCAGAAGCTGAAAAGCCGTTCCGCGTCATGGGTAAACGGAGCGAAGCCGATGCGCTCCGCCGCACAGAACCCAGCGTGTGCCGCAGCTGGTTCACGGACGCTTCGCAGAATGAAGATCTCTTCACGACCGCGATCGGTATCGCGCGGCTGTCCGGCACTACCTCCTGAAGTTCCAAGCGATGCGACCACCGCCGCGCCTAGCAAGCACATGTGCCAATTCATAGGGACAACCACCCCAAAGAAGGCGCAGTGAGACTGTGGATATACAGGCGCCCTCCAAATTCCGTTGCGCCTGTCGTTTCGGGATACGCTCCAGAGGGGTCCTGCAAGGTTTCGACAATGACTCCGTGCTCATTGAACGCGAGGACATGACCATATGGCTTGCCCAGCGGGAGAAGGGCGCGCGGCAACCGCAGCAGAACCTTTCGGAGAAAGGGATACGGCGCAAGGCGGTCAGCGGCCGGGTTGCGCGGACGAAACAGACCTAGCCAATAGCGGCCGCCCTCGCCGCGCGTAAGGTTGTCAGGGTAACCAGGAAGATTGTCGAGCAGAACCGACGCCTGATCCGTGCCATTGCCGATCCCGATATTTCTGGCACTGCTCGCGACCTTCCAGACTCTGTAACGGCCGGTCTCGCTGACGAACAGCAACTGCCCGTCTGCCGAAACAGCGATCCCATTGCTGAAGGAAAAGCCGCGTGCCACGATCACAGTGCGGCCCGTTCGAGGATCATAGGCCAGCACGCGGCCGGTGGCTGACTGCTCCATGATGTCGAGCACGCTGGCCTGATAAGTGCCGCCCCATTCTCTCGGTGCGAAGCGCGTAGACGAATCGGTAAAGTAGATCGTTCCATCGGGCCCAATGTCGAGAGCATTCGCGTAGCGGATCGGATCGCCAGGCGCCACCTGCTCGGCGAGAACCGAGATTCCTCCCGCCGCATCGATTGCTAACAAGCCGCGCATGGCGTCGGCGAGGATCATCCTTCCGCTCGCATCGAAAGCGATACCCAGAACACGACCGCCGGTCTCGGCGAGGATTTTCAAGTCTTGTCCATCTGGATCCAAGCAAACGATCGCCCCACTCGTCATCGCGGCGCAAACTCGACCGTCCCGCGCTATGGTGACATGCTCTGGTCCGACCTGGCCGCCCAGAGCGATCATCCGGAGGTGCTCGAGACGACGATTGGGAGCAAATCTGCCCGTGAACCCCGGCGGCGGGGGAGCAGCCCAAACGACTGGCGATGCCGGAACAGGGAAGAGGGCGAGGTAGCCGAAGAGAAAGGCGGCCAAGCTCGATGCAATCAGCGCTGCCAGCGTCCATCCAGACACGGCCTACCTCCCTACTCGTCGGCGTTCGTCAGCCAAATGGCACGCGACGAGGCTAAGCCTTTGCAGGGTCGATATGAAACGGTCAGCAGTCGCCAAAAAATATGCTTTGGTCGTATCATTGTTAGACGTTGGTACAGATCGCGATTGCGCGGCACTTTGCGGAATAGGCTTGCGAGCTAGACAGCTCCGCTGCCTGGCGACGCAGGACCTCAGCGTGGTGATGCCAGCTCGATCCACTAGTGCGCGCGAAAACGCTGCCGGCGCAAGCCGTTGAAGAATGGGCGATGGGCTTACTTTTTCGAGCCACCGACCTGGTCACGCAAGCAGGGCTGCGAGATCAAAGCTGAGGCATTAGGCAAGGATTACACGGCTGCAGTAGAGCGAGCCGAAACGGTCTTGCTTCCAGCATTCGACAGCTGGCGCTCGCGAGGACTGACCGACCTTGGTCCGCCTTCGCTTGTCCCAGGGACGTTTGATTGGCTGGTGAGCATCTTCAAGTCGCATCAGAAATGGAAAGAGATCGATCACAAGACCCAACGACTTTATGATCAAGGCTTGTCGCTCTTCGCCAACCATATGCTCAAGGATGGGACTCGAGCGGGCTCAAAGCAAATCGGTCAATTCACGAAGGGCTTCGTCGACGCTATCTAGGCAAAGCTGCTGGTTGTTGAAGAAAGAGACAAGGACGGCAATATCATTTCATCGCGAACGTCGGCATTTTGCGAACGCCGCCATGGTCGCTTGTCGGCGAGCCTGGTTCGTTGGCCACCGCGCCAGGGAGAAGGGCGTCCCGCCATCAACCCGTTCTCTCGCATGGGCCTGAAAGCTCGTGCGCCAAACCAAGCAGCACGAGAGACGCCAACCGCCACATGGGAAGAACTCGTCGCCTTTCGTCGAAAGGCGAACGAGATGGGTTATCGGTCGGTTGCGACCGCCGCTCTTCTCAGCTGGGAATGGCTGCAACGCGAGGAGCACGTCTTCGGCGCGTTCGAGATTTCCCACGACCGGCCGAAGGAGCGTCCGAACAGTGTCAAGGTCGTCCACCCCAAGAATGGGGAGGAGGCTTGGTGGCCTCTGTTCGACGACGCAGGCGAGACGCTGTTCCCCGAATTGATGGCCGAGCTCGATGAGATCAAATCGCGAATGGCGGCGGGCCTGATGTTTCGGCGCGATCGCCAAAGTCGCTGAGGGAACGCGCTCGTGCCCTGGATCACCCAGCGGCGAGATCTGCGGTATCTGCGGGCCGTGGTCAAAAAGATCATCAGAGCCGCGTCTCTGCGAAGCGAATTGTCCTTCACTTCATTCCGCCACGGCGGCTTCACGGAAGGGGCAGACAGTGACCTGACATACGCTGAGTTGCGTGCCGCAGGCCGACGCAGGTCGAGTCGACAACTGCCAACCTATGCGAAGCGGACCCGCAAACAGGTGATCTCGGGGTCAAAAAAGCGCCGGGAGGAGCGAACAAAAGCAGCCGGTTTGTCGGAATAGCCGCTGACCGTTTGTCGGAATGACTTGGCCGGCTATATCATACGTCCTTGAAAGGCTTGGTGGGCGCACTAGGGCTCGAACCTAGGACCCGCTGATTAAGAGACACGCTATCGCGATTGATTTCTCAAGAGAATTTTTCCAACTGCGCCAGTTTCCGGCCATTGCAGATCAATGGCTTACGGGGAGAACTCCAACTGCGAGTGCGCCTAGAGGTCCAACACGAGCGTGCGCGTCCTGGAGCCTGAGCAGCAGATGATGATAGTCTTGTTGGAGGCATGCTCTTCCTCGCTCAGATATTGGTCGCGATGGTCCGGTGTTCCTTCCAGCACACGCGTCTCGCAGGTGCCGCAGACACCCTCGCTGCAGGCGTAGTTGGGTGTGATTCCGGCCTCGAGGAGCGAACCCAAAATGGTTCTGCCCGCTTCCACTGCGACGGTGCGGTTGCTTCTGGCCAGCCGTACCTCGAAGCCACCCTCGAGCGCCGGGGCCTCCCTGGCCTGGAAATACTCGACGTGGACGCAACCCTCGGGACGGTCGGCCGCGGCGGCCTCGAACGCCTCCAGCATCGGCGCGGGGCCGCAGCAGTACAGATGAGCTTGCGCGGGCGCTTGTTTGACGATCGACGCCACGTCGAACATCCGCCCCGAGCGCTCGTCGTCGACGTCGACATGCAGATTGAGATGGACGTTGGGACGCAAGCTGCCAATCTCATCGAGAAACGCCGCGGCAGCACGCGTCCTCGCGGCATAGAACAAGTCCCAGCGGCGTCCCAGACATTCAAGCCGGCGGATCATCGATAGCAAGGGCGTGATGCCGATGCCCCCGGCGATCAGGACGGATGTCTCCGCATCTTCGCGGAGCAGAAAATTGTTCTTGGGAGCCGAAACCGTCAAGATGTCGCCCACCCTGACATGGTCGTGGAGGAAGCTCGACCCTCCCCGGCTCGCGGCGTCCTTGTTGACCGCGATGACGTAGCGATGCCGCTCGCGCTGGTCGTTCAACAGCGAATAGCTCCGGATCATCTTGTCCGGCAGGTGCAGATCGATGTGACTGCCGGCCGTGAATGGATCGAGTTCGCCTCCGCCCGGCGGCACCAACTCGTAGGAATTGATGCGTTCGGCCTCGTAGGTCATCCGCTTGACGCGAACCGGGATGACACGCTCAGCCGTGGCGCCATCCTCTGTCAGTTGAGAGGACGTCCGACTCACATCTCGTATCCGAAATCGGCGCCGAGCTTGGCCTGCATGAACGGCGCGCCGACGTCGACCCAGGAATCCTCCGGAGGAAGTCGCAAGGACACGGCTCGCACCATGAACACGTCGGGATCAGCCACGCCCTTTGGCTTGGTGCCATGATCGCGATAGGCGCCCAGCGCTTCGAGGATGAAGCGGCGCGTCATCGCGATGCCGGTATCGCTCGAGCAGAGATTCTCTTTTGTCCGGTCGAAGATCGGTGAAACCCCGCTCTGGCAGGCACCGTCCTGCACCCACAGCCCGGGCAAGCCCGAGAACCAGGTCGTACGCTGGGCCTCGTAGTCGAATTGGAAGCCGTTCTGCGGATTGTACCTGGTCCAGTAGCCGGCATAGGGGACCGTCACGGCATGCTGAACGAGCGCGTTGCGACTGGCGTGCCCGCTTTCGCGGCCATTGTGCCCTTCCGCGAAGATCTGCCGTGTCTTGGGGCGGAGCGGCTCGGAAGGATGGTATGAGAACATGATGCAGAGCGTGGTCTCGTCGTCGATCGGCACCCAGGCGTGCCCGCTGAGATCCGGGAACGGAGACAGGGGCGGGACCAGCGTGTAGAACGGCAGCATGAACTGGTTCACGCGCCAGTAGAGCGTGTTGGCGTCGTAGTTGCGTCGCGCAGCGATGCTCATCCCGAAATCCTGCTTGATGCATTCGAATGTCGGGCGAAGGTCCCGCTTCTGGATCCACGCACTCGTCGTGCCTCGGGCGTCCAGGCGGCCATGGAGCAACGGCGCGTGCGCCGAATCGATCTCGCCTTCCACGGCCTGCAGCCAGTTGCACTCCTGGACGCGCAGGCTGACATGCACCTGCTCCTGCGGCACGAGGTTCCATTCCACGTTCGGAAGCGGCGGCGGATCGGCCTGGTCGGGGCCCATATAGGTCCAGATCATGCCGTTGCGCTCGCGGCATTGGTACGCCTTGATGCGCACCCGCTCCTTGAGACGGCTACGCACCGGCTCTGCCGGCATGTCCGTGACGGCCCCCGTCACGTCGAACTTCCAGCCGTGATAGACGCATCGCAGCCCGCAATCCTCGTTGCGGCCGAAGATCAGGGGAGCGCCCCGATGCGGGCAGGCCTGGTCGACAAGGCCCACGCGCCCCTCGGAATCCCTGAAAGCGACCAGATCCTCGCCGAGCAACCGGATCCGCCGCGGCTGGCCGTCCTGCGTCAGATCGGCCGAAGGCAGAAACGGAATCCAGTAGAGACGGAAGAGTTCGCCAAGCGGCGTGCCCTTTCCGACTCTCACCAGCCGCTCATTGTCTTCTTGTGAGAGCATGACAGTTCTCCATTCGAATCGATGGCATCAGGTCGCCGTTATGGGTTTGCCGCGGTGAGCAACGGAGTCACGCGCTCCAACAGGCCGAGATCGTGTACGGTCCAGAGTGGATCGGATGTCGCGAGCGGTTGGCGCGGTATCGGAGGTTGCTGGCCCTGCTCGACCAGGCTGACGATGATTTCGATCCGTCGCCGTTCGAGATCCCGGAGCGCATGTTCGACCACCGCGCCTTCCGCCGCGCAGCCCGGAAGTTCCGGGTAAGCGAGGCGGATCAGCCATTGTCCGGGCTCCCTCTCCACGGCTTCCGCTTCGAGGAGATAAGGGATCGCCAGCAATTCGCGCAGATGCAAAGTGACCTCCCTGGTTTGCGGCCACGCGCTTTTTAATTGATACGTATACGTACTAAATATCCAATCTCTCTGCAATGGTGTGAATTTCAAAACTTGCGCTGCATTGCGGCAGGGTTGAGCTCATTGGAACAAGCTGTTAACCGCTGGATCACGGCCGGGTGCCATAGCGAGATCGAAACCGGATGAGCGTAGGCAAACGCATGGAAAAGGATTCGGCGGGGGAGCTTGCGCGCACCTGGCAATTGGAAGGCGGCATCGGCTTTCTGTTGCGGCTGCTTGAGGCCCGGTATGACGGTCTTTATCAGAGCCTGACCCGGCAGAGCGACATCACGCCGCGGCAGTTCGGCGTGCTCATGGCGCTCTATCAACAGGGGCCGATGACGGCGTCGGTTCTCGCCGACCGCATCAGTTGCGACCGGAATACCCTCAGCGAGATGCTCAAGCGCATGGCCGGGCGGCGGCTGGTCTCGAAGAAGACCAATCCGGAAGATCGCCGTTCTATTCAGATCCAGATTACCGCCAAGGGTGAGGAAGCTTTGCTTGCGGTCGTCCCGGCGGCGGCCGAGCTGCAGGACATCGTGCTTGCGCCTCTGAGCAAGAAAGACCGCGCACACTTCCTGAAATGCATGCTGGCCATTGCCAAAGTTCAGGCGCCTGCCTGTTCGTCGACGTCGGATGATTGAGTTTTGCACGCATACACCGCGTGCGTCAGGCTACAGCGACGCGTTCGCGAGGAGGCCCGCCTGCGATGATCGGCAAACCGGTCTGCTCACGTAACAAGGATGACTCACCACCCGCTGCTCCGGCTTTGAGCATGACGTTTATGCGTGGTTGGGTGCATGCCGGATCCGGGCCGACATCGAGCATCGCCGGACGTCCGCTCGACAGGGCGCGCCGTACGGCCTGCCCGTCGTCCGCAGCGCGTGTGATGGTCTCGCGCTCCAGCAGGTGTCAACGGTGGCCGTGCCGCTGCGAGTGATCAGGAGAAGCACCGCAGGTGAGCCTTTTCCGGGCAATGCGTGCGCATTCGGAAAACTTTGGAGAGCGCAGAGCCGCCGACGTTCCGGCTTTGGCTCCCGGTCTGCAGGCTGCAAGTTGGCAATATAATGCACGTTATGTGAGCTTGGCGCCCAACCAGCGACCCACCCCCTCCTAGACAATGCATTATTGTGCAGCTATTATGGTCCAACCATTGATTCAATGCGTAGGGAGCATCTATGGCGGCCATCACCCGAAAGCTTGCGAACGGAAAGGATTTCATCGATTTCCAGACGGAGCCGTCCCGGTACCGCCATTGGAAGCTTTCGGTGGACGGCGAAGTCGCGACGCTTGCGATGGATGTCGATGAGAATGCGGGCCTCTATGAGGGCTATCAACTCAAGCTGAACTCCTATGATCTCGGGGTCGATATCGAGTTGGCCGACGCTCTGACACGGCTGCGGTTCGAGCATCCCAATGTCAGGGTCGTGCTGCTTCGCTCGGCCAAGGACCGGGTTTTCTGCGCCGGCGCAAACATCCGGATGCTGGCCGGCTCGGAGCACGCGCACAAGGTCAATTTCTGCAAGTTCACGAACGAGACCCGCAACGCAATGGAGGATGCGAGCGAGCACTCGGGCCAGCGCTTCATCACCGTCATCCATGGCACGGCGGCAGGGGGCGGCTACGAGCTCGCACTGGCGACCGACCGCATCATTATGGTCGACGACGGCTCGACCGCGGTGTCGCTGCCGGAGGTGCCGCTGCTGGCGGTATTGCCGGGCACCGGCGGGCTCACCCGTGTCATCGACAAGCGCATGGTTCGCCGCGACCACGCAGATGTCTTTTGCACCATCGAAGAAGGCATCAAGGGCCGCCGCGCGGTACAATGGCGACTCATCGATGAGCTTGTCTCGCCGTCGAAGCTCGAAGAACGCGTGAAAGCGGCGGCCATGGAGCTCGCCGCGCAATCGCCCCGGCCAAACCCCACTCAGGGCGGCGTGAAGCTGGTCGCGCTGGAGCGTAAGTTTCGCGCCGACGGCATCGACTACGGTCACATCAAGCTCGACATCGACGCTGCCCAGCGAATCGCGACCATCACGATCCGCGCGCCCGACGGGACGCCGCCGTCCGCGGCCGAGGAGACGGTCGAGCTCGGCGCGCGCTTCTGGCCAATGCAGATCGCGCGCGAGCTGGATGATGCGATCCTGCACTTGCGCAACAACGCCTATGAGGTCGGCACGATCATCTTTAAGACGGAAGGTGATCCCGCCGCGGTCCGCGCGTATGACGCCCTTCTCGACGCATACCACGAGCATTGGTACGCTCACGAGATACGCCACTACTGGAAGCGCGTGCTCAAGCGGATCGATCTGACCTCGCGCACGTTGGTCACGCTGATCGAGCCTGGATCCTGCTTCGTCGGCACGCTGGCCGAACTGGTCTTCGCGGCTGATCGCTCATACATGCTGGCGGGCCGGGTTCAAGGCAACAACCGGACGTCCGCCAAGGTAGAGCTCACCGCCGCGAATTTCGGCTGCTATCCGATGTCGCACGGTCTGACACGCCTGCAATCGCGCTTCCTCTCCGAGCCGGGCAAGATCTGCGAACTCAAGCAGAAGTCCGGCTGCCCAATCGAGGCAGACGAGGCCGAAGCACTCGGGCTCGTAACTTTTGCGCTCGACGACATCGACTGGAGCGACGAACTGCGCGTGTTCCGGGAAGAACGCGCGAGCTTTTCGCCGGACGCGCTCACCGGGCTGGAAGCGAACCTGCGCTTTGCCGGTCCAGAGACGATGGAATCGAAGATCTTCGCTCGCTTGACCGCTTGGCAGAACTGGATCTTCCAACGCCCCAACGCGGTCGGCGAAGACGGTGCACTTGCGCGTTACGGCACCGGGATCCGGCCGGCCTTCAGCATGCAGCGCGTCTGACCCGCCCGCTTTCATCAACCAAAAAGGAGACGTTCGTGCTCGAAAACCTCAACGTGGACTATTCCACCCGTATTCCCAACAACGTCGGACTTGTCGAGGACAGGACTGTGCTGCGCGCCCTCGAAGGCTGGCATCCCGGCTATATCGATTGGTGGAAAGATATGGGTCCGACCGGCTTCCAGGAGTCGCTGGTCTATCTCCGGACCGCGATCTCGGTCGACCCGAAAGGCTGGGCCAAGTTCGACTATGTAAAAATGCCGGAATATCGTTGGGGCATCCTGCTCGCGCCGAAGGAGGAGGGGCGGCAGGTCAACTTCGGCCAGCATAAGGGGGAATCGGCCTGGCAGGAGGTGCCTGGGGAATACCGAGCGATGCTGCGGCGCCTCATCGTGATTCAGGGTGACACCGAGCCGGCCTCCGTCGAGCAGCAGCGTCACCTGGGCGCAACCGCTCCCTCGCTCTACGACATGCGCAATCTGTTTCAAGTCAACGTCGAAGAGGGCCGACACCTCTGGGCGATGGTCTACCTTCTGCACAAATATTTCGGCCGCGACGGGCGCGAGGAGGCCGATGAGTTGCTGCGCCGCCGCTCCGGCGACGACAACAGTCCGCGCATGCTGGGTGCATTCAATGAGACAACACCCGACTGGCTGTCGTTCTTCATGTTCACCTTCTTCACTGATCGTGACGGCAAGATGCAGCTCGAAAGCCTCGCGCAATCCGGCTTCGATCCGCTGTCCCGCACCTGCCGCTTCATGCTCACGGAAGAGGCCCATCACATGTTCGTCGGCGAGACAGGTGTCGGCCGCACGATCCAGCGCACCTGCGAAGCCATGAAGAGTGCCGGCATCCAAGATCCCCATGACATCACCAAGATTCGGGGGCTCGGCGTCATCGACCTGCCCACGATCCAGAAGAAGCTCAACCTGCACTACTCGCTTACGCTGGATCTGTTCGGCGCCGAGATATCGACTAATTCGGCCAATTTCTACAATGCCGGGCTGAAGGGCCGCTTCCAGGAGACGAGGATTGACGACGATCACCAGCTCACGAACGCAACCTACCCGGTGCTGAAGCTGGTCGACGGGCGGATCTCCAACGTGGACGAGGCCGCGCTCACCGCGCTCAACATGCGGCTGCGTGACGACTACAGCCGGGATTGCGCCGGCGGCGTCGGGCGCTGGAACAAGATCATGGAGAAGGAAGGCATCAAGTTCCGTCTCGAACTGCCGCACGTGGCATTCCATCGCAAGATCGGCGAGTTCCGCGACGTCCATGTCTCGCCCCGAGGGGTGATCATGTCGGACGCGGATTGGGCGAAGGCACACAAGGAGTATCTGCCCTCGGACTCAGACGGCGCGTTCATCGCGTCGCTGATGGAGCCTGCCTTTGAGCCAGGCCAGTTCGCAAGCTGGATCGCGCCGCCGAAGGTTGGCATAGACAACAAGCCGGGCGACTTCGAATACGTCCAGATCGCCGCTTGATCCGTTCAACCCGGCCGTCCCGCGCCATGCGGACGGCCCTATTTCCTGCTCGGGCCACCATGAATGCGCCGCTCAAACAGCATTTGATCGATCCGGAAATCTGCATTCGCTGCAACACCTGCGAAGAGACCTGTCCGGAAGACGCGATCACTCATGACAACAACAACTACGTGGTTGATGCGACGAAGTGCAATTTGTGCATGGATTGCATCCAGCCGTGTCCGACCGGCTCGATCGACAATTGGCGCATCGTCACGTCGCCCTACTCGCTCGATGAGCAATATTCATGGGGCGAGCTGCCGAAGCAAGGGGAGCTGACCGGCGGCGACGACGGCGAGGCAATCGACTCCGAGGTGTTGGCCCTGCTCGACCAGGCCCATACTGGCGTTGGCGGCAAGTCCGTCCCTCCCGCAAGCGCAGCCAAGCCCGCGGTCAATCTTTACCAGAGGAACCACGCTGCTGTTGCGACCGTCACGGGCAATTTTCGCCTTACGCACCAGGATTCCGATGTCGACGTCCATCACGTGATCCTCGACTTCGGCGAGGTGGCGTTTCCGGTTCTGGAAGGTCAATCGATCGGTATCGTGCCTCCAGGCGTGGATGAAGAAGGCAAGCCACACCGCGTGCGGCTCTATTCCATCGCGAGCCCGCGGCACGGCGAGCGGCCGAACACCAACAATCTCGCGCTGACCGTCAAGCGCGAGCCGAATGGGCTCTGCTCGAATTACATCAGCGATCTCAAGAAGGGCGATCAGGTCAACGTGACTGGACCGTTCGGCGCAACCTTCCTCATGCCGAACGATCCCTCCGCCAACATCATCATGATCTGCACCGGCACCGGCTCGGCCCCGTTTCGCGGCTTCACGGAGTGGCGGCGCCGATCCATGCCCAGCGCTCCTGGCCGCATGCTGCTGTTCTTCGGAGCGCGGCGGCCGCAGGACCTCCCGTATTTCGGCCCATTGCAGAACGTGCCGGAGAGCCTGCTAGGCAAGCGCTTCGCATATTCGCGCATTCCGAGTGAAGAGAAGGTCTATGTGCAGGATCTCATCCGGCAGGAAGGAGCGTCTCTGGTAGCCCTGCTCTGCTCAACCGTGACCCATATCTATGTCTGCGGTCTCAAGGGCATGGAACAGGGCGTCGATGCCGCGCTCGACGACATCTGCCGCACCGCCAATCTGCGCTGGCGCGAGTTGCGCGACGCGATGCGTACCGAGGGGCGTTATCACGTCGAGACCTATTAGTTGGCCTGCTCTGCTCGAGCAGCAAGGAGCAATGATGACTGAAATTCTCCAGAGTTACCTCGGCGGACGTTGGCGGAGCGGCAGCCAAGGCGGAGCGTCACTGTACGATCCGATCCGGGGTACCGAGCTTGCGCGGGTCAGCAATACTGGACTTGACGTCGCTGACGGCTTTCAATTTGCCCGCGACACCGGTGCCGCCGCACTGCGCAGCCTCACCTATCGCGAACGCGGCGGATTGCTCGAAGGCATCGTCAATACGCTTCAGCGCAATCGAGACGCATATTACGAGATCGCACAAGCCAACAGCGGCACGGTAAGAAGCGATTCGGCAATTGACATCGATGGAGCGATCTACACGGTCTCGACCTATGCGAAGCTGGCAGCATCCCTCGGTGATGAAAGATTTCTGCTTGATGGGGACGCTGCCTCGCTCGCCAAAGATGCGACCTTCCAGAGCCGTCACATCCTCGTGCCAACACGGGGACTCGCTCTCCTCATCAATGCGTTCAACTTTCCGGCCTGGGGTATGTGGGAGAAGGCTGCTCCCGCCCTTCTCTCAGGCGTCCCCGTCGTCGTGAAGCCGGCCACCGCGACGGCATGGCTCGCACAGGTGATGGTGAAGGACGTCGTTGAAGCCAATATCCTCCCGCCGGGAGCGCTCTCGATCATTTGCGGTGGATCTACAGGGCTCCTGGACGCAGTCGATCCGTTCGATATCGTCTCTTTCACGGGATCGGCGGAGACTGCGTCTGTCATTCGCTTGCATCCGGCAATCTCAGAGCGGTCGGTCCGGATCAACGTCGAGGCGGACAGCGTCAATTCCGCCGTCCTCGCCGAAGGAGGCGCATGCGGAGATGCCGCATTCGATCTTCTGGTCAAGGAGGTCGTTCGGGAGATGACCCAGAAGTCGGGACAGAAATGCACGGCGATTCGTCGCATTTTTGTGCCAGAGCGGCAATATAAGCCCGCGGCTGACGCCATTTCGCAACGATTGAGCAAGATTACTGTTGGCAATCCCCGCAACGCTTCGGTACGGATGGGCGCGCTTGTCAGCCGAACCCAACTTGCTGCTGTGCGCCACGGGCTTGATCGTTTGCGCCAGGAAGCCAAGGTGCTGTACGACGGAGAGACTCACGAGCTGATCGATGTCGATCCGGCCGTGGCATGCTGCGTCGGCCCGACCTTGCTAGGCTCAGGCGATGCGGACGCGGCCAATCTCGTGCATGAGCTCGAGGTGTTCGGACCGGTGGCGACCTTGATACCTTACCGAGACGAGGCTCACGCCTTGAGCCTTGTGCGGAGAGGGCAAGGCTCCCTGGTCGTTTCTTTGTATGGCTCCAACGTGACCAGACTGTCGTGTCTTGCGACCGAGCTCGCAGACAGCCACGGCCGTGTTCACGTCGTCAGTCCGGACGTCGCCGAGGCTCACACAGGCCACGGAAACGTCATGCCTCAATCCCTGCATGGCGGCCCAGGGCGCGCTGGAGGCGGCGAAGAGCTCGGCGGCGCGCGTGCGCTCAACCTCTACCACAGGCGCTCCGCAATACAGGGCTCCAAAGCAGTGATTGCCACCCTGAGCCGCTGAGCCGCAGATCACTTTCGGAGCGACCATTGCCGTGCCGGTTGCTCAGATTGCGGTGGCTGCGCCTCTCCGCGCTGATGTGTACGCTCGGCTTAGGATATTGACGTGCCCCCGCGACAATCGCCGGCATGGGTCTGGCGCCGTTTGCGGTGACTCGGGTCTACTGAGCTTCTTGCGGGCGGGGACGCGTCGCTACGGCACAACCTGCCGAGCCCCAAGCGTCCGCTCCACGGTCCGACTTGTCATAATGACGTCTGGTGGATATATTGGTCCAACCATTGAGTTTAACCTGAGGGAGAACCGCTATCGTGACCTTCACCGAGGAGCAGGTCGCCTTTCGCGACAGCGTGCAGAAAGTCGTTGCCAGGCATGTGGCCCCGATCGCGTCCGAGATCGACGAGACCGATCGCTTCCCCGAGGAGATCGTCAAGATTTTTGGTGAAATGGGGCTGATGCAGCTCTGGGTGCCCGAGCAGTACGGCGGTCCCAACGGCAATCTCACCATGATGTGCATCGCACGTGAGGAGATCTCGAAGGTCTCGCCGGCCTGCGCGTCGATTGCCGGCCTCAACACCATGTTCATCATGCCGCTGCTGCACTTCGGCTCGGAAGAGCAGCGCAAGCGATTTCTGCCGATCATTGCCGAGGGCGGAATCGTCACGGCTATCGCCATCTCCGAGCCTCAGGCGGGATCCGATGTCTCGGCCCTCAATACGCGGGCGCGCAAGGACGGCGACAGCTACGTCATCAACGGCAGGAAACAGTGGTGCAGCTACGGCGTCGCCGCCGACTACATCGTCCTGATGGCACGCACCAGCGATAGCCCCGGCTCGGACGGCATCAGCGCATTCATTCTCGAGCCGAAGAAGATGCCCGGCATCAGCTTCGGTCGCCATGAGCGCAAGATGGGTTTCCGCGGGGCGCCAAATACGCCGATCTTCCTGGACAACGTCCGCGTACCTGCCGAAAACCTCGTCGGCGAGGAAGGCAAGGGCTTCAAAGCCTCGATGCGCGCGCTCGACCTCAATCGGCCGACGATCGGCGCCCAATGCGTCGGCCTCGCGCAAGGCGCGTTCGAAGCGAGCCTCGCCTACGCCAAGGAGCGAAAGCAGTTCAAGAAGAGCATCTCCGAATTCCAGGGCGTCCAGTTCATCCTGGCCGACATGGCCATGCAGATCGAGGCGGCACGTGCGCTCGTCTACGAATGCGCCCGCGCCGGAGACGCCGGCGACTGGAAACGCCTCAACCTGCTCGCGAGCATGGCCAAGTGCTTCAGCAGCGACATGGCAATGAAGGTGACGACCGACGCGGTGCAGGTCTTCGGCGGCTATGGCTACACCATGGATTATCCGGTCGAGCGGATGATGCGTGATGCCAAGCTGACCCAGATCTTCGAGGGAACGAACCAGATCCAGCGCCTCGTGATCGCGCGCGAACTGCTTCGATAGTCGCCAAATCAAGAAACGCAGACCTGGAGGAACACCCTTGAGCCGCGCATCGGTCCTGACATCGTGCTCTCTAATCGCAGCCACTCTCCTGTCGCTCTCTGCCGCGCATGCCCAGAAGACTTATGATCCGGGAGCCAGCGACACCGAGATCAAGCTCGGTCAATCGACGCCGCTCAGCGGCCCGGCCTCCGCGTTTGGCGCAGGGGCTGGACGGGCGGTGCTCGGCTATTTCGAGATGCTCAATGAGCGTGGCGGGATCAATGGACGCAAGATCAGCTTCACCCAACTCGACAACGCCTACAGTGCGCCGAAAGCCGTCGAGCAATCCCGAAAGTTGATCGAGGATATCGGCGTCCTTGCCGAGGTCGGTACGATAGGGACCGCGCCGAATGTCGCCATCCAGAAATATCTCAACTCCAAGAAGGTGCCGCAACTCTTCATCACGGCGGGAGGACGCCGCTTCAACGATCCGAATCAATTTCCCTGGACCGTTCCGCTCTATCCAGACTTCGAGACCGAAGGCCGCGTCATGGCCAAATACATCCTCACAGCGAGGCCGGAGGCAAAGATCGGCGTTCTCTACCAGAACGACGATTTCGGGAGGGACTATCTCAAGGGTCTGCGCGCGGGACTCGGCGCAAAGGCGTCTCTGATCGTTACCCAGGTGTCCTACGAAGTTTCCGACCCAACCATCGATTCCCAGGTCGTTCAGTTGAAATCCGCTGGCGTCGACACGCTGATCGAACAGTCGTCGGCCAAGGCCGCGGCGCAGTCGATCCGCAAGGTGCATGAACTGGACTGGCATCCGCTGCACATCATCGGTGGCTCGACAGCCTCAGTCGAGACCGTGCTGAAGCCGGCCGGCCTCGACGCCTCCCGCGGTCTGGTCACCACGCAATTTCTCAAGCAGCCGGGCGATCCGGCTTGGACAGACGACGATGAGGTCAAGGCCTATAAGATTTTCCTGAAGAAGTATGCGCCGTCCGTCAATCCCGACGATTACTCGGTGCTCGTCGCCTACATGAACGTCAACGCGCTAGAGGCCGTCCTGAAGGCATGCGGCGACCAGTTGACCCGGGAAAATCTGATCAGGCAGGCAACATCCCTGCACGGCGAACGGTTGCCGATGATGCTGCCGGGCATCACCATCGGCACCAAGCCCGGCGACTACACGCCGTTCAGGACTCTGCGCATCGCCGTCTTCGATGGGACCAGTTGGACCTTGTCCGGCGAGCCGATGACGGCGGATTAGAAAAAAAAGCCGGTGGGTCGCGTCTCGTGCGCGCCCCACCGCAAGTTTCGCCTTCGTCTTTCGGCACCCCTGAATGCAGAGACGCCAAGGGAGCGACGAAGGCGTAAGGTCAAAGACTGATGTGGAAGCCGCCGTTGACTCCGATGTGCTGGCCTGTCGTGTACGAGGACGCATCGGAGAGCAGGAAGCATACGGTCCGCACCACTTCGTCCGGTGTTGCCCAGCGTGCAAGCGGGATCTGCCCCAAGATACCATCGCGGAATTTCTCGCCGCGCACGACCTCGGTCATCGGCGTTTCGACCACGCCAAAGCAGATCGAATTGGCCCGGATGTTGTATTTGCCCCACTCCCGGGCTGCGGTCATGGTCATGGCGAGCAGTCCGGCCTTGGCGGCGGCATAGTTGATCTGGCCCACCGATCCCTTTCGCCCCGCGTCAGACGAGACGTTGACGATGGCTCCTCCCGAGGCGTCGCCGTCCTTCGCGCGCTGCACCAGATGGCGTCCCACCGCCTGCAACCAGAGGAACGCGCCGGTGAGATGAACGTCGATGACCTCCTGCCATTGATGCATGCTCATCTTTTCGATCAGCGCGGGGCGAATGATGCCGGCATTGTTGACCAGTCCGTTCACCGAACCGAACCTGTCGACGGCATCTGCGACGGTGCTTGCCGCCAGCTCAGCGTCGGTGACGCTGCCGACGACCTTCATCACCCGCTCCGCAGGAAAGCCCGCCAAAGCCGGCCCTAGCGCCTCGCCGTTGAGATCGACGGCCACGACATTTGCCCCAAGTTCGATGGCCAAGTCTGTCGTTGCCTTGCCGATCCCCTGCGCGGCGCCGGTGACGACGATCGTCCGGCCTTGTAGCGACACCATGTTCTTCGTCATTCGCAGTTCCTTAGTCTCTAGTGAAGTCCATCATCTTGCACGTGCCGTCCGGCCGTATCAGGTCGTGGCCCAGCCATGGCTGAGGACCAGCGCGTCGCGCTCGACGACCCGCGCCTGAAATGCGATGCGGTCGTCGAGGCGCCAGCATTCGAGCCGGATCGTGTCCCCAGGAAAGACCGGCGCAGACATGCGCGCCCGGATCGTCTTCAGCCGTGCGGGATCTCCGTCGCAGAAGCTCTCCACCAGGCCGCGACAGGCAAATCCATAGCTCGCAAGCCCGTGCAGGATGGGCTTCTGGAAACCGGCCTTGCTGGCAACCGCGGGGTCTATATGCAGAGGGTTGAGGTCTCCCGACAGACGATAAAGTACCGCCTGGTCCGGGCGCGTAGGCAAGGTGACGACGCGGTCCGGCGTACGATCCGGGACGGGCGGCGGAGCGGCGGCGGGTTCATCGCCGCCGGAAACTTGTGAGAAGCCGCCATCGCCGCGCAGGAAGAGCACCTGCTCACTGACGGCCACCAATCGTTTGTCCGTTTCGTCCCACAGTTCCTTCTCGACGTACATGATGGCGCCCTTGCCCTCGCCCTTGTCGACGAGCCGCGCGACACGACTCTTGCCGACCAGAATTCCGCTCGAAGGAAGCGCAGCATGCATCTGCACGGATTGCTCGCCATGCACCATTTTCGCGAAATTGATTCCGAGCTCCGCATTGTCCCTCATCCAGGCACCCGGCGAGGCTAGAACGGTCGCCATGGTCGGAAGTGGCACGAGATCCTTCTCGTAGACGAGGCGCAGTTGCCGCTCGTCCAATGGGCCGCTCGCGGCACCGACACCGAGCGCGTAGAGAATGGTGTCTCTCGCCGTGTAGACGTGGCGGACCTCGCTGGAACGCCAAGCCCGCGTCTTTGCATAATCAACCATCGCTCCCCCGGGTCTGGTCCCCCGCCAAGAAACAGATACAGTCTTGGTCTTTGGTTGAACCAATGATATACAGCCCGCCGGTCGTGGTCAACGATGTCCTATGCACGGCCACGGGCTGACGCGAGCGCGAGAGACCTGATGAGTATTCGAAGAAAGGCCTGCATCGCAGGCGCCTATGAGCACCCGACCCGAAAAGCACCGGATAAGACGGTCGCCCAGTTGCACGCTGAATGTGCGCGCGGAGCCCTGGAAGATGCTGGCCTGCGCCTCGAGGATGTCGATGGCTATTTCTGCGCAGGCGACGCGCCAGGACTCGGCGCGAACAGCATGGCGGATTATCTGGGACTGCGGCCCCGCCATGTGGACAGCACCGACACCGGCGGGTCCGCCTATTTGATTCACGTCTCCCATGCCGCCCAGGCGATTGCCATGGGCAAGTGTAACGTGGCCCTGATCACGCTCGCGGGGCGGCCGCGAAGCGAGGGATCAAGCGGCGTAGCGCCACGACTCGTCGGCGCGGGAACACCCGACGTGCCCTGGGAGGCGCCTTATGCTCCCGTGACGGTCAACATGTATGCGCTGGCGGCGGCCCGGCACATGTACGAGTACGGCACGACCAGCGAACAGCTGGCATGGATCAAGGTCGCGGCCGCAACCCACGCACAGTATAATCCGAATGCGATGTTGCGCGATCAGGTCTCGGTCGACGATGTCCTCGCCTCGCCGATGATTTCCGATCCCTTGCATCGCCTCGACTGCTGCGTCGTCAGTGACGGCGGTGGTGCCCTGGTCGTCGTCCGCCCGGAGATCGCGCGCTCGCTCAAGCGACCCGTCGTCAATATTCTCGGCGCTGGCGAAGCGATCAAGGGTCAGTTGAACGGGCAGGTCGACTTGACGTTTTCGGGAGCAGCATGGTCCGGTCCTCGCGCGTTCGAGGAAGCCGGCGTCAAGCCTTCCGACATCGACTATGCCTCGATCTACGACAGCTTCACCATCACCGTGCTGATGCAGATCGAAGATCTCGGGTTCTGTGAGAAAGGCAAGGGCGGAGCTTTCGTTGCGGATGGCAATCTGATTTCCGGAGTAGGCAAGCTGCCGTTCAACACCGACGGCGGCGGACTTTGCAACAACCATCCCGCCAATCGCGGGGGCATCACCAAGGTCATCGAGGCCGTCCGCCAACTGCGCGGCGAAACCCACGCCAAAGTGCAGGTCCCGGATTGCAACCTTGCCCTCGCCCAAGGCACAGGCGGCTTGCTCGGCTCGCGCCATGGCAGTGCCACCCTGATCATGGAGCGCGCGTGAGATGACGACGATGTATCAGGACCGCCCGCTAGGCCTAGCGGTGCACGACCCCGCAACCGCGCCATTCTTTGCCGCAACGGCAGTCGGGGCGTTCCGCGTGAAGGTCTGCGTTTCCTGCCGCAAGCCGCATTGGTATCCGCGGCCGCTTTGTCCCTATTGTCTCGGAGACACCGAATGGAGCGATGTCACCGGCAAGGGTGAGATCTATAGCGTCAGCGTCACCCGCCGTGCCGGCCCCACCCCCTACGCGATCGCCTATGTGCGGCTCGACGAGGGCATCACGATGTTGAGCAATATCGTCGATTGCAATCTCGATTCGCTGCGCATCGGGCAACGTGTCCGCGTCGTATTCAAGCCCGCGGAGGACGGGACGATGATCCCGATGTTCGTCCCGGATCAGGGCTGACGAACGGCGCAGGAGCAGCTTCATGTCGCTCGATCCAAAGCTTCGGCGATCGCTTTCGTTGCCCGCCGTCTGCGCACCGATGTTCCTTGTCAGCGGCCCTGATCTCGTCCGCGAGGCCTGCATGGCGGGCGTGATTGGTGCCCTACCACGCCAGAACGCCCGCTCGTTCGACGAATTCGCCGACTGGCTGCGGACGATCTCCGCGGATTTGCGCGAACACGCCGCGCAGGCGCCGGGACCGGTCGGTCCGCTTGCCGTGAACCTGTCTGCGAAGACGCCGGAAGACCAGATCGGGAGCCACCTCGATCTCTGCGTCGAACAAAACGTTGACATCGTCATCACCGTCGGCGGCAACCCCAAGATCATCGTGCAACAGGCGCATGATCGTGGGATAAGGGTCTTCCACGACATCACCAGCATCCCGTTCGCGGAACGCGCTATCGCAGCCGGCGTCGACGGCCTGATCTGCATCGGCGCTGGAGGTGGCGGCCACTCCGGTACGATCAGCCATCTCGCATTGATCCGCAAGGTCCGCTCGATCTTCAACGGAACGATCGTCATGGCCGGCGCCATTGCCGACGGCGCCACCATACGTGCGGCAGAAGTGCTCGGCGCCGACCTAGCTTATCTCGGCACCAGGTTCATCGCCACCAGGGAGTCGCTGGCACCCGACGAATACAAGCGCATGATCGTATCGCAGACGTCGGCAGATCTGATTTACACGGAGAAGGTTGCCGGCGTGGCCGCGAACTGGCTGGCCGCGTCGTTGCGCGCTGCTGGCCTCAATCCGGACGCCTTGCCCGAACCGAAGGGAAAGGGCATGCGGTACGACCATCTGCCTGAGAGCGCAAAGCCCTGGAAGACCCTGTGGAGCGCGGGTCAAGGAATCGATCTGATCGACGACATTCCGACGGTAGCGGACCTGGTTGCGAAGCTGAAGCGGGAATATGCGGAAGCCTGCCAGATCCCCGCTATGGTCTGAGGTCGTTTTCCGACTCCGGCTTCGGCTCGCGTGAAGAATTGGCCGCGATCGCTCCCGGCCTTTGTCGTCGGCGATCAGCACCTCGCCGGACGATCTCCGGCGCGGCCGCCTCACCTTGTACGGTGATTTCCTCAAAGCCCGAGCACCTGCTTGGCAATGATGTCGCGCTGGATTTCCGAGCTCCCGCCGAAGATCGTGTTGGCGCGGCCGTTGAGATGACGGGGCACCACGCTTAGCACTCCTTCCGGGATGATCGGCGTGTCATTGAGAGCATGGAGAGGACGGCGCCTTTCCTCCACCAGCGCATTTTGCCCGACCATTTCAACTCCCACGCGCGAGATGGCCTGGTGGATCTCGCTCGCACGCAGCTTGAGAACGGACGACACCGGCCCCGGGTTTTCGCCTCTTTGCAAGGCTGACAAGACCTGCAATTCGAGGAACTCCAGTGTCTGGACGTCGAGTTCGATTTCCGACAGTTTGGTTGCGATCTCCGGGTGCGATATCGCCTTGTAGGACAAGTCGGAGTTGGCAAGTCCCCGCACCTTCTCAAGCGCATATCTCAATTTCGGCGAGTTGACTCCGCCGCCCCGCTCGAATTCCAGCAGATACTTGCCGCAGGTCCAGCCCCGCCCTTCCTCGCCGACGAGATTGGTGACGGGGACTTTGACCTCATCGAAGAACACCTGATTGACGTCATGATCGCCGCTGATCATCATGATCGGGCGAATTGTGATGCCTGGCGACGCCATGTCGATGAGGAGAAAGCTGATGCCGTCCTGTTGCCGCGGCTCGTCGCTGGTTCGGACCAGCGCGAACATGCGGTTTGCGAAGTGCGCATGCGTTGTCCAGATCTTGGTGCCGTTGACGATGTAATGGTCGCCCCGGCGAACGGCGCGTGTCTTCAGCGAGGCGAGGTCCGATCCCGAGCCTGGCTCCGAATAGCCCTGGCACCACCGATCTTCGCCGCTGAGGATGCGGGGCAGGTAGAATTTCTTTTGCGCCGAGGTCCCGAAGCGCATCAAGACAGGCCCGACCATCTTGATACCCATGGGAGATAGCTGCGGCGCGCCTGCCGCGGCACACTCCGATTCGAAGATCCATCGCTGCGGCGCCGTCCAGCCCGGGCCACCATGCTCCTGTGGCCAGCCGGGTGCGACCCAGCCTCGCTCGTGCAAGGCCCTTTGCCATGGGGCGACAATATCGGGATCGGAGAAGAAGGAGACGTTGAGAGAGCTGGCCCGCCGCAGTTCGGGCGAAAGACGCGCCGCGATGAATGCTCGCACCTCATCTCTGAACCGCAATTCCTCGGGCGTGCACGATAGCGCCATGACTGATCTCATTCCGATCGGGAGTTACCAAACAGCTTCACGTGACGCTGCAGATGGTAGTCCACGCTTCCGAAAAGCGCTTCGAAAACCAGCACCCGTTTGAAATAAAGGCCGAGATTGAGTTCGTCCGTCACGCCCATCGCGCCGTGGAGTTGCACCGCTTGCTCCGCGACGTTGCGCGCGCAGCGGCCGATTTTGACCTTGGCGCCGGACGCGGCGAGCGACCGCTGCGTCGAATCGGTATCGGCGCCCACGAGAAGAGCCGCACGCGCCGCCATCGCTCGGGCCTCCTCGCATTGAACATACATGTCGGCCAGCCTGTGACGGATCACCTGGTTAGCCCCGAGCGGTCGACCGAATTGCTTGCGCACCTTCGTGTAGTCGAGCGTGGCGTCGAACATGCTTCGCATCATGCCGGCGGCCTCGGCGCAGAGCGCGGCAACCGCCCGATCGACGACGCCCTCGATCGCCGGCAGCATATCCCCGCCGGTTCCGAGCCGCGCGTCGGGCGGAAGCCGAGCCTGTTCGAATGTCAACTCCGCGACGCGGCCCCCGCCGAGCCGTGGTGCATCGCGAAGCCTCACTCCCGCGGCATCCTTCGGCACCAGGAACAGAGCAATTCCGACACCCTGCGCATCGGGCAAACGCGCCGACACCATGTGGACGTCCGCAGACACTGCGTCGAGCACGGCCATCTTGCGGCCGTGGAGCATCCAACCCTGATTGTCAGTATGCGCCACAGTATGGACCTCGGAAAGACCTGCCCTTGCATCCGACTCGTAGTGAGCGAACGACAACAGACGCTCGCCGTTGATGATGGCCGGCAGCAGGCCCATCCGCTGCTCTTCGGTGCCGCATTCTGCAATCAGGGTCCCAGCCAGCAGCACCGTCGAGAGATAAGGCTCGGTCGCAAGCCCGCGGCCGAACTCCTCCATCAGGATCGCGACCTCGACGGGTCCTCCGCCGAAGCCGCCAACCTCCTCCGGAAACGGAAGCCCGAGCCAGCCCAGATCAGCAAGCTTGCGCCAGTTCTCGCGCTTGAATCCCATAGGATCCTGCATCGCATGGCGACGTGCCGCCGGGCCGTAGTGTTCAGCGATAAACCGTTCGGCGCTATGGCGCAGCATCCGCTGCGCTTCGCTCGGCGACAGATCCATCCTCAAGCTCCACTTATGTCGCCTGCCAATCCCGCCTTCTGTCGGCGCAGATCGGCCATCGCCTAATGAACTCGCGAGAAACGAATCGGAAGCCGCTTCAAACCGCCGACGAAGGATGTCTCGGTCCACGCCGGCTCGCCGGCAAGTTCGATCCCCTCGACGCGCGAGAGCAGCTCGCGCATGAAGGCGATCATTTCGACCTTGGCGAAATACATTCCAAGGCAGGCATGAATGCCGAAACCAAAGCCGACGTGGCGGTTCGGGGTCCGGTCGGCGACAAATGCGAAGGGACACTCGAAGGCATCCTCATCCCGATTTGCAGAGGGATAGGCCAGCAGCAGATTATCGCCCTGTTTGATGGTCTTGCCGCGCAACGTATAGGTCTCGGTCGCCGTCCGGAAGAAATGCTTCACCGGAGATACCCAGCGCACCATTTCCTCGACGGCGGCAGGAATGAGATCGGGATTTTGCTTCAGCTTCCGCATTTCTCCGGGATTCTCGATCAAGGCGAGCAGACCGCCGGAGAGCGTTGCGCTGGTCGTGTCGTGACCGGCACTGGCGAGCGCCACATAGTAGGACGAGGTCTCGAACTCGCCTATCGGCTTGCCGTCGACCTCGGCGGTCGCAATGATGCTTGCGAGGTCGTCCGTTGGGTTCTGCCGTCGTTCCCGCGCCACTTCCTTGAAGAAGTTCACATAGGCGAAGGTGGCATCGATCAGGTCATTGCCGCGCTGCATCTCCGCATCGCCTCCGCCGAAATAAGCTCGGGTGATGTCGAGCAATCGCTGACCATGCTCATCCGGAATTCCGAGAATCAGCATGATGACCTTGAGCGGATACCACCCTGCGACATCCTTGTAGAAGTCGCACTCGGTCCCCTTTTCCAGCATCTGGTCGACACTGGACCGTGCGATCAAAGCGATCCTGTCTTCCAGATGGCGCACTTCACGCGGCTGAAACCAGGCATGCGTGATCTTCTTGTACTTGGCATGGTCCGGATTATCCATCTGGTTGATCGCGCGGACCAGCATTGGTCGGCCTGCCATCGCTTCCCGGACCTTTGTCTCGAAATCGATGGACAAGAGCTTGGTGCGCGGCGCGTTGATGAACCTCTCGTTCTGCCGTTCGATCTCGATGACGTCCTGATGCTTGCTGATGGTCCAGAACGGACGGAAGCCCGGAGGTTCAGTCCAATGCACGGGATCCTCCTTGCGAAGGGTCGAGAACAGGACATGCTGCCTGTCGAGAGCACCGTAAGTTTCGTGGTCGACGATCGCCTGATCTAAACTCGTATCTTGCATGGCGTCCTCCCCTGTTTTGCCTGTTCAGTTCATCCGAAGCACCGGCTTGACGGTTGCGCCGGTTTCCATGTCCTCGACGGCCTGGTTTATCTTTTCGAACGGATAGAAGCTGACAATCCTGTCGAGCGGCAGCCGCCCTTGGCGGAAGAAGTCGACGAGCCGCGGCAGGAAGATCGCGGGCACGGCATCACCCTCGACGACGCCCCGCACTGTCAGACCTCCGCCGACCAGAACGCTTGCCTCCACGGGAAACCGCGTCCCGCGCGGCGGCGCGGCCACCTGAGCGGAGGAGCCCCGCTGCCGCAGGCACGCGATCGAAGCGGCGACCACCTCGGGCACGCCCGTAGTGTCGAGCGAGTGATCCACGCCGCGGCCGCTGCCCAGCGCGGCAACCGCCTTGGCCAGATCGGGTGTCCGGCCGTCGACTGTGTGGGTTGCTCCGATGTCTCGCGCACCGGCAAGCCGTTCGGCCCGGATGTCGACGGCAACGATCGTGCTGCAGCCCGCCAGCTTGGCAGCCATGATCGCCGCCATCCCGACTGCGCCGACGCCGAACACCGCGATCGACGCACCGGGCCGAGGGGACAGCACGTTCAACACCGCGCCCGCGCCGGTCTGGATCCCGCAGCCCATGGGCGCGAGCAGCGCGAGCGGCAGATCGTTGCCGACCTTCACCACGTTTCGGGCCGTGGCAATGGCATGGGTTGCGAACGCCGATTGCGCAAAGAAGTAGCCGCTAAGCTCGGCGCCGCGGTAGCGGAGGCCTGAGCCACCGCGCCGCTGACCGAACAGGTTGATCATCCCGAACTCATCACAATAGCCGGGCGCGCCGAGTTGGCACTGTCCGCATGCGCCGCACGAGCCAAAGCTCATCAGCACGTGATCGCCCTCGGCCAGCCCGACCACGCCCGGACCGACGCGTTCGATCACGCCCGCGCCCTCATGACCGAGAATTTTGGGGAGCGGCACGGGGATGTGCTGCAGTTTCACCGCGAGATCGGTATGGCAGATGCCGCAAGCCTCGACCCGTACGAGCAGCTCTCCGGGCGCAAGATCATCCGACAGATCGCAGCTGATCAGTTCGAACGGTCGCTCCGGCGCAACTGCAACTGCGGCTGTGATCTTCATGCTCGTCTTCTCCGTTACAAATTGCGCAGTGCCGTCAAATCATGCGGAAGCGAGATGTAGGGCATGGATCAACGGAGTTGGAAGCAGATCGGGAGGCGCTTGGGCCCGTTGACGAACCAGGACACGGTCGTTGCTCCTTCGCCGTCAAGCTCAACGCAGGAAATCCGCTGCAACAATTCTTCGAAGAGGATCCGCATCTCGAGCTTGGCAAGATATTGCCCCAGACACAGATGGGCTCCGTAGCCGAAGGCGAGATGGCGGTTCGGCGAGCGATCGATCCGAAACGTGTCGGGATCCTGGAAGACGGCCTCGTCGCGATTCGCAGAGGCGTAGCACAGCATGAGCCAATCGCCGCGCCTGATGGAGCGGCCGTCCAGTTCGGTGTCCTCGGCGGCCGTGCGCATGAAATGCTTGACCGGCGTGGTCCAGCGGATCGCCTCGTCGACGAAGCCGGGGATCAGGCCAGGGTTGGCTTTCAGCCTTCCGAACTGCTGCGGATGTTCGCAAAGCGCCCACATCCCGCCTGCACTCGAGGACGATGTGGTGTCGTGGCCGGCGGTCGCGATGGTCACGAAATAGCTGAGCGCATCCAGGTCCGAGATCGATTCGCCGTCGATCTGCGCGTTGGCGATGACGCTTGCAAGATCATCGGACGGGTTGGCGCGCCGGTCCGCAACCACAGACGAGAAGAACTCGCCGAACTCCAATACGACATCCGATAGAGCCGTGGCACCGTCGTTTCGACCCTTGCGCGCGTTATCCGGGTCCTTGGTGCCGAAGAACTCCTGCGTCAAGCGCAACATCTTGGGCTCATGATCCGGATCGACGCCCAGAATCGTCATGACCACCCGCAGCGGAAACCCGAGCGCGATTTCGGACACGAAGTCGCAATGCTGGCCGGACGCAGTGAGGCGATCCGCATAGCTTCTTGCGATGTCGCGAATCCTGCCTTCGATCGAACGCAGATTACCCGGCGTGAACCATTTCTGCGTCAATGCCCGGAACTTGGGATGATCGGGAGCATCCATCTGCACCAGGGTGCGGAGGAGGCCGTTGCCCCCCGTCGCCGCCTCGATCTTGGCTTCGGCTTTGCTGCTCAGCAACGCCACCGGGCGATCACTGCTGCGAAACAGCTGGCTCTGCTGGCTAATGGTCTGAATGTCCGCGTGGCGCGTCACGACCCAGAAAGGGTTGAACCCGCGCGGACTGGCCTTCCCGAGCGGCTGATTGACGCGCAGCCAGCGATAGGCATCGAAGATGCGTTGAGTGCCGTAGGCTGCAGGGTCCGTCAGCACGGCGACGATGTTGTCGGGGATTGGAAAATTCGCAGCGCTCAACCCCGGTCCCTCCTTCATGTCGCCGTGCTCGCGGGTTCAGGAAGAAAGCCCAGCGGCAGGCGATCGACGACTTCGACATTCCTGATGCGCCGTCGCGGCTACTCGGCTGCCGCGACGATCCTCTCTTCCGCGCCTCGAAGAACTTTGCCCTCGCGCAGCGCCGCGATCCCCTGCGGGCTCAGTCCCAAGAGGCTCTGCAACAACCTTGGCCCATCCTCGCCGAGCGCAGGCACCTTGTTCCGGACATTGGCCGCGCTCTGCGCGAACCGGAATGCGGGGTTTGGAATGAGCAGCGGCCCGGCGCCGTCATCGATCTCCTCAAAGACGCCGCGCTCCTGGATAGGCGGCAGCGCCATCGTCTCACGGATGGTCCGGTATTGAGAACACGGCACGCCGGCTTCGGTGAGGGTCGCCTCGCATTCCGCTGAAGTTCGCGATGCCGCCCAGCCGTCGAGCAGGTTCATCAATTCGGACCAGTGATGCTCGCGGGCGCTGCTGGTTGCGAAGCGCGCATCGCTGATCCATTCCGGATGGCCGACGCCGCGCGCCAAAGCCTCGAAGTTGTTCTGGCTCACGGGGGCGACGAGCAGGAAGCCATCGCTCGCCTGCGTGGGTCGATAGACCGGCCGGCGGCGCTCGGCCGGGAATTGCGCTTCCTGGCACTCGTACACCAGCATGCCGACCATGGCGTCGAGCAGCGATACGTCGATATAGTCGCCCTGCCCGGTCTTGAGCGTCCGAAACAGTGCGGCTTGAATGGCTCCGAATGCCGTCGAGCCACCGAGAACATCAGCGATGAAGATTCCGTTCTTCAGCGGACGCTCGACATTCCCCTCCTGATAGTCGAGGTTCGCCATGTCGTAGCCCGAGGTTGCGTGCAGCACCGGCGCATACGCGCTCCGTCCGGACCACGAGCCCTCCTGGCCGAACCCCGAGATCGAGCAGTACACGAGCTTGGGATTGATCTTCGCAAGGGTTTCGTAGTCCAGCGCGAGCCGCTGCATGACGCCGGGGCGGTAGTTCTCCACGAGCACATCGCACCGAGGCACCAGATCGTAGATCAGCTTGCGGGCCGCGGGCTGCTTGAGATCCAGGGCGATGCTGCTCTTGCCGGCATTGAGCTGGGCGAAATAGGCGCTTCGCCCATCCCGCAGCGGCGGACGCAACCGGATGTGATCGCCCTCCGGAGGCTCCACCTTGATCACTTCTGCGCCCATGTCCGCCATCAAGCGGGTGCAATAAGGGCCGGACATCATCGCGGTGAAGTCGAGGACGCGGATTCCGTCGAGGATTCCTGGCCGGGCCGGTCCGCTTGCCATAACGACGCTCATTTCAGATTGGTTTCTGATACGGCAAGCGCCGCCAGCCGGCTGCCACCGATCGTATCGAGATAAGCGCAGGACGTGGCGCCCCGCACGTAGCGATCGAGATAGGCGCCGAATGTCTCGGCACTGGCGCTGCTCCTCACATAGTCCTTCAGATGCGCTTCGTCGGAGCGATAGAGCGAAGGGGAAGCGGTCGGATGCGCGCCGAACGGCGCCTCGACGACCGCGTCGACCATGGCACTCGGCAGCTTGGTCAGATGATTGCTGCGCCTGATCGTGTCGGTCGACACGATGCGATCGACCGAGACGATGACCCGCCGGGACGCCTGGGCGATCATCGCGTCGAAGAACGGCGGCCCAAGGTGCTGAACGTTGCCGTGCTCGTCGGCCTGCTGCGCGTGCAGCAGGCAGACATCCGGCTTGACGGCCGCGACGGCGAGCATCCTGCGATCGCCAGGCTTGGACGGGAGCGGCCAATAATGTTCGGGCGCAAATTTCGGCAGATCGGTGCCGAGGTCCGGCACGGGCATGTAGGGCAGATCGCAGATTCCCGCCCGCAATCCCCCCGCAATGGCAGGCCCGTCCAAATCGTAAACCTTGAGCGTCCCGTTCTCGGACTGGCGACGGAAATGCGGCGCCAGGCCGAACTGCTCGAAGCTGATGAAGACGCAGACGGTGGAGGCAACACATCCCGCACCGATCAGCATGTCCGGCGCGATCGAGCCTGGCGCAGGGATCAGGTGCAGGTCGCGAGCTCCTTTGCGGATCAACGCGCGTACGAGCGCCATCGGCTGCGAATTGAATATCCAACCGCCAAGGGCAACTTTGGCTCCGTCCGGAATCTCGGCTACGGCCTCATCGACGGAAACGATCTTGCTCTTTGTCATGGGACTTCGGCTTGCCTGTCAGTCTGATGGGAGGAGATCCGCTGCACGGTCAGGGAAACTTGCGCCGGAGATCGCCGCGCCGATCGACATGTTCGCGCAGCAGCGCGAGCTCATGATCGGTAGGCATGGTCGTCACGGGGGGCATGCCCTCGACGACGATGTCGAAGGCCGTGGAGTCGCGGATCTGCTCGAGCGTCACGCCGGGGCTGATCGACCTCACGCGCATGACCTTGCTGTCCGGCACGAAATCGAAAACTCCAAGCGGGGACAGCACCAGTCTGGGGCCGCCAGGCGGCAGTCCCATGCGCTCGCGGGAATCACCGCCTTCCATGTGACCGGCTCCGCACAGGAAATCGACCCGCGGCACGAACGCGCTGCGGTCGTGGCGCGTCAGGCACACATAGAACCGCTTGGCCAGACCGCAAAGCGCGCTGATGCCGACGGTTCCCGGCCCGCGCACGCGCGGCTTACGCTGATCACCGACCACCACCGTATTGATGTTGCCGAAGCGGTCGACCTGCAGCGCCGACAGGATGGCGAAATCGAAGAAGTGGATCTTCCAGTCGATGAAGTCGATCATGACCGGCAGATCCATCCAGGACTCCGCCGACTCGAGGTTCTCGTAGTCGGCCGTCGACAGCAGGTGATCGCGCGTCGGATTGACCATTCCGCCCGGACCGGAGATCCACCACAAGCGCGGCGCCTGCAGGCGGCGCGCGAGATTGCAGGCCGCGAGCTGGATGTCGGAGTTGGTTCCGATGATGACCTTCTCGCCATCGGCGATATCCCGCGCCAGCAACACCGCCAGCGTCTCTCCGAGGGAGGGATTTGCAGCCATTTTTCCGCGACCTATTGGTTGAACCATTGCCAACCTAGCGAGGCTCGAACGCAGTGTCAACGGACCGACGGCCGCCGGTGATGAGCCGCGCGGATCGGATTGGGCATTCGGACGTGAGTCGTGGTCGGCCGGCCGCGGGTGTCCGCTCTCCATCGGGAGCGGCCGCCTGCAGGCTGCTTAAAAGACGATGGGGCGAGTTGGCGCGGTGAGTGGATTAGCGCTGGGCGGCCGGGGGAGACCGGCGGGAGCGTGGAGCGGCTTTGGTCGCCGACACACCTTCGGACGCCTGAATGCGCGACATATAGCTTCGCTGCAGCCGCTTCAGGCAGGATTCCATCTCGGCCACGGCAGCTTCAGCGTCGCCTGCAGCGAAATATTCCATGAAGCGGCGGCGCGATGGCAGCACGAAGCTGTTGTCATACTCACCGATCCGCTGCACGAAATGAGTGAGCACATCGAGCACCCCGTTCATGACGATGACCATGATCGGATTGTCGGTGAGACGCGCGAGCATCCTGTGGAATTCGATGTGCCTCTCTGCGCGGCCTGCAAAGTCGCCCCGGCGGCGCGCTTCCTGCGCTTCATCGATATTACGGTTCAGCATCTCGATGTCTGCGGCCGTTGCGCGCCGGCACGCTTCCCGGACAACGACCGATTCGAGCCAGATGCGAGCCTCGGTCAACTGTGCGGGCTGGATGGTACCGACGTGGTACATGTCCATCAACCCGGTCGCGATAGCTTCGCCGCTGTGCTGGCTGATGAAAGCGCCCCCGCGCGCGCCCTTCTGCAGGCGGATGAGACCGGCATGCTCGAGCGAGCGCAAGGCCTCACGAAGGGTATTGCGAGAGACGCCAAATTGCTCCGACAGCGCCCGCTCGGAAGGCAGACGGTTGCCGACCGTAAGCCTGCCGGAGGAAAGCTCCGTTCGGATCTGAGCGGCAATCTCATCGAACGCGCGGGACGATTTAATTCGTTGGAACTGCGCAATCGGCGCAGCCTCTGCGTTGGATTTGGCCGGCAATTGTGAAGCGCTCATATCCACCCGATGGTTCGAAGCTGCAAGGAAATATAGGCGAAGCTGACGATTCTCGCCATAGCGCGTTGCCGTTGACCCAGACTTCTCACAAATGTAGAATGGTAGGACCAAATGGGGAGTGGCCACCAGAATGCTGCGGGAGTTGCCGTCGGACGAGGATCGCCGGATCCTGCAAGAAGCCGTCCGGGGATTCTTCGAGGACCTGTGGGACAAGGCTGCTCAGGTGCCCCCAAGGCTCTGGAAGCAACTGGCCGCTCAGGGCTTGACCCAGATTGCGGCCTCTCCCGCCGAAGGCGGCTTGCGCGAGATCGTGCTGGTCCAGGAAGAGGCCGGCCGTGCCAGCTGCCGTGCACCGCTCGCGGATGCAGCCTTGATCAACCTCATGCAGCTTCGAGCCCGCGGCGATGCCCACGCTCTCAGGTCGCTTGTAGATGACCTCCGTAGCGGTGACGCGGTAGTCGCCGTGTCTTTCGCAGGCTTCGATCATGAGGGAGCCGCAGGTTGGGCGAAAATGGAAGCAGGCCGCCTGATTGCGGACTTGGGCTTCGTCGAATCCGCCGACATCGTTACGCATCTGGCCATATTCGTGCCCGGCCCAGCGCTGGCCATCATCAACACCAGCGAAGGTGTCGCCGCTGAGCCGAGCCCGATGATGGGAAAGGCCGGTTGGTGGCGGGTACGGATCGATGCGGTTCCAGTCGTCCTGGTGCCTTCCACGGCTGCCGAGGTCCGAGACCTGCTCACAGTCGCGGCCGTGGCGGAGACCGCGCGGGCGTTCGGTGCAGCCCGGCGCGCATTCGAGCAGGCCGTTGCCTATGCCGGCGAACGTCGGCAGTTCGGGCAACCCATCGGGCGCTTCCAGGCCATTCAGCACAAGCTCGCGAACTGCCACATCGCCTTGCGCGCGGTTCAGCTCACGATCGCGAATGCCGCCGCTCAATATGACTTGGAAGCCGCGCAATGGCGCTGGTTCGCAGCCGCAGCCCTGGCGACGGCTAGCGCTTCTCTTCGCCAGGTGTCGCTCGAGACCCAGCACGCCTTCGGCGCGATTGGCTATAGCGAGGAGCATGAGGCTCCGCAGCACTTCCGACAGGTCCATGTCAGCCTGCTTCGCCATGGCGGCCAACGTCCGCCGGTCGAGCAACTCGCAAGCCATTTTCTCGACCGCGACGGGCAAGTCCGGTTTCCGGACTACGATCTGGGACCGGCCGGCAATGCCTTCCGCCGTGAGGTGCGAGCCTGGCTCGACGCCTATTGGTCGGGCGAGCGCCGTGCGCGGCACGAGCAGCTCTCCTTTCGCGAACGGGAATACGACCGCGAGTTCGCCAGGGCGCTCGGTACGACCGGCTGGATCGGACTGAATTGGCCGAAGCGGTTCGGCGGACAGGAGCGTGGCGCCTTCGAGCAGCTGGCCTTCATGGAGGAGATGGAGCACGCCGAAGCCCCGCGTGCCGGCGCGCCCGTGCAGGCGGCCATGCTTCAGGTCTACGGCACGCCGGAGCAGCAGCAGCGCTACCTGCCGGAAATCCTGCGGGGGGACGCCATCTACGGCATGGGCTACAGCGAACCACAGGCCGGCTCCGACCTGGCGTCGCTGAAGACGCGTGCGGTCCGTGACGGCGAGCATTATGTGATCAACGGACAGAAGATCTGGACCACGACGTATTGGGGCGAGTACATGCTGCTCGCGACCCGGACCGATCCGAACGCGACCCCGCCTCATGCGGGGATCACGATGTTCATCGTTCCCATGACGACGCCCGGCATCACGATCCGCCCGTCAGAGACGATGTATGGCGGCACCTTCGCCAATATCTTCTATGACGACGTGCGGGTACCTGCCGAAAATCGGATCGGTGCCGAGGGCGAAGGATGGAAGGTCTTGACCGGGGCACTGGCGACCGAACGCGGCTTCATCGGCGGCGGCATCGTCTTGAAGGTCGCCCACATGTTCGAACTGCTGTGCGAGCATCTCCGGACCGCCAAGCGCCACGGCATCCCGATGCGGCACGATCCGCTCGTGCGCGCCAGGATCGGCGCGCTCGCGGCCGAGATCGAAGCCGGGCGGCGCATGATGGTCTATTGTGCCGAGCAGGTGGACAAGGGCGAGACGCCCCCGGACGAGGCTGCCGTCAGCAAGGTCTATTCCGGCGAACTGATGGAGCGTTTCGGCGAGACCGCGCTGGACCTGCTGGGGCCGGAGGCGCTGCTCAGCGAACACAGCCCGGGCGCGGTCTTGCGCGGGCGCATTGAACAGATGCTCCGGCACTCGCTGATGTGGGTCATCAGCATCGGCACCAATGAAATCCAGCGCAGCCTGATTGCCCAACGCGGGCTCGGACTGCCGCGATAGCTGTTCGCCCCGGAGGTGACATGTGACCACGACAGGCCGTCCCCAGCTTCCGCCGCCGCGCCTGAGAGTGCCGGGCGCGCCCTCGCCGCTTCAGGGGTTGCGTGTCATCGACTTCTCGCACTTCATCGCGGGACCCATGTGCACGCTCTTCCTTGCGGACATGGGCGCCGACGTAATCAAGATCGAGAACGCGGCGAATGGGGACGATTTTCGCCGTTTCCAACCTCACCTCGGCGGTGAAGGCGTGCCGTTCCTCTGGGTCAATCGTAACAAGAAAGGCGTCGCGCTCGATCTTACGAACGAAGCTGCGCAAAAAATCGCAACTGAACTCGCCGCGTCGGCCGACATCCTGGTGGAGAATTTCTCGCGCGGGGTGATGGAGCGGTTCGGCCTCGGCTACGATGCGATGCATAAACTCAACCCTCGCCTGATCTATTGCAGCGTCTCGGCCTATGGCCGCGACGGCGCAATGGCTGATCGTCTGGGCTTCGATCCGGTGATCCAGGCCGAGACCGGCTTCATGTCGATGAACGGCTTTTCGGACCAGCCAGGTGTCCGCACCGGCCCCGCGATCATGGACATCTCCACTGGCATGACGGCCGCGATTGCCGTGCTCGGCGCCTTGACCGCACGCCAGAACACTGGGCTGGGGCAGCGTGTCGAGACAGCGTTGTTCGATACCGCTGCGCTGATGCTGGGCTTTCACGCGATGAACTATCTTGCGACGGGTCGCAATCCGACTCGCGCCGGCAACCGCAGCGCCGATAGCACGCCGACGGGCACCTTCCAGACGGCAGACGGCCCGCTCTATGTCACCTGCGCGAATGATCGAACCTTTCGTCGCCTTGTCACGAACGTGCTGGAGCGGCCGGACCTGGCCGAGGATCCTCGCTTCGTAAGCAACCGCGACCGAATGGCGCATCGCGACGAGTTGACCGCCATCATCGAAGGGATTCTTGCCGGCCACTCCAGCGAACGGTGGGCCGCCAAGATGCAGGCCGCGGGCGTGCCGGCCGGCGTCGTCAGAACGATCGAAGACGCTTTCAGCTCTTTCGAAATGGCCGAGCGTGCGCTCGCGTCGTCCATTCCGCATCCGACAGCAGGCGACATACCGAACATGGGATCCCCATTGCGTTTCAGCGAAACGCCTGTTCTCGACCCGATCGCCGCCCCGACTCTCGGGCAGCATACGACCGAGGTGCTGGAGCACGTTCTCGGTTATGGGCCCGAACGCATTGCTGAACTGAGAACGGCGGGCGCATTCGGATCGTCAGGCTGACCCGCTCTCGCCGACGCGCGATGACGTCCGCTCACAGCCGGCCGAAACGTCAGTATCCGAGAAAGGGATTGCGGTCGCAGCGTGCTGCGCCCCCCCGCGCGACGGAAAAATAGCGGTCAGATGCGCCGGCCCATGTCCTTCCAGAAGGGTTCCTTGAGCCGACGCTTGAAGATCTTCCCGCTTTCCTCGCGCGGAAGTGCTCCATGGAAATCGATCCGGCGCGGCACCTTGTATTTGGCGATACGTTCGGCCAAATAGGCGCAAACCTGCTCGGTCGTGAGTTCGCTTCCCGGTTCAGGCTCGATTGCGGCAGCCAGCGACTCGCCGAACTCATCGTCGGGAATGCCGAACACAGCACAATCGCGCACTCCAGGACATTGAATCAGAGCCGATTCGATCTCCGCCGGATAGATATTGACGCCCGCCGAAATCACCATGTCCGACCGCCGATCGCACAGATACAGCCGATCGTTCTTGAGATAGCCGACGTCGCCGACACTGATCAGCCCGTCGCGCTCGACCGATTTTCGCTTGGCCTCGTCGTTGAGGTAGACGAAATCCGCCAGCGAGTCCTGACGAACGTAGACCTCGCCCACCTCGCCCGGCGCGACCGGTTTACCATCTTCTCCGTAGAGCGTGATCCGGGCCCCCGGCGTGAGCCGCCCGACACTGCCGGGGTGAGCCAGCCAATCGTCCGGCGTGCTCAGCATCACCGCTCCAACCTCCGTTCCGCCATAGGTCTCGTAGATGACCGGCCCCCACCAATCCATCAGCGCCTGCTTGATCTCCGGCGCACAGGGCGCGCCGGTGTGGATCACCCATCGCAGAGAGCTCACATCGTATCGGCGGCGGGTCTGTTCCGGCAGACGCATCAGGCGGACGAACATGGTGGGAACCATCACCGCATGCGTGATCCTTTCCCGCTCGATCAGCGCCAGCGTTTCTTTCGGCTCGAATTTGGATTGGAACGCGATGATCTCGGCCTGTGCGATGGCCTGACGCAAACAGGCGTTCGGTGACGCATGGTAGAGTGGACCCCCGATCAACACGCGCACGCCGGGCGCGATGCCGTAGACGGCGCGCATCAGCTCTCCATACGCCTTGGCCTGCTCAACCGTCGCAGGCTCGCGCTTCACGCCTTTCGGGTTCCCCGTCGTACCGGACGTGTAGATCAGCGTCGCGCGGCTGCGCGGCGGGGCACCGCTCCAGGGCTGGAAATCCGCCAGCCAAGCCGGCCAGCAGCGGTCCGATCCCACCGGCTCCTCGGCACCTGGTGGAACGCCGAATTGCCGAACGAGCTCGGGCGGCGTCGGTACGCTCAGCACCAGAATGCCGCGCAAGGCCTCCCCGAGTTCGCTGCGCACCGCCGCGAGCAGATCGGCATGAGCCACCAGGACCTTGGGCTTCGCATCCCCAAGGATATAACCGACCTCCTGCGCCCGGCCGTGCCAATTGATCGGCACGCAATAGGCGCCGATCAACGCAGCGGCGTGGGTCGCCTCGACAAAAGCGAAGTCGTTGCGCAGCAGGACCGCAACAGTGTCGCCCTCGTAGACTCCGCAAGCATGCAGCCCGCTGGCCGCACGTGCGGCATTGCTCAGCACCTCTTCGCGCGCGCGAGCCGTTCCATCGAGAAAAATCAGTGGCGATGTCATCATCCCTCTAACAATGTTCTGTGCGGGGCGTGGGAGCACGTTTGGTGAAGCGCTCGACTTCTCGCGGCCGCCTGCCCGTCGTTCTGGAAACCGATCGGCTACTGCGTTGCCAGTTTGCAGTCCGGATTGGGCGCCTCCGGCATCAACTCTTCGGCTTTCATGCGCCGGACGATCTTGAAATAGTCCCACGGGGCCTTTGATTCCTCCGGCGATTTGACCTGGACCAGCAGCATGTCGCGCATCACGCGGCCATCTGCCCGGATCCTGGCCGAAGGGGTCGTGAGGTCCGAGATCGGCAGCTCGTGCATCTTCTTTGCGACCTCCGGTCCGGATGTCGAGCCCGCAGCCTTGACGGCCTTTAGGTAGTGCGTGACCGAGCTATAGACTCCGGCCTGAAGGGCGGACGGCGGTCGTCCCATTTTCTCACTGAACCGCTTCGCAAAGCTGCGGCTGTTGTCGTCCGTATCCCAGTAAAATGCTGTCGTCGTATAGATGCCTTTCATGCGGTCCAAGCCGAGGCTGTGCACGTCGGAGTCGAACAACATCAGGCTCGCTATGCGCATTCCCTTCTGCAGCAGGCCGAATTCAACAGCGTTCTCGATGAGAAGGACGCCGTCGTGGCCGGCAAAGGACGAGGCAATCGCGTCCGGTCGCGCTTCCTGCGCCGCCAGAAGGAGCGAGGCATAATCCGACGTACCTATCGCCGCGCGCCGCGTGCCGACCAGTTGTCCCCCGGTCTCCTTCACGACGTCGGCAACCGCCCGCTCCATCTGGTGTCCGAAGGAATAGTCGGGCCCGACTACGAACCACTTCTTCACGCCGGACTCGGCTGCGCTCAGAACGGTGGCGCGCGGCAAAACGCTGGTATCGAATGTCCACACGAAGCCTGTCGGCGAGCACGATTTGCCATAGAGATCGATTGTCCCGGCGCCCGAGATGAGGGCGATCTTTCCCTTCGCATGGGCGAGATTCTGGATTCCGAGTGCGATGGTGGACACGGGAACGTCGGCAATCGCGTCAACATGCTCCTCGTCGAACCACCGTCGGGCGATGGTCAGGCCAACGTCCGGCTTCAATTGGTGGTCGGCCGAAACGATCTCGATCGGTCGGCCAAGGACGGTGCCGCCGGCGTCGCTGACCGCCAGCTCCGCGGCAAGGACCGAGCCGCGACCGACCGTATCGGCGATGACGCCCGACATGTCGGTCAAGACACCGATCTTCAGCGGCTCGCCAACCGCCAAACCGCTGCACAGGAACAAGCCCAGTACCGCGGCGACAACTCGTCCTGCCATGACCACTGCCCTCCCCTTTATTGGTTGGACCATTGATACATTGTGACTGTGATGGCCGCAAGCCCTGTTCGGTCCAACGAGTCCTTTGCCAGCCTCCGCCGGACGAGAAGGGAAGAGAGACTCGCTCGCAATCGGCCTATTCCCGGCCTTTGGGCAGGCCGCACCCACAATCGATACGACGCGAGGTTCTCCGCTCCCGGCCCGCCCTCGTCAGGCGCAGAATCGGCGGTCACCGTCGGCCATCTGCACCAGCATGCGCGGTGGAAGAAAGCGGTCGCCGTATTTCGTAGCGAGTTCGGAGGCACGTAGAGCGAACGCCTTCGGGCCAATCATGTCGATGTATTGAAGAGGTCCGCCGGTCCACCGTGGATAGCCGATGCCTAGCACCGCACCGATGTTTGCGTCCCGGGAAGATTCGATGATTTTTTCCTCGAGGCAGCGCACGGCTTCGACGGCTTGGATAAAGAGAAAACGGTCGGACAACTCTTCGAGAGGAATTTGTGCCGAACGCGGCGGAAAGTGGTCACGCAAGCCGGGCCAGATGCGTTTCTTGCCACCGGCGGGATATTCATAGAAGCCGCCGCCACCGGCTCGACCGGGCCGCTTCAACCCATTGACCATTCTGTCGACAACGGCCCAATGAGGATGGGCAGGCGCAGACTTACCCGCGGCCTGGAGGTCAGCGATGGTCTGGAGGCGAACACTCCAAGCCAGCGCAAGAGAGGTTTCATCCATGACGGCGAGAGGGCCGACGGGCATTCCGGCCCAGATCGCCGCGTTTTCGATTGCTGCAGGATCCACGCCCTCGGCCAGCATCGCGCCTGCTTCGCGCGTGAAGGTTCCGAACACGCGGCTCGTGAAGAAGCCGCGGCTGTCGTTCACCACGATCGGCGTCTTGTTGATCTGCCGTACGAAGTCGTAGGCCCGGGCCAAAGTCTCCGCCGAGGTCGTTGCTCCCTTGATGATCTCGACGAGCGGCATCCGATCTACGGGAGAGAAGAAATGCAATCCGACGTAGTTCGCCGGACTGGCCGAGGCTTGCGCGAGCCCTGTGATCGGAAGCGTCGACGTGTTGGACGCAAAAATACCCCCGTGCGCCAAATATGGCTCGGCCTCCTGAGTGACGCTTCGCTTGAGGTCACGATCTTCGAACACCGCTTCGATGATCAATTCTGATCCTGCAAGATCGCTCGGGCTCCCGGTCGGCTTGATCAAGGCAAGGGCAGCACTAATGCGATCCGCCGACAATCGGCCTTTCTCGACCTGTCTCTCAAGTCCGCTCTGGATCTGCGATTTTGCCTTTTCCGCCTGCTCCCGGCTAACGTCCTTCAACACGACGGAGATGCCCCGTTGAGCGGCGACCTGGGCGATGCCACGGCCCATCAGTCCGGCACCCAACACTCCGATTCGCGCGAAACTGGCGTCGGGAATGCCCTCCGGCCGGCTCTTCCTGGCCTTGATTTCGTTCATCTGGAAGAAGAACGTCCGGATCATGTTCTTGGCAACGCCACCAACCGCGACGTTCGCGAGGTAACGGCTCTCGATCCGAGATGCCGTGTCAAAATCGACGGCAGCCCCTTCGACCGCCGCAGACATCGCGGCTTCCAGGGCCGGGTAACGCAGGCGGTGCTTCTTCATCAGCAGCGTGGGCGCGCTTCGCAGCCAAGCCAGCGGCGCCGCGGCATTGGGCGTCGATCCTGGAATGCGAAAGCCCTTGCGATCCCACGGCTTACTGGCCTCGGGATTGTCCAAGATCCAACTGCGCGCCTGCGCGAGCAACTCGTCCTTATCCCGCGCGAGCCCATTCAGCAATTTCAGTTCAAGGGCGCGTTCCGCACCGAAGACGACGCCGTCGAGGACAAGCGGCATCGCAGCTTCGAGCCCCAGCATGCAGACCAGGCGCACGATACCTCCGGCACCCGGAATGAGCCCGAGAGTGGTCTCCGGAAGACCGAGTTGAAGGCCTCCGTCGTTGATGGCGAACCGCGCATGACAGGCGAGGCCGAGCTCGAAACCGCCGCCGAGCGCAGCACCATTGATGGCCGCGACCACGGGCTTTCCCAGCTTCTCCAGCCGACGCATCGTCGCCTTGGTGGCTTCGGCACGGGCAAAGAGCGCCGTGGCGTCATCGGCGGCGAGCAGCCCCTTCAGATCTCCGCCGGCAAAGAACGTCGGCTTGTTCGAGGTGAGGATGACCCCGATGATCATCTCGCGTTCCTGCTCGATCCGCTCCACCGCCCCGCGGTAAGCATCACGGAACGCCTGGGTCATGGTGTTCACGGCCTGACCTGGCATGTCCATGGTCAGCGTGACGATGCCCTGATCATCCCTGGCATAGTCGATGGCGGTCATTCCGAATCCCCGATCAAACACGTTCAATGACAGTTGCGACGCCCATGCCGTCAGCTGCGCACAATGTGACAAGGCCTCGCTTCAGCTCGCGCCGCTCCAACTCGTCGAGCAACGTCCCAACCAGCACGCATCCGCTTGCGCCCAACGGATGCCCAAGCGCGATCGCGCCGCCGTTGACGTTGACTTTCGCCAGCGGCACCTTCGTTTCATCCAGGAAGCGCAACACTACGCTCGCAAACGCCTCGTTGACCTCGTAGAGATCAATGTCTTCGCAGCTCAACCCCGCCTTGCGGAGCGCCGCTTCCGCGACCGGTGCAGGCCCAGTGAGCATGATCGTCGGTTCGACGCCGAGCGCGGCCGTCGCGATGATCCGCGCGCGTTGCCTCAGGCCGAGTTCGCTCCCCTTTTCGGCGCTGCCGATCAGCATGAGCGCAGCGCCGTCGACGATGCCCGAGGAATTCCCGGCCGTATGAACGTGCCTGATCTCCTCGACCTGAGGATATTTCGACATTGCGATGGCGTCGAAACCGCCGAACTCGCCCATCTCGGCAAAGGACGGCTTGAGCTTCGCCAGCCCCTCCATCGTCGCATCTGCCCTGATTGCGTCGTCCGCCGCGAGCAGGACGACGCCATTGATATCGCGCACCGGCACAAGAGATCCATCGAAGCGGCCTTCGGCGCGCGCTTGCGCCGCCAGTTGTTGCGAGCGCAGCGCGTAGGCATCGACATCCTCGCGCGCCCGACCATCGAGCGTGGCCAGCAAGTCCGCGCTCACACCCTGCGGAATCATCTTGAGCTCGAACGACAACCGCGGCTGATGATCACGCACACTCGGTGCTGCGCCGATGCCCATGCGCGACATCGATTCGACGCCACCGGCGACGATCAAGTCGTCCCACCCGGAACGGATCTTCTGCGCTGCCAGATTCACAGCATCGAGGCCCGAGCCGCAATAACGGTTGAGCTGAAGGCCCGGCCCCGTCCAGGACCATCCAGCGGCGAGCGCGGCGGTCTTGGCAATCACGCCACCCTGCTCGCCATACGGCTGCACGCAGCCGATCAGAACATCGTTGATCAGCGCGGTGTCGATTTCAGTCCGCCGCTCCAGCTCTTGCATCAGCCCGGCCAGGAGTTGAACCGGCCCCACTTCGTACAGCGCGCCGTCCCTCCTTCCCTTGCCTCGCGGCGTGCGGATCGCATCGAAGATAATCGCTTCACTCATTTCTGATTCCTGAAGTCGGTCTGAAAGATGATGTCGGAGCGCCCCCGCGGCAACGCACGGCACCTCGACCATCCGGCACGCGATGGCGTGATCACTGCACCGGGCAGCTCTTCATACGGTACGTGATCGGCAACCGCTTCGGGCCACTGACCAGATTGGCCTCAATCCACGCGGGCTCCCTCGCCAGTTCGATCGAGTCCACCCGAGCAACAATTTCCGTGAACAGCGCTTTCATCTCCATCCGCGCAAGGTTGAGGCCAAGGCACTGGTGCACGCCGTGCCCGAAAGCGATATGGCGGTTGGGCGTCCGATCGACCCGGAACGCGAAAGGATCGACGAAAACCTCCTCGTCGCGATTGCCGGATGGAAAGCACATCATGAGCGAATCGCCGGCACGGATCTGCTTGCCCCGAAGCTGATAGTCCTGAGTCGCCGTGCGGAAGAAGTGCTTCACCGGCGAGGTCCAGCGCAACATCTCTTCGACTGCGGCATTCAGCAGCTCCGGCGACTCGCGCAACCGACGGAACTCCGCCGGATGCTCGATCAACGCATGCAATCCACCGGCCATCGCCGAACTTGTCGTATCATGGCCCGCGGTCGCAATGACCAGGTAGTACGAGAGGCTCTCGAAGACTCCGGCCGGATTGCCACCGACCGACGCATTGGCGATTACCGAGGCGAGATCGTCCTTCGGGTTCCTGCGACGGTCCTCCGCGATAGCGCCGAAGTAAGCAAAAAACTCCTGTGCCGCGACTTGGCGGCTTTGGAAGTTGTTGCTTCCTCCCGACAAATCCTTGTCAGACGAAGCGAGCAGAGCTTGCGTGAACTTGAGCATCTTGGCGTCGTCTTCGCGCGGAACGCCGAGGATCGTCATGATGATCCGCAGCGGGTACCAAAGCGCGACGTCGTTGACGAAATCGCACCGGCCACCGCGCTCGTCCATCAAAGTGACAAACTCTCCGGCAAGATTCTTGATCTCCCCCTCGATCTTGCGCAGGTTCACCGGCATGAACCACGCCTGTGTGATGCCGCGGTAAGCACGATGGTCGGGCTCGTCCATGGTGATGAGCGTCCTGACTAACTTCGCGTTCCCCGCGCGGACTCGTCTTTCTTCCTCCTCGATCGGCACGAGGCTATTACGCGGATCGTTGATGAATTTGTCGTTCTGCCGCTCGATTTCGAGGATGTCGCTGTGCTTCGCGATGGTCCAGAATGGCCGATAGCCGGCCGGTTCTGTCCATCGCACGGGGTCGCTTCGCCGCAGTTCGGCGAAGATTTCGTCGTACTTGCGGGGCGTTCCGTACGTGACAGGGTCTACGACCTGGTCATCGATCCGTTCGACCATCGGTCTCCTCCAGATGTTTGATTATTTTCTGACACCCTAACATCGGCACGAAGATCAAACCTGCCTCACAGCGCCAGGCACTTGACGCACGGTGCCAAGTTTATCTCGCAGCGGCCTGCCCGTCGGTGCGGGACGACGACCATTGCCTGGGCGACTGACCGTACCGTGCCCGGAACACCCGGCTAAAATGCGCGGGGTCGACGAAGCCGACGAGGTACGACACGTCGGTGATGCTCTGAGGTTCCTCCGCGCGATCTCGCAACAATCGCGCAGCTCGCGCGAGACGTAGCTCTTGGACCAACCCCATAGGCGTCTGATTGATCCGGCGGACGAGCCGGTACAGCGAGCGGCGGGACAGGCCGACAGATCGGCCGATGCCGTCGGGGCCGAGATCGGGATTACTCAACTGAACCTCAATGGCCTGTCTCACCTGGTCGATTTTCGCAGCGTTCGGGATGAAGGCGCTCCGTTTGGCAGCGCTCGCAGGCAGACTTGCTTCCACAGCATCCATAAACAGAACTTCCATCGAAGCCTGAACGCGCAAATTCGGCCATTCGGCAGACCCCAGGGCCTCGGAAATCATTGAGAGTGCAACCCGGCTCTCAGCCGACCTCGCGAGGCGGGTCCCGCCAAGCTGAGAGCGCGGCCAATGTTCGCAGTATCGATGACTAACGGTCACCCCGATCGTTCGACTGCCGTCCGGAATCAGAAATGAAGTCGGCACGGAAGCGTCAAAGATGGCCCATTCGCCGGCCCGGAGTTCCGTCGCACGATCAGACTGCTTCACGAATGCGCTTCCGAATCGCTGCAGCAAAATAAAGCAGCTTCCCGTCTCGGTTGGATCGATCGAAAATCCGTACGTGTCGTTGGCGCGGCCCAGTCCAGATGCGGCGACATAGTTGTCAACCAGCAGTGCATCGCCCAGTCGCTCAAGTCGTCCCCACACAGAGAACGAATGCGCCCGCCTCGTGTAGCGGCTTCCCGCGAAGTGCGGCTCGATAGCGGAGTGCCATTTGTCCGGCGACGTGAAGCGCCGGTGCATCGCGGAAATCGAATGGACGGGGCCGTAGGGCATTCTGCTCTCCAGGTTCCGATTATGAATGGTTGAACCTTTGCGTCAAGAGTGCTAGGTAGATGCCAATCAAAAGATCTGGCTGTCATCTGGATGGCCGGCAACAAGTCTGCTTGGCGGCAGGGAGGATCTGGTGGCTGGCGTGTTCCAGGGTCTGAAAGTCATTGACAGCGCCACCTTTGTCGCCGGCCCGGCGGCGGCCGTGATCCTCGCGGACTTCGGTGCGGACGTCGTCAAGATCGAGCCGGTCGGCGCCGGCGATCCGCAGCGGGTCCTCGGTCGTCTTCCTAACCTGCCAAAAGCCGACCATAACTACGCGTGGACAGTTGCCGCGCGCAGCAAGCGTACGCTGGGGTTGGACCTCAAGACCGAGACTGGTCGAACCATCCTGGGGCAGCTCGTGCGTTCCGCCGATGTTTTCATTACCAACCAGTCCCCGGCTTCACGCACTCGGCTCGGGATCAGCTATGAGCAGCTTTCGGAAATCAATCCGCGTCTCGTCTATGCGGCGCTCACCGGCTACGGGGAGACAGGCCCCGAAGCTGAAAGACCGGGCTTCGATGCCCATGCCTATTGGGCTCGATCGGGATTGGCCGATAGCGTACGCCCCGACCTCGAGAGCTCTCCTGCTGCACCCACTATGGGGATGGGCGATCAGCCGACAGCGGTCACCCTCTACGCCGGGATTGTCACGGCGCTCCTTTACCGGGAGCGCACGGGCCGGGGGAGCTGCGTCACGTCATCGCTGCTCGCCAACGGAGTCTGGTCGAATGCGGCATCGATCCAGGCGGTGCTCTGCGGTGGCGAGATCCAGTACCGCCTACCCCGAAAGGCCACCCGGAACGCTTTGACGTGCTTTTATCGGTGCGCTGACGACCGCTGGTTCATGATCAGCCTGGTGCAGGAGGAACGCGATTGGCCGCGCTTCTGCCACGCAATCGGCTGCTCCGCCTTAATCGAGGACTCACGCTTTTCGGCGCTTGCAACACGGCGCGCCAATGCGGCCGAGCTTGTGGCACTTCTCGACGACCTGTTTGCGAGCCGCATCTCGTCCGATTGGCAACGCATCTTTCAGGCGGCTGACCTGACCGCGGCGATCGTGGCCAAGGCTGGAGATCTGGTGGGCGACGACCAGATGTATCATGCCGGTGCGCTTGTCAGAGCCGAGTGGATGCCGGGGCATGGCGCAATCGTGGACAGCCCGTTCCGAATAAGCGGTGTCACGAAGAGGCCCCCAAACCCCGCACCGGAATTGGGCCAGCACAGTGGGGAAATCCTGGAGGAGCTTGGATATTCCGACGAGGACATTGCTCGCCTGAAAGTATCTGGCGTTGTCGGCTGATTGACGGCCGAAGTCCCGGCCTACCCCTTTTCCAACACGGTCGTAACCGAGCTGAGTTATGTCGATGGGAGGATCAACCATGCCACGAAGATACCTGCCCTATTTCGCCGCCGTTGGGTTGGCGGCGAGCCTCGCGGCTTTACCGGCCAATGCAACCGAAAAGAAGTACGATCCGGGCGCGACAGACCAAGAGATCAAAATCGGAAATCTCGCTCCCTATAGCGGGCCCGCATCAGCCTACGGCATCATCGGTCGCGTCGCTGCAGCGTTTTTCCGCAAGGTCAACGATGAAGGCGGCATCAACGGGCGGAAGATCACTTTCGTCAGCTACGATGACGCGTTCAGTCCGCCGAAGGCCGTGGAGCAGGCGAGAAAGCTGGTCGAGAGCGACGAGGTGCTCATGATCTACCAGTCGGTTGGAACGCCCTCGAACGCGGCGATCCAGAAATTCTTGAATGCCCGGAAGGTACCGCAGCTCTTTGTCGCAAGCAATGCCACCCGCTGGGGCGATCCGGACCATTTTCCATGGACCATGGGCTGGCAGCCAAATTTCCAGAACGAAGGGCGCGCCTACGCAAAATACATCCTGCAGAACTATCCGAACGCGAAGATTGCCATGCTCTGGCAGAATGACGACGGAGGGCGCGACGAGGCGAAGGGTTTGCGCGATGGGCTGGGAGAAAGGGCCTCGATGATCGTCGCCGATTCGTCATTTGAATTGTCGGAACCGACGATCGACGCTCACATCGCGCGGCTGGGAAGCTCCGGCGCGGACATTTTCGTGTCCTGGACCACGCCGAAAGCAAGCGCTCAGGCCATCCGCAAGCTTGCAGAACTCGAGCCGGTCGTCTTCCTCGCAGGCGTCTCCACCTCCGTGGCGAGTGTGCTCCTTCCTGCCGGTCTGGAGAACGCCAAAGGGATTATCTCAAATGCCTATTTGAAGGACCCCAGCCATCCCGCCTGGAGCAACGACGCGGCCACGAGAGATTGGAATGCGTTCATGGACAGGTATCTTCCAGATGGGGACAAGGCAGACCGCGTCACCGTCTATGGCTACGCCGTTGCGCACACGCTGCTCGAGGTCCTCAAGCGATGCGGCGACGACCTCACGCGCAACAACATCATGCGGCAGGCTGCGAACTTAAGGGACTTGGACGTTCCGATGCTCTTGCCCGGCATCAAGATCAATACATCTGCCAAAGATTGTTTTCCGATCGAACAGATGCAACTCATTCGTTTCGACGGTCAGAGGTGGCAGGCTCTCGGAGAGCTGATCGACGGCGAAGTCGGAAGCGCCGGGACCAACTGAGGTGAGCTCGGTCCTGTGCTTTCCCAACGCAAATGCGAGAAGCAGATCCCATGCCTCGGCTCACGCCATCGTCGCGCGTGCGTCTGCGAGCCCTGGGAATCGGTTTCGTCGATGGCCTCAAGGTGCAGGACCTCTATCTCATGAAGCGTCGGAGAAGGGGGTGACCGAGTATGCCCCGGGGGCATGCAGGTCATGGGAATTTATCGCTCGGGCGCACTCGCCGAGTACGTTGCCGTTCCAGCGGAAGCAGCACTAATCCTGCTGGATGGCACTTCCGCCGAGGCAGGGCCTCATTTTGCGCAGATATCTCACGGCCCATTCTGCGCTGACAGAGGGCGCAAGCTACAAGCTGGCAACCAGATGCTCGTCCCGCGCCCAGCCGGAGGCGTCGGAACCGCCGCGATACATTTGCGGAAGATATTCGCTGGCCCGTCATTGCGGCGCCTCGACCAAAAAGAAACGAAACTCTTGCGTTCGATCAATTATACGCACTCCAATTTCGTAAGAGGCTATCATGAAAGCAGTCGTCGTCGAGAACTACGAAGTCATCGACAATGTCGCTCTAAAGGATGTGGCTCAACCGGACATAACGCCTGGGATGGTTCGTGTCCGGATACAGGCTGCAAGCGTTGGCTTTGTGGACGGCTTGAAGGTCCGGGGCCTATATCAGACCAGGGATCCCCTGCCCTTCACACCGGGCACAGAGTTTGCCGGCACAGTCGATGCAGTCGCCCCGGACGTGGAAGGCTTTGCACCAGGGACGCCTGTTATCGGTATGGCCAGATCGGGTGGGCTTGCTGAGTATATTTGCCTCCCAGCTTCAGCGCTTTTCGTCAGGCCGGAAGACGTGGCACCGGAAGTTGGCGCTTCGTTTTTTGCGAATTATCTTACAGCGCTCTATTCGCTGAAGGTGCGGGGAACGCTTCGTCAGGGCGAAACGCTGCTGGTGCTTGGCGCAGCCGGCGGGGTTGGCATCGCCGCGGTACAAGTAGCAAAGCTACTGGGCGCTTCGGTCATAGCAGCCGCATCGACTGAGGCGAAACGGCAGTTTGCGACGGCGTACGGCGCCGACGCAGTGGTGGACTACACCGTCGACGGCTGGCGTGACGAGATAAAGACTCTCACCAGTGGCCAAGGCGTCGACGTGATCTTTGACCCGGTGGGGGGTGACCTGAGTCTGCAGGCTTTCCGTTCGATCGCCTGGAATGGGCGTCATCTTGTCGTCGGGTTTGCGGCCGGCAGCATTCCCGCGCTGCCCTTCAATTTACCACTTCTGAAAGGAGGCGCATTGCTGGGCGTCGACCTCGCTCAGATCGGCCGCCGCGAACCGGACGTGCGCGACCAACTTATTGCCCAGCTATTCGCCTGGTTGAGCGAAAAGACACTCCTTCCGGTCGTAGGGAAGATCTTCGCCTTTCACGATTTCCGCGATGCCTTCAAGGCAATGACCGCGCGTTCCGCACTGGGAAAGATGGTTGTTCGGATCGATTGACGATCGCCTTCGACGCTTTGCATGAGGACAACCTATGAAAGTTTCCGACGCCCTAAACTCACGAATGTCGGTCCGCGCGTTTCTGGATAAGCCGGTCCAGGGAGAGATCGTGAAGGATATCCTGCTGGCGGCCGGTCGTTCGCCTTCGGGCGGCAACCTTCAGCCCTGGCATGTCTGGGCGCTGGCTGGTCAAGAGCTCGAACGGTTCAAGTCGCTCGTCGCCGAGCGGATGAAGATCAACCCAATGGGCGAAAAAGCAGAATACAACATCTATCCACCCGAGCTGAAGGAGCCGTACAGGACCCGACGCTTCAAGAACGGCGAAGATCTTTATCGCACAATTGAAATTCCACGCGAGGACAAGGCCGCGCGCCTGAAGCAGCTCGCGAAGAATTTTGGATTTTCGGCGCTCCGGCCGGCTTGTTCTTTGCCATCGATCGCGAGATGGAGCCGGGACAGTGGGCTGATCTTGGCATGTACTTGCAATCCGTCATGTTCCTGGCCTTCGAAAAGGGATTGGCCACTTGCCCGCAGGAAGCGTGGGCAATCTGGCACAGGACGATAGCCGAATTCATCGCTTTGCCGCCTCATCTCATGATCTTTTGCGGCATGGCTCTCGGCTACGCGGATGCTGAGCATCCCATCAACAGCCTTCGCACGGAGCGCGCCGACTTATCGGAATTTGCGACGCTTCGAGGCTTGTCGCAGGGAATGCAAACGCTCCGCGCCTGACTAAACTTAAGCTTGATATTTTAATGGCTTACTCAAATTACTTGCAATGTGCCCCTTTCTGCCCCGGGCACAATCTGGGCACACCAGAATATTCTGGCGAACGACGCCGTTTCCTCGGCCACCTGCCACGAGAGTCCAACAACTGCACAAGGAGCTCCACAAGGCGAGCAATCAAATCTGCTAGCTGTTCGAGGACGAAGATCATCACCTTCGTCTTCTCGTTTAGTCCATTCAGGACTGACAACTTGGTGCTCACGCCGTTCACCCGCCTCTCGATGCCTCAGAGAAATCCGATCGACAGCCACGGCACGAAGGCGACGAGCAGCAGGCCGAGCACGAGGGCGCCGAGATAGGGCCAGATCCGCGTCAGGCCTGCATTCGGATGGATCTGCCCGATCGAGCAGGCCGCGTAGTATCCGAGGCCGAATGGCGGCGCGAACAGGCCGATGCCCATCGCGAGGATGATGACCATCGCATAGTGCACCTCGTGCACGCCGAGCAGCTTGGCCGCCGGGAAAAGCAGCGGCCCGAACAGCACCATCGCGGGCAGGCCTTCCAGGATGCTGCCGAGCAGGATGAACACGGCGATCGAGATCAGCAGAAAGCCGTATTTGCCGCCGGGCACCGCCACCATCATCGCCGCAAGCGCGTGCGAGAAGTTCGACTGCGTCAGCGCCCAGGCCATCGCGGTGGCCGCGCCGATGATGAACAGGATCGAGCCGGACAGCGCTGCGGTGTGCACCAAGGCCGGATAGAGCTTACGCCAGTCGAAGCGGCGATAGACCAAAAGCCCAACCACGACCGTGTAGGCGATGCCAATGGTTGAGACCTCGGTCGCAGTGGCGACGCCTTCGGTCACCGCCGTGCGGATCAGCACAGGCAGCAGCAGCGCCGGCAGCGCGGTGATCAGGGCCACGCGGATCGTGGCCCAGGACGGACGGGGCCGAACCACGCCTTCCGGCTCGACCATGCGGCGCTTGGCGACGACGGCCAGCGCCGCCGCGAGCACGAGGCCCGGCAAGATGCCGCCGGTGAACAGCGCCGAGATCGACACGCCGGCAACCGAGCCGATGATGATCAGCACGATCGAGGGCGGAATGGTCTCGGCCATCGCGCCGGAGGCAGCGAGCAGCGAGACCAGCTCGCCATCATGGATGCCGCGGCGCTTCATGTCCGGGAACAGCACCGGCGCGACAGCCGCCATGTCCGCCGTCTTGGCGCCGGAAATGCCGGACACCAGCAGGATCGCGCCGAGCAGCACGTAGGACAGGCCGCCGCGGACATGGCCCACCAGGGAGACCAGGAAGCCAACCATTGCAGCCGCCATGCCGGTCATCACGATGAGATGGCCGAGAAGGATAAACAAGGGAATGGCGAGCAGCACCAGCGACGAGACGCCTTCATCGATGCGGCTGGTCACGACCTCGAGCGGCGCCGACGTCACCGTGAGCAGATAGGCCACCGTAGCGAGACCGAAGCAGAAGGCGATCGGCACGCCGGCGAGCACGGCGACGCCGAGCAGGATCGCGAAAAAGACGATCAGATTCCAGTTACCGAGCGCCTTGAGCGCCGGCGCCGCGCCCCACAGCACCAGCGCCGTGGCTGCCAGGATCGCCAGCGTGATCGCGATATCGCGCGAACCGAGGCGCGCCATTCGCAGTAACGCGGTCGCCAGCATCAGCGCAATGCCGACCGGCACGGCTCCAGCGCGCACGCTGTCGGGGAGGCCGAGCGCCGGCGTTTCCGCGAACGCCTGCCCGCTGGCATAGTCGATCGCGGGATGCAGCAGGATCGCCAGGAACAGCGCCGGCGCCATCAGCGCGGCGCTCTCCAGCACCGCGCGGGTGCGCGGGCCCACGCGGTCGATCAGCGCGGTCATCCGCATGTGCTCGCCGCGGCTGAGCGCGAGCACCGAGCCCAGCATGGCCAACCAGAGAAAGGTGATCGACGCGAGCTCGTCGGCCCAGGTCAGCGGCCGGTTGAAGGCGAAGCGTGCCGTCACGCCGGTGAACAGGATTCCGACTTCCGCGACCAGCGCGATGATCGCGGGAATCTCGATCAGCTTCGTCAGCGCCCGCTCAAGGCTCTCGACGATGCCGTGCTTCGCGGGTGCTGCCAGAGACGCGTCGACGCTGTTCATCCGAGCTCTCCGACATTCGACTGCAGGATCGTCCAGGCCTCCTCGCCGAACTTGCCGCGCCAATCCTTGTAGAAGCTGCTCTTGGCGAGCACGGCGCGGAACGCGCCCTTATCGACGTCGACGAAGGTGAAGCCCTTGGCGGCGAGATCGGCACGCAGGCTCTGGCTCAGCGCGGCAATGTCGGCGCGCTCGTCATCGGCCGACTTGGAAAACTCGCGCTGCACGAGCGCCTGCAGGTCGCCCGGTAGCTTGCCGAAGGCGGCGCGATTGCCCAGGATCCAGTAGGCGTCCCAGACATGGCTGGTGAGCGAGCAGTATTTCTGAACCTCGTAGAGCTTGGCGGTGGCGATGATCGGCAGCGGGTTCTCCTGCCCCTCGACCACCTTGGTCTGTAGCGACGTATAGACTTCGTTGAAGTTGATCGGCGTCGGGCCGGCGCCGAGCGCCTGGAACAGGCTGGTCAGAATCGGTGCGGCCGGAACGCGGATCTTGAAGCTCTTGAGATCGTCGGGTGTCTTGATCTCGCGGGTCGACGACGTGACCTGGCGGAAGCCGTTGTCCCACGGCTTCGACAGCGCAATCGCCCCGGTCTTTTCGATGTCCTTGCGGATGTGATCACCGAGGCTGCCGTCCATCGCCTTCCACACCTGGTCGTAGGACGTGAAGGCAAAACCGGTGTTGACGATGCCGGCGAGCGGCACCCGCGTCGCCAGCACGGAGCTTGCGATGTTGATCGCATCGACCGCGCCGACGCGAACCTGCGAGATCAGGTCGGTGTCGGAGCCGAGCTGGTTGGCGGGGTAGAGATTGATCTCCAGCCGGCCGCCGCTGGCTTCCTTGATCCGGTCCGCGGCCTCTCGCGCCCGTTTGTTGACCGGGTGCGACGGGTCCTGGCCGGTCGCGAGCTTCATCGTGAACTCGGCTGCCTTCGCATAACGCGAGATGGCAACGGTGAAAGGCAAGGCTGCGGCCCCAGCCAAGACATGTCGACGCGTAGTCCCCTTGCGCATTGCCGTCCCTCCAATATGAGCTTGTTGTTATGTCCGGCGCGTCAGCGCGCCGGCTTATCGATGATGCTAGAAATGACCGACTGGCTATTCGAGCCAGCCCTTCATCTGCCTGACGACCTCCGAGAGCGAGATGCCGTAGCGGTCGTGCAGCGTCGGCAACGCACCCGCATCGAGAAAGGCGTCGGGCAATCCGATCTGCCGGAACCGCGCATGCACGCCGGAGCGCATCAGCAGCCCCGCGACGGCTTCGCCAAGCCCGCCGATCACCGTGTGGTTCTCGGCGACAACGATCAGTCGGCCGGACCGGCCGGCCTCGCGCACGATCGACTCGGCATCGAGCGGCTTGATCGTCGGAACGTGCAGCACGGCGACGTCCACGCGATCATCGGCGAGCGCCTTGGCCGCCTCGAGGGCGCGCATCGTCATCAGGCCGGACGAGATGATCAGAACGTCCCGGCCGCCGCGTAGCAGCCTGGCCTTGCCGAGCTCGAATTTGTAGTCGTACTCGTCGAGCACCAGCGGCACTTGGCCGCGCAAGAGACGCATGTAGACAGGTCCCTGATGGGCGGCCATCGCCGGCACGACCTGCTCGATCTCATGGGCATCGCAGGGATCGATCACCGTCATGTTCGGCATCGCGCGCATCAAGGCGAGGTCCTCGGCGGCCTGGTGGCTCGGGCCATAGCCGGAGGTCAGACCGGGGAGCGCGCAGGCGATTTTCACATTGCGGTCTTCTTCCGCGATGGTCTGATGGATGAAGTCGTAGGCGCGGCGCGAGGCGAACACGGCATAGGTCGTGGCGAAGGGCATGAAGCCTTCCGCCGCAAGGCCTGAGGCGGCGCCGAACAGCAGCTGCTCGGCCATCCCCATCTGGTAGTAGCGGTCCGGGAACTCCTTGGCGAAGATATGCAGGTCGGTGTACTTGCCGAGATCGGCGGTCATGCCGACGATCTCGGGCCGGCTGCGCGCCAGCTCGACCAGCGCGTGGCCGAATGGCGCCGGCTTGGTGCGCTGACCTTCGGAGGCGATCGAGGCGATCATCGCCGACGTCGTCAGCCGCGGCTTGCTCAGATCGGGTGCGGGTCTCGTCGTCTTCATCACGGCCTCCCGGCGTCGAGTGCGGCAATCGCGAGCTGCCACTCGTGCGGCTCGACGCGAATGAAGTGGTTCTTTTCGCGCTGTTCGAGGAACGGCACGCCCTTGCCCATCAGGGTGTCCGCCACGATCATGCGCGGCTTCGGCGCCTCATGGCTCTTGGCGGCGTCGAAGGCCGCGACAACCGCGTCGAGATCGTTGCCGTCGATGCGCTGCACGTACCAGCCGAACGCTTCCAATCTCGCCACCAATGGCTCGAAACCCATCACCTGGGTCGAAGGACCATCCGCCTGCTGATTGTTGACGTCGACGATGCCGATGAGATTGTCGAGCTTGTAGTGGCTGGCCGACGAAATCGCCTCCCACACCGAGCCCTCGTCGAGCTCGCCGTCCGAGAACAGCGTGTAGACGCGCGAGCTCGACGCCTTGCGCTTCAGGCCGAGGCCGATACCGACGGCGATGCTGAGCCCCAGTCCCAGCGATCCGCCCGACATTTCCATGCCCGGCGTGTAGGACGCCATGCCCGACATCGGCAGCCGGCTGTCGTCGCTGCCATAGGTCTCGAGCTCGGCCTCGGGAACGATGCCGGCCTCGATCAGCGCGGCGTACAGCGCGATCGCATAATGGCCGTTCGAGAGCAGGAATCGATCACGCTCCTCCCAATTCGGGTCCTCGGGACGGTAGCGCATCGCATGAAAATAGGCGGTCGCGAGCACGTCGGAGATATCGAGGGCCTGGGCAATGTAGCCCTGCCCCTGCACCTCGCCCATGCGGAGCGCATTGCGGCGGATGTTGTGGGCGCGCTGCGCCAATGTCGGCGCGTTGGCGAGCCGAGTTGCTGCGATGTCCATCTCTTGAGACCTTGTTAGTGGATCAGCATGCCGCCGTTGACGTCGATCACCGCGCCTGTGACATAGGCGGAGAGGTCGGACGCCAGGAACGTGTAGATGCCGGCGACATCCTCGGCCCTGCCGAGGCGGTTGAGCGGGATGCCTTCGAGGATCTTGGCCTTCATCTCGTCGGTCAGCTTGCCGGCGGTGATGTCGGTGCCGATCAGGCCTGGCGTCACGCAATTGACGCGGATGCCATCGACGCCGAACTCGCGCGCCATGGCCTTGGCGAGGCCGAGCACGCCAGCCTTTGCAGCCGAGTAATGCGGGCCGCCGAAGATGCCGCCGCCGCGCTGCGCCGAGACCGAGGACATGCAGGCGATCGAGCCCTGCTTGCGCGCGCGCATGTGCGGGATCACCGCCTGCGACAGGAACAGCACGCCCTTGAGGTTGACGTCCTGGATGCGGTCCCAATCGTCCGGCGTGATGTCGAGCAGCTTCACCGGCTGGGTGATGCCGGCATTGTTGATGAGGATGTCGATGACGCCGAACTTCGACATCACCTGCGCGACGGCATCGTTGCAGGAGGTCTTGTCGGCGACGTTGCAGGCGAGCCCGATATGCTGGTCCCCGAGCGTCGTGGCCGCATCGGCTGCCGCGGCGGCATCGATATCGAGGATCGCGACGCGGGCGCCTTCCGCCGCGAACCGCCGTGCGGTCGCGAGACCGATGCCCCGCCGCGAGGCTGCGCCCGAAATGATGGCCGTCTTGCCGCTGAGCAGCATCCCGTTGTCCTCCCGATGTCTCATTATCGTGGGCGTGACCATGACCCGCCGCCGCGGCGGCGACAAACGCACAGTTGTCATGAATGGATGAATCTGGTTCACTTATCGCATGCTGTCGAACATCCCGATCTCGTCGATCAAGGCCTTCGAAGCCGCTGCGCGCACCGGTTCTTTTCGCGACGCAGCAAACGAGCTTCACCTGACGCCGTCGGCCGTCAGCCACGCGATCCGCAAGCTGGAGGCCACGCTGCGCACCGCCCTGTTCGAGCGGAAGGCGCGCGCCGTCCACCTCACGCCCGCCGGCGAGAACCTGATGCGCCATGCCGGTGCCGCGTTCGATCAGTTGCGCAGGGGATTGGAAGAGGTCGCCGCACGCGGCCCGCAGCTCGTGCGCGTCCATTCCGCCCCGAGCTTTGCCGCGCAATGGCTGACGCCGCGCCTCGCGCAATTTCTCGCCGCGCATCCGAAGCTCGAGGTTCGCCTCGCGGCCAACACCGACTATGCGCGTTTCAAGAACGATGATTTCGACATCGACATCGTCTATGGCGCACCGCATGCCGAGGGCGTCGAGATCGTGCCGCTGGCCGAGGAGACGGTGACACCGCTCTGCTCGCCTGCGCTCGCGGCAACGATCAGGCGACCGGCGGATCTTCTGGAGCGGACGCTGATCCGCTCCGACGTGAAGCAGGTCCAATGGCATCAGTGGTTCGCCGCCAACGGCCTCGAATCCCCTGCCATCCACGGCATGCGCTTCGACCGCAGCTTCCTGGCGATCGCGACCGCAGCCGAAGGCCTTGGCGTTGCGCTCGAATCCACGCTGTTAGCCGAGCGCGAGCTGGCCGCCGGGCGCCTGGTCGCGCCGCTTGCCGGGCGCACCACGAACGTCCGCTATGTCGGCCATCGGCTGGTGTTTCCCCGCGCGCCGCGCCAGCACGCAGCCGTCCGTGCCTTTGCCGACTGGATCAAGTCGGAGCTCCGCGTGAGCGCTTGAGGCGGACGGCCTGCGCGGAATGGCATGCGACACGCCGCAGGTCTACTCACCAGGCGCCGATGCGACGAGACGAATGGCGTGCTCCGGACAGGCAGGGACACACAATCCGCAGGCGAGACAGGCATCGGCGTTCGGCGTGAAGGCGGTCTTGCGGCATGCAGCCACATCTTGATCTTCACCAGCGGCGGCAAGGCCGAAAATGTCTCGTCCGACATGCGTCCGACGACGAAGACGTCATAGGGACAGACGGCGACGCAATCGCCCTTGCCTTCGCATCGTTGCGGGTCGACGACAGGACGGATCTGCCCCGGCTCCGATCGACATTTTCGATCGGCTGCAGGACCAGAGGCTTTATGGCGCTTACGACGGAAGCTCATGAACTCGCTCGTGTGGTTGCCTGCGATCGGTGAAGAACACCAGCTTGGTTAGCGAGCCGGATCAGTCCCACCTCTGGGCCCTGATCCGCTGTTGCCGAAGGTCAGCCCTGAAGCGCTGCCGCGACTGCATCGGTGAGAGATTGCGTCGGCCGCCCGATCAGGCGCGAGAGCGTATGGCTGTCGTCGTGGAGAACGCCGGCGGCGACGCCTCTGGCCTCGACCTCGGCCAGCATCGCAGCGACCGGCGGCGGCACGCCGGCGCTTTCATAGAAGCTGGCATGCTCCGCCTCGGTGAGATTCCGATAGTCCAGCGGATGACCGCTCTGACGGGCTGCCTCGGCGGCAAGCTCGGCCAAGGTATGAGGCGTGTCGCCGGCGAGCTCATAGGTCTTGCCGATATGGTCCTTTCCAACCAGCACTTCTGCAGCAGCATCCGCAAAATCCTGGCGCGATGCCCAGGAGATCAAAGCCGTCCCGGCGCTGCCGATCAGCTGACCATAGCCGAGGGCCACGCTGAGATTCGCCGTGTGGTTCTCCCAATACCATCCGTTGCGGAGGATCGTATGAGCAAGACCTGACTCGGCGATCCACCGCTCCGTTTCGGTATGGTCCTTGGCGAATCCCGGCAGCCACTTGTCGGCATGCAGCAGGCTCGTGTAGACGAGGTGCGCGACGCCTGTCGTCTTCGCCGCCGCGATGACGTTCGCGTGCTCGGCCTGGCGCGTTCCGAAGGAGCTCGAGGAGATCAGCAACAGCTTGGTCACGCCGGAGAGCGCCGCTTGCACAGCGGCCGGATCAGCGTAATCGGCTTGACGGACCGTCACACCGAGATCGGCTGCCTTGCGCGGATCGCGAACGATGGCGGCGATCTCAGAGGCAGGAACCAGCGCGCGCAGGCGCGCGACAACCTTGCGGCCCAATTGGCCGGTCGCTCCCGTGATTGCAAACATCTTCCATGACTCCTGTTGAGAACGCGGCAACTCCGCGCTGGTGAGACCGACTGATACGAACGAGATGTTCCGCTGCGACCGGCGCGACGCCGGTCGTCACAGAAGCGGCAGCTGCCCCATCCCCCCGCTCTTGTAGCGAGCCTGGGCTGCGGCAATTTGCTCGGCACTGCTCATGATGAACGGGCCGTCGATGACCACCGGCTCGCGGATTGCGGGGCCGGACATGATGACGAGATGAGACGGCGTGGTCGCCGCGAATGTGAGGCAACCTGCAGCACCATGACAGGCAATCGCCTGACCGCCGACCATCGGGTGCCGGTCACTCTCGGCGCGGACGACGACAGCGCCGCTCGCCAGATACACGAGCGTCACGTGGTCTGCCGGAAGCTCGAACGAGATCTCGCGCTGGAGCGCGACGTCGATCAGCGCAAACGGCTCGACCGGCACGAGCGGCGACGTCATGTCTCCGAACGATCCGACGACGACATGGGCGCGATCGCCGGAGCGGTTCGTCCACTGCGGCACCTCGCGGCCCGACAGCGTCATTGTTCTGGGCTCGCTCTGCTTGTTCTGCGAGGCGAGATTGACGAACAGCTGCAGGCCGTGCAGCTCGCCCTCGTCCGCCGGAATCTCATGATGGATCACGCCGCGTCCGGCATGGGTCCAGACGATGCCGCCCGCGCCGACCACGACATCGTTGCCGAGCGAGTCACGGCTGCGCAGGCTGCCGGCCGAGTCGGCAAAGACATAGGTTACCGCCGCGAATCCTGCGTGAGGATGCGGCGGAAACGGCCGCCCGCCGACCCTGAAATCGTCGCACACCAGCACGGGCGAGCCCAGACCTTGCAAGGGGGCCAGGTCCAGCGCCTTGACCGAGAACGAAGATCGCGCAGAGCCGCGCGCCTGCGCGGTGACGATGGGAGAAAAGCGGACGGCCATGTCGGGACTCTCGATCGGGGGGCGCGAGCGTCAGGCCGCGAGCTTCGCGGCGTGCTCCTTGGCGGCGGCGATGGCCTTGGCGCGCGCCTCCGGCCCCAGCGCGACGCCCTCGGCGCGAACGAACGAGACGTCGGTGATGCCGAGAAAGCCGAAGAAGCTCTGCAGATAGGTCTCCTGATGATCGAGCACCGCGAACGGCGACCCGGCGCTGAAGATCCCGCCGCGCGCCGAGGCCACGATGATCTTCTTGCCCTGGCAGAGGCCGACCGGACCGCGCTCACCGTAGTTGAACGTCTTGCCGGGAACGGCGAGACGATCGATCCAGGCCTTCAGCTGAGAGGGGATGCCGAAATTGTACATCGGCGCACCGATGACGACGACATCGGCGGCAAGAAACTCCTCCATTGCTGCGAGACCGGCGCTGAGCTCGCTGCGCATAGCGTCATCAACCGGCGCGCCCTGGAGGCCCGCCATGTAGGCGCCGGACAGATGCGAGACCGGATCGGCCGCAACATCGCGATAGGTCACCTCGGCCGCGCCAGCCCCCGACAGGACCGCAACGATCTCGGCCGACAGATCCCTCGTCACCGAGCCAGCGCCGGCGATGCTCGAATCGATGTGAAGAAGCTTCATGGTCCCTCCAGGCTCGGGCGGTCGCGCCGTCGTGCTGCTGGACCATGCGAGCTTGCTGTCAATCCGAAAAGACAATATAAAACGATATTATCCATCGTTTTGGACGATATTAATGCTCGATGGCATCTCGCTGGACCAGCTCACAACGTTCGTCACCGCGGCGGAGGCCGGCAGCTTTTCTGCGGCCGGCCGCAAGCTGGGGCGTGCACAATCGGTCGTCAGCCAGAATCTCGCCAATCTCGAAGCTCAGCTCGGCGTTCAGCTGTTCGATCGCAGCGGGCGGTATCCCGCCCTTACACCGGCGGGCCGCGCCCTGCTCGCGGACGCGCGGGCCGTTGCCGAGGACCTGGCAAAGCTGAAAGCGCGGGCCCGTGGGCTTGCGGCAGGGCTCGAGCCGGAGTTGAGCGTCGCGGTCAACGTCCTGTTCCCGACTGCGGTCCTGACGGAGGCGGTCGGCGCCTTCCAGCAGGAATTCCCGACCACGCTCTTGAGGATTTCCGTCGAGGGCATGGGGGCCGTGATCGAACCGGTGCTCGAACGGCGCTGCGCGTTTGGCATTCGCGGGCCCCTGCTGACTGATCATCCCGATCTGCGCAGTGAGCCGCTGCGCGGCGTCCGCTATCTGATGGTCGCCGCTCCGCGCCATCCGCTGGCCAGACATCGCGGCGCCATTCCTCCGGATGTGCTCAGCGAGCATGTCCAACTCGTCCTGACCGATCGCTCGCGCCTGACCGACGGCAAGGATCTGCGGGTCTACTCGTCCAGGACATGGCGGCTCTCCGACCTCGGTGCGAAGCACGCATTCCTGCGTGCGGCGCTCGGCTGGGGCGGGATGCCCCATCACGTGGTCGAGCCCGATCTCACGAGCGGAGCTCTCGTGCCGCTCGTGCTCGAACAGGCCGAGTGGGATACACAGATCAAGATGTCCGCCGTCTATCGGACCGATACACCGCCCGGCCCCGCCGGCCGATGGCTCATCGAGCGTTTGAAGCAGGCGACAGACGCTCGTGAGAGCTTCGACCAGCGGTCTGGAATTGTCACATTACGGTGACAGTGTTGGACCCCGCCCCTCAAGTGAGACACGATAATTTCAGTGACAAGCATTCCGAGGAAGACCTGTGGCAATACAAGGAAAGACCCGTAAACCTTCTTCACCCGTCTTCGCGCTGACGCATCCCGACCTCGACCATTGCCGGGGGGCTCAGGAATCTGCTCAAAAGGGTCACGATCAAGGAGAATCTGGCACACACCTCGAATCTTCGGGGAACACGTCGCCCGCCCGAGGGAAGACGGGCTAGAATTGGCGACGAACGGATAGGCATGGCGCGGTTCCGCCGCCCGCCGTCCACTGGAAGGAATACGGCACACCTTCAGTCGCGGCGACGGTCGGAGAGTCGGCGCCTTAGGAAATGGGAGGTGCAGGCTTCGATTGCTCCGTTCCTGATTCTGAAATCCGAATTTTCCGATCGCACTGGAATGCGCACCCAGTCTTCATCTTACCTAAGAGGTCACGCGGCGGCTTATCCAGCGACTTATTGAGGGTCCTCATAGGAGGCGACGCTTTGCAGTACCTTCAAACACCCTTCCCTATCGCCGAATGATCCGGTTGCTCAAACGCCTGCGCGCGCCTCCCGATTTTTTCCTCTAGTTGTATAATAGGTACAGACAACCTGAGATTCTTGCAGAATGATCTCCCTGCTTCATTGACGCGGGGGCGGGAAATTGAGCATTTGGAAAGCTGGCAAAAGCCTGGCCGTGATGGGCATTGCGTTAGCATTCTCGGGCTGCGGTCTTCGCACCCCGGAAGTTGTACTAGGAAGCGACCCGAACGCAGCCTCATTCTTCGTGAATGCCGTCGTCAATCACGTCAGATGCGAGCTCCGGTACGCGATCCGCTACGCTGTCTGGTACGACACGGAAAACGCGCGCATCCAGAGGGATCATCTGCGTCGCATTCCCTGGATCGAAAAGTGGGGAGCCAAGCTTGCCCTCAAGTTGCTGGTCAAGGAGAACGGCTCCGTCAACCCGACCGTTTCGCTCATCTCTCCTCTGCCGCTTGACCAGAGCTACACCACGGTCTTGGGGGGATCGGCATCTTCGCAGGCGACGAGAACCGTCAATTTGGAATTCTACTTCGACTTTGCCAGCGAATTCCTCGGAGCTGATTTTGATCGCAGACAGCCACCGGAAAAGTGCGTTCCGCTCGGGACTTTCCAAATTGAAGGCGATTTAAAAATCGCCCAATTCATCGACATGGCGACGTTCCCGTTCTTCCTACCCGGCAACATCAGCGCGAAGAAACCCGAAGCGACATCGCAAGAAATCGAATTCGTCACATCCGTCGACGGCAACATCTCACCAACGTGGAAGCTCATACGCGTCGGCGCTGGCGGCAGCTCGCCCGGGATGTTGGACGGCGCGCGTAGCAATACCAACGACATCATCGTCAGCATCGGTCCCACCTTCGGAGGCGAGCCCTCCGAGGAGCTCGACAAGACGCACTTCCTGGCAAGGCAACAATCGAACTTGTTCTCTTCCTCTCGACGCTAATTATGGACTCAGTTGATTTTCCGGAGTACCCGCATGCCAAAAAATAGGCATATTCCAAAGACTGCAAGCGAAGCCCGACGACGGCGGTTCAAGGTGGTCGACACGGTCGACGTGAAGGCGATCGAACGCGGCCTCATGATCAAGCACGACACCGAAGCGACAGACCCGTTAGTTTGGTGCGGCCCGTGCGAGCCCAACGGCTATCGCCGCTGCTGCTACAAGGACCCCCAGGGCAACTGGATCTGCCATAGCGTGCCATGCGGGCTTTCGCTCGCCACCGACTGAGCTCCCTACATGACGGCGCCTACGCTGCCGCTACAGGGCGACTTCGGGACTGGCGATGTCGGGTTCTGTCGAGACGATTTCTCACCTGAATGGGCGCGGAGGAAATCCCCGCGACCTGCAGGAGGTTCGGCAAATGTGAGTGATCGAACGAACTTTTTCGTCGCAAAATGCGGCCCGTAGTGGCAGGAAGACACCATGTGAGTGCTCCACCGGGGTGCTCCACCGTAAAAGGTCGGCGGTTCTGGAAGCGGCTGATTTTGAAGGACTTTTCCGCTGCTGAAGATCGGTGGCGGAGAGAGTGTCCGGCACAACGAGATAACTAAGCTAAGGATATCCTTAGGTAAAGCTTCATAGCCAGTCCAAAAGATACCCGTCTTTCTACCCGGCGCCAAAGAGCTGTCGGCGCCTCGCGTACCAGCTCTCATGATGGAACCGATTGAGCGGACTTGGCAGGAAAACCCGATCCGAAATGACGCCGGGGCACCCAGTTAGCAACCCCAACTTCAGCCTCCTTCAGCGAAGCAGGTCGATTATGGACTGAATACGCTCGTATTCCGCGCGATTGGCGATGGGGCGATTGCCGGCTCGATCCGGGCTGGCGGGCTTGTGGCCCAGGCTGCGGCCCCATCCCCCGGCAAACGAGCTGCCCAAGAGCACGGCGGCAGGTTCCCAATGTCGTCCGACCGGATGCTGTAGATGAGTGACGCCAAAAAAGGCGGAGCTCTTCGCCGCGCCCCTTCATCCGCCGCCACAAAATATACAGCCGCGATCGCTGATCAGGCTGCCCGCACAGTGTCGAGGAAGCGATCCACTTCCATCTCAAGAAGATTGCTGTCGCCGGACAGCATCTGCTGCCGTCGAGAGCACCGGCACTAAGGCATCCATACTTACGTACTCTTGAGACAAAATATGGCTTTCGCCATCGCGCTCCCAGCGCGCAATAGCCAAGCACCAGCGAGATTCGGGCCCCTCGCCAAATCGCTCCAAGACGTTCGACGCCGAGCCCTCATCGCTTCTCCGGTACGATGCGAGTTGCTGCTCCGCTTCGGTCTGCACCTTGATCTGGAACCGCTCATGTAGCCAATGGCGAACCAATTCCAGCGCGCGTCGCGCCGGTGATGCCGACGGTCCTCCCTTGGGGATCGATGAGCACGCCTGGATTCATGATGCCGCTCGGATCGAGGACGCTCTTGGCCCCGGCGAACGCCTGTCGGACCAGGTCCGGCACCTCTTTCTCGTAACCGCTCCGATGATCCCGCCCAACAGCGTGATGGTGCGTGCTGGTGCCGCCATGCCGGATGACCGCTTCGTTACAGGCTGCCTTGATGTCGCGCCAGCGCGCCAACGCATTCCCGATCTTTCCGTCACTGTCGCCCTGCGCCATGAAGGTGAAATAGGGAGCTGGGCCGTCGGGGTAGACATGGGTGAAGCGGCAGGACAGGCTGGTCCTCGCGCCCGTCACCCGTTCGATGGCATCGGCGACGTCGGTGCGAACGCCGTCGTAGAACGCGTCGAAACCGCTCCAGGTCACGGCGCTCTCGAATGTGTCCAGGATGGCGCCAAGCCTGGTCGTCTCGTCACGCCAATACGGCATGCGCAGAAAGGCGTTGCGCCATTCGCCGGCCGAACCTTCCCGCTGGGCGCTGCTGCCGTCATCGGCGCGCAGCGAGCGCTCCAGCTCGGCCGCATCCCATGCACCGTCGTGATCGGCGGCAAGCTCCAGCGCCCTGGCGATCCAGGCGTCGAGCGGATGATCCGAGGATTCGAACCCAAGAATGAGGGTCGGCGTCTTGCCGTCCCCGACCCTCGCAAACGCGACTTCCGCGGCGTCGAGCAGCCGGCAGTTGGTCGGCTGCAATCCGGACTGCGACAGCGCGCGGATGCAGGACACCGCCTTGGCGACCGTCGCGAACCGCACCGACGCCGACGCTCGGAAACGCGGCCGGTCCTGCAGGCGCATCCAGGCTTCGGTGATCACGCCGAAGATGCCTTCCGAACCGATCAGCAGCCGATCGGGAGCCGGACCTGCGCCGGAGCCCGGCAGGCGCCTCGTCTCGAATACACCGGCGGGCGTTATGACCCGGGTGTTCTCCACGAAGTCGTCGATATGGGTGTACAGGGTCGCGAAATGGCCGCCGGCTCTGGTCGCGATCCAGCCGCCCACCGTGCTGAACTGGAAGCTCTGCGGAAAATGCCTGAGCGTCAGGCCGTGCGGGCGCAGCGCCGCCTCCAGCGCCGGGCCGAGCATGCCAGCGCCGATGCGCGCGGCGCGGCTCGTGCGGTCGATCTCCCGGATATCGTTGAAGCGCTCCATGTCGAGCGACACGGTGGCATCGTAGCTGGCGCCGACGTCCGGCTCGACGCCGCCGACGACACTGGTTCCGCCGCCGAACGGAACGACGGCGACGTTGGCGCCCGCGGCCCATTCGAGAATGCGCGCGATGTCCTCCTCGCTGCGGGGATAGGCAACCCAATCTGGCGCGTGCGGGGCGTGCCGCATCCACATCCGGGCGACGTCCGCAAAGCTCTTGCCGTAGGCATGCGTCAGGCGGTCGTAAGGCGTCGCCGAGAGAATGTCCCGCAAAGCTTCGGGAGCCGGCTTGCGCGGCGCGCGCAGCGCGAACTCCTCGAGCCGCGGGGCCACGAGATCGGGACCCGGCCGGCCGAACGCCTGGACCAGCCGCCGCGCGGCGACGGTTTCGGCGGCGGTGAGACCGTCGTCGAGATAGCCCCAGCCCCAGAAGCGCTTCTCGGGCAACAATGACAGCGTCGCAGGCCTCGTCATCGCACGACCTCACTGATCAGCACCACCGGGGTGATATCCGTATAGCGCGCAACGTCCGCCATGATGTCCTTGCCATGGACAGCCATTCCGGCCTGAAAGCTTTCGAGGCTATCGAACACCATATGCGCCGCGGCCACCACAGGCGGCGACCCGCCGGCGCCGTCCGACAGACATCTGTCGATCTCGACATAGGCCAGCCCATGCGCCTTCAGGCGCTCGCGCAGCAGCGCCCGATGCGTGTCTTGATAGTAGCCATGATCGAAGCGGGCGTTCGCCTTCGCAGGATAAGTGACCGTGACGCGGATCATTGGGAGGTCTCCTCTAGAGTTGCTGCAGCCATGTCCCGAAGCTTTACCTTGTCGATCTTGCCGACGGCGGTCAGCGGAAGCGCGCCGACGATCCGCAGATCGACCGGCGCGGAAATCGGATCGTTGACGATGCGGCGGCACTCGGCCAGCAACGTCGGCTGATCGCTCGCGGCGTTGTCCCGCAGTGTGACGAACGCGAAGGGCACCTCGCCCGCGCGCGGGTCCGGCCGCGCAACGACGGCCGCGGCTGCAACGGCGGGATGGCCGAGCAGGCTCTCTTCCACGGCCCTGGGATCCACGCTGTGGCCGCTGCGCTTGATGAGATCCTTGCTGCGGCCGGAAATCCAGAAGAAGCCCTCGGCGTCGACATGGCCGAGATCGCCGGTGGCGAGCCAGCCCGGAGCCGCAAACGCTTTTTGCGTCAGATCAGGATCGGTGTAGCCCCTGAAGACGTTCGGCCCGCTGATCAGGATTTCGCCTGATTCTCCACCGGCGCAATCGCGCAGCCATCGACCCTCGTCGTCGAGCCGCGCGACCTTCATCTGCTGGTAGGGCAAGCGGAGACCGATCGAGCCGATGCGGCGCGGACCGCGCACCGGGTTGAGGCTGCTCACGCAGGTGCCCTCGGTCAGGCCATAGCCTTCGAGAATTGTGAGGCCCGACCGTGCTTCGAAATCGCGCACGAGTCGCTGGGACAGTGGCGCGGAGCCGCAAATGGCGAAACGGAGCGAACTGGTGTCCGCGCCCGCAGGATCGACCGCCAGCAGCGCGGCGTAGACCGTGGGCACGGCGCTGAAGGCGGTGGCGCGGAAGCGCTCGACGATGCGCCAGAAGCCGCCGATGACGTCCGGATGGCGGAAGCCTTGGGCACCCAGCAGCACCAGTTGCGCGCCCTGCAACAGCGGCGCCAGGCTCAGCGGGATCACCGCATGGACGTGAAACAGCGGCAGGCCGACCAGGACGACGTCAGAGGGATTGAAGCCGACGAGATGCGCGACGACCCACGCTTCGTACAGCTGATTACCGTGGCTATGGGTGGCGATCTTGGGCGCCCCGGTGGTGCCGCCGGTGTGAAAGCGCGCAGCCGGACTCGCGTGGGTCAGGTGGGCGCCGAGCGCGGATGGCGCCGATGCCGCCGCGACCACGGCCTCCTGCAGGGTCGTCACCGCAACCCCGTCCGGCATTCCCTCGCCGCCCTCGCCGATGACCAGGACATGGCGCAGGCCAGGACTTACGGCCGCCACGCCGCACGCGGTCTGCCACACAGCAGGATTGCGCGACGGGCCTTCGACCACCAGGGCCCGACAATCCGCTCCCCGGACGATCGCAGCCGCGACGTGCTGGGGAAGTGCGGGGTTGATCGGGCACGGGATCCCGGCGATCTGGCCGCCGAGATAGGCACAGTAGAATTCGGGAACGTTGCCCAGCAACAGTCCGATCGACCGCTCGCCATCGGCAACCGATAGCAGCCATTGCGCGACGGCTTCCGCCTGCCGGTGCAATTCATCGAAGGTCCACGCGTCGATCCTGCCGTCATGGCGGTCCTCGACCAGGACGCTTAGCGCGACCTTGTCGGCATGCCGCCGTGCCGCGGCCTCGAACGCCTGCCAGATGCTGGCATGCTGCAGGCGCGCAGCGAGGGGAGCCTCCTGCTCGATTGCCTCGATCCCTGCGAGATCGGCGACACCTGGATGCTTCATGGCTCACCCCCGCAACGCCTGGAACAGGTCCTTGCCGAGCACCGCCGAGGCGGCGATGAGCCCGCCGACCATGGCGCCGCTGACGCCAGCACCCGCCACATCCTGTCCGCTGAAAAAGAGCCCGCGAACCGGACCCGGCCCGCGCATCCAGCCTTGTGCGAAGCGCTCCGGCGTTTGCGCGTAGGACATGAAGTCGCCATGGCGGCGGCCGAGGAAATGATTGAAGCTCAGCGGCGTCGCCAGCTCCGCATGCACGACCTTGCCGCGCGTCTGCGGATAGAAGCGGTCGATTTCGGCCAGCATCTCTGCGCTAAGCCGCGCCTTCAGCTCCTCATAGTCGGTGCTGCGCCGCTTCCACGCGCTGTCCGCAAATGGCGCAAACAGGTCCCAATGGGTCAGGCTGCAGATGTCGATGGTCGAGCGCCCCGGGTAGCGCTGCGGCCAGCTCGGATCCTTTGCCGACGGCTGCGAGATGAAATGCAGAGGCATCGGCCGGCTCGCCGGCGCTTCCGCAAAGCGCTCCCAGTTCGCGACGAGATCGACACCGGGATGCGCCCACACATTCGCCGGGTCCATGCCGAGTTCGTCGTTCGGCGCCGAAAGGCCGATGTTCAGCATCACGTAGCATTGCGACGGCCGCAGCACCTGCGACTTGGCCTTCAGCCCGGCGAGGCCCGGTGCATCGACGTCGGCAAGCATGCCGAGCGTCTGGTCGATGCCTGCGGCGCTGATGATCGCGGGCGCCTCGATGACCTCGCCGTCGGCCATCTCCACCCCGACCGCCACGTCGTTGCGCACGACGATCCGGCGGACCTCGGCCGCGACGAGAACGCGCCCGCCACCGTCGCGGATCGTCTCCGACATCGTCGCCGCAATTCGCCCCGATCCGCCGACGGGATAGCTCGCGCCCTCGATGTAGTGCTTGATCACCATGGCATGCACCGCAAACGACGCCTTGCTCGGCAGCAGCGCATAGTCGCCGTAATGTCCGCAGAGGACCGCGATGAGCTCATGGTCCGACGTCAGTTCCTTCAAGACCTCGAGCACCGTCCGCCGCGAATAGTCGAGGAATGCGGCGCCTGCGCTCGCGCGCTCGGCACTGATCAGGTCCGGCGGCAGAGCGCGGTTGGCGAAATGCGCCCGGGCCGCACGGTTGGCGCCGACGATCAGGTCGACATAGGCATCGATGGCGCCCGCCTCGCGCGGAAAATAGTCTTTCATGCGCTCCTTGAAGCGCCCCGTGCCGGACACGTAGTCGTAGGAGCGGTCGCCGATGACGATGCGGTTGTAGACATCGGGCATCGGCGCCCAGGCCAGTCGCCCGCCCGTGACACGATCGAACAGCCGCGCCAAACCGCTCGAGGCGCGATGCACCTCGCCCATGTAATGGAGGCCAGCATCCCATTCGAAGCCATTGCGCTTGAACACCTGCGTGCAGCCGCCCGCCACCGCATGCCGTTCGAGCACCAGCGTCCGCTTGCCTTCGGTCGCCAGAAGGGCGGCAGTGGTCAGGCCGCCGGCTCCCGAGCCGATCACGATCGCATCGTAGGCGCCATCGAGCGCGCCGCCGGCGCGTTGACGCTTGTAGCTCGTGTCGGCCGTCATGGTCCCCTCCCGCCTTTTCTTATGGTCGACAACGATGCCGCATGCGGCCGGCACTGGACATGAGACAACGCGCCAATCACTATCGATGACACGCCAACTGCCGCCCCGGACCGCCACATGCAGACCGTCATTTCGTCCTGGATTTCGACGATGCTGCAGGAGCTCAGGCATCAGGGACTCGGCCCGCGGGAACTGGCACCATGGCTCGCCCAGGTCGATCGCACCGCGCCGACCAGGCAGCTGCAGCAGGTGATGGTGCGCCGCATCTGGCGCCACGCCATGATGGTGAGCAAAGATCCGCTGCTCGGCCTCAAGGTTGGAGCAGCCCTACCGCTGCAGGCGATGAACATCCTAGGCCTGATCATCATCCACAGCGCCTCGCTGAGGAAGGCGCTTGCGGCGACGGTCAGATACCAGAGTCTGATCAGCAATTCCGGCCAGTTCTCACTGACCGTTTCAAAACGGACTGCGCAACTGAGCTACACGGTCAACGATGGCCCCGTTTCCATGCATCCTGCTCAGATGGATTCCGTCTTCGCGGGCTATCTCGATGTGCTCTACCGGTCCGCACCGCGCCTGCGCCCGGAGAGTATCGCGCTTCCTGGCGCCGACAAGCGTGCGCAGAAGAGCTACGAGCAGCACTTCGAGTGCCGCGTGATTCTGGGAGCGGGCCAGCCCCGCATCTGCTTCAGGACGCAGGATCTGGACCAGCCGTGGATCGGTGCGGATCAGGACCTGCTGCGAACGCTCGTCAGCCGTGCCGACCTTGCGCTGCAGACACGCGGGCGGGCCGACACGCTGGTCGATCATGTCGTCGCCAACGTCACCGCGAAGGGATTTGACCGGGTCACTTGCGCAGACGTCGCGCGATCGATGGGCTTGAGCACGCGGACGCTGCAACGGCGGCTCACCGACGTCAACACGAGTTTTCGCAAGCTGGTCGAGGCGGCGCGCATGGACGAGGCCCTGCGGCTGATGAATGATCGCGACTTGTCGCTCTCGGAAATCTCGAGGCGCCTCGGCTATTCCGAGCCCAGCGCATTCTCGTTCGCGATCAGGACCCACTTCGGGGCGACACCGCGCGCCTTGCGCGACCAGATTGCGGGGCCGAGCGGCACGAACCATGTTGCCCATACGCTCCTCCCGAAATAGGAGGTGCAACCAGCGCCATGTGCTCGACCAACTCACAACGCAGCCTTCAGCGGCTTCCCTTTGCTCTGGCGCGATAATCTCTTGCAGAGATCCCGAAGCGATCGCGGAACGCGTGGCTGAAATGGCTGAGATCATTGAACCCGTGCCGCATCGCAATGTCGGACACCGTCTCGCCCTTCAAGTGAGGATCGCCGAGCGACGTTGCCGCGCGTTCGATGCGCCGCCGCCAGATGTACCGCGACAGAGAGAGACCTTCGGCCTCCAACAGCTTATTGATGTACCTTGAAGATAAATTCAGTGCGATCGCGACCTGCGACGCGTCGAGCTGGTGATCGTCGGCATGCCGTTCGACGTAGTCCTTGACGCGCAACAGCGCCGCAGCTCGATACTCCGAGAGCGGCAAGGGGACGCCGAGCACGGCTTCGTCGAGGGCCGCGCGAAGCAGATCGCTGAAGTTCTGAAACACCTTCTCCGATGAAGACGCGCCGAGGAGCGAAGCCGTCTCGCTGAAGCTCACGGCGTAGGCAAATAACATCGGACAGAGCTGACTGATCTTCGCAAGACTCAGTGCAGTGACACGATGAATTCGCGTTGCGCTCTGGGCAAAGGTCGAACGGGGGATTCTAATCGACGCTACGTCGAAGGGCTCTTCGAAGCGGATTCCATAGGGGCGTTCTGCGTCGCAGACGGCGCCATCGCCAGCACGCAGATGAACGGTACGTCCATCCTGCTCGACCAGCGCCTCGCCCCGAACAACGAAGTTGAAGATGAGCGTCTCGTCCCCGGAACGGGCGATTGCGGCGGGCAGACGCGCAACGCGGTGAGCCGAAGCGCGAATGCGCGAGATCGCCAAACGGTCCGTGATGACGCTGTTCAGCGACGCATCGAAACGGACACGCCCCACGGGCTGCGGATCGAGATCGACGATCGCCTTGCAGACGACGCCGTGCCAATAATCGAACCTGTCGCGCTCGCACAGTCCTGCAGTCGTCGCGTGGATGACTTCTGGGGCCCGACACTCTTGCTTTGGTTGCATGGCCTGCCAACGCCTATCTGCCTGTGAGCCTGGGTACTCCACCGTCAGGGACAGCTACTCAGCTTAGGCAAGATCCATGCCCGCTTCTAGCGCCATTCGGCCTGCCGGGGACCGATTCAGCCAAGTTTTCAAGCCGAACCAGCCAAGTGAGGCTTCAAGGACCGCTCCATACTGCGCCACCGCCGGGCCTACCGGCCAAAGCATGACGGAGAATCTCATGACAAGGCACACCCAAGGACCTGACGTCGGCTCGCAACCGCTTCCCGACCAGAGCAAGCGTGGGTTCATGAAGGTCGCGGCGGCCGCGGGGGCCATGGCGGCGCTCGGCCGCAACAGCCTCGCCTGGGCGGCGAACAAAGATACCATTCGAATTGGCTACATCAGCCCGAAGACCGGTCCATTCTCTCCGTTTGCAGAAGCCGACGACTTCATCCTGGCCCAGGTCCGCAAGTCGCTGTCGGATGGACTTACCATTGGCGGCAGGACATACGCGGTCGAGATTTTGGCGCGCGACGACCAGAGCAACCCCGATCGACAGTCCAACCTCGCTGCAGAACTGATCAACAAGGACAACGTCGATCTGATGCTGGCGCAAGTCGCCATCGGTCCGAACGCGTCGCAGCAATGCGAGCTCAACGGCGTGCCGTGCATCTCCACGGTCGGCCCCTGGCAGGCCTGGCTATTTCCGCTCAAGGGCGACCCGTCCAAAGGCTTCAAGAACGTCTTCCATTTCTTCTGGGGCCTCGAGGACATCGTCGCCGTGTACCAGGATATTTGGAAGGACGTTCCGACCAACAAGGTGGTCGGCTCGTTGTTCACCAACGACGTCCCGGGCAATTCCATGGGCGACGCCAAGATGGGGATGCCCGCTGCGTTTGCCGCCGCTGGCTACAAGATCGTCGACATCGGCCGCTTTCCAGTCGGCGCGGACGATTTTTCCACCTTCATCCAGGCGTTCAAGAAGGAGAACGTCGAGATCGTGACGGGTCTGTTCAATCCGCCGGAATGGGCGTCCTTCGTCAAGCAATCCGCGCAGATGGGCTTCAAGCCGAAGGTTGCCACGATCGCCAAGGCCCTGCTGTTTCCCGGAGCCGTTGAAGCTCTCGGTCCGAGCGCAAACGGGATGTCGACGGAAATCTGGTGGACGCCGGCCTACCCTTTCAAATCGAGCCTCACCGGCCTGACCGCGCGGCAACTGGCCGATAGCTACGAGGCGGCGACGAAGCGCACCTGGACGCAGCCGATCGGCGTCGTCCACGCGCTGTTCGAAGCGGGCATTCAAGCGCTCAAGGACAGCGGAAATCCGAAGGATCCGACCAAGGTCGCCGATGCAACACGGGCGATGAAGCTCGACACGATCATCGGGCGGCTGGACTTCACTGCCAGCGGCATCAAGAACGTGTCCAAGATCCGCATCGTGGGCGGCCAGTGGCGGGTCGAGAACGGCAAGACCGACATCTACATCACCAACAATGCGACCGCGCCGGAAATCCCGGTTCAGCGAAAGTTCGAGATCCTCTGACATTCGAAGGCGGTCCGATGCTGCTCGAACTTCGTCACGTGAGCAAACGATACGGCGCCATGATGGTGGTGCCGGATCTGAGTCTCTCCGTCGCGGAGGGAGATTTCGTCGGCGTGATCGGGCCCAATGGCGCCGGAAAGACGACGGTGTTCGGGCTCATCTCGGGAGGGCTTCGCTGCGACGCCGGCGCGGTTGTCCTGGGAGGGCTCGACGTCACCGCGCTGGGGGCCGACGAGCGGTGCCGCGCAGGGATCGGGCGCACCTTTCAGATACCCCATCCGTTCCAGGGGATGACGGCCTACGAGAACGCGCTCGTGGCCGCGACTTTCGGCGCCGGGCTGCGCGGGCGCCAGGCGCAAGCCCTGGCGCGCGACGCGATCGAACGCTGCGGCCTCGAAGCCGCAGCCGATATACTCGCGGCAAGGCTGACGCTGTTGCAGAGAAAGCGGCTGGAGCTTGCACGGGCCATTGCTACACGGCCGCGGCTGCTTCTGCTCGACGAAGTCGCCGGCGGGCTCACCGATGGAGAGATGAACCAGCTGCTGCAGCTCGTCGTCTCCATTCATCGGAGCGGAGTCACCGTGCTGTGGATTGAGCACCTCGTCCACGCCCTGGTTTCGGCAGCCGGCAGATTGGTCGTTCTTGCCGACGGCAGGCTTCTGAGTGACGGAGATCCCGGCTCCGTCATGCAGGACCGCGCCGTGCGCGAGACCTATCTCGGCTCTGATATCGACGAGGAGCTGACGCATGCTGAGCATTGAGAGCGTCGACGCCTATTACGGACTCTTCCAGGCGCTGTTCGGTCTGAGCTTCTCGATCTCTCCCGGCGAGACAGTGGCGCTCATCGGCTCCAACGGCGCCGGCAAGTCGACTTTGCTCAAGACGATCGTCGGCGCAGTGCGCGTGCGTCGCGATGGCGTGCGTCTCGACGGTCGCGATGTCGGCGGCGACACCGAGCCGCAGCAACTCGCACGCGGCATCGCCTTGGTCCCGGAGGGCCGCCGTCTCTTCGGAAGCCTGACTGTGCTGGAAAACCTGCAACTCGCCGCGCGAAACGGACGCGCCGGTCCTTGGACGATACCGCGGCTGATGCAGGAATTCCCGGTTATGAAGGAATTCCAGCACCGGCCATCGACAGCGCTGTCAGGCGGTCAACAGCAGCTCGTCGCGATCTCGCGGGCACTGGTCTGCAACCCCAACTATCTGCTTTGCGACGAAATCTCGCTGGGCCTCTCGCCGCTGGCGGTCAACGACGTCTACGGACTTCTGTCCCGGGCACGCGGCGATGGTCTTGCGGTCGTGCTCGTCGAGCAGAACGTGACGCGGGCACTGGCCGAGTCCGGCCGCTTCTACTGCATCCAGAAAGGTCGCGTCGCGCTCTCCGGCAAATCCGCCGATGCCGACCATGCCGCCGTCGCTCAAGCCTACTTTGGAATGTGAGATGCTGATCGCGCTCGAAACACTCATCGGCGGCCTGATGCTCGGCGCGCTCTATGCGCTGTTCGGGCTTGGTCTGAGCCTGAGCCTCGGCGTCATGCGGATGATCAACATTGCGCATGGCGACCTGATCGTCCTTGGCGCGTATCTCTGCAGCGTCGTGATGCAAATGTTTGGAATCGGTCCTTTCCTGTCGCTCATGCTCGTCGTTCCATTGATGTTCGTCATCGGCATGCTGCTTCAAAGCCTCCTCCTCAATCGCGTCGTCGGCCAGGGGACGCTATCTCCACTGCTCCTGACGTTCGGCCTCTCAATCGTGTTGCAAAACTTTCTGCAAGAGACGTTCTCGGCCGACACGCGAAGCCTTCAGGCCGGCGACATCGCTCTCAGGGGATTCGATCTCGGCGGCGTGTCGATCGGGCTGCTGCCCCTGCTCTCGACGGTCGTGAGCGTGATCATATTTGCCGGGACGAGTTGGCTCATCAACGGATCGCATCTCGGGCGGCAGGCCCGCGCCGTGGCGGACGATCCGGCGACGGCAAGGCTGGTCGGGGTCGATGACAGGAATTTCTATGCGCTGATCACGGGCTTCATTCTCGCCGTGATCGCGATGGCCGCGGTGCTCTACGGGATACGCACCCCCTTTGCCCCCACCTCAGGTCCCGAGCGGCTGCTGTATTCCTTCGAGGCCGTCGTGCTCGGGGGCCTCGGCAACATCTGGGGCACCTTCATTGGGGGAGTTGTGATCGGGGTCGCCCAATTGTTCGGCGCCAAGATCTCCTCGGGACTCGGTCCGTTCTTCGGCCATTTGGTGTTTCTCGTGGCCCTGCTGGCGCGTCCGGAAGGCTTGTTTCGGAGGATTCAGCGTTGAGCGATACCCCCACGATCATGCCCGCGGCCCCGAACGTGCTTCGGACTGCGATGCTTCCGCTCACCATGGCTCTGATCGGTTGCGCCGTCCTCGTTGCGCTGCCCTGGTACGCGAGCTTCGCCACCCAGCGTCTCCTCGTAGAAGGCTTCACGGTGTTCGCAATCGCGATGGCCTGGAATCTGCTCGCCGGATACGGCGGCCTGGTCGTGGTCGGACACCAGATGTTCGTCGGCGTCGGCGCCTACGCACTGTTTGCCTCGTCGAACTGGCTCGGCCTCAATCCGTGGCTCTGCCTGCCGGTCGCAGCGCTCGTCTCGGCGCTGTTCTCGCTGATCAGCTCGGTGCCCATGTTCCGCCTCAGCGGCGCGCACTTCGCCGTCGGGACCTGGGTCCTGGCAGAGATGCTCCACATCCTGACACTCAATACGAGTTGGCTGGGCGCCGGAGCCGGAATGCCGCTCGAGGCCCTCGGTGACTTCGACCGCTGGACACGCAACGCCGGCGTCTACTGGGCGGCTCTTGCTGTCGGTCTCGGCGCGCTGGCGATTGCCACGACCGTTCTGCACGGGCCGCTCGGTCTGGCGCTGATGAGCGTGCGGGACAACGAGGCCGCCGCCTTGGCGTCCGGCGTGTCCGTGCGCAGGGCAAAGCTGAGCCTATGGCTGATATCCGGGACCATGACCGGGCTCGCCGGCGCCGTGTCCTACATGAACACCCTGCAGGTGACGCCCGATGCGACCTTTTCGCTCAACTGGACGGCGATCGCGATCTTCACCGCGGTTCTCGGCGGCATCGGCACGCTGGAGGGACCGCTCGTCGGAACAGTGTTGTACTTCCTGTTGCGAGAGGTCTTCGCCGACTACGGCGCCTGGTATCTGATCGGCCTGGGGATGCTGGCGATTGCGACCATGGTCGTGGCGCCCGGCGGTGCCTGGAGCCTCATCGCGCGACGGTGGCCGATCGACCTCCTCGGAGTAAGGCGCAGCATGCCGCCCCTCTGAAGCTCACCTCTGAAACTGAACATTCGATCGAAAGGAAGACCAATGTCTCAGACGGCTTTCAAGGTTGGCGTCGTCCAGGCGGCGCCGGTGTTCATGAATGCGAAGGCAAGCGTCGAGAAGGCAATCGGCTTCATTGAGCAGGCTGGCGCAACCGGAGCCAAGCTCCTCGCTTTCCCCGAAGTCTGGATCCCCGGCTATCCCTGGTGGCTGTGGCTGGGGACGCCAGCGTGGGGCATGCAGTTCGTTCCCCGCTATCACGCGAACTCGCTCAAGGCCGACGGTCCCGAACTCGTCGCGCTGGCCGCGGCTGCGGCCAAGGCGAACATCAACGTCGTCATGGGATTTTCGGAGATCGACGGGGGATCGCTCTACCTCAGCCAGGCCCTCATCAGCGACACCGGTCAAATTCTGTTCAAGCGTCGCAAGCTGAAGCCGACTCATGTCGAGCGGACGCTGTTTGGCGAGGGCGACGGCTCGGATTTCCAGGTCGTCGAGACCAGCATCGGACGGTTGGGCGCGCTCTGCTGCGCCGAGCACATTCAACCGCTGTCGAAATATGCGATGTATTCGATGCACGAACAGATCCACGTCGCATCCTGGCCGTCCTTCACGCTGTACCGCGGCACAGCCTATGCCCTGGGACACGAAGTGAACCTCGCCGCGAGCCAGATCTATGCGCTCGAAGGCGGATGCTTCGTCCTGCATGCGAGCGCCATCACGGGCCAGGACATGTTCGACATGCTGTGCGACACTCCGGAGAAAACGGCATTGCTGAACGCGGACGGCGGAAAACCCGGCGGCGGATATTCGATGATCTTCGGACCGGACGGACAACCCTTGGTCGCGCATCTGCCGCAGGATCAGGAGGGAATTCTCTATGCCGACATCGACCTGTCGATGATCTCGATCGCGAAGGCCGCCTATGATCCGTCCGGTCACTATTCCCGCGGCGACGTCGTTCGCCTCATGGTCAATCGCAATCCGCGCCACACCACCGTCAAGTTCACCGAGGATCCCAAGGAGCGAAGTGCAGAGACGAAGGCGATCGATCTCGCCTGATCGGCTGGACTCTGCCGGCGAAGTCAAGGCGGTGATGCTCGGATGTGCGCTGCCCTACGGATTGGTAGCCACGGATGAAGTGGGCCTTGGCAACGGCATCGACATTGGCAAGCTCAACATCGACCGAAGCCCGGCGCTCATCGGGTGTTGCGACATCGGCAAGCTGGACTCCGGCCATGTCGACATGCAGCATCGTCGACGCCAGACAACCGCTGACGCCGCCCGCAACAATTCTCTCCGGGCATGTTCCGGTTTCGGCTGTCGTGCTCAGGCCGCCGTCGCCTGCGGCCGTTCTACGATGCGAACCAGCTTCAGCAAGGTTTCTGTCACGGGCGCCTGCATCCCAAGCCGAACCGCCTCGGCGACAACAGCCCCATTGATCGACCCGATCTCCGTCGCCCGCCCCGCCAGGACGTCCTGCAGCATCGACGGCTTGTGATGGCGATGGTGATCCAGCGCATGCGCCGTGGAATGATGAATGACCTGGATATCGACGTCGATACCGCCGGCGTGCGCGACGGCGGCCACCTCCTCCACGACCTCGCGAACCAAGGCCCGCCCCTCCGGACTGGCGCCGACCTCGCCGACCGTTCGTCCGGTGGTCGCGCAGATGCTGTTGATCGCCGCGTTGAACGCCACCTTTTCCCAGATCGAGATCATGACGCGGGGGTCCACAGCCGCATCGACGCCCCCCGCCGTGAAAGCGGCCTGCAGTCGTTGAAGCAGCGGATGCCGCTTCCCGTCCGCGGACATGAACCGCACTTTCCCTGGGCCGTGCGAGCCCACGTCACCAGGACCGTGGAAGTCGGCGGGATAGGTGGTCATGCCGACGATCACGCGCTCCGCAGGTGCGAACTCGGTGAGAATGTCCAGATTGCCAAGCCCGTTCTGCATGCTGACCAGGGTCGCTCCCCCCATGATCAGGTTTTGCGAAGCGCTCAGGGCAGCCCTGGTGTGCATGGTCTTGGTGAAAACGAGAACCACGTCGGGGGACCCGAGATTGTCTCCCGGTCGCCCGACGCGAAGACGGACCCGGCGCTCTCCATGGTCCGTCGCAAGCCGCAGGCCATCGCGATGCACCGCATCGAGATGCGCTTGGTTGATATCGACCAGACACACATCGGAGCCGCCTTCGGCCAGCAGGGCGCCGAACAGTGATCCCATCGCGCCGGCCCCGAGAACGGCCACTTTGAGCGCGGGCGAGGTGTTGGTTTGTTGATCTGTCATCGTCGCGCTCCAAGCGTCGGCAGGTCAGAACGGATAGTGCCGAGGGGATGTCTGCATCGTCACCCAGCGCAGATCGGTGAACTCGGCGATGCCAGCTTTGCCGCCGAAGCGTCCGAATCCGCTATCCTTGACACCGCCGAAGGGCATCTGCGCCTCGTCGTGCACGGTAGGGCCGTTGATATGGCAGATGCCTGACTGGATGAGAGCAGCCACCCGCAGCCCGCGCGCGCTGTCACGGGTAAAGACCGCCGAAGACAAGCCATAGGCATTGTCGTTGGCGCAGGCGATGGCGGCTTCCTCGCCGCTCACGCGAACAATCGGCTTCACCGGTCCAAACGATTCCTCGTTGTAGATGGCCATATCTTTGGTGACGAAGTCGAGAAGCGTGGCCGGCATCAGCGTCGTCTCTGCCTTGCCGCCGCAGACGAGCTTGGCGCCTTTGGCGAGGGCATCATCGATCAGGGCATTGCAACGCGTCACCGTGGCCATGTCGACGACGGAGCCGAGAACGACCGGGCCTTTCCGGGGATCGCCGAGCGGAAGCCCGGACACCTTGGACACGAGCTTCTCGACAAAGACGTCGGCGATCGCCTGGTCGACGATGATCCGCTCGGTCGACATGCAGATCTGCCCCGAATTGGCGAACGCGCCAAAGGCTGTGCCGTGCACGGCCGCGTCGAGATCGGCGTCGTCGAGCACGAGCACAGGCGCCTTGCCGCCGAGTTCGAGCACGACGGGCTTGAGATATCTGGCGCAGACAGCGGCGATGATCTTGCCCACACGCGTAGAGCCCGTGAAGTTGACTCGGCGCACCGCCGGATGCGCGATCATCGCTTCGACCACCTCACCGGCGTCGCTCGGCGCGTTGGTGACGTAGTTCACGACGCCATCCGGAAAGCCAGCCTCCTGCAGCGCCTGCGCGATGAGTCCATGCGTTGCCGGACAGAGCTCGGACCCTTTCAGCACGACCGTGTTGCCGCAGGCCAGCGGCGCCGCGACCGCGCGCACGCCGAGAATGACCGGAGCATTCCACGGCGCCATGCCGAGCACGACGCCCGCAGGCTGCCGCACCGCCATCGCCAGCGAGCCGGGCACATCGGAGGGAATGATCTCCCCACTAACCTGCGTCGTCATCGCCGCCGCTTCGATCAGCATTCCCGCGGCCAGATGCACGTTGAAGCCTGCCCACAGGCCCGAGCCGCCCGTTTCGGCCGCGATGGCCGCAGCAAAAGCGGGTGCCTTGGCCTCCAGCGCATGCGCGGCCTTCAGCAGCAGCTCGCGCCGCCGTGACGGGCCGGTCGCCGACCAGGCCGGGAACGCCCGCGCAGCGGCATCGACCGCTGCGATTGCATCGGCAGGGCTCGCTGCAGGCGCTCGCGTGGCGACCGATCCATCGAGCGGATTGCGCCGCTCGAACGTGTGGCCGTCGTGCGCGGGGACGCTTGCGCCGTCGATCAGCATGGATATCGTGTTCATCTGTTCCTCCTTTTTTTGATTTGAATTGTGCAGCGGTCAGGCAACCAGCACCTCGACCAGAGTGGGCGAGCGCGCCGAAAGCGCTCGCGCCAGCACCGCAGGCAACTCGTCGGCCTCGGTCACGCGCACGGCGTCGCAGCCCATGCCGCGCGCGATGGAGACGAAGTCGAGATCCGGCAGATCAGTGCCCTGAACCGCCTCACCCTCGGCGAAGCCGAACACCGGCGCGAACTCCTGCAGAGCGGCGTAGCGCTTGTTGTTGAGGATCACATAGGTGATGGGCAGCTTGAGCTGGGCGGCGCTCCACAGCGCCTGGATCGAATACATGCTGGAGCCGTCGCCGATCAGGCCGATCACGCGGACACCAGGCCGGCCGAGAGCAATGCCGACGGCAGCGGGCATGGAATAGCCGAGGCCGCCACTGTCCATGGTGTAGAAGCCCTCCGCACGCATGATGGGCAGATGGGCCTGCATGACGGGACGTGCGCTCGGCGCCTCCTCCACCACGACGTCACCGGGGTCGCGAACCTCCGCCAGCGTCTGCAGGGCGAAAGCGGCGGACATCGGCGATGAGGGCTCGGCGCGTGGGCTCAGGGCCCGCGGCGGCGGGTTGAGGTGCCGCTCGTGCGACGGGCGGGCGAGCAAATCGGCGACGCCGAGCCGGATGCTTCCGACAACGCTGGTGCCGACCGGGCTCCAGGCCGCCGTATCGGGATCGTCGATCAGCTGGCAGAGCGACGCGCCATCGGGAACATGCCGCCCCGCCCCCTCGACATGGTAGGCGAAGGCCGGTGCTCCGATGACGAAGATCACGTCGTGGCCGGTCAGACGTTCGACAATCCGCTCTCGAACGGCAGGAAGGAAGCCCGCGAACAGCGGATGATCCTCGGGAAAGGCGCAGCGCCCGGTCATCGGCGCGGTCCAGACCCGCGCCTTGAAACGTTCGGCGAGCCGGACGACGTCGCCCCAGGCGCCGTCGCGATCGACCGCGCCGCCAATCACGAAAGCGGGCCGCAGGCTGTTGTCGAGCATCTCGCCGATCTGCCCGAGGACGTCGGGATCGGGGCGGATGTCGCGGCTGACGACCCGGTGCGGCACGAATTCGGCGGGCACGTCCCAGTCGTCGACGGGGATCGAGACGAAGACCGGTCCGCGCGGCGGGGTCATGGCGATGTAGTAGGCCCGGGCGATGGCCTGCGGCACATCCGCGGCCCGCGCCGGCTCCACGCTCCACTTTACGTAAGGCTTCGGCAGCTCGACGGCGTCTCGCGCCGACAGAAACGGCTCGAACGGCAGGATCGAACGCGCCTGCTGGCCGGCCGTCACGACCATTGGCGTACGGTTCTTGAAGGCCGTGAAGATGTTGCCCATCGCATTGCCGACGCCGGCGGCCGAATGCAGATTGACGAAGGCGGCGTTTCGGGTGGCCTGCGCGAAGCCGTCCGCCATGCCGACGACGACAGCCTCTTGCAGACCCAGGACGTAACGGAAATCGTCAGGGAAATGCCGGAACAGCGGCAGTTCGGTCGAGCCGGGATTGGCGAAAATCGACGTCATCCCGAAGCGCCGCAGGAGATCAATGACCAACTCCCGCACCGTCGGTTTTGCCCCGGTCGCACCGTCCCCACCCATGCCCGCCTCCTCGAAAAACCCCGCGCGAAGCGTCGTCGCGCCTGTGGAGCCGTTGATAGGGACGCCGGCGCCTGTCCAAAATTGCCAAACTCGGAAATAGTCATTACATTTTGGCATGACTTTCGACATTCAGCAGCTCGAGGCGTTTACTGCGGTCGTTCGGCACGGCAGCCTCGGACGCGCCGCGGCGGTGCTCAACGTCACGCAGCCTGCGCTGAGCCGCATGATCAGGCGCCTCGAGGACAACGCCGGGGCGCCACTGTTCGAGCGCCATTCCAAGGGCATGAAGCTTACCGACGTCGGCGAGGCGCTGTTGCCTCACGCCACGCTCGTCGAGCGCGAAAGCCGGCAGGCCCGCGAGGACATCGAGGCCCTGCGGGGCCTCGCCAAGGGCACGATCCGCGTCGGCGCCGTCGCCAGCGTCGCCTGCTTCGTGTTGCCGATGGCGATCGGCGGCGTGCTGAAGGCGTGGCCTGGTCTGCGCATCGAAGTTCTTGAGGGCGTATGGGACCGCCTCGCGGAGGCGCTGACGAACTACGACATCGACCTCGCGCTCGGCGTCGATGCGTCCGACACCGACCAGATCGTCGCCATCCGGGATTGCCAATGGCAAGACGACAGCTACGTCGTCGCGTCAGCCGATCACCCGCTGCGCAGGCGGCCAGAGCTTCGCCTGGAGGACACGTCTGCCGAAAAATGGGCGAGCCTGCCCAGAGGCACAGCTCCGCATGCGCATCTCGAACAGGTCTTTGCCGATCACGGATTGGGGCTCCCGAACATCGTCGTCGAGACACGCTCCATCACGGTGCTGAAGAGCCTGGTCACAGACTCCGGTTTCCTGAGCTGGATGGCCGCGCCAATGTATCTCGCCGAGCGACGCGCCGGCCTCGTCGACGCACTCCCGATCCCTGGCGTCAAAGCCATGCGGCGCCTGACGGCATTCCGCCGCCGGCGCGGGATTCTGCCGGGGCCTGCGGCAAAGCTGATCGAGGAGTTGCGCAGGATGGTAAGAGCCGAAGTGCAGATCTCGGCCCTTCGTTAGCTCAATCGCGACAGCGGCGAGCCGCCTGACCGGTCGGACACGGCGGCATCTGCTGCGCGACCGTTCCGATCAGTTCGCCCCGATTTTTCTCCTAGGCGGTCTCCGACTCCGGCTGGCGTGTTTCCACGGGCTTCGCCGAACGGTCCGATAACCGGGCGTTGATTTCAGTCGCAATGAACCGGGCATCGGCATCCACGCCGGAGAAACGGCCTGATCCCCACGTATGCAGCCACGGCAGGCCGAGAAAATACAGGCCGCTCTGGGACGTCACGCCGCGCCGGTGCGACGGCTGGCCGGCCCCGTTGAAGACCGGCGCGTTGAGCCAGCGGAAATCGGGCCGGAAGCCGATGCACCAGATGATGGACGAGATTCCGGCAGCCTTGAGATCGAGCGCAGCAGGCTCCTCCGGCGGTTGCCACAGTGGCTGATAGACGGTCGCCGGCGGGGCATCGATGCCTTTCTCGGCGATGTATTTGTCGATCGACGCATTGATACCGTTATAGACGCGATCGGCCTCGTCGAGCGCTGCCTTCAAGGTCGGCCGGAAGGTCACGCGCTTCGCGTCGACACCGTCGAGCAGACCATAGAGCTGCATGCCTTCCAGCGCGAATTTGCGCAGGTCGATGTCACGGCCGCCGTCGCGGCCGGTCAGATAGTGATTGGTGTTGTCACGGACGCCCTCGCGCAGTGGATGCCTGTCCACCGGCATGTCGTAATAGCCCATGTCGCAGAGCCAGGTCACGACGTCGCGGCCGCGATAGAACCGGGCGCAGCGGGGCGCGTCGCCGACTGCGAGATGCACCTTGCGGCCGGCCAGATGCAGGTCTTCGGCGATCTGCGCCCCGGACTGTCCGGAGCCGACCACCAGCACCGCGCCCTCCGGCAGCGCCCGGGAACTGCGATACTGCTCGGAATGCATCTGCACGATATCAGCCGGCAGCTTCGCCGCGCCATCGGGAATGATCGGAACGCTGTAGCCGCCGGAGGCGACCACGACCTGGTCTGCGGTGTAGTTGCCGTCTGTCGTCGCGACGGCGAAGACGCCATCTGCACGCGCCGACACGCCGGTGACGGCAGTGTTCTCGCGCAGGGGCGGGTCGACCTTGCTGCGGAATTCGGCGAGATAGGCCAGGATCTCGTCCTTCTTCATGAAGCCGTGGGGGTCGCTGCCGCTGTAGGGATGTCCCGGCAGCTGGCACTGCCAATTCGGCGTCACCAGACAGAAATTGTCCCAGCGCTGGTCCCGCCAGGCATGCATGGCCTCGTTCTTCTCGAACACCAGATGCGCAATGTCGCTGCGCTTGAGATAGTAGCTGATCGACAGGCCGGCCTGTCCGCCACCTATGACGAGAACCGGATAATGGGAAACGGCGAAATCGGTCATGCTTGGCTCCTTGTCTCATTCCTCGAATGCAATGATCGCGACGCGCGCCTCCGGCGCCGTCTCGAAGCGGGCGGCCGTGGCCTCGATCTGCGCGAGCTGCCCCATCGCGCGTGAGCAGGCGAAGCCGAACTTCTCGCGCACCCGCTCGCTGGCCAGCGTCAGCGCGGTGCGGCTGCGCGCCAGGAAATCCGGCAGCGCATATCTCTCGCCTTCAGCGAAATGCTCCTTGATCACCAGCGATGGCGAATAGCAGGCCTCTTCGGTGCCGTCGGGCCAACGCACATGGAAGATCATCTCAGGCAAGGTGAGGCTCCCGCATGTCGTTGTAGACCGGCAGGTGGCGGTGCGCGGTGGCGAGCCAGCCATGGCAGCGCGCAACCTTCTGTCCGCTGGCGATCAGGCGCGAGCGGACCGGCTCGCTGATGACGGTTGCCATCGCATTGGCGATCGAGCCCACATTGAGCGGATCGCACCAGACCACGTCGTCCTGTCCGAGATATTCGGTGAAGGGCGCAATATGCGCGGCGACCACCGGGCAGCCGCAGGCCATCGCCTCGAGCACGACGAGACCAAAGCCTTCACGCTGCGACGGGAAGATCAGCGCATCCGCGATCCGGTACAGCGCCGGTATCTCCCGGTCCTGCATCACGCCCGCGATCACCAGCGCATCCGGCGGCAGGCCGGCCTCGTCGCACTGCACCTTGAACCGTTGCTGATAGGCGCCGTGGTCGAGCACAGAGGCGCCGCCGGCGATCACCAGTTGCACATCGGGATGGATCTGGCGCAACTGGCAGAAGGCGGCGAGGATCCGCAGCGAATTCTTGCGCTCCTCAATGCCGCCGACGCTGAGCAGGATCGGTCCGTTGCCGAGATTGAGACGCCGGCGCAACGCCTCGTCCTCTGCGGCGCCTCGCACATTGAAGCGGTCGAGGTCGACCCCGTTGCCGACCTGCGTAGTCGGGCGACCGAACTCATGCGCAATCCGCTCGCTCCACATTCGGCTGACGGTCAGAATGCGGTCCGCATGCGCGATCGAACGATGCTGCAACTCCTGCAGCCGCGGGTCGGCGAAGTCATCCATGTGATGGACGGTGCGGATGAAGCCGCGGATCAGGCCGCACGCCTTCAACACCGCGAGCGCATTCCCGGAGATGCCGTCCTGGGCGTGATAGACGTCGAAACTGCGATGGTCGCTCCGTTCGAAATGCGCGACATAGTCGCGGATGCGCTGCTCGACCATTTCGGTCACGCCGCCTGGCGCGGGCCCGGCTGCGACGGAGACGGTCGGACCGAGGCATCGGCGAAAGAAACCTCTTCCGTCTGGATCCGGCGCATGCACCACCGCGTCATGGCCGAGCCGGTTCAGCGCGCCGGCGAGCTCGAGCGGGTGCACCACGCCGCCGCGCGCATTGACCGAGTGAGTGAGGATCGCAATGCGATGGCGTGGCGTCATCCGGAGGCTCCTGCCATCACGGGCCTGCTGCAGCCGAGCAACGCTCGCTCCGCGAAATCCCAGATCACCTCGCTCGTGCCGCCGTCGGTGATGGAGACCACCGGCCGCTCGACGACGTCGCCGATCACGGCGGCCGCGATGTCGCGACAATGAAAGCGGGCCAGGATGTCTGGCACGTGCGCAGGCGGGGCCGCGAGCAGATAGCCGAAGCTCGGGAAAGTCTGCAGCCAGCGTTCCAGCTCGACACCCGCCGGCTTCGGGATCGCGGCGAGATCGATGGTGATGCCGACCCCGGAGCATTCGGCGAGCATCACCGCAGTGCCGACGATGCCGCCCTGGCTGATGTCCTTGGCCGCCTTGGCGAGCCCCGCTTCGGCGATATCAGGCAGGATCTCGAGGTCGCCGCGCAGCCGCGCGGGCGGCGCATCGGTGGCCGCTTCCCAGTTCGCGAACGGCGCGCGATAGCGGCCGCGCAGATCGATCGCGGCGATCAGCCGGTCGCCGGGGCACGCGTCGAAGCTGGTCAGCAACCGCTTGGCGCGGCCGAGGATCGCGACCGCGAGTTGGCTCTGGTTGCTGCGCACATTGGTGTGGCCACCGACCAGCGGCACCCCGTAGGCCTGCGTAGCCGCCTTCAAGCCCTGCATGACCGGCGCAGCCTGGTCGAAGCCATCGGACCAGATCGCATTGACCACCGCAGTCGGACGCCCGCCCATCGCGACGATGTCAGAGATGTTGACCATCACGCCGCACCAGCCGGCGAACCATGGATCGGCGGCGACGAACTCGTTCATGAAGCCTTCAATCGCGAACAGGCTGTAGCCGTCGCCCTCCGGGATCGCGGCGCAATCGTCACCGACCGGCACGGCCCCCTCCCCGTTGACGCCGAGCGCCGCCGCCACCGCGGCGATGTCGCCCTTGGCGGCGAGCCCGCGTCCCTGCCGCAACCGCTGCGCAAGCTCGGACAATACGACCCCTCCGCTCATGTCAGGCCGCCAGCTTCGGTAACGAGAGGAAGCCGATCTCCGGCGTCCTGCACGGCGGGTAGTGGGCGAGGTCAGCTTCCATGTAGTGGTGCGGCCGGCCGTGGAATTCGACCTCGCCAAGGGAGCGCCAATGCATGCGCTGGAACAGCAGCACGTTCTGGCTCTGCACATGGGCGACGAAGCGGCGGCAGCCCAGGGCGTGAGCCGAGGACACCGCGAGTTGGATGAGGCCGACGCCGACGGCGCCGAGCCGGCGGTAGGTCGGAGCAACGGCCAGGCGCGATCCCCACCACGTGTCGCTCTCAGTCGTGTCCCGATGGATGCGAACCGTACCGACCACGTCTTCCGCGGCGACGCCCATCATCGCCAGCGCCACCAGCGGAACCGCTGATGCGTCGATGCCGTCGCGGTCGTCGCCCTGGAAGATGCCCTGCTCGGTACAGAACACGCTGCGGCGGAGCCTGGCTGCGCCTTGCTGCTCCCACGCCTCGGTCGCACGCTTCACCTGGAATTCGGCGGAGAGATAGGGTTTGAACGGCTCGAAGATCATGCGTTCGTCCTCCGCTCATAGGTCGACAGCGCCGAGCACGCGCCGCATTTGCCGCAGCCGGCCTTGATGTCGGTTGCCCTGAGATCGCCCGCGCGCAGCATCTGCGACAACGGCCCGAGGATACCGTGCATGAACTCCGGCGATGGCGTCGGGTGGCTCTCCAGCGGCGTGCCGGCAATCGGCACGAACGGCACCACGAAGGGATAGACGCCGATCGCAATCAGCTCGCGGCAGACGGCGAGGATGTCGTCGCTTCTGTCGCCGAGGCCGGCGAGGATGTAGGTCGAGACCTGACCACGCCCGAACACCGGCACGGCGGCGCGGAACGCGGCCATGTAGCGCTCGAGCGGCACCTGCGCCTTGCCCGGCATGATCGCGGCACGCACCTCGGGTGTCACCGCCTCCAGATGCATGCCGAGCGTATCGATGCCGGCGTCCTTCATGCGTTGAAACCAGACGTCGTCGTCCGGCGGCTCGCATTGCCCCTGGATCGGCAGGTCGACCGCGGCCTTGATCGCGCGCGCGCTCTCGATGAGTATCGCGGCACCCCGATCATCGCCGGGCGGCGTGCCGGTCGTCAGCACCATGTGCTTGACGCCGTCGAGCGCGACGGCGGCCTTGGCGACTTCAGCGAGTTGCTCCGGTGTCTTGCGCTCGATGGTGCGCCCGGCCGCGAGCGACTGACCGATCGCGCAGAACTGGCAGGTCTTGGTGCGGCTCTGGTAGCGGATGCAGCTCTGCAGCACCGTGGTGGCGAGCACGTCGCGCCCATGCAGCGTCGCGATCTTGGAATAGGCGATGCCGTCGGCCGTCGACAGCTCGTAGAATTTCGGCCGCAGCGGAAACGAGACGTCGCCGAGCACGACTCCGTCGCGCGTGATGCGGCTGTGGCCGGCCGCATCCGGCTTCTCTACCAGATAGGGACTCTCGAACGCCGGCGCGTTGTGCACCGGGATCATCACCGTTGAGCCTTCGATCGTCAGCGGCGTGTGGTCCGAGGGGCCGGCCCCGCCGCGCCGGCTCAGGCCTGGCGCCTTGGGATCAACGAGCCGGACCCCGAACGACTGCAATTCGTTGATCAACTGCTCGGTCGGAAGCATCTGCGGCCTTTCGTGCGAGCTCAGCGGTTTCATCGGGCGTGTCTCCGGGAGTGGATGTGAAATCGGCGGCGCTGGTGTGCATCGTGGCGGTTGGAGTGTCGTTGATCAGCAGCGACAGCAATTCGGGGCGCGCATAGTGACCGACCGAGTCCATCATGCGCTTGCGCTTCACGATCAGGGACATGTCGAGATCGGCGATCAGCAGGCCCTCGCCCTGGGTCAGCGGCGGCACCAGATGGTTGCCTTCGGGCGAGACGATCGCCGTCATGCAGCCGCCACGCAGGCCCTTGCGCAGCCCCTCGTCAGGTGAAATCTGCGCGATCTGCTCTTCGGTGAGCCAGCCCGTGGCGTTGACGACGAAGCAGCCGCTTTCCAGAGCGTGATGCCGGATCGTGACCTCGATCTGATCAGCAAATATCTGCCCGACCAGGGAGCCCGGAAACTGCGCCGCATGGATCTCCTCATGCTGGGCCATCAGGGCAAAGCGCGCGAGCGGATTGTAGTGCTCCCAGCAGGCCAGCGCGCCGACGCGGCCGACCGCGGTCTCCACCACCTTCAGGCCGGCGCCATCGCCCTGCCCCCAGATCATCCGCTCGTGGAAGGTCGGCGTGAGCTTGCGCCGCTTCAACAGGATGCGGCCGTCGGCATCGAAGATGAGTTGTGCGTTGTAGAGTGAGCCGTGATCGCGCTCGTTGATACCGAGTACGACCACCATGCCGTGACGCTTGGCGAGGCGCGCAACCTCTTGCGTCACCGGCCCCGGCACGGTCACCGCATGTTGATAGAGCCGCATGTGGTCCGCGCCACTGAGCACGGGCGGACGGACGAAGGAGAAATAGGGATACCAGGGGACGAACGTTTCCGGGAACACCAGAAACTGAACGCCCTTGCCGGCCGCTTCGGTCATCGCCGCGAGTACGCGATCCAGCGTTCCCGTCGCGGACTCGAGATCAGGTGCGATCTGAACCGCCGCCGCTCGCACGACCTTATTGTCAGGCATTCATTCCTCCTTCGTCCGCACGCCGCACGATCACACCGTCCAGGTATGGATCACGAAGGCATCGTCGCGCCGATGCAGCAGCATCAGGTCGAGCACGTCGAGCGGGTTGATCGGACGAATGCCGGGGATCAGGGACGGCTCGCCATGGCCGTAGAGCGCCTGCAGCGCAAACCGGCAGGCATAGACCTTGCCGCCCTCATCCATGAACTTGGCGAGTTGATTGTTGAAGTTCTGCGCGCCCGGAAACGCCTCGTCGCCGATTTTTGGAAAGCCACGCTGAATGCCGAGGGTGACACCCGGGCCGTAGAGCAGGACGGATGTCTCGAATCCCTTGCGCTGCAGGCGCAGCGCCTGAAGGATATTGACGAGACCGATGGAGCCCTCAAACGCCACTGTGTGGAACGTCACCAGCGCCTTCTCGCCAGGCTTCGCCTTGACGTCCTCAAACACCTTTTCTTCGTAGTCGACGAGAAAATCACCCTTCTGTCGCGCGGGCATCGTCACTGCGGGCATCATCAACTCCATGCTGTGCTCCGGCCTTTCCGGATCGAGCATGAGTTTGCAACGCGTGTGCCAATTGATGCTTTGCCTAGCAGATCATCAGAACAGTCAATATGCATTCAATACTACATTCAATCTTGAATGGAGAATTGACGGACTTTGCTGGCGCCGGCAAATGTGCATGAAATTGGCTGCTTTCTTCTGCTAGGCAATTGCATCCGCTTTGGGCATTGGCCCTCGACGGCCACATTCAATCCTCTTGCGCTCGAACAGATAATGCAACACGATGCAGTCAATTCTGGATTTGATGGGATTGAATGCATATGGCCGACTGGCGCCCCGACCTCTCGCAAAGCGACAAGCCCAGATATCTCGCGATTGCGGACGCGATCGCCGACGACATCAGCGCGGGCAAACTTCTGATCGGCGACCGCCTGCCGCCGCAGCGCAAGCTTGCGAAGCGCCTGTCAATCGATTTCACCACCGTCGCGCGGGGCTATGTGGAGGCGCGCAAACGCGGTCTCGTCGAGTCCAAGGTCGGGCAAGGGACCTTCGTCAGCGACAAGCCGCGGCCGCGACGGTCCGAATCAACCTACCCGGTCCGCCCGGCGGATCTGTCGATGAACCTGCCGCCGGAGCCCGACGATCCGGAACTGATCGCACGCATGCAGGCCGGCGCAGACTACGTGACGCGCGATATCGTGCCACTGCTGCGCTATCAGAGTTTTGGCGGAACCCAGGCCGACAAGGATGCCGCATCGAGCTGGCTCGGCCGGCGCGCACTGGTCCCGGTCCAGGAGCGCATCTTCGTCTCGCCCGGCGCTCACGCAGCCCTGCTCGGAATCGTCTCGATCTTGGCGAAACCCGGCGAGAACCTGGTTTGCGAAGCGGTCACCTATCCCGGTATTCGTTCGATCGCGGCCCAATTGGGCGTCAACCTCATCGGCCTGCCGATGGACGATCAGGGGATCGAGGTCCAGCCCCTGCTCGATGCATGCAAGAAGGCTAAGCCGAAGGCCATCTATCTCAATCCCACCTTGCAAAACCCGACCACGTTGACGGTTCCGGATCCGCGCAGACGCGAGATCGCAGCCGTCGCGCGCCGCTACAACATTCCGATCATCGAGGACGACGCCTATGGCTTCATCCCCGAGCATGGGCACGGACACTCACCGTTTGCGGCCATTGCGCCCGACCTGACCTGGCACGTCGCCGGCCTCGCGAAATGCATCGGCGCCGGCCTGCGGGCTGCCTACGTCATCGTTCCCGACACCCGCTCGACATGGCCGTTCTCCGCGGCCCTGCGCGCCGCCACGGTGATGGCTTCGCCCTTGACCGTCGCCCTCGTGACCCGATGGATCGAGGATGGAACGGCGGACTCGCTGTTGCGCTTCATTCGCGCCGAGACCAGGGCGCGGCAGAAACTGGTCAGCGATATCCTGCCGAAGGATTCCTATCGCCATGATCCACTCAGCTTCAACGTCTGGGTCTCGATTCCGAAGACTTGGACCCGAGCGGCGTTCGTCGATCACATGAAGCCAACCGGCCTCGGCGTCGTGGCGAGCGACGCATTCGTTGCCGGCGGCAAGATACCCGAGGCGGTGCGACTGTGCATCGGCGGCCCCAAGACGCGGATCCAGATCAAGAACGATCTGGAATATCTCGCTCACGCCTTGCTCAAGACACCTGCAATGGCATCGGCCTTCCTATAGTTGCCCGAGTCCTACGACTGATCTTTGACACATCGACTGGCGGTCAGCGGCTTCGCTTCCACTTTACGAATGCCCGATCTGTCAACATGAACCTCGCTACCATGGCCCCAACCAGTCTTGCGATATCAGGCGCTGTTTGGCCAGCCTCCTTCGACAAGATCTGTGCGTAGGACTGAAGATCACGATGAACATTTTCCGGAAACTCTACCGTGAGCTTGACGGGCTTGTCATCAGGCAGTGAGGAAATTTTGAGTTTCGCCATTCTGCGCTATCCTCGATACGGCTCGAGCAGAAGATCGCGGTTAACAATGACTCGAACCGGAAATCCCGGCCGGATCGTCAAGGTCGGCTGGACATTCATCTGCTGACGCACGAGCTGCTGACCGGTCTGGCTCACGGCATTGCCGAAGCCCTGCCGCAGGGCCTGGATGATCGCAGCGTTGTTGGTATTCGGATTGGCACCGGCATTTACCTCGCTGCCGACCGAGAGCAGCGTTGACAACAGGGCTGCGCCTGCAATCTGTTTCCAATGATTGTCGACCTCATCCGATAGCCCAGAATAGCCGCTGGCATCGGCGCCCGGCTGCCGTTCGAGCACGATCGAGCGGCCATTGGGCATGATCAGACGGGTCCAGACCAGAAGCACACGGGACTGCCCGGTTGTCACCTGGCTATCGTAGGTCCCGATCAGCCGTGCGCCCTGAGGCACCAGCAGAAAGCGCCCCGAAGGCGTATCGAAGACATTCTCGGTCACTTGCGCCGTGATTTGCCCCGGCAGGTCGGAGTGAATCCCGGTGATCAGAGCGCCCGGAATCACCGTCCCTGCCTGAACCACATAAGGCGAGGCCGGCCGCGTGATCCGGTCGGGACTCGTGGTGCGACGATCGACCGGCGCATTCACGAATGCGAGCTTTCGGTCTTGCCCGTTCTGCGTGAATGAATCGTCGGCACTGACCGGCAAGCTCCCGCGGTCGCCAGCCTGAACTGTACTCGCGGAGGGCTGCGTCTCGCGCACGTTGGTCGTCGCGAACAGCCGACTGACGCGCGCCGCCTCGCTCTCTTGCTCGCGGCGCTGCTGGTCCTGATCCGGCATGTTCGACGGCGTTTGCCCCTGGGCTGCCATAATAGGTCGGCCAAGATCGCCAGGCAGCGGCGGCCCGAGTGCCTGCACGTCCTTCGGCAGGCTGGCATAGTCGCGGGGCAGCGCAGAAACGCCATCGGCGACGTCGTGGCGGCCCGTGTTGTAGAGCTCATCCGTGCCGGCCTTCCGTGGCTTGGCAGACTGCAGTGCCCAGATGAAGGTCCCACCAATCACCAGGAGCGCCAGGGCACTGCCACCGGCCAGGACCTTGCGCGACAGCCGCGTGATCGGCGGCAAATCACCCTTAAGCCGCATATCCTTCGAACGCTGACCCACTGTGTCCTCAGCCGAGGCCTTTCCAAGGGCCGACGCCTTATCATCGACGCTGGTCACGATGGCGCTCCATCGGTCCTGACGATCCTGACCTTCTGCTGCTGCTCGCCTCCGAGACGCAATTCAGCAGCGGCGAACAACCGGTCGACGATGATCACGTTGCGGAAGGTGCGGTAGTTGACGATCTCCGGAGAGCCGTCCGGACCGACGACGAACAACGGCGGCAGCTCGCCCTGCACGATGCCGCGGGCGAACTCGATGTAGACCTTGCGACCGTCATCGTAAGCCTTCACCGGCCGCCACGGCGGATCGTCGCCTTCGATGCGATACCGGAAGCGACGCTGTGCCGAATCTGGCAGTTCCGGCGTCAAGGCCGCCTGTCGGGCACGGATCTCGGCATTCTGCGGATAATACCAGGCGACAGCCAGCATATACGGCTTCTCGCGCGACCGCAGCTCGATCAGATAGGTCCGCCGATCCGTGTTGACAACGAGATTGGTCTCGATCGCAGGCCGCGTCGGCTTGACCAGGATGTGGACGCGTCGGGCGTCGCCGGAACCGCTCTCGGTGTCGCCGACGACCCAGCGCACGGTGTCACCGGCCGAGACCGGGCCGGATCCCGTGAGTTGCTCTCCCTCCTCGAGCATGATGTCGGTGATCTGCCCGGGCGCGGCATAGACCTGATAGAGCGCGCCCGGACTGTAGGCATAGATCTGCGCCGCGTTAAAATACCCCCGCTTTCGCGGCTCGACACGGGCGGCGCTATTCGCCATCTCCACACGATCGAGCGGCTCCGCCTCCTCCTTCGCACCCGCCTTGCCGCCGAGCGAGACTTTCCACGGCGGCGGCAAATGTAGTGGCCGCGGCTTGTCATCGACAACAGCGGGCGGTGCCGGTAGCGGCGGCACATCGCTGTCGTAGCTGATCTTCGGCGGTGTCGTCGTCGCGCAGCCACCAAGAGAAGCTGCGATTGCAACCGCGGTCATCCAGCGGGCGCGCAACATTCCGGCAATCGGCTTGGTCATTGCGACAGCTCCTTGGACCAGTTGATGGCATGGACGTAGACGCCGAGCGGGTTCTTGCGCAGCCGGTCGGCATTGTCGGGCATCGCGAGCACGATGGTCAGGATCGCGCTCCAGCGCTCGGTGGTGCTCAGCGCGCCGTTCTCGTAGCGTCGCTCCACCCAGGCGATACGAAAGCTGTCGGGCGAGGCACGGATGACGCTGGAGACCTCGACCGAGACCTGGATCTTGCCGAGCCGCGTGAAGGGATCGTTAGACCTGGCGTAGTCATTGAGAGCAGCAGCCCCACGATCGGTCGTGAAATCGTAGGCGCGGAGCCAGTTCTGGCGCAGCACGATGCCGTCGGCCGGTAAGCCGCGGACGTCCTCGATAAAGCGGGCGAGATGGAAGGCCACCTGCGGATCAGTCGGCGTGTAATCGGCAATCGCCGGCGCCACGCGCTGGACTTCGCCGAGATGACCGACCTCGACCACCCAGGGCGTCACCGTCCCGCGCGTCGACTGCCAGATCAGAGCCGACGCAAGACCTGCGGCGAGCCCGAGACACCCGAAGGCCATCAATCGCCAGTTCTTGGCCTGGACACGCGCCGATCCGATGCGCTCGTCCCAGACTTGGGCTGCCTTTTGATACGGCGTGACCGGCTCGGGCGTACGGCCATAATGGACAGATGGACGCTTGAACATGTCAGAACTTCCCCTCGGAAAGATCGACCGCACCGCCCTGCCCGCATTGCTCGGCATTGCGCACGGCCTGCGTGGTCGTGGACGCGCCGCGGTGAATGGCTTGCACCGCCTTCACGCGCTGCGCCCAACCCGGTGATGCGGCCGAACCACCGCCCTCGGCTTGGCCTGGCCCCTCAGCGCCGCCGCCCTGGGCTACTGCCCTCTGGCGCAACGGGCTCGCGACGGAGGCTGCGTCCTCCGCGGAGCTCCCGCCGCCGCGCAAGACGCCGGACACACCAGATCGAAACGAGGCTGCGGCGCGCGTGGAGCGAGAGATGGCGCCACCAGCGAGGCCAGCACCTCCGGCAGCAAGCCCAGCGCCGGCCACGACCAGACCGCCAGCTGCCAGTGACGCGCCTGCAGCGCTTCCTGCACCAAGCTGAGGTCCGCCTGAGACGAGGCCATTGGCAATGCCGGGCCCGAATAATCCAAGACCGAGCAGGGACAACGACGCCAGCACCAGGGCCATCGCACTCTCGATCGTCGGCGGGTCACCGACTGAGGCTTGCGTCATCTGCGCGAACAGCGTCGAGCCAATCCCGGAGATCACCGCGAGAACCAGGACCTTGATGCCTGACGAGATCACGTTGCCGAGCACACGTTCTGCGGCAAAGGCTGTCTTGCCGAACAGGCCGAACGGGATCAGCACAAAGCCTGCAAGCGTCGTCAGCTTGAACTCGATCAGCGTCACGAACAGCTGGACCGCCAGAATGAAGAAGGCGAGCAGCACCACGATCCAAGCAAACAGGAGGACTGTGATCTGGACGAAATTCTCGAAAAAGCTGACATAGCCCATCAGACTCGAGATCGCATGCAACAGCGGCCGTCCGGCATCGAGGCCGACCTGCGCGATCCTGCCGGGCCGCAGGAATTCGCCGGTCGACAGCGCAGATCCGGACGCCTTCAAACCGAGACCTGCAAAGCTCTCGAAGACGATCCGGGCGAGGCTGTTCCAATTGCCGATGAGATAGGCGAACACCCCGACGAACAGTGTCTTCTTGACGAGGCGGGCGATGACGTCGTCCTCGCCGCCCCAGACCCAGAACAGCGCCGCCAAGGTGATATCGATCGCGACTAGTGTCGACGCGATATAGCTGACCTCGCCACCAAGCAGGCCGAAGCCGCTATCAATCGACCGGGTGAAGGTCTCGAGGAATTGGTCGATAATCCCCGTTCCCGTCATTGGGCAAGCTCCTCAGCCGACATCCGAGCAGCCCACCGCTGGGATGGACCCGGTTGCGATCGGACGTTCATCCTCAGTGAAACATCTGCACGTTCGAGGGCTGGTACCCCTGCCCCGGCGCCAGGAAGCGCCGCAGCTGTTCGCGGCCCTGATCCTGGGCCGCGGCCCGCTGCGCTGTGTCCAGGCTCTGCGCCCGCCCCTGAGCGGCAACGGCAGCGGTAAGGTCCGCCAGTTGCTGCGCCTGGAGCGCCAGGATCTGGTTGCCGGCCTGGGTCACCTGCAGCGCGCCGGTGGCGCCTTGGCTTGCCGCAACCAGCGCAGTCGACTGGCTCCTGACGGTGTCGAGATTGCCGACGACGCCGGCCTCGACCTTCAGAGCATCTTGGAGCGCCGCGACCGCGGTCTGCCAGCGCGACTGGGCATTGTTGACGAGATCCTGGGCCGTCGCATTGCTGCTCGCCGGCGCATAGGTCGTCGCAAAGGCCCGATCGATCTGCTGGACATCGTAAGCCAGTCGCTGCGCCTGTTTGAGCAGATCCTGCGTACGCTGGATCGACTGCTGCAGCTGCACCAGTGAGGAATATGGCAGGCTCGCCAAGTTCTTCGCCTGGTTGAGCAGCATCTGCGCCTGGTTCTGCAGTGACAGGATCTGATTGTTGATCTGCTGTAGCTCGCGTGCCGCGGTCAGCACGTTTTGAGCATAATTGTTCGGGTCGAACACAACGAGTTGCGCCCGTAGCGGCGCGGCCGAGACGAGGAGCATCACCGCGGCGGACGCCGCCCATCTGACGGGTCGGATCATGAGCGGGTTTCCAGATTGTCGAGGCTCGGAATGAGGTCGGCTGCCCAGCCAGCATTGCGGTGCCGGAGCCAGGCGGCCGCAAACTCCTCCTTCCCGGCCGTGGCGCAGACCTCCGAAATGGCCGCCTGATCGGCCTTGGCCGACGCAGCCGCGAAGGCGAGCGCGACCTCGCCAAGGCCCAGTTCGAACATGCGGTTGCCGCGGCGTGATTGGCAGTAGTAGTCGCGCTTCGGTACTGCGCGGCTAACGAGCTCGATCTGGCGATCGTTCAGGCCGAAGCGACGATAGATCGCAGTGATCTGCGGCTCTATCGCCCGCTCATTCGGCAACATGATTCGTGTCGGGCAGCTCTCGATGATCGCGGGCGCGATCGGCGAGCCATTGATGTCGGAGAGCGACTGGGTGGCGAAGACGACGGAGGCGTTCTTCTTGCGCAGGGTCTTCAGCCATTCCCGCAACTGCCCGGCGAAGTCGGCATCGTCCAGCGCCAGCCACCCTTCATCGACTATCAAAAGCGTAGGACGGCCATCGAGCCGCTGCGCAATCCGGTGGAACAAATAAGCGAGCACGGCGGGGGCCGCTGCGGTCCCGATCAGCCCCTCGGTCTCAAAGACCTGTACCGATCCGTTACCGAGCGCCTCGTGATCGGCATCCAGCAGGCGCCCATGGGCGCCATCGAGACAATACGGCTTAAGCGCCCGCTTCAGACTGTTCGACTGCAGCAGGACCGACAGACCGGTCAAGGTCCGCTCCATCGCCGGCGCTGACGCCAGCGAGGTCAGAGCAGACCACAGATGCTCCTTCGCTTCCGGCGTGACCACGATCTTCTCGCGCACCAATAGGCTCGCAATCCAGTCGGCCGCCCAGGCGCGCTCTCCAACATCCTCGATGACGGCCAGAGGCTGAAGCGCAACCGAGCTCTCGCCCTCCGCCGACACGGCGCCACCGAGGTCATGCCAATCACCGCCCATGGCGAGCGCAGCAACCCGCATGGAGCCACCGAAATCGAAAGCGAAGATCTGCGCGCTCGGATAGCGACGGAACTGCAGGGCCATCACCGCTAGCAGCACTGACTTGCCGGCGCCAGTCGGCCCGACCACTAGCGTATGGCCGACATCGCCGACATGCAGCGAGAAGCGGAACGGGGTCGCCCCCTCTGTTCGGCCAAACAGCAGCGGTGGTGCTTTCAGATGATGGTCGCGCGTCTCGCCGGCCCAGACCGCCGACAGCGGGATCATATGCGCAAGATTCAGGGTCGAGAGCGGCGGCTGCCGGACATTGGCATAGACATGCCCCGGCAGACCGCCGAGCCACGCTTCGACGGCATTTACGCTCTCCGCCATGCAGGTGAAGTCGCGGCCCTGGATGACCTTCTCGACCAGGCGCAGCTTCTCATCAGATCTTGCCGGGTCGGCGTCCCAGACCGTCAACGTCGCCGTGACGTAGGCCTGACCAATCCCATCCGAGCCGAGGTCCTGTAGCGCCGCATCGGCATCTATGGCCTTGTTGTGGGCGTCAGTATCCACGAGACTTGCAGTCTCGTTGGTCATGACCTCCTTCAGGATCGCGGCCAGCGACTTGCGCTTGGCAAACCATTGCCGGCGGATCCGCGTCACCAGCCTCACCGCATCCTGCTTGTCCAGCATGATGGCGCGGGTCGACCAGCGGTAGGCGACGGCGAGCCGATTCAGATCATCCAGGATTCCCGGCGTGGTCGCGGAGGGAAACCCGATGATCGTCAGCACGCGCAGATGGACCGATCCCAGCATCGGCTCCAGGCCGCAGGTGAGCGGCTGGTCGGCGAGTAGCCCATCCAGATGCATCGGGATTTCGGGGACGCGGACGCGCTGGCGCTGGGTCGAGATGGTCGAATGCAGATAGCTCAGCACGGCCTCGTCGCCGAGCCAGGCGCATTCCGGCATGAAGCCGGCAATCAGCTGCAGGATACGATCGGTCCGATCAAGAAAGCTGCGCAGAATCTCCCGGCCATTGACGCCATCCGATTGCGGCCGTCCTTCGTAGAGCACACGTTCGGAACGGGCGACGTCCTCACGCGGCGGCAGATACAGAAACGTCAGAAAATAGCTCGACTCGTAGTGAGCGCCCTCCTCCTCGAACTGCGCCTTGCGCTCGGCATCGACCAGAGCAGATGCGGCATCCGGGAACACGCAAGGCAGATAAGCTCCCGCCGAATGTCGCTGCGCCTCGAAGAAGATGGCCCAGCCCGATCCCAGCCGACGAAGCGCGTTGTTGAGACGAGCGGCAACGGCCACGAGCTCGGACTCGACCGAGCTTTCCAGATCTGGCCCACGAAACCGCGCCGTCCGCTGCAGCGAACCGTCCTTGTTCAGGACGACGCCCTCATCGACCAACGCCGCCCACGGCAGGAAGTCTGCAAGGCGGATGTTGGTGCGGCTGTATTCGGCAAGATTGAACATGGCGGGCCTCACTGACCGAGATGACCGGGAATGCGCAGGTGACGGCGCACCACTTCGACAAAGGACGGATCGCGCTTGGTCGCCCACACAGCGATCATGTGGCCGACGAACCAGAGCAGCAGGCCGAAGAGCCAGAGCCGCAGACCAAGGCCGAGCGCGGCCGACAGCGTGCCGTTGACGATCGCAACAGAGCGCGGCGCACCACCGAGCAGGATCGGCTCCGTCAGGGAGCGATGGACGGGAGTTGCGAAGCCTTTCACCTCTTCATCCATCAGATCACCACCCCGCCGCCGAAGGAGAAGAACGACAGGAAGAAGCTCGAGGCGGCAAACGCGATCGAGAGCCCGAACACGATCTGGATCAGCCGCCGGAATCCCCCTGACGTTTCACCGAATGCCAACGACAGTCCCGTCGTGATGATGATGATCACAGCAACGATCTTGGCGACCGGCCCCTCAACCGACAGCAGAATCTGGTTGAGCGGCTGCTCCCAGGGCATATTCGATCCCGCCGCACGTGCGGGAGCGCCCATCAGCAGCGTGAGCGCCGCCGCTACAGTCCAACCCGCAGGTCGTCGTCTCATTTGCATCGTCATCAATGATCTCCCAGAGGTGCGAGAATGTAGTCTCCAGATTCCGAGAGCCCCTCGACACGCACGAACTCGCTCAGCCGCCGCACCGGACCGCGGCCTGTCAGCACAGCGACGACATCGATGGTCTCCGCGATCAGAGCACGCGGCACAGTCACCACGGCCTCCTGGATCAATTGCTCCAGCCGCCGGAGCGCGCCAAGCGCAGAGCCTGCGTGAATGGTCCCGATGCCACCGGGATGCCCGGTGCCCCAGGCCTTCAGCAGGTCGAGGGCCTCAGGACCGCGCACCTCGCCTATCGGAATGCGATCAGGGCGCAGGCGCAGCGAAGAACGGACCAGATCGGACAGCGACGCCACGCCGTCCTTGGTCCGAAGCGCAACTAGATTAGGCGCGCGGCACTGGAGCTCACGTGTATCCTCGATCAGCACCACGCGATCGCAGGTTTCGGCAACGACCGCCAGCAGCGCATTCGTCAACGTCGTCTTGCCGGTCGACGTACCACCGGCGACCAGGATGTTGCGGCGGTCGAGAACGGCGTTCCGCAGGCCACGAGCCTGCACCGGGCTGATGATCCCGTCGGCGACGTAATGACCGAGCGTAAAGACCGCGACGGCCGGCTTGCGGATCGCAAATGTCGGGGCGGTGACGACCGGCGGGAGCAGCCCCTCGAATCGTTCGCCCGTCTCTGGCAGTTCCGCAGACAGGCGCGGCGACCCGGCATGGATCTCGAGCCCGACATGGTGAGCCACAAGACGGATGATCCGTTCACCATCGGCAGCAGAAACCGTCTCGCCGGTGTCAGCCAAGCCCGTCGCGAGACGATCGATCCACAGCCGGCCATCCGGATTGAGCATCACCTCGACAACCGACGCATCATCAAGCAGGAGCTCGATTGCAGAGCCCAAGGCTGTCCGCAGCATGCGTGCACTACGGGAGGCCAACTGCGTTAGATTGATCCCGGTCACCCCTGATCTCCGACCAGCCAGCGCGAACGCCGATGCCGCGCGAACAGGATGATCAAAGAATGCAGAAGCTCTGATCGAGCAACGCCACGCCCGTCCTCTGCGCGCTCTGGCGAATAAAAGCGTAGGCGCCTAAGCTGGCTCGCTCCTGGCAGCCCGCCAAGTGATCGGCAGAGCGTCAGGAGACCTCTGCAAGGACAGCCGGTCGCATATCGTCATCAGCGATTAGATCTAAGCTTCAGTGGCGGCTCAACTTGACGAAGGCTAAGGTAGAATTGACAACGTCGGAGCCACCACCGCTGCATCGGTATCAGGCGGAGAAAGCGCGCATCTCGGCGACCGCGCAGCAGAAGGTAGCAGCAATCCTCTTGGCAACGCACGTTCTGGGTGCATTCACTCGATGTGCTTACCAGCGGCTGTGAGGGAAGGGAGCTGGAGTTCCCGTGTTTGTGGCGCTACAATTAATACCGATCCGCAGACGTCAAGGCTCTCCCAAGAGAGCAGATCGAGCCCGAAGCTCGGGATCAAACACCGGTTCGGTACGGCAGCACCACCGCGAGCTTACCTTCCGTCCGCGCCTGCAAAAGCGTTCTTCGGCCTTCCATAAATCTTGCCGAAGAAGTCACAGGTAGAGTAACCAGCAGATTGCGGAACTGTAACTGCCCCGCTGGTCCCAACGAAGGCTACGCTAGTCTCGAGAGCGCCATCAGTTCAAACGAGGCAGAGTCGAAGACATAGTCCCAATCCCCCTCCCCGCGCGGGCGAAACAAGCGCATTGACGGATACCACGGGCAGTCGCTGCGATCCAGCAGCCACAGCCAGTGCGCCCAATGGCCAAGCAGCAACCAAACGGGCTTACCCATGGCCCCGGCAAGATGCGCGACTGCACTGTCTGTCATTATTACCAGATCAAGCTGATCGATTGCGGCCGCGGTGTCGGCAAAGTCGTCGATCAGTGGAGCAAGATCCACGATTGGGCCACCGCGTGGCAACGCGTGTAGCTCCTGTTCGCGCGGGCCTTTCTGTAGTGAGTAAAGCTGCACACCCGGAAGGGCGAACCCCTGAAAGAACCGCAAGAGCGGTTGAGCCCGCTCGTTGTTGCGCTTGAACGTGACGCTTCCCGACCACACGATTCCAACCTTAAGGCGTCCGCGCGCCTCCTCAAAAAGCGGCCTGAATTTCGCGACGCGTTCTCGCGGCGGCTCGAACACTGCCGCGGTCGGAATCGTGGCAAAGTCGATGGTGAACAGCCCTGGCAGGCTACATAGATAGCAATGATAGTCGGCCTCCGGCAATGGTTGATCGCGCGGGATCAGGCGATCGACCACTCCCATTGTGGCGATCAGTGGGATCAGTTCCTTCTGGCATTCCATCACCAGCTCGCCGCCGAGCGCCTTTACCCTCGGCAAATACCGGGCGACCCATAGCGTATCGCCAAACCCTTGCTCGACCACGAGGAGAAGACGTTTGCCAGCGTAAGGCTGCCCTGCCCATGCTTCACCTGGAAGCGTCTTCGGTGGGAGCTGTCCGGTGAAGCGGCGGACCTCGTAGTCGGGCCATGCCTGACGGTAGTTGCCGAGATAAAGATAACTACGCCCGCGATCCCACCGCACGGTCTTGCGACAAGGGTCGAGTTCGAGGGCGCGGGAAAACGCGATCACCGCTTCGCCGTGCTGACCGGCTTCGGCAAGCGCCGAGCCAAGGTTCTGATAAAACAGTGGCTCTTTACCATTCGACAAAGCCAGCGCCCGGCGATGGCACGCGACGGCACTTTTAAGATGCTTAAGCTTGGTTAGCGCGTTGCCGAGATTGGTCCAGATGCCAGCACCGGTCGGGTTACACGCAATGGCGTCGCGATAGCACCATACTGCGTCGAGATCGCGGTCCATCGCAGCGAACATCACACCGCGCGCATTGCGCAGATCCGCGTTGTTCGGATCACGCGAGATGCCATCGCGCAACAGGGCCTCTGCATCGCCATACTTCCCTAAGCGATGAAGCGCCGTTGCTTCGTCGAACACGATCTGGGAAGCGGAACGAGATTTGGCTGGACCGTCTCCGTCACTCGCGGCCGACATCAATCCACTCCGAATGCGCGTTTCTGGAAGATCGACCGCTGTTCCGCCACGGCAAGTTCATCTCAGGCATGCCACGCCGCCGCGATCGCATTCTGTACACCTGCGTCGTTCGGAGCAACTTGCAGAGCAGGACTGGTCGCATCGAAACCAGGGGTACTGGCTGAAAACGTCGCCATAGCCTGCACCAGCTGTGAAACCTGATTATCGATTTTCAGACCCCCGGCAGTGATTTCTTGAAGCTGGCTTTCTCCATCTGAACACCAGTCTTTAATCGTCACACTGGTGCTGGAACCGAGAAGGTCAATTTCTAGGTCATTGCCCGATTGGACAAACCAAAGGTTCTCATTAGTAATTCCGTCGGTGAAATCTAATTCACTATTCGATCCCGGTGCGTCGTTGGCTATAACAGTCGCGTGACCTGTACTCGCGGACGCGACGAACGTGTCCGCTCCTGAACCGGCGATGTAGGTATTGTCTCCACGGTTCATCATCAGCGTATCGGAGCCGGAGCCGGCGATAACCACATCGTTGCTGCCACTCGCACTCAAGGTATTGGTACCTGCATTACCAATCAAGGTATCACCGATCCCAGATACCGTTGCGATGTTGATTCCAACCAGCGTGTCGGCCACGCTAGAACCGACGATCGCGGCTAGACCTTCCGCTAAGTTGACGGTCGCATTATCGACCGCATATGCGGCGATCGTACCAACGCCGTTGCTGCCGTCCAGCGTGCTTCCGAGTGCGTTGCCTATCAGAGTATCGCCAAACCCGAGCGAGACAAGCGAACCAGCGCCACCGCCCGCGATCAGAGTATTCCCGAAGCCGTTCGATAGCAGAAACTCGCCTCCGCTCGCTCCAACTACGATGTCATCGGAACCATAAACCGCAACACTTGAAATTCCGATCAAAGCGTCGCCCGTAGTCGAGCCGTCGACCGTCGCGGACTGGCTAGCGAGATCGACCGTCACGCCGTCCAGCGTATATGCGACGGTCGTTTGTCCGGCTCCCGCTTGCAGCGTGTTTCCGTTGCAGTCGCTAAATAGCGTTGCCGCTTCCGCCCCGCCAATTAGCGTGTCATTAGCACCACCCGCAAAGGCCGTCGTGATTCCGAGCAATATATCCGAGACACCTGAACCGTTGACGGCTGCGGTACCGGACGAAAGATCGACTGTCACGTTATTGATTGCATACTCCGCAACCGCACCAAAGCCACCACGTCCATCTAGCGTGCTTCCAAGTGCGTTGCCGACTAAAACGTCCCCATATCCACTCGACGACAACGTATCAATCGCGCCACCCGCGACAAGCGTGTTGCCTTGTCCACTTGAGGACAAGGTCTCCGGACCGCTACCACCGAGAAGCGTATCGCCAATTCCGCTCGACGTTAGCAATGGCGTTCCTGCTCCCGCGACTAGAGTGTTAAACGATCCTGTTGACGACAACGATACCGCATCCATGCCTCCGATGATCGTATCACCGCTCCCCGATGCCACAATGTTGCTGATTCCAATCAGTACATCGCTCGTGTTCGATCCATCGTTAGCGGCGGCTGTCAGATCGACCATGACGTTATCCAGCTTGTAGACAACAGTTGCCCTCCCGGCGCCTGCAATGAGAGTATTGGCAGCGCCATTGCTGTAGAACGTCGTAGCATTCGTTCCGCCGATCAGGGCGTCATGGCCACCCAACAGCAAGACGGAATTTATTCCAACGAGCGTGTCCGACACAGCCGAACCAGCGACTGTCGCGCGTCCCGTCGTGAGATCGACCGTAACGTTGTTCACCGCGTACGCGGCAACCACGTCAACGCCGCTGGAGCCGTCGAGCGTGCTTCCAAGACCGTTACCGAGCAGCGTGTCTCCGGTCCCGACCGATGATAGCGTATCGACGCCACTCCCAGCGATCAATGTGTTTCCCGTTCCACTCGACCAAATCGTATCCGAACCGCTTCCTCCTAACAGCACATCGCTGGTACCGCTGGAAAACAGAACATCTGTTCCGCTCCCGGCAACCAGAATGTTTTGTGCACCGCTAGAAGATAGAATGTTGTCACCGCCCCCCGCAATCAAGGTGTCACCGTTGCCCGAGGTTGAAAGCGTATCGGCGCCATCTCCGCCTATCAGAGAATTATTGAATCCACTAGACGACAGCACACTCGCACTACTTCCAGCGACAATCGTATCGTGCGCACCCAAGACCACGACATTGGCAATTTCGGTCAACGTGTCGACTATTGCAGAGCCGTTGACGCCAGCTCTACCCGTCTGAAGATCAACCTTGACGTTGTCGATTGCATAGACGGCGACGACACCGCTACCGCCAGTCCCGTTCAGGGTGCTTCCGAGACCGTTCCCCACAAGAGAATCGCCAATGCCAGTTGAGGTCAGCAGATCCGCCGCACCGCCTGCAATCAGCGTATTGCCACCCCCCTGCGAAGCGAGGGACTGCGTGCCACTGCCGGCTACCAGGATGTCCCTGTACCCGCTGGACGACAGAGTGCTAGAACCACTCCCTCCTACCAAGGAGTTGAACGATCCAGTTGAGATTAGAGTATCAGCGCTGGTTCCAGCCAGCAGGGTACCGTATGAGCCTGCAAGTGCAACGGCAGTAAGCCCAATCAACGTATCGCTCGCGCTGCTGAGCGGGCTGGAGGCCACACCGAGGCCGAGGTCGACGGTGACTTCATCAAAGCTGTAGAGCGCCACAGTTCCTGTCGCAGATTGCGCCGCTCGAAGAGTGCTTCCGGCAAGATTTCCGACCAGAGTGTCATGGCTACCGGCAGCAGTCATCTTGACGGCGGCCATCCCACCCGTGATCAAATCATCGGCGCCGAAAACCTCGACATTCCTGATCCCGACCAGTGTGTCCTGGACCGACGCCCCGACTATGCCGGCTGTTCCGGCTCTAAGATCGACCGAGACGTTATCGGCTGCGTAGATGACGAGGTCTGATGCATTTCCGGTGGTCAGGGTATCGCCACTTCCGTCGCCAATTAGCGTGTCATTGACACCCGTAACCGTAGCCGCCCTGACACCGACTAACGTGTCCGACGAACTTGCACCACCAACCGATACAGTTCCTTCAGTCAGGTCCACCGTGACACCATCGAGCTCATAAAGCGCCGTGACATCACTCGCTTGCGCGATAAGCGTGTTGCCGGCGGCATTGCTGATGAGGGTTGAGCCTGACGAGCCGATCAAGGTGTCGTTGCTGCCGAATGCTCCGACTGTATTGATCGCAACCAGAAGATCGCCAACGCCTGCACCGTTGCGCTTCGCCGTTTGCGCAGACAGATCAATGGTTATGTCGTTCGCGGAATAGGCAGCGACCGCACCCTGATGATTGCTATTCTGCGAATAGCTACCCAGCAACGTGCTGCCAAGCAGGTTCCCAACCAGAACATCGCCCGTTCCGGTCGACAGCAGTGTATCTATTCCGGTGCCGGCAACTAGCGTATTTGATGAACCGCTGGAATATAGCAGGTTGTCCCCACTGCCTCCTAACAGAGTTCCGTTCGATCCAGCAAGGATACCGGCCTTGATGCCGATCAGCGTGTCCCTCGCCACGGATCCATTCAAGGAGGCGGTTCCAGCTCCAAGGTCGACTGTCACGTGATCGCCAGCATATGACGCCACAGTTTGACCCGCACCGCCAACCAACGTGTTTCCTGCAGCGCTGCTACAAAGCGTCGAACCGTTGCTGCCGTCGTATAGCGTATCGTTAGTTCCGAGCGCCGCAATCGTCGTGAACCCCAGAAGTGTATCGCTGACGCCAGACCCGCTAACGGTCGCAGTGCCCGCAGCCACGTCAATGGCCACGTTATCCAACAAGTAGGCCGCGACAGCCGAGCGACCAGCACTAGCATCCAGAGTACTTCCTGCACCGTTACCGAATAACGTATCGTTGGAGCCCCGCGTCGAGAGCGAATTGACTCCTGCTCCGGCGATGAGGGTATTTTTTGCCCCTAGGGAGATCAGAGTATTTCCGCTGGCCGCACCTATCAGTGTATCGAAAGACCCTCCAGTCTCCAGAAGGTTAGCGCCAGTTCCTGCGACGAGCGTGTTCCGGGTTGTCCAGGAGAAAAGAGTGTCAGCGCCGTCTCCACCGATCAGGACATCGGCTATCCCGATGGCAGAAAGCGTGTCAGGTCCGACGCCAGCGCGGGCCGTACTATGATTGCCGGAAAGGACCACATTTGTGATGCCTATCAGCGTATCGACGCCATTGGTCGCAGCAGCAGTCCCGGACGCAAGATCGACGGTCACACCGTCCATGGCGTAGAGAGCGACGGTCGAACCGTCGGATCCCAAGAGAGTGTTTGAATGCCCGTTACTGATCAGCGTCGTCGCACCCGTTCCACCAGCCAAAACGTCTGCGCTGCCGAGAGCCGACAATGTCGTAGTGGTCGCTCCACCGAGCAGCGTATCGCCGTTACCATATGCAGAAACAGCGGAAACACCGATAAGTGTATCTCCGCTTACCGAGCCGCCGATGATAGCCGTTCCAGCCTGAAGGTTAACCGTGACCTGGTCACGAATGTATCCAACTGTCGTCAAAGACCCGCTGCTCGTATCGAGGCGGCTCCCGCCCCCATTGCCAATAAGGGTATCGGCGTATCCCGCCGCGATCAGCGTCTCATGCTCGCCACCAGCAATCAGCGTATCGTAGGCGCCAAGCGCGTCGGCTATCGAGATCCCGACGAGAATATCTGTTCCTGAACCGCCGACTTGGGCTAGTCCAGCGGCCAAATCAACGACGACGTTTGCAAGATTGTACGCTGCAACAGTCGTTACGCCGCCACTACCATCCAACGTACTGCCCGCTCCGTTACCGAAGAGCGTGTCGTTCGTCCCAGCCGACACAAGCGTATCGGCTCCGAGCCCGGCCAAAAGGCTATTGAAGGATCCAACCGACTGCAGAGTCTGAATTCCGGTCCCGCCAATCAAAGTGTCGTTGCTGCCAACGGCCACGGCCGCATTGATGGAGACTAGCGTATCACTAGTGTTTGACGAGAGAAGCGTCGCCACGTCCGTGACGCTGGTTGCGCTGAGAGAGACCACTTCACCTGAAGCATTGGCTACAGCGGAGCTACCTCCAGCTGCCTCCACAAAGAGACTTGCCGCCCCGATCGGCGAACTCTGGTACTGTCGCAAGTCGATCTGCGGCGAGGAGGCAACTGAAAAGAACGCTGGTTGAATCGCCTGATAGTCGGAGCTGGGCCAAGGGTACGAGGTCATAAAGGGCCCGTCGCCAGAAATGGTGACGCCAAGGTCACCATTGACGAAACCAATCAAGTTCGCCGAATCGTAACCTGCCTGGGTACCAACGTAGATTTCGTTTTGAAGCTGTGGTGCATACGCGTCGAATGATGGGTAGTAGTTGAGCCCGCCGTTTCGATAGCCGTAGAGCGTATACCCATTGGCGACATCCCCAGCGCTCTGTGGCTGGTAGTTATAGGTATATATTGGAGCGTAACTTGCACCGCCACCCAACACGCCGCCAACATTCAAATGGCCGTTCTTCAACGGGCTGATGATTATCGTAACCGCACTGCCGGGATCAGCACTGATACCCTCCTTTGTCGACACAGCCGACGCAAGTGCGTTAACATCCAAATTCTCGACACTCTGCAGTGTCGCATTCGGATCATCCACCATAAAGACGTAGTTATGTCCCCTGAAGTTGTATGTATCATTGCCGCCATTGGCCCATATGACAGTGACTGCATTTGGATTTTTTTCTGCGTCGATATTGAACGTGGTATCGACTCCGTCGCTGATCATGATGCTGTTGGCTGAACCAGCAACAAGTGTGTTAGAGCCACCTCCCGAGCCATGGTTAGCAACGAGTACACGTGTCCGTGATGAATTTGTTGCTGACTGATCAATCGTATCGCCAGCGCCAACTGCCACCACCATGCCGTCAAAGCTCGACGGAGAATAGTTCTGATTGTCGCCGACCACGAGCAGAGCTTTGTCTCCCGGGGCCGGCTGTGTTCGCATATATCGCCCGGCCGACAGGGAGGTTCCGTTTAGGTTGAGCGTGTCATTGGCATTCGGATTGATAATGATGGTAGCGGATTCTCCGAGAGCTCCCGGAGCAAACCCGGTCAGAGTCGCGAAGAAATTTGAGAAGGCACCTGGGCTGGACGCGTACTGCTGGACGCTTTGGAGGCTTGGGCCAGAAATGTTCACAAGGTAGACAAGATTGTTGCCAACGAAATTGTAGGTATCGAGACCAATGCTATCGCCCCAGATGATATTGTAGCCTTGCGGAAACCGATTCGCGTCAACAGAGAACGTTGCCTCGTTGTCATCTCCGATCAAGACATTAGAGCCGATACCCGCATAGAGCATATCATGCCCAGTTCGTTGCGCCGTAGGTGCTGTCGGATCAAACGCTCCGCCGACTAGCGTGCCAACTTGACCTCCATTGGCTACAACGTTCGCGATAAGGGTGTCATTGCCGCCTCCGCCATAGAGGACATCGTGCCCCTGGCCGGCAGTCAGGGTATCGTTGCCATCCAGACCTATCATAAGATTGTTGGTCGGCCTGCCGACAGGACCACCTAACGCCTGCGAAAGCTGCCGCGCGGTCAGAACACCATCAACACCAGCTCTTCCCACCTCGACATAATCAACTACTTGATTAAGTGTCAGCTCCTGTTGCAATCGCTGGATCAGGGGCTGCATTGCAGCCTGCAGCGGCACCCCGGCTCTTTGCCCAGTTATAGGGCGATCTAGGCCGTTGGCCTTTATGTAGTCGTAGTTCACCGGATCATACACAACTCCAGCGATTTTCTCGATGTCCACCAGACTGGCATTGTCTCCGGCAACGCCAAATTCCGCGGCCTCGATCGCTCGACGATACTGATTCGGAGCATTCAATGTGTAGTATTCAAGGAAAAGCCAAGCCTGAGCTCGTGCTATAGCTGGATCTGCATTTGACAAAGCGGCTGGTAGTGTTGGTCCGTGCGTTGGATTACGAAAGAGTCCTACATACAGTGCATCCAGGAGAGCAACCCGCTCCTTTGACTGAGCAATGTCGCCACCAGCCTTATTCGTTAGGACTCTAGTGAGAGTTGCCTCAAACCCCGAAAATCCTCCAAAACCATCAAGAGTGTCATCCAGAAGAGTTGTGGCTTGACTCTGGGTGAGGGTAAGGCTTTGCACCGCAGTTATCTGAGCCGCCGTGCCGAACGTACCCTGAACCATCTGCATAAAATCGACGGTGGTGAAGAGACCGCTCTTCCACTGTCTGATTATGTCTAAGCCCGCCACTTGGTCGGCAGTCAAGGCCTGCTGCCCGCCGAGCGCGTGTGTCAGATAGGTGCTAATCTCATTGAAGTTATGCTGAGTGAGATCGTAGCCATACCCGATTGTCGGCAACGGCCGCAAAGCCGTGCCTCCGCCGTTGTGAATACCGGCGTTCGTTCCGCGATTGAACAGTGGTGGGTTTTCTTGTCGGGCAATAAATTGGTCACGTTCGGCCACATACTGCTGCCCTGACAGCACGTGCAATTTATCGATCGGCATGACTGAGTCCTATTTGCTGCGAAAATGACATACTGTGCGAACTTGGTCTTCGGAAGCCAGTCGCAGCACGAAAAGATCGACGACTCCTTCGAGGGTCCTCTGTACCGCCGTACCCGCCTGAATCGCGTCCACGACTAAGAGATAGAGATCGCCTCTCACGGACACGACGTTGAAGAGATTTGAGCCGGCTGGCGCCTCACCGAACTTCAGTAATATGTCCGGCCCATCGTCCATGCTCTTCAGCACCTTGGCGTCTAACTGAGCCTCACTCGCGCCAGCGAGCGGCACTTCATCCACCGCAAGCGGACGATCTGACGGCAAGGATAGTCGCAATGCGGAAGAGAGCCACAACCTGCTGATCTCTAACCTCGCCCCCACCTCGGGGACAAATTTCGTAAACCCTCTTCTGATCATGCTCAACGTCCGAGACCCCAAGTGAACCTGCGCGAAGTCCAAAGAAGTCAGATCGTCGCCCCCTCCATCGGGTTGTTGGACCAACTTTCGCTCCCACGGAATCTGAATGTCAGATGAGAGGAGGAGATCTGCTTCCACGCTTGCGCGCGGGTTGGTGTCGAGCGTCTCGTCTTTGATGCGGTATTCTTTGTTTAGCGAGGCCAAAATCGACTCGCATGCAGGGGTATCATGAGCCGAAACAACTGAGTAGAAGTCTGGCGGACGATCGTTGGCCGAATAGGCTTCAATTAGCTTCGTGCCACCCTGCGCGGCGACGCTACCATTCCCAAGCATCGTCCAAGCAACTGCCAACATCGCCGCCGTCCCGATCACGGCTGGTCGCTTCACACAATGGCGGCTTGTGGCGTGATCGATGGTCCGCATTTGGAGGCGGGTCCTGGTGACCCAATGAACTCCAACCGCTCTTGCAGAGAATTTATTTGGGATTTTCAACATCATCTCTCCCTCAAACTTTCCTGCCGATATCGCAACAGCGGCGACATCACGTATTCGATGATCCGCCGCGTGCCGGTCTTGATCTCCACCGTCACCGCCATGCCGGGCGCCAGCGCGACCATCTTGTCCTCGACCTGCATCTGCTTCTCATCGAGCGACACCCGCGCCGAGTAGATGAACTCCTGGCCCGCGGGCTCGCTGGTCTCCGACGGCGCCCCGGCCGTCTTGCCACCATTCTGTTTGTCCGCGGGTTTCTCGCGGACGATGGAATCCTGCGAGACGCTGAGCACCTTGCCGTGGACGAGGCCGTAGCGGGTGAAGTTGAAGGTGTCGATCTTGATCTCGGCTGATTGCCCGACATTGACGAAGCCGATGTCGCGATTGGAGATCATGGCTTCGGCCTCGAGCTGGCTGTCGGCGGGCACGATGAGCATCAGCTGTTGCGCCGGCGTGACGACGCCGCCGACGGTGTGCAGCGCGAGCTGCTGCACGGTGCCGTCGATCGGCGCGCGCAGCACCTGCTCGGCGATCTTGCGTTCGGCCTTGACGAGGTCCTGCGTCAGCTCCTCGGCCTTCTTCTCGGCGTCGGTGAGATCGGCCAGCACCTGGCGCTCGAAGCCGGAGCGGGTCTGCGCGAGCTGTTGCTCTAGCGCCAGCCGCGCGGCCTCGATCTCGACGAGGCGCCGCGTCTGCACGATGCGCTCGCTCTGCTGGTCGATCAGCCGTGACTGCGCGTCGATGAAGGCGATCTGGTTGCCGTACTGGATCTCCTTGGCGTTGCGGCGGATGTCGGCGGTCTCTTGCAGGAACGGCAGCGTCGCGTCGATCTTGGCGATCGCGGCCTCGATCGACTGCGCCTCGGCGCGCTTCTGCGCGATCTGCTGCAGATTGGAGGCGAGCTTCGACTGCTGCTCGGCGGCCTGGGCCTGCAGCGCGGCCCGGGTGCGCGCCACATCGGTCGGCGACGCGCCCTCGGGCACCGCGAGCGGCCGCAGCTCGGCAAGATCAGCAAAGCTGGCGCGAAGCACGCTGAGCCTGGCAACATCGAGCTTCGCCTGCATCAGGCCCTGGGCGACGCGGCGGCGTTCGGCTGCGGTCACCGTGTGGTCGAGCTCGACCAGCAGGTCGCCGTTACGAACCTTGTCGCCGTCCTGGACGTGGATGGCGGCGACCACGCCAGCCTCCAGCGGCTGGATCGTCTTTGTCCGCCCGGTCGGCACGATCTTGCCTTGCGCCGCGGCGATGATGTCGACGTGACCGACGATCGACCAGCCGATTACGATGACGAAGAACAGCATGATGGTGCCGGCGATCGCGCGCCCCGCGCGCGAGGCCGGCGTCTCCACGATCTCCAATGCCGCCGGCAGGAACTCGCGCGCATCGTTGCGGCGACCGCGTCGCGCGTCGAGCGAGATCGGCGCGTTGTCCTGGCGCTTGGCCTCAGCCGACGACATGGAGCCCCGCCTGGATCTGGTGCAGCGACGCATAGCGCCCGGCCCGCTTGATCAGTTCGTCATGGGTGCCGTCCTCGACGAGGCGGCCATTCTCGATGGTGAGGATGCGGTCGGCATTGCGCACCGCTGACAGCCGGTGCGCGATGATGAACACGGTGCGCCCGGCGCAGATCTTGCGCATGTTGCGCTGGATGATGTTCTCGCTCTCATAGTCGAGCGCCGAGGTCGCCTCGTCGAAGATCAGAATGCGCGGATTGGTGACCAGCGCGCGCGCGATCGCGATGCGCTGGCGCTGGCCGCCGGACAGGCTGGCGCCGCGCTCGCCGACCATGGTGTCATAGCCGTCCGGCAGGCCGAGGATGAACTCATGGGCGCCGGCGAGCTCGGCAGCCTGAATCACCCGCTCCATCGCCATGCCGGGATCGGCAAGCGCGATGTTGTCGCGGATCGAGCGGTTGAACAGCACGTTCTCCTGCAGCACCGCGCCGATCTGCCGCCGCAGCCAGGTGACGTCGGCCACCGTGAGATCGACGCCGTCGATCAGGATGCGGCCGCCCTCCGGCACATAGAGCCGCTGGATCAGTTTTGTAAGTGTCGACTTCCCCGACCCCGACGGCCCGACGATGCCGACCACCTGCCCCACCGGCACCTTCAGGCTGACATCGTGCAGCGCCAGCGGCCCGTCGACGCGGTAGCGGAAATGGACGTGATCGAACACGACCTCGCCGCGCACCGGCGGCAGCGCGGCACGGCCGGGATTGAAGGCCGGCTCCGGCGTGGTGTTGAGGATGTCGCCGAGCCGCGCCACCGACAGCCGCGCCTGATGAAAATCCTGCCACAGCTGCGCCAGCCGCAGCACCGGCTGCGCGACGCGCCCCGCGAGCATGTTGAAGGCGATGAGCTCGCCGACCGTGAGGCTGCCCTCGATCACCAGATGCGCCCCGAAATACAATGTCAGCGCGGTGACGATCTTGCTGATGAACTGCACCGACTGGCTGGCCCAATTGCCGAGCGACAGCACGTCGAAGCTGGCGCCGACGTAACCGGCGAGCTGTTCCTCCCAGCGCCGCTGCATCTGCGGCTCGATCGCCATCGCCTTCAGGGTCTGGATCGCGGTGACGGTCTCGACCAGGAAGGCCTGATTCTCGGCGCCGCGGTCGAACTTGACGTCGAGCCGCTTCTTGAAGATGGGCGTCACGCCAGCTGACAGCGCAATGTAGAACGGGAACGAGCCGACCACGATCCAGGAGAGGAACGGCGAGTAGTAAAACATCACCCCGAGGAAGACGAAGGTGAAGGCGAGATCGATCACCAGCGTGAGCGCCGAGCTAGTGATGAAGTTCCGGATGTTCTCGAGCTCGCGTACACGCGCCACAGAATCGCCGGCGCGCCGCGCCTCGAAATAGGCGATCGGCAACGCGATCAGATGCCGGAACAGGCGTGCGCCGAGCTCGACATCGATGCGGTTGGTGGTGTGGGAGAAGACGTAGGTGCGCAAGCCGCCGAGCACGGTCTCGAAGATGGTGACGGTGACGAGACCGAACACCAGCACGTCCAGCGTGGTGTAGCCGCGATGCGTCAGCACCTTGTCGGTGACGACCTGGAAGAACAGCGGCGTCACCAGCCCGAACAGCTGCAGGAAGAACGACGCCAGCAGCACCTCGCCGAGCAGCCGGCGATATTTGTGCATCGCCTGCAGGAACCAGGTGATGTCGAAGCGCCGCGCGAGATCCGTGAGCGAGGCACGGCGCGCCATCAGCACCACCGTGCCGGTCCAGTTGGCTTCGAACTCGGCGCGCTTGAGGCTCTGCGGCCGGTTCACCTGCGGATCCTGGATCAGCGCTGCATCGGCGGCGACCTGACCGAGGATGACGAACGTGCCATCAGCCCGCGCGGCGATGGCCGGCAGCGGCAGCTTGGCGAGGCCATGCCATGTCTGCCTGACCGCGCGCGCCTTCAGCTTCAACTGCTTGGCGCAGCGAAGCATCGCAGTCACATCGACCGGCTCGCCCGCAAGCTGGTGGGCAATCTGCGCCGGATCGACGGCGACCTGATGGAACCGCAGCAGCAATGTCAGGCAGTCGAGCCCCGTGTTCTTTCGCGCTGCGTGCATTATCCACAAAACTACTTATAGTTGTGCGGCAATATGATGCATATTGAGCTATTGACTGACAACGTCCAGCCTCGGGCTCTTTTCCGTAATTTTACGGATGTTTCAATTCAGCAACAATTTTGCGTGCCTGTGATTGCAACAGAGCACGGAAATATCCGAACGCGCGCACCAGCAGTCGGGCCTCAGCTTTCGAGGCCGCCCGTTCGATCAATGATAAAATGGTCCGCACGGTGTCACCAATCGTGACGAACGTGATGAAAGGCAATCTCGACAACGGGCTCTGCAGTGCACGTCGTCCGCTGTTCTTGTCTCATGCCCCTGCCTGACAGCGATGAGGCAATCTCAGCTTGGTGCGGTTTACCGAAAGCGGACCAAATTAATGCGAGTAACTGAAGAGCCACGTTCACGCCGAATACGACTTGATACGCGATGACCGGATAGTGGCCGTCATGCTGAGCCCATTGGGCAAGCAAAAGCCCTGTCCCGTATTGAGCGAGGAAACCCCACCCGAAATGCACGACGTTCAAAACGCCGTTGGCTCGCCCAGCCATCTCCTTCGGAAAATAGTCGGCGATGATCGCGAAGCTCAGCACAGTCGCGGAGCCAACGATCGCGATCATCATCCAGGGACCAATCGACGGCAGAGGTAGTCGGAACACCAGCATCAGTTGGGCCAAGATGAAGAGGACTGCTACGCATGCAAGCAATGTCTCCGGCCTGATGCCCTTCCGGCGCGTCCAACTCGCGACCATGCCAAGCAGCCAGGCCCCGAGACTCAACACGACCGCCGTCGCACAGAGCGCCGTCACCACCTCCGACCGCGTCATGCCCTCCACGTCCTTCAGCCAGGCAGGCGCCCAGAGACCCTGCATCGACCACGCAGATCCGATGCAAGCGCCCGATAGCGGCGCGATCTTCCAGAACCGCCTGTCGGTCAGAATATCTCGTAGACCACCTGTAGCTGTTGCTGACGGACCTTCGGGGCTGCGCTCCGGCACCAGGAAGAAGATCAGGATTGCCGTGCCCGCTGTGGTCACGGCCAGGATATCGAACAGGTCCCGCCATCCAGTCTTGCCCAGTACCGCTTCCGCCGGCAGCGTGGCGGCCACGGCGCCGAGCGCACCGAGCATGACCATGTGTCCGTTTACAAGCGCTACACGCTCACGCGGAAACCAGAGAACGATCGCCTTCAGACCTGCCGTGAGAGCCGCCGCGACCCCCAACCCGATCACGGCGCGGGACATCAGCAGCGACAGTGGTCCGGTCGACCGCGCGAAAGCGGCTGCGCCTAACGCTGCGACCAGAAGCAACGTGCTCTGAACCCGCCGGGGACCGTAGCGATCGAGCATCACTCCGACCGGAATTTGGGCAGCCGCAAGCACCAGGAAGTAGACCGCGGTGACCAGACCGAGGTCGGCCGCATTAAGCCCAAGCTCGGAGGCGAGGCGCTCGGAGACCACGCCATTGATCGTCCGGAACAGGTACGACAGGAAATAGCCCGCCGCGAACGGCATGAACACCAGAGCCACAATAGCCCAGCCGGGGATTGCGGCACCACCGAGCTTGGCGTCAACGCCCCTCCTGCCGAACATGTAGTCCGGCTCAGACTCCCGGGCTCCTCTTCCGTACGACTGCTCAGCGCAATCCCGGCGCAAGGCGAAAGGGGTCCTCGCCGCCCTCCCCGGCGGCAGGCACACCCCAGGACACCTCGGCGATCGGCGCGGTGGTCCGAGCGTAGCTTGCGCGACTGGTCGGAGCCCCGAACGGCAAGTCCTCGTCTTCCTGCTGGAAGGAATGACCAACCGTTACAGGCTGGCGAACCTCGACCTCACCGAGCCGGGTATGACGTGCATCGCCAACACGATCCGCCGAAACCTGGGCAGGTCCGTCGCGCGCCGGCGACGTCAATGCCAGGTGATAGCGGGCGTGAAGCGCGACCGTGTCATTGAGCGCTCTCAGATCGCGCTGAATTTCCTCGAGCTGCTGTTCGAGGCCGGCAACTCGGTCCTGCGGCGGCGCTCCGCCATCCATCGGCTCAGCGAGGAAGCGATCCAGCGCCTTCTCCACGAGGATCGCGCGGTTCACACATCGCTCGCTGGCGGCGCCTTTGAGACGTTCGAGAACGTCGTCGGAGAGCTGCAGAGTGATCTTTTTCTTCATCGTTCGGACCCCGTTTGGTCCGTCGATAGGTCGTCGCTCGCCTCTTCGCACGAACGAGCTTTGAACGCTCGCAGTTCTGCGTAGGAAAAGAAACTCTAGCGTAGATCTGCCTCTCCAAGCCCACCTAACACAGCTCGGCCGAACGAACGGTCAATCAGATCCTTCAGCTATGTCGAGCAAAGAACTGGTCAGAGTGATCAGCGGGGATCCGGATTCCACCATTGCTGACCCGTAGGGAACCCGACCGCGCTATGCTGCCCGCCTAGCCATGAGGTTCTCGACGGTCTTCTTCTGATCGCCAGTCAGCTTCCAGAGGATCACGGCTGATTGACCGTTCGTCCGCGCAACGGCCCCTGTGAGATGGGCACCGATTCCGTCGATCGCGAGATCAAGCTGCCGATCGATGGGCGGAAACGCGGCATCTACCTGCTCGACCATGGCGCCGCCGAGCGAGAGGTCGCGGACCATGACATTGATATTTCTGCCATCGGCAGTAATCACGCCTGGCCTGCCAATATCTGCACGGGTTGAGCGCCTCCTGTCGACGTCGCCCGTCGACGTGCGGATGACCCGAACGAGCGTTTCACGCAGTTCGTCGACCTTCTTGGCGATGTCGAGTGATCCATCCCTTATGGTTGAGGCACGACGCCCAGTCTCCGTTGCCTCTTGCGAGACCGAGGCGATTTGTGTGGCCACCTCACGTGCGGCGTGTGACGTTTCCTCGACGGTGCGTGAGATTTCCAGGGTCACGCCATTCTGTGCTTGAATTGCGCTGGCGATCGTCGAAGAGACAGCTTCGACGCTACGAATGACTTCACCAATTGCCCCGATCGACGCCACCGACGCCTGGGTCGAGTTCTGGATTTCGCTGATCTGCTGCGCAATCTCGCTCGTTGCGCGTGCGGTCTGCTCAGCGAGTGACTTGACCTCGGAGGCAACAACCGCAAAACCACGCCCTGCGTCTCCAGCGCGAGCGGCCTCAATTGTTGCGTTCAGAGCGAGTAGATTGGTCTGACCTGCGATCTCGTTGATCAAGCTGGTGACCGCCCCGACCTTGCTCGCCGCCTCTGAGAGTTTCGCCACGGTCGATTGAGCCTCTGCAGACGCCGATACGGCGCGGGCCGTCAATTCCCGCGATGAATTGACCTGAGCGGAGATTTCCGAGATTGACGCCGCCAGCTGAGCCGATGCCCGCGCAACGGTTTGGGTGTTCGCAAGCGCCTGCTCGGCGGCGGCAGCGACACTGCTGCTATTCTTGCCGAGCGTCAGCGCGCTTTCGGTCATCGATGATGCATTGCTCGCCATCTCGTCAGTTCCACCGGCGACCTCGCCAACGGCCTTGTTGGTTTCGCGTTCAACCGTCTCGGCCATGTCTCGCAAGGCATTTGCCTTCATCCGATCCATGGATTGAAGCCGCTCGCTTTCCTCGCGGGCCATCTCGCTCGCTCTCTCGATTGACTTGAGCTTGAACTGCTCGATCGATCGAGCCATGTCTCCAAGTTCATCGCGCCGGGCAACCCCTGGCAATTCGATCTCGAAATCGCCGTTCCCCAGACGGTTGAGGGCCGCGGTCATGCTCGCCAGCGCTTTCGAAGTCCGACGGGCGATCATCAGCGTGATGCTACCGATGAGGACGATCACCGCCAAGGCGGTCCAGATGACTTCGCGAACGCTTTCCCAGAGCTGCGCCTGCATATCATCGATGTAGACCCCGGTGCCGATGACCCACCCCCAGGGCTCAAAACCGGCCACATAGGATAGCTTCGGTTGCGGCGTATCCTTACCAGGCTTCGGCCATTGGTAGTCGACCACGCCGGCGCCTCGCTTCATCACCGTCTCTGCAAACTCCACGAACAGACGCTTGCCGGTCGGATCCTTATTTTCGCTGAGGTCCTGACCATTGAGCTCTGGCTTGAGCGGATGCATGATCATGCGCGGCGCCAGATCATTGATCCAGAAATAATCACCATTGCCATATCGCAGCTTTGCGAGACGCGCAGCTGCGAGCTTTTGGGCGTCAGCGGCGCTCGTCTTCTCACGCTCAGACTTCTCGTACTCCTCACGGACGATGCTGAGCGCATTCTGGACTAGGTGTTCCAGCTCATTCTGCCGCTGTAGCCGAAGTGAGGTCGAGAGATTGACCGCTTGAAAGATCGCGAGGCCTATAAGGCCACAGAAACTCAAACCAATAATCGCGTAGATTCGAACGGACAGGCTGATCCGCATACGCGCACCACAGAGTTGGGGGGGAGTGATATGACGGCGCCGGTGCAGTCATCCTGATCAACTTGATGCGAATAACTTGCACAAACATTAAATAAGACAACTGTTGAATTACGGGCATCATCTTTTCGTCCACCGTTCCCACGCAGCATCAGCCCCGACCCAAAGAATGTTTTCCGCAGTCATCTGGATGATCAGACACCAGTCTCCTCCGGCGACTTCCTGACGAAATCTTCCGGTATCTCCCGCAAAAAGCTCTGCCCCTTCTGCAAACGCCGGCCGAGTGCCTCCACGAAGCCTTCGAAGCGCTCACGGCCCTTGAGCTGCGCCGCGGACTGCGCCTCGTTCGGCAGCGGCGGCGTCACGGTCAGCCAGAACCGGACGAACAGTGCGAGCGTCTCGGCGAGGATGCCGACATCGCGCTCGAGGCGCTGCATCTACCGCGAAAGACGGTCGAGCCTGCGGGTGTACGCCGCCTCGCGCCGGTCAGCCCCGTCGGGCGACAGGAACGACAGCACAGCTGCCTCCACGATCGCCGAGCGCGACAGCTTCTTGCGATCGGCGAGCTCCGTGATCTGCTTCAGAAGCTCGGGCGGGAAGTAGACATTCATGCGATCGCGCATTGGATTTTCCCTTAGATACCGAGATCGTCGCCAGGATCGAGCGCCGCCTGCCGCGCGACCCGCACCATGGTCGGATCATGTCCACCGCTAGAAAGCGCGACCTGGTCATCGTCATCGAGCACTACCGAGAACTCGTCGACCGGATCCAAGACGGTAGTTTCACTCACGATCGCGACGTGCTCCGGCAACTCCGGCTCCCGGCGCAATCCACCATTGGCCTGATCCTCGCCGACGGCAGATCTCTCCTCGGACTTGGACAGCGCCGGCGCGATCGGCGCCAGAGCCGACCAGTCGTCACCCCGCCGCAACGTCCGGGATCCGGCAATGTCCGGCGGCGGCAGGATGCGCGAGACCAGCCGCTGGTCCTCGAAGTAGCGGACCTTCCTCGCCCGGATCGGCGGAGCGCCGGCGACCATCACGATCTCATCCGCGGGCGGCAGCTGCATCACCTCTCCCGGCGTCAGAAGCGCCCGTGGAGTTTCCTGGCGCGAGACCATGAGGTGGCCGAGCCACGGCGCCAGGCGATGACCGGCATAGTTCTTCATCGCCCGCATTTCGGTGGCGGTGCCGAGCGCATCCGAAACTCGCTTTGCCGTCCGCTCGTCGTTGGTAGCGAAGCTGACGCGGACGTGGCAATTGTCCAGGATCGCGTTGTTCGGCCCATAGGCCTTCTCGATCTGATTGAGCGACTGCGCGATCAGGAAGCTCTTGATCCCATAGCCCGCCATGAACGCCAGCGCAGACTCGAAGAAGTCGAGCCGCCCGAGCGCTGGAAACTCATCCAGCATCATCAGCACGCGATGGCGGCGCTCCCGCGCCTGCAGATCCTCCGTCAGCCTGCGACCGATCTGGTTCAACACCAGACGAATGAGCGGCTTGGTGCGGGAGATGTCCGATGGCGGGACCACCAGATACAGCGTGGCCGGATCTTCGCCAGCGATCAGGTCCGCGATACGCCAGTCGCTGCGGCCGGTGACCTCGGCCACCACAGGATCGCGGTAGAGTCCAAGGAACGACATCGCGGTCGACAGCACGCCTGATCGCTCGTTCTCGGATTTGTTCAGGAGTTCGCGCGCGGTCGACGCGATGACGGGATGAGGTCCCGCCTCGCCCAGATGGGGCGTCGCCATCATGGCCATCAGCGTCGCCTCGATCGGACGCTTCGGATCGGACAGGAAGGCTGCAACGCCAGCCAATGTCTTGTCGGGCTCGGCGTAGAGCACATGGAGGATGGCTCCGACCAGGAGCGAGTGGCTGGTCTTTTCCCAATGGTTGCGCTTGTCGAGCGAACCTTCCGGATCGACCAGCACGTCGGCGACGTTCTGGACGTCGCGCACCTCGAAGGCGCCGCGCCGGACCTCGAGCAGCGGATTGTAGGCCGAGGCATTCGGGTTGGTCGGGCCAAACAGCAGGACACGGCCATGCCGCGCGCGGAAGCCGGCCGTGAGCTGCCAGTTCTCGCCCTTGATGTCGTGCACGATGGCCGATCCTGACCACGTCAGCAGCGAGGGCACCACGAGTCCCACACCCTTGCCGGAGCGCGTCGGCGCAAAGCACAGCACATGCTCCGGTCCGTCATGACGCAGATAGCGCGGCCCCAGCCGTCCCAGCACGACCCCGTCCTCACCGAGGAGCCCCGCTGTCTCCACCTCCCCTGGCTCGGCCCAGCGCGCCGAGCCGTAGGTCGCAACGATCCGCGCCTCCCGCGCCCGCCACAGCGACATGCCGATCGCGGCAGCAACTGCCATGAGGCTGCCGAGAGCGGCGATGGCAGCGCCCTCGGTGAACACACCGGGGGCGTAAGCGTCATAGACGAACCACCACCAGAAGAACGCCGACGGCCAATAGACCGGCCATCCAGCAAGGATGAACCAGGGCGGTCCCAATCGCGGCTGGAACGCGAGCCGCCACGCCGTCCATTCGGTCGCGCCCCAGATCGCGACGAGAACGATCAACGCGACGGCAAGGACTTGGCCCCACAGGATCCTGGTCGCAGGCATGTATTCCTCCCGATTGGGCTAGAGACCGAGGTCGCGCTTGCGACCGAGCTGCCACTCGATGCCGCCAGCCTTGGCGAGGCCCGTGACGGACTTGCCGAGCCGATGATCGATCTCGCGCGACCACGGCACGAGGTAGAAGCCGAGACCATTGTCGATCATGGCAAATCGCCCGGAGGCGAGCACGAGCCGCTGGCGGTAGGTCCCGGCGATCGGCGCACCGGCCGCGACCGACAGATGCGGGACCTTGAGCTCGGCCGACAATTTGGCGCCGACAGTGTCGAGCTCCCGCTGCCGCAACGTCTTCAAGAGATCCCGTTGAACGACGATCCGCTGACCTTGTCGCCGGGCCAGACCTTGGTCTGCGAGATGCTCGGCCCTGGCCCGGAGCGCGTCCCTCGTCTCGGCCCCGAAGCCACCAAGGGCCAGCGGCATGGGCTCCCGCTCGACCAGCCGATGATCGAGCCAGGTCGCCCCCTCGGCCGTGACCTGGTCGGCCAGGCTGAGATCGGATCGCGTCGCCAGCACCAAAGTGGGCCGTCCCTCATCCGGTCCACCGAAGCGGCGGACCTCAACAATGCCTCCGACCGCCGGCGCCTGCGCAAAGGCTTCAATCCCACGAAAGCGGACATGGTGCGCCCGGCCATCCACGCCATCGATCACGGCATAGGCTTCACCCGTGAGCTCGTCATGCAGCCCACGGTCGACCAGCCGGCCCACGATCGGCGATCGGTCATCAAAGCCGTCAATCGCGTAATCCGCCACAGCGCGCTCCTCGCCGCGGACAGCGAACGCCCGATGCATGGTCTTGATGATGTCCCCGCGCGTGCTCAGCTCCCGGAGCTTCCGCTCGGCCCCGAGTTCGACCAGCCACTCGTTCGGGCCGGCCGCAGTCGCGAGCCCCAGGCGCTCGAGATATTGCAGACGTCCGCGCATCAGTCCGACGACTTGCCGATCCGGAAGACCGGGCACGACTTGACGGAGATCGATGGCACCGACCTCGTCGGCCACCATCCGTATCTCGCGATCGAGCCGCGTCCAGCGATCGGCTGTGATCTCCTTCTCCAGCGCGTTGCGGATCTCGTGCTCCGGCTTCGGCCCGAGCTCGAGCGCAACCAGTTCCTCGGCGCGAGAGCGTAGGCCGCGGCTGATATAGTCCCGGGAGATGACGAGATCCGCGCCCGTCTCGTCAACGCCGCGGACGAGCACATGGATGTGCGGGTTATCCGTGTTCCAATGATCGACCGCGACCCACTCCAGCCGGGTCGAGAGATCGGCCTCCATCTGCCGCATCAGGTCGCGGGTGAAGGCCCTGAGGTCCACCATGTCAGCCGCGTCCTCGGGCGAGACGATGAACCGGAAATGATGCCGGTCGCCCCTGCCCCGCGCCGAGAATGCAGCCTCGTCCGCTTGATCGCCTCTCGCATCGAACATTCGTGCCGGCTCACCACTGCGGGTGACCCCGTCCCGCTTGAGGTAGGCCAGATGCGTCGCCAGCGGCGCTGACCTAAACGCACGGCCCATGTGCCTTGCGATGCGCGCCTTGACCGTGACGCGGCGCGCCGGGGCGAGCAGGCGCTCACGACTGAAGCTGAGCCGGCCCCGGCCGAAAGTCGAATGAGCCCGCACCGCATGGCGTCCATTGATCACCGACAAGGGAGCGACATGGCCTGAGGCATTGGCGGCGCGCAGCACGCGGTTGATGAAGCTCTTCGCCTTCGTGCTACGCCCCTGACGAATGCGCCCTGGGCGGATGCGGAACTCGCGCTCGCTCGTGCTCATGCGCGCTGCCTCGCGGCTAAGACTTCGGCTACGGTGCCGAAAACAACATTGATCTCGCTACTGAAAACACAGAGCGTGGCACGCGCTCCGACCGACCGGCACGGTTGAACGCAAGCCATGTCAATGGCTTGCCGTTCAACCGGCGAGCCGTTTTTATCTTGCCCTGAAACGTCGACCGCTTCCGCCCGGCTTCCTTGGCCCCTATTAGTTCGCAGGTTCGCGCTTTTTGTCGTAGTCCCGGATAGTCCGTAGAAGCAACAGCGGCCATGAAACAAGTCGCGAACGTTCGTTGCCACCGATATGTGAAGCGACCAGCCGTTTCGTTGGCACACCGTGACGTTGGAAGCCCATAGATCCGTCAGCTGTCGCGAATCGGGGATATCGCGGCGCTGCTCAACATTGCGCGGACGGTTGACGGGAGAACGACGTCCAACCGTGCAGAAAACATGCAGAAATCGGCGCAAACGAAGAGCCGGAACGAGAAGGCTACCCCGTAGAAACGGTGCTGTCCCAGCGTCACCCGCGAGACCGCCGTACCGCGCCACTCGGTCATCTCCATCGTGCGGGGAACGACCAACTTTGCAGGCGGACCCGGCGCCAAACGCGCACGCGAGATGCACTGCGGCAGCGCTCCGAGTTCTCGATCGCCTGATCAACTCGTCGAGCGACAGCCGGCATATAGGCGCATCAACTCCGTCGGATACGATGCCGGAACGGGCGATAGCAGGATTGCTAACACTGGTGCTAGCACCGCTGCTAGGAGCCCGCGCACCGTGGTGCCAATGCTCCAGATCAGGCAGTTCCTCTGCAAGCCGAGCGCAGACCGAGTGCATCATCATGGCTCCCTGGTCCACACGGGAACTGCACGTCCGATGACGTCCGACGTTGCGGTCAGACCAAAATATCGGCCGTCCAACGAGCTATCGGACTGCCAGTTCATGAGAAAGACCTGGCCATCGCTAATGATCAGGCAGCCGTGCCAATCCGGCAGCGGACGGCCACGGCTGTCGCTCTCTCGCGCGACGCCGACCTCGACATCGTCGACGATGATTACATGTTCGCGGCGGCAGACGGTCTGGCCGGGAAGAGCGAGAATTCGCTTCAACATCGGCACGCCTTTCGGCAGGTATCCGCCATCAGCGAGCCATTCCGCCAGCGCGCCTTGCGGCAGCACCACGACGAGTTCGGTGACGTACCATTGGCGAACCGGCTGCACCGCATAGAGCCCGATGGGAACGCTCTCGGAGACGTTCCAGATGAACAGCGGACGCGATCGCAACTGCCCGGCACCTGCCATCAGCGATACACCGGCAAACACGGCGATGACGATCGGGAGCCGCCTCGTCATGGCATCACGCTCCGGCGGTGGAGCCAGGCGCGATGCCGCAGCGGCGTGTACGGACGCGGCGGCTCGTTGCTCGCCAGGCGGTTCTGAACGTGCCGCCAATGATCTGGTGCAGCGTCAGCCGGATCGATGCCGAGCGCCTCGATCGCGTCGATATGCTGCAGCACCCGCTCGACCTTCGGCCAGCCGAAAGCCTGCAGCAGAATGGCGGCCCCAGGACCGACGAATGGGACGGTCGCGCATGCCTCGCCAACCTGCACGGCCTGCAGAATGTCGATCCGCGACAGCACCGTGCCGTAGTCATTCGACGACCAGCGGACGAACGCAAAGACGCTGCCAGGTGTGAACGAGACAACCCGGCGATAGTGATCGAGCCGTAGCTCCTGCACGGTCCGCCCGAAACGGATGCGGTTCTCGATCTTCCCCTGCAGCCACAGCAATTGGACGCACGTCAGCTGGCTCATCGGCTCATCCTTTTCGATGGGATCTGGATGGCGGTGAGCGCCCGGCACGTGCCCGCAAGGCTGGCCTCGGAGGTCACCGAGGGCCGCCGGCGCCAGGCTCTTGAGCGCCCACAGGCGGGCCGCGGACGGGGTCCGTTAGACAAAATCCGAAGGATTTTGCAGTTAGGTAAGTTAGAGGGCCGAAAAGACACGCCGCGGCAATGGCTTAAGACCGATTTCGGTCCCTGATAGCACGAGGATCCGGTCCCCGATGGCACGAGTCTTCCGGTCCCCGATAGCACGAGACTATTCACAGCTTGTCCACCGCAGGGCTCGAGCGATGATGCTTGGCGAAGCGGCGCACGACGGGGTCTGCGACGGTGGTCGCGAAGTTCAGCCGCTCGGTTCCGTTGGGATCGCGCGTGAGCACGAGCTCGTAGCCGGGCAATGTCTGGCGGCGGACGATTTCGCGCAGGTCATAGGCGAAATGCTTGAGCGGTGAGAGGCTCCCGGACTTGGCGTGGAGATAGCCGAGATCGAAGCTCCAACCGCCGTCCTGGTGACCGCCATGCTTGCGCACGAGACGATAAAGCCAGCGCTCCAAACCGCCCGTCAGTGCGAAATATTGGCGGTCGATCGTCAGCACGAGCGCATCATCGATGACGCCTGAATAGAACCAATCGGGCAGGATCAGCTGCAGCCCGGATGGCTTTCCATGGGCGTCCGCGGTCTCCTTCCACTCGTTGATCCAGGAGAAGCGGTGCCGCCGCCGTTCTGTCGTCTGACGGATCGACGTGAGCACGGTGGTCGACTGCAGACGGTCGAGTCCTGCCTTCAGACGATCGTAATCGCGCACGCCGGTGCCGCGGCCGACGAACGACAGAATCTCGTATGGCGTGGCCGCCATCAGGCGCGACGTCTTCAGTCCGGCATCACGCGCTTCGACGATCTGCGAGGCCGCCCAGATCAGAACGTCGGCGTCCCAGATGGTCGCCATCCCGTGCTCCGCCACGGCCTCGACGCGGATCGCGACGGATCCGGCGCGGAAATCGATCGGCACCACGCGCTTGCTCTTTGCCAGCGAGAAGAACGGATAGGCCATCAGATCCTGCGCATCACGCGGCGCCAGGTCGCCGGGCAGCGCGCGAAACAGATCGAGCTGGGCGCGCTCGGATTTACGCAAACCTCGCACGTTCAAGCCCGCCCTGCCCGCGACGCACGACGCTCCTGCCCGGCATAGGGAATGAGACCCGGATGCCTCTTGGCCGGCAGCACGGTCCCTTGGCCGGGGTCGGCGGTCGACGTCTTGGTGCCCCGGTCGGCCCAGGCTTTCAGGTCATCGATCGCGTAGACGACGCGGCCGCCGATCTTGCGATAGGCCGGCCCCGTGCCGTAGGTCCGATGCTTCTCCAGCGTGCGGCCGGACAGACCGAGATAGCGGGCAGCCTCGGGTGTGCGAAGAAAGCGCGGCGGAAGACCGGCCAAGGAATCGGACATCTGGCAACCTCCAGGACAGACCTGCGCGCTTGCGAGTAGTTCAGCGCGTCGACGGTCAGGATGGAGGCGTAGGCCAGCGAACAGGGATGCCGCAGATCGAGGGTGCCATTTCCGGCACCCCTCGATCGTAGACGATCTATTCTTCCTTGCGCGGTGGACGCAGCAGCTGCTGATAGCCACCGCGGATCAGCGCCAGACCATTCTTCACCAATCGAATGGTCTGGCTACGCACCTCATGCGTCTTCCATGCGCGCGCCGAGATGCGCGCCGCGCCGAACAGTACTTCCGCGATCGTCCGATAGCTGTTGCCCTGCTGCCAGCCATCGAGCGCGCGCAACGTCAGCACGAGGCGCGTTCGGCGCTGCTCAGACAAGCCATCCGAGACAGGACCAGGCGGTCTCGCCCGAAGCGCACGCCAGAGCCGGTCCGCGGCCTCGTTGCGCACTTTGAAGTCGCGATCGTACGGCAGCAGTACAGCATAGGACACCGTCGTCAGCGGCTTCCTCTGCAGCCAGACGCGATGCTCATTTGCACCGAGACGCAAGACGACATGCCAGCCGTCCGGCGCGCGCCGGAGCTGATCCGGCGCAAACGACGGAAGCTTCACCGTCGGCGTGACGACCGGCATGCGCTTGTCGAGTTCAGTAAGCGCCAGCACGGTCGACAACCGCTCGGGCGCCCAGAAGACGATCTGAGCGTCGAAGGAGAGCGCGGGATCAGCTGCGAAATATCAACCCCCAGTGCTTTCGAAATCTGGCTGAGGAATTGTGGTCAGGATGAACGATTGCCGAAAACTGCGTACGATAGTTCGGTGATCGGCGAACGTATTCCCAAGCGAAACCTGGACGGTCCGCGCGATACATGTTCGCGTAGGCCCTGGGTGCACGCCAATCAAATTCCGACATCGTTCAGTCCTCATCAGTTTAAGGACTGCAACGCAATATCCTAATGATGGCACCATTTGTGATTGCAGTGCAGATTCTTGACTCGTATCGGTAAAGTAGTGCGGACTATCGATTGAATCTAACTACACGATTGCTTGAAACGACTGAGTTCCGCAATGGTTGCACAACGTCAGGTCTCAGGAGGTCCGCGTAGCAAGTGATTGTACCCCTCCTCTGACATCCACTTCGCCCGGGCCAGATGGGTGTCATACGCGCGGCGCGCACGCTCGGGTTCCCGGCTCGGATCGATATGTAAAACGACCTGGGCAACCTCCTCCCAGTCCGCATTGTCCGCCTCTGCGTCGAGGAGGCGCAGATACGTGACGAGGTGCTCCTCGTCGTAGGGCGTCAGAATGGGATCGGTCGGCGCCGTGTCGGCGACATCGGGATCGAGCGGGGGAAAGGGCATCGGTCAGAAACCTATTAAGGCAAAACACAACGATCGTTCTTGGCCGAGCGGAGAAGCGAGACGAGCCCTGCCCGAGATCCAAGCCGGGCACCATTAGCCAACATATTCAAGCATTTGGTCTCACTTTGTAGAAAATACTCCGTGGTTAAATACTCGACAAGCCTGTGCTGCCTTGGAGATGAATATCCGAGACGTCCTGGCCGCCAACTTGAAGCGCCTGCGCCAAAGCAAAGGCGTTTCGCAGGAAGAACTCGCCCATCGCGCCGATATCGATCGGACCTATATCAGCATGATTGAAAGAAGCCGCAATGCCGTCTCGATCGACGTGCTCGCCGCTCTCGCGGGTGGCCTCGGCGTCGAGCCGGCAGACCTGTTGAAGCCGGCCCCGCCTACTGTTGATTCCAAGAAGAAGGCGCGCCGTATTCAGAACCGGTAATGCCAAAGCGTGCCCAAAATTTGGCGTCGCAATCCTGCGTAAACATCACCATCGCACGAGGTACGGCCGGGTTCCGGGTCGATCTCAAACAAGCACTTGGGTGCCAGGCTGACGCTCATCACATACATAGCGGCTTCCGGCGACGGCTCGCCGTCGCCCCCGGTGACGAGGCGATAGATAGCTCAGCCGCCATCCCAATTTGGTGAATTTCGGTACCATGCGCCGTCCCGGAACGGAGCCCTCGAAATCATGAGCACCCACCGCAATTGTCTTGCGGCTGTATCGGCCCCTCAGAGTCCCGAGCCGCCCTTTGACTACTTGTTCACATCGTAGACTGTTTCCGCGAACGAGCGCACACGCATCAGGATGTTTCAAGCTTCGCCCAGCGTGACATAACTATCTGCGACAGATCGCGACTGCCAATGACGCGACTAACGAAGGCTTCCTCTCTTGGAACAAGCGTGTTGGCTACAGACATGGAGGGCACTATGACGTAGAGCTTCCGCTAGAACTGCCTGAAGGACTATATCAGTATTTGCGAATGCGGCGGCCGCGCATATGTCTTAGGTGCAATGGATGAATCATAGTCGGCTCCGCCCTGCAAACGTCTGCCACTGCGGGCTACGTAGAAATACGGCAATCATACTTCATTCTTAATTTAGCTAACCGACGTATTCTCAATTTGAATTCGAAATCTTCATCCGGACCGCGTGTTCCGGGCCTGATGGGGTTTAATTATGCGCAAGAACCTGCCCGTCACCAACACCGAATACCCGATCACCGACGAGACGCTGATCGTCTCGCGCACCGACCTCAAGGGCAGGCTGACCTATTTCAACGACCAGTTCGTCGATGCCGCCGGCTTCACGCCCGACGAGCTGATGGGCCAGCCGCACAACATCATCCGCCATCCCGACATGCCGGAGGCGGCGTTCGCCAACCTCTGGGACACGCTGAAGCAAGGCAAGCCGTGGGCCGGCGCGGTCAAGAACCGCCGCAAGAACGGTGACTACTATTGGGTGCTGGCGACCGCCTCCGCCATCCGCGAGAATGGCGAGATCACCGGCTACACCTCGATCCGCACCAAGCTGCCGGCCGACCAGCGCGCCGAGGCCGAGCGGGTCTACTCCCTCCTGCATCAGGGTAAGGGGCAGGACTACGCGATCAGCGCCGGCATCATCCGCCGCCGCTCGGTGTTCGACCATCTGTCACTCTTCACCGGGACCGTGAAGGCACGCTTGACGACGCTCGCCGTTGTGCTGGGCATCTTCATGCTCATGATCGGCGCAGCCGGCCTGCTGTCGACCCGCGCCACCAACATCAGCATGAAGTCGCTGTACGAGGATCGCACGATACCGCTTTCGCAGCTGTTCGAGATCAACGACCGCACGCTGCATAACATGTCGTCGCAACAGTCCGCAGCGGCAAACGGCAAGGCCGGAAAGTCGATCGACGGCATCAGGACGCTCGTGGATGGAAACAGCGCCAGGATTTCCAAGGTCTGGGCCGACTACATGGCGAGCTACCTGACGCCGGAAGAGAAGGCGGTGGCCGATTCCTATGCGGTCAAGCGCAAGGCCTATCTCGAGGAAGGCATCAGGCCAGGACTGGCCCTGCTCGAGCAGGGCAAGTTCGACGAGGCGAGCCAGCATATCGCCACCAAGGCACATGATCTGTTCGAGGCCGCGAAGAAAGATCTCGACAAGCTCGTCGACATCCAGATCAAGGAAGGCAAGTCGCTCTACGAGGAAACAGAGAGCCGTTACCTCGGCTTGCTCGCGCTGGTCACGGCGATGATGCTGGCCGGCCTTGGGCTCGGCGCCGTCTTGAGCCTGCAGAGCATCCGCGCGGTGCTGCGGCCGATGAAGGCGCTCAATGAGGCGATGCAGAACATCGTCCAGAACAAGCTCGACAACCGCATTCCGGTGGAGCGCGACGACGAGATCGGCGAGGCGCTCCGCAACCTGCAGACCGTGCAATCCATCGTCCGCTTCAACAGCGAGGAGGTGAAGGCGGTGCAGCGCTCCGCCGAGGTCACGCGCAAGGCCGGGATGAACAAGCTCGCCAGCGAGTTCGAAAGCGCGATCGGCGGCATCGTGCAGACGGTGTCCACGGCCTCGTCCCAGCTCGAGACGTCCGCCGGCACGCTGTCATCGACCGCGACCCGCTCCCAGGAGCTGGCCACCACCGTCGCCGCGGCGTCCGAGCAAGCCTCGACGAACGTGCAGTCGGTCGCCTCTGCCACCGAGGAGCTGACCTCGTCGGTGACCGAGATCAGCCGGCAGGTGCAGGAATCGGCGCGGATCGCCACCGGCGCCGTCGACCAGGCCCGCCACACCAATGACCGCGTCAACGAGCTGTCGAAGGCCGCTGCACGGATCGGCGACGTCGTCGAGCTCATCAACACCATCGCCGGCCAAACCAATCTGCTGGCCCTCAACGCCACGATCGAGGCGGCGCGCGCCGGCGATGCCGGCCGCGGCTTCGCCGTGGTGGCCTCCGAGGTCAAGGCGCTCGCCGAGCAGACCTCGAAGGCGACCGGAGAGATCGCCCAGCAGATCTCGGGCATCCAGTCGGCCACCCAGGAGTCGGTGTCGGCGATCAAGGGGATCAGCACCACCATCGAGCGGCTGTCGGAAATCTCGTCGACCATCGCCGCCGCCGTCGAGCAGCAGGGCGCGGCGACGCAGGAAATCTCGCGCAACATCCAGGAGGCGTCCCGCGGCACCTCCGAGGTGAACAGCACCATCGTCGACGTGCAGCGCGGTGCCGCGCAGACTGGATCGGCCTCTGGCGGTGTGCTGTCGGCGGCGCAATCGCTGTCGCAGGAGAGCGACCGGCTGCGGCAGGAGGTCGGCCGATTCCTCAGCAACGTACGGCGCGCCTGAGCAGCGGCTAGCAGCACTCCCCGCAGCATGGATCGGGTGTTGCTTTATTGTGAAGGCGCACTGATTGGCAACTATGCCGACGGCAGCTTACGCTCGATGACGACTCGACAAACCCAATCAGGTTACAGTCGCCCTTTTTGCCTTATAGACCGGCGTCAGCCGCTCGGCAGCGGCAAAACGCGATATCTGACGCCAACCCTGGCGCCACTTCACCAATAGCTCGTCTAGTGATCTTTCCTCTTTTGCTCCGCCCGGGTTACCCGGACGGAGCAATCTGTGGACTCACTCCGCCGTCTTGCGCGGCCGCGACCAGAGGAGCGTGTAGCCCTCGCCGCCCTCGTCGTCGAAGAGGTTGGCGTAGATCGGAGCGTTGAAGGAGGGGTCGTCGAGCTTGAGCGAGAGATAGTCGCGTCCCTCCTCGGAGCGGCGCGCCCAGGCGGCACCGATTTCAACCCGGCCTGCGTAGACGCGGTGGCTGGGCGCGTTTTCGCTGGAGCGGTTGGCTTCGGGGACGATGCGCACGCCCTTGGCCTTGAGGCTCAGGGTGATGATCTCGCCCTGGAAATCGTCGCCGACCTTCTTGAAGGAACCGATGGAAGCCATGTTGTCTCTCCTTGGCTGGTTCGGGCCGCGACCACCGCGGCCTCGATGGCGCATCTCGGGCGAACGGCGATCGACGGCGCACCCGAAGGGCCGGAGCGGCAGCGGAGGACGACGCCGGACAACTTTCTTGCCCCGCGAGGAATGGGCGGCTCCGCCCAGGGGAAGAAAGTTGGCCGGCGGCGTTGCGCTCAGGCGATCGAGGCGCAGCCGGTCTTCGGCCAGATCAAGCCATCACGAGGCAAGGTGCGTCGCCGTCCCGATCAGCTTCCAGGAGAGACATGGTGAGCTGCGGCCGCACAAGACGGCGGACGAGCCAGGCGTACGATCAGAAACCGCCGACAAGAAAAGCGCGTGACGGTTTCCGCCCTGTTTCCAGAGACATGCCTCACGCCTATCAGCCAATGCCTTGGGCTGGAAAAGTTCGTTCCGCGGTGGGTCGCAAGCTCCAGAAGGACGTGGCTCGTCCTCGATAGTTAGGCTGCTCGCTTTGGGACACCAGCTGCCACGAACCGCTCGGCAATGATGCTGTCGGGAGCAGCCCCCAGCTCGATTGCGACGCGGCGCGCACCGTCGGTCATTGCTGGCGGGCCGCATAGATAGACATCGTATCCATCCAAAGATCGTGGCCCGATCAAGTCGGGCGCCACCCCCTGGCTGATGTCGGCTGGGCACGGCCCCGTAGCAACCGAGATTCGCAAATCCAATTTGGAGATGGCACGCGCGATCTCGCGCAGCTCGTCAAGGAAAAACAGATCACCGGCGGTATTGACGCCGAAGCACAGCGTGACCTCGCGGTTTTCGCCGGTCGCCTTCATCTGCCGCAGCATTGACACCATGGGCGCCACGCCCGTGCCTCCGGCCACCATCAGTACCGGCCGATCGCTGGACCTCAGATAGAAAACACCTTGCGGGCCACGGCATTGAACAACATCGCCAGGTGCGGCCCGCTCGGTCAGATAGCGCGACATTGCACCGTCGTCGATCAGACGGACCAGAAACTCCAAGCCACGATCGTCGCCAGGCGAGTTCGCCATCGAGTAGGAGCGCCATTCCGCCGTCCCCGGCACTTGCAGATTGACGTATTGGCCCGGTAGGAACCTGATCGGCGACAGTCCGAGCGTCCGATAGACGACCCGGACCACCGACGCGCTCAGCCGTTCGACGCTTTCGATCTTCGCCAAAAACGGCTTCGCCGGGATCAGCTTGGCGCGCTCATAGGGCAACTGGATCTGCACGTCGCTGCGGGCGAGCGCAACACAGGGCAGCATCTCGCCGGCGTCAATCTCGTCCTGCGACAGCGACACCGAGGTTCCTTCCTCGTAGTCCAGAGCGCCGCCCAGGCACGTCGCCCGGCAGGTTTGACAGTCGCCGATTTCGCAGTCTGAACTGAGCGCGATTCCACCGCGGCGCGCGGCGGCGAGAATGGTCTCGCCGGGCTTCGCCTCGACGCGAGCGCAGTCGCCATCCACAAAGATGAGAGAAACGGTGGGCATCGGTTCACTCCTGTCGGCTGCACGCGCTCACTGTGCGAGCGAGAACTTTCCGTCCTTCACCGTCAGCATCACGACGCTGTCGGCCTTGGCGCCGAAATGGTCGTCCGGACCGTAAGAATACACCGCAGTCACACCGACAAAGTCCTTCAGGCCTTCGATGGCATCGCGGATCTTGCCGCGGTCCGCGCCCGCCTTGCCGATCGCGGCGGCAATCATGTTGACAGCATCATAGGCGTTGCCCGCAAAGGTCGCCGGCGGCTTGCCATACTTCTTCTGGTAATCGGTCACGAAGCTCTGCAGCGCGGCCTTCTGCGGATCAGAGTCCTTGAGCGACTCGATCACGTAGATCTTCGACGACGGGATCAGCACGTCGTCGGCCGATCCGCCGGCGAGCCTGAGGAAATTAAAGTCATTGGCCGCGTGAGACATATACAGCGGAGCGGTGAGACCAAGCTGGCGGTAGTTCTTCGCCGCTATCGCCTGCCCCGGACCGGTCGCCCAGATCACCACCGCATCCGGCTGCGCGCTGCGGATCTTGGTGAGCTGCGGCGTCATATCCTTATCGGCATTGGCGTAGGATTCTTGCGCGACGATCGTCAGGCCGAATGATTCCGCATTCTTGACGAGTTGGTCGCGACCGCTGGTGCCGAACGGCGAGTCGGCGTGCAGCAGCGCGATCTTCCTGGCTCCGCGCTTCTGCATGTCCGTCATCATGACGCTCTGCACCAACACGTCGGTGAGCGGCGACAGGAACAGCCATTTCTTGTCCTGCGCCGGCATGACGATGCCGCGGGAGCCGCCGTTGGAGATCATCGGTGTCGACGCGTTCTGCACGGTGTCGCTGATCGCGTAGGACGAGCCGCTGTTCATCGGACCGACCAGAGCGACCACGCCGCTCTGTTCCAGCAGCCGCTTGGCGGCGGTGACCGACTTGGTGTTGTCGCCCTCCGTGTTGACGTTGTCGAGTTCGAGTTTCTTGCCGGCGATGCCGCCTCTGGCGTTGATCTGCTCGATGGCAAGCATTGCGCCTTCGAGTCCGGGCTGGCCGAGCGAGGCGAGCGGCCCGGAGGTCTCGAGCAGGCCACCGATCTTGATGGTGTCGTCCGCGCGGGTGGCGGTGGCGGCCGTGATGAGCATCAGCGCAGCCAGCATGGCTTTGGTATTCATCGTCAGATCCCCTGGGCTGGTAAGGTCGTGGGTGCGAGCGAAGCGACCGCGGCGGTGAACGGATGCAGCGGCGGCCGGTAGATTCCGCCGCCGATGCGGCCGTTGTGTCCGTTGCGATCGAGAATGCCGAGCACGATATCAAGCGGTGTGCCGCCTCTCACGAGGGCGCGGGCGACCGTTCCGACCTTGATCCCGCTGCGCTCGAATCCGCGATGAACCGCGGGCAGCACGTCCGCGCGGTCGCTCGCGGGGCCGCGGGCTTGCGGGAGCGATACTGCGGTCATGGCGCCGAAGCCCGTGGCATCGACCAACGCGCTGTCGCCGATCGCACCGAGGCGATCGCTGCTCTGAAATCCTGGCAGCAGATTGCCTTCGGGTGGCTCAGCCGGTGCGACGAACCAGCGCCCGCCGCTGCCGCCGAGCTTGATGCCGCAATCGACACCGTTGCCGCCGAGCGCAGTGATGATGCTGCTGCCCTCGCCCACCCCGGCGTTGGCGATGCATTTCACCGCGGCCATCCAGAGATTGAGGAAGAACGCAGAAGCCCTGTCCAGAAATCGGCGCTCCGGCGTGTCGCCGCCGAGCCGCGGCGCGATCCGCTCGATCAGCCGGCGCGTCGCCGCCGCCGTGCGCGAATGGCAGTCGTCGCCCTCCATCAGCGCACGGTCGGCGATCTCGATCAGCGAGATGTCGTCGTCGGCAACGATCTCCAGCGTCGCGGCGAGATTGCCGTTCATCCAGCGCAGATGCGTCAGCACCTCTCGACTGCAGAGCCCCAGCCGCTGCGCCAGCGCCATGCCGCCGTTGAGCGGACTATACGTGGTGTTCGCCGCATCGGCGGCATCGGCCACGATCTGCACCGCCATGTTGGGCGACAGCGCCGCCGCGAGCGGCACCATTGCGCCGACATCCTGCGCCGGCGCCAGTTGCACCTCGCCGTGCGTCAGCATCGCGCGGGCCGCCGTCTCGTCCTTGGCCCAACCTTCGAACAGGATCGCCATCACGGTGCTGTTGAGGATCGGCGCCGCGATCGCACCAGAGCGCACCGGCGGTCCGGCATGAAGAATCGTCCGGTCCGGAAACGCGATGAGGTCCCTGGCAGATGCGACGCCGCGCCAGACCGGTCGTACCGCGTGCATCCGCGCCAGCGCGGCGCGGTCCGCAGGATGAAGGCTGGTCTCGGCTGGGCGTGCGATCGCAGCCGGGTCATGCTCGGACAAATCAGCCTCCGTTGATCGCGACGGCGTTGCGGCCCGCGTGCGCGCCGTCCGGTTCGACCTCGCTCGAGCCGAGATAGGCCTCGGAGAGGTGGTGGTCCTGCAGCAGCGTACGGCCAGGCCCCTCCGCGACGACTCGTCCGTTGGCGAGCACGTAGCCGCGATCCGCGATCGACAGCGCGGCGGTCACGTTCTGCTCCACCAGCAGGATCGTCAGCCCCTGGTTGCGCAGCCGCTCGACACAGCGCAGGATCTCGGTGAGGACCTGCGGCGCGAGCCCGAGTGACGGCTCGTCGAGCATCAGCAGTTTGGGCTCGCCCATCAAAGCGCGCCCGATCGCCACCATCTGCTGCTGGCCTCCACTGAGCGTTCCAGCGAGTTGATCGGCACGCTCCTTCAGCACCGGAAACAGCTGGTACACGGTTTCCAGCCGTTGCTCGAAGCCGTGCCGCTCGGCAGCGCTGCGCCAGATCACATGATGAAAGCCCCGTGTCCGGCGCAGCGCGTAGCGGCCGGCGGCGAGGTTCTGCAGCACCGTGAGCGAGCCGAACAGCGCGCGCCCCTCCGGCACCAGGTTGATGCCGCCCGCGACACGCCGGTCCGCAGCGACGCCGCGCAGGTCGACCTGGTCGAACGTCATCCTGTCGGCGGTGCAGGGCTCCACGCCGGCGACCGCCCGCAGCAGGCTGCTCTTGCCTGCGCCGTTGGCGCCGACCAGCGCAACGATCTCTCCGCGGCCGACGCCGAGCGAGACGCGATCCAGCGCTCGCAGGCCGCCATAATTGACGTCGAGGCTGCCGATCTCGAGCAGCGGCGGTGCGACGGCGCGGATCACCTTCGGCGCCTCCGGCGCGGTGTCACGGCGGCCGAGATACGCCTCGAGCACCTGCGGATTTCGACGCACAGCTGCCGGCTCGCCGTCGGCGATGATGCGGCCCTGGTCGAGCACCAGGATGCGCCGCGCCAGCCGGCTCACCAGCGGCATGTCGTGATCGATGAACAGAATGGTCTTGCCGGCACGCGAGAGCGACAGGATGATGTCGCCGAGCGCGCGCTTCTCCAGATCGTTCAGGCCGGCACCGGGCTCGTCGAGCACCAGCATGCGCGCGCCCGAGGCGAGCACCCGCGCTATGCCGAGCAGCCGGCGCTGCCCGGCGGTCAGGATCGACGCGGACTGGTCGGCGAGCTCGTACAGCCCGACCGCGGCGAGATGCGCATCGGCCTCGCGCCGCAGTTTGCCATGGCTGAGCAGCTCCGCGCCGCGGCCGATCATCGACGGCAGCAGCCCGAGACGATGACGCGGGACACCGCCCACCATGACATTCTCGCGCACCGAGAGCCGCTGGAACGGTTCGGCAGCCTGGAAGGTGCGTGCCAGTCCCCGCGCGACGATATCGTGCGGTGCTTCGCCGGTGATCGTTTCGCCGTCGAACCGCACCGAGCCGGTCTGCGGGATGATCTCACCGGAGAGGACATTGAGCAGCGTGGTCTTGCCGGCGCCGTTGGGGCCGATCAGCGCGACCAATTCGCCGGCGCCAACGTCGAAGCTGACGTCGGTGAGCGCCCGGAAGGCACCGAACTGCACAGATGCGGCCTGGATCGAGAGAAGCGGCCCGCTCATCGCATGCTCCCCGCCGCGCCCGTCCGCCGAGCGCGCGATGCCAACGTCGCGATGCCGCGCGGCAATCCGTCGGGACAATAGATCACGCTGACGACGAGCAACGCGCCATAGGCCACGATGTCGTACGCGCCGAGCGGCTTCAGCAGCTCGCCAATCAAGGTGATGAAGATGACGCCGATCAGCACGCCCCAGACATCGGCGAAACCGCCGATCGCCACCATCAGCAGGAGCTTGATCGAGAAGCCGACGTCGAACGGACCTGGACTGAGATAGCCGATGTAGTGAGCGTAGAGTCCGCCGCCGAGTGCGCAGAACAGGCCGCTGACCATCATGATCAAGCGCTTGGTCGACTGCACGTCGTTACCGAGCGAACGCGCCGTGGCTTCGTTTTCCGAGATCGCCCGCATCGCGAGGCCGGTCGGCGACGCCACGAGATTCTGCGCGCCGAGGATCGCGGCGATCGTCGCCAGCCACACGACCGGCAGCATGGCGAAATCGTTGCCGAGGGTGAACCCGAACAGGCGGAGCGGCGGGATGCCGGTCAGCCCATCCGGACCTCCGGTGACCCCGTGCATTTCGACGAAGCAGATTTGGACGATGATACCGAACGCCAGCGTCGCCATCGCCAGATAGTGACCTTTGAGACGGAACACGAGCCAGCCGATCGCCCAGGCCAGCAGGGCCACCACGGCGGTCGATAGCAGGATATCGAGCCAAGCGGGAATGCCGAGCCATTTGCCGATCAGCGCAGCGCCATAGGCTCCGAGTCCGTAGAAGGCGGCGTGGCCGAGCGAAATCTGGCCCGTGAAGCCGGCGATCAGCGCGAGCCCGATGGCGGGCAGCGCCTGCAGGCCGATCACCACCAGCAGGCTGACCAGGTAGCCGTTGCCGGTCGCAGCGCAGGCCAGGAGAGCGATGATCAGAGCGGGGATGCGCCACCACGTCATGCGCGCACCCGATCATAGTCGCCGAGCAGGCCGCCGGGACGGAACAGCAGGAAGCCGAGCAGCAGTGCGAACGCGATCGCGTTCTTGTAGCCCGAGCTGACGTAGCCTGCGGAGAACGCCTCGAGCACGCCGAGCACGAGGCCGCCGACGGCGGCGCCGATCGGGCCGCCGAAGCCGCCGACGATGCAGGCGACGAAGCCCTTGATGCCGAGTTGCAGGCCAGTGTCATACTGGGTCAACGCGATCGGCGCGATCACGATTCCGGCGATCGCACCGAGCGCTCCCGACATGACGAAGCCGACCAGGCTCATGGTCTCGACTTTCATGCCGACCAGTCGCGCCGCGAACGGATTCATCGCGCAGGCCCGGAACATCTGGCCGAGGTAGGTGCGGCGAAACAGCAGATCGAGGCCGCCCATCGCCACGATGCCGATGCCGATCACCCACAGCGACTGCGGCATCACCGTTGCGCCCAGCAGGTGGATCAGCTTCTCGCCGGAGAACGCCGGCATCGGCTGCGCGTCGGTGCCCCAGATAATCGCGGCGATGCCTTGCAGCACGACCCCGACCCCGATAGTGACGATGATACCGCGCATCACATCGCCCCGGACGGGCTGGATCGCGATGCGCTCGATCAGCACCGCAACCGCGCAGGTGATCACGATAGCGAGCAGGATGGCCAGCCACAGCGGCGCGCCGGCGACGTTCAGCGCGATCGCGCTCATCGCGCCCACCATCGCAAAATCGCCCTGCGCGAAATTGACGATGCCGGTTACGTTGTAGATGCAGGTGAAACCGACGCCGATCAGCCCATAGATGCTGCCGACCACCAGTCCACTGATGAGAAACTGCAAGGCGTCGGACATCGGTCCTCCTTCGCGCGCTAGACCTGCATCCAGGATTCGGAAAACGCGAGGAACGCGGTGCTCTTGCGCGTTCCGGCGAAATCGCGCTGCATCACCTTGCCGGCCAGCGGGCGGCCGTTGATGGTCACCGAGCCCTCGCCCGCGTCGAGGAACAGGCTGTACATCTGGTGGATCTTGGTCGAGCCATTTTCCGCCGGCATATCGACCGCATAGGGGGCGCTGAGCTTCGACCAGGTCGCGACCACTTCGACGTCGGCGCTGCGCACGATCTCCGAATAGGTCGACAGCGTGCTGCCTTCGCGGCGGCACGCGATCATCGGCAGGTGCGTCACCGCGCCGATACCAGGCGACACCCGGAAAGCCGCAAATTTCGAGAAGAACTCGGCGATCAGATATTTGGCGAGCGGTTCGTTGTCGCTGATGCAGAAATTGTCGACTTCGGGACGGCCCTTGGCGACGCCCGGCTGATCCAGCACGACGATGCCGCTACCCATGCCGTACGCGGAGTAGAAGATGCGGAAGAAGCACATCAACCCGGTCCACGGGCCGTCCTGCGTGTCCTTCAGATAGATACCGGGGTTTTCACCAGTCCAGGCCACGGCGCCGGGATGAATAGGACTTTTGCTCGACACGTTCGAAATCTCCTTGCCGCTGAAGATCAGGCCGCGGCCTGCGATGCGACGGTGTTTTCGTACTCGTTCAGAAGCCTGCGCACGGTTTCATGACGATCGTCGGCGACGTGATGATCGCCCTCGGTCACGATCTCGGTGACACGGCGCCCGATCTCTTCCTGTAGCTCGAGATCGTCGACACCGGCGATTGGCGGGATCGCCAGCACGGTGTCGTGGCAGTAGGTCGGGATCAGCCCGCCGGAGCGGAGCGCGGAGCGCGGCGGCTCCTCGCCGGCAGCGACCTTGCGGATGTCGCGGCGCAGCAGCTTGCGCAGCATGACCACGCCCTTGTCGCAGTAAGTCAGGTGCTCGAGCGCATGGAGCGCGATCGGACGCTGGGTGACGATCGCGTCGTAGTCGCCGGGCAGACGCTGCCGCTCCTCGAATGAGCCGCCGGCGCCCTGGCCGTAGAAATCTACCTTCTCCAGGCCGCAATCCTCCTCCTTGCCGATGCCGCGTGGATTGACCTCAGGGTGGAAGTGCCGCCACCCGATCACCTTGCAGGCCGTGTTGTCGATCGGCGTCGTCCAGCGGGTGATGCCGACGCGGCCGAACGGCTTGGCGTCCTGGCCATCCTCCCAGATGTGGCCGACCTGCGCGAGGTTCGGCATGATGATATCGTTGGATCGGACCCAGACCTTGTCCTTCCAGCGCCGGGTGGTGACATAGATCATGCCGGTCGGCGTCTCGACGAAGTCCATCACCGGCAATTCGCCCCAGGTGTCGGAGAAGTGCGAGAAGGTGACGCGGGTGTGCAAGAACACGGCGTGCGCCGGGTCCATGACGTTCTCCTGCACCTGCAGCCAATTGCACGGATAGGTGACGCAATACGGCACCAGCTTGTCGCCCGGATAGTCGTAGCTGTCGAAGATGGGAAACTCCGGAATGCTGTCGGGCGGCCCGAAGTAGCCGAAGATCAGGCCCTTGTACTCCCTGCAGGGGTAGGCACCGTGGAACAGCCGGTCTTTGAGCGCGCTCCCGGGCGGATCACCGGGCGTTTCCAGCACCTGCCCGTTCACGCCGAACAGCCAGCCGTGATAGCAGCAGCGCAGTCCGTTCTCGGTCGGCAGGCCGAATTCGAGCGACGTGCCGCGATGGCTGCAGTGCCTGTCGAGAATGCCGTACTCGCCCTTGGTGGTGCGGAATACCACCAGGTCTTCGCCGAACATGCGGAAGCCGAGCGGGACATCACCGAGCTCGGACGTCAACGCGATCGGCTGCCAATAGCGGCGCAGCAGTTCGCCGGCCGGGGCTCCCCGCTCCACATGAGTGAGTTCGACGTTCTCGCCAGGCGTTTCCTGCTTGAGATAGCCGCCATAGGCCGTCGTGAGAAACTGTTTCTGTGCAACCATCGCTGCCTCGTGCCGCTCGCGCGGGTCATTGGAATTTCCGCGTTCGAGTATTGTGCCGGGCGCTGGTTCTGCCAATAATAGTTACATGCACGATGAGTTTGGAAATCTTGAACTGCCCAAGCTTGCAGCGGAAAAGCGCAAGAAAATAGCAAGGGTTGCTCGAAACCAAGCCTTTGAGGAGACGGAGGCCGATTTTGGTGAGCGGTAAATACAAGGACCAGATCGAGGTCGGAGAGGCCGTCCCCCAACTTTCGCTGCGACAGCTCACTTATTTTCTCGCAACAGCGAACCACGAAAGCGTGTTGCGCGCCTCGGAAACGCTGAACGTGTCGTCGGCTTCGATCTCGACTGCGATCTCCCAAATCGAGGAGTTCCTGCAGACGCAGCTCTTCATCCGGCGTCACGCGCGCGGCCTGGTGCTGACCTCGGCCGGACAGGATCTTGCCGCCCACGCCCGAAACATTCTCCTCCATGCCCGCGAGATCGAATCCGTCGCTCAGCGGGGACCGTTTCGAGCCGCGGGCCGCATCAGCGTTGGATGCCTCGCGACCATCGCACCGTATCTGATCCCGCTGGTGCTGCGCGACCTGCAGGAGAAGCATCCGGAGATCGAAATGCGCTGGCGCGCTGACAAGCACGAAGCGCTGCTCGACGGATTGCATAACGGAAGTTTCGACCTGATCATCGTCTACGATTACGATATTCCGACGACGCTGCACCCCTCGCCACTACGATCGATGCCGATACAGGTGGTGCTACCGAGCGACCATCCGCTCGCGTCGAGCCAGAGTTGCTCCCTGTCGGATCTGGTCGGCTTGCCGATGGTGCTACTCGATCAGCCACGGACTCGGGACTATTTCCTATCGTTATTCGGAAACCGCGGACTCAGTCCGAGTGTCGCGCACCGTGTCGATTCTTTCGAGATGGTACGCAGCTTGGTTGCGAATGGCTTCGGGTTTTCACTTCTCAATTTCGTGCCACCCTACAACGTCCACGGTCACGGGACACTGACATCGCGGCCGCTCGCGGATGTCGACCGGCCCCAAAACCTGGTCCTGGCCCGATTGTATCGGTTTCGAGCTCCGCGTTTGGTTGATGAACTATTCAAGAGCGTCAGCTCTGCCGCCCAGCAGCTTACTATTTCTACCCTTTAGTAGCCGATCCGAAGGCGCTGCTAACGATCAAAGCCCTTCTGTCTTCAAACAGGAAGACGTCTACAGCAGCAGTGGGATCGTTCTCGGCGTAGGGCGACGCGCTGGCGTGAACGAAGACCGCAGACATGCGCGGACGGATGCGCCCCGCGGTCTCGACCGCTGGGCAATCCTCGATCTGACGCAGAACAGCGGTCGGCCTGGCTGCGCCGTCAGGCTCATAGCCGCGATGAACGGTGAGGCTGATCGCCAACCTGCTCGGACCGAAACCGGCGAGGCAGATCGGGTCCAAGCAACTGGCGCAAGGCGCCCGCACCGACGAGGAGTGCCCCTGACCATCCGATGATCTCGCCCAGAACCTCTGAAGGCCCGGCAAGCAAAGCAAGTCCCTTGGCCGCATGATGGCCGGCGACAACGGCCGGAACGAGAAAAACAGCCGCAACGATCCCGCGCATCAGCATGGATCGCGAGGCGGCGAACAAAAATTGACCGACAGCCAACGTGAGAACTGCCGCAATGAGGCCGGCCCCAAATGCCCACCCGATTCCGATGCCGGCATTCAGGGCCGCCAAGCCGACGCTGACTGCGACGAAGAACGGGAGTGCGTGAACCGCGAGCTCAAACAGCGCGCGGCACAATAGTCCGACGCTGACCAGTCCAAGGATGAGAGCAATCGCAAGCATGGCGGTGGCCTCCGTGCAAAGCTATGACGGGATGCGCCTTCCACCACCACCGCGGCGCGATCCGAACAAGATGCATCGTGATTTGGACAAAGTTGCGGAGAGTCGTGCCGGCGCTGGAGCAGCGTCCGACGCGTTGTGAGATCGGCGGAACCTCGAGGAGTTGACGGCGCTCACGCGCCGCCTTTCCCGAACGTCCAGACCGGAATGCCCAGGCGACGGGCCTTGTCGGCGAGGTTGCCCTGAATCCCCGAGCCGGGGAAGACCATCACGCCGATCGGGAGCGTCTCCAGCATGGCGTCGTTACGCTTGAAGGGTGCGGCCTTGTTGTGCCTCGTCCAGTCCGGCTTGAAGGCGATCTGCGACACCTTCCGGTTCGCGGCCCATTTGGAGGCGATCAGTTCGGCGCCTTTTGGCGAGCCGCCGTGCAAGAGGACCATATCGGGATGCTTGGCGTGAACCTTGTCGAGCCGGTCCCACACCAGCGCGACGTCATTGAAGTCAGCCCCGCCGGTGAGTGCGATCTTCGGCCCCTGCGGCAGCATGATCTCGGTCTCGGCGCGTCGCTTGGCGGCGAGGAAGTCGCGGGAGTCGATCATGGCATCCGTCAGCGTGCGATGGTTGACCTGCGAGCCCGAGCTCGGGCGCCAGGGCGATCGCGTATGCAGCTCGAAGGCCTCGGCGGCGATATCACGGAACAGCTCCATGACGTTGCGGCGCTCGACCAGCGACAGCCCTTCCGACGTCAGCCGCTCGAGCTCAACGGAGCGGACCTCCGAGCCATTCTGCTCACGCTGACTTGCGCGCTGCGCTTGCTCGTTGTCGTCGAGCTCGCGCTCGATGCGCATGGTGGCGCGGTGGAACAGGTTGACCGTCGACCACAACAGATCCTTGAGCTCAGGCTCGAGGCGGGTGTCGGAGAGAGTCGCCACCAGGGCGTCGAAGATGTCGGCGACCGCACCGGTGATGGCCCTGCCCTCTGGCAGAGGCCGCGGATCAGGCTCGTCGTCGAAGCGCCGGTAGCCGTACAGTTGGAGTTCGGCGAAGGCGTCCACGGTGCTCGATTGGGTGTCGTGCGGCTCACGCATCTCGTCGTGGTGGTCGGACATGGGGATCTCGTCTGCGATCTCTGACCGCGCCGATCGCGGCCTTCCATAGCGATCTCCAAGACGGCGGGCGGACCGGACCAGAACCCGCTGATCCCTTCGAGCAGCGGGCCGGAGCGACAGCGGAGGATGGCGGTTCGCGGCTATTTTGCTTCGCGATGCAAAGGCCCGCGCGCGGGCCGGCGGAAAATAGCCGCGAACCGCCATTGCCGGACCGGACCGCCCGCCGTCCGATCGCCTCTGAAGAAGGCCCCGCCGCGGCTCTCAAGGCTCAGATGAGATCCTCTCGCCCGCCCACAAGTAGCGAGCGCAGAGCGGTACCCCCGACGTAGGACCGACGTCTAGGCCGAGATCACGTCCAGGAAGCGCGCGGCGTCCTCCGGCAACAGCTGTTGGCGCAGCATGTCCAGGAGCTGGGCTTTCCCGAAGGCGCGCAGATCATCGTTGAAATCCCCAAGGCGCGGACTCAAGGCGATCGCCTCGATGCCGGCGTCGAGCGCTTGTGCCGTCAACGCCTTGGCCGCATTAATCCCAGCAGTGTCAGCGTCGACAGCGACATAGAGACGGCGCAGCGTGACCGGCCAGAGCAGCGTGGCGAGATGATTGGCGGAGAGCGCGGCGGCAACCGGCAGGGATGGCAACACCGTCCGCAACGACAGCATGGTCTCGATGCCCTCGCCGGCCGCGAGCACGTCGTCAGCAATCCCGAAGCGAACGGCGTGCCCAAGCAGGTCGCCCATCGCCCGCCGGGGCGTCTCGATCGGCGCCTTGCCGAGCCCGCGATCGTCAAAGCCGTCAGGATCGAGCCAGGTGCGATGAACACCGGTGATCCGTCCATCGAGATTCGTCACAGCGGCAATCAGGGCCGGCCAGGTCTCGACCGTCGTCGCGTCCTCCGGGCGATAGAAGCATTGCGGATGGAACCTGAGTGCCAAAGTGTTGGCAGGCGGATCGATGCCTCGATTGCCCAAATAGGTCTCGCCGAGCGTCCCCGTCAGCGGCTGAGACATCGCAAAAAGTCGGCGAGCGGCCTTGATCGGGTCGCGCGAACGCCCGGCGGCCTTGGGCTCGATCGGCGGATCACGATGCCAGCGTGGCAGCTTCAGGAATCGCCGCGCCTCCTCGGCAATCTCGCTGAAGCTGCGCAGCACGCATGTTGCCCCGATAAGGTCGAGCAGATCGCCATGCTCGCCGGTCGCGGCATCGGTCCATTTGCCGGCCGGTCCCTTCGACGAAGCATGCAGCCGCACGAACAGCGAGCGGCCGGGCGTGTTGTTGATATCCCCCACCAGCCAATAGCGCCCCTCCCGCCTGCCGTTGGAGAGATAGTGACGGCAGACCGCCTCGGCCTCACGCGCGAGTCGGCGCGCCAATTCGGACGCGTCGCCTGCCATCACCGTCGCTCCCGCCCACGGACTTCCGCAATCGGAAACCGCTCCAGAACCTTGGCGAGGATCGCTGCGCCACCCGCATCGGTCGGCACGAACATCCGGAGCTTCCAGGAGATGATCTCGCCGAACAGCCCATAGGCCCTGAGACAATCTCGGAGCCCCTCGGAGAAGCCCGACAGCTCCATGCGATCGACACCCATGACACGGGCACGCCGCAGCTGCAGGCCTTCAGCGAGATCGAGCACAGAGCCGTCGCGCAGCAGTGCCGCGAACGCGTCTTCAGCTGCGAGCGCCGGTCCCTCGGCTGACATTGCCGTGACCCAACTGAGCGGGACCTTCCGGCCGATGATCCGCTCGCCTGCATCGGTCTGGAGGCGATAGACCCGCGTGGACTCCTGAGGGAGGCGCTTCCAGATCGGCAGCAGGAGCCCGGTGACGAGGTAGATCGTGCTGGTCGTGAACTCTGGGATGGATGCGAGCTCCGCGCTCCAGCCGGCCTTGAACTGCTCGCGATCGGCCTCGACCCAACCATGCTCGGCAAGCTTGGCCAGCGGCAGAGTGCGGCGTCCCATCGGTCCCATCAGATGAACCCGTGGCTCGATCTCGCCATCGTCGAGCAGCCAGCTCGGCGCCGGCACCTGGATCGCCGCTCGTCCCGAGCGAACGTTGCGCAGCGGAACGGCGCGGCGTTGCAGCAGCCGCTCTAAGGCCTCGTTCAGCGACATGGGCCGATTGCGGTCGCGCTGGGTGATCGTGACGAGATGGGTCTCGGCGCCCGTTACCGGATGGCTGTAGATCGTGCGCCGCTCGGTGACGACGAAGCTCTCGGCACGTAGCGTCTCCAGGCCAGCATCGTAAGTCCCGGACGCGATGGCACCCTCGATCCGGGCTGCCAGCAGCTGCTCGAACACCGTGAACAGGATGTTCTGCAGCTCGATCGTCAGCGCCAGCAGCCGGTTCAGGAACGTCGTGATCGGCGGCAGCTCGTCACGCAAGCCGTTGTCGTCCGTCAGCTTCAATCCCGTCGCCTGCTCGAAGCGCTGCAGCGAGCAACTCCCCACTTGGCCACGAACCAGAAGCCCGTAGAGCTGACGCAGGGCATCGCGGGCATGCGGGCTTTCGAGATTATCCTCGGGGCGGAACAGTCCCTGCCCGCCGGTCTGGCGCTGCCCGCGGGTGATGGCGCCCAGCGTGTCGAGGCGGCGCGCGATCGTCGAGAGGAAGCGCTTCTCTGCTTTCACGTCGGTGGCGATCGGGCGAAACAGCGGCGGCTGTGCCTGATTGGTGCGGTTGGTCCGCCCAAGCCCCTGGATCGCGGCATCCGCCTTCCAGCCTGGCTCCAGCAGATAGTGCACGCGCAGCCGCTTGTTCTTGGCCGAGAGTTCGGCGTGGTAGCTGCGGCCCGTGCCGCCGGCGTCGGAGAACACCAGGATGCGCTTCTGGTCATCCATGAACGCGGCGACTTCAGCGAGATTGGCAGAGGCCGCCCTGGTCTCGACCGCGAGGCAATCGCGGATTCGGACAATCCGTCGCGACCGTCCCGTGACCTCGGCGACCAAATCGGTGCCGAACCGCTGGACGATCTGGTCGAGTGCACCGGGCACCGGAGCAAGCGAGGCGAGATGCTCGATCATCTGGTCGCGGCGCGCGACCGCCTCGCGGCTCTCGACCGGCTGGCCGTCTCGATAGACCGGCCGCGACAACAAGTTGCCCTCGCCATCCGTGAATGGCTCATAGAGTTGGACCGGGAAAGAATGGGCGAGGTAGTCGAGAACATACTCGCGGGGCGTGATGTCGACCTGGACGTCGCCCCAGTCCTCGGTCGGGATCTCGGCCAGCCGGCGCTCCATCAGGGCTTCGCCGGTCGAGACGATCTGGATGACTGCGGCATGGCCGGCTTCGAGATCACGCTTGATCGCGTTGATCAGCGTTAGCGTCTTCATCGAGGTCAGGAGATGCCCGAAGAAACGCTGCTTGGCGGATTCGAAGGCCGAGCGCGCCGCCGACTTGGCTTGGGCATTGAGCGTGCCGGTTGCGCCGGTGATGTTGGCGGCGCGCATCGCAGCCTCGAGATTGTTGTGAATCACCGCAAATGCCTCGGCATAGGCGTCGTAGATCTTGACCTGCTCGTCCGTCAGCCGGTGCTCGAGCAGTTCGTATTCGATCCCCTCGAAGGACAGCGACCGTGCAGCGTACAGCCCGAGCGCCTTGAGATCCCTGGCCATCACCTCCATGGCCGCGACTCCGCCCTCCTCGATCGCCGCCACGAAATCCGCCCGCGTCGCAAACGGGAAATCCGCGCCGCCCCACAGTCCGAGCCGCTGCGCATAAGCCAGATTGTGGACGGTGGTCGCCCCCGTCGCCGAGACATAGACGATGCGGGCATTGGGCAGCGCGTGCTGCAATCTCAACCCGGCGCGACCCTGCTGTGAGGCCGCCAGCTCGCCCCGATCGCCCTTGTTGCCCGCGGCGTTCTGCATCGCATGGCTCTCGTCGAAGATGATCACGCCATCGAAATCCGGCCCCACCCAGTCGACGATCTGGCGGACGCGGGAAAGCTTGTCAGCCTTCTCGTCGGTTCGTAGCGTGGCGTAGGTCGTAAAAAGGATGGCTTGATCGAGCCGGATCGGCGTGCCCTGGCGGAAGCGCGACAGCGGCGTGACCAGCAACCGCTCCATGCCGAGCGCCGCCCAGTCGCGCTGGGCGTCCTCGATCAGCTTGTCGGACTTGCTGACCCAGATCGCCCGGCGCCGGCCCTTCAGCCAATTGTCGAGCAGGATGCCTGCGACCTGGCGCCCCTTCCCCGCACCGGTGCCGTCGCCCAGGAACCAGCCGCGCCGGAAGCGTACCGCGCCGTCGGCGTCCTCGCTGGCCGCACGGACCTGGTCGAATGTCTCTTCGACCGTCCAGAAGCCCGCGAGGAACCCGCTATGCGCCTCGCCGGCATAGATGATGCTCTCGAGTTGTGCGTCCGACAGCACGCCATCGGTTACGAGCCGGGGCAACACATGCGGCCGATACGCCGGCTTGGGCGGAGCGACCGACGCCATGGCGGCGGATTGCACGAGCTTCGTCGGATGCGGCTGTGCTCCCTGGATTCGGATCGACAGCAGCTGATGCGCCTCGTACAGCGCTTCAGTCAGGCGGGGTCCTTCCGCGGGCACATCATCCACCACTTCGTAAGCGAGCTCACAGCCCGCGGGCTCGGGCGTGGTCGACGGGGGAGAGGAGCAGCTAGAGGCCAATGCGCGCTGGTCTCTCGGCCGCCGACCCGCACGCACGCCCACCTGCGCAACACAGCGGCCCGCTATGGGCAGCCGCGGCGGCACGAGCGTCGTGATCCAACCCAGTAAGGCCCTCGCGTCGGGCGCCATCCCGGCCGACTGCGGAAAGGCACGAGAATCTCGCGCCGGCTGCTTGTCGATCACGAGCAGCCGTGTGGCCGTCGTCGTCCCCTGCCGCGCATATACGGCGCCATCGATCGCAGCAGAGAACACGAGGCGGCCTCGCTCCTGTAGACGTACGAAGGCGTCCGTCGAGGTCGGATTCTCCGGCGCAAAACTGGCGGCCGTGATGGCGACCAGTCGTCCCCCATCTCCGAGCCGTGCGAGCGCCGAAGAGACATGGCGCAACGTCGTATCGGCGAGAGTGCGATCCACGTTCGCGGTCGCCGAGAACGGCGGATTCATCAGGACAACGCTTGGGACAAGAGCGGCATCGAGATGATCATCGATCTGCGCTGCATCGAAACGCATCACGCTCACGCCCGGAAACACCAGATTGAGCAAGGCGGCGCGGCTTGCGGCGAGCTCATTGAGCAGGAGCGCGCCGCCGGCGAGCTCCGCGAAGATCGCCAGACTTCCCGTCCCTGCCGAGGGCTCGAGCACGCGATCGGCCGATGTCACTTGCGCCGCCGCGGCCACGGCGAGCGCCAGCGGCAACGGCGTCGAGAACTGCTGGAAACTCTGGCTCTCTAGTGAGCGCTTGGTATGGCTGGGCAGAAGCGCCGCGATCTTGGCGACCATCGGCAGCATGCCTGAGAGCATGTCATGGCTGGCCTTGATCATCGCCGGACCGTACTTGGCCAGGAACAGAACAGAAGCGACCTCGCAGGCCTCGTACGCCGTCTTCCAATCCCAGCTCCCGTCGGCATCACTGGCGCCAAACGCGGTCTGCATGACCAGGCGCAGGCACCTTGCATCGATGCGCTCGCCACGGGTAAGGATCGGCAGCAGCAGCTCAGCCGCACGAAGAACGGCCTTGGCGCGCGCCAGCGGCGCGAAGGATGCTGTGTGGCAGTTCGTCTCGGTGATCATGTCGAGAAACCTCGGAGGAGAGCGGGATGCGGAAGAGCACCGCCAGACGCTCTCTCTTGTCCGGCGGCCTCACCCGCCCTGCTCCGCCTCTCTTCCTCTCGACCCGCTCGAGGAGACGGTGACCTCAACGAAAAAAGCCCGGCCGATTTGGCCGGGCTTCCATCAACGGTTTCTCCGGGCCCGAGGCGATCCTCCCCCGGCGAGGGTCATTCCGCGGCAACGATCTCCTCGACTTCGTCTGCGCCTTCCGTTGCCTCCTCATCCTCGTTGAGGAACGCCGGCAGGCTGTCGGCATCGGCGCCTTCGACTGCCGGCGTGATGTCCTCCTCGGCGCCACGCAGCGGCTCCGGCAACCAGCGGCTGCCCTCGAGCAGCCGTTCGGCTTCGCGCGCCATGTCCGGCTTCTTGAGATGCGCGATGAGCTGTACCGAAGCTTCGCCCTTCGCTTCGCGCACCACCTGCAGGATGCGATGCTTGGTGACGCGGCCGAGGTAATTGTCCACGCTCGGCCTCCAGCCGGCACTCACCATATCGAGCCCGACGGCACGCGACAGACGGTCAGCCTGTTCGAGGCGGCCGCGGACGCCATGGGCCGACAGGCGGCCTTGATGTACCCGGTTGGCCGGCTCAAAGATCGCGTTCACCGCCTGTGACGCGCAATGGGCGAACAGCTCGGCCTGGGCTGTTCCGTCCATCGCCGTCAACGCGGCCCAGACGTCCTTGTCGCTGGCCGGCAGCTTCGTCTTCCAGGATGCGTGACGGGCGCCGATCGCCTTGGCCGGAGCGCTGTCCTGCAGGCCAGCCGGCTGCGCCGGGAAGGTCGGCGTACGCAGGGAGATCTCCAGGCAATTGAGCGTCGAACCGAACGGATAGAATGTCGCCAGCACGAAGCTGTGTAGCACCGCCTGGAACGCGATCGAGGGCTCCTGGCCGAGCGCATCGCGAAGGGCGAGCGTGCGATAGGCTGAGAGCTCGCTGATCAACCGGTCTGGCAAGGGGCGTTCGACATCCTCCCCGTCCTCATCAGACCCATCCTGCTCGCCGTTACCGATGACGATCGTCGGCGCCGGTCCCCAGCCCGCCACGTCAGGAACGCCGGTCCCGTAATCGCCTTCGGCACCAGCGTCGGCATCTGGCTCGTCGCTGGTCGCCGCGACCTCATCCTCTGGACGGACGAAGCCACGGGCGACACGGAGGCTACCCTCGGAGTCGATGCTGACGAACGCGCCGGCCCGCGCCATCTCGGCTGCATCGTAGATCATCGGCCGATCGTCGAACGACTGCAGCGCAGCCTCGATCTCACCGAGACGCCGATCGACGTTCTCAGGCAACTCGTCGGCCTGGCCATAGTCAGCCTCGAGTTTGGCCTGCTCGCTCCGCAGCGCTTCGATGGCCGCCCGCTCATCGGCGGTGAGTTCGGCCGGCTCTCCGTTACACTCGCGCAGGCTATGCGTATGTCCGAACGGGAAATCGACGGCGGCTGCGATCCACTTCCAGCCCTCGGCGCCGATCCGCTCCGCTTCCGTCTGCAGCTTCTCAGCAACGAGCCGATCGAGCAGCGCGACATCCTGCAGCCAGCCACCGTCATCGGCCTCGAACAGATCCCGCAGCACCAACCCGCCCGCGGCCTCGTAGGCGGAAAGTCCGACGAACTGCGCCCTGCGGTCGGACGCCCGCGCCGTCTGCTCCGTGAGCTGACGACGGATCTGGTAGGGTGCATCGCAACCGGAACGGCTGACCTTGTCCCAGACCTCCTGCTGACGCACATGATCCGTCGTCACCGTGAACGCCATCAGCTGCTCGAGCGTCATACCGTCGGCGGCGTAGACATCGAGCAGCGCTGGCGAGACGGCAGCCAGCCGTAAGCGTTGCTTGACGACCGCAACCGTCACAAAATGCCGCGCAGCGATCTCCTCCTCGCCCATGCCACTGTCGCGCAGCGCCTGAAACGCACGGAACTGATCGAGGGGATGCAGACCGACACGCTGGTCATTTTCGGCGAGCGAGTCGTCCAGGCCCGAGCCCTGATCCCGCACTACACAGGGCACAGCTTGCGTCTTCGCCATCCGCTTCTGCTTCACCAGAAGCTCAAGCGCTCTGTAGCGGCGGCCGCCTGCTGGCACCTCGAACATGCCCGTCTCTTTGCCCTCACCATCGAGGACGGCTCGCACGTTCAGGCTTTGCAGCAGCGTCCGCTCGGCAATGCTCTCCGCCAGTTGCTCGATCGAAACGCCGCCCTTGATCCGGCGCACGTTAGACTGGCTCAGCACCAGCTTGTTGAAAGGAATGTCACGCGACGGCGACAGCGTGATCTTCTGGACAGCCTTGGTCATGTCTTGGTTCTCCACGACGGGCGGCCCAGAGCCTCTCTCTCAGGCCTTCACCCCGTCGCAGAGCACCTCTCGCCCTCTTCCTCTCCTCTGCTCGCATGGGAGCGACGCCCTTAGGCGGCGGCGCAATCCGGTCCGATCGCCTGAGCGAGGCCAGCCACATCCGGTGCAAAGCCGAGGAGATAATCGGCCACGCGGCTCGCCTGGCTCGCCGCCCGCACGATGGCGCGATTGTCCTCGCGCAGGACATCGAGCCAGAAGCCGATATAGTCCGCATGGCGCACGGTCGGCACGATGCCGAGCGCGGCGCAGCTGAAGGCGGACGCGATTTCCGCGATCAGCTCCTCGAAGGCGTATTTGCGGCTGCCGAATCCGCCTGACAGATCGCGGTTCAGCCGGGACTCGTGACCGCTCGCATGTGCGAGCTCATGCAAGGCCGTCCGATGCCAATTGATCGGCTCGAAGAAGGCCGCCGGCGGCGGGACCTGCACGAAGTCCTCGACGGGAGCATAGAATGCTCGGTTGCCGCCGATCCGGAAATCGACACCACTGTTCGCAATAAGCGCCTCCACCGACGGCTCGATTGCACCAGGCGGCGGAGGCGGCACTGCGGTCGCGATGTCTTCCGGCAAGGCCTCACATTGGTCGGTGTTAATGGCCCCCGCGCCAACTGGAAAGGCTTCCTGCGTCTGTCGCTCGTCACGTGCCCGGTAGCCCTCTACCCGGCCACCTCCGAGTCCGAGAAGATCTCATTCAACCAGCTGAACAGGCAGGTGGGCCATCGTATCAGGTACGTCAAGGTCGACGCCGACACGGGTGAGGAGGTCTCGAACGAGGACATCGTCAGGGGCTATGAGCTCGAGAAGGGCCAATACATCGAGGTCTCGAAGAAGGAGCTCGAGGAGATCGCCCTCGAGTCCACGCGCACGATCGAGATCGACGAGTTCGTGGACAAGGCCGACATCGACCCGCGCTATCTGATCCGCCCGTATTACCTGCGTCCCGACGGCAAGGTCGGCCACGATGCATTCGCCGTGATCCGCGAGACCATCCGGGAGATGAACAAGGTCGCGATCGGCCGGATCGTGCTCACCAACCGCGAGCACATCATCGCTCTCGAACCGATGGACAAAGGCTTGGTCGGCACGCTGCTGCGCTACCCCTACGAAGTGCGATCAGAGCAGGAGTATTTCGACGAAATCCAGGAGGTGAAGATCACGAAGGACATGCTGGATCTCGCGCGGCACATTGTAGAGCAGAAGGCAGGCACCTTCGCGCCGGAGAAGTTTGAGGATCATTATGAGACCGCGCTGATCGAACTGATCAATCAGAAGCGTGCGGGTAAGACGATTCGCCCCAAGGATCGGCCGAAGGGCGAGAATGTCGTCGATCTGATGGTGGCGCTACGGCGGTCGGTCGGGCAGAAAGCACCACCGACTGAGGCGGCCGCCAAGCCGGCGAAGAAGCCGAAGAAAGCTGCCGCCGGCCAGAAGGAGATGCTGATGCCGATCGCAGGCAAGAAGACCACCGGCAAGGAGGCGTCGGCGAAGAAGCAGCCGTCCGGTCGGCAGCGGAAGTCGGCTTGAAGTATCCTGTGACTCCGGACGGACGCTACTTCGTCGTCCGCGGCCGTCTCTGGCGCATGACTGATCCTGCCATCAGCGAGGACGAAAGAGCTAAGCTGACCACGCAGCTCATGTCGGCAAGGCGTGCAGTTCGGGCCGCCAAAGCGACGAAACATCCGCATGCCGAAGCCGCAGCCCACCGCGCCGTGGATCAAGCCAAGAGAGCGCTGGGCGAGCGGGGGCCGGTCTGGTGGAGCGACGGCTCGCCCGATCTGAACCGTCACATGGCACGGAACACTCCCTACGCCGCGTGGTATGCTGCAGTCTCACGGTCGCGCAGGTAAGCTCCGGTGCCGCGTAAGCTGAAGACCTATCAGACCTCACTTGGCTTCTACGATCTCGGCGCGGGTAGTAATCTATTCCACCAGGGAGCCGCGACGGAGACCGAAGATCCGGAGGTCGTTGCCGCCACCATGGCGAGGCCGGGCGTGGTCCTGAAGCGTCCTGCTGGGTCGACAGGACGATTTGCTGAGCAGTCCGAATTGCCCGATCTGGATCATGAGCCACGTGCTCCGAAAAAGAAGGCCAACCGTCCAGAGGCAAAGCGGCGTGCGGCCCCGAAGGCCAGCGTTGAAGATTCGCGGAAGGCCGCCGCGCAGTTCGAGCGCGAACAGCGGCGTCGAGACGTCCAGCGCCGCAAAGAGGAGGCGGCCCGGGAAAAGGAGCGGGCCAGACGCGAGAAGATGGTCGCAAAGGCACAGGCGTCGCTGGATACCGCGCAGCAGGCGCACGATGAGCGGTCTGGGACTCTCGAAGCCGCGCGGCGCGATCTCGAGAAGCGGATTGAAGCCGAGGACCGACGCTGGGAAGCCGAGGGGGCGAAGCTCAGAGACGCACTACGTCGCGCCCGCGATTAGAACCGTGCGCCGATGTTACCCCGGCGGACACTCCGGGCAGGTATCGCCTATCGAATCCAGCACGTGGCGAACTTCCGCGACCGCATCTTCGCGAGAGACGCCGGTCGGCGGATTCTGCGTCGCGATCCCAAAGGCTTGCTCGCGCGCGTGCGGGTCAGCCCTCTCCTTCGCCCAGCCATGCGCTTCGCATTCCTGGATTGCTCCCGCGTCCTGCAGCACGCAGATCGCCCAACCGCGCAGGCTACGGATTGCCGCTGATCGCGGCAGCCAACCGCGTTTCCATGTCAACTTCTTCGGTCAAAGTCCCACCCGCCCGTTGTGGCGCTAGACTATCCGCCTCAAGGTTTTCCCCTCAAGTATTATTCGACCTTGGCCGACGGCTGATCAGAGGGCCTCCCCCCGGAACATGAGCAAGCCCGGTCGGCTTTCCAAAGTCGAATCAGGGCTCGCCAGGAACTTGATTATCCCCAACCTAAAGAGCTCAGGCTGATGACACGATTCGCAGTTTTGACGAGTATCCAAGCAACCGTGGCCGTGTCGCGTATTTGCCGGAATGGAGGCTAGGAGTGCCAGAGCCAAGCGAGGCCGTCGAAGCCCTGTCTGAGACGTTGGAGCGTCTTGGTGCTCCCGATTCTCTGCCAGAAGATTGGATCCTCTTGTGCGACACTGATGACCTTCGCGATTTGCCACGGGCGGCGGCGAAGAAGCTGCTCGCAAAGGCCAAGAAGGAAACGGCACGTCGGTGGCTTTGGAACCGGTTTGATCCGGCCGAGATGGAGCAAGAGCTATCGGACAATGAGATTGATGATACCGAGATCGACGACCGGCTGGTCAAGCAGCACGCGATCAGGTCGATCGACGACGTCGTTTCGATGGTCCAGTCGCTACGGGAACGTCACGCAAACATTCCAGCGGCATCTTCACAGTCCAGCGCGCACACGAAAACCGTCGCAGCACGTCTCCAGTACGGTTATCCGGCGGAGCGACCGGCTCGCAGCGACTGTTTTGATGACGATGTGCGCCGTCAGTGCCGGCGCTCGATCAACGAGATCTACAGAATTGGAAAAGTACCGTCCGCGCCACTCGTGTATCTGATCAGCACGGACAATCCTGAATTCGTAAAGATTGGCTTCACCTCCTGCCTTGAACGGAGATTGAGCTCCCTGCGGACGGCATCGCATGTCGAGCCCACCGTCCATCTGACGATTCCGGGACCGCCGTCCCTCGAGCGTAAGCTTCATGCTCGCTTCGCGGCCTCCCGCCATCACCGCGAGTGGTTTCGACTTACGGACGACATCAGGACCTTTATCGCGTCGCAGGGAAGCGGCGAGGCCGCGCCTTATTCAAAGCACGCTTGATGAAAATCATTCGGGCTGCCACTGAAACAGAGAGCTCGACTGCCCCCGGCGAGGCCGCTCCATAGACCCTTGCGCGAAGGATCGCTACCCGCGGGGCAAACCAGCGTCTATCGAGAGCCCGGTCCGCATGACGGACGCGCCATCATCTCTTGCTCAACGACCGATAGAACACAAGCTTTCCGCTACCAGGAGGATTTTCGTACATGAAGCATTCGGCGTACTTGTCGATTGCCTGCATGACCCCAAGCAAGGACGCACTCGAAAAGGCATTCGTCGATCCTGTGGCGTAGTGCGCGACAAAATTCCCAGTGATGCTTGCCATATGCGTAACCAAGCCTGCCTCCTGGGCGGCAGTCAACACGAGCGTACCCGCTGCCTTGTGTAATTTGACGGCGGCCTCAATAGCTCCCGCGGCGTTTCCGACCTGCTTGTTGTTATCGTCCAAAGCGAAATCAATCGGGACGGGTATGCGTACTTTTTGGATGATGTCCAGCAGGCGGTATTCGAGATACTGCCGCAATCTCGGGGCCGCGTCGTCCAGTTGCCCCGCCTGAAGGAAGCGTATGGTCGCGTCGCGCACCCGATTAGCCGCGTCAGACTGCGGGAGGACGGCGGTTCGCGCCGTGCCTTCCAGCCGCTGATGCTTCCAACCCTGGCCGTTGTGACGGTTGAACAGCTTCTCAAGTAAGGTGTCGTGACTGAGAAAGATTACCTGCGGGCCATCGGCCTTCACGGGACGCGCGAATTGCGTACGGATGAGCTCCATCAGATGAAACTGATGTCCCGCATCGAAGCTTGAAGTCACATCGTCGAGGACGACGAAGCGTGGCTCGCCTCCGTAGAGGGTCGCTGCGGCCAAATAGACGGAGACCGCAAACGCATTGCGGAAGCTTTCGGACAGAAGAGCCTGAGCCGATACGTCCTGAAGCGTAAAGAACTGGGATAGGCCGATCGAAAGTGCCTCGGCGCCATCGGCTTTAGCGAGCGAGGGCTTCACCGGCTCATACATGATTGCCTTGAAAAAATTCTGGCAGAGCGGCTCGACGGCTGCCAACCGTCGCCTGGAAATGTCCGACTCAGCACGCGCAAACGTCTCGCTTGCTACGTCGAGGAACGTTTTGATGCGTGAGATTCGGCCAAGCTGTTCCACAATTCCGGTCAGTTTCGTTTCTGCTTCCGCGATTTCCTTCCATGCCTTCTGCAGCCGTCTGGCCTCTTCAACTGCTGTGGTAACGACAACCAGAGACGCCGGTAGCTCCTTTTCTAGCGCTTTGCGCTTTTCTTTCGTGTCGGCGAGTGCTGCGGTCGCGCGGTGCACCAGAATAGTGCGCCAGGTCCAAAGCTCCTCGACTTTCGCGGCGGTCAGTGAACCTTCGCTCCCATACGGCACTTCAGCAAAGCTCCGGGCTTCGCCGGTCTTGGCGTATGCGTCTTCAATCTTCCGAAGTCCGCTCCAGCCTTTTGCCTTCCATTCTGTCTCGGTCCGTACGGCGCAATCCTCGAGTTCCTGAAAAGCTGCAAGCTTCGTCTCGAGACTCGGCAGGAGGGGTTCCGAGCCTTCATGATCACATGTCGGGCACACGTTTTTCCTTGGCCAGGCCTTATCGCGCAGCACCGCACAACTCGCCGCGTAGAGTTTTCTCAGAAGCGGTCCGGCTGTTTTCTCCAACGCTTCATCGTGTTGTACGGCAAGCGCATGCAGTTTGCCATAATCATCCTCGGCAGGACTTGACGAGATCTGTGTCGCAAGCGTTTGTTCAGCTCGCTGAAGCGCCGCGAGGCGAGCGGGACCATCGCCTCCCTCAGCCTTCTTGATAGACTCGACGCACTCGTCAAGCGGAATTTCACCGAACGGCTTTCCGGCGCAGTGCGGCTGGAGAACGACAATTTGATGCAATGCGCTATGTGCCCTCGCTCCTGCTGTCGCCAGATCTTTCTGTTCAAGCAGCGCGGTTTGGGTCAGAGCTTGAAAGGCGCTGACAGCCTCAGTCCGCAATTTGCTCAAGGACGTTTTCAACGACGCCTCCTGCGTCGTCAGCGATTTGACATCGAAGTGATTATTGAACGCGCGCGTATTGCTGAGGCCTTGTAGCTCCTGGCGGGTCTTGGAATAGGAAGCCAACCCTAGCAATCCGGCAAACGCTCGTCCTCGATCGAGGGCCTTGTCGTCAATAAATGATTGTAGTGTCTTATGATCCAGTAGGAAAAAGTCCCGGTTGAGCGACTCAAGCAATGCATCTGCATCGACACCGGCGGGTGCCGTAACCTTTCTCGTTCCCGCAGCGTCGCGCGTAATCTCAAGCGTGATGGGTGCTCCCGCTCCGTCCGGCCGAACCGTCAACCTGACCATCCCCGTCTTCTTGGAATGGAAGCAGTTCAAATAGTAAGCCCTTCCATTCTCAGAAGCGGGAAGTTCTTCGAGCTTCGGAATTTTCTTGCGCAGCGCGTAAGTGAGAGCATCGAAGATCGAACTCTTGCCCACCCCGTTCGGTGCGGAAACCGAGTTAACGGCGTCATGCGCGAATTGAAGAACGAGCGGATCGCCCTCATTGTTGATGCCGCGTATTCCTTCGATTTCGAGCTTTTCGAGAAACCAGCCCGCCATGGCTATTCCTCGACATTGCTTAGAGCAAACAGAAGTTCTTCCAGAATGACGGAAGCATCGACTCCATCGACACACTCTTGGAGGCGATCAGCTAGTACCGGCCCCAAAACTGGGTGAAGATGCTCGAGTTCTGCGGCATACGCTGCCAAGTTGTCGGCCAAGGCAGCCTTATCATCAAATACAAACGGCATGAGGCCCTCCGAGCGACATTGTCGCCAAAGCTAACACAACCTTCAATAGACGCGCCGAAATATTCCCGCCCATCACAAAGTGGGGCTGTAGGCGCGACAGGCGGGGCGCGCCACGAATTTTTCTTGGAACACACCTTGCGATTGCCGAGGCAAGTTTGAAAATGCATGGCATTGGAAGCGCATGGGACTGACACGGCTCCCTCTCTCTCAAACGACGATTTTCCAGAGATTCCGGCATATTGCGGGGAAGATTATGGATTTGAAGTTCGATCTAAACGGCTTCTTCAAAGGCATTTTCACTTAAAATTCCGCGAGGCTGGCATTCGCGGCATTAATCATCGATCTTTTTCTGGCGGCGGCAACCGTCGCCGTCATGGTCGGAACGTCCTACAAAGATCACTGGCTTACCCCGATCGAAGCGGGCGTTGTGGTGGTCGGTTCCCTCGTCGGCTTCGCGGTCATCTGGTTCATCCTCTATATCCAGACCAGGGATGACTTGACGGACATCTATTCCATCGTGCGAAAGCAGATTGCGGGTACATGGCAGGTCAAATACGCAACCTCGCCGAACTACGGCGACGTGAAGGACCGCATTGTTAATTGTGACATACAGGAAGACACGGTCCGAAAGCTGGAGATGAGATTTTCGATCGTTCAGAACCCTCTCTTTTCACCGCAGGGGCCGAACGTGGTGAAGGATATTGCGCTTCGCATGACCAAGACCGGATATAAGATGTTCTACTATTTCGAGACGGAGCGGGTCCTGGCGGACGATATCGTCACTCTTTTGCCCGTGGATGACCCCAACCGTCGCGGCATCCAGATTGAAACGCTTGGTATGGTCGAATTCGACCGCCCGTTGAAGAAAACTGATAAGGTTCAGCTCATGACGGGCAAGTGGTATTACCTCAACGGCAACATGATGAGGCTAATGAAGTTGTTGGAGCTAGCGGATCATGCAAAGCTCTTGAACCAGCCTTTCACCCCGATCGCATTCAATGACGTCCCTGTCAGCCAGATTCATTTTGACGCCGATATGGGCTCGATTACCTTTGCCTATCAGGGTCAGAAGTGAGCTCCTAGCTTAATGGGCGGTGTCAATCACTCAATTTCCGACAAACGAAACGTTATAGCCGAGCGCGTAGAGTGCCTGCGATTGTTTCTTGGCGGGAAGAGATCCGGCAAGGCCCAACCAACCAGTTCCCCCAGGGCGCTGATGCCGAGATGCTCGATCTTCCAGGCGTCAGTGGAGATCGCCTCCCATAGGCGCTCTGGCACCTGATCGGCGGCGCCGCCATACAGCACGTGATGCAGCATCTCAAGCACAGACGATCCGTTTTAGGCTTGCCGCGAAAAGAGAAATTCTGCCAGCGCTGTGGTCTTGGTATCCATGTCGTGTCGAGCGCCACCGGGTAAAACAACCGTCGCATTCGAGACGCGGCGCGCATGATCCTGTATCGACCAGACCCGGTGGCATACCTGATTGAACTCAGCGCGAGTAAGCCTCAGAATTCGGTCCTCTGATAACAAGTCCTTCAAAAACGGCGCCCAATCAACGAGCACTTCCCCTACATTTGGCGGGGGCGCTTCTGGAATATCACACCACCATGCTATTGCTGCGGCGAGTGCACGGCCGACGTTCGCCGCATTTTGCTCGTGGAGCCTTGCATAATAGCTGCGACCATCGTCGCCGATGACCTGGCTGTAATAGTACGCGGCGAGGAATTGATCAGCCTGAGCGCCAGCAGGCACCGTCGGCGGAACCCAGCCCGGACGGTTCTCATCCTTTGTAGCCGTTGCGGCGATGTTCCGCAGTATCTGAAGCGTTTCAAACCACTCATCGAGGAATGCTCGCTTCTGCCGCTCTCTCGCTTCCCGCGCAGGGACCGTGACAAGTCCCGGCCATTGCTTGACGCCGGTCGTCGCCAGGAGACGCTGCGCTTGATCTTTGTCTTGCGCCGCCTGCCGGTTCAATTCCCGCGCTCTTGCTTCGAGTGCCTGAAGAAGTTCGTCGGACAGTGGGGATGATTTCTGATCGACAGTCGAGAAGAAGCTCCGCAGCTGAAGGTCCATGCCTGAGGCGACCATTTCCCCTTCCTCAAAGAAGCAGCCGGCCTCGATATTCTTGTGCCGGGCCGCATCGGTGAAATTGGCTGACCCGACATAGGCGCCGACCCCATGCCACCAAATGACCTTCGCGTGGAAATGCGTCACAAGCTTGCATACGAAGTTTGGCGAACGCCGGCTTTGAAATAGGCGCAGAATGTCGAGACGCACGGGAACGGTCTCGTCGAACCGGCCCCAGAATGTCAGCGGTATGTCATTGTCCAGGCACCACCGGACGAGAAGCCGGTCGTCGGTCGCATAAGCGACGGCGGCTTGGACGGATTCGGTTCGGGTGCGCCAGTTATCAGGGATTTCGCGCAGGTAGCGACCATTGATCCCATTGAGTATCAGATGCATGTGTGGTTCCGGCCGGCTCCTCTAGCCTTTGATCGCATCATGGATCTTCTGCACCTCGTGTTCGCAATTGGCGATTATCTGATCGAGGAGCTGAAGGTGCGCCTGCAACTGGACGAGAGCCCCTCCCCATTGTTCGGCGTTCATGGTGGCGACGAGAACGGCCATGCGGGCAACAATGTCGTTGTACTGCATAATCAGCCGCACGAGATGCAGACAACTCGGTCCCGCGAGATCCCCGAGCAGGAAAAGCTTATCGATATTTCTTTCGAGCATCGGTGGGATAGAAATTGCTGTCCTGTTCTGCAGCTCGGCAGCAATCGACTGACCCACAAGATTGCCGTAGCGGGCCTTCAGGTCGGTGATGCTATCCCGGATTTGCTGGATGATTGCCTTAAGCATCAGGATTTCAGGAAACACTGCAACAGCAAGCCCGCGCGATTCAAGCCGATCGCGTCGCCGTGAGGCTGCCGTCGTCCAGAATACGGCCCAAGTACTGACTCCAAGGGCGATAATCGCAGCCAGTGCTTGCAGCCAGCCAGAAATAAGCTCGGGCTTCAGCACCCATTTATCAAGGAATTCGGTCATTGGTGTCCTGATGTTGGCGGCCAAACCCGGCTGGCGCCGCGCAAACACTTAAAATCACTCACGCTGAGCGCGCCGCGTTCATTCCGGGCCCGCGAGCCTGGCTCGGCTAGCCGCGTGGTAACCGAGCTGAACGGGGCTTCCCACATCTCTTTTGGCTCAAGCGTGGCAGCGTCCAGCAGCACCAAGAGAACCGTGTCGCACGCGGAATCGAGCTTTATGCGCCCGATCCGCTGGCTCCGGCTGGCGCCGTCCGTTAGAGCGCGCCCTTTGATCTGGATGCGAACGGGACCGCTCGCGCTCTGACGTACAGCGTCATATCCCGCTGTGCGCGCGACGGTCAGCTCGAGCCCCAGGCACTCTGCGGCGGCGAACTCCGCAATCTCTCCGGTGACGCCAAGCGGTTTGCCAGTGAGAGCATAATATTCGGCTGCGAGCGGACGGACGGCGGCCAGAATTGCCCGCACGCGCGAGCTAGCGTCACCATCGCTCGACGACACATGAGCAAGAGAACGACCTGCGGATGTCATCTCGCCATCCTGCAAGAAGATCCGGCGGGCGCAAAGGAAATTCCGGCAGTCCGCGTGCAGCGTAAATTCTGCTTCGGTCCACGCCGACGCGGCCTCTCCCCCGGCTTGATCGCGCCGGTTCGCCTCGCCGGGCCGTCGGCTCCGATGCAAACGCTCCTGGCCGGGCGTTCCTTCACTGCTTTGCGGTCGGCAGCGATGCATCCGCCTCCACCGGCGCAAGCGCCTCCGTCCAAGGCCGCAACCGGCACGGCCGCACGTTGGAGACGATCATGCGACTTTGGACAATCGAGGAATTGATGCTGCTGACCCGCGACGAACTCTGCGGGCCAGCGGAAGAGCTTGAGCAAAGGCTCGGTAGTCTTGAGACCGGGACGGCACCGCGGCTCAAAGTCCTCAATTGTCTGATATCTGGCGAGCCAGGCCGCTCCGCGGACTACGCTGTCTGACCTCGTTGAAAGTTCACGATGACCGAACGCGAAGATGCAGTAGCAGACACCCAGCACTCAGGTCCTTGCCGAGAAATCGACGCGCTCATAAAAAGTGTTCTCGGGTCATTTTTTTGGGTTGCGTCATTTTGTCATATCAACTTTAATTTGAGGCGGGGAAGTGAGCTTGGGGGACCGTCATGCGCGCAGCGTGCAACGGAGTGCGGGCACTTGTCTTGAGTTCGATTGGGGCATGGCTCACGGGTTGCGCATCGTTCGAGGTCATTCACGACCCGCGATTTGGCGCCGTCAGCAAGGAGCATCTCCCAACGCTGATCAAGTCGGTGAAATGTGAGCTTCAGACATTCTACACTGCGAACAACGCTCTTCGTGATGAGCTTCGCGCTGAACGGATCGAGCGCGCTAAGCATGGGGAGACTACGATCCCATTATCCAGGATCTACGACCTTCGTCACTTCGATCTCGATGACGAGGCCTACGGCGCGTTCAGTCTTGACATCAAGGTGCAAGATTCCTTCGCGCTACCCGGCACACCATCTTCCTTCGTGAACGTTCTGAGTCCGACAACTGGTCACACCAAGACTTTGGGGATCGGGCCGAGCGTTCAGGCCCAAGGCACCTATGACAATGTTCTGTGGTTCTCGGTGCCGCAGAATGCCTCCGTCGCCGTCAAGCCCTACGTTTCGGACGCGCAGGCAAGGGCAGTTGCATTCCGGCAACCACCCGTTTCGACAGAGGAGGATAATCTTTGTTACCGTCGCGTCGTTCCGGATCACTACTATCAGGCCCTAGCCGCCGGCGAATATCCCGGACTGGAATTGTTCGACCGCATCAAGGTGAATGGCGTTCAGCCGCTGGCCGCCTGGCTGCAGGAGAACGGCGACACGATGGGGATTTCCCGGAATGTGTTGTTGGATGCGCATGCCGAGGCCGAAAAGCGAAAGCCGATCCCGGTTGAACCACCTTACGGCAGTCAGGCGATTGATGGTGGTCAGCTTTCCTATATATTCACTGTTCAATATACCGGCGGTCTCGATGTAAAGTTCTCGCTGGTATCCTCGCGCTGGAATCCGGCCTTGTCCGACGTCTCAGGGGGAATTCAGCAAACCGGAACCCTGTCGATCTATGTCAACGGCTATCAGGCCGCAGCGGCGATAGGTGCAAAGTCGGCGTTGACAGCGATTGCACCGAAATCTGAGCCGATGAAGGTTATCATTGTCGAGGGTAATGCGAAGTCTAAAACCGGCAATGAAGCAACAAAGAACGCGGTGAAGAATCAACTTGAGAAAGCGCTGCCGGAAAGCACGACGGCCGGCACTGCGAACAATATGAAACTCAATGAATTCTTGGGCGAATTCTCGAAGGATCAGACTGACCCGACGCAGAAGGCACAGACGCTGTCAAAGCTTCGCGAGCTCAATCTGCCACTGAAGACCGAGAAGAATGTGGCGGGCACTGTCAACGAGCTAAGTAAGCCGAGCACGCGTGTTATAACGGTACCGGCTGGTCCACCAACAACCAACAACGGCCGCGGTGTATTCCGCTATCCGCCTTCGTTCCCATCGCCGTAGCGGCATGCACCGGCTGGCGAGGACGACCGCGCCTTGGCGGAACACGACCAGCAGCCGAGGTCGCCTGGCGCGGCATCCGTCACCGCGGGCGATAAGTCATTAATTTGTTTAGAAAATCTTCACTTAGGTTAGCGGGCCGACGAATTGAATGTCTTTGCGGGTCCATGGGCCACGGAGGACATCGATTTTGACCGTAGCAAGACTCTCGGACGTGTAACGTCTGCCAGATAGGAAAAACAAGACATTGATCCATAGAATTCTTTTTGGCTGATCACCTTTACGTCTTCTATCTCACGATGCTTTCGTTAGCTAAGCTCTAGGCTTGGGCATCACACTTACAGTCGCCTGAATCGATCGATCTATTGTATTCCCCGTCTCGACACTCACGGCGTCCAGCAGGCAATTTTTGCGCGTGAAGCGCCAACCGCATTGCAGCATCGTCCGCGCCTCGGCCTTTGTCCGGCGTTATCGCGCCGGTTCGCCTGCGGGCAGTCCGTCGGCTCCGATGCAAGCGCCCCATAGGGCGCTCCTTCACTCCGTTGCGGTCGCCAGCGATGCATCCAGCCTCCGCCGGCGCAAGCGTCTCCGTTCACGGCCGCGATTGGCGCGGCCGCACGATGGAGGCAAACATGCGACTTTGGACAATCGACGACTTGATGCTGCTGACCCGCGAAGAGCTCGGCCGGCTGGCGGAAGAACTTGAGCAGGGGCTCGCTAGGCTCGAACCTGGGACAGCTCTCAGGATGACACGCCGCTTAAGCGGCGAAGCTCGTCGATGCCGGTATTGCGCGCTCGAAGCAGGCTCTCGCGGTGGAAGACAGCGAGCTTGATAATCTGAGCCGGACACTGCAGGCGCGCCGGTCGAACGAGGCGAAGCGGGCCATCGGTCGCAAGAACGGAGCTACGATTGGTCCGGCGGATACGCAGGTCGCGCCCCTTGAGCAGCGGCTCGCCGAAGAGATGGGTAAGCGCGACACCTTGGCGACCGCCCTTGCCGCGCAAGAAGCTGGTCGTAACGCGGCGATCGAGAAGGCAATTGAGGACTCGCCGAACGCCGTCCGCAAACGGGCCGGACTCGCGGCCAAGATCGAGGCGATGAGCGCGCTGGCAAATGGGAATCTCGAGCTGCTGGCCGTCATTCTGGCCGTTGAGTTCCTGTCTCTCTGTCTTGAGCTCGGCCCGCTTTGGGCGGCTTCCATGAAGCTTCCGAGCTCCCTCGCGGCCGCATTGCGCTTGATCACAACATCGAAACGACGGAGATGATGACGGACGCCGCCGGAAAGCTCGGTGCGAAGCCGATCGATGAGTCCCAGAACCCAAATTCTCCCCACGCCTCCCCGGCAGGAGCGCCAGCGCTACAGCCTGAGCAGGGGCCACTGCAGGGGCCTGGCATCGCGTCTCCGGGTCAGCCGCCGGTCACACCGCCGCCGTCGGATTTGTTGGCGGCGGCCAGCGCTGCAATGGCCAGCACGAATCCGGCGGGCCTGAACGGGATCAAGCGACGCGGCCCCGGCCGCCCGCGGAATTCGGAGCGCAACCTGAACGGCACGGAGAACGGCAATGAATAGACAGGATACGATCGCCCGGCCTCCGGTCGTCCACCAGGACGAGAGCCTCTTTTTCCTGCTGGAAAGGCTGTTCCGTGCGCGAGATTTACAGCGTGGAGCTGCTCAGATCGCGACTTTCTTCCACGATAAGGTCGATGATCGGGCGATAAGGGCCACGTTTCACTTGCTGGAGAAGCATCGCCTTCCGGCTGCAAAGTTGGGATCGATGTGGTGCGCCCGCCGGTCGGTGATCTCAGCGTGGTTATGGTCCCAAGAGATACGTGTTCTGGACGGGGAAGCAGAAGAACGCCTCGTCCGCATTCACATGCTCCTGACGGCGCTCATCAAGCTGATCCCCTCCGACCGGTCCGCTCTCGCGGAGCTGAGCTACGACCAAGCGCAATTCGTGGGACTGCTGGTTGAGACCGCCGCCACGATCCGTCGAGTGGTCCACTTGGATAGCCTGTGATGCGCCCCTCTAGCCGAACGCCGTCCCTCGCGGCGTTCGGCGTTCGTCTTGACACTGATGGAGATACTGATGCGGACTGTGTATCGCAGCGCGCAACGCTACGTGACAGCCATCCGTTTTGTGATGGCGGGCTATTATCTCGCACTCTCCGCTGGGCTGCTCGCGCTCGCTCTATGGCTTGCCTGGCCGTTCGATGGCGGCTGGCTTTGGACTGTTCTGGTTGTCGCTATTGGCGGCTGGGGCGCGGCAGCTGGCTTTAAAGGAGCCGAGCTGCTGCTGAGCACACGGCCAGCGGGCCCGCAAACGCCACTCCGGCCTTACTCGATCGAGACCCGCAAAGAGCAGGATCAGCGGCGCGAGCAGAGGGCTCGGCTTGGCCGCTAGCGCGACACTCGATGCAATCGCTCATTCAGCAATGCGGGCGCGGATACGGAGGGAGCGGTACGCAGACAGATGCGCGACCAGGCCGCGGGACCAGCTTCGCACCGCGCAACGCCCTCTTGTAGATGCAAAGGCAATCCTCGATCTCGTAGGGCTTGAGGCGTGAGAACGCCTTTGTCAACAGTCGGGGATCGAGGGTCCTGCCGGTGAAGCCAAGCGCTCGGGCTCCCTCTCGCGTTCCCCGATGGAGATAGACGGTTGCCGGTGTGAGCCCAAGGTATGCTCCGATCCGGTGCGTCATGTCATAGACGGCGAGAGGGCCAATCTTATGAATGCTCCGAATTTGGTGCTGGACCTCTTCGTGGAGAGCCTCGAAGGTTTTGGCGCGGGCAAGACGGTCCCGGGCGGTTTGGAGCTTTCGTTCGGCGGTGAGCAGGGCCGCTGCAGGTATGCGGTACTGATGTGGATGACGCTTTTCGGACGGCAGCCAGTGACACAGGCTGGCGTGGTGGATGGTGTCCTTCAGCGTGCGCAGCTGGCGGAATTCGGCGAGTTCGCCGCGCGCTCGCGACCGATGCTCGCGGATATAGTCATCTACGATGGTCTCGAATGACATCTGCCATCATCCCTCAGGGTCACCGAGTGCATCGTAGCAGGTGACGTCGGCAGGCTGACCACTTTCCGCCTCCCCGCCTTTCGAAGTCACGCAGGCCATCTTACATAGGCTAATGATTCAGTACAATCAGACACTTGCGCTATAATTTGCATGAGTTCTCAATGAAACTACTTGCAAAATGGCCGAAATGGACCTATATTGGCAGGCATGAGCAAGCTCGACGAACTCAAGCGCCACCTGAGGCCTGGTCAGGCCTACCGGCGTGCCGACCTGGCGCGGTGGTCGTCGTCTGTTGACCGGCACCTGAAGGAATTGGTGGAGAGCGGGACGCTCAGGAAGCTTTCCGGCGGGCTGTACGTCTATCCGAAGGAAACCGCGTTCGGTCCGGCGCCTCCCTCCGACAAGGAAGTCGTGACCGCTTTTCTGAAAGACAAGACGTTCCTGTTGGCTTCGCCCAATGCCTACAATAGTCTCGGTGTGGGGACGACGCAGCTCTATGACAAGACGGTCGTTTACAATCATAAGCGCCACGGCGAGTTTCAGCTGGGCAATCGCAAGTTTGCGTTTCGGGTGAAGCTACGCTTTCCCAAGTCGCTCACGCGGGAATTTCTCCTGGTCGATCTGGTCAACAATGTCGATCAGCTTGCCGAGGCGAAGGAAGAAGTACTCAAGCGTGTTGCGGAGCACGCTGCAAAGGCCGACCCGAAGCTGCTTAGCCGCGCAGTTCGCGAGTATGGGAATGAACGGGCCAAGAAGTTCTTCGACCGTGCGCTAGCGCCGAGGGAATTGCATGCCGCATGACTTCCTCCACAATCATCCGCAATTTGCGGATCTGATACGTATCGTGGCGGAAGAGAAGGGCATTGATCCGGCGCTGGTCGAGAAAGACTACTGGATCATGCATTGCCTATATGGGCTGCAGCAGCAACCGTTCACGTTCCAGCTCAAGGGCGGCACCTCGCTCTCGAAGGGACACAAGATTATCGGCCGGTTTTCAGAAGACATCGATATTCTGATCGAGCCGCCGAAGGACCGGGACGTGAAGACCGGGAAGAATCAGGATAAGCCTGCGCACATCCAATCGCGAAAGGACTTCTACGATTGGCTGGCGAAGACGATCAAGGTCGATGGCGTCACGTCAGTCGAGCGTGATACCGAGTTTGATGACGTTCCCAAATATCGAAGCGCCGGCATCAAGCTGAATTACACAACAACTGTCGAAGCACTAGAAGGCTTGCGCGACGGGGTACTGCTGGAAGTCGGCTTTGATACCGTAGCTCCCAATTCGCCGAAGGACATCAGCTCGTGGGTGTATGACTATGCGGCGGAGCGCAAGGTCGATGTAATAGACAACCGCGCGAAGGCGGTCCCTTGCTATGATCCCGGCTATACGTTTGTCGAAAAGCTACAGACCGTCTCGACGAAATTCCGCAAACAGCAAGCGGATGGCAGTGATCCGGTCGAGTTCATGCGCCACTATTACGACATCTATGAATTGCTGCGGCAGCCTGACGTCCATAAATTCATCGGCTCGGACGCTTACAAGCAGCACAAGCAGGCGCGGTTTCGACAGGAAGACAACCAGACGATTTCGGAGAATGAAGCGTTCCTGCTGAGCGATGCCAAGACGCGGGCTCTTTACGCAAACGCCTATGAGCGCAGCAGCGCGCTGTATTATGCGGGCAAGCCAAGCTTTGATGAGATACTGGCTGAGATCGACAAGTGGAGCGAGAAGCTCTGAGCGGCACTTAGCTGGCAATTCAGCTCGCAGCCGCCCTATCCTGTTGTCTGCGGGCGCTTCGAGCAACTACGGCGGGACTCTCGCAAGATGCTGGCTGGCGTGATATTTTCAGCTTTGTCATGCTACGGTAGCCGAGCGAGTGCGGCAAGCTGCAGTTGCCGAGTTGCGCTTCGGGTTTGGTTTTCAGAGAGCTGCATGGAGGAGCTTTATGGACCTCTTTACACCTGTCGTAGAGCCGGCGCTCCAGCATCCGTACTTCCGCTCGATCCTGGCTCGACCCAATGGGTACAACTGCGATGTTCTCAACGACTGGGCTCGCGACTTTGTTGATCGGGATGGCAAATTTGTCGACGAATTTCAGCGGACTTTCGACACATGCTTTTGGGAGCTCTATCTGTTTGCCGTGCTCAAGAAGTACGGCCTGCACGTTGACTTTTCCCACGAAGCGCCTGACTTTCACGTCACCGAGCATGGCGGGTTTAACATCGAGGCTACGGTCGCTCTCCATGCCAAAAACAGCACTCCCGAATACGAGAAGGCGGGTCAGAAGGTCCCGCCAGATCTGAACGAATTCAATCGGCGGGTGATCATTCGTATCACCAACAGCATCTCTACGAAGCAGAAGAAGTACAGTCAGTCATACGCAAAGCTTGCGCATGTCCAGCATCGCCCTTTTGTTTTGGCCCTTACTGCTGTCGACAATCCGCACGCGCGGCTTGCGTGCCAACGCGCCATCGAAGCTGTTTTGCACGGCTACTACGTCGATGAAGAGAAATTCCTGCGCGAAGGCGGTGAGCTGAAAGGGCAGCAGCAAGAGAGTGTTTTGAAAGACAACGGAAGTCCGGTTGAGCTCGGAATCTTCAACAAGCCGGAGTTTAGCTGGTTGAGCGCAGTGATGTTCAGTTCATGCGCAACATGGGGCAAAGTCCGCGCTTTATCATCTGATCCGAACCCGAATGTCTTTTTTGATACCGTGAGATACAATCCGAATGGAACGACTCCGGCTGCGGCCCGCACGCGACGATCTCAATACACGGAAGGATTGCTCGAGGGTCTTCGCATCTATCATAACCAAAACGCGGACCGGCCATTGGACCCGAAGGTGTTTCGGCATCGTGACGTATTCCAAGCTTACTCACGCGAAACTGACGAAGACTGGGTCTATGAATTTCGTGAAGGCCTCTTGCTCTTTCGGCAAGTTTGTACAGTTTTGCAGGAGTAACAGCCTATAACTTCAGGCGGCCGTATCTTCCTTGTCGGGTCCCCGCATAACGATCTTCAGTGCGTCGTCCGCCAATGGCCTCTGCAGCGCCTTAGCTTCGGCCCATGGCGCGCGCAGCCAAACTTCCCGCTCCTCGGCGTTCGTCAAGATCACCGGCATCGCCTTGGGGTGAATGGGCGCCACGACCGCATTCGGCTCGGTGGTCAAGAATCCATAGACCAGATGCGGTCCGGGGATAGGCTTGGACTTGGTACCACGTTCGCCTTTGAATTCGGTCCAGATACCGGCGAAGGCGAACAGGGGCCGGCTATCGTCGAGCGCGAACCAAACCACGTCCTTCTTCTTGGTGACGGGATTTGGCTCAGGCGCGTACTCCGAAAAGCTTGAAACGGGAACCAGGCACCGGTTCTCGGGCTTCAGCCAGCCGCGCCAATGCGGCGATGACGTGTTGCGGATATTGGTGACGGGCGGCCCACCGAATTTCGGCGGTGGCGGCATGCCCCAGCGCATCTTGATGAGCTCCCGGCCGCTCTCATGGCTCCGAACGACGGGCGCTTCACAATCCGGGAAGACACCGGGCATGCTGGGCAGGTTGCCGGAACTGTCGAAGGTGACGCCGAGCAGGCGGCGGATCGCGTCCTGGCTTTTCGTAATGCTGTAGAGATTGCACATTCAGAAAGAATAACACGTCGATTCGCACGCATGCAAAAGAGCTAGCGGCCACGCGTGCCAGCTCTGAATGGAACATAGAAGGCAAACACTATGGAAATGAATGAATGAGCTTCGCACCTTCATAGTATTTTATCGAGCTTCCCATTGCCAGATTGTCAGGGAAGACAACAAGTATCTTATGCCAAGGAATCTTCGCTGAGGTGGTCATGAACCCTTCAATTCCGGTTCTGTATAGAGCAATCCCGAGGTGCTGGGTCTCGCTCATTCCGGTCGGAGCCGCAACGGAAGTATGCGGCGTCCTATAATCATAACCCTTCCAGTCACCGGTCAGCTCTTGAACATTCGAGCCTAGCAAAACTTGGCTGCTCAGATCGCTGATGTCAGCCACGCGCTGCAGTGACACCTGGATGGTTAGCTGAGCAAAGCTCTTTGTACGGTTCGGCAAGTGATTGCCAGGAGTCGGGAAGCCGAGCTGCTGTCCGACCTCATACTGCGCGCAGGTCGGATCATCTACAAGGTACAAGCAAGCGTATCTATCGGGCTTCTTTAGCTTCCGTCCCGCATTGAAGCGGGTGATTGATATCTTCATTCGATTATGAATGAAGTGCGCTTTCACGTACCGCGCCTCAACGGCCCGATACCATGTCCCCTTTTCAGATGAGGTCGGCAGCGACGAGCATGCAGAAAGGTTCACGATCTACACTATCGTTTGAAGAATGGAGGGAAAATTTAGGAAAGGGCAGCGACTACGTACTGACGGAGAATATCACGAAGCCGGATTTCTTCTTTAGTTCCGATTAGTTCTTCCGGAGCTCTATTCGCGAAAAGAATGTTCTTGGTTGTGAGCCATTCTTCGCCGAGCGTCTCAATGATCTCGGCGCGTATGTCTTGGTTCTCACCTTCGATGAGATCCACATCAGGCTCTGAAAGCTCGTAGGATTGACGTTCATCCATTCGAGTACCGCATGCTTGAGGTTGCCAGAAGCCTTGCGCTCAAATTGAGCGGCGCAGTGTCATGCCCGAGTCATGATTGCGCCGTTAAGAAGGCTATTCAAGTTCCGCGGGCCCGTCATCGATCAAAGTTGATTGCGGTAAACCCGGTCTGCGGTTTTCATGCCGTAGTTGCATTTTTGCACTCCGTCGGCCTGAACGCGCAGCATTCTCATAACCGCCAGCATGACGGTACCGTTCCACGCCGCCGGCGGAGCGCCACACCCCCCTGATTTTGCGGGCGATTTCATTCCCGTTCTCAGACGCTTGACTCTTGCAGTCAGCTTGATGTTCTTTCTTTGTTCTCATTGAGATCATCGGCCCGACAGCATGCATTCCGTTCCCCGCTCCTCACCCGTCATCCGCGCGCTTCGTCAGAAGCTCGACCGGATGGCACTGGGGGCGGCGGCTGAGCGGAAGACGCTCGCCTTCGGCATCGAGGCGATCGATCGTAACCGGCAAGAGCGCCCCACCTGTGCGTCGCGCGACTGAGCTGCGATGATCCTGGCATGAACTGTTTCTTAGAGGTGGGTGATGGCAGATGCCATGCATGAAGCCATGCTTGATGCCAGGCATGAAGGCGGCTCGTATCGCCGGGTCGAGGTGATCACGGGGCAGCGTCGGCGGCGGCAGTGGACGGGGGAGGAGAAGGCACGGATCGTGGCGGAGAGCTTCGAGGAAGGCGCCAATATCTCTGAGGTTGCTCGGCGCCATGGTGTTGTCCGCGGCCTGCTCACGGCTTGGCGACACAAGTTTGCGGCAGCCGCGGACGCTCGGGCGCCTGGCTTCGTGCCGGTCCGGGTCGCATCCGAGGGCAGTCCGGCGACGGCTGATGAGCCGAGGCGGCTGGCGTCTGCGCATGAAGTGGTACGGCAGATGTCGTCGCCTCCAGGCATGGCCGACGGGGTGATCGAGATCGAGGTGACGGGGGCGCGCATCCGGGTCGCGGCCGGTGTCGAACTGGCAACGCTTTCGATGGTGCTGTCAGCGCTTCGGAGCGTCGGTTGATTGCATTACGGTCTGACCTCAAGGTGGTTCTGGCGACCCAGCCAGTCGACTTTCGCAAGTCGGTGCACACGCTGTCGGCGCTGGTGAGCGAAGCGCTGCGCGCGAACCCATACTGCGGTGACGTCTTCGTGTTCCGTAGCAAACGCGCTGACAGAGTGAAGCTCTTGGCATGGGATGGCAGCGGCATGGTTCTGGTGACGAAGTGGCTGCACCAGGGACGCTTCACCTGGCCTCCGATCTGCGACGGCGTCGTGCATCTGAGCGCCACGCAACTCGCCATGCTGCTCGACGGACTGGAGTGGACGCGTGTGTCGCCCAAGCCTGTGAAGCAGCCGGCCGTTGTCGGCTGAGAAGCGGAGATTTTGCTGGAGCGCATGATGCGTGGATCTATCGTTGGATCATGGCGATTCACCCCGAAGCTCTCCCAGCCGACGCTGCGGCTCTGACCGAGATGGTGCTCGCGCTCGACGCCGAGAACGAGAAGTTGCGGGTGGCGATGCAGGCGCTCAAGGAGATGATCTTCGGCAAGCGCTCGGAGCGACTGGCGGCGATCGTGGGCGAGCAGCTTGCACTCGCGCTCGATGATCTCGCGACCGGCGTCACCCCGGCTGTGCCGGCCAACGACGATTGCGCGACGCCGAAGCCGGCTTGGAAGCCGCGCAGGAAGGCAAGGCGCAACATCGGCGCGCTGCCCAAGCATCTGCCGCGCTGCGAGCAGGTGCTCGAGCCGGAGGTGACGGCGTGTCCGTGCTGCCAGGGCGTTCTGCACCGGATCGGCGAGGACGTCAGCGAGGTGCTGGACGTGATCCCGGCGATCCTGCGCGTCCTGCGCACGATCCGTCCCAAATACGGCTGCCGCGGCTGCACCGACGGCGTGGTCCAGGCGAAGGCGCTGCCGCGCCTGATCGAAGGCGGCATGGTCTCGACGGCGCTGGTCACCCATGTGGTGGTGTCGAAGTTCGCCTGGTATCTGCCGCTGTACCGCCAGGTGCAGATCCTGGCCGGCCAGGGCATTCATCTCGATCGCGCGACGCTCGCCGGCTGGGTCAAGCGTGCGGCCTGGTGGCTCAGGAGCCTCTATGAGTTTCAGCTCGGGACGATCCAGGCTTCGCCGCGACTGTTCTGCGACGAGACGCCGATGCCGGTGCTCGATCCCGGACGACATCGCACCCGCATCTGCCAGTTCTGGGCGCATGCGATGGATGATCGGCCATGGGGCGGCCCATCGCCGCCGGCGGTCGCCTATGTGTTCGCCGATGGACGCGGCACCAAAGAGATCGCCGGGCAGCTGACCGGCTTCTCGGGCATTCTGCAGGTGGATGGCTATGCGGCCTACAAGGCGCTCGCCCGCGATCATGGCGGCGCGATCCAACTGGCTTTCTGCCTTGCCCATGCCCGACGCAAATTCGTCGAGGTGTACAAGACCATGCAGTCGCCGTTCGCTCACGAGGTGATCGAGCGCCTTCAGGCGGTCTACGCCATCGAGGCCGAGATCCGCGGCTCGGGCGCCGAACAGCGGCTTGCCGCCCGCTGCGCCAGGACCGCGCCGCTGATGGAGGCGCTGAAGGCGCGGCTGACCGCGATGCGCGACCAGCTGTTCTCCCAGTCGAAGCTGACGGAAGCGATCAACTATACGCTCAATCACTGGGACGGACTGACGCTGTTTCTTCGTGACGGCCGCGTCGAGGTCGATTCGAACTCCGTCGAGCGTTCGATGCGCCCGATTGCAATGGGACGGCGCAACTCGTTGTTCAGCGGCAGCGAGGGGGGCGCCGAGAGCTGGGCCATCCTTGCGTCCCTGGTCAATACGGCAAAGCTCCACGAGCTAGATCCGCAGACCTATCTGGTCGATGTGCTGGAGCGCATCGTTTCCGGTCGGACCAGGAGCCACCAGCTGCACGAGCTCCTGGCCTGGAACTGGAAGGCGGCCCGCGGGCTCAGCGCACCGGTGGCGGCATGAACCGGCGGCGCCGCTCGTCATCCTCCTCATCACCGGCGATGACGGCCGCTGCGATGCCGCTCGACGAGCTCGATCGCTGGCTGCAAACTCGCGCCGAACTGCATCCCACCGCCACCAGTCTTGCCATGCTCGACGGCTATGTCGCCGCGATCGTGGCCGGGCCGGTGTCGATCAGCCCGCCCGACTGGATCTGTCCGCTCCTCGCCATCGACATCGACGCCTTCAACCATGGTGGAACGCCGGAGTTCGCCGCGATCTCGGCCGTCGCGCTGCGCCATAACGAGATCAGCAATACCCTGTCGACCGTCCCAGACCGGTTCAAGCCGATGCATCGGCGGGAAGCCGGTGGCGCTATCGATGCGCGGTCCTGGTGCCAGGGGTTCTACGCCGCAATGCAGCTCAGACCCGCGGCGTGGGCGCCGCTGCTCGACCCCGGACATCTCCATCACGGTCTGCTGCGGCCCATCCTGATGCATTGTCGCGACGATCAGGACTGGCCGCTGTCCGGAGCGAAGTCGCCGACGAATGGCATGTCGGACAACCCATCCGATACACACCTCGGCATCCCAGCAGCCGTCGAAGCGCTCCGCCAATACTGGATGCCGATCCGCTACAAACGCGCCCGCTGATCACTCCTGACGTGGACGCTCATGCCGGTTACGTCGAAGACCCTCTTCGTTTAGCAACGTTGAGACGCTGGAGCGGAAGCCCGGCGCGCAGTGGTCCTCACCGGGCCGGTGTCGTAGCTCGTGATACCACCCACTCATCGAACCACTTAGGTTACTGCGAGGATTCGAAGTTTGGCTCGACTGCTAGGCCAAGCAGAGCACACGACTTCGACTGGAACCGACGCTATCCAATAGTACGCCACTGCGGCCAAATGCTCGTCGCGGGTTAGACTCATCTTCCAGAGGTAGCCGGCAGAAATTACTCAAGATCACGGAGCGAGATCGAGATAGCACTGCGCGACCCAGCGGCATTGTCGATCTCCCCTCTTAACTGAGTGGCAGCGCACTGCACATGATTGAACCTCGAGTCATGACGAAAGAAGAAGCGGCCTCTTACGTAGGGTGCAAATCGCCTTCAGCCTTCAGTGACTGGGTTCGCCGCGGCATTATTCCCGGCCCGATCCCAGGGACACACAAATGGGATAGAAAAGCCATCGACGCAGCTCTTGACCGCCTATCCGGTTTCCAGACTAGAATCGAGCCTCAGCTATCTCCCTACGATGAATGGAAGGCGTCACAAAATGCGAGTGCGGCTGAAGGGGATTAACTGGTCAATCAAAAAGCTCGCCGATGGAACGTCTAAGACTTATTGGTATGCCTGGAAGGGTGGGCCGCGCATTGATGCTGAACCAGGCACGCCTGAATTCATGCAGCGCTACAATGAGGCTGTTGCATCCTACAAGAAAAAGAGCTCCTCCACATTCAGTTCGCTGATCGACTACTTCAAGGACTCCAGCGAGTACAAAAGTCTCGGCGAGAAAAGCAAACGCGCCTACGACAGCTATCTCAAACTCATAGAAGCCAAATTCGGCTCAATGCCGATCGCCGCCTTGGAAGACAAACGCGCTCGGGGTGACTTCAAAGATTTTCGCGACTCCTTTTCCGAGACACCGCGCAAGGCCGACTACATTTGGGTCACGATCAGTCGCGTTCTGTCTGTTGCGAAGGATCGCGGTAAGATTGCTGTCAACGTTTGCGAACGCGGGGGTCGGCTTTACGAGGCCGACCGATCGGAAATCATCTGGACTGCCGAGGACATCCGCACCTTTTGCGGTGTCGCGTCCGTCGAGCTGCAAGCAGCGCTTCTGATGGCGCTCTGGACGGGTCAGCGTCAAGGAGATCTGCTTCGGCTGACCTGGAACGACTATGACGGGTCCTACATTCGGATGCGGCAGTCCAAGGGAAATCGCCGCAAGGGCGGACGCCGGGTCACCATTCCCGTGGGACCGCCCCTTGTGTCCGCAAAATCTGCCAGAATGTGCGAACGGGCGGTTCTCGCAAA
>NZ_BSCT01000005.1 GCF_030159255.1 Bradyrhizobium sp. SSBR45G | reverse complement strand
ATGTTGGAATCACAACTGATTCTTCGCCGCAAGTCTATTTTAGCGCCTATGGGCGTTCGCCGGGACGACACTGATTGTGGAGCGCGTGATCGCTGTGTTCGATATCCAGCGCCCCTCAATCCCTGTTCGCCGGTGTCTGGATGAATCCCCGATTCCACGTCGGGCTGATCAGGATCTCGTTGACGCAGACGCGCGGCGGCATGTTGGCGACGAAGGCGATGGTGCGGCCGAGGTCCTCCGGCTGCAGCATCCGCGCCTGCTCCTCGGCGCTCGGCACGACCGGCCGCTGCTCGAGGATCGGCGTTGCCACTTCGCCCGGCATCAGGCAGCACGCGCGCAGGCCGTGCATGCATTCCTCCATGTTGAAGGAGTGCGTCAGCGCCAGCACCGCATGCTTGGTCGAGGTGTAGGCCGGCCCCGGCATCTTCGAGACGTGGCGGCCGGCCCAGGACGAGACGTTGATGATGGTGCCATCCGCTTGCGCCCGCATCGCCGGCAGCACCGCCTTCATACAATACAGCACGCCGTTGAGATTGATCTCGACCAACTGGTTCCAGCCGTCGATCGTCATGTCGTCCCAGCGCCGCTTCGGCACGTTGACGCCCGCCGAGTTGACCAGGAGATCGATGCGGCCATGCCGTGCCAGGATGGCATCGGCCGCGGCCTGCACGTCGGCGGCCTTGGCGACGTCGAGCGGGGCGGCCTCGGCCGTGCCGCCCGCCGCCGCGACCTTGGCTACGACAGTGTCGAGCGCGGCCTTGCGCCGGCCCGACACCACGACGGTCCAGCCCTCCGCGGCCAGCGCCAGCGCGCCGGCCTCGCCGATGCCGGTGCCGCCGCCCGTGATCCACGCGATCCGTTGTCCCTTGACCATATCACAGCGTCTCCCGTTGCCTTCGAAAGGGCGTTTTTGCTAGAGCAGCCTCGATCAGAGATGGCGACCTTGGTGGCGGTGATGTCGCCGGTCTCGTCCGCCGTCCGGGCCCTTTTCGTCTTCGTCGAGCAAGATGTTCCGCCGGCTGGTACTGCTGGCCGGGCACCGCTCCAGGGGAATGTTGCATGAACCAAGCCGTCAACGCCAATCTGTTCACCCGCCTGTTCGACGGCCTCGACGATCCCAGCCGCCTGGCGATCGAGACCCATGACGGTCAGCGCATTTCCTACGGTGACCTGATCGCGCGGGCAGGGCAGATGGCGAATGTGCTGGTGGCCCGTGGCGTCAAGCCGGGTGACCGCGTCGCGGCGCAGACCGAGAAATCGGTGTCCGGCCTGGTGCTCTATCTCGCCACTGTCAGGGCCGGCGGCGTCTATCTGCCGCTCAACACCGCCTACACGCTCAACGAACTCGACTATTTCATCGGCGACGCCGAGCCGACCGTCGTCGTCTGCGATCCGTCCAAGGCCGAGGGTATCGGCGCGCTCGCGGCCAAGGTCGGCGCCAAGGTTGAAACGCTCGACGCGTCGGGCAAGGGCTCGCTGACCGAGGCCGCCGATAAGGCCGAAACCGCCTTCACCACGGTGCCGCGCGCGGCCGATGATCTTGCTGCGATCCTGTACACGTCGGGCACGACAGGCCGCTCCAAGGGCGCGATGCTGTCCCACGACAATCTCGCCTCGAACTCGCTGACCCTGATCGACTTCTGGCGGTTCACCAAGGACGATGTGCTGATCCACGCGCTGCCGATCTATCATACCCACGGCCTGTTCGTGGCCAGCAACGTGACGCTGTTTTCGCGGGCGTCGATGATCTTCCTGCCCAAGCTCGATCCGGACCTGATCATCAACCTGATGGCCCGCGCCACGGTGCTGATGGGCGTGCCGACCTTCTATACGCGGCTGCTGCAGAACCCGCGGTTGTCCAAGGAGACGACCAGCCACATGCGTCTCTTCATCTCCGGCTCGGCGCCGCTGCTCGCCGATACCCATCGCGAGTGGTTCGCGCGCACCGGCCACGCCGTGCTCGAGCGCTACGGCATGACCGAGACCAACATGAACACGTCGAACCCCTACGAGGGTGAGCGCGTGCCCGGCGCGGTCGGCTTCCCGCTGCCCGGCGTGTCCGTGCGCGTCACCGATCCGGAGACCGCGAAGGAACTGGCCCGCGACGAGATCGGCATGATCGAGGTCAAGGGCCCGAACGTGTTCAAGGGCTATTGGCGCATGCCGGAAAAGACCAGGTCGGAATTCCGCGACGACGGGTTCTTCATCACCGGTGACCTCGGCAAGATCGACAGCCAGGGCTACGTCCACATCGTCGGACGCGGCAAGGACCTCGTGATCTCCGGCGGCTTCAACGTCTATCCGAAGGAGATCGAGAGCGAAATCGACGCCATGCCTGGCGTGGTGGAATCGGCCGTGATCGGCGTGCCGCATGCCGATTTCGGCGAGGGCGTCACCGCGGTGGTGGTGCGCCAACCGGGCGCCGACGTCAGCGAGGCGGGCGTGCTCAAGGGCCTCGACGGCCGGCTCGCCAAGTTCAAGATGCCCAAGCGCGTGTTCGTGGTCGACGAGCTGCCGCGCAACACCATGGGCAAGGTGCAGAAGAACGTGCTGCGCGATCAGTACAAGGACATCTACACGAAGTGACGAGCATGCGATGACCGGCCGGATGACGCGCGCGCAGGCGAAGGAGATTCAGCGCCATCTGCTCGCGGCCTCGCGCGCGCTCGAACGGGCCGGGGCGGTCATCGCCGATCTCGGCGAGCCCGATCGCCGAGCGCTCACCGGCCGGCTCGCCGACGTCTCGTCGCAGCTCTATTTTGATCTGCTCGAATACATCAACGAAGAGCATCCCGAGTTGACGGTGTGGCTGGAAGCCGTGCCGACGGCGCATGTCCTAAGCTGGGACGAGGTGGTGCTGCCGCCCGCGGTCGCCGAGCCCGAGCTCGACGAGCTCATCTTTTCGCTGCTGAAGCCGGACTGGCGCAAGACCGCAATGATCCTCGCGATGGCGTCACCGCGCTGCGAGGAGCTTGCATTGTCGCTCAAGATCGTCGCGGCCCGGATCCGTGCTCTGGCAGAGGCCGGCCGCATCGACCATCAGGGCGATCTTCGCAGGTGGCGCGCCAGCGAGGTGCGGCTGATGCCGGGGAAAGGATAGCGGCGGGATGGCGACCGGGCCGGTGATCTCGAGCATCGCAGCTGGCGTGGCCCCAACGGCGGAGCATTCAGCGGCGCCGTCCGATCGCGAGTCCCGCCAGCGCGGCCAGTGGAGGGGCGGCGCAGATCAGCACGAATTCCAGCACGGCCAGCAACGCGATCTCGTGCTGAATGGCGAGCGCCAAGCACGCGGCGAACAGGCCGGCGGCGGTGAAGCCGAGGACGCAGGTCAGCGGCTCCTCGGCGGGCTCCTGCGACGACGCTTGGTGCGCCGGCAGGGCTGCCGGGCGTTCGGCCGTTGCCGGCGGGACCGCTCGAACGGGCATCAGACCTCCCTGCCGCGCGCGGTTTCTGGCGGCATTTTGCCGAGACTAGGCCGCCGTCTCGGATCCGGACATGTGGCAAAATGGATCATGCCTCCGAACCGGTTCCGCTTCGCGCCAAACGCAGGAACCTCCGTCTCCGTGCGGATTTGCCGAAAGCAGCGGCGATCCAGGTCCATTCTGCTCCGCGATTCATTTAGGTCAGGCTTGCAGAAAGAGCGGGCTCAAGCTGTGCCGGGCATCGAAACCCGCGGGGGCGAGACCGTAGTTAAGCGGTGAATCAATGCTCTACGATCAGCGTTACTTAATAGGTTTGATGTGTCGAGAATGCTTCGAGCAAGGCGGTAGATATGAATATAGATTCGCTACATTCCGCGCGATCCGGCTCGTGGTATACCACGGCGGGCATTGATCCTTTTTTCATTGGTCACGTAGTACTGAATCGGTGTTCGGTTTTGGGCCATTTGTCCGTTGCAACGCCTGTTCCTTCTCCGTAAATAAAGCCGCCTTGCCGATCCACACGGCCGCAAGCCCCCTCCGTTCACGGCCCACAAGAAATCATCAAAGCAACCAATGACAGCCAGGATCGAACGACCGCTTTCGCCGCATCTGCAAACCTACCGCTGGACGCTGACGATGATCCTGTCGATCGTCCATCGCGCCACCGGTGTTGCACTATATTTCGGGACGCTGCTGCTGGCCTGGTGGTTGATCGCCGCCGCGTCCGGTCCGAGCGCCTACTCCTACGTCCAGGGCTTCATGGCGAGCTTCCTCGGCCGCCTGATCGTGTTCGGCTACACCTGGGCGCTGCTGCATCACCTGCTGTCCGGCATCCGCCACTTCGTCTGGGACCTTGGCTACGGCTTCAAGCCCAATGAACGCGAGGCGTTGACCTGGGGCGCACTGATCGGCGGCATCACCTTGACCGTTCTGGTGTGGATCGTGGCTTACGCAGTGGGAGGCGGCCGATGAGCAATGTACGCGCGAAATCGATGCGGACTCCGCTCGGCCGCGTCCGCAACCTCGGCGCAGCGCATTCCGGCACCGGCGACTTCTGGCGCCAGCGCATCACCGCCGTCGCGATGGCGTTGTTGATCATCCCGGTCGTCGTGGTCGTGATCATGCTGCTTGGCCGTAACCAGGCCGGCGCGGCGCAGATCCTCGGCTCGCTGCCGATCGCGCTGATCATGCTGCTGTTCGTGATCGCCAGCTGCTGGCACATGAAAATCGGCATGCAGGTCGTGATCGAGGACTACGTGCACAGCGAGCCGCTGAAGCTCGTTTCGATCATGGCCAACAACTTCTTTGCGGTGACCGTGGCCCTCGCCTCGATCTACGCCCTCATCAAACTGTCCACTGGAGTCTAGCCTATGGCCGGCGGAGCAAATGGCAGCGCAAACGGCGCGCCAGCGACGAACGGAAAAGCCTATCCGATCGAGGACCACACCTATGACGTCGTCGTCGTCGGCGCAGGTGGCGCCGGCCTGCGCGCCGTCGTCGGCTGCAGCGAAGCGGGCCTGCGCACGGCCTGCATCACCAAGGTGTTCCCGACCCGCTCGCACACGGTGGCGGCGCAGGGCGGCATCTCGGCCTCGCTCGGCAACATGCACCAGGACGACTGGCGCTGGCACATGTACGACACCGTCAAGGGGTCGGACTGGCTCGGCGACCAGGACGCGATCGAGTACATGGTGCGCAACGCGCCTGACGCCGTCTACGAGCTCGAGCATTGGGGCGTGCCGTTCTCGCGCACCGAGGACGGCAAGATCTACCAGCGTCCGTTCGGCGGCATGACGATGGACTACGGCAAGGGACAGGCGCAGCGTACCTGTGCCGCCGCAGACCGTACCGGCCACGCGATGCTGCACACGATGTATGGCCAGTCGCTGCGCCATGCCGCGGAGTTCTTCATCGAGTTCTTCGCCATCGACCTGATCATGGACGACCAGGGCGTCTGCCGCGGCGTCATCGCGCTGAAGCTCGACGACGGCACGCTGCATCGCTTCCGCGCCCAGACCACCATCCTGGCGACCGGCGGCTATGGCCGCGCCTACGCGTCCTGCACCTCGGCGCATACCTGCACCGGCGACGGCGGCGGCATGGCGCTGCGCGCCGGCCTGCCGCTGCAGGACATGGAGTTCGTGCAGTTCCATCCGACCGGCATCTACGGCTCCGGCTGCCTGGTGACCGAGGGTGCGCGCGGCGAGGGCGGCTATCTCGTCAACTCCGAGGGCGAGCGTTTCATGGAGCGCTACGCGCCGTCGGCGAAGGACCTCGCCTCGCGCGACGTCGTGTCGCGCGCGATGACCATCGAGATCCGCGAAGGCCGCGGCGTCGGCAAGAAGAAGGACCACATCTTCCTGCATCTCGACCACCTCGATCCGAAGGTGCTGCAGGAACGTCTGCCCGGCATCTCCGAATCGGCCAAGATCTTCGCCAATGTCGACGTCACCCGCGAGCCGATCCCGATCGTGCCGACGGTGCACTACAACATGGGCGGCATCCCGACCAACTATCACGCCGAGGTGCTGACCAAGAAGGACGGCGACGACAACGCCATTGTCCCCGGCCTGATGGCGGTGGGCGAGGCGGCCTGCGTCTCCGTGCATGGCGCCAACCGGCTCGGCTCCAACTCGCTGATCGACCTCGTCGTGTTCGGCCGCGCGGCCGCGCTGCGGCTCGCCGAGAAGCTGACGCCGAACGGCAAGCAGCCGGATCTGCCGAAGGACTCGGCGGACCTCGCGCTCGGCCGGCTCGATCGCTATCGCTACTCCCAGGGCGGCACGCCGACCGCCAAGCTGCGTGAAAGCATGCAGCACGTGATGCAGACCAACTGCGCCGTGTTCCGCACCGGCGACGTGCTGCAGGAAGGCCATAACCTGATCCACAAGGTGTATGGCGGCATCGGCGACATCGCCGTCTCCGACCGCTCGCTGGTGTGGAATTCCGACCTGGTCGAGACCTTGGAGTTCGACAATCTGATCGCGCAGGCGGTCGTCACGATGGACTCCGCCGTCAACCGCACCGAAAGCCGCGGCGCCCATGCGCGCGAGGACTTCCCGGATCGCGACGACAAGGACTGGATGAAGCACACGTTGGCGTGGATCGACAACAAGGACGGCAAGACCACGATCGATTACCGCCCGGTGCACAACTACACCATGACCAATGACGTTCAGTACATCCCGCCCAAAGCACGTGTTTACTGATCGCGGGTGTACTGAGTCCCGTCCGTCATAACCTCAAGAAGGCCTTCCGACATGGCTGAGTTCGCACTTCCGAAGAATTCGCAGATCACCGGCGGCAAGACCTGGCCCAAGCCGGCCGGCGCCACCGAGGTTCGCGAGTTCAGGGTCTATCGCTGGAATCCGGACGACGGCAAGAATCCGAGCGTCGACACCTATTACGTCGACGTCAACGATTGCGGCCCGATGGTCCTCGACGGCCTGATCTGGATCAAGAACCACATCGATCCGTCGCTGACCTTCCGCCGCTCCTGCCGCGAGGGCGTCTGCGGCTCCTGCGCGATGAACATCGACGGCCAGAACACGCTGGCCTGCACGCGCTCCATGCACGATGTGAAGGACGGCGCGGTCAAGATCAACCCGCTGCCGCACCAGCCGGTGGTGAAGGATCTGGTGCCCGACCTCACCAATTTCTACGCGCAATATGCGTCGATCGAGCCGTGGCTGAAGACGACCTCGCCGACGCCGCAGAAGGAATGGCGGCAGAGCCACGAGGATCGCGAGAAGCTCGACGGCCTCTACGAGTGCATCCTGTGCGCCTGCTGCTCGACCTCGTGCCCGAGCTACTGGTGGAACAGCGACCGCTATCTCGGCCCGGCCGCATTGCTGCAGGCCAACCGCTGGGTCAAGGACAGTCGCGACGAGGCCACCGGCGAGCGGCTCGACAATCTCGAGGACCCGTTCCGGCTGTATCGCTGCCACACCATCATGAACTGCGCCAAGGCCTGCCCGAAGGGGCTCAACCCCGCCGAGGCGATCGCCGAGCTCAAGCTCAAGCTGGTCGAGCGGCAGATCTAGCCGCCCGGCAGTCATCGAGGAGACATCTGCGCCGGAACCATCGGAAGTTCCTGGCGCAGCTGGTTTGTCGCTGAGGCGGATTGCGTTAAGCTCGTGGCCTTTTGGGGGCTGGAGCGACCGTGCAGACCGCACAACGCAAATCGCTGACGATGCTGCGCTGGATGATGGTCGCGTCGCTGGCGCTGCCCGTCGCGCTGTTCGTGATTGCCGCCTGTGTGTCCTACGGGACCACCACCGACGAGGCCGACCGCGAAATCCGCCGCTCGCTCGAAATCGTCCACGAGCATGCGCTGAAGGTGTTCGAGACGATCGACCGCAGCCTCTGGGAGATCGACGAGATCGTCCGCGATCTGCCGGACGCCGAGATCAAGGCGCGGGAGCAGGCGTTGCATGCGAGGCTGCGCCAATTGTCGGACGCGCTGCCGCAGATGAAATCGGCCTGGGTGTTCGATGCCAGCGGCCGGCCGCTGGTCAACAGCCTGATCTACCCGGCGCCCGAGACGTCGTTCCTCGATCGCGACTACTTCAGCGCCCACGTCAAGGACAGCGTCGGCACCTTCATCGGCGCGCCGCTGACGCCGCGATCGCCCTATCCCGGCGCGGTGTTCTTCAGCGTCAGCCGCCGCCGCCAGTCCGACGACGGCAGCTTCACCGGCGTCATCCAGGCCTCGGTGCTGCCCGACTATTTCGAGCACTTCTACGCCCGGATCGGCCGCGCCCCCGGCAGCTACTTCGCGCTTCGGCGGTTCGACGGGCTCACGCTCGCCCGCTTCCCCGCCGCTCGCCGAAGCGAAGGTCCGGCTGCCAACGACATCCCGGCGGGCGCGGCGGATACCGAACAGCTGGTCACGGAGACATCGCCGGTCGACGGCATCGAGCGGCGCATCGGCTACCAGCGGCTGGCGGGCTATCCCGTCTATGTCTCGACCGGCCTCGACACTGCGACCATCCGCAACCGCTGGCTCTCGACGATGAGCCGTCACCTGATCTTCGGCATTCCGGCGACGGCGCTGCTGGTCGTGTTCCTGGCCATGGCCCGGCGGCGGACCGAACGCCTCTACATCGAGGCTGGTCGCCGCCTCGAAGCGGAGGATGCGCTCAAGCATGGCCATCGCATGGAAGCGCTGGGCCAGCTTACCGGCGGCGTCGCGCATGATTTCAACAACCTGCTGACGGTGATCCGCGCCTCGGCCGACCTGCTGCGCCGTCCCAATTTGTCCGACGAGCGGCGGCAGCGTTACATCGACGCGATCTCCGACACCGTCGCGCGGGCGTCCAAGCTGACGTCGCAGCTGCTGGCCTTTGCGCGGCGGCAGACCCTGAAACCGGAGGTGTTCGACATCGGCCGTAGCGTCATCACGCTGCGCGACATGACCAAGACGCTGGTCGGGTCGCGCATCGACGTCGTGACCTCGGTCCCGGAGGAGCCGTGCTACGTCAATGCCGATGCAGGCCAGTTCGAGACCGCTCTGATCAACATGGCCGTCAACGCCCGCGATGCGATGGCCGGCCAGGGCCTTCTCAGCATGACGGTCGCGCCCGCGTCCGACCTGCCGAGCCCGGTCGCTCCGCATGACCGCCCGCCGCTCGGCTATGTCGCCATTGCCGTGCAGGATACCGGCGTCGGCATTCCGCAGGAGCAGGTCGGCCGCATCTTCGAGCCGTTCTTCACGACCAAGACGATCGGGCATGGCACCGGCCTCGGACTGTCGCAGGTGTTCGGCTTCGCCAAGCAGTCCGGCGGCGAGATCGGCGTGGTCAGCAAGCCCGGGCATGGTGCGACGTTCACGCTATATCTGCCGCGCGTCGCGCCGGCCCATGATCAGCGCACAGAGGCCAGTGGCCATGCTGTGCCGGTCAGCGGCCGGGGCATGTCGGTGCTGGTGGTCGAGGACAATATCGATGTCGGGAGATCGGCGACGGAAGCGCTGGCCGAACTCGGCTATCTCACCACGCTGGTCGACAATGCCAGGGACGCGTTGGAGGAACTGATCGGCGGTGCGAGCCGCTTCGATGTCGTGTTCACCGATGTCATGATGCCCGGCATGACCGGTCTCGAGCTTGCGGAGGAGATTCGCCGGCTCGAGCTCAACATTCCGGTCGTGCTTGCCAGCGGCTACAGCCACGTCGTGGCTCAGCAGGGCACCAACGGTTTCGAGCTGTTGCGCAAGCCTTATTCGATCGAGGAATTGTCGCGCGTGCTGCACAAGGTGGTCCCAGTGCCGCTCTATCGCGCGCCCCCGGTGGCGCCGAATTCGGAGGTGCGTTGACACCCGTCTGCGCGGCGGAACCGAACCGGGAACCTTCTGTTCGCACTGCTGTTATCGCGCGATGGCACAGGTTCAGGACATCGCACGGCCCGGCGCGTCGCAGACGACGAAGGCACCGATCATCGAGATCGCTGCCGAGAATGGCGACCGGGTCGAGCCGCCGCCGCCGGAAGTGGTCGAGCCGGACCCGGAGCTGTCGCCCGAAGAGGCCGAGCAGGTCCGCAAGCGCTATCTGCTGACGCGCTTCTGGATCAGCGCGCGCGGCTTTTGGGGCAGGGCCGGCGATCGCCTGGCCTGGCCGTTCACGATCAGCCTGCTCATCCTTATCGTCGGAACCGTTGCGTTTCAGTACGGCATCAATGTCTGGAACCGGTCGATCTTCGATGCGATCGAGAAGCGCGACTCGGCGACCGTGTTTCATCTCACCGCGATCTTCTTCCCGCTCGCGATCGGCAGCGTCGTTCTCGGTGTCGCGCAGGTCTATGCGCGGATGGGGATCCAGCGCCGCTGGCGGGCCTGGCTGACCGACAGCGTCGTCACCCGCTGGCTGACGAGCGGTCGCTACTACCAGCTCAATCTGGTCAGCGGCGACCACAAGAATCCGGAATACCGGATCGCCGAAGATCTGCGCATCGCGACCGACTCGCCGGTCGACTTCGTCGCCGGCGTGACCTCGGCGCTTCTGTCAGCGGTGACTTTCATCGTCGTGCTCTGGACGATCGGCGGCGCGTTGACGCTGCGTGTCGGCGCCACCGAGCTCACCATTCCGGGCTTCCTGGTGATCGCGGCGATCGTCTACGCCGCCATCGCCTCCGGCTCGATCATGACGATCGGCCGCCGCTTCGTGCAGACCTCGGAGGACAAGAACCAGGCCGAGGCCGATTTCCGCTACACGCTGACCCGGGTCCGCGAGAACGGCGAAAGCATCGCGCTGCTTGGCGGCGAGACCGAGGAGCGCGCCGGAATCGACCGGACCTTCGGCAAAGTCCTGCAGCAGTGGGCGCGGCTGGCCGGCCAGCACATGCGCACCACGCTGGTGTCGCAAGGCTCCAGTCTCATCGCGCCCGTCGTGCCGCTGCTGCTGTGTGCGCCCAAATTCCTCGACGGCAGCATGACGCTCGGGCAGGTGATGCAGGCGGCGAGCGCGTTCACGATCGTGCAGACCGCCTTCGGCTGGCTGGTCGACAACTATCCGCGTCTCGCCGACTGGAACGCGTGCGCCCGCCGCATCGCCTCGCTGATGATGTCGCTCGATGCGCTGGAGCGCGCCGAGCGCGGCGACGGCATCGGCCGCATCAAGCGCGGCGAGACGACCGGCGAGGCGATGCTGAGCCTGAACGATCTTTCGGTCACGCTCGACGACGGCACCGCCGTGGTCGGCGAGACCGAGGTCGTGGTCGATCCCGGCGAGCGCCTGCTCGTCGCCGGCGAATCGGGAACCGGCAAGAGCACGCTGGTGCGCGCGATCGCTGGCCTCTGGCCGTGGGGCGGCGGCAGCATCAACTTTCACCCGGACCGCCAGCTGTTCATGCTGCCGCAGCGGCCCTACGTGCCCTCGGGCAGTCTGCGCCGTGCGGTGGCTTATCCAGGTGCCGCCGAGGACTGGAGCGTCGAGCAGGTCGGCGAAGCGCTGCACAAGGTCGGCCTCGATCATCTCAAGGAGAAGATCGAGGAGGAGGCGCCGTGGGATCAGACGCTGTCCGGCGGCGAGAAGCAGCGCCTCGCCTTTGCGCGGCTGCTGCTGCACCGTCCGGATATCGTCGTGCTCGACGAGGCGACGTCCGCGCTCGATGAGAAGAGCCAGGACCTGATGATGCAGATGGTCACGAGCGAACTGCCGAGAGCGACGATCGTCAGCGTCGCCCATCGCGCTGAGCTCGAAGCATTCCACAGCCGCAAGATCGTGCTGGAGCGGCGCAAGGGCGGCGCCAAGCTGGTGAGCGACATCGATCTCATTCCGCGCAAGGGCAAGCGGCGCCTGATCGGCCGCTTCCTGCGCCAGCGCAAGGCGGTCTGAGCTGCGCCGCAGCGCCACACTGTGTCGTGGTGAAACCACAATGCCGCCATGCCGGCTTCATTGGAGTGCGCGGCAAACCGGCTATCGCTCGGCTCCTTCAATCGAGGATCCGACCATGACGCCCGATCATGATCCTTCGCCGCTGCCCTTCGGGGCCTTTGCTCCCAATGCCGCTCAGGCGCTGGTTCTCCGACTGGCGCATGGCTCCGGGCTGAAGCGCGGTGCATTCCGCCCGATGCTGACGCGCGCGGTGAATCTGCTGCGGGACGGTCCCGTCGACGTCAGCTATCAATGCGCCAACTTTCGCTTCTATCATCAGGTCAACGCGACCGAGCGCGGCGCCCTGTTCAATCCCGACTACAATCGCGAGGAGCTGGATTTCCTGCGCAGCCACGTGCCGCCCGGAGGGGTTGCCGTGGATATCGGCGCCAATGTCGGGACGTTCGCGCTGCCGCTGGCGCGTCACGTCGGGCCGAACGGTCTCGTGATCGCAATCGAGCCGCATCCCGTCACCCATGCGCGGCTCAGCTTCAATCGCGACGCGTCCGCGCTGCGTCAGGTCAGGCTGGTGGCTGCGGCGGCGGGCGACCGTGACGGCGAGGTGATGATCGAGACCGATGGCGACAATCTCGGGGCCAGTCATGTCGTGGTCGGCGAGGCCGGCGCCGAGGCCTTCAACGTCCCGTCGCTGCGGCTGCAGGCCATTCTCGACCAGGCCGGCGCGATCAAGGTCGACGCGCTGAAGATCGACGTGGAAGGCTTCGAAGACCGCGTGCTGACCTGCTTCTTCCGCGATGCGCCCGCCACGCTGTGGCCGCGCGCCGTCGTCATCGAGCATCTGTCACGCGACGAATGGCAGAACGATTGCATCGCCGACATGATCAGCCGCGGCTATCGCGCGGTCGGCCGCACGCGCAGCAATACCCTGCTGCTCCGCGGTTGATCCCGGAGCCGGGTTTCGTCCGCCCATTCGGAACATCGCGGCACGACGCGACGTTATCGCTCCTGACATCAAGGGAGCGGACCATGAGCAACGATGACATGCGCGATCAGGATCGCGCCTGGGACCTGATGAAGAAGATCGGCTTCGCCATGCTGGTCACCCGCGACGGTGACCAATTGCGATCCCGGCCGATGAGCGCCTACCTCGCCCGCGACGAAGGCATGATCTACTTCCTGACTGATGCGCGCCATCACAAGGATGAGGAGATCGCGCGGTCGCCGCAGGTCAATCTGTCGTTCGCCGATTCCGGCAGCCAGAAATACGTCTCTGTGACCGGCTCTGCAGCCATCTCCAACGATCGCGCCAAGATCCGCGAGCTGTTCACGACGACGGCCAAGGCGTGGTGGGACAGCGCTGATGATCCGAACATTCGCCTGCTCAGGATCACCCCCGAATACGCCGAGTTCTGGGACTCGCCGGGCACCGTCGTCAGCTATGTCAAGACGGCCGCGGCCGCTGTCACCGGCACGCGCCCAGACATCGGGGACAATCGCAAGGTCGCGATGTGATGCCGATCGAGCCCCCCGAGATTCCGCCGTCGACCCCCGGCCATCCCGCCGAGCCGCCACCCGAGGACCCCGTCGGAAATCCCAGCCCGGAGGTGCCACCGCCGGTCCATGAGCCCGACACCCCGGAGCCGCCACGCGAATTGCCCGGACAGACACCGGATGAAGTTCCAGGGCGCGGACCGCTCAGTCCGACCACGCCAAGCCCGGTCACTTCAAGTCCGGTCACTTCAAGCACGATCACGGATTGACCGCGATTGAACCTTGATCATGATGGACAGGAGAGAGAGCCGGCAGGGTGCCGGCTCTCGGCGTGTTTTGTTGTGCCAAGCCTTTGAAATTCAAGACTGAATGAGACATGAATGGCGGCCGCCCGGCGGCTGTTTCGCGTCGAAATAAATCCGTCGGCGGATTTGAACTGCGCCACAATCCAGCCTAACGCATAATCGTTGATCACGCCGTGCTTGAAAAAGAACGTTTCGGGAAACCATAACACATGAGCAAACTTCGCGTTTTGCTGCTTGCGACGACCGCGCTGTCGGCAATGCAACTGACGAGCTCCGGATCCTACGCGCAGAGCGCGCCTATGGTCATCGCGCAAGGGCCGGGTGGTCCGGGGGGCGAGGTCGGTCCCGATGGTCGACCGAAGCAGCCGCCGCATGGTCAGCCGCAGCAAGGGCAGCCGCAGCGCCCAGGTCCCGGCGCCGCGCCGCCAGCCGCGCCTCCGCATCAGGCCGCCCCGCCGGCACCTCCGCCGCCCGCGGCCGCACCGCGCCCTGCACCGCCTCCGCCTCCTCCGCCGCCGGCCGCAGCGCCGCGGCCGGCCCCTCCACCACCGCCGCCGCCTCCCCCGCGCGCCGAGCCGCCGCGGCCGGCTCCCCCGCCGCCGCGCGCGGAGCCTCCGGCCGCTCCGCCGTCACGTCCGACACCACCACCGCCTCCGGCCGCGGCCCCGCCGCAGCATTCGCCGTCGCCCCCTCCCGTGGTGCCGCGTGAGCCCGCCCGCCCGACGCCGCCGCCTCCTGTCGCTGCACCGGCGACCCCGCCGGCACCTGCGCGGCCGACCCCGCCGGTGCCGCCCGCGGCCACTCCAGCGCCGCCATCGCCCGCACCCAGCGCTGCGCCGGGGGCTCGACCCGGCTCGCCGCCGCCCCCGCCACAAGCGTCGCCTGGCACACCGCCGCCACCTCCCGGTGCAGAGCCGCGTCCGGGCCGTCCCGGTGCCGGCGGACCGCCTCCTGGTGCCCAGCCGGGTGGACCGCCGCCGCGTGGCGCGCCGACGCCGCCAGCCGGAACGGTCGTGCCTGCCCCCGGCACGCCGCCCGCACCGGCGACACCTCCGGCTGCTCAGACACCTGGGCAGGGCACACCGCCCGTGGCCGGCAATCCGCCGCCCGGCGGACGTCCGGGCATGCCTCCCGGCAGCCCCGGCGGACCTCCGCCCGTGGCTGGACCCGGCCCTGCGGGACCGGGCGCTGGCGCTCCTGGCGCAGGACCTGGCCCGGGACCTGGCCCGGGCACACCGCCGGCCCTGAGTGGTGGCGTGCCGCAGGGCGGTCCGCCCGCGATGTCGAACCGGCCGCCGCCGCAGATCACGGCGCCGCTGCCGCCACCGCCGCCGCCAACGCAGCAGGCTTTGACGCCGATCGCGCCGGGCGCTCCGCAGCAGGGACCGCAGCGCATGGACGATTTCCGCGGCCAGCGCCGCGAGGTCCAGGAAGGTGGTCGCACGCTGATCTACGAGCCGGGCCGCGTCATCGTGCGCGATCCGAGCGGGCAGTCCTTCGTGCGTCACGACGAGCTCGAGCGCTTCCGTTACGGCGCGCGCGACATTCGGGTGCTGCGAGAGGACCGCGGCGAGACGCGCACCGTGGTGATTCGCCCCGACGGCAGCCAGATCGTCACGATCACGGCCCCCGACGGCCGTCTGCTGCGCCGCATCCGCCGCGATATCGGCGGCCGCGAGATCATCATCATCGACAACACCTATCGCGATCCGGCTGCGGTCGGCGGCTTCTATGTCGACCTGCCGCCACCGGAGATCCGCATCCCCTACAACCGCTACATCGTCGACGCCGAAGAGGCGCCGCCGGATGTCATCTACGACACGCTGATCGCGCCGCCGGTGGAGCGCGTCCAGCGCCGCTACTCGCTCGACGAGGTCCGCTACTCGCCATCGGTGCGCCAGCTGATGCCGTCGATCGATCTCAACACGATCACCTTCGAGACCGGATCGTGGGAGATTGGTCCCGACCAGGCGGCGAAGCTGCAGGTCATCGCCGACGGCCTCAACCAGGCGATCCAGCGCAATCCGCGCGAGGTCTTCCTGATCGAGGGCCATACCGACGCGGTCGGCAACGAGACCGACAATCTGTCGCTCTCGGACCGCCGCGCCGAATCGGTCGCGACCCTGCTCACGCAGCAGTTCGGCGTGCCCGCGGAGAACCTGACCTCGCAGGGTTACGGCGAGCAGTACCTGAAGGAGCAGACGCAGGGACCGAGCCGCATCAACCGCCGCGTCACGGTCCGCCGCATCACGCCGCTGCTCAATGGCGGCCAGGCCGCGCTGCCGCCGCCGCCTCCAGGCGTCGCGCCGCCGCGCTGAGTCTCTGTTGCACGCTGAAACGAAAATGGCCGGGGTCGCTCCCCGGCCATTTTTTTGCGCGTCAAGCGACCGACATCGCAGATGCTTTCCGTCACCAAAGTTGACTCAACTCATAATCACACAGCAGTGACTTTACTATTTTGAGGTGTGAAGACATCTTCACGCCATTGCGCGTCGCGTCCTCTTTACAGCAGTCGTTTTCATCAAAGGAGATACCGCCATGACCGTATTGTCGTCATTCGAAGTGCTGGCAGAAACTCTTGTGCCCAGCGGGATTCTGCCACCGACCGCCGCAAATCCCTTCGTCATCCAAGGCTATTGGGTCCAGGTCTCGCTGGCGCCCGGCGCGTCGGTGTCATCGGTCAACTACAACGTCATTTTCCAGGAGACGACCGACTTCACCCAGGGCTCGGGCCAGAAGTCGCTCGCCGCGCAGTTCATCGATCCGAAGGGCAATGTCGAGCTCTACAATCAGTTCTTCGCGTCGACCGGCCGCGGCTTTCTCAATCAGCAGATCAGCGCCGGACAAACCATCATCTACGGCATCCAGTGCATCCCGCCGACATCCTCGTCGGGCGAGCTGGCGTTGCCGCAGGGCGGCACCGGCTGGCGCGGCACAGTACGCATCGAGCCCAGCAGCAGCGGCAATCTGATTGCGACGCCGACTCAGCGCCTGCTCTATCTCAACGGCACGTCGATCACGAAGTCGACGGCGCTCGACGCCGTGGTCTATCCCGTCCCGACCTTCACGGGCACGACGCGGATCTGACAAATGGCCCAGCAAAGCTACACGGCCTTCTGGCTCGGATACATTCCATCCGGGCCAGGGCACGGGCCCCTGCTCGCGGACACACCGTCCTATGTGGACGTTCTGATCCTTGCCTTCTCCAACCTCTTCCCCGGAAATACGACCTGTCAGGCGTTCCTGCAGAAATCGAACACCGGGGACAGCATCCGCGACGGGATCGCCGCGCTGCGCAAGACGGCGCCAAACATGAAGATCCTGCTGTCGCTGATCGGCACGCCGCAGCCGCCAGTGGGATGGAACACCGGCATCACCGATCCCGATCAGTTCGGGTCGTGGTGCGCCTATCTCTCCGACCAATGGAATCTCGACGGCTTCGATATCGACAACGAAGATCTCGACAGCTTCCCCGGTCAGCAGTTCGTCGACACCGTGACCGGCATGCGCAAGGCCATGCCGAACGCGATCCTCACGCTCGATACCTATTTGTTCGATCGTGACAAGGACGTGATCAAACAGCTCGCGTCCACGCTCACCAGCATCAACACGATGGCCTATTTTCTCGACTTCACATCGATGACCGCGCTGGTCGAGCAGTACGCGACCGTGATCAGCCCGGACAAGATCTCGATCGGGGTGAAGTCCGACAAGGTCGGTCCCATCACGCAAGGCACGTCGCTGGAGGAGACCAAGCAGCTCTGCCGCTGGAATCCCAGCGCAGGTGCCAAGCGCGGCATGATGCTCTGGAACTTGTCCTCGGACATCGAGAGCATCACTGGCAAGCCCGACGGCAGCTGGACGCGCGCGATCCACGACAACCTTCCCTGACACCACGGGCGCCGGCTGCGGCCGGCGCCCCGCAGACGATGTGGACGTGCAGCGCGGTCGCTCACGCGCAACCGTGTCTGCTCGCGCATCGCGATCGACAACCGACTTTCAAAGGACGAAACGATCATGTCGACCCAATTGATCTGGCAATCGCCTGCGCGCTCGCGCGTCGCGACGGCCGTGGCGGGAGCACGCCGATGACAGTCGTGGCCGCTTCCGCTCTGCCCGCGGTGTCCGTGCCGGACGCCGTTCTCATGACGCTCGCCGGCATCGCCTATGGCGCGCCGGACGCAATCGCTTCCTACCTGGAGCAGGACCCGCTGACCGCCAGCGACTGGCGCCTCGCATGGCTTGCGGCGCCGCCAGACCCGCCGGACAATTTCGCCTTCATGGCCTATAGCGCAAGCAGCAAGGCCTATGCGGTTGCGATCCGCGGCACCTATCCGAATCCATTCTCGCCGGCCTACTGGGACGATGGCGACGAGGACAGCCCGTTCGGCGACATGGTGGAATGGCCTGGCGCGAGCGGCGCCAAGATTTCCGCCGGGACCAGCAAAGGTCTGACCAACCTGCTGGCTCTGACCGACCAAGGCGGCGTCTCGTTGCAGGACGCGATCGGGCGCCTTCCTGCCGGCAGCCGGCTGGCGGTGACCGGGCATAGCCTCGGCGGCACGCTGGCACCGGTGCTGGCGCTCTCCGCCAGCGAACGCTGCCCGTCGCTCGACGTCTGGGCGACCAGCTTTGCCGGCATGACACCCGGCAACGAGGCGTTCGCCGCGCTGTTCGGTACCGGCACCAAGCTCGATGGTCGCGTGCGCCGCGTCTACAACAGGCTCGATACCGTCGCCTATGGTTGGAACGCCGTCTGGGCCACGCACGATTTCTATCAGCCTGCCCCCAAGGGCGGTCCGATCGTCGCGGCGATGCTGCTGGCGACCGCGGCGCGGCTCGAACTCGGCGGCTACGACTATGCGCCGATCGGCACGCCGGTGGCGTTGCCGGGCAAGGTGCAGCCTCTGGCGATCGGCTGCGAGCTGGTGGCCTATGTCATCGAGAATCTGCACCAGCACATGCCGGACACTTATCTGGCGCTGCTCGGCGCACCGCCGCTGCCGTTCTCGATCGTGCTGGCCTCTGTGGTGATGCCGCGGACGCATCCAGCCGCGAAACAACCGCTCTCGGCGCGGCCGGCCGTCGTCCATCTCGGCTGAGCGGGCATGCCAAACATCGATGGCCGGGAGTGCTCCCGGCCATTTTTGTAGGTAGCAATCCGTCTCGTCCTATTCGGTGTCGTCCCTGCGAACGCAGGGACCCATACACGCAGGATTTGGTTTTGCGACGGCTGCAAGCCACAGCGAGCTCTCACCACTCCGGCCGGTGGTTATGGGTCCCTGCGTTCGCAGGGACGACAGCGGTGAATACGGTGAGTCCGCCCTAGACTTCGCATCAGACCTTGTCGTGGCCGAGCTGGAAGATCTGCGCGCCGTCCGGGCCCGACAGCAGGCCGTTGTCCGAATACAGCTTCAGCTTGGTGCGGGTGTCGGCGATGTCGAGGTTGCGCATCGTCAGCTGGCCGATGCGGTCGGCCGGGGTGAAGGCGGCGTCCTCGACCTTCTCCATGCTCAGCCGCTCCGGCTGATAGGTCAGGTTCGGGCTCTCGGTGTTGAGGATCGAATAGTCGTTGCCGCGGCGCAGCTCCAAGGTCACCTCGCCGGTGACGGCGCTCGCCACCCAACGCTGCGCGGTCTCGCGCAGCATCAATGCCTGCGAGTCGAACCAGCGGCCTTGGTAGAGCAGGCGGCCGAGGCGCATGCCGCTGATGCGGTACTGCTCGATCGTATCCTCGTTGTGGATGCCGGTGACGAGACGCTCATAGGCGATGTGCAAGAGCGCCATGCCCGGCGCCTCGTAGATGCCGCGGCTCTTGGCTTCGATGATGCGGTTCTCGATCTGGTCGCTCATGCCGAGGCCATGGCGGCCGCCGATGGCGTTGGCCTCGAGGAACAGCGCCACGGCATCGCTGAAGGTCTGGCCGTTCAGCGCGACCGGCTGGCCCTCCTCGAAGCGCACCACGACGGTCTCGGGCTTGACGACGCAGTCCTCGCGCCAGAACGGCACGCCCATGATCGGGTTGACGATCCGGATGCCGCTGTTGAGGTTCTCGAGATCCTTGGCCTCGTGGGTGGCACCGAGCAGATTGCTGTCGGTCGAATACGCCTTCTCGGCGCTCATCTTGTAATCGTAGCCGTTGGCGGTCAGGAACGCCGACATCTCGGAGCGGCCGCCGAGCTCGTCGATGAACTGCTGGTCGAGCCAGGGCTTGTAGATCTTGAGGCTCGGGTTGGTGAGCAGGCCGTAGCGGTAGAACCGCTCGATGTCGTTGCCCTTGTAGGTCGAGCCGTCGCCCCAGATGTTGACGCCGTCCTCCTTCATCGCGGCGACCAGCATGGTGCCGGTCACCGCGCGGCCGAGCGGCGTGGTGTTGAAATAGGTGATGCCGCCGGTCGAGATGTGGAAGGCGCCGGACTGGATCGCGGCGATGCCCTCATGCACCAGCTGGGTGCGGCAGTCCACGAGACGGGCTTTCTCGCCGCCGAAGCTCAGCGCCTTGCGCGGGATCTCGTCATAGTCGGATTCGTCCGGCTGGCCGAGATTGGCGGTGTAGGCGAAGCAGCGCGCGCCCTTCTGCTTCATCCACAGCAGTGCCGCGCTGGTGTCCAGGCCGCCGGAGAAGGCGATGCCGACTTTCTCGCCCTTGGGCAGGCTCTTCAGGATCGTGGTCATGGGGAGTCCAACCGGTGTTGATGGCGGTGTCGTTCGGAATTTCGGGCGCGAATAACAGATTTCGCCTCGCTCGGCACGCGATTATTGGCGATGTGAGCGCGCTCAGGCCGTCGGGTTGCTGTCGGCCTGGCGGCGGCCGAGCAGCCGCCGCATCAGTCGGAAGCCCGGCCAGGCGAACCGGGTCAGGGCGGCATCGATGCCGGCGTCGGTCATGCGGGTGGACGGCCAGCGGTAGATGTAGCCATGCAGCAGCCAGATCACGATGAACGTGACGAGGCCGGCCGTGGCAACGTCGGTGAAGAAGTGGCCGCCGAACGCCATCCGCAGCCCCGAGGTGGCGAGGCCGAATAGGACGGCGGCGGCATAGGCAACGGGCCTGATGGCAGGCGGCGTCAGCGCGGCCGGGGCCAGGGTCCAGAACGCGGTCGCGCCCTCGCCGGAGAAGAACGAGCAGTTGCGGCCACAGCCGCCACGCGGATCCCACCATGGCACGAACTGCATGTCGCCGCCGAACTCGGTCACGACGACCGGGCGCGGCCGACCCCAATAGGATTTGAACGTGAAGTTGGTGAGCACACCGGCCGAGAGCGACAGGGTCAGCAGCAGGAACGCGATGGTGCGGCCCTTCACCAGCAGCGGCCGATCGGGCCGGATGAACTTGACCACCAGCGCCACGAGCGAGGGCAAAGCCAGGCCCCAGGCGATCCACATCGCAGCGTCACGCGCGAAGGCGGCAGTGCCGTCGAGCTTCAGCGGAAAGCTGCGCGTACCCGGGTCATAGAACAGCGACGCGAGCTTGAGATCGAGCTCGGGATAGACGCCGAACAGCACGCCGATGACGAGCGCGAGCGACAAAGCGATGAAGAGGCCGTTCCGGTTCATGGCGCGCGGTTTAGCGAAAGCGGATGGCGATGGAAAGGCCGCGGCTCACCGCGGCGATCCCGACGGCAGCGGCGGGGGAGGCGGCAGAAGCCGCGCCGGCTCACGCCAGCGGCCGGCGTTACGTCCCGCGATCAGCCAGTAGATGAGACCGCCGAGGATGCCGGCGCCGGTCAGGATCTCGAGCTGGCGGCGGTCGATACCGTCGAAGCGGAATGTGTCCGGATCGAACGGGATCAAGCCGAGATAGCAGGCCGCGCCGACCACGCCGCCGCCGATCGCGTAGGCGAGCACGCTGCGGATCGAGAATGTCTCGGTGATCAGCGCGATCAACAATGCCGGGATCAGGGCGAAGCCGGACACGAAGATGAAGCCGAAGCCGATGATCACCTCGAACGCGGTCTGGTCGATCGGGCCATTGCCGAGGTTTGACAATTCCGGGAACAGAATGGCAGTCACCACGACCAGCCCGGCGACAAAGCACGCCACCAGAAACGCGAACGCGATCACGATCAGCCGGCCGATCAGCGCCATGGCGAAAATATCTCCCCATCGTCATCGCGAGGAGCGCAAGCGACGAAGCGATCCAGGGTTACGGGTCAGCTCTGGATTGCTTCGCTGCGCTCGCAATGACGGAGCGTGCGGATCGACATCGGCCTCAATCCGTCATCGCCATCGCGCGCAGCGCCTCGCGTTCCCTGGCCGACAGCTTCTCGGTCTCCGACTTCAGCTGGCCGCAGGCGGCGAGGATGTCGCGGCCGCGCGGGGTGCGTACCGGCGAGGAATAGCCGGCATTGAAGACGTATTCCGAGAACTTCTCGATCTGCTCCCAGTCCGAGCATTCATAGGCCGAACCCGGCCATGGATTGAACGGGATCAGATTGATCTTGGCCGGAATGCCCTTGAGCAGCTTGACGAGCAGCCTGGCATCATCGAGCGAATCATTGACGCCCTTGAGCATCACATATTCGAAGGTGATGCGCCGCGCATTGGAGGCGCCGGGATAGTCGCGGCAGGCCTGCAGGAGCTCGGCGATCGGATATTTGCGGTTGAGCGGCACCAGCTCGTTGCGCAACTCGTCGCGCACGGCATGCAGCGAGATCGCCAGCATCACGCCGATCTCCTCGCCCGCCCGCGCGATGTTCGGCACCACGCCGGAGGTTGACAGCGTGATGCGGCGGCGGGAAATGCCGATGCCTTCATTGTCGGAGACGATCAGCAGCGCATCGCGCACCGCGTCGAAATTGTACAGCGGCTCGCCCATCCCCATCATCACGATGTTGGTGACGAGGCGGTTGCCGAGCGGCGTCTCGCGGTCGGCCCAGTCGTTGAGCCGGTCACGCGCCACCATCACCTGGCCGAGGATCTCGCCGGCCGTCAGGTTACGCACCAGCCGCTGTGTGCCGGTGTGGCAGAACGAGCAGTTGAGCGTGCAGCCGACCTGGGACGAGACGCACAGCGTGCCGCGGTCGGTCTCGGGAATGTAGACGCACTCGACCTCGTGCGCCTTCTGCAGCCCGTCGCCGCTCGGCAGCCGCAGCAGCCATTTGCGGGTGCCGTCATTGGAGATCTGCTCGGCCACGACCTCGGGGCGGTCGACCGTGAAGCGCTCCGCCAGCGCGGTGCGCGTGTCCTTCGACACCGAGCTCATCTCGTCGAACGATCGGGCGCCGCGGAAATAGATCCAGTGCCACAGCTGCTGCACCCGCATCTTCTGCTGGCGTTCCGGCACGCCGATCTCGCCGAGCGTCGCCGCGAGTTCCGCGCGCGACAGTCCGATCAGCGACGGCTTCGCCGGCGGCACGTAGGTTTCGAGCGGAGTCTTTTCGAGGGGCGCGGTGGTCTCGCGCAGCCCGGCAGTCCTTGCCATGTCTGTGGGCCCAAAATGCTGCCCGGCCGCGGCGGCCGAAGGCTTTCAGCGGTCTATATAACAGTCCGGCCGGCAAATGCGACCGGTACGACAGGGGAGGGCAGACAGGTGACGGTATCAACCGGCCGCCTGGCGCCGGCAGTTAGCGCCGGCAGTCCTGGGCGATGCGGTCGAGCGCCTGGGCGAGGCCCTTCAGCGAGAACACATCGGTGGTCTCGGTCCCCTTGGCCGAGACGCCCTTGACCACGGCCTCCGGAGCCTTGCGCATGGCGTCGACCATGCGCTCCTCCTCGGCCGCGTTCTTGATCCAGAGCCCGTCGCCCTGCGTGTACATCGCGTAGGAGGCGCCGCCGACGTCGAGCGCTGCGTCGGAGCCCGGCTTCACGGCGTAGCCGATCATGATCGAGACCTCGTTGAACACCTTCTCGGAGGGCCGGGTCGACACGAAGGCGTAAGCGGGGTCGCGCGGGCGATTGGCGGGATTGGTTTTCGACGAGGTAGGCTTGGCGAGCGCAAAGCAGACCTTCTTGCCGCCCGGCATCGCCGTATAGGCGCCCCAGCCGCCGTACTGGCCGATCAGGGTCGGTTCCGCGCCGCCGATGCTCGGCACTGCCGGCTTCGCGTCGGCCTTTGGCGCTGCCTTCGGTTGTGGCGCAGGCGCAGCCTTGGGCGGCGCCTTCGGCGCAGCCGTCTGCGCTGCGGCCAGGCCCGGAGCTCCGAGCATGAGCGCGCCGGTCGCCAGCGCTGTCGACAATCGCAAAAACAACATGATTAAGCTAAGTCCCCCGCGATCTCGTTCCACCAACATTGTGACTGGAAAATGGCCCGGATTCGCAGACGGCCTGCGGCGAGGGATAGCGGCTTCAGGCCTGGGTTGCAAAGCCGGATCGATGACGTTGACCGGTGCACTGTCGGCCATTCCGCCGACGCCGCGAACGATCGTGCCAGGGTTCCGTTCGCCCAGGCCGCGCCCGGCCGCGATGTCGTTCCGAGGGACGGCATTTGCCGCCGCGTTGCCGTCGCGGCCGCGTGTTTGCCAATTGTCGCGCGGCTGCAAATCCGGCATGACGTTGCAAAAGCCGGGCACGATCCGGACAACAGCCCAAGGAGCGCGCCCATGAAAGCCATTCTCTGCTCACAGTTCTGCCAGCCCGACGATCTCGTCCTCGCCGACGTGCCCGATCCGGTGGCCGGCCCCGGTGAGGCGGTGATTGCGATCAAGGCTGCAGCGCTCAATTTCTTCGACATTCTCATGATCCAGGGCAAGTACCAGATCAAGCCGCCGTTCCCGTTCTCGCCGGGTGCGGAGGTCGCGGGCGTGATCGAGAGCCTCGGCGACGGTGTCACCGATCTGAAGGTCGGCGATCGCGTTGTCGCCTCCTGCGGATATAACGGCGCGCGGCAGAAGATCGCGCTGCCGGCGTCGTCCATCGTCAAGATCCCCGACAATCTCGATTTCGACCGCGCTGCCGGCATCATCATCATCTACGGCACGGCGCTGCATGCGCTCGAGGATCGCGCCAGCCCGAAGCCGGGCGAGACGCTGGCCGTGCTCGGCGCCGCCGGCGGCACGGGCCTTGCGGCCTGCGAGCTCGGCAAGCTGATGGGGCTCAAGGTCATCGCCTGCGCATCCTCCGACGAGAAGCTCGAATTCGCCAAGCAGCACGGTGCGACGCTGACGTTGAACTACGCCAAGGAGGATCTGAAGGAAGGCCTGCGCCGGCTGACCGACGGCAAGGGCGCGGACATCATCTTCGATCCCGTGGGCGGAGCCTATGCCGAGCAGGCGCTGCGCTCGATCGCCTGGGAGGGCCGCTTTCTGGTGATCGGCTTTGCCGCCGGCGACATCCCGAAGATGCCGCTCAACCTCGCGCTGCTGAAGGGCTGCGACATTCGCGGCGTGTTCTGGGGCGCCTGGACCCGGCTCAACGCGGCGAAGAACCGCGCCAATCTGGAGAAGCTCGTGCAGTGGACCGCTGAAGGCAAGCTGTCCTCCCATGTCGATCGCACCTTCCCGCTGGCGCAGACCGCCGACGCGCTCAAGGTGCTCGCCAGCCGGCAGGCGATGGGCAAGGTGATTCTGCACCCCTGAGGGAGACCCGCTCCCACAGTGCGGGCCGATGCAAGTCCGAGGATGGCATTGGGCCGCTCGCCGCAACCAGCGCGAGCGGCGCGGGCGACGTTGAAACCTGAGCGGCCGGACTGGTGCCCCCAGGACCAGGGCATGGATGTTGCGAGGAAGTCGCACGTTGGAGCGAATCGGTCGCCGCCCGCCGTCATGCGACTGCAACCTGAAGCAGAAAATCCGAAAACGAGCGTTTCTTGGTTAACGCAACTCAACGACATTGTGGCAAGGTTAATTCCGGTACTTTCCCGTTGTTATGTCGACGCTTCTCGATTTGTTGCCACGCAATCTCGCTCGTGCGTCGCCACAATCAGATCAAATTATTTCCAGAATCATGCCGGGTCTCGTCCACTTTTCGTCGGATTCAATTAGTCAATTAGTTGTCGGCAGTGGGGTGCCTTCAACAATCGTGACGTGTCTCGAGCTTCTGACGGGCTCGAGACCAAAACTATGTTGCGTGAAGTGAGATGGGGATTGAGGCCATGGCTGAGCGGACGACACGCGGGCGGTTCAACGACAGAGCTCCAGATCCTGACTTCAGGCCTTTCCCGGACGATTCCCCGCAGGAGCGCCCCCCGAATTATCGCTTCGGCCGGGCTGCCCCGGAGCACTATCCGGCGGACGAATCGATGCCGATGTTCCTCTCCGAATATGAGGCCGGCCATCAGATCGAGAGCACGGAGTACGACGACCAGTGGCCGGTGCGGGCGCGACGCACGTCGATATCCTCACGAATTCTTCTCGCCGTGGTTGCCGCTGCGGGCGTTGCCATGCTGTTCGCGCTGGTCACCTCGGACGCCACGCGCGACCTGATCGCGAGCGCCAAGGCATCGATGGTCGGCTCCGCGCCCGACCCGACGGCGCCACCGCAGCCAAGCGCGACGCAGCTGACGGCGCGCGACATGCAGCTGAACGAGCCGGCCCGCGTGACGCCGGAGCCCGCAGCCGCACCGACGCAGCTGGCCGCCGTTGCGCCGAGCCGTGACGATATCGCCAACGCCTACCAGACCGCCCTCCAGAACCGGGTTGCGACACCGCCCCCGCCCGCCCCGAGCGTTGCCACCGCGCCGCCGGCGATGGCGCCGTCATCCATCACCTCTCCGGGCGCAGGCGCAGCGATCGTCGCGCCGGGCCTTGGCGCGGTCACGGCCGCGCCGCCTCCGGCCCAGGCCCGCCGCCTGGATCCGGATGAGCTCGCCGGCATCATGAAGCGCGCCAAGGGACTGCTTGCGGCGGGTGACATTCCCTCGGCTCGCCTGCTGCTGGAGCGGGCCGCCGAGGCGCAGGAGCCGGCGGCGGCGCTGATGCTGGCGCAGACCTACGATCCCCACGTGCTGGGAACGAAGGACATCCGCAACATCAACGCCGATCCGGCCGCGGCTCGCAACTGGTACCGCCGAGCCGCCCAGCTCGGATCCTCGGAAGCCCAGCGCCGGCTTGATCAGCTGCAGAACTGAACGCACGTGACGGCCGCGATGCCGCTACGTTTCATTTTTTTGTTTCACGCATGATTTTCGTGTCGGTCATGGGCAACGCCGGGGACAATCTGGCGCTGCGCGCGTTTCGGCCCGCGATCATGTGCCAGCTCAATCGAGGGGACACATGCGACGTTTGATTGGAGCGGCCGTTGCCGCCATGATGATTGCGTGCGGTTTTGCTGCCCACGCCGAGGAGAGTGAGTTCGACCCGGCCAAGGTCAGCGACAGCCTGAAGGCGATCTTCCAGTTCGGCTCGGTGCAGACCAAGCAGGCGCTCAACGCCAACACGGTCACGCTGATCACGGGCACCATCGGCGGCACCTATGTGCAGTTCGGAGCGGACCTTGCCTCGCTGCTCGATGACGGCAACAGCCTGCGCGTGCTGCCGATCGTCGGCCGCGGCTCGGTGCAGAGCGTCGCCGACATCCTGTTCCTGCAGGGCGTCGATCTCGGCGTCGTCCGCGCCGACACGCTCGACTATCTGGAGCGCAAGGGCTTCGCCAAGGACATCAAGAAGCAGTTCACCTACGTCACCAAGCTGTACAATGAAGAGATGCAGGTCATTGCGCCGCGCGCCGTGCGCAACCTGCGCGACCTCGAAGGCCGCCGCGTCAGCGTCGACCTGCCGAACGGCGGCACCTTCGTCACCGCGTTGACGGTGTTCGAGCGGCTCGGCCTGCGAGCGAACTTCCTCTATATCGAGCAGCGCATCGCGATGGAGAAGCTGAAGCGGGGTGAGCTCGACGCCGTCATCGTCGTCGGCGGCAAGCCCTACAAGTCGGTCAGCAACTTCGTGAACGACGGCCGCTTCCACCTCGTCAATGTCGACTACGACCGTCCGCTGCAGACCGACTATCTGCCGGCGACGCTGACCGCCAAGGACTATCCGAACCTGATCGCGGAAGGCGAGAAGGTCGATACGATCGCGGTGCCGGCGGTGCTTGCCGCGTATAATTGGGCGCCGAACACGGATCGCTATCGCAAGCTCGCCACCTTCGTGGATGCCTTCTTCACCAAGTTCCCGGCGTTCCAGAACCCGCCCTTCCATCCGAAGTGGAAGGAGGTCTCGCTGTCGGCGCCGCTCGCCGGCTGGCAGCGGCTGCCGTCCGCCAGCAAATGGCTGGAGGCCCATGCGATGGAAGGCACGCAGCGCGATCGCTTCGACGACTTCCTCAAGCAGAGCAATACCGGCAAGGCGTTGCCGACCGAGGCGGATCGGGAAGCATTGTTCAAGCAGTACCAGGCCTGGGAGGCCGAGAAGACCGGTAGCGCCCGCGCCCAGGCGCGGCCGCAGCGCTGAAAACCGGACCACCGACGGTCGGGCGGCTCAACGAAAAAAAGCCCCGCTCCGCGGGGCTTTTTGTTTGTCGTCCTGCGGATCGGGAGCCCAGTGCGGGCCGGATCACCTGCGCAGGCTTGGCTGCGGTCACCCGGCGTTCGCGCCGTCCGTCTCCAGATCCAAATCCTTGGCGCCCTCGAGCCGCGCCAGGGCCGCGCGTGCCGCGGCACGATGGTCCGGCGTGATATGCGAGGCCACCATCCGGATGGCGGTGGCCAGCACTGCGGCGTCATCAGTGAAGCCGAGAACCGGCATCACGTCGGGCAGCAGATCGAACGGCAGGATGAAATAGGCGAGGGCGCCGAGCAGGGCGACCTGCACATGCCGCGGCGTCTCCCGGTCGAACGCGCAGTAATAGGCGGCCAGCAGGTCCTCGGCGAACGGAATCCGGGCCAAGACCTGCTTGAGCTTGATCCAGAAACGGCGGCGGACGCCGTCGCGATCCCGCGCCAGCCGATCGGCCGGCTCGAAGCCGACGCTGTAATCGGTCGTATCCGAGGCCATCTGTGATCTCCCGGTTCGCGAACGCGCCTTGGGCGGACATGCGTCATGTGGGGACCGCGCCCTGTGCCGCAAGACGGTTGCGTGAAACAGACGCCGCCGGTTCGGACAGCAGCCTGCAGACGTCCCGCGCGGTGGCTCGCTCCAGTGGAACGCGACCAATAGCGACGCCCGCGGATGCGCGGGACGCCCGGAGCTGTCAGCCGCCGATCGCGGCTGCGATCGCATTCATCGTCTTGGCGAGCTCGACGTCGAGCGCGGTCACGCCGCCCGCGTCGTGGGTGGCCAGCACGACCTCCACGGTGCGGTAGACGTTGCGCCACTCCGGATGATGGTCGCGCTTCTCGGCCACCAGCGCGACCCGTGTCATGAAGCCGAACGCTTCGTTGAAGTCACGGAAGGTGAAGGTGCGGGTGATCGCGTCGCGTCCGTCGAGCTCGGACCAGCCGGCCAGGGCCTGCAGGGCGTTGGCGCGTGCCGCGGCCGAGAGTAGCTCCACCATTTTCAACCTCCCATTCATCGCGCCGGGGAATGAGGTCAGCCCCGGCTTCCGGCCATTGCGGGGCCGGCGTCCGGCCAACCGCTCCGGCCGCCTCGCCACTCTAGCAGAAACGGCACGGAGATCAGTGCCTTGCGCCGGAATTGACGCCACAGGGTCACGGAACCGCTCGGTTCGTCGCCTACTCGGGCCCCGGTAACCATGACGCAGATGTCACCCCGGAGCGAAAATAAATTTGCTACACTTTCGGCCTAGCGAGGGACCAGCCCGGACGGAGCTGCGCGTGGCGCCGCGTCCTGGCGAACGGATCACCGGAGGACCAGACCTGGCAGAGCCCCAGACCACGCCAGCGCAGCGCTCGCAGATGCGCCCTGCCGTGTTCATCGTCATCGCCGGGATCCTTGCGATCGTCGGCGCGCTGACGGGTGCCTATTATTTTGCCATGCGTCCGGTGGTGCTGAAGATTGCCGTCGGTCCTCCCAACAGCGACGATCTGAAGGTCGTTCAGGCTCTGACCCAGGCCTTTTCGCAATCCCACGCCTATGTCAGGCTGCGGCCGGTCTCGACCGAGGGGGCCGGTGAGAGTGCTCAGGCGTTGGCCGCGGGCAAGGTCGACCTTGCGATCGTGCGTGGCGACCTCGAGGTGCCGAAGAACGCACAGGCCGTCGCCACCCTGCGCAAGAACGTCGCCGTCCTCTGGGTGCCGCCGGCCGCCAAGGGCAAGGGCCGCAAGGGCGCCGCCAAGATCACCAAGATCTCCCAGCTCGCGGGCCACAAGGTTGGCGTCATCGGCCGCACCCCGGCCAACGTCAACCTGCTCAAGGTAATCTTGCACCAGTATGGCGTGGATGCCGGCAAGGTCGAGATCATCCAGTTTCCGATCACCGAGGCGGCGGAAGCCGTTCGCAGCCAGAAGGCCGACGTCTATCTTGCGGCCGGGCCGGTCAACAGCAAGATCACCGCGGATGCGATCGCAGCCGCCACCAAGGATGGCGGCGTGCCGACCTTCCTTGCGATCGATTCGGCCGAAGCCATCGCGCAGAACCATCCCGAATATGAGGCCGCCGAGATTCCGGCCGGCGCATTCGGCGGTTCGCCCGACCGTCCCGAGGACGAGGTGAAGACGATCAGCTTCAACCACCACATCGTGGCGCGCAAAGGCCTCGCCGATTCGACGGTGTCGGCGTTCACGCACCAGCTGTTCTCGGTGCGCCAGCAGCTGCTCTCGGAATTCCCGCTGGCGGCCAAGATCGAGACGCCCGATACCGACAAGGATGCGGCCATTCCTGCCCATCCCGGAGCGGCCGCCTTCGTCGACGGCGAGGAGAAGACCTTCCTCGATCGCTACAGCGACTACATCTGGTGGGGGCTGATGGCGCTGTCGGCGATGGGCTCGGCGGGCGCCTGGTTTGCCGGCTACCTCAAGCGCGACGAACGCACCATCAACACCTCGCTGCGGGACCGGCTGCTGGAGATGATACCGCTCGCGCGCAAGAGCGACTCGACGGAGGAGCTCGACCAGCTCCAGGCCGAGGCCGATGAGATCCTGCGCAACACGCTGACCTGTTTCGAGGACGGTGCGATCGAGCACGCCGCCCTGACCGCCTTTAATATTGCGCTCGAGCAGTTCCATAATGCGGTCGCCGATCGCAAGCTGATCCTGATGAGCATGCCCGCCAACCTGCAGCGCACCAGCGCGCAGCTGCGGGCCGCCGGCACCTGAGCCGATCTCGCGGCGGACCGACGGTCCCGTCCCGTCTCGTCCGGGGACAGTCCTGTAATTCCAGCGTCATCAATCTTTTCTAGGTCTGCCCTGCCTTGGTGCGCCCGGTCTCGCGCGCGCCATCACCAGGAGACCCCTATGACGCTTCGCATCGCCCGACCGCAGCCGCCCGTTCTGTCCCGCCGCCGCTTCCTCTCGACCGCCGCCGCGGGCGTCGCGACGCTTTCGATGCCCCGGCTGAGCCGCGCCGCCGACCGGCCGCAGATCACCCATGGCGTGCAGTCCGGTGATGTCGGCATGGACGGCGGCGTGGTGTGGGCGCGCGCCGACCGGCCGTCGCAGATGATGGTCGAGGTCGCCACCACCGAATCGTTCAAGGACGCGCGCCGCCTGCCGCCGATTGCCGCGCTGCCCGAAAGCGACTTCACGGCCAAGATGCTGCTGGACGATCTGCCGAGCGGTCAGGACATCTTCTACCGCGTCAAATTCCGCGATCTCGCCTTTACGGCGGCCGAGAGCGAGCCGGTGGTCGGCCGCTTCCGCACGGCGCCCGGCAACAAGCGCGATGTCTCGTTCGTGTGGGGCGGCGACGTCGCCGGGCAGGGCTGGGGCATCAATCCCGACGACGGCGGCATGTTCACCTTCGCCACCATGAAGAAGCATCGTCCGGATTTCTTCCTGCACTCCGGCGACACCATCTATGCCGACGGCCCGATCAAGTCCGAGGTGAAGCTGCCGGACAACAAGGTGTGGAAGAACCTCACGGTCGAGGAGAAGGCGAAGGTCGCCGAGACGCTCGACGAATTCCGCGCCGCTCACAAGTACAATTTCCTCGACGAGAACGTTCGCGCCTTCAATGCCGAGGTGCCGATCTTCGTGCAGTGGGACGATCACGAGGTGACCAACAACTGGTCGGCCTCCAAGGAGCTGCCGGCGGCCTACAAGGAGCGCAACATTCAGCTGCTCGCGGCCCGTGCGGCGCGCGCCTTCCACGAGATGTATCCGATGCGCGAGAGCATCGTTGAGCCGGGCCGGGTCTATCGCACCATCAATTACGGCCCGCATCTCGACGTGTTCGTGCTCGACGAGCGCAGCTATCGCGGCGCCAACGGCGCCAATCTCGAGGACAAATATGGTCCGTCGTCCTACTTCATCGGGCCGGAGCAGATGCGCTGGCTCAAGCAGGCGCTGCTGAACTCGCGCGCGACCTGGAAGGTGATCGCCTCCGACATGCCGCTCAGCCTGATCGTCTATGATGATGCGGCCAACAGGAAGGGTTCGGAAGCGATCGCGCAGGGCGACGGTCCGGCGCGCGGCCGCGAGCTCGAGATTGCCGAGATCCTGCGCTTCATCAAGACGGCGCCGATCCAGAACACCGTGTGGCTGACCGCGGACGTGCACTACGCCGCGGCTCACTATTATGATCCGAACAAGGCGCAGTTCCAGGATTTCGAGCCGTTCTGGGAGTTCGTCTCCGGTCCGCTGCATGCCGGCACGTTCGGTCCGAACGAGCTCGACAACACGTTCGGCCCCGAGGTGCGCTTCATCAAGGCGCCCGGCCTCGACAAGCAGAACCTGCCGCCATCGGCCGGCATGCAGTTCTTCGGCCACGTCAAGATCGATGGTGCGAGCGGCCAGATGACCGTGACCCTGCGCGACCGCGCCGACGTCGCGCTGTGGTCGACGACGCTCGACCCGAAGCTGGCTTGAGCCAGCGTCGCTGCGGCGGCCGCTAGACCTGCCGCCGCAGCACCGCCTCCAGCGCATCCGTCGGGCACGGCTTCGGCAGCCGCGGCCGGTCGGCGAATGCGGCCGGCACGCGATCGGCGCCGTAGCCGGTCGAGAAGGCAAAGGGAATGCCGAGGGCAGTCAGGCGCTCGGCGATGGCGAAGCTCTTCTCGCGGACCAGTCCGACATCGAGCAAGGCGAAGTCCGGTGCGCGCTCCTCGATCATCGCGAGCGCGCTGGCGACGTCAGCGGCGAGCCTGATGGTGGGGATGCCGAAATCTGCGATCGTGTCCTCGAGGCCGAGCGCGATGATCGGATCGTCTTCGACGACGAGCACGTCCTGAAAGAGCTCGGGCACGCGGGGTTGCGAGCTTGTCATGATCTGCGGGGTTCCAGGGTGAAGGACGGCCCCGCTGCCGGCGCCTCATCTCGAGCACACCGGCGGGTTCCTGGAACAAACCCAACATACCAGAGTTCCTGTGTCGGTGCACTTGTGAACACAAGGCGCGTCGATCACGCAGATGCGTTGCAGTGGGGACGATGATGTTGAGCCTAGGCGTCACGCCGATTGCCCGCGAGCGGCCGTGCAACAACCTGCTGCGGCGGCTGAGCGGGACCGATTATGCGCTGATCTCGCCCTATCTGACGGAGGATCAGGCGGTATCGAACGACCTGCTCTACAGCCCCGGCGACGATGTCCAGGTGGTGCATTTTCCCTGCGGTCCGGCCCTGACCTCCTATCTCGTGCCGAACGAGGACGGCCGCGACGTCGAGGCCATCCTGGTCGGTCGCGAGGGCGCGGTCGGCGGCATCGTCAGCGAGGGCTTTCTGCCGGCCTATACGCGCATCGTCGTCAAGTTCGGCGGTCCGTTCGCACGGTTGCCGTTGTCGCGGCTGGCCGCAGCCAAGCTGCAGTCGAAGACCCTGCGCAACGTGTTCGCGCGCTATGCCGACTGCATGCTGGCGCAGATGTTCCAGTCGACCGCATGCAACGCCATCCATTCGATCGAGCAGCGCACGGCGAAATGGATCGTCGCCGCCATGGACCGCACCGATGGCGAGCCGGTCGTGCCGCTGACCCATGAGCAGCTCGCCACCTTGCTCGGCGTTGGCCGCAGCTATGTCAGCCGTGTCGTCCAGACATTCAGGGCCGAAGGCATTCTCGATACGCGACGCGGCGCCTTCATGGTGCGCGACTTCGATGCGCTGAAGCAGCGCTCCTGCCTGTGCAACGAGGCGGTAAAGACCCATTTCGAGGAGGTGCTGCGCGGCGTCTACCCGACCGAGCAGGCCGCGGCGGGCTGATACGAACACGTCATTGCCATTGCCATCGGGAACTTGCCATAGTCCGGCTGCAACCGGACGAGGGAAAGTTCTGGATCAGCCATGGACGGGGCCGTTCTTCACGCGATCTTCGACCTCGCCGCCTGGCTGAGCGCAGGAACGGCCGGCTGGTGGCTCACGCGCGTGGCCGGTGTGAGCTTTCCGAAGCAGTCCACCGAATGGCCCTATATTGCTGCACTCCTGTTCGGCGCCGGCCTCGGCGCCTACCTGTCCGGGACGCTCAATCTCTGGCTGTCCGGCATGACGGGACTGGCGCGCTCGGTCGAAGGCGCGCTCGCCGGCGGCATCGTGGCGGTCGAGCTGTACAAATGGCGGCGCGGCATCGCTCTTCGCACCGGCGCGCGCTTCGCGCTGCCGCTCGCAATCGGCATCGCCGTCGGCCGCATCGGCTGCTACGCGGCGGGCCTCGGCGATTTCACCTATGGCACGCCGACGGCCTTGCCCTGGGGGCATGATTTCGGCGACGGCCTTCCGCGGCATCCGGTGCAGCTCTATGAGAGCCTTGCGATGGCCGCCTTTGCGGCCGTCTACATCGTCGCCGTGTTCCGGCGGATCGAAACCGTCATCGCCAATGGCTTCTATCTCGCGCTGCTCGTCTACGGGCTGCAGCGGTTCGTCTGGGAATTCCTCAAGCCTTATGGGCCGGTGATCGGTCCCTTCACGCTATTTCATCTGCTGTCGCTTGCCATCGCGGTCTACGCCGCGGCGATGCTGGCGACGGCGCCGCACGCGAAGGTCATGCATGAACGCGCCGCTGCGTAAGTCGCGCCCCTATGTGTTCTGGGGACAGACGCAATCCCTCTGCGAGACCTGTCTCTCGCTGGTGCCGACCAAGATCCAGATCATCGACAACGAGGTCTGGTACGAGAAGCGCTGCAAGGAGCACGGCGTGCAGTCCACGCTGGTCTCCGACGACGCGGCCTATTGGCGCCGCTGCAAGTCGTTCATCAAGCCGGGCGATACGCCGCTCAGCTTCCAGCGCCGCACCGAACATGGTTGTCCCTATGATTGCGGCCTGTGCCCGGACCACGAACAGCATTCCTGCCTGGCGCTGATCGAGATCACCGATCACTGCAACCTGACCTGCCCGGTGTGTTTTGCGGAGTCCTCGCCGCAGCGGGCGCATTTCACGCCGCTCGCGACCGTCGAACGAATGCTCGATGCGCTCGTCGCCAGCGAGGGCGAGCCCGACCTGGTGCAGATCTCCGGTGGCGAGCCGACGCTGCACCCGCAGTTCTTCGACATCCTCGCCGCCGTGCGCGCCCGCCCGATCCGCCACGTCATGATCAATACCAACGGCCTGCGCATCGCGCGCGAGCCGGACTTCGTCGCCAGGCTTGCGGAGAACAAGCGCGGGCTGGAGGTCTATCTGCAGTTCGACTCGCTGTCGCGCGCCGGGCTCACGAACATCCGCGGCGCCGATCTGCGCCGTATCCGCCAGCAGGCGCTGGAGAACCTCGAGCGTCACGGCATCTCCACGACGCTGGTCGCGACCATCAAGCGTGGCGTCAATGACGATGAGATCGGCGACATCGTCCGCCACGCGCTCGAATGGAGATGCGTGCGCGGCGTGACCCTGCAGCCGGTGCAGGACGCCGGCCGCAACGCCGATTTCAACAAGGACACCGACCGCATCATGCTGTCGGAGATCCGCCGCCGCGTCGTCAAGACCGGCGTGTTCGGCGAGGACGACATGATCCCGCTGCCCTGCAATCCCGAGAGCATCTCGATCGGCTATGGTCTGCGTAATGGCACGGCCGTGCTGCCGCTCACCGCGATGGTGCCGCAGGAGGAGCTGCTGTCGGTGATGCCGAATACCATCAGCCCGGAAAAATATCCGGTGCTGCGCGAAAAATTCGTCGAGCTGTTCTCGCTGTCGTCGGGCGCGCTCAACACCGGCCAGCGCGTCGCCGAATTCCTCTGCTGCCTGCCGTCCGTCCAGGTGCCCGACAATCTCGGCTATGAGCACGTGTTTCGCGTCACCATCGTGCAATTTCTCGACCGCTTCAATTTCTGTGTTGCGAACGTCAAGCGCTCCTGCATCCATTTCGTCACCGAGCGCGGCGAGATCATCCCGTTCGACACCTATAATTTGTTCTACCGCAACGGCGCCATCGACGGCATCCGGGCGCGGCTGGCGAAGGGTGAACGGGCGTGAGCGAGCCGGAGGAGAAACTGCCGCTCTGGCCTCCGGCCACCGGTCCAGGGTCGCCGCAAGGTGGCAATGGCTGCCTCACCGCCTTTCTGCTCCTCTTCGGCATCATCCTGCTTCTGCCCGGCGCGCTATGCGTCGCGGCCGATCCGCGCGGCACGCTGCCGTTAACTGGGCTCGCCTTCGTCATCGCGGGAGGAGGCCTCTTGATGATCATTGCCGCCGTCGGCAGGATGAAACGCCGGAAGCCACCGCCATGACGACGCCCGACGCGCGCCCGCCCGAGACACCCGCAGAGCCGCGCAGCGGCTGGGTGACTGCGCTTCTGTTCGTGACCGGCTTGATCCTCCTCCTGCCGGGCCTCTGCGCGATCTTTTTCAGTTTCGTTGCCCTGCAGGAGAAGAGCGGGCTCGGCTACTTCGTGCCCTTCATCGGGCTCGGCCTCGCCATCGGCGCGGGCGGACTCGTGCTGATCAGAAAGGCATGGCGACGATGAGCGACGCAGGATGCGTCATCCGCAGGACGCCGCGACGGCGGCGGATCACCGAACCGCCAATTCGATCGCCAGCCTGCTGTTGAGCCGGCGGTGGGCGCGCGTCTCATGATAGTCTTCGCCATCCGCCACATGGGTCCACGACGTCCATGAATGAACGCGACGAGCCGCCGCTGTCGCCTTTCCTGCAGGTGCGTCGGGCCCGAGAGCCGCTCAGCCTGGCGGCGACGGTCGGGGCGATCCTCGGTGGCCTTGCCCTGATGTTTCCGTTCGGCTGCGTGATGGCGCTGATGCGCCGCGAGTGGAATGAGTTCGGCGGTTTTTTCGGTCCCGGAGCGATCCTGGCCGGCATGGCCGTCGCGGGCCTCGTGATGATCGTGCTGGCGGTGCGCCGCCGGTGGGGCTGAGCAGGGCTCGCCGATGATGCAGTCGGATAAGCCTGGCCTGGATCCTCCCGATCCCGCACGCCCGCCGCTGCCCCGGGAGCGCTGGAAAGGGCCGCCCGAAGGCGCGCCGGATCCGATCGCGGCGGCGTCGGGTGGCGGCGGCTGTCTGACGTCCATCATGCAACTCGCCGGCCTGGCGATGATCTGCTGGGGGCTTTACGTGGCCGTCCAGGCCGCCATCGCCGATGCATGGACGATGGGCGGCTATCTCGGCTTCTTCCTTGCTGGGCTGTCCGCCGCGATCGCGGGCGCCGTCCTGATCCGACATGTGCGGGGCGGCGTGAGGCCGGCCACCGCGAAGCTATTGCCGGCGAGCGGCTGGCCGACGACCGTCATGGCAATTGCAGCCGTCGCGCTGCTGCTGCCGGGACTGTACGCGCTCGTGTTCGGCTCGATTGCCCTGGCGACCTACAACGACATCGACGACCAGGGCGTGGTGATCGCGGGCTTCGTGCTCGGTGCGGCCGGAATGGGCGCCAGGTGGTGGCTGCGTCGGCGTCCCGCCGGCCTTGCCGGCTTGATGATCCCGGCCGGGCTGATGCTGCTCATTCCCGGCAGCTACGTCGTTCTCTACGGGCTGAGCCGGATCGTCTGGTTCAACGATCTGCTGTCTCCGCCGCTGCTGGCGGGACTTCTGGCCTGCGCGGTCGGGGCCGTCGTGCTGGTCACGGCCCGCCCGCCCCGGCGCGCCGATGAAACCGCTCCCGACTCCTGAAAGCAGTCATTGTTTTTTGGCATTTTCTGCCTATATTGCGCCGCAACGCGTGGGGTTTGCCCGGTCCATTGGCCGGGCTTCCTATTTGGGGCTGCCGGTCCCTGCCGCCGAACGAGTTTCGCGAGCGCGCGTCGCAAAGCTAACAGCTTGATTCGACTATCATAAAGCGCGCGCCCCGCCGGGGACAGAGCACGGGCTCTTGAGAAAGCTTAGAAGACACCGACCATGAACCTCCGTAACATCGCCATCATCGCCCACGTCGACCACGGCAAGACCACCCTGGTCGACAAGTTGCTGCAGCAGTCCGGTACCTATCGCGAAAACCAGCGTCAGGTTGAGCGCGCGATGGATTCCAACGACCTGGAGCGCGAGCGCGGCATCACCATCCTGGCCAAGTGCACCTCGGTGCAGTGGAAAGACACCCAGATCAACATCGTCGACACCCCTGGCCACGCCGATTTCGGCGGCGAGGTCGAGCGCATCCTGTCGATGGTCGACGGCGTGATCGTGCTGGTCGACGCCGCTGAAGGCCCGATGCCGCAGACCAAATTCGTGGTCGGCAAGGCGCTCAAGCTCGGCCTGAAGCCGATCGTTGCCATCAACAAGGTCGATCGGCCCGACGCGCGCGTCACCGAAGTCGTCAACGAGGTGTTCGACCTGTTCGCCGCTCTCGATGCCACCGACGAGCAGCTCGATTTTCCGATCCTCTACGGGTCGGGCAAGAACGGCTGGATGGCGACCTCGCCCGACGCCTCCCACGAGGACGGCATGCAGCCGCTGTTCGATCTCGTCATCAAGCATGTGGCGCCGCCGGTGGTCGAGGAAGGCCCGTTCCGGCTGCTCGGCACCATTCTCGAGGCCAACCCCTATCTCGGCCGCATCATCACCGGGCGTATCGCGTCCGGCACCGTCAAGCCGAACCAGGCCGTGAAGGTGCTGTCGCGTGACGGCAAGCTGGTGGAAACCGGCCGCATCTCCAAGATCCTGGCGTTCCGCGGCCTCGAGCGCCAGCCGGTCGACATCGCGGAAGCCGGCGACATCGTCGCCATCGCCGGCCTGCCCAAGGGCACCGTGGCCGACACCTTCTGCGATCCGAGCGTCGAGACGCCGATCCAGGCGCAGCCGATCGATCCGCCGACGGTGTCGATGTCGTTCATCGTCAACAACTCGCCGCTCGCCGGCACCGAGGGCGACAAGGTCACCAGCCGCCTGATCCGCGACCGACTGCTGCGCGAGGCCGAGGGCAACGTTGCGCTGCGCGTGGTCGAGTCCCAGGACAAGGACGCGATGGAAGTGTCCGGCCGCGGCGAATTGCAGCTCGCGATCCTGATCGAGACCATGCGTCGCGAGGGCTTCGAACTGTCGGTGTCGCGCCCCCGCGTCGTGTTCGAGAAGGACGAGGTCACGGGCCAGACCCTAGAGCCGATCGAGGAGGTCGTGATCGACGTCGACGAGGAGCATTCCGGCGTCGTCGTGCAGAAGATGAGCGAGCGCAAGGCCGAGCTGATCGAGATGCGCCCGTCCGGCGGCAATCGTCTGCGGCTGGTGTTCTACGCGCCGACCCGCGGCCTGATCGGCTATCAGGGCGAGCTGATGACCGACACCAAGGGCACGGCGATCATGAACCGCCTGTTCCACAACTACCTGCCCTACAAGGGCCAGATCCAGGGCCGCCGCAACGGCGTCCTGATCTCCAACGACCAGGGCGAGGCAGTGGCCTATGCCATGTTCAAGCTGGAGGATCGCGGCCCGATGATGATCGAGCCCGGCTGGAAGGTCTACAAGGGCATGATCGTCGGCGAGCACACCCGCGACAACGATCTCGAGATCAACGTGTTGAAGGGCAAGCAGCTCACCAACATCCGCACGACGTCGAAGGACGAAGCCGTCCGCCTGACGCCGCCGATCCGGATGACCCTGGAAAAGGCGCTGGCCTATATCGAGGACGACGAGCTGGTGGAGATCACGCCGAAGTCGATCCGCCTGCGCAAGAAGCACCTCGATCCGAACGAGCGCAAGCGCGCCGAGAAGCAGAAGGAAGCGGTGGCGTAAGCCACTCTACCGCTGCAGTGGGGCAGGGCGTGGTGGCGCAACATCCGCTCTCGTCATGCCCCGCTCGTCGTCGAGCACAGTGTCTCGACACCCTCCGCCGTCATGCCCCGCGCAGGCGGGGCATCCAGTACGCCGCAGCCCCTCGGGGTCACACGCCCGTCTCGGCGTACTGGATCACCCGCTTTCGCGGGTGATGACAGCAGTTGTGAGGTGATAGCCGGGCCTCCATTGTAGGAGCCGCAGCCGCCTCATGAGCAGTTTCCCATCCTCCATCGACATCGCGATCATCGGGGCCGGCGCGGCCGGCCTCGGCGCGGCGCACGCGCTGCAGGACAGCGGCGTCTCCTTCGTCGTCCTTGAAGCCCGAGACCGCGTCGGCGGGCGGGCGCACACCGTCATGGCCGCGCCGGAGGTGACCTTCGACCTCGGCTGTGGCTGGTTGCATTCGGCGGACCGAAACTCGTTCGTTGCCGTCGCCGAGCAGCTTTCCTTCGCCATCGACAAGTCACGTCCGCCGTGGCGCGATCAGGCCTATGAGGCGGCGTTTCCGCGCGCCGAGCGCGAGGCGTTTCTCGGCGCGCTGGAGGCGTTCTTCACGCGCACCGCGGAGGCCGCGAAGAGCGGCCGCGATACGCCGGCGAGCGTCTGTCTCGAGCCCGACAATCGCTGGAACGGCATGATCGATGCGATCTGCACCTATCTCAACGGCTGCGAGCTCGACCAGATGTCGCTGCTCGACTTCGAGGCCTATGAGGACACCGAGCTGAACTGGCGCGTCCGCCGCGGCTATGGTGCGCTGGTGGCCGCCTATGGCGTCGGCCTGCCGGTCGCGCTGAATTGCAACGTGACGCTGATCGATCACAGCGACACGCGCATCCGCCTGACGACCTCGCAGGGCACGCTGACCGCCGACAAGGTCATCGTGACGGTGCCGACCAACCTGATCGCCGACGAGGCGATCCACTTTACGCCGGCCTTGCCTGCGAAGATCGAGGCCGCGGCCGGCCTGCCGCTCGGCCTCGACAACAAGGTGACGCTGGCGCTCGACGGCTGGGCGCACCTGCCGCAGGATTCCGGCATGCGCGGCCGCAGCCACACCGCGCGCGTCGGCAGCTTCCAGCTGCGCCCGTTCGGCCAGCCCTGCATCGAAGGTTTCTATGGCGGCAGCTTTGCCCGTGAGATCGAGGCGGCGGGCGAGGGCGCATTGGCGGCGCAGGCGATCGACGACGTCGTCGCGCTGCTCGGCAGCGATATCCGCAACAGCCTGAAGCCGCTCGCCGAGTCCCGCTGGGGCGCCGATCCGTTCGCGCGCGGCGCCTATTCGCATGCGCGCCCCGGCCACGCCGACAAGCGCGCGGTGCTGGCCGCCCCGGTCGATGACCGCCTGTTCTTCGCCGGCGAAGCTACACCCTCGGATTTCTTCTCCACCGCCCACGGCGCCCGCGACAGCGGCGAGCGGGCTGCGAGGGAAGCGCTGTCTTCTCTGGGCAAGCGCTAGTCCATCCCATCGTCATTGCGAGCGAAGCGCTAACTGCCCAGGGTAGGGTGGGCAAAGGCGCGCTCTTCGCCCTTCTCGGCTTGCACAGGGGTATCGCGCGACGTGCCCACCGCCGTCCTCGCCGGCGCCGATGGTGGGCACGCGCCGCCTGACGGGCGTCGCTTTGCCCACCCTACTATTCTTACACTCCCGGTTCGCATGGCGCGGAGATGTCGCCGTCCCAAGGCGCCGCCCTCCGCCTTCGCTTCGCCCTTCAAGAGGGCGGGCCTCACATCAGCTTCGGTCCTCACCCGCCATCCGCAAGAACTCACGCGCCGCCTGGGTCTGGTGATGCTCCCGATGCCGCAGGCTGTAGAAGTGCCGCTTGGGCAAGTCCAGATTGGCGACTGCCAACAGACCCGCCTTCACGGCCCGCATCACCACCAGGCGCGACAGCACCGTGACGCCGGCGCCGGCCTCGACGGCGCCGCGCACGGCCTCGTTGGATGGCAGGTCGAACACGACATCAAGCTCGGCAGGGGTGATGCCGAATCGGCCGAGCGCCGCCTCGAACACCGCACGCGTGCCGGAGCCCTGCTCGCGCAGCACCCAGCGCGCCGATCTCAGATCCGCGGCCGTGACGGTCGCTCCGCGGCACAGCAAATGATCGGTCGGCCCGACCAGCACCATCTCGTCTTCCGCCACGGCTTGCGCGGCCAGCGCGGGATCGTCGACGTCGCCCTCGACGAAGCCGAGATCCGCCGCTCCCTCGCGCACGGCGGTTGCGACCTGCTCGGTGTTGCCGATCGACAGCTGCAGCTTGATCGCCGGGTGCGCGGCGTTGAAGCGATGAATGATGGCCGGCAGCCAGTAGCCCGCGATGGTCTGGCTCGCCGCCAGCGACAGCTGCCCGCGCTTCAGGCTGGCGAGATCGTCCAGCACGGTCTCGGCGGCGGCCGCGCGCGCCAGCACCGCCCTGGCTTCGACCAGGAACGCCTTGCCGGCGGCGGTCAGAACGATGCGGCGGCCGACGCGGTCGAACAGTTTGGTCTGGTAGCGCGCCTCGAGCGCCGCCACGGCGGCCGATGTCGCCGACTGGGTCAGGTTGAGCTCGCGCGCCGCCTGGGTGACATGCTCCCGGGTCGCGACCGCAACGAAGATCCTGAGCTGCTCGAGCGTCACGGCGGTCCTATGTGATGAGTTTCACAAGCGTCAGGCTGAAGCCCGCGATGAACAGGAAGGCTGCCAGGCCCAGCGCCAGCGGCCGCAGGCCCTTCGCTTTCAGCTTGGCGAAATCCGTCTCAAGCCCCATCGCGGCGAGCGCCATCGAAAGCAGGAAGCTTGTCACGGCCACGATCGCGGTCTTCGCCTCGGCCGGCACGGTGATGAGGCTGTTGATGCCGACCAGCACGATGAAGCCGAGCACGAACCAGGGCAGCGGCGGCTGCGCGTTCATTTGACCCTCACCGCTGTGGCGGGCGCGGCGCGCCGCCAGCAGGCCCAGCGTAATCACCACCGGGGCCAGCAGCATCACGCGCGCCAGCTTGGCGACGGTGCCGAACTCGCCCGCCTGCTGGCCCTCCTGGAAGGCCGCCGCGACCACCTGCGCGATCTCGTGGATCGAGGCGCCGCTCCACAGCCCGAAGGCATGGGCGTCGAGATGCAGCAGCGCGGGAAGCAGCGGATAGGCGAACATCGCGATCGAGCCGAACACGGTGACGCAGGCGACCGCATAGGCGACGTCCTCGTCGGGTGCGCGCGTCACGGTGTTGGTCGCGATCACGGCTGAGGCGCCGCAGATCGAGGTGCCCGCGGCAATCAGCTCGGCCAGCTTGCGGTCGACGCCGAGCCAACGCCCCATCCACACCGTGAACAGGAAGGTGCCGGCCAGGCTCAGCGCGATCACGCCAAGCCCGCGCACGCCGACCGCGACGATCTGGCTGGTCGTCAGCTGCAGCCCGAGCAGGATGATCGCGACCCTGAGCACGCGGCGCATCGCGAAGGTGACACCGGGCTTGGCCCGTGCCGGCGTGCCGACGATGTTGTGCAGCGCCATGCCCGCCACGATCGCCAGGATCATCGGGCTGAACAGGCCGAGCCCCGGCAGCAGCCGCAGCCCAAAGGCGCCGGCTGCGATTGCGGCCGACAGCGCGAGCCCAGGCAGCAGCGGCGCGACACTTGCCGGCGCCGAGACATATCCATGACGAAGGGTAACGGGTGCATCGGCGGCCAGATCGGGCGACTGGGTAGCCATGAAAAACTCTCCCAACTCAGTGGTCAGGAGGAGAATTTCATGCTCATATCAATCGATCCAACGAATTATATCGGATATTTCATTCGTTTCAATCGATTGATTGTCGATGGGCCTGTGGAGGCTCCCGGCTACTGTTCGAGCACCCGGCGGCGCAGCTCGGCGTCCGGCACGAAGCACTGTTCGTATTTGCCGAAGATGCGATAGCGGTTGCGGGCGATGACGCTGTAGACGGCATTGCGCAACGGCTTGGGCACCGTGAACAGCGCCCGCGTCCAGCCCCAGCCCGGCAGGTTCGACAGCACGGTGAGGGCCGCATCGGATTTCAGATGCGCTCTTCCGCCGTGCACGACCGCGTTGGTGTCGGGCTCCCGGGGATCGATGCCGAACGCCTGCGCCAGCCGTGTGCCATAGGGTGATTGGATCGGCGTGAAGCGAAAGCGCCTGGCGGTGTCGCGCGCGATCACGAACTGCACCCAGCGTGAGCAGAACACGCAGACGCCGTCATAGAGGATCACGTCATCGTCGGGCCAGCTCGTCGTCAGTTCGGTCATCAGCGATTGTCCATCATGAGCAGGGCGACCAGCATCAGCACGATCGCAGGTCCTGTCTTCACCAGCGCGCCGAGCGGCTCGAGCCAGAGGTCGGGCGACAGCACGGCACAGCCGAGCATGTAGCCGAGCGAGACGAAGATGCCGGCAGCAAGGCCGAAGGCCGCCGTTTTGCGGAAAGCGATCAACATGCCGACAGATATGTCCATCATGCTGGTGATCGCCGCGAACGGAACAGCAAAGCCCTCCGGCCAGCCGCGCGTGGTCAGGATCGCCGTGGTGGCGGGGAACGAGATGAACAGCGCGATGCTGCCCGATGCGACCCAGAACAGCACGAGGCTGGCGATCATCAGCGCCTTGATGAGGAACAGCCGAGCGAACCATTTGTCCTGGATGGACGCGCCGTGCAAGCCAACGGCCTCGTCCAGCGTCGTCGGCGTGATACCGGTCGCCGCGATCCACGGCGCGGGATCGCCGCGCACGCCGCGACGAAGCTCGGCGATGGCCGTGCTGCGCATCGGCGGCATCCAGCCGAGCCGGCTGGAGAGGTCGCCGGCGAGAGCGCCGAGATCGACCAGCAGCGCTGATATCGGGAGGCGCGGCCAATCCGTTGTGCCAAAGCTGCGGCGGAACGCGCCGATGACGTCGCCGAGCGTCAGGGCCTCTGACTGCATCAGGTCCCAGCTCACCGCGCGCGTCGCCTCGTCATCGATCGGCCGCGCGGCGAGCCAGGCGATGGTCGCGGCGATGTCCGCCACGGCCACCGGCTGGAACGGCGTCGCGGCATCCTTGGCCGGCAGATCGATCGGGAATGCCGCGAGCGCACGCATCATCGCGCTGCCGCCATAGGCCGACGGCGCGATGACGAAACCCGGACGCAGGATCGCGTGGGGAATTCCCGACGATGCAATCAGCCGTTCCGCCTCGCGCTTGGTGGTGGCGAAGGCGGTATGATCCTCATCGGCGGTCCCGGGGATCGAGATGTGAATGAAGCGGACGCTGCGGCCGCAGGCCGCGATCGCGGCGAGCAGCCGCGCGACGAATTCGCGATGCACGGCATCGGTGTTGCTGCCGGGACCATCCTGCAGCACGCCGAGGCAGTTGACGACGACATCGATCTCATGCACGCGCATCAGCCCCGCCAGGCCCGTGGCATCGAGCGCCATGATCGGCAGCTCGATGTCGACAGGCGATATCAGCTGTGACGCGGAGAACGCGCGCGCGACGCCGATCGCCGCAAAGCCGCGCCGGCGCAGATCATCGGTGACGAAGCGTCCGATCAGCCCGGAGGCGCCGAGCACGAGGATGCGGGAGGTGGTCGGCGTGATCATGCGCTTCTCGTCAGAACGGCTTTGCGATCATCAGCCAGAGAATGGCCATGACCGCGCCGAAGCCGGGGATGCCGCACAGGAACCAGCGGCGGAAGACGGTGAAATAGCGTGGCGGCAAGGGGTGTGAGTTCGTGTCGGCGGCACGCGCGAGGTCGCGCAGCTCGATCTGCATGAAGATCACGGGCACCCAGAACAGGCCGGCGATGGCGTAGAGCGCGAGCGAGGTGAGCAGCCAGCCGTCGGTGACGGCCGTCGACGATAGCCACATCAGGGTGCCGCCCGTGATCGGCTGCAGCAGCACCGCCGACAGCGTGAACAGCATGTCCGCGATCACCACGACGCGGGCCGTGCGCGCGATGAACGCGGCCTCGCCGCTGAGATGCGCCATCAGCATGAAGAACGCGATCCCCGTGCCGGTGCCGAGGATGACGATGGCACCGAGCACGTGCAGATATTTGACGAGGAAGTACAGCGTCATCGCATCCTGCTAGTTCGGCAACGTCAGACGTGTTGATCGCGGCGCCCTCGGCACGGCGATCGCGCGTGCCAGCGCGTCGGACGCAAGCATCACACCGTCATCGCGCTCGATCAGCCAGTGACCCTCATCACCATAGGATGGTAGCACGTCGAAATTGACACGGCCGCCGGCCGATGTGAAAGCATCGGCGAGTTGCCGCGACAACGCTGGTGGGAAGTAGCTGTCATTGGCCGCGACCAGCCAGGTCACGGGCACGCGCGCGCTGCGTCCAAAGACATGGGCCACCTCGCGCAGGCGGGGTTCGGCGCAGACGCGCCTGGGCGCATCGTCAGCGTGACCGCCGCGACCCGGAGCAAACACGATGATCCGCGTGACGAGTTGCGACTGGTCGGCAAGCGCCAGCGCGCCCCAGCCACCGGCGGAATGTCCGATGACGAGAGCGGCCTTCTTCGTCGTGAAAGGCTGTTCGCGCATGAAGGTCAGCGCGCGCAAAATCTGCGCAGCGGTCGCGCGTCCTGCGACTTCGTAGTTCGCGTCACCGCAGCCGCCCTGGTCTTCGACATAGGGCCCGCCGGTGCGGCCATGCCCGAGCCGCTCCGGGACCAGCACGGCATAGCCGCGCGCGACCAGTTCGCGCGCCAGCGCCGTGTAGCTCGGCTGCGGCATCTGCGCACGGCGCAGCGCATTCTGCGTGGAGGAGTGAGCAATCAAGGCCAGCGGAAATGGTCCGTCGCCGGCGGGCCGATACAACAGCGCATGTGCGGGAAGTCCAGGCTCGGTGGACGGCACCAGCCATTGCTGCTGCCGGGCCGGCTCGCCCTCGGGCGCGATCGGGCCGAACGTCTGCGCCCCTGCGCGGGGTCCCGACAGGACGGCGAGGGCGAGCAACCATGAGACGCAGCGAAGCAGCAGCATTGAGCTCGGCGGGAAGATTTCCGATCGGCGCGAGATTAGCCGACGGTGCGACCCGGAAGCTGCAGTTTTCCGCACAGACGGGCGCTGACGGTTATTAAGCACCGTCGACTCTCAACATTGTTGCGAAATTGTCCCTTTTCGGCACAGGTTTCCGCCACTGTGATGCCGAAAGTCCACAGGTTAACCGATCTTTAACGTGGCACCTTGAAGGCGGACCGCCGACTTGCTTTGATCCGGTCATGAGCACAACCCTGATCGAAGTCCGTCCGGCCAAGGCTGCAGATGCGGCTGCGGTGGCGTCAGCCCACGATGAAGCTTGGCGTTCCGCCTACCAGGGGATCATCCCTGGTGCTGAACTTGAGAAGCTGATCAACCGGCGCGGCCCCCAATGGTGGGACAGCGCGATCCGCAAAGGCAGCCGCGTCAGCGTGCTGGTGTTCAACGACAAGGTGGCAGGCTACGCCAACTACGGCCGCAATCGCGCCCGCAGCCTGCACTTCGACGGTGAAGTCTACGAGCTTTATCTGCGACCGGAATTTCAGGGGCTGGGGTTCGGTCGCCGGCTCTTCCAGGCCGCCAAGCGCGATCTCGCGCAGAGCGGCCTGAAGAGCATGGTGGTGTGGGCGTTGTCCGACAACGACCCCGCCACCGAGTTCTACCGTGCCTTGGGTGGCCGCATGGTCGCACGGTCGTCGGAGCGCTTCGGTCCGAAGTCGCTCGACAAGGTCGCCTTCGCCTGGACCAACTGAGTCCGGCTTCGACTGAGCTCTGGGCGCGTTAAGCGTTAACGCGTCGGCGAATTGAACTGAAGATCTGGGATTGAGGTTGCTGTTGCGCAGTCGCGATTTTTTTGCGACTGCGAATGCGAGCGCTCATCTGGCGAGCGTCCGACCCTCAAACGTTCAAGTTCAACGGAGCATCCATGCGCATCGACGCCATCCCGATCGGGAAAGATCCGCCGCGCGAGGTCAACGTCGTCATCGAAGTGCCGGTCGGCGGCGAGCCGATCAAGTACGAGCTGGACAAGGAAGCCGGCACGCTGTTTGTCGATCGCTTCCTCTACACGGCGATGCGCTATCCCGGCAATTACGGCTTCATCCCGCACACGCTGTCGAACGACGGCGATCCCTGCGACGTGCTGGTCGCCAACACCCGCGCGATCGTGCCGGGCGCGGTCATGAGCGTCCGTCCCGTCGGTGTGCTGATCATGGAAGACGAGGCGGGCGGCGATGAGAAGATCATCGCGGTGCCGTCGTCGAAGCTCACCCAGCGCTACGACAAGGTGCGCAGCTACAGCGACCTGCCGGAGATCACGCTGCAGCAGATCCAGCACTTCTTCGAGCACTACAAGGATCTCGAGCCCGGCAAGTGGGTCAAGGTGCTGCGCTGGGGCAGTGCCGACGACGCCCATCAGCTGATCGCCGAGGGCATCGCGCGCGCCAACGCGGCGAAGAAGTAACAACGAAGGACGTCATTCCGGGTTCAGCCGCGCGGCGGTTGAACCCGGACTCTCGAGATTCGCGGGTGCGCAACTGCGCACCTGAGTTCGATGCTGCTGATCGCCCCGGAAGGACGCCGAGGCCTAGACCGCCGGCTTCGGCAGCCCGGCGATGGCGCAGGCGGCGCGCAGGGTGTTCACCAGCAGGCACGCCACCGTCATCTGGCCGACGCCGCCGGGCACCGGCGTGATCGCGCCGGCGACCTCGGCGACCTCGGCATAGGCGACATCGCCGACCAGCCTGGTCTTGCCCTCGGCCGTCGGGATGCGGTTGATGCCGACATCGATCACGGTCGCGCCGGGCTTGATCCAGTCGCGCTTCACCATCTCCGGACGGCCGACGGCGGCATAGACGAGATCCGCGCGCGCGGTCAGCGCGGCGAGGTCGCGCGAGCGCGAATGCGCGATCGTCACTGTGGCGTTCTCGTTCAGGAGCAGTTGCACCAAGGGGCGGCCGACCAGGTTGGAGCGGCCGATCACGATCGCGTTCAGGCCCTCCAGCGAGCCGTGCACGGTCTTGCTCAGGATGATGCAGCCGAGCGGGGTGCACGGCGCCAGCGCCGGCTGGCCGCCGGCGAGCCGGCCGGCATTGTGCGGATGCAGCCCGTCGACATCCTTGGCCGGATCGATCGCGTTGATCACGACCTCGGTCTCGAGCCCCTTCGGCAGCGGCAGCTGCACCAGGATGCCATGCACCGCCGGGTCCTTGTTGAGCTTTGCAACCAGCGCCAGCAGGTCGTCCTGCGCCACGTCGGCGGGCAGCTTGTGCTCGAACGAGGCCATGCCGGCGGCCTGGGTCTGGGTGTGCTTGCTGCGGACATAGACCTCGGAAGCGGGGTCGTTGCCGACCAGCACCACGGCGAGGCCAGGCGTCAGACCGTGGTCGCGTTTGACCCGCTCGACCTCGCGCGCCACCTGCGTCCGCAGGTCGGCTGCGATGATTTTTCCATCGATGATGCGCGCCGTCATGTCTGGTCCTCCGCCTCGTCGTTCACCACAGGTCACGCCCAGACAATCGCCGCCGGCTTGCCGACCCGCTCTAGGATTTTCCGCTGGGCTTATGGGCTGCCGCAATGAGGTCGCGCAAGGCCTGATCGAGCCGGGACGGCTCGCCGTCGATTGCGACCTGCTTCAGCCGCGACGTCGCGCCGGAGGTGATTCGCACCGATGCCTTGGTCACGCCGAGCGCCTTGGCGAGCAGCTCGGTCACGGCGCGATTCGCCTCGCCGCCATCGGCGATGGCGCGCACCCGCACCTTGAGCACGCGGCGGCCGTCGGACAGCGTCTCGATGCCGTCGATGGCGTCGCGCCCGCCGCGCGGGGTCACGCGCAGGGCGACCGCGAGGCCGTCAGACGTCGGGCGCCATGGCATCGGCTATTGCCGCCGGATCCAGGCCTACGGAACGAACGGAAGAACGTAGCGCTCCAGATACATCTCGATCAGCAGCAGAAGGAAGAACAGGATGATCGGGGAGATGTCGAGCCCACCCAGATTGGGCAGACGGCGCCTGATCGGGCCGAGTGCCGGCTCGGTGATTCGGTACAGGAAATCACCGATGGTCGCGACCGCCCGGCTGCGCATGTTGACGACGTCGAAGGCCACCAGCCACGAGAAGATTGCCGCCGCGATCAGAAGGTATCTGTAGAACTGGATGACAAGGATCAGAACGATGACGATGGGCTGCATAGGCTCAACTTGTCCGCGGCGGATGGGAGCGTCGGTCCGGTAGATATCGGTTCCCCCCCGCGCAAACAAGGGAAGCCGCCCGTCAAGGCTAACAGGCGATGTGAGCGTTCTTGACTTGACCTGGGCACCGACTGTAAATGGCGCCCGATCCGCCGGCCGCCTTCCCAATCTCGCGTGGCCGTGCGCGACCAAGCCGTCGTGACTTGTCGTCGTGACGTATCTGAGTGACTTGGGGCCATAGCTCAGCTGGGAGAGCGCGTCGTTCGCAATGACGAGGTCGGCGGTTCGATCCCGCCTGGCTCCACCACGCTTCGCCCTTCGGGCACCGCGTGGCACAGCCGCGCTAAAGCTCGAAGGGCGAAGCGTGGTACCCGGCGTAGCCACCTGGCGAAGCCGGGCTGTTCAGAACTCCCAAGCAATCGCCTGAAGAAACCGCGGTCTACTCCGCCGCTTCCGCCATCGCCGCCGCCGGCTCGCGCGTCAGCCAGCCATCCAGAAAATGCGCCAGCCATGCCCGCTCCGCTGCATCATGCACGGCGCGGCCCTCGAAATGGTGATGACGGGGCCGGGCACCCGGCGTGTCCAGCCGGGCATGCCCGCGCGTGGTCCAGCGGCACATCATCGCGTAGGTGACGTCGGGGTGGAACTGCAGCCCGGTAGCATTCTCGTATTGATAGGCCTGGACCGGAAAGTCGCCGCCCTCGGCTAGCAGGTCGGCGCCTGAGGGCAGGTCGAAGCCCTCGCGGTGCCAGTGGTAGACGTGATCGGGCCAATGCGGGCAAAGCTTCTTCCCCGTCTGCGTCGGCCGGATCGGATAGTAGCCGATCTCGGCGCGCCCCAGCGGATGCGGCGCCACCTTGGCGCCAAGCTGGATCGCGAGCATCTGCGCGCCCAGGCAGATCCCGAGGAAGGGACGTTGCTCGCGCAGCGGCACCTCGATCCAATCGACCTCGCGCCGGACGAAGTCGTCCGGATCGTTGGCGCTCATCGGGCCGCCGAAAATAACGGCACCCGAATGCCCATCGAGCGTCTCCGGCAACGGGTCACCGAAGCGCGGCCGGCGGATGTCGAGCGGATAGCCGCGCCCACGCAGCGCATTGCCGATTCGGCCCGGGCTCGAGGTTTCCTGATGCAGGATGATGAGCACCGGCCGTCGCGGCACAGCCGACGGCTTCGGATGGATGGGCCGAACGTCCGCCTGGGCGGTCCCGTTCGGTTGCAGCGAAGGGTTGGGCCTGAGCATCACCTGACGATCATAGCTAAGCGAAGGTTAACGGCGCGTGAGCAAGTCCACCTTGCAAAGCAAGCACCGGGCCAGTGTCCCGACTTCATCCCCAGCAAGGAATTTGCGGCGAACAGTCTCGCAAGAGACGAAGGACGCCGGCGCAAACAAAAAAAGAAAACGAAAAATATCCCGCGAATGTCGATCCGACAGTCACGTCGACAGAACGCCAGACATTCTGGCGTCCATGTCAGATCGGGGACGCTGGCTTTGGTCAGGTCCGCTTGAGCTGCAGCCGTCCGACCGCAGCGAGGATAAAGCCGCGCGGGAACCAGCGCAGCATGAACGGCACGATCTTGATGCCGATGCCGGGCAGCACGACCCGCTTGTCGGCCATCAGGCCGCGATAGCCGGCTTCGGCCACCGCCTTTGGCGGCACGTTGAGGATCACCGAATCCACACCCGGCTTGAAGCCGGCGCGGTCCTGGAATTCCGACGGCACCGGCCCCGGGCACAGCACCGTGACCCGCACACCCTGTGGCGCCAGCTCCTTGCGCAGCGCCTCGGTGAACGAGATGACATAGGCCTTGGAGGCGTAATAGACCGCCATGCCGGGCCCCGGAAGGAAGCCAGCGACCGAGCCCAGGTTGAGGATGCCGCCCTTGTTGCGGATCAGCTGATCAGAGAACCGCAGCGACAGCTCGGTCAGCGCGCGCACATTCACCGCGATCATGTCGAGCTGCTCGGCGCGGTCGAGGTTCACGGCCTTGCCGAACAGGCCGAAGCCCGCATTGTTGACGAGATATTCCAGCTCGACCCCGGCGGCCGCCAAGGCGGCCTCGATGGTCGCGCCGGCATCGGGCGCGGTGAGATCGCAGGGGATGACGATCGGCGCCGGTCCGCCCTTGGCGGCAATTTCCTGCGCAAGCGCCGCCAGACGGTCCTCGCGCCGCGCCGTCAGCGCCAAACGGTGTCCGTTCGCCGCGAATATCCGGGCCAGTTCGGTCCCGATTCCCGACGACGCACCGGTTACGAGCGTGACACGTTCACCCACGATTCCTGCTCTTCGATCACATTCCGAACATCAGCCGATTGCGGCGGACGAGAGCATAGGCAGCAGGGAACATGCAAGCCGCCGCAAAATGCGGCGGAGCGTCCGATCGACGCAATAGCCTCGGATTCACATGGGTTTACCGGAACGAGGGTTGCCCGAAACAAAATTAAAGTTTGTTCATCTCGGGTTCCAGGCCGCGCTCGAGCGCGGGCTCAGGCGGGGGTCGCCGACCGGCGGGCTGCGACCCGTTGCTTGAGGTCGATCCGGTCCGGCGTCGAGATCCCGAGCAGCTCCGAGGCGCGCCAGACCACATTGTCCTCGAATTCGGTCACCTTGCCGTCGGCATAGACCAGCTCCCACATCATTTCGACGATGCGCAGCCGCCCGGCCTCGTCGACCTCGCGCATGATCACGCTGGTGAAGCGGTAGAGATCGACGGCATCGCCCTCGGCCAGCATAGCCTGGGCGATCAGCCGGTCGGCGCTGCCTGGATCCAGCCCGAAGCGCAGCTCGATCAGGCTGTGCAGCTTGCGCTGCTCAATCTTGCTCGGCTCACCGTCCAGCGAGATCACGTGGATCAGCAGCGCGGTCGCGGCGAGCTGATAGCCGTTGTCGTCGAAGGCCGGCGTCTGCTGCGGCGAAACGACGTCGGCGATGAATTGGCGCAGTCCTTCGAGCATGGCGTCCTTCGCTGGTCTTCCGGGTCCTCAGCCGGCCCGCTCGCTCAATATGCGAACCGGTGTCGAATCCGGCAATCCGCCGAATCGCTCGGAGCGCATGACATTTCGGTAAAGTGCAGCGACGGGCGTCGCCGCCGCTCAACGCGGCGTGATTCTGAACTGCGGCGAGCGGTCGGGCTGGGTCGTCACCACGCCGATGGGCATCACCGGCGCCCGGTCGACGACCTCGATCCGGAAGGCGCCGACCAGGCCGGCCAGCGCCAGCACCGCCTCGACAAGCGCGAAATGCGCGCCGATGCAGACGCGCGCGCCGGCCCCGAACGGCAGATAGGCGAAGCGCTCCGGCGGCACCGCGCCCGGCATGAAGCGTTCCGGCATGAAGGCGTTGGGCGCGGGCCACAGCTTCTCGTGACGGTGCAGCAGCCATGGCGAGATCAGCACCACGTCGCCGCGCTTGACCTGGAACTCCGCGATCTGGTCCGGCGCGCTGGCGGCGCGCGCAATCAGGAAGGCGGGCGGATACAGCCGCACGGTCTCGTCGATGACGGCGCGCGTGAACGGCAGCTGATCCGGATTGCCGAGATCGGTCGCGGCGCGGACCTCCTGCGCGAGCTTCTCCTGATTGGCCGGATCGAGCGCGATCAGATAGAGCGCCCAGAACAGCGCCGTGGCCGTGGTTTCATGACCGGCGAGGATCATGGTCGCGACCTCGTCGGCGAGCTGCGCATCGGTGAAGGCCGCGCCGGTCTCGGGATCGCGCGCAGCACCCATCAGGTCGAACAGGTCGCGCGGCGGTGCATCCTCCAGCTTGCCGGCCGCACGGCGCTCGGCCATCAGCGTGCCGATGAAATCGGTCCAGCGCTTGCGGAAGCGGCGACGGGCAAAATCGCGCGGCGTCGGCCAGGACAGCGGCAGGACGATGTCGAGCAGATGCGGCGCCGCCAGCCGCTCGCCATACTCGTAGACGAAGTCGCGTAACGTCGTGCCGTGGCGGCCCATCTCGAACGAGAACATCGTACGACCGGCGATGTCGAGCGTCATCCGCTGCATGATCTCGCGGAGATCGAGCGGTTGCCCGCACTGCTGCCGCAGCCGCTCGACGGTCTCGTCGGTCACCGCGATCATGTGCGGAATGAGACCGGCGACCGCGCGCGGCGTGAAGGCCGGCGCCAGGGTGCGGCGCTGGTGCTTCCACGCTCTGCCCTCGGCGATCAGCAGGCCTTCACCGAGCACCGGACGCAGCACGCGAATCGCGCCGACGGTGCGGGCATAATTCTCCCAATTGTCGACCAGCACATGCTTGATCGTCTCGGGCGTGTTGAGGATGTAGCTGGAACTGCCGAGGAAGCGGCCGCGGATGATTTCATCCTCATAGGCACGCTGGCTCCAGGTGGCGATCGCGTTCTGCCCCATCATCAGCACGCGGCGCAGTGTGCCCATGCTGTCCGGCGCGCGCGGCGGCATTGGCGGGATCAAGGGTCCCACTGAATGCGGGACCCGTGCCTGCGGCAGATAGTGAATCTCGGCGGTGCTCATGGACGTCCTCGCAATGGGATTGCGCAGAGATGTCGGTTGCTGCCGCCTTCACATGCGGGCCCGGCTCGGCTCGCGTCCAGCAGAAGCCTGTCCTGGACGCGGGCCGCCATCGTGACGGGGAGCACCCGATGTCGGGTCCTCCGGGATTTCTGACGTACCATCGTACTCCAGTAACTAATTAGTCAGCTCGATCATCGCAATCCTACTTTCTGATGCAGGCCAAAGACGGGCGGCGATGCGTTCCTCATTGAACAGTCCGATGACGGTTCGTCCGATGTCGCCTGCCGGCAGCCGCAATGTCGTCGTTGCGTCCGTAGGTACTCCCTTCTGTATGTCGGCGGGTTCCTTGCCGTCGAGCAGCACATTGTCGCGCGGCAGGCCGAAATAGCCGCGCGGCCGGGACATGATGACGATGGCGCCGGCGCCTGCGTCCGCCTGTCCCAGGGGCCGCGCCGCGCGCAGATGCACGACGTCCGACGAGCGCGGAAACGGCGAGCGGTAAAAATGCGTGATCGGCGCACCCGGCGATGTCAGCACGATCTCGATATAAGAGGTCGGATCGATCTCGGCAGGACCCCAGCGTCCGTCCGCGCTGGTCTGGCCGCGATAGAGCGGCTCGCCATTGCGTTCGCCGGTCTCGCCGGAGACGCGATAGACCTCCACGGTCGCGCCGGCCACGGGCCGATTGGTCGGCGCGCCGTCCGGCGTTCCCGTGACGAGACCGCTGAGGCGCACCTCACGTTCCGGCTGGATCGCGATGAAGGCAGGCTCGCGGCCGGCGATGAATTTGTAGATCTCGCGGAACGCGCGCGGATGAAACGCCACCTCACGATGATCGAGGGCGCCGATCACGAGATTGGTCGCGCCCTTCAGCGCCGGCCCTTCGGCGGTGATGCCGGTGGGCACGCCGGGCTTGCCGACCAGCCGGCCGTCTGCTTGCGCATATTTGTCGAGCCCGTCGCTGCGCAGCGTCAGAAATGCGGTGCCTGCAGTCACCTCGCTGTCGCCGCTGTTCAGGCCGCGCAGGAACGGGCCGCGGCCGTTGAACTCGTTGCCAGGGCCGTCGTCCCAGTCGAACACGCCATGATTGGGCGTGCCGCACAGCACCGCATGGCTGACATCGGCGCCGCCGCCATTCTTCACCACATTGCGAATCGCATTGCCGCCGCGCGAGCTGCCGACCAGCGCGACGCGCGCAGCGCCCGTGCGCTCCTTGAGCGCCTTGATCGCGTCAGCGAGCTCGCGGCGCTGATCCTCGGTCGACGAGCGGTTCGGCTGCGCCACGGCATCGTCATTGCGGGCGAGCGGATCGGTGAAGTTCAACGCGGCGAGGCGCGCGCGCGGCACGCCGTTGGATTCCATCCGCCACAGCGTCGTCATCCAGAGCGCGGCGTGGTCGCCATTGCCGTGCACGAACAAAACCGGCGGCATCTCCCCCGCCGATGCAGGGGCCGCCATTTGCGCCGATGCAGGTAAGGTCAGACCGCTCGTCAGCAGGGGCAGGGTTCCCAGGCTCTGCAGCATGGTGCGGCGCGTCAACTTCATCGGCAATCTCCCTTTCGTCTTTTTCATTTCGTGTTCGTTGGCCGCGGTCCAGGATCCCGAAATGGAGCACTGGACAGCGGCGGACATTCGCAGGCATCACATACGTCCGGGCGGAATCAAGCGATAGTTCAATGCGACAGAGCTCACTGCGACTCGCCGACATGGACGGACCTGCATGAATGCGCCGCATAAACGGGAGCTGTTCGCGGCGGAAAGCATTGCTGCCCCACTGCGTCATGCCGTGTTCCGCCGCATCTGGCTGGCGAGCCTGCTCTCCAATCTCGGTCTTCTGATCCAGGCCGTCGGTGCCGCCTGGTCGATGACGCAGATGACCGCGTCGGCCGACAAGGTGGCGCTGGTGCAGACCGCCTTGATGCTGCCGATCATGCTGATCTCGATGCCGGCCGGCGCCATTGCCGACATGTATGACCGGCGCATCGTCGCGCTGGCTGCGCTGGTCGTGTCACTCGCGGGCGCCGGGACGCTGACGGCGTTGGCATGGCTCGGTCTCGTGACGCCCGAGCGCCTGCTCGCGCTCTGCTTCGTGGTCGGCAGCGGCATGGCGCTGATGGGCCCGGCCTGGCAGTCCTCCGTCAGCGAACAGGTGCCGCCGGAGACGCTGCCCGCCGCGGTCGCGCTGAACGGCATCAGCTACAACATCGCGCGCAGCTTCGGCCCGGCCATCGGCGGCGTCATCGTCGCTGCTGCCGGAGCAGTCGCAGCCTTTGCCGCGAATACGCTGCTGTATCTGCCGCTGCTGGCCGCGCTGTTCCTGTGGCGGCGCATGGTCGAGCCGAGCCGGCTGCCGCGCGAGCCGCTCAATCGCGCCATGGTATCGGGCGTCCGCTACATCATCCATTCGCCGTCGATCCGCATCGTCCTCATCCGCACGCTCGTCACCGGCCTCATCGGCGGTTCGATCTCGGCGCTGATGCCGCTGGTCGCGCGCGACCTCTTGCATGGCGGCGCGCAGACCTACGGCATCATGCTCGGCGCGTTCGGGATGGGCGCCGTGGTCGGCGCGCTCAACATCGGCGAGATCAGGAAGCGGCTGTCCGGCGAGGCCGCGATCCGCACCTGCGCACTGACATTGGGCGCCGCGACGGCGGCCGTCGCGCTCAGCACGGAGCCGGTACTGACCGCGGCCGCGCTGGTCGTTGCCGGTGCGGTGTGGATGCTCGCGGTCGCGCTGTTCAACATCGGCGTGCAGCTGTCGGCGCCGCGCTGGGTCGCGGGCCGCGCGCTGGCCGCCTTCCAGGCCGCGATCTCCGGCGGCATCGCCATCGGCAGCTGGGGCTGGGGCCGTCTCACCGACGCCGCCGGCGTCGAGGTCGCGCTGCTGGTCTCCGGTGCGCTGATGATGGTCTCGCCGCTACTCGGCCTGTGGCTGCGGATGCCGCCGATCGGTGCCCGCAACGAGGATGGCGAGACGCTGGCCGACCCGGAGGTGCAGCTCGAGCTGACGCCGCGCTCCGGGCCGCTGGTGGTCGAGATCGAGTATCGCGTTGCCGAGGACAACGCCCGCGCCTTCCACGACCTCATGCAGGACGTGCAGCTCAGCCGACAGCGCAACGGCGCCTATGGCTGGTCGATCGCGCGCGACATCGCCGATCCGGAACTGTGGACCGAGCGCTATCATTGCCCGACCTGGATCGATTATCTGCGCCAGCGCAACCGCTCGACGCGGGCCGAGCGCGAGCTGCACCAGCGCGCGATCGATTTTCACATCGGCCAGGACCCGGTGCGCATCCGCCGCATGCTGGAGCGGCCGTTCGGCTCGGTCCGCGCCAAGGATGACGTCGACCGCACCGCCGAGCAGGCGCCCGCGGTGGCGTCAGCGGCCCGCAGCGGGCCGTAGGCGGCGATTCACGGCGTTCTTCGCGCCGGCTAGCGGCGCTCGTTCTCAGGTGGGATCGCGGCTCACTGGCCGTGGTCGGTCAGCACCTTGTCGCAGGCCTTCGACAGCTTGGCGCGGTGCTCCTTGAGGCAGGCCAGCACGGCCTGGTCGCCGTTGTTCATCACCGCGCGGCAATGCCGCGACACGTCGCGCGCGCACGCATCCTGGCCGGGCTGCTGCTGGGCCGAGGCTGCCGACGCCATCAGGACCAGGGGAATGACCACCAAGAATTTGCTCATGACCGACGCCTCGCTCCCGGCAGTGAAGGGCTGGCCGCGCTTTTAGTGGTCACAACCGGGCCTCGCAAGCGCCTCGGTCGCAGCCGGGGCGCGAAGAAGGGAGCCGAGACAGCCGTGGCCCTCAGTTGGCGTCGCCCGCCTCGGCGACCTTGCCGCCGCGCCGGGTGACTTCCTTGTCGAGCACGGTGCGGCATCCGGTGCTGAGCGAGGAGCGGTTCTTGATCATGCAGGCGGTGATCGCCGGGATGTTCGGGATCTCGCTGCTGCACAGCCGGAAGGCGTCGCCGGTGCACATCTGCTGCGCCTCGGCGCTGAAGGCGAAGCTGGCGCTCGACGCGAAGGTCGAGATGGCGGCGACGCCGATGGCCGTCAGGACGGCGTTGCGGAGAAGATTGAAGGACTTCGTCATGGCTGGCTCCCATCGGCTCCGCATCTCGCGGGCCCCGTGTTCAATGCGTCCATCATGGCCGGATCGCTCTCTAGCAACAGTGATGCGGGTCACGCCAGATCGGCCCGTTCAACCCCGGCCCGCGCGCGTCGCGCAGCCCGTGGCCGCGGCGACATGTCGCTCCGGTGAAATCCCGGTTTGGCGCGCGCATCGTCCTGGAAATGTTCGCCGATCTCGGCCGTGTTGGGACCGCGTTAACGGTTCGTTGGCAATACTGGCAGTCAATTGAAGGCGGCGGATACCGTCGTGTCCGCCAATTGCGTGTCTCGCGTTTTCGGGAAGAGTAACCATGCGTAATGCGTTAGGCTTGCTGCTGGCCACCGTCGTCGCGGCGCTGGCGATCACCGGTGTCTGGTATTGGGTTTCGAAGCCGAGCGCCGCAAAGGCCGCCGCGCAGAGCGCCGCGGCGAAACCGTCCGAGCTCACACCGCCGCCCACCAAGGTCGCCGCCAAGGGCGCCAAGGACGATGTCGAGTATACCGGCACCGTGCCGGCGAAGCCGGCCGCGTCCGCCGCCGCGCCGGTGCAGCCGAAATCGACCTGCGCCAATCCGGATGCGCTTGGCATCTCCCGCACCGTCGTGGTCGACACATCGGGCGGTCCCGGCTTCGGCCTCGACCATTTCAAGCAGTTCGACTTCCTGGCCGACCGCGAGGTGGTGCTGACCTTCGATGACGGCCCGTGGCCGGGCAACACGCCGGCGGTGCTGAAGGCGCTGGCCGACGAGTGCACCACCGGCATCTTCTTCTCGATCGGCAAGCACGCGACCTATCACCCGGAGATCCTGCGGCTGGTCGCGGCGGCCGGTCATGTGGTCGGCGTGCACACCTGGTCGCACGCCAATCTCAACGGCAAGAAGATGACCGATGAGATGGCCAAGGAGGAGCTCGAGAAGGGCTTCAGCGCGGTCAAGTTCGCGCTGGGCGCCAACCCGGCGCCGTTCTTCCGCTTCCCGCAGCTGCAGCACCGGCCGTCGGCCGTGGCCTATCTCGGCAGCCGCAACATCGCGATGTTCTCCTGCGATGTCGACAGCTTCGACTTCCGCTCCAAGGATGCCGATCAGGTCGTCAACACTGTCATGACCGGGCTCGACAAGAAGGGCAAGGGCATCATCCTGATGCACGACTTCCAGAAGAACACGGCGCTCGCGCTGCCGACCCTGCTGCGGCGGCTGAAGGCCGGCGGCTTCAAGGTCGTCGCGATGCGGCCGAAGGGCACGCTCGACACGCTGCCGGAATATGACGCGATGATCGGCCAGGATCCGAAGCTGCCGACCACGATGACCAATGCGCGGCCGATCTCCAGCGTGATCCAGACCGTCGCGCAGTGATGCCCGCTGTCGGGTGACGATACGCGAAGGCCGGGCAGTCGCCCGGCCTTTTCGTTTCTCGTCCGTCGCCGACGGCTCACCAATAGATGCCGTGGCGGTGCAGCTCGCGAACGATGCGGGCTTCGGTCCAGCTCTTTCCCCGCGGCTTGGACGCGCGGGCCGATGTCGAACGCCGCGACGATCTGGGCGCCGCGCCGGTCGGCTCGGCCGCGGGCGTGGCAGCGGCGGCGGCGGGCTGCGCTGCGGCCGGCGCGGCGGCTGCCGCCGGCGCGACCGGTTGCGCAGCCGGCTGCACCGGCGCTGCAACCGTCGGCACCGGAGCGGGCGTGACGGTGACTTCGCCGGCCTGCTGGACATAGGCCGGGCGCGGCGCCGGTGGCGCTGCCGTGTCGCTCGACGACAGCGACAGGCTGCGCGTCCCCTGGGCCTGCGCGACCGTGGCGGATACGAGCACCATGGCTCCGATCAGGATCATTTTGCGCATCTTGAAAGCTCCCCTCGTTGACTGGGAGGAGGTTTAAACCGGGGTGTGATCGTCCGATGTGATGCCGGTCACGCTGGCTGCTGCAATCGGCGGATGGAGCCGGATCGCCGTGCACTTGATTGCGCACCGACGCACCATTTTTCTCAGAACCTTTTCGCGCTTGCAGCGACTTCAGTTCAGGACGGCGGCAGCTCGGGGACGGGCCCGCCGGATATCCGGACATTGTTCGATTGCGGCCCATGCGCATGACGCGCGTCAACGCCGCTCATCCGCGTTTGCTACCACAATACCGTCACGTCGAGGTGTTCCATGTCAGCGGAACGACCAAAGGTTGAGGTATGATTGTATGTATACGTCCCATTCGTTGGTGAGGTTCAGAAAGTTCGCCGAATCCGATAGGAAGCCTGGGCGAATCGGGGGAGAGGATGGACGCATGCGCCGGGGAATGATTGCGATGGCGCTGGTGGCGGCCACGCTGCTGGCCAGTGACGGCCCGGGACGCGCACAGAGCGGCGAGAACGAGGTCGAGGAGATCTATGTCCTGCGCAGCATGCGGCGCGGCCGGGTGGTGCCGTCCGATTTCTGCTCGCCGACCAAGACCGGTTTCGCGCCGGCGCTGGAGGATCAGCTGTCGGTCCATTCCGTCAGCGTGCACACGTCCGATGGCCGCATGACCGGCACCACCGACAAGAGCATCGGCGACATGCGGGTGTGCATCGGCCAGGCGATGGATCCGACGCTGCTCGGCACCTACACCGAGGGACAGTTCAACGGCATCACGTTCACCGGCATCGGCGATTGCCGGCTGGTGCGCGGCAACATGCCGGAGGACGGCATCCTGACCCACCGCTGCTTCCTGGTGATGTCGGGACTGCCGGAGCCCTATGTCGGCGGCTTCATGATCTCCAGCTCGCTCTATTCGAAGACGCCATTCGGTGCCGAGAGCTCGCCGCCGGGCTATGCCCAGGCCGGCATCCTGATCATCCGTCTCTGGAAGAAGCGGCTGCCCTGAGGCCGCCGTTCCAGCCTATCCTCGGTCGTGCGGTCAGGCCGGCGAGAAGGTCTGCACGAAGGCGCGTACCGTCGCCGACACCTTGTCTTCCGAGACGTGCCAGGCGGCGCCGTCATCGGCCGCGAAGAAGCTCGACGCATTCGAGCCGCCCCAGCGGAACACCTCGAAGGACGGCCAGTACCAGATGTCCTCAAGGTTCGAATTGTTGACCACCTCGTGCGCGACCAGCCGCATCGTGCTCTTCGACAGGCAGTCGGCCTGGACCACCGATTCATATTCGAACGAGGTCAGCAGCGGCACCGGCGACACGGTGACGATCACCTTGATGCCCGGCCGGATGCTTCTGACGAAGTCGATCAGATAGCGCACATTGTCGACGTTCTCCTGCACGCTCGCGGTACGGAACTTGTACTTCTCGGCCAGCGCCCGTGAGTTCAGCGCGGTCGGCCGCGGCAGAACGAAGGCGCCGGTCTCGCGGTCGAAGAAGGCGGCGGCGACGCCGAGCGTCAGGATGAAGACGTCGGCCTGCTTGATGACGGCGAGCGTGTTCTCCTTGCTCGATCCCGGCGGCAGCAGCTCGACGATGCGCTCGCGGATCTCCGGATCGATCGTGGCGTCGCGCAGCCAGTCGACAAACACGCGATTGGCGAAGGTCGTGTTGATGTACTCCGAGATCTCCATGTGGTGGCTGTTGTAGCCGCTGTCGTTGAGGCTCTTGGAGAGGTTGCGCGCGAAGCACGAGCCCATCGTGAAGAAGCGCGTGCTCTTGTCGAGGAATTTCGGCGCGCTGGCGAGGTTCACGGCGATATGGCTGGTGATCAGCGTCTGCAGGTCGCCGAGGAAGTCCTTGGTCTCCGGATAGCGGCCGACCTTGGCGCGGCCCTTGGCCTCCTTGACCTTGCCCTTCCTGGCGTTCGAGCGCGCGAGCTCGATCGTCTCGCGGTTGATCGGGTTGTCGTAGCCCGGATTGAGCTTGATCGCCTTTTCGAGCGCGGCCACCGCCTCCTCGAACTCGTTGTTCTGGGTCAGGATCTCGCTGAGCGAGAAATAGTCGGCGGCCTGGTTGGAGGCCCTCGCGAGCTTGCGGAACAGGTCCATCGAGCGGGTGAACGGTCCGACATGGCTGCAGCGCACCGCGGCGCTGCGGATCAGATGCAGATTGCCTTCGCTGGGATCGTCGAAGATCTCGGGATGCTCGTCGAGGATCGCGAGCATCATGTCGCGCGCCTCGGCGCGCTTCTTGTGCGAGCCGTCGTCGATCAGCTGCGCATAGATGAAGCGGGCGTTGATGTCCTTGGGCTCGAGCTCGAGCAGCTTCTGGAACGCGAGCTGGGCGCTGACGAAGTCCTTGTCCTCGATATATTTGTAGGCGAGCGTCCTGATCTGGCCGACGATGGATTGGAACTGGGTGTGACTGTCGAGGGCAGTGTTGCTCATGTCGCGGGTTCGCCTTCGTCTCGCGCTGCGTTTCCAGGAGCTGCGCCAGTCCGGTTGCAGGGCGCGACGCGTCGCTCACGCGGACGCTCCAGCCCGCGCGTGGGACATCTCGACCATGACAACTGGATCCTGATCGCCACCGGCACGGCCGCTGGCGTACGCCCGAGCGCAGCCGACAAACGGCGGTGATTCGAACAGGAGCGGACTCACGCCCAAATCGCCGCCTGCTGCCTTCGCATGCAAGCGCCGGCAGTTCGCGCGTGACGATGGGGCGACGAGGTTAACCGGTTCTTAACCCAGGACACCGTGCGATTACGGGAGCGCGGAGCGAGGCTGGTGGCGCGCTGCGCCGACTGACGGGTAGTGGGGACCCGCGCCGGATCGTGCTGGCGCGCTCAATGTGTACCTTCGACGCGATACGCTTCGGGATCGCCGCTATCGATCAGACGTTCGACCGCCTGCCTGAGGGGCGGGCTCATCGGGACGTTGAGATTGACACTCTTCGGCGGAATCGGAGCCAGGAACCACTTGGCATAGATCTGCCGGATTTCGCCGCTGCGATAGACGATCGCCATCGCATCATCGACGACCTTCTTGAAGGCCGGATCGTCGCGGCGCATCATGATGCCGTAAGGCTCGATCGACAACGCCTCCTCCGACACGGTGTAGTCGCCGGGCGTCCCCGACTCGGCGATCCGGCTATAGAGCAGGATATCATCCATCACGAAGGCGTCGGCGCGATCGGATTCCAGCATCCGGAACGCCTCGCCGTTGTCCTTGGCGGCCAGAATGGTGAGATTGAGCTGGCGGCGCGCGTTGAGCTCACTGAGCTGCTTGATATTGGTGGAGCCGATGGTGGATACGGCGACCCTGCCCTTGAGGTCGTCCAGCGTCCGCAGCTTGGCCGCCGCCTTGGCCGCGAAGCGATTCGCGGCGACATAGTAGGTCGTCGAGAACGTCACCACCTTTTGCCGCTCGATGTTGTTGGTGGTCGTTCCGCATTCGAGATCGATGGCCCCGCTCAGGACCGACTGGATCCGGCCCGAAGGGGTGACGGGCACGAGCTTGACGTCGAGCTTCGGCAGGCCGAGCCGCTCCTTCACCGCGTCGACGGCCAGGTAGCAGAGGTCCATGGCATAGCCTATGACCTTCTCGTTATCGGCGTAGTAGGAGAACGGGGTCGATGATTCCCGGTGCCCCAGCGTGATGGTGCCGGTGCTCCTTATTTTTTCCAGCGTGCCGGTCAGCTCCTCGGCGACCGCCGCCTGGCTCACGACGCTCAACGCGGCTGCGGCCAGGATGATCTTGACGTGCATGTTGCAGCTCCTCATTCAGAATCGACCAGTCAGGTTCGGAGCGATCGATGATGTCTCCGCTCAGGCCGTTGACGCATAGCTCCACCGATGCGCGCCGCCATCGGGGCGGGCCGCCGGCTCCACGACCTGCGCGTAGTGCTGCATCGAAGCCGGCCTTCCGATCAGGAAACCCTGGGCGAAATCGCAGCCTGCGCCGGCGAGAACGTCGAGCTGCGCCTGCGTCTCCACACCTTCCGCGGTGACCGGAAGCTCGAGCCCGCGCGCCAGGCCGATGATGCCGCTCAGGATCGCCTTCGATTGCGCGCGGTCGAGGTTGGAAATGAAGCTGCGGTCGATCTTGATCATGTCGAAGGGGAACGCCTGCAGATAGGACATCGATGAGTAGCCGGTGCCGAAATCGTCGAGCGCGATGCGCACTCCGAGCGCCTTGAGCCGGCGCAGGATGGAGACGGCGCCGGAGAAATCGTCGATCAGCACGCCCTCGGTGATTTCGAGCTCGAGCCGTCCCGGGCGCAATCCGCTGTCGATCAGGACCTCGTGGACGAGCCGCACGATGTCGTCGTTGCGGCATTGCACCGGCGACAGATTGACCGAGATCTTCAATTCGTTCGACCAGGAGGCGGCCTCGCGGCACGCCGCACGCAGGATCCATTCGCCCATGGCGACGATCAGTCCGCTCTCCTCGGCCAGCGGAATGAAGGCGCCGGGCGCCACCAGGCCGCGGCGCGGGTGCTGCCAGCGGACCAGCGCCTCGAAGCCGACGATGTCGCCGCCGACGCGTATCAGCGGCTGGAAATCGAGCCGCAGCTCGCCATTGCCCACGGCCGACTGCAGATCGTGCTGCAACTCGCGGCGGTCGCGCAACTGCGCCGCCATCTCCGGTTCGAAGAAGCGGATCGCGTTGCGCCCCTCGGCCTTGGCGCGGTAGAGGGCGATGTCGGCGTTGGCCAGCAGCGTGGTCGGGTCGTTTCCGTCGGCCGGCGCGCGCGCAATTCCGATGCTCAAGCCGATCCGCATCTGCCGTCCGGCAATCTCGATGTCGCCGACGAGAGCGCTCCGCAGCCGCTCCGCCAGTTCGCCGGCCGCCGCCGCCTGCGCCTCGCCGAGCAGAACCACGATGAATTCGTCGCCGCCGACCCGCGCCAGAAAGGCGCCCGTCGCAACCTCCTGCAGACGCCGTGCCGCCTCGCGCAGCAGTTCGTCGCCGACGAGGTGACCATGCAGGTCGTTGATCTCCTTGAAGCGATCGAGATCGAGGCAGAGAATCGCGAACGCGCCGCCGGCGCGGACCGCCGCGTCGACCGTCGTCGCGAGATAGTCGGAGAAGGACGCGCGGTTGTGCAGGCCGGTCAGCGCATCGTGATGCGCAATGTGAGCGATCCGCTTCTCCGTGCGCTTCTGCTCGGTGACGTCCTCTGCCGTCATCACGAAGCCGCCGCCCGGGACCGGCCGGAAGACGACCACCATGGCCCGCCCATCGGACAGCTCCACCACGATGCTCGCCGGCTTGTCGGCCGTGACCATGGTCATCAGCCCGCCGACATAGCCGTCGGAGCCGTTGTCGAGCGGGAGGCCCTGCGAAATCTGATGGTCGAGGATCTGTCGCAGCGTCGTCCCAGGTCTTGTGAACCTGGCTGGCAGGTTGAACATCTCCGCGTAGCGGTCGTTGCACACGATCAGGCGTTGATGGGCGTCGTACATGCACACGCCCTGCGACTGATTGTTCAGCGTCGCGTCGAGCTGAATGCTCTGCTTGCGGAAATATTGCACGACGACGACCCCGGTGCCGCCGATGCCGACGACGAGCACGATGGTGAGGCCGATCAGGCGCAAGGCCTCCGTCGACCAGCCGGCGAGCGCGGCGGAGACCGTCGTGCTGGTGGTCAAATGGAGGGGGAAGCCGGCAAGGCGCGCTGCCGCGATCAGCCGGTCGGAGCCGTCGACGGCGTCGAGCCATCGGACCACGCCGGCGCCGGATCGCGTGATCTCGGCGAGCTTTGCTCCGGACAGGGAGCCGTCGGTCGGCGCATCGACATGCGGATGGCTCGCGAGCATCACGCCGTCCTGCCGCAGCAGCGCGATCGATTCATCGGGGCCCCGGAGCAGCGTCCGGTAGAGCCCCTCGAAATACTCGGACTCGATCGTGCCGACCACGAGACCCAGGAATTCGCCGTCGGATCCCATCAGCTTCCGGGCGAGGGGGATCGTCGAGGCTCCGACCCGTCGGCCCTTCTCCGGCCGGCCGAGCTTCGAGCTCAGGGCCGGCTCGGTCTTGAGCGCCTGGAAATACTCGCGATCCGCGACGTTGAGCGGCGGCGTCGGCCACGCCACGGACGAATTGATCACCCTGCCGTCGGCACCGACCAGCATCACCGCCTCGATATGCGGGAAGCCGCTGATCCGGTCCTGCAGCATGAGATGGATATCGCGGCCCGCCATGGCGCGCCCGTAGACTTCGTCGGACACCACCGCGAGCGTCTGCATGTGCTCGATCAGGCTCGCCTCGATCAGGTTGACCGCATCGAAGTCACGCGCCGCCTGCTTGGCCAGCACGGTGGCGGTCGACAAGAGCTGCCGCTTGCTCTCCTCGATCGCGTGATCGCGCAGGTGGGACAGGATGAGGGCGACGGTGCAAACGACGAGCGCGATCAGGAACGCGCCGCATCGCATCATGACGACGACGGGACGCGACGAGCTGGTCCGGCGGATCGGAGGCGGTTGAGCCCCTCGCGCGAACCTCGTCGACAAACCCCTGAATGCCCGAGCGGACAGCAGCATGATTCCCAGAACGACCGATCTTCCGGGAAATCCTTGAGCCTCGCTGTTGGGGTAGTGTTAAAGGCCGCCCCTTGCCGCAACCGGAATGCCGATTACGGTTACGTGCGCCTTACGTCACGGCGCGCAATGCCGGAAAACAGGCAACGCGGCGCAGATTTTCTCAGTAGTTCTACGGGGCCTTGCGCAAAGCCTGTGCGCGGACCCAACTCCCTGGGGTTTTCCGATCTGACGCAAGCCATGAGACGGCACGGACCGTGAGCCGAGGCCTGGGTGATGTTGCCGTGCTGAAGGATTCTGATTCCGCGAGCGTGTGCAACGACGCAGGCGCTGCGTGATGCCGGCCCGACGATTGCATCCGAAGGCCAATGCCGGTCGAGGATCTCAGGAGATCTGCTGGTGCCGCAAGAGGGGAATCGAGCCATGCCCTGTATTAGTTTAGTGCACCGTCCCCGTAATCGAAGCGACACGCTGCGTCTGCATGAGACATGACGCGCGGTTTCACCTCGAACTTAGCCGGCCCTCGCGGCACCTCCCGGTTCGATCGCGGGTCCTGACCACGGATACGGGAGGAAATCAAATCGCCGACGCCTAGGCGCACCCTCGCATCTGTGCCCCCAAAACTGTGAACAGGTTGCAGGCCAATTCTTGTGCACAAAATAGGCGGCGAATAGAAGTTTGGTGCACTGTCAATGTAGTTCACGATCTTCCATGGGAACATCGGTCTTAAGTTCAGAGGAATGACCTCCTTCGCCGTCTGGAGACCGCTCAGTTCATTTGTAGCGGATGATCCAGTGGACGTATGCGTTGACGGGACGCGTCTCGACATTGCCGCCATCTACGATGTGATGGACATGATCATCGACCGTGCTGACAACAGGGAGATCTGTCGCAGCTCCAGGATAGGCCACCGTGTTGTTTTGCCCGTTCACGTCGCGCGCTGCATCGAGCTCAAGGAACAGCTTATGATCATGTCGTCCTGCTAAATCGGTTACGAAGCGCTCATCTCGAGCCTGAAATTCCTCCCGTTGCTTCGGAAGGGCCGTGGCATAATCTTGGTATGAACCGACCCCTCCTTGCCGCGTTCGCATGCCGGCGGAGAACCGGTGACGTGCCTCCTTATCGACCTGTTCAGTCGGGTCCACGCCACGAAGAAAGTATCCACGCAAATCTGGTATGTTGAACCTCCTCGTCTTCGTATCGCCGCCCCATCGATACTGGACAGCTTCAAATAGAGCTGCGAATGCGCCCGCCGCGTCGAACTGCCGACCGTTGCAAAGCAACCAGCCATTCACGTCCTCCCAATCTCCAGGAGTTGGAGGTTGAGTGTAGGAGGGAGCCGGAGTGATCTCACCACCATATGCAATGATTGATCCTATGGGCTCTGCCATGGCGTCCTCCCCGAATTGGGATCACTCTCAGTCGGTACTCCCATTCTGTGCAATCTATTCGATCTGCGTGAACTCTGACAAATCGTTCGACCCGCGCGAGGGTTGATTGCGCGCCAACATCAATGCCGAAAGGTAAGGCATGTTGTCGGGCCGCATCGACCCTATCAACCTGGACATCCAGGCGATCCATTGACAAGGAGCTGTCGCCGAAAGCGCGCGGCCGAGCCGTCAGCGTCATGCATAGCGGGCCGCGCTCTAGATCGAGATTGCCCAACCGAAAAATGGTGATCTGCCTTGGATCAGCTCCCTTCAACGCGATCCGGCGCGCCCCGAACAAAAGTGAGTGGGCTCCCATGGAGTTACGTGACGCTGCTTTTTTCTTTCCGCCTCGACGAGGGGCAGGTGGAATTTCTCGGGAGCCGGTTTTGCCTCTCATCGCGGCTGGCACGGGACCATAGGCGGCGTGAAGCGGCAGGGGAGCGGCCCCGGTCGCGAATTCCGAATACCAGAAATTTTGTTGACAGGGTCCCCAAATCAGTGGTTTGATCCGGCCATCCCGCCCGCACTGAGAGGGGCGCATCGCGATCGTCACGGGACGTTGCGGCGGGGAGCGGTGGCCGCGGGGCGACGCAGCATCTCGATGGAGGTGCGGACGAACGTCGCCTTCGCGGACGGTCAAGCCGTGTGGTCCCGACACCCCGACGCTGGTGTCTTGATTGGCGACGATTGCCGATGACGGGGGCAAGCAAGCCCGGTCCCCTGGGAGAGCACGGAGCAGCCGTTCAAACCATTGCGCAGGGAAGGCCGGGTTGTTTCCGGCTGAGCCTGTGGTTCCTTCCCCGTGCACTTCTTTCGCACGGGGGCCGCGGGTGCCAGTCGGCACTCGGCCTTCCCTGCGCCCTCTCAATTGACGAGGACGCCAATGGCAGCACAGCTCGGGCCGAAATGGCCGCGGGATCGCGGCGGCATGGCTGTGAGCAAGGCTGCGACGCGCGGTAGGCTGTTTGACAGGGTGGAATGGATCAAAGAGCCTGGCTCAAGCGAGACTTGGGGGCTCAAACGCCCGGCTTCGCTAAGAAGCTTCGCCGGGCACGCTTCGCCCTTCGCCCTTCGGCCTACGGCCTACGGCCTACGGCGCGGCTGCGCCACGCGTAGCCCGAAGGGCGAAGCGTGGTGCCGCAAGAGGGACTCGAACCCCCGACCCCGTCATTACGAATGACGTGCTCTACCAGCTGAGCTATTGCGGCGAACCAAAGCAGCGCGTGCCCGGTACGAGGCCGGACCACGCGAACGCGCTCCTGATATCGGGCGGACGCGCGGTTGGCAAGGACCACGCGCGCTGCCGCGCCCCGGAATCGAGCCGGTGTGACCCGGCGAGCCGGGCAGGCGGCGTCCGCCTGCCCCGTGGGCGGGCCTCAGCCGCCGAATCGCGACCAGAATCCGCGCCAGCCGCCGGCCTGGACCTTGGGCGCGATCTGCTCGGCGAACTCGTCGCGTTGCTGGTCGTCGTCGTCGACACCGGGATCGTCCGGTGGCCGCATGATCGGGACGATCGCCTGGATCGGGGTCTCCGGCGGCTTGGTCAGGTCGCTGCGGTTGCGGAACAGCGGCGTCGGCGCGGCGGCCGCGGTTTCGACCGGCTTAGCAGGTTCGGCCGGCGTCTCGGCCTCCTCGTTCGGCTCCGGCTCGGGCTCGCTGGGCGCAGCGGCCTGCAGCGGAGGCGCCGGCTCGGCGATCCCCGGACCGGGGATTTGCACCGCGGCCTCCACAGGCCTGTCCTCAGGCTTTTCAACAGGGATATCCACCGGCTTGTCGACAGGCTTCTCCACGGCCTCCTCTACAGGCTTTTCGGCCGTGGGCTCGGGGGTCGCGGTCTCGGTGGGGCGCGGCGGCTCGTTGTCCTGCAGGGTGGTCGGCGCGATCACCACCGGCGCCATTGCCGTGCCGCGGGGCGGCTCGGCGAGGCCTTCCGGAATCGCCGGGCGGCTCGGCGGGGCCAGCACGGCCTCGGCGAATTCCGAGCTGTCGATCACGCTGTTGCGCTCCGAGGGCAGGCTCGCCACCGGGGTCTGCCACTGGAAGGCATCGAGCCGGCCGGTGACCGGCGAGATCGGCCGCCAGTGGTCGCTGACATAGCCGTCCGCGGTCCAGGCCGGGTCGTGGCGGGCGCGCACCGCGCGCAAGGTCCACTCGCGCGCCTTGCCGGCATCGCCATGCTCGGTGCGCTCCAATTCGGCCATCAGCATCGCCACGCGCTGGGTCGGATCGTCCGTGAACGGCGCCAGCGCCGCGCGGGCGCGTGGGAATTCGGCGGCGTCGATCGCCGCGCGGGCCACCGCGAGTGCGCCCTCGACGTGATCGGGCGTGCGCGCGGCCAAGTTCTCGATCCGCGACAGCCGCTGAACCGCCGAATCGCCGAGCCGGACATGGGCATAGGCGTCGGCGAGGTCCGGATGCGGGCAGGATGCCCAGGCGGCCTCGATGATCTTCATGGCGCGCCGCACCTGGTGCGCCTCGCTCTCGAACTTCGCGGCCAGCACCGCGGCCGGCACCAGCGTCGGCGCCAGCTTCACCGCCTCCATCGCGCTGGAGCGGGCGAGGTCGCGGTTCTCGGTCTCCAGCGCGAGCGCGCGCGCGGTCAGCAGCACGCCGCGCTGGCGGCGGTAGGCCGGTTTGTCGATCATGCCGGCGGTGTAGTTGCCGTCGAGGATCGCCAGCGCCCCGTTCCAGTCGGCCTGGGCGCAGCGGAAGCCGAGCACGGCATGGGAGGCCCAGGTCGCGTTGGGCGCGAGCTTGAGCGCCTCGTCGGCGATGACGACAGCGGCCATCGCGTCGTCGGCGCGCTGCGCCTCGATGAACAGGCCGCGCAGGCCGAGCAGGCGGGTGTCGTGGCGCTCGGCCATGGCGCGGAACGCGCGCCGCGCGCCGTCGCGATCGCCTTCGAGCTGCGCGGCCTGCGCGTGCAGCAGCAGCGTCAGCGGATCGTCGCCCGCCAGCCGCTTTGCGGTGTCGGCATGCTGGCGTGCCGCGGTCGAATCGCCGTGGCCGATGGCCAGCAGGCCGTGGGTGATGGCGTGGCGCCCGCGCCGATGCCGGCGCTCGCGGTGACCCTTGCGGATGCGGCCGGGGGCGCGCAGCAGCGCGCTGATCAGGTTCCACACCAGCACGCAGGCCGCGATGGCCAGGCCGAGCGCCAGCACGAACACCGGCAAGGTCATGGCGATCCGCCACGGGCCCCAGTTCAAGACGACGTCGCCGGTCTGCTCGGCGACCCAGGCGGCACCCGCGGCGGCGAGGCCGACCAGGACGAGGAAAATGACGATCCGGAACATGTGCGTCCTTGGGCGTCCTATTGCGCGGGTTTGGCGAGCGCGGTCATCGCGTCGTCGGCGAATTTGCGGGCGGCCGACAGCGCGGCGTCACGGGCATCGGCTTTGGCGAGCCAGTCGTTGGCGGGGGCGCGATCCTCGGCCGAAAGGCCCTTCAGCTCGCGCCTCGCCTCGCTGAAATCGTTGCGCAGCGCGGCGGCGGTGACGCGCGCCACCACGGCGCCACGGTCGGTGCCGGCGCCATCGGTGCGCTCGACCTTGACCAGGCGGGCGGCGCCGGCGGAGAGCTTGTCGACGATCGAGGTCCCCGTGGTGCCCTCGGCCGCCGGCGGCGTCAGCTTCGGCACGATGGTCAGGAGATCGCGGCTGAGCGCGGCCGCGCTCGGCACGCCGCTCGTGGCAAAGGGGTCCAGCGGCTTCAGCGTGGCTGCATCCGGTGCCAGCGATTTCGCGGTCGCCAGCGCCGCGCCATACGGATCGCCATGGCGGACCGCGACATCGAGCAGCGCGGCGGCGATCACCCGGCGCAGCGCCGAATCGTCGGCCGGCTTGGCCGCCTCGGAGATCTTGGCGCTCTCCTGCGCCAGCGCCGCGCTCTGGCTGCGGCTCGCGCGCTCCAGCGCATCGATGCGTGCGGTCACGCCGGACAGATCGACCGGCGCCGGCACGACCGCCGGAGCCGAACCGTCGCGCGGCTGGGCCCGGATGTCGTTCAGCGCAGCCACGGTCTTGTCTGTCTGGCTGCGCAAGGCGGCGACATCGCCGCGCACGGCGGCGATCGCCTTGTCGACCGCGTCGATGCGGCCGGTGACGGCCGCATCGGGCTTGCCGATGCGCTGCTCCAGTCCGGCGACGCGGGTGGTCAGGGCCTCCAGCGCGGCGGTCTCGGGCGAAACGGCCGATGGCGGCTGCACGGGCGGCCAGCCCAGCATCCAGCCGACGCCGATCACCAGCGCCGCGGCGGCCGCGCCGGAGAACGGCGCGATGATCCAGGGCGAGACCGGGCGGGGCAGCGGCGGTGGCGGATCGGCGCGCGGCGGCTCAGCCGCGGCGACGGTCTCCTCGGGGCTCAGGCCGGCCGCCGGCGCCGGCTCGGCGCCGGGCGCAGCATGGGGATGCGATTCGCCGGCGGTCTCGGACGATCCTTCGGCCATCGCCGTGGCCGGCGCCGACCAGGGCGAGGCCGTCGGACGCTCCGCAGCGCTCTCGCTGGCGGACGGGCGCTCCTCGCGCGAGGTCGGCTCCAGATCGATGGTCGGCGGCGGCCGTTTCGGCCGCCCGGTATCGGAGGCCGGTGCAGCGGTGTCGGGTTCATCGACCATGGTGGAGGGTCCCTGGCTGAGGAAAGATTGGGCAGGCCGTCTTACGCCATTCACGTCCGCAACGCACGAGCCAGCCCTTCCAGCATGTCGTTTTCATCCGGATGCGCCGCGATTGTGACCTGCGTCGCGCCGGCCTCGCGCAGCACCTCGGCAACATTGGCCGACAGGCAGCCATGCGGCACCGCCAGCGCCGAGATTTCGACACCATCGGCCTGGATCGCCGCCACGAAGGCCGCGGCACTTCGCCGCGAATAATGCAGCACCGCCTGGATCCGATTGGCCGCAAACGCCTCGCAAATGGCGCGCGGCAGCGCCGCGACCGGCGCCATGCGATAGACCGTCTGGGTGATTACGTCGAACCCGCGCGCGGTGAGCTCGGAGGCCAGATCGCGCGAAATGTCGGCGCCGGCGAGATAGAGCAGAGTGGCCTTGGCGTCGATCACGGCGCTGTTGGCGATCAGGTTGCGCAGCGCTGTTGCATCGCCTGCGGCAGACACCACCTGCCTGAAGCCGGCGTCGCGCGCCGCAGCCGCGGTCTGGTCGCCGACGGCGAACAGCGGCAGGCCGAGCAGTGCGGACCCTTTCAACTGGGGGGCGATGGCGCGCAGCGCATTCGACGACGTGACGATGACCGCTGCAACGTCGTGGCCAATGTCCGCTGGCAGCGCGACCGGCTCGAAGCGCAGCATCGGCGCCAGCAGCACGTCGAAGCCGCGCGCGCGCAACGCCGTGGCAGTGCGCTCATTGTCGGGGGCGGGACGGGTCACCAGCACGGCCATGTGCTATGCTCCCGTCGAATACGGATCGGCCGGGTTGCAACGGACTGTTGATTGCACCTGGCGACCTCGTGGTGTTAGGCGGTTCTGCGCACTCATAATGACCAAAAGGGTTGAGATTGGGTAACGATTCGACAACGCTTGTGCTCGGCATCGAGACCACCTGCGACGAGACCGCCGCGGCCGTGGTTGCCCGTGATTCGGACGGCAAGGGCCGGATCCTGTCCAACGTCGTGCGCTCGCAGACCGACGAGCATGCCATCTATGGCGGCGTGGTTCCCGAGATCGCCGCGCGCGCCCATGTCGACATGCTCGATCATCTCATCGATGCGGCGATGCGCGAAGCCGGCATCGACTATGCCGCGCTGTCAGGCGTCGCCGCGGCCGCCGGCCCCGGCCTGATTGGCGGCGTCATCGTCGGCCTCACCACGGCCAAGGCGATCGCAATGGTGCACGATACGCCGCTGATCGCGGTCAATCATCTCGAGGCGCATGCGCTGACGCCGCGGCTCACCGACGCCATCGACTTTCCCTACTGCCTGTTCCTGGCCTCCGGCGGTCACACCCAGATCGTCGCCGTCGCCGGCGTCGGCGACTACATCAGGCTCGGCACCACGGTCGACGACGCCATGGGCGAGGCGTTCGACAAGGTCGCCAAGATGCTCGGCCTGCCCTATCCGGGCGGACCTCAAGTCGAGCAGGCCGCGCGCAACGGCAACGCCGCGCGATACGCGTTCCCGCGCCCGATGCAGGGCCGCAGCGATGCCAATTTCTCGCTGTCCGGTTTGAAGACCGCCGTGCGCAACGAGATCGGCCGGCTCGGCCAGCTGAGCGAGCAGGACATTGCGGACCTCTGCGCCAGCTTCCAGGCCGCGGTGCTCGAGTCGACCGCCGACCGCCTGCGCGTCGGCCTCGACCTGTTCAAGCAGCGCTTCGGCGCCCCGACCGCTTTGGTCGCCGCCGGTGGCGTTGCCGCCAACCAGGCGATTCGCGCCGCGCTCGATGATGTCGCGCAGAATGCCGGCACGCAGCTGATCATGCCGCCGCCGGCGCTGTGCACCGACAACGGCGCGATGATCGCCTGGGCCGGTCTTGAGCGGCTCGCGCTCGGAATGGTCGACGGCATGGACGCCGCGCCTCGGGCGCGCTGGCTGCTCGATGCCAATGCGAACGTGCCCGGCAAGTTCGCGAACACGCGCGCGGGGTTTTGAGCAGTGATGGAATTGCTCTGTCATTCCGCACGACGCGGGCGGATGGCCCTCGGGTGTGATGCGGCAAGCTGCTGCCGCACCCGCGGTGCGCCCCCCTCCCCCTTGCGGGGAGGGGTCGGGGGTGGGGGTAGCCCCACAAAGATCATCGCTCGGGGCACCCCCCTCCCCAACCCTCCCCCGCAAGGGGGGAGGGAGCGCAGCGGCGTTCGCGGCAAATGACTCGCTTCCAAACGATCTCGATCATCGGCGCCGGGGCGTGGGGTACCGCGCTCGCGGCCGTGGCTGCGCGCGCCGGCCGCGACGTTACGCTCTACGCGCGCGATGCCGACCATGCGGCGCGCATCGCCGCCGCGCGTGAGAACCCGCGCCTTCCGGGTATTCCGCTCGCCGACAGCATCGCCGTCACCGCCGACCTCGCAGAGGCCGCCTGCGCCGATGCGGTGCTGGTCGTCGTCCCCGCGCAGCATCTGCGTGGCGCGGTGATGCATCTGGCGCCGCCGCTCAGGCACGGCACGCCCGTCGTCGCCTGCGCCAAGGGGATCGAGCACGGCACCCATAAGTTCATGACCGAGGTGATCGCCGAAGCCGCGCCGCATGCGATGCCTGCGATCCTGTCCGGCCCGAGCTTTGCCGATGATGTCGCGCGCGGCCTGCCCACGGCGGTGACGCTCGCCGCGCCGGACGAGCCGCTCGCCGCAGCACTGGTGCGGGCGTTGGGCTCGGCGACCTTCCGGCCTTATCATTCGACCGACGTGCGTGGCGTCGAGATCGGCGGCGCTGCGAAGAACGTGCTGGCGATCGCGGCGGGCATCGTTGCCGGCCGCAATCTCGGCGCCTCGGCGCTGGCGGCGCTCACCACGCGCGGCTTCGCCGAGCTGGTGCGGCTCGGCCGCGCCTTCGGCGCCCGGGGCGAAACGCTGACCGGCCTGTCCGGCCTTGGCGATCTGATCCTGTCCTGCGCCGGTCCGCAGTCGCGCAACTTCGCCGCCGGCCTGGCGCTCGGCCGCGGTGAGCTGTTGCCGGCGGGCAAGCTCGCGGAAGGCCAATATACGGCGCCAGTGCTCGTCGAGCTCGCCACGTCGCGCGGCGTCGAGATGCCGGTGGCGCAGGCGGTCGCCGCGATCCTCTCGGGCGCAGTGACGATCGACGCCGCGATCGAGGCGCTGATGCTGCGCCCGTTCAAGGCGGAGGAGTAGGCGGCCTTCACGGCACCCATACGCTGTATTAGCCTGGGCGTGATCCGGTGAAGTCCGGTCGATCAACGAAGAACAATCCGCCCGAGGAAACCCCATGCGCAGATCGCACCTAGCGTTGGTGTCGGCGAGCCTTGTCTTGCTGGCCGCCACGGCCACGTCGCACGCCCAGAGCACGTCCAGCTATGACGAACTCGCCAAGAGCGAAGCCGCCGCCAATTCCGAGAACGGCAAGCGGGTCGCGCCGGTCAAGTCGATCCGCAATCCGGCCGACGAGGTCAGCCCGGAAATGCAGGCGATGATCGGCGCGCCCTATCCGCCGCATTTCAACGCCGATCCGAAGACGCCGGCGGAATGGAAGGAGCTGATCGACCGTCGTGCCAAGCTGGCGATATCAGGCCTTCCCGCGCTGAAGGAGAAGCTCGGCGTCAAGGTCGAGGAGACCAGGATCGCCGGCGTCCACTGCTTCATCGTCACGCCGAACAAGATCCCGGCCGACAATCGCCGCCGGCTGCTGGTCCACGTCCATGGCGGCGGCTACGTGTTCGGCCCCGGCGAGGCGGCGCTGCCGGAGGCGATCCTGATGGCCGGCTTCGGCGGCTTCAAGGTGATCTCGGTCGACTACCGCATGCCGCCGGACTTCCCGTATCCGGCGGCGATGGACGATGCGATCGCGGTGTGGAAGGAGCTGGTCAAGAGCAACGATCACCGCCGCATGGCGATCTTCGGCACCTCGACCGGCGGCGCGATGACGCTCGCCATGGTGCTGCGCGCCAAGGCCGAGAAGCTGCCGAAGCCGGCGGCGATCGCCCCAGGCACGCCATGGGCCGACATCGACAAGATCGGCGACAGCTACGCGGGCAATGAGTGGCTCGACAACGTGCTGGTGACCTGGGATGGCTGGCTCGGCCGCGCCGCCAAGCTCTATGCCAACGGCACCAGCCTGAAGGACCCGCAGATCTCGCCGATCTATGGCGACTTCAAGGGTTTCCCGCCGACGATCCTGACCTCCGGCACCCGCGACCTGTTCCTGAGCAACACCGTGCGGACGCATCGCAAGCTGCGCCGCGCCGGCGTGATCGCCGACCTCAACGTCTATGAGGGCCAGTCGCACGCGCAATATCAGTTCAACGTCAATGCGCCGGAGACGAAGGAGGCCTTCACCGACATCGCCAGGTTCTTCGACAGATATCTCGAGGAGTAGCGTCCTTCATCATAACAGGATTCGTCATGGCCGGGCTTGACCCGGCCATTCACGTCTTCTTTCATCCGCCCATCGAAACGAAGCAAGGTCCGTGGACGACACGTCCGCGGCATCGCGAAGGAAGCTGCGTCCATGAGCTACTGGCTGGTGAAATCCGAACCCTCGGTGTGGTCCTGGGACCAGCAGGTGGCGAAGGGCGCCAAGGGCGAAGCCTGGACCGGCGTGCGCAACTACACGGCGCGGCAGAATCTGGTGGCGATGAAGAAGGGCGAGCTCGCCTTTTACTACCATTCCAACGAGGGCAAGGAGATCGTCGGCATCGCCGAGATCATCAAGGAGGCCTATCCCGACCCGACCGACAAAACCGAAAAATTCGTCTGCGTCGACATCAAGGCGCACAAGGCCTTCAAGACCTCGGTGACGCTCGTGGCCATCAAGGCCGAGCCGAAGCTCGCCGAGATGGCGCTGGTCAAGCAGTCGCGGCTGTCGGTGCAGCCGGTGACGCCGGAAGAATGGAAGCTGGTCTGCAAGATGGGCGGGTTATAGGCGCCCCAAGCGCTTGTGAGACGCGCAGGGCGTTAGCGCCATGCGTGGTAGCGCCGGACCTGCGGCCGTCGTGAGCAGGCTGCGTCCTTTCAGGCGCCGCGCCATGATGCTACGTTCCCCTGCGGCAGGGAGCACCTGCTCCCTGTTTCCTACCGAACAGGAGGACGACATGTCCGAGAGCGTCTACAAGACCATTGAACTGATCGGTACCAGCAGTGAATCCTGGGAAAGGGCGGCCGCCAACGCGGTCGAGCAGGCCGCAAAGTCACTCCGAGACTTGCGCGTCGCAGAGGTCGTCAAGCTCGACATGCAACTCGACCCCAAGGGAAAAGTAGAAGCCTACCGTGCCAAGATCAACGTGTCCTTCAAGTTCGAAGGCTCGTGAGTTCACCTGCCGTCACCTTGCGGCCGGAGTGCTGAAGTGGCGTCGAAAGCTTTGTTGCGTACCGAGATGATGTCAGCAGCGGACCCGTCGTCCGCTGCCGATCTCTGTGATCGTTTGTTCGGACTTGAAGATCTTCCCTTGTCGAATGCGTGCCATGCGCAAATTGCCCGTCGTGTTAGTTTGTCGCAGCCTGTGCGGCTTGCGCCGTCGGGCAAATCGCCTGCACATTTCCGCGCGTCCCTGCTGCCGCATGAGGGGCGTTTCGCGACCGTCACGGATCGTTGGCAGTGGGATGCGATGGGCGTGTGTCGACGCAGCGTGAGCTACTTTGCGCGGACGAACGGCGATGCACGCACGGTCAAGTCGCGCGGTCCTGATATCCCGACGCTGATATCAACTCACGACGAAGCTTTCGCTTCGCGTGGGGATGGTGGCCAGCAAGCCGGCGCACCAGGGAGAACGCGAAGCAGCCGTTAAAACCGTTGCGCGGGGAGGGCTGGGCGTGTCCGGCCAGACCTGTGGTACCTGCCGCCTGCATTTTCTTTCGCAGGCGGGCCACGGGCGCGGCCAGCGCCCGGCCTTCCCCGCGCCCTCTGTTCGAGGAGGGCGGTGAATTTCAGCACAGCTCGGGCGCATCGTGTCGCGAGGACGAGGTCACGTGCCTTCGAGCTGCTTCTTGGAGGCAACCCAGATGCGCCAACCTCCGCTGTCGTCCCGGACAAGCGCGAAGCGCGCAGATCCGGGATCCATAATCACAGGGTTCAGTTGTCTTGCGCGGGACTCTCAGCGTGCCTGTTTCCAACATCACGCGGTATGGGTCCCGGCGTTCGCTGGGACGACACCGGTTGTCAGGCTGCAGCGCGGCTCTCACGACCATCCCAAAAAGAAAGGGGCCCCAGCTTGCGCTGGAGCCCCTCAACGGTCAGGGCATTGCCGGGTATTTGCCCGAACCGAAGTTGTGGACCAAGTCCCGTGGGACTTGCTCCCGGGAGAACTCAGTAGTTGTAGGCGCGCTCGCCGTGGTCGGTGATGTCCAGACCCTCGCGCTCCTGCTCGACGGTCGGGCGCAGGCCGATGACCACGTCGACGACCTTGTAGAGGATCGCCGAGCCGACACCCGACCACACCAGCGTGGCGACGACAGCCTTGACCTGCGCCAGCATCTGCGTGGCGAAGTCGTAGGTGCCGGCGTTGTTGCCGGTGATGTTGGTGTAGTCGGTGATGCCGACGCCGCCGAGGGCCGGGTTGACCAGGATGCCGGTGGCGAGAGCGCCGATGATGCCGCCGATGCAGTGCACGCCGAACACGTCGAGCGCGTCGTCATAGCCCAGCGCGTTCTTCACGGTGGAGACGAAGAACAGGCAGACCGGCGAGACGATCAGGCCGAGGACCAGCGCGCCGATCGGGCCGGCGAGGCCGGAGGCCGGGGTGACGGCGACGAGACCGGCGACCGCACCCGAGCAGATGCCGAGCAGCGAGGGCTTGCCCTTGACGGCCCATTCGCAGAGCAGCCAGGACAGCGCCGCACCGGCGGTGGCGACCATCGTGTTGACGAAGGCCAGCGCGGTGACGCCGTTCGATTCCAGGTTCGAACCGGCATTGAAGCCGAACCAGCCGACCCACAGCAGCGAGGCGCCGATCATGGTCATGGTCAGCGAGTGCGGGGCCATCAGCTCCTTGCCGTAGCCGGTGCGCTTGCCGATCAGGACGGCGCCGACGAGGCCCGCGATACCGGCATTGATGTGCACCACCGTGCCGCCCGCGAAATCGAGGGCGCCAGCGCCGGCGAGCCAGCCGACCGCACCGGTGACTTCGTCGAGCTTGGCCTGAGCGGCGGTCTTGGCGGCAGCGTCACCAGCGGCAGCGAGAGCCTTGGCGGCGGCAGCGACGTCATCCGGAGCTGCGATGTACCAGACCCAGTGCGCGATCGGGAAGTAGATGAAGGTGACCCAGAGCAGCACGAACAGCATCACCGCCGAGAACTTGATGCGCTCGGCGAAGGCGCCGACGATCAGGGCCGGGGTGATCATCGCGAAGGTCATCTGGAACACGAAGTAGGAGAGTTCCGGGATCACGACGCCGTTGGAGAAGGTGGCTGCGACCGAGTTGGCGTCGACGCCGTGCAGGAAGGCCTTGGAGAAGCCGCCGATCCACGAGGTCATGCTGCCGCCGTCGGTGAAGGCGAGCGAGTAGCCGTAGAGCGTCCAGACCACGCCGACCATGGCGACGATCGCGAACACCTGGGTCAGGACCGAGGCCATGTTCTTGGTGCGGACGAGGCCGCCATAGAACAGCGCGAGGCCGGGGACGGACATCATCAGAACGAGCGCGCTGGACACGAGCATCCAGGCGGTGTCGCCCTTGTTGGGAACGGGGGCGGCTGCAGCAGCGGCGGCAGGCGCGTCTTCAGCGAACGCCACATCGGCGAGGCCTGCGATGCAGAGCCCTGCAATAGCGAGCGTGACCCATCCCGCGCTGGTTGGACGCTTGAACGTCATTTTATTCTACTCCGTAAGTGTTCTGGTTTGAGCGCGAAATCAAAGGGCCGCAGCGTCCGCTTCGCCGGTGCGGATGCGCACGGCGTGGTCGAGGCTGATGACGAAGATCTTGCCGTCGCCGATCTGGCCGGTCTTGGCGGCCGTGCTGATGGCGTCGATGGTCTTGTCCACCTGGTCCGAGGGGATCGCGACCTCGATCTTGATCTTGGGCAGGAAGCTCACCGCATATTCGGCGCCGCGGTAGATCTCCGTGTGGCCTTTCTGGCGGCCGTATCCCTTTACTTCGGTGACCGTGAGACCATGAACGCCGATGGCGGTCAGGGCGTCCCGGACTTCTTCGAGCTTGAATGGCTTAATGATCGCCATAACAATTTTCATGGGTCCTATCCCCGCTTGGGCCCGGCACGGACGGTAGTTACCGAGCGCTACTTGTCGACTGAGGTTCACCACGCGGAGAGAGCTTCACGACGCGGGCACAGCCGAGGGGCTAGAATCAAATGCCGTGCCAGACGGCTGGTCAGGGCTAACGAGCCGTGAACGCTGACCTTTTCAGGCTTGAGGGGGGGAGGCCCCGCCTGCGCCATTCCGTCGCGCCCACGAAATGGGCAGGTATGCGCAAAACTTGCGCATGTCAGGCTCAGAACACAATGCTGCTCACGCCGCGGGCAGAATCCGGCGACTCAGAACAGGTCAATTGGCGTCAAATACCGCAGCTATTGCAGCGCCTCGCCGTGCTGGGAGATGTCGAGCCCCTCCAGCTCGTGCTCGCGGGAGACCCGCAGCGGCACGAAGGCGCTGACGAGCTTCAGAAGGGCCCAGGTTACGCCGCCGGACCAGACCAGGGTGACGGCGACCCCGTAGAGCTGGGCCGCGAGCTGCTTCGGGTTGCCCTCGATCAGCCCGGCGGTGCGGCCGATCGCCGCGGTGGCGAAGACCCCGGCCAGGATCGTGCCGGTGAGGCCGCCGATGCCGTGGACGCCGAACACGTCGAGCGAGTCGTCGTAATTGAAGCGGTGCTTCAGCGAGGTGCAGGCCCAGTAGCAGATGATGCCGGCCAGCGCCCCGATCACGAGGCCGTGCCAGGGCGCGACGAAGCCCGAGGCCGGCGTGATGGTGCCGAGGCCGGCGACCGCGCCGGAGATCATGCCGAGCACCGACGGCTTGCGGCGCGTCGACCATTCCAGCGCGCCCCAGGTGATCGCGCCGGCGCAGGCTGCAAGATGGGTGGTCAGGATCGCCATCACGGCATGGGCGTTGGCACCCAGCGCCGAGCCGCCATTGAAGCCGAACCAGCCGACCCAGAGCAGGCCGGTGCCGACCACGGCGAGCGACAGGTCGAAGGGGGAGAGGTTCTCGCTGCCATAGCCCTGGCGGCGTCCCATCACCAGCGCCGCGACCAGCCCGCCGGTGCCGGCGGAGAGATGCACCACGAGACCGCCGGCGAAGTCGACCACGCCGGCCTGGGCGAGGAAGCCGCCGCCCCAGATCCAATGCGCCAGCGGCACATAGACGAAGACGAACCATGCGACGCTGAACACGAGATAGGCCGAGAACCGCATCCGGTCGGCCACCGAGCCCGCCACCAGCGCCACCGTGATGATCGCGAACGTCATCTGGTACAGCATGAACAGCGCTTCGGGGATGGTCTTGGCGCCGGGGTGCACGCTGTCCATGCCCATCCCGGCCAGGAAGGCGCGATCGAGCGTGCCGATCCAGCTGCCGTCGCCGACGAAGGCCAGCGAATAGCCGAACGCGACCCACAGGATCGAGATCAGCATGACGGCGGCGAGGCTCTGCGCCATCGTCGCCAGCACGTTCTTCTTGCGCACCATGCCCGAGTAGAACAGCGCCAGGCCCGGGATGGTCATCATCAGCACCAGCGCGGTCGCGACGATCATCCAGGCGGTGTCGGCCGGTTCGATCGTGGACGGTGCTGCGGCTGCTGCTGGTGTGATGAAGGCAATGACGCCCGCTGCAGCCAAAGCTGCAGACGTGCGCAGGCAACGAGACGCGCAGGTCCCCATGACAGTCCCCCCGGCATGTCAGTTCAGATCAGGAATTTTGGTCCGGCCGCGCCGTTGCGGCGGACGTCCGGCGATCGCTCTTGTCTACAGCGCGTCGCTGTCGGTCTCGCCGGTGCGGATGCGGCGGGCGTGATCGATCGGCGTCACGAAGATCTTGCCGTCGCCGATCTGGCCGGTGCGGGCGTTGGTCGTGATCACCTCGACCGCCTTGTCGGCGATGTCGGAATTGACCGCGATCTCGATGCGCAGCTTGGGCAGGAAGTTCACGATGTATTCCGCGCCCCGATAGATCTCGGTGTGGCCCTTCTGGCGGCCGTAGCCCTTGACCTCGGTCACGGTCATGCCGTGGACGCCAATCGCGGTGAGGGCCTGGCGCACCTCGTCGAGCTTGAAGGGTTTGATAATCGCGACGACGAGCTTCATGGGGGCGCCTTGGTTTCCTCGGATCGGGCAGCCTGTTTGAGAGGCAGGCAGCGGGCGGCCGTTTTGGCCTGTTCATAGGCAAATGGCACAAAATCAGCGCAGCGTTAAGCGAAAACGTCACGGAGTGACCGATATCACTGAACGCAACGCGACATCGCCCGACAGATGGAAGACGTTTTCCTGCCTCCTTCATTCAAGGACATCCCATGTCGATTCGTTCCTGGTATTACGCAGCCCAAGGTCAGCAACAGGGGCCCGTGTCGGAAGACGATCTGCGCGACCTGATTGCCAGGGGCGTGGTCTCCGCGGAGACGCTGCTGTGGAGCGACGGCATGGCCGGCTGGGAGAAGGCCGGACGCATTCCTGGGCTGATGTCCGGCGTGCCGAGCATCTCCCCCGGCGGCCCGCCCGCGTTCGACGGCGGCGGCTCGGCCGCTACCGGACCGCTCTCGGCCAAGCTCGACACCTGGTCCTATCTCGGCTGGACTCTGCTTTATGTCCTCGGCCAGTTCCTGATCGTGATCGCGCCGTGGACCGCTGTCTATCTCTACCGCTACGTGATCGAGCGGATCAGGGTGCCCGGCCGGCCCAACCTCAGCTTCATCGGCCAGCCGCTGGACATCTGGTACGTCTTCGTCGGCATGGGCGTGCTGACCTATGTCGGCATGAGCGACCAGGCGATCATCAAGCTCGCCGCCATCATTGCTCAGGCTTTCCTGGGCTGGATGATCATGCGCTGGGTGATGAGCCGGATCGCATCCAATGGCGAGCCGCTGCCGATCCGTTTCGAAGGCAGCCCCATCGTCTATTTCGGCTGGTACCTGCTGCTGATCGTGTCGGGCGTCACCATCATCGGCTGGGCCTGGGTGGCGACCGCCTGGATGCGCTGGATCTGCCGCAACATCCAGGGCACGCGGCGCGAAGTGGTGTTCAACGGCACCGGCCTGCAGGTGCTGTGGCGCACCCTTGTGTTCGTGCTCGGCTGCTCGGTGATCATTCCGATCCCGTGGCTGCTGCGCTGGTACAGCGCCTGGTACGTCTCGCAATTCGCGCTGGTGCCGCGCGGATCGCAGCCGGTCTGACGCGGCTACGCCCGGCGCTCGCGGATCGAGCCCTCCTGGGCGACCGAGGCGACCAGCGTGCCGTCGGGCTTGAAGATCGAGCCGCGGGTCAGCCCGCGGCCGCCCTGCGCGCTCGGCGAATCCTGCGCATAAAGCAGCCATTCATCGGCGCGGAACGGCCGGTGAAACCACATCGCGTGGTCGAGCGAGGCCGGCATCATGCGCTTGTCGAACAGCGTGCGGCCGTAGCGGGCCATGACCGCATCGAGCAGCGAGAAATCCGACGCGTAGGCTAATGCGCACAAATGCAGCGCCGGATCGTCCGGCAGCTTCGCCGCCGTCCTGATCCAGACGTGAATGCGCCCGTCATCGATCTTCTGGCCGAAATAGCGGCTGAGCTCGACCGGGCGCAGCTCGATCGGCCGGTCGGATTCGTAATAGCGGCGGATGAAATCCGGCATCCGCTGGAAGACCTCCTGAAACATCGGCTGCTTGGAGATCTCCTCCGCGGTCAGCTTCTCCGGCGGCGGCACGTCAGGCATCTTGTCCTGATGGTTGAACGCGCTCTCCTCGTCGCTGTGGAACGATACCATGATGGAGAAGATCGCGTTGCCGTGCTGGATCGCGGTGACGCGCCGGGTCGCATAGCTCTTGCCGTCGCGCAGACGCTCGACCTGGTAGATGATCGGCACCTGCGGATCGCCGGGCAGGATGAAATAGCAATGCAGCGAGTGCGGCCGCCGGCCCTCGACGGTGCGGCAGGCCGCCATCATAGCCTGGCCGATCACCTGGCCGCCGAACACGCGCTGCCAGCTGGTCTTCGGGCTGTTGCCGCGGAACAGGTTCACCTCGATGGGCTCGAGGTCGAGGATCGAGATCAGGTCGATCAGTCCCTTGGACATGGCGTCGTGCTTTCGCTGGCTCGGAAGTCCGCTCCGGTCCCGTTCCGGCCGGATCAGGCATCCGGAAATGACGGTCTTGGAGGGCAGACCTTGTTTCACGCTCCTGTTTCGCCCAGCTATACTCGACCCGCAAGAGTAACCGTGAGCAGAGTGGCATGACGACACAGCGAAGCATTGTCATTTGTGGCGGGGCCTTCGCCGGCCTGGCGCTGGCCCTGGCGCTGCGGCAAGGGCTCGGTCCCGACGTCCCGGTGATCGTGGCCGATCCGGCGCTGGCCAATCGGCCGAGCCGTGATCCCCGTGCGAGCGCCATCGTCGCCGCCTGCCGCAAGCTGTTCGACACGATCGGCGTCTGGACCGACGTCGCGCCGGAGGCGCAGCCGATCCTCGACATGGTCATCACCGATTCCAAGATCGAGGATGCGACGCGGCCGACCTTTCTGACATTCGCCGGCCAGGTCGAGGCGGGTGAGCCGTTCGCGCACATGGTCGAGAACCGGCTGCTGATCGACGCGCTGGTGCGGCATGCCGAGGCCGCCGGCGTCGAGCTCAAGGCGACCGCGGTGACCGGCTTTGCGACGCGCGGCGACAGCGTCGTGGTGACGCTCGGCGATGGCAGCCAATGCGAAGCGAGCCTGCTGGTCGCGGCCGATGGGGCGCGCTCGAAGCTGCGCGAGCGGGCCGGCATCCAGACCCATGGCTGGGATTACGACCAGTCCGGCATCGTGGTGACCGTCGGTCACGAGCGCGACCATGGCGGCCGCGCCGAGGAGCATTTCCTGCCCCCCGGTCCGTTCGCGATCCTGCCGCTGACCGGCAAGCGGTCGTCGCTGGTGTGGACCGAGCGGCGCAAGGAAGCGCAGCGGCTGGTGGCGCTCAGTCCGGACGAATTCCTCGCCGAGCTGGAGACGCGCGCCGGCCTGCATCTCGGCGAGCTGAAAGTGCTCGACCAGCCCAGGGCGTTTCCGCTGTCCTATTTCGTCGCGCGCTCGTTCATCGCGCCGCGGCTGGCGCTGGTCGGCGACGCCGCGCATGTGATCCATCCGATTGCGGGGCAGGGACTCAACATGGGGCTGAAGGATGTCGCGGCGCTGGCCCAGGTGGTGGTCGACGCGGCCCGGATGGGAATCGATCCGGGCCAGGTCGACGTGCTCGAGAGCTATCAGCGCTGGCGGCGGTTCGACACGATGGCGATGGGCGTTGCCACCAACTCGCTGAATTTCCTGTTCTCGAACAAGTCGCCCCTGCTGCGGACCGTGCGCGACATCGGCCTCGGCCTCGTCGATCGCGCGCCGCCCTTGAAGGAGCTGTTCATCAAGCAGGCCGCGGGCCTCACAGGCGAGATGCCGCGGCTGCTCAAGGGCGAGGCGCTGTAGCTCAAACAGAGAGTTCAGCGCGGGCCGGCGGCCGCGATGAAGCCGGCGACGGCGTCGACCATGTCCGGATCGAGCGGCCGGTCGGGGTCGTTGTAGGACGACAGGTTCTCGTCCTCATTGGCGACGTCGACCAGCACGTGGTTCATCTCCGGCAGCCACAGCGACTTGGCGGCTGGAGCTGCGGCGGCGAGCGCGACCATGTCGAGGCGGGCGATCTGCGAGTCCTTGGCGCCGCCGACGAGAAGGATCGGAATGACGATCTGCTTCAGCGGATCGATCGGATCTTCGGCGAAGGCGGAGCCGATGCCGGGCTGCATGATCGGCGCGATCGGCAACTCGGGCGGCGGCGGGTCGACCACCTGCCCGGCCATGATGGCATCGATCGCCTTGGCGACCGGCCCCATCGCGGCCGCCGGCAGCTTCTTCTCGAGCTGCGTCTTGAGCAGGTCGCCCTGCCGCCGCGCCGACGCCGCGAGCAGGACGAGGCGGTCGACCGGGGTGCGGCGGGCGGTGAGGATGGCGACGAGGCCGCCCTCGCTGTGGCCGACCAGGACGATGCGGGCGAACTTGCCGCGCAGGGAGTCGACGAGGGATGCGGCGTCGTCGACATAGTCCTTGAAGCGGAAGTCCTCGGGGCGGCCGAACTCCGCCTTCCAGCCGCGCGCGCCTCGCTTGTCATAGCGCAGGCTGGCGATGCCGCGGGCGGCGAGCTGCTCGGCGAGCTTCTTCAGGGTCGCCGGCTTGAGCTGCGGCCCATTGCCGTCCCGGTCCGTCGACCCCGACCCGGCGATGAGGAGCGCGACCGGCGGCCGCTCGATGCCCGGCGGCGTCGTCAGGATGGCGTCGATCGCGCCGACGCGGAGGGCGCTCTCCTCGGCCGAGGCCAGCCGCGGGAGCAGGGCCAGCGCGAGCGTGCAGCAGATGACGACGGCCCGCATCGCTCAGTCGATCTTCCGCGCTTCCTCGGGCAGCATGATCGGAATGCCGTCGCGGATCGGATAAGCCAGCTTGGCCGAGCGCGAGACCAGCTCCTGCCTGGCGGCGTCATATTCCAGCGAGCCCTTGGTCATCGGGCACACCAGGATTTCGAGCAGCTTGGGATCGACGGAATTGGCAGGGCGTTCGAGCGGGGCGTTCATGGCATGGTCTCCGGCGGGCGCCTCTCTACCACATCGCCGGCGGCGCTGTCCTCATTCAAGGCTTGAGCAGCGCGATCCGGATCAGCTCGCCGAGCACGGCGTCCTGCTGGCCGGCCGGCAGCGGTCGGCCCGACAATGCGTAGCCGAGAAACGCCCAGTACAGCACCTGGGCACGGGCCTGCGCGATCTCCGGCGCCAGCCCCTCGGCTGCGAGCAGGCTCTGGACATAGCCGAGCCGCCGCTTGTCGATCGCCTGGACCGCCTGCTGCGCGGCGGCATCGGTTGCGGCCCAGCTGCGAACGGCCCGCTCCAGGGCGGCCCTGACCGTGAAGCTGCGGCGCAGCAGCACGGCGATCGCCGGCTCGGCGCCTGCGCTCGCCTCGACGCGGGTGATGATCTGCTCGGCCGCAATCTCGCGCCAGTGCTTCAGAAGCTCGGCATGAAACGCGCCGACGTCGGCAAAGTGCCAGTAGAAGCTGCCCCGCGACACGCCCATGGCCCTGGCCATCGGCTCCGCCTTCAGCGCGGTGAAGCCCTGGCCGGCCAGCACCTTGAGACCCTGGTCCAGCCAGTCCTTGGCCGAAAGCTGCTCGCTCATGTCGCCACCATGCCTTTCCATACACAACTGTATTGACGGGCGCCAGCGTCGGGCGCATATTCCATACATAACTGTATGGAGGATGCGATGCGTGACGTCTTGCTGCAGGCCGCCGGCCTGGTGTCGATCGCGGTCGCGCTGATCCATGGGATGCTCGGCGAGACCGTCGTGTTTGCACGTGCCACCATCTCGCCGGAGCGACTGCGAACGCTGCTTCGTCTGGTCTGGCAGGCCGGGACCGTCGCGTGGATCGGCTTCGGTGCCCTGCTGATCGCCGCGCCCTGGATGGGATCCGAGCCGGCGCGGCACTGGACGGTGATCACGGCGGTCGTCGTCTTCGCCTCCGCCGCCATGGCAAACGCAGTCGCCACTCGTGCCCGCCATTTCGGCTGGATCATGCTTGCCGGCGTCGTCGCCCTCGCTGCTGCTGGCTATTGACCACGCTGCGGGTTCGGCTGGGACGAGTCCCGCCGGGAGCGCGCGCCAAGGTTTCGTCGCGTGTTGGCTTCCAGCCGGCAATCAAACGGCCGAGTCTCGGTCACAGTCCGCAATCCGCGGCGGCGAGATGGCGAGCCGACGAACTTCGCAACGAAACGATGCCCAAGGGCTGCCGGCAGCCAACCGCTCGCCACTGCCGCGACACATTCGCAAAGAATGGTTCCAACTTAGAAGGAGTCTCTTTGCAGACCCGGCGGCGGGCCGCTTAGCTGTTCGTCGTCGCGAACGGGTATGGCGTCGTCGATCTCGATCCAGTCGGTCGTCTACCAGTCTCCGATTTGCTTGTCTGAATACGAGAGGACTGATCGATGTTGGTCGAATTGGTGCGGAAGATGATCGTTGCGGGCGGCAGCCTTGGCATGCTGCTGATCGCGACGCAGGTGCAGGCTGGGGGGCCGAACGAGATCTGCCTCACTTATGCCAACGGGCAATTCGATCCGAAGGAGCCCACCGTTCCCGCGGATGCGCCGCTGACCATCCGCGTCAAGAACATGGAGAGCAAGGCGATCGAGTTCGAGAGCGAGACGCTGAAGATCGAGAAGGTCATCGCGGCCAACAGCGAGGCCGTCCTCAATGTCCGGGCCATGAAGTCGGGTCGTTACGAGTTCTACAACGACTTCAACGAAAAGGCCCGCGGCTTCGTCAACGTTCAATAGGTCCAGTCCCATGCTCGCCGCGCTCATCATCGTCTTCCGCGAAGTGTTCGAAGCCGGCCTGATCGTCGGCATCGTGTTGGCCGTCACCAGCGCGGTCCCGCACCGCCTGCGCTGGATCGGCGCAGGCCTGTTTGCCGGCCTCGCCGGCGCGTGCGTCGTCGCGGCGTTCGCGGGAACGCTGACGCAGCTGTTCGAAGGCATGGGGCAGGAAGTGTTCAATGCAGCCATCCTGTCGACCGCCGTGATCATGTTGACGTGGCACAATGTCTGGATGGCCCGGCACGGCCGCGAGATGGCCAATGAGCTGCGGACGATGGGCCAGGCGGTCGCCGAAGGCGCCAAGCCGCTGGTGGCGCTGGCAACGGTGATCGCGATCGCGGTGCTGCGTGAGGGCAGCGAGGTGGCGCTGTTCCTCTATGGCGTCGCGGCCTCGGATGAAGGCGGCGGCCGCGCGCTGCTCGGCGGCGGCGTGCTCGGATTGCTGCTCGGGGTCGCCGTCTGCCTTGCGACCTATCTCGGCCTGATGCGGATTCCGCCACGCGCGCTGTTCAGGACCACGACCGTTCTGATCACCTTGCTGTCGGCAGGAATGGCCGCGCAGGCGGTGTTCTTCCTCGCCCGCGCCAACTGGCTGACCTGGTTCGATCAGGTGATGTGGGATTCGAGTGCGGTTCTGCCGGAGAAAGGTCTTGCTGGACGGACCTTGAAGGCGTTGATCGGCTATACGGATCAGCCGACCGGCATGCAGCTCGCGGTCTATGTCGGGGTCATCGTGGCGACGATCGCCTTGATGCGTCTGACCACGACGTCGGCACCGCCGCGGGCGGTCGCCGCGGAGTAACTATTGCAGCGGCGGATCGCCCGAGGTCCGCTTCTTGGCGAGATCCATCTCGGTGACCGCAACCAGGATCTCGGCGCGGGTCTTCAGGTCCGGTGCCTCGAGCATCGCCTGCTTTTCCGCGGGACCGTAGGGCGACATCATCGCGAGCGCGTTGACCAGCGCCTCGTTCGGCGCGGCCTCGATCCCTGCCCAGTCGACCTTCAGGTTGTTGGCCTTGAGGAAATCGGTCAGCACCGCAAGCAGCGCGTCGCGGTCCACGGCACTCTCTCCCTTGCGGGCGGTGAAGTCGTCGATGAAGGGGAAATAGTCGACCTTGCACTGGCGATAAACCGTCAGCACCGTCATTTCCTCGACCACCCTGAAACGCGAGACGCCGGTCAGCTCGAGGATGTAGCGGCCGTCTCCGGATTCGGCGAGCTGCGTGATACGGCCGACGCAGCCGACCTTGAACAGCACCGGGCGCTCCTCGCTGGCGGAATGCGTGACGTCAGGCTGGATCATGCCGATCAGCCGATGGCCGTCGCGGAACGCGTCGTCGACCATCGCGAGGTAGCGCGGCTCGAAGATGTTCAGCGGCATTTGGCCGCGCGGCAGCAGCAGGGCGCCGGCGAGCGGAAACACCGGTATGACCTCCGGCAGATCGGCAGGACCGCGATATTCGGCATTGATCGGCATGCGATACCTCGTGTCCGCTAAGACTGGTGTCTGAAGCCCCGCGCCCCCGTTACGAAAACAGGATCGTCGACAGCCGTTTGCGGCCCTCGACGGTGGCCTCGTCGGCACCGCCCCAGGCCTCGAAGAACTGCACGAGCTGCTTGCGCGCCCCGTCCTCGTTCCATTTGCGGTCGCGCTTCACGATCTGGAGCAGGTGGTCGGTGGCTTCCGACCGCTTGCCCGCTGCGTTCAGTGCGATGGCCAGATCGAAACGCGCCTGATGGTCGAGTGGATTGGCGGCGACCTGCTGTTCGAGCTCGCCGATCGGCCCGAGCGACTGCGCCTGCTCGGCCAGATCGATCGCGGCCTGGACGGCTGAGACCGCGGAATCGTTGCGCTTGGCCTCCGGCACCTGCGCCAGCGTCTCCTTGGCCTGCTCGACCGCGCCGGTTTCGACGTAGCACTTGGCGAGGCCGGCGAGTGCGGGGATGTTGGCGGCGTCGACCGACAGCACCTCGGCGTAGATCTGCGCGGCGCCCGCGGGATCGCCTTCCGCCAGCACGGCCTCGGCCTCTTTCAGGATCTCGGCGATGTCGGGCTCACCGATGCCGGGAACGCCCTTCGTGACCTTCTCGATGAAGGCCGCGACCTGGCTCTCCGGGACTGCGCCCATGAAGCCGTCTGCCGGCCGACCGCCGACGAAGGCGATCACGGCGGGAATCGACTGGATGCCCATCTGGCCCGGAATCGCCGGATGCTCGTCGATGTTCATCTTGACCAGCTTGACCTTCCCCTTGGCGGCCTTGACCGCCTTCTCCAGAATCGGGGTCAGCTGCTTGCACGGTCCGCACCACGGCGCCCAGAAGTCGATGAGGACCGGCTGGCGCTTCGATTCCTCGATGACGTCCTTCACGAAGCTCTGGGTCGTGGTGTCCTTGATCAGATCCGGCACCTGCGGCGTCGCTCCGCCGCCCTGCTCAACAATGGTCACGAGGTCCTCGTCCGAAAAATCTGGGATGGACAGCGCGCCGAGAACCGGCCGCCGCCGCGCCTCAATACACGGTTTCCACCGCTTTAAGTGGCGGTCGCCAGGGAAATTTCAATCCGGCCCGGCGAGGGTCCGCCAAATGGCCGATTCGACCCGGATTAAGCCCCTCCGACACCCAAAATTGAATGGCCCTGACGTACGAAACCTGTCGCAGACCTGTTGCATTCGTCCGCGGCATTTGGCATAGGTCTGCCCGTCGCTGGCGGCCACGCTGCCCAGGCGTCACGGATGCGGGTGTAGCTCAGTGGTAGAGCACGACCTTGCCAAGGTCGGGGTCGAGGGTTCGAACCCCTTCGCCCGCTCCAAATTTTCTGCAACGTGACTCATCACCTGACCGATCGATGATGTGACCTTCCGCTCAGCGGGAGGGCTGGAATCTGCCCCAGGCGGCGAACGCATCGGCAAACACGCGATCCCCGCTTGGACCTTTGCCGATGGCCAGGATGCCGCGGCGCTGATTCGCATAGACAATCGGAATGTCGAGCCACTCGCGAGCGGCGAGGAGTTCTTCATTGCGTGCGCGGTCCGCATCGACATTGGAGAAGCCGACAAGGAACGAGCCCTCGGTCACCTTGACCGCGAGTCCGGCCAGTGGCGTGCCGCGCGCCTGCTCATTCGTCTTCATCAGGATTCCAGGCACGTTGCTGACGCCGCCGCCGGCGAATTCGGGGGCCGGCTGGAACGAGAGCTCGGCGACGTGACTGGCCGGCAGGGTGGGATCGTCGTTGGGCCGCAGCTGCAGGCTCGCTTTCAGCCTGCGCTCGGGAATGTCGATGTCGGCGCGGATCGCCGTCATGGTGCGTCCCGTTTGCGCACTCTTGAAGGTCTCGGCTCGCCAGATCACCGAACCGGAGTAGCGCTTCCCCTTGGGGTCCGAGAGGTCTTCATCATAGAGCACGGCGAGCCCGGGGGTGCGCGCATCCGGCGCGAGGGGTGACGTGGCGCGCGTCGGGGGCTGGGGAGCAGCTGGACGCTGGCTGGTGACGGGGCCTGCCGGCTGCGAGGCGGTGGGGCTCAGCTGAGCGCCGCCGTCCAGCAGCGTGAACATCACGACAGGCTGCTGCGCTCCGCTGGTGGCGCGCTGCACCGCCGTGTTGGTCTGGTTGAAGATCTCGATCAGGCGCTGGCCGGGTTGCTGCAGCACCTCTGCAAGTGAGAAAGTGAACAGGCCATGACCGTTCGGGCCGCGCTGTCCGGTCGTGCCGGTCTGCGCAGCAAAGGACATCACGGTGCGGGCGGGCAGGCTGGCCGGAACCAGGCCCGCGGCCAGGCCGGCGATTCCGCGCGTTGCGAACGGGTTGGAGCGGAATGCATCGAGAATGATGACGTTCTGCCGACCACTCGGGCCGTCAAGCTCGCGCAGGATCGCGTTTAAGTCGCGGAGCTCGCTCCCGAGGTCGGCGGCGCCGGTCGGCGCGGCGTCGACCGGAACGAGGTAGTTGGTGCCGTTCAGGTTCAGCCCGTAGCCCGCGTAGTAGATCAGCGCCAGGTCGGCATCGGCGATCCGGCCCTTGAACTCGGCGAGCGCGCGGTCAAAGCCCTTCTTGTCGAGGTCGATCTGTGCAGCGCCGCCGCTCAGGGTGAAGCCGAGCTGCGCGAGCCTGTCGGCAAGCAGGCGCGCGTCGGCTGCCGGCTCGTCCAGCAGCGGGGCGCGTTCATGGATCGAGTTGCCGATCACCAGGGCGACGCGCTTGTCGGCCGCGGCAGGTCCCGCGGCGAGGAGCATGGCGATGATGAAAACGAGGGGGCCCGACAACAGCGGTCCCGACAACAAGGCGGCCGACAACAATTGTCTGACTTGGCCGATCACCCGACGCATGCCACCGATCTCCTGTTATCCGATTTGCGTGCTCGCGCCCTGATTTTACCGCAGGTCGAACAAAACCGGAACAAGAATCGGTGACGACGCACAGGGATTGTGCGTCGTGATTCACACGATCACGGGCGTCCGCACCCGGCCGGCATCGCCGAACACGCGCAAGTAGCGGGCGATCTCGGCGGGGTCGCCGGTCGCCTTCTCCGGGTTGTCGGACAGCTTCACCGCGGGACGGCCGTCGACCGCCGTCACCTTGCAGACCAGCGAGATCGGGTCGAGATCGACCGAGCCGTCGGGCGTGCAGCCGACGAAATCGTTGGTGAGGTTGGTCCCCCAGCCGAACGACAGCCGCACCCGGTCGGAGAAGCGGTGGTGGATCTGCTCGATCGATTCGACGTCCATGGCGTCGGAGAACACCAGCAGCTTCTGCTTGGGATCGCGCCCCTTGGATTTCCACCAGGCGATGATCTCCTCGCCGGCTTCGATCGGCGGGGCGCTGTCGGGGCGGAAGCCGGTCCAGTCGGCGACCCAGTCCGGCGCGTCGCGCAGGAAGGCCTTGGTGCCGAACGCATCGGGCAGGGCGATCAGGAGGTTGCCGGCATAGGTCTGCCGCCACTGGTCGAGAATGCGATAGGGCGCGAAGCGCAGCTCGTCGTCATCCTTGGCGAGCGCAGCCGCGACCATCGGCAGCTCATGGGCGTTGGTGCCGATGGCCTCGAGATCATTGTCCATCGCCAGCAGCACGTTCGACGTGCCGGTGAAGGATGACCCCAGGCCCTCCTTGACGGCTTCGACGCACCAGCGCTGCCACAGGAAGCCGTGGCGTCGCCGCGTGCCGAAGTCGGACAGCCGCAAGCCATCCAGCTTGCGCAGCCGCTCGACCTTGGCCCACAGCTTGGCCTTGGCGCGGGCGAACAGCACGTCGAGAGCGAACCGGCCCTGCCCCTTCATGGCCTGGCGCGAGCGCAGCTCGTTGACGATGGCGAGCGCCGGAATCTCCCACATCGTGGTGTGGGTCCAGGGCCCGTGAAAATGCAACTCGTACTGGCCGTCGGCCTTGTGGAGCTCGTATTCGGGCAGGCGAAAACTGGCGAGCCAGGCGATGAACTCTGGCGAGAACATGTGGGTCTTGCCGTAGAAGGTGTTGCCGGCCAGCCAGATCAGCTCCTTCTTGGCGAAGCGGATGGTGCGGGCATGATCGAGCTGCGCCCGCAGCTCGCCCTCGTCGATGACGTCGCCGAGCCGCACGCGCCGGGTGCGGTTGATGACCGAGAAGGTTACCTTCTGATCCGGGTAGAACTCCCGAATCATCTGCAGCATCAGCAGCTTGTAAAAATCGGTATCGAGCAGGCTGCGCACGATCGGATCGAGGCGCCAGCCGTGATTATAGGTTCTGCTCGCGATATCTGTGACGGTCATGCGACGATTTTACAGCGCCGGCTGGAAACCCGCTACTGGGCTTTGGCGCAAAGGGCGGTTGCGGTCTATGGCGGTGTCCGGTTCGAGCTTCTCGGGCGCTACGCGCGCGCCAGCAGCGGCACGCCGGGATCGAAGGCCAATGTCGCCTCCGCCCATTTCGCGACGCGCAGGAGGTGGAGGTCGTTGCGATAGGGGCCGGTGATCTGCACGCCGAGCGGGAGGCCATTCTTGCCGAAACCTGCGGGCAGCGCGACGGCGGGCGCGCCGAGAAAAGTCCATGGCGCGCAATATTCCGCGTCACCCGTCCAGTCGAGGCCGCGCGGGGCTTCGCCGAACGCGGGCAGTGTGAGCACGGCATCGAAGCCGTCGATCTCGGCGGCGAACGATCTCTGCCGTGCCGCCTGTGCGGCCTTGGCGGCCAGATACTCCATCGCGGTCTTGCGCCGTCCGCTCTCGACATGCGCTTTCATGACGTCGCTGACGCGGTCGGGATAGCGCGCGATCAGATCCGAGAAGATCGTCGTCGCCTCGCTCAGCATGATCGTGGTGACCGCATCCCCATTCACCGCGTCGAGTTCCCCGAGCGCGATGTCCTCGACCACGGCGCCGGCGCTGCGCAGCGTCGCGATGACCTTCTCGAACACCGCCTTCTGCTCCGTCTCGACGCGCTCCCATTTGGCGAAGCGCGCGACCGCGAGCCGTGGCCTGGCGAGCGGCGTGAGGCCGTGCGCGACGTCGACGGCGAACGCCGGCAGGGGCCGGCCATGGACATCGTCCGCGCTGGTGCCGGCCAGCAACGACAGGGCAAAGGCCGCATCGTCGACGCGGCGTGCGAAGAAGCCGATGTGATCGAGCGACGGGCTGAGCGGATGCACGCCGACGCGCGGGATCGCGCCGAAACTCGGCTTGAAGCCGACGACCCCATTGAAGGCCGCGGGGCGGATCACCGAGCCGAGCGTCTGCGTGCCCAGCGCCAGCGGCACCAGCCCCGCCGCTACGGCCGCGGCCGAGCCCGATGACGAGCCGCCCGGCGTGTGCGCCGGATTCCACGGATTGACGGTCGGCCCGGGATGACGCCAGGCGAATTCGGTCGACACCGTCTTGCCGAAGATGGTCGCACCGAGCTGGCGCAGCCGTTCCACCACCCAGGCATCGGCATCCGGAACATGATCGCGATAGATCGCCGAGCCGTTGGTGGTCGGCATGTCCGAGGTGGCGATGATGTCCTTGATGGCGACGGGAATTCCGCTGAGCGGACCGGCTTTCGCGGTGACATCGCGCGGCAGATATTCGAACGCCTTGAGCTGCGGCTCGATTGCCTGCGTTCGGCGCAGACAATCTTCACCATAAGTAGCCGCAGCGGCCGGGTCGGCGGCGAAACGACGCAGCAGCTCGAGAACGCCCGCGCCGGCGCGCGGTGATTCGGAGACGGACGGTTGAGGCATCAGGCATCCTGCGCGGCACGAGTTTTGGAGGTTCTGAATGCTTGCAGCCTCCGCTCGCCGCAGTCTAGCGATGGCCGATGCGTGTGCGCAATCGCGCCGGCGATCGGCGTGCATGAATACAGCGCATGGCATGTCTCATCGTCGCGGCGATACCGATCGATGCATCGCAAAAGCGTGCGAATGCAATGAGCACGTGGCATGCGATGCGTGCAGCGGTGCGTCGTGAGCTACGCGCAAACGCGCCTGCAATCCGCTTCTCACCTGCACAGGATGTGCTACCATTTTCACGTCGGACCACTGACATGGCCGGCCAAAGGACGTCTCAAAATACGTTCCGATAAGTAGACGCAGCCAGACGAGCTGCCTCATGGGAGTGAAGCGATGATATCGGCTTTTCACCGAAGCATTCTTGCGCTTGCAACGATTGGTCTTCTCGCCGGCACCAGCATGGCCGGCGCGCAGCAGAAGGCTCTGAAGAAATATGAATCCGGCACCAAGGAGTTCTGGACGCATCCGCCGGACGACTGGTTCCTTGGCGACGAGACCGAGGATCAGAAGGGCCTGGCGCCGCCGTCCGGTCCGCCGACCGGCGCGTCCGATGCCGAGCTCGCAGCCCTCGTCAAGAAGGTGAAGCTGCCGGACGGCTTCAAGATGGAGGTCTGGGCCTCGGGCGTGCTCGCCGCGCGGCAGATGGCCTGGGGCGACAAGGGCACGCTGTTCGTCGGCTCGTTCGGTCTCGGCAACGTCTATGCGATCAGCGACAAGGGCGGCAAGCGCGAGGTCAAGACGGTCCTCAAGGGCCTGAACATGCCGACCGGCCTCGCCTTCCAGGACGGCAATCTCTACGTGATCGCGGTCGACAAGCTGATCAAATATGAGAACGCCGAAGCCAATGTCGACAATCTCGGCCAGGGCAAGGTCGTCTATGACGACATGCCGTCCTACGCCGCGCATGGCTGGAAATACATCGCGGTCGACAAGGAGGGCTGGTTCTATCTGCCGTTCGGCCCGCCCTTCAACATCGGCATTCCGCCGACCTCCGTGTCGCAGATCCGCCGTGTCGATCCGCGCACCGGCAATGCCGAGGTCTATGCGCTCGGCGTGCGCAACAGCGTCGGCGGCGACGTCGATCCGCGCACCGGCCGCTACTGGTTCACCGAGAATGCGCGCGACTGGGTCAGCGACGATCTGCCGAGCGACAAGCTCAACATGATCTCGAAGATCGGCGAGCATTTCGGCTATCCCTATTGCCACCAGGGCGACATGCCGGATCCGAAATTCGCGATGGGTCACAAATGCTCGGAGTTCACGCCTCCGGTGCTGAACCTTGGGGCGCATGTCGCGCCGCTCGGCATGAAGTTCTATACCGGCGACCAGTTCCCCGCCGAGTACAAGAACAACATCCTGATCGCCGAGCACGGCTCCTGGAACCGTCACAAGTACCAGGGTGCGCGGATCATGCGCGTGATCGTCGGTCCCGACGGCAAGGATGCCAAGCAGGAGGTGTTCGCCTCGGGCTTCCTCGAAGGCGACCAGGGCTATCTCGGCCGTCCCGACGATATCGTGATGGCGAAGGATGGTTCGATCCTGGTGGCGGACGATTGGGCTGGCGCCATCTATCGCATCAGCTACGAGAAGAAGTGAGCGTCTGATCAAACGGGGCTGCGCGCTGCCATCGTGGCGGCCGCAGCCCCAACTATTTTCTGTCCCGTGCGTTGGTCCGGGGACCGCGCGAGACGCGATCATTGCAGTGCCGAGCCGGGTGACATTGGAGGTCGAGACATGCGTTACGGAGTTGCCGGTGCGCTCGCGCTTGCGCTGCTGAGTATGCCAGCGCAGGCGGCCGACATTGCAGCCGGCAAGGCGAAGGCGGAGGTCTGTGCTGGCTGTCACGGCGAGAACGGCATCTCGCAGACCGAGAACATTCCCTCGCTCGCGGGCCAGCAGGATCAGTTCATCCAGTGGCAGCTGGTGTTCTTCCGCGCCGGCACCCGCAAGAACGAGGCGATGAAGCCGATCGTCGAGCAGCTGACCAACGAGGACATCCGCAATCTCGGCGCCTATTTCGCCTCGCTGGAGCCGGCCAAGGCGCCGCCGGACGAAGACCCGGACCTTTCGGCCAAAGGCGCGCAGGCGGCAGCCGGCCGCCGCTGTCCGTCATGCCATCTCGACAGCTATGCCGGCACCAAGGGCGTGGCGCGCCTTGCCGGCCAGCGCGAGGAATATCTCGTCAAGGCGCTGCACGACTACAAGAGCGGCCAGCGCGTCGGCGGCAGCCAGGCCGCGATGACGGATGTCGCTTATCCGCTCAGCGCCGAGGAGATCACGGCGCTCGCGCATTATCTGGCGCATTTGTAGTTCACGGTCAGCTTCTACAACAGGTGTCGTCCCGGACAAGTCCGCCGACGCAACGCGGCGGCGGACGCCGATCCGGGACCCATACCGCGGAATCTATCGAGGGACTTCGCTGGCAGTTGCCTGCATAACGACCGCTGCAGAGTATGGGTCCCGGCTCAAGGCCGGGACGACAGCGGAATGTGTGGCGGGACCTCGCCTCACTCTGTCTACTTCCCCCGCTGCGCCTCATACACCTTGAGCTGTGTGTACGCGATCCGCAGCCGCGGCACCGGCACCTTGGCGGCATCGGCGCGGGCGACGAGATCGCCGATCACATGATCTGCTTCGACCGGCAGGCCGGCGCGGAGATCGCGGAACATCGACGCCGTCATGGGTGATCCCTCGGCCGTGATCATGCCGGAGACGCGCTGGAAGAACGCGCCGGCCGGCGCATAGCCGGCGGCCGCGGCCGTGGCACTGCATTCGTCGAGCATGCCGAGCAGGAAATCCTTGCCGCCGGGCGCGGTCAGGATCACGCCGACGGGCGCGCGCATCAGGGTGGTCGACGCCGCGAGCGAAGCGAGGAACACCCACTTCTCCCACATGTCCTGCATGATGTGCTCGCTGGCGGAGGCGTTGAAATTGCCGCGCTGGAAGATCTCGAAGATGGCGCGAACGCGCTCCGACGATCCGCCGTCGCGCTCGCCGAAGCTCAGCGACTGCATCGGCTGCAACTGCACCACCTCGCGCTTGTCGTTCAGGGTCGCCGCGATCGCGCAGAGCCCGCCGAGCACGCGCGAGCGGCCGAATTTGGCGTCGAGCACGTCGAGATGCTTCATGCCGTTGAGCAGCGGAATGATCGCGGTATCAGGGCCGACCGCGGGTGCAAACGAGCTGATCGCATCGTCGAGGTCGAAGGCCTTGCAGCTCAACAGCACGACATCGAAATGCTGCTTCAGGCTGTCCGCCTGCACCGTCGGCGGACTTGGCAAGGTCACGTCGCCGGCCGGGCTGCGGATCACGAGACCCGCAGACGCGAGCTCTGCGGCGCGCCGCGGCCGGACCAGGAAGGTGACATCGGCGCCGGACTGCAGCAGCCGGCCGCCGAAATAGCCGCCGATGGCACCGGCGCCGACGACGAGAATACGCATGGGTGGATCCCTCTGTTCGTGAGCGCATCATGCAGAAGCGAATGGCGAATAGCGAGTAGCGAATAGGGATGGCCCCCATTCGGGATCTGCTCCCCGCTACTCGCCATTCGCTATTCGCCCCTCACCACTTCTCGCCGAACGGCCGGATCTCCATCTCGAACGTCCAGGCACTCTTCGGCTGCAGGTAGAGCTGCCAATAGGCCGACGCGACCGAGGCGGGCGGCATCAGGAGGTCGGGATTGTCCAGCGCCTCCTTACCCCAGAGCTGGGCGCGGCGCTCCCGCACCCAGGCGGTGTCGACGCCGGAATCGATGATGAGATGGGCGACGTGGATGTTCTGCGGCATCAGCTCGCGCGCCATCGACTGCGCCACCGCGCGCAGCCCGAATTTGGCGGATGCAAAGGCCGCGAAGCCGGAGCCGCCGCGCAGCGAGGCGGTCGCGCCGGTGAAGAAGATCTTGCCGCCGCCGCGCGGCAGCATCAGCCGGGCGGCCTCGCGTCCGGTGACGAAGCCCGCCCAGCACGCCATCTCCCACACCTTGCGGAACACGCGGTCGGTCGTTTCCAGGATCGGGAAATTGACGTTGGCGCCGACATTGAAGATCACGACCTCGAGTGGCGCATGCTTGTCGGCCTCGTTGAGGAAGGCCGTGGTTTCGTCTTCCTTGCGCGCATCGAGCGAGCGCGCCACGATCCGACCGCCGGCGGCTTCGACCTCGGCCACCAGCGGCGCGAGCTTGTCGCCGTTGCGGCGGCCTGCGAACACCGTGAAGCCCTCGGCCGCGAATTTCTTGACGATCTCGGCGCCGATATAGTCGCCTGCGCCGATCACGGCGACGGTGGCGTTGCGTTGTTGCATGGGGTCTCCGTCCAATGTCCGACGTCATTGCGAGGAGCGAAGCGACGAAGCAATCCAGGACTGCGCGCGTGACTCTGGATTGCTTCGCTTCGCTCGCAATGACGGAGTTACCTGCCCAGGATGTAGTCCTCGACGTCGCGCAGTTGCTCCTTGCCGAAGAACATCTCGTTGCCGACGAAGAAGGTGGGCGAGCCGAACGCGCCGCGCTCGACCGCGCGCTGCGTGTTCTCGACGAGCTTGGCCTTCACCTCGGGCTCCTGGGCGCGCGCGAACAGCCTGGCGCCGTCGAGTCCCGACGAGGTGATCGCGGCCACCGCGATCTCCGGATCGTCCATCTTCTTCGGCTCGCGCCACATGTGGTGGAACGCCGCGTCGACATACGCCTCGAACACGCCTTCGAGCTGGGCGGCGACCGCGGCGCGCATCAGGTTCAGGGTATTCACCGGGAAGTGCGGGTTCCAGACCCAGGGCTGCACGTGATAGCGCTTGAGGAAGCGCTGGGTCTCGACCTCGTGGAACTCGCGCTTGTTCTTGATGCCGGCGAGCGATTCGGCCGGCGACTTGTTGTTGGTGGCCTTGAAGATGCCGCCGAGCAGCACCGGCACATAGAAGAACTGGACGCCGATGCGCTTGACGATGGCCGGGATCGCCTCATGGCTGAGAAAGGCGTTGGGGCTGCCGAAATCGAACATGAACTCTGGCGCGGGTCGGCTCATGGGCGGTCTCCTCCGACTGTTTTGCGTAATGTGGTCCAGGACGCCGACGGCGTCCAGGATTTTATGATGAGCGTCATATTGCAGAATGCTAAATCATTCTTTGCACCGTCCGCTTGCGCCACACCAGCAGATAGAAGCTCATCTGCAGCAGCATCATCGCCGTGAACGTGATGGGATAGGCCAGCCAGACGCCGTCGAGGCCGATGGCGCGGCTGAGCCAAGTGGCGGCGGGCACCTCGATGAAGGCGATGCAAAGGGCCGAGATCGCCAGCGGCATCCACACCGTGCCGGAGGCGCGCATCGCCGCCGAGAAGGTGGTGGACATGCCGAACAGCACCGAGCTCCACAGCACGATGTGCAGCGAGCGCTGCGCCACCTCGATCACGGCGGGGTCGGTGATGAAGAAGCCCATCAGCACCCGCGAGAACAGATAGCCGATCGCCACCAGGCCGCCGGTCAACACCACGTTCATCTCGATTCCGGTGCGCACGATGCGGCCGATCTGCTCAGGGCTGCCGCGGCCGATCGCCTGCGCGCCGAAGATCGACACCGAGATCGCAATCGAGAGCGCCGGAAACTGCACGTAGCCGAGCACCTGGTTGACCGCGCCATAGGCGGCCGTGGCATCGGAGCCGAAGCCGTTGACCAGCCCGATCAGCACCATTTCGGCCAGCGACATCACGATCATGCCGATCGCGGCGGGAATGCCGAGCCGGAGCACGATGCGAAGCAGTCTGGGGTCGGGCCGCATGCCCCTGAGGAATGCCGCGTCGATCGCCAGCGGATGTTTGCGTCGGCGCAAATAGACGTGGAGCAAGGTGAGCGTGATCAGGGTCGAGATCGTCGACGCCCAGGCGGCGCTCGCGACCCCGAGCCGGGGGGCGCCGAACCAGCCGCGAATCAGGATCGGCGTCAGCACCAGCCCCAGCGAGGTCGATGCGGCGAGAGCCGCGAGCGGCGTCACGGTGTCGCCGACGGCGCGCATCTGCGACGACAACAGGATGTAGGCAAAGGTCAGCGGCATCATGATCATCATGATGCGCGCATAGCCCGAGGCCGCATCGAGGATGTTGGCGGGCGTCGCGAGCGCAGTCAGCAGTTCGCGGCTATAGAGGCCACCGATCGCGATCAGGCCGCCGATCAGCAGCGTGATGGTCAAGGTCGTGCCGGCGATCGCCTTCACCTTCGCGGGCTCCTTGGCGCCCCAGGCCTGGCCGATCAGCACGCTGGCCCCGGAGCCGAGCCCCATCACGAAGGCGATGAAGAAGAACATCGCCGGAAAGAACACCGACACCGCGGCGAGCGCGTCGACGCCGATCATCTGGCCGAGATAGACATTGTTGATGGTGCCGAACAGCGACTGCAGGATGTTGCTCAGCATCATCGGCGCGAGAAACACCAGGAACGGCTTGCGGAGCGAAGGGGGAGTTGTCACGGCATGCTCCGTCGGCCGCTCTTGGACTGAAGCAGCGGTTCGTGTTGTCTGGAGTGGAACGAGAGGCTGCCAAAATCGGCCGCTCTCGCCGGCTTGTCGGATCGGCTGTTCTCAGTCCGCGCGGTGGCGACGCACGAGCGCCATCGCATGGTCGCGGATGTCGGCGGGCCAGTCCACGATCAAAGCTGCGACGCGGGGAAGATCGTCCGCAAACAGCGCCCGCGACGCCTCCTCGAAATTCGGCAAATTGCCGCCCATCGTCGACATGAAGTGATAGGCCGCATCGCGCGCCTCGCGGGCGCGGTCCTTGTCGCCGCTGGCGCGCCTGGCCTCGTGGACCAGCTTGCGCAGCGCGACGGAGGCGCCGCCAGGCTGCGCGCCTAGCCATTCCCAATGTTCCGGCAGCAAGGTCACCTCGCGCGCGACGACACCGAGCCGGGGGCGGCCGCGGCCGCGCGGCTCGCTAGGTGCTGGCTCTGCCGGCGTTGGCGCGCTGCCGGCGAGCCTGGCCAGGATCTCCCTGTCGCTGCCGCGCAGATCGATGTCGATCGGCCGTCCCGTGCTGTCGCTGAAGATCACGACGGGTGCCGTCGTCATCGGCCCGTGCTTCAGCGCCAGTGCGACCTTCGGCAGCGGCCCGGCGGCGATGCGGGCGTGGCCGGCGAAGGCGGTGTAGGTATCCATGTCCGCTTTTCCCGTATGAGGCGGCCTTAATAAGATCCGGATGAAATCTTTGTCAATATTACCCGGGTGAATTATTGGGGCTCCGCAGCCTATTCCGGTGCCTCGCCGAACCGGTTTTGTCCTGCTACGGAACATCGCCCACTCGGATCCGGCTTCTCGGGGACTTCATGCTGACCGTTCACCACCTCAACAATTCCCGCTCGCAACGCGTGCTCTGGCTGCTCGAAGAGCTCGGCGTGCCCTATGAGATCATCCGCTACGAGCGCCAGCCCGACATGCGCGCGCCCAAGGAACTGCGCGCCATCCATCCGCTCGGCAAGTCGCCGGTCATCACCGACAACGGCAACACGGTCGCCGAATCCGGCGCCATCGTCGAATATCTGGTCGAGACCTACGGCAATGGACGGCTGATCCCGCCGCCGAAGACGCCGGAGCGGCTGCGCTATTCCTACTGGCTGCATTATGCCGAAGGCTCGGCGATGCCGCTGCTGCTCTTGAAGCTGCTGTTCAACATCATGCCGAAGCGGGCGCCGGCGCTGCTGCGGCCGATCGTGCGCAAGGTGTCGAGCCAGGCGCTGACCACGCTGGTCAATCCGCAGCTGAAGCAGCACATGGCATTCTGGGAGAGCGAGCTGCAGAAGAGCGACTGGTTCGCCGGAAGCGAGTTCACCGCCGCCGACATCCAGATGAGCTTCCCGCTGCAGGCCGCCGCCGCGCGCGGCGGACTGGAGCAGGGCCATCCGCGCGCGATGGACTGGCTCGCGCGCATCGAGGCACGTCCCGCCTACAAGATCGCGCTGGACAAGGGCGGCCCCTACGAGATCGGTCGCTGAGCGCTACTTCGCGGCCGTCGCCGGCGATTCGGTCGCCGCGATCACCTCGCGCACCAGCCGGGCGACGCCCTTGATGTCGCCGTCCGGATCGATGGCATCGCCGAGCCGGACCACCACCATGCGCTGGCTCGGCATGATCACGAGCCGCTGGCCGAGCAGGCCGAAGGCGAAGAAGGCGTCCGCGGGGATGCCCTGCCTGGCGCGTCCCTGCGCGTGAACGTGCTGGCTGCGGTTGGTCCACAGCCCGGCGCCATAGTCGGTGTCCAGCGTCGCGGTCGCGGACATCGCCACCCAGCCCTCGGGCAGGATGCGTCTGTTGCCGACGACACCATCGCCGAGATAAAGCTGCCCCAGCCGCGCCCAGTCGCGCGCGCTCGCCAGCATGTTGGCATGGCCCTGCATCGTGCCGGTGCCGTCGAACTGCAGCGTCACATGGCGCATGCCGAGCGGGTTGAACAGCTCCCGCCAGGCGAGCTCGATGGTCTGCTCCGGACCGCCGGCGGCATCGCGGATGATGCGGGCGAGGATCTGCGTGCTCGCGCTCGAATAGGCCCAGCGCTGGCCCGGCGGCGCGATCAGCGGTGCGTGCACCGCGAACGCCGCCATGTCGCGGTGGATCTCCATCTGGCTGGTCGGGTCGAACCCGGAATTGGTCTCGTCCAGCGCCAGCCCTGATGTCATGCGCATCAGCTGCTCGATGGTGATCTCATGCCGGCCATCTGTCGGATCGCGCCATTCCGCGACCGGCGCCGGCATCGAAAGACTGAGCCTGCCTTGCCGCGTGAGAATGCCGAGCAGCGCGTTGGTGACCGTCTTGGTCATCGAGAAGCCGATCAGCGGCGTATCGATGCCGATCGGCGATGCATAGCGTTCGGCGATCAGCCGGCCGTCCTTGACGATGACGACGGCCTTGGTCCGTCGCAGCGGCGGACCGGCCGGTTCCTCGAAAGCGTGATCGAGCGCGGCCTGCAGCGCCGGATCGGTCGGCTCGACCGGGTTCGTCTCCGCAAAGTCCGGCAGCGCCGGCGGAGTCTCCGTCGCACGCAGCGTGCTCACGTCGCTATGCGGCACGTAAGGCGCCTTCTGGCCCTGCAGCGACACGCAGCCCAGCCCGTCGTGGAACAATGCGCGGCTGCCATGGAGGCCGAGCAGCGATGCTTCCACCATCCGCATGTCGGTCTCGACCCGGTAGCGCATCACCGCGCGCAAGCGGCGCAGGCCGGGGCGCTCCATCGTCTCGGCAAAGGTGGTTTGCGGATCGAGTCCGGAGACGAAGGTCTTCGCGCAGATCATCTCGGCGACCGCCGTGGTCGCGGCGCGCAGCGCCCGGTCGGGCCGATAGGTGAGCCAGCCCGCCACCAGCAGGCCCGCGAACACCAGGAGACCGACCGAAAAACGTCGCAAGCTCACCAGAACGCCTGAAATCCCTTTGCGCGCGCCACGCCGCGCTCCGCCGTCCGTTCTAACCCGGCTTTGCCACCGCGCCAACGGAGGGACATGGTGGAACACGGCCGGGCGGCGGCGGCAAATCGTCATCCGTGGCAACCACATCCGCCACGGCCACCGGGCGCGCCGGATGACGCTATGCCGGGGGTCAACGGCCTGCGGCGGTCGCTCCCTTGCTGCGCGGATCGGGCGCGCCGACCAGGCCGTTCGGCGTCACCAGGATCGAGTTGGCGGAGGTCCGCCCCATCGGTTCCTCGATCTTGTGGCCCCGCGCACGGAGGTCAGCGAGAACGCCGTCGGCAAAACCCTTCTCGACTTTGACCTCGTCGGGCATCCATTGATGATGCAGACGCGGGGCGCTGACGGCGTCGCGGACGTCCATCTGGTAGTCGAGCACGTTCACGATCACCTGCAGCACCGTCGAGATGATCCGGCTGCCGCCGGGCGAGCCCGTGACCAGCACCGGCTTGCCATCCTTGAGCACGATGGTCGGCGACATCGACGACAGCGGTCGCTTTCCGGGACCCGGCAGGTTGGCCTCGAAGCCGACCAGGCCGAAGGCGTTGGAGGCGCCCGGAGCGGCGGTGAAATCGTCGAGCTCGTTGTTGAGCAGCACGCCGGTGCCCTCGGCGACGAGGCCGACGCCGTAGGGGAAGTTCAGCGTGTAGGTGTTGCTGACCGCGTTGCCGTCATTGTCGACCACCGAGAAATGCGTGGTGTTGCTGCCCTCGCGCAGCGGCTTGATGTTGAGAACATCGCCGGCGCTGGTGGCGCGTGCGGGATCGATGCCGGCGCGCTGGCGCGCGGCATAGTCCTTCGCCAGCATCCCCTTGACCGGCGCGTCGACGAAGGCGGGGTCGCCGAGATAACGGGCGCGGTCGGCATAGGCGCGCTTCATGGACTCGATCAGCAGATGCAGCGACGCCGGCGAGCCCTGCTTCAGTTCCGCCAGCGGAAAGCCCTCGAGGATGTTCAGGATTTCGACCAGCACCGTGCCGCCGGACGACGGCAGCGGCATCGAGACGATGTCATGGCCGCGATAGGTGCCGCGCACCGGCGTGCGCAGCACCGGCTGATAGGATTTGAGATCCGCCGCCGTCATGATGCCGCCGGCCCCCTGGATGGCCTTGGCGAGCTTCTCGGCAACCGGCCCCTCGTAGAATCCGCGCGGTCCCTGCTCGGCGATTGCGGTGAGCGTGGCCGCCAGATCGCTCTGGATCAGCCGGTCGCCTTCCTTCAGCACCGTGCCGTCGGAACGCATGAAGATCGCGGCCGATGATGTCCATTTCGCCAGCCGCGGCGCCATCATCGGCAAGGTGAAGGCCACGTCGTCGGCGACGGGAATGCCATCGCGCGCCAGCGCGATCGCCGGCGACAACAGTTGGGCCAGCGTGAATTTGCCGGAGCCGTATTTCTCCAGCGCGAGCGCCAGGCCCGCGACCGATCCGGGCACGCCGATCGACAGCGCCGAATCGCGCGACTTGGCAATATCAGGCTTGCCGTCGGCGCCGAGGAAGATGTCGCGCGTCATCGCCGCAGGCCCGGTCTCGCGATAGTCGATCGCAATGTCCTCGCTGGTCCTGGCGAGGTGAATGACCATGAAGCCGCCGCCGCCGATGTTGCCGGCGACGGGATAGGTCACGGCCATCGCAAATCCGGTCGCGACCGCGGCATCGACCGCGTTGCCGCCAAGCGCGAGAGTGCGCTGGCCGACCTCGGCCGCGATGCGCTCCTGCGCCACCACCATGCCATGCGCAGGCGACTGCGCCGGGGCCACGACGTTCGGCGGCTGCGGGATGTCGACGCCCTGCGCGTCGAATGCGCGGACCGGCAAGCTGCCGGCCAGCAACAGCATGACACCGGCAAGGAGCCGTCGTCGATCAATCGTGAACATGGTCATCGCAAATCTGCCGCTGCTGCCATCCGCCCGGGATCGTCAGATGTTATAGGGCCGCGTCGCCGCCGTAAAACGCGACATCGTGATCGTCGCAAGATGCGACGCCGTCACCGTCGCGCGAGCCGACGCCGGGAGGAGTTTGCAATGGCCGTCACCACGATCGAGACCACCGATGCGGCCGAGGCGGCCAGCTATCCCGGGCGGGCCGCGGTCGTCAGCTGGATCTTCTTCGATTGGGCGGCGCAGCCCTATTTCACGCTGATCACGACGTTCGTCTTCGCCCCCTATTTCGCCGCCCACGTCGCGCCCGATGCCGCGAGCGGTCAGGCGCTGTGGGGCTTTGCGACCGCGTCAGCCGGCATCGTCATTGCGCTGCTGTCACCCGTGCTCGGCGCCATCGCCGATGCCACTGGGCAGCGCAAGCCGTGGATCGCCGCCTTTGGTGCGATGCTCGTGGTCGGTTCCGGCCTGATGTGGATCGGGCGGCCCGGCGTGCCGGACCTCATCCCGCCGCTGCTTGCGGCCTATGTGATCGCCACCATCGGCGTCGAGTTCGCCACCGTGTTCAACAATGCGATGATGCCGACATTGGTGCCGCCCGAGCGCATCGGCCGCCTGTCCGGCACCGGCTGGGCCACCGGCTATATCGGCGGCATCCTGTCGCTGGTGCTGGTGCTGGGCTTCATGGCCGCCAATCCGGCAACCGGGCGCACATTGTTCGGTCTGATGCCGCTGCTCGGCCTCGACCCGGTGACGCATCAGGGCGACCGCATCTCCGGGCCGCTCACCGGGATCTGGTTCATCATCTTCGTGCTGCCGATGTTCCTGTTCACGCCGGACTTTCCGGCGCGGCGCCGGCTCGGTACCGCGGTGCGCGAGGGCCTCGGCCAGCTGAAGGACACCCTGCGCAGCCTGCCACAGCAGCGCGATGTCGCGCTCTTCCTGATCGCCAACATGATCTACACGGATGGCCTGGTGTCGCTGTTCGCCTTCGGCGGCATCTATGCCGCCGGCACGTTCGGCTGGAACACGATCCAGATCGGCACTTTCGGCATCATCCTGGCGGCGGCCGGCACCCTCGGCGGCTGGCTCGGCGGCAAGCTCGACGACCGGCTCGGACCCAAGCGCGTGATCGCCGGCAGCATGACCTTGCTGCTGCTTGCGATCATCGCGATCCTCCTGGTCAGCCGCAATTCGATCTTGTTCATTCCCGTGGCGCCGGCCACGCCCGGCGGGCCGCTGTTCGGCTCGTGGCCCGAGCGCGCCTATCTGCTGCTCGGCTGTGTCATCGGCGCCTGCGGCGCACCGCTCCAGGCGGCCTCGCGCTCGCTGCTGATCCATATGGTGCCGAAGGCGCGCGTCGCGCAATATTTCGGCCTGTTTGCGCTGACCGGAAAGGTGACGTCCTTCATCGGCCCGCTGCTGATCGGCACCATCACCGCGGTCACGGCCAGCCAGAAGGCCGGCATGGCCGTGCTGGTGCTGTTCTTCGCCGCGGGGCTGGTGTTGTTGGCAAGGGTGAACGCTGATCGTCCTGCGGGGCAGAGCGCCTGAACTCGCTCCGCCGTCATTCCGGGATGCGCCGCAGGCGCAGGCCCGGAATCCATAACCACCATCGTGAGTGTGGATTCCGGGCTCGTCGCTCCGCGACGCCCCGGAATGACGGCGGAGATTGTCGGCGCGATCAGTGCCGGAAGTGCCGGACGCCGGTCAGCACCATGGCGATGCCGTGCTCGTCGGCGGCCTTGATGACCTCATCGTCGCGCACCGATCCGCCCGGCTGAATCACCGCGGTGGCGCCGGCCTCGATGCAGGCGAGCATGCCGTCGGCGAACGGGAAGAACGCGTCGGAGGCGACCACCGATCCCCTCGTCAGCGGCTCGGCGAGCTTGAGCGCGTCGGCCGCATCGAGCGCCTTGCGCGCCGCGATGCGTGCCGAATCGACCCGGCTCATCTGTCCCGCGCCGATCCCGACCGTTGCCGAATCCTTGGCATAGACGATGGTGTTCGACTTCACGTGCTTGGCGACGCGGAAGGCGAAGCGCAGGTCGCGCAACTCGGCGTCGGACGGCGCACGCCTGGTCACGACCTTCAGCGTCATGTCGTCGACCACCGCGTTGTCGCGGCTCTGCACCAGCAGCCCGCCGGCAACGGTCTTCGCGGTGAGGCCGGCTTCGCGCGGATCGGGCAGGGCGCCGGCCAGCAGCAGCCGCAGGTTCTTGCGGGCCGCGATCACGGCGATCGCCTCCTCGGTCGCATCGGGCGCGATGATCACCTCGGTGAAGATGCCGGTGATGGCGCGCGCGGTGGCGGCATCGAGCTTGCGGTTCATCGCGATGATGCCGCCGAACGCCGAGGTCGAATCGCAGGCCAGCGCCTTCTGATAGGCGGTGATGAGATCCGGGCCTTCCGCCACGCCGCAGGGGTTGGCGTGCTTGACGATGACGCAGGCCGCGGTGCGCGTCGGATCGAACTCGGCGATGCACTCATAGGCCGCGTCGGTGTCGTTGATGTTGTTGTAGGACAGCTCCTTGCCCTGGAGCTGGCGCGCGGTGGCGACACCGGGCCGCCGGCCGGGCAATTCGTAGAACGCCGCATGCTGATGCGGGTTCTCGCCATAGCGCAACGACTGGATCAGCTTGCCGCCGAAGGCGCGATAGTCCGGCGTATCGTTCTGGATGGTCGCGGCGAACCAGTTGGAGATCGCGGCATCATAGGCCGCGGTGCGCGCATAGGCCTTGGCGGCGAGCCGCCGGCGCAACAGCAGCGTGGTCGAGCCCTCGTGCCGCGCGAGGTCCTCCAGCACGGCCTCATAGTCGTCCACGTCGACGACGACGGCGACATCCTCGTGGTTCTTCGATGCGGCGCGGATCATCGCCGGGCCGCCGATGTCGATGTTCTCGATGCAGTCGCTGAACGGCGCGCCCTTCGCCACCGTGGCTTCGAACGGATAGAGATTGACGACCAGGAGATCGATCGGCGCGATGCCATGGGTCTTCATCGCCTCCGCATGCTCGTCATTGCCGCGGATCGCGAGCAGGCCGCCATGCACCTTGGGATGCAGCGTCTTGACGCGGCCATCCATCATCTCGGGGAAGCCGGTCAGATCGGAGACATCCTTCACCTTGAGGCCGGCTTCGGCGATGGCCTTGGCGGTGCCGCCCGTGGAAATCAATTCGACACCGCGCGCAGCGAGCGCGCGTGCGAAGTCGGTCAGGCGGGTCTTGTCGGAGACGGAAAGCAGGGCACGACGAACGGGACGAAGCTGATTGGTCATGGGCAGAGTCCTTGTGCAGGAGTTCAAATTGCCCAGGCGCACGGCATCAAATCCCGCGCTCCCCGATGGTGCTCCATCCAAAGTCGCCAGTCGCGCGAGAGCCGCGCTCATATCAGTTTTTGCTGGCCGCGACAACGGTCCCCATGCCGGCCTGTGGCAGGGCCATTTCAGCTGGGGGCGCGCCGTCCGGGGCGGCGCCTAAAGCGGCAATTCCGGCTCTCGTCGGCTATTGCGCCGCGCATTGGTCTCCGTCGGCGATGTCGACGAGCGGACGAAGCTCCAGCGGATCGACGGCGCCTGCTGCGCATCCTGGCGGATCACGAGCTGCGTCGTGCGGCGCGGGCCGTCATTGCCGGCGAGGAACACGCTGTCCTCGAGGTCGACGCGGTCGTCGAACGTCTCGAAGGTCCAGACCTCGCGATTGGGCAGCACCAGCATGGCGCCGCGGCCGTCGCTGAGCCGGCTGGCCTTGACCGCCGGATGCAGATGGAAGCGCAGCGTATAGTCCGAGCCGCCGCCGCGCAGCCTTGCGCCCTGCGCGGGGGTCACGGTGTCCTCGCCGTCGAGCCGCGAGCCGTCCTCGGCCGCGACCAGCACGCGGCGGTGGATCAGGCCGAACTTGGCCGCATAGCCGTTATGCGAGGTCGACAGCACGGTGCCGTCGGGCACGACCTCGCGGAAATTCTCGACCCGCGTCGGTCCCGACACGATCGGCGCGCCGTGCAGCAGCCGCTTCATCGCCGACATCTCGACGAAGGTGCAGGACGAGGTGTTGTGATAGGTCAGCGTCGAATGCGCCACGGTTGAGCGCGCGAAGGTGCGCCAGTTGTCGCGGCCGGTCGACGGCATGCCGCAATTGATGACGATGCGGCTCGCGCCCGACGACAGCTCGAAGGCGAGGCAGCCGGCATGCGCCTCGTGGCTGAGATGCGGCGGCGGCGGCGCGCCGGTGTCGACGATCACCGTCATCGGCCCGGCATCGAGGCGCTGGAAGCCGGAATGCGGCATGTTCGGCATGGGCGTGCCATGCGTGTCGTCATAGGCGAGCAGGGTGGCGAGCAGGTCGGACGGCGTGCCGCCCATGCCGTTGAACAGCGCCATGTTGCCGTCGCCGTGCCGGAAGAAGCGCAGCATCGGCATCATCCGGTCGATGGCGTTGAGCAGCGCCGGCGGCGGCGCGATGTTGCGCGCGGCGAAGGTCTGGCGCAGCGGCAGCAGGTCGATCAGCAGCTCGATCAGCGTGCCCGGATTGCGCGAGACATGCCCGCCGTCGGGCAGGATCTGGCGCTGCAATTCGTCCGACAGCTTCCGGCTGGCGCTGCGGATGTGCTTGGCCTGGTTGGCGAGGCACAGCGCGGCATAGCACAGCGCGATCAGCACCTGCAGCCGCGGTGCGCCGTCGGGAATGTCGATGGTCGAATAGCGCAGGTAGCGGATCTCGCGCGTCAGCCCGCGCAGGTAGCGGCGGTAGAACTTGCCGTCGGAATCGGCCAGCACCAGCGGCGCCTGCGACAGCAGCGAGATCACCCGGCGGGCCAGCACGTCGGCGCGGCGGCTCAGCGGGTGGCGGCCGATCTGGTTGGTGATCCAGTCGTCGACCAAAGCGCGGGCATTGGCGCGGGTCAGCGCCGTGTCGGCTGCGCGAAGATGCCGCAGCCAGCCGAAGCCGAGCAGCGCCACCTCCCAGTCCTCGGACGGGGGCTCCAGGTCGAAGATCGAACGGCCGTGGCAGGTCACGATCTTGCCGGCGAACACGAATCGCCCGGCATAGATCTCGGCCGCGCGGGTGGCGTCCGAGGTGCGCAGATCATGCGGCGCAATGATCAGCCGATCGGCCCGCCCTGGCCACAACCCGGACACGGATACCGATACGCCGCTGACATTGGACATCAGGCTGCGCGCAAAGCGGCCCAAAACCAGCGTCGATATGCGTCTGCGTTGAGCGGCGGACACGCCAAGCCTTAGGTCGAGAGGGGGATTCGGTTGCGGACCCTTCATAGATCGCAAATGCCGCCGATACACCATTTTTGGCGGCGATGCAGCACCATCGCAGGACCAGAATCTGGTGCAAAATCAGGATTTAACGACTAACGCAACGCTGCTGCCCTCAATCGGCTACCGCCGCGGCGCAGCCATACATCCTGCACACGATGCCATGCTCATGGCCGGCGCTCCAGCCTTGCCGCATAAAAACCGTCGAGGCCGCCGAGCCGCGGATCCTCGTGCGGCAGGTGGCAGGGCAGGGTGCGCAGATCGCCGGCCGGCGTGACCAGCTCGGCCAGTCCGGCCACCTCGGCTGGCGTGATTGGGACGCGGCGAAGCTCGCTGCTGCCGGCGAGAACGTGGTCGACCACGTGCTCGCCCTCCTCGGGCTCGAGCGAGCAGGTGCAGTAGACCAGGGTTCCGCCCGGCTTGAGCAGGTTGCCGGCTCTGGTCAGCAGCTTGGCCTGCTGGCCCGACAGCGCGGTGATGTCGGCCTCGCTGCGCAGCCAGCCGACGTCGGGATGGCGGCGGATGGTGCCGGTCGAGCTGCAGGGCGCGTCGAGCAGGATGCCGTCGAAGCTGCCCGCTTCGGCCGATTGCCATTCGGCGGCGTCGGTCACGACCGTCTCGGCCGTGAGCTGCAGCCGGGTCATGTTGTCCCTCAGCCGGTTCATCCGGGCCGGCGATCGGTCGACCGCGATGACGCGGGCGCCGCCAAGGGCGAGCTGCGCGGTCTTGCCGCCGGGGGCGGCGCAGAGATCGGCGATGGTCTTGCCGGTGATATCGCCGAGCAGCCGAGCGGGCAGCGCCGCCGCGGCGTCCTGCACCCACCATTGGCCCTCGACGAAGCCCGGCAGCACCGTCACCGAGCCATGCAGCAGGGTGCGCACGGTGCCGGTCGGCAGCACCTCGCCATGCAGCCGCGATGCCCATTGCGCCGGATCGGACTTGACGGTGAGGTCGAGCGACGGCTCCTGGCCGAGCGCGGCGGCAATCTGCAGCGCAGTCGTCTCGCCGTAGTGGGCGATCCAGCGCTTGAGCAGCCAGGGCGCGATGTCGAGCGGCTGGCCCTTGGCGTCGGCGAGCAGCCCGGTCCCCTCGCGCGCGCAGCGTCGCAGCACGGCATTGACGAGTCCGGCATATTTCGCGGCGCGGCGGTCGGCCTGCACCAGGCGCACCGAGAGGTCGACGGCGGCATGGTCCGGCACGTCCATCCACAGGATCTGGGCGGCGCCGATCAGCAGCGCACTCTGCGCCCGTGGCGCATCGGTCGGCACGCCGCGATCGAGCAGGCGGGACAGTACGTGGCCGAGCGTGCCGAGCCGGCGCAGGGTGGTGGCGACCAGGCGGCGCATCAGCGCGCGGTCGCGGTCGGCGAGCTGCTTCAGCCCGGGATGTGCACCGCTGCCGTCGAGCTGATCGTCGAGCGTGCGGTGCTTGTGCAGCACCCCATCGATCACGTCGGCGGCGATCCGCCGCGCCGCTAGGCCTGGGACTTCGGAAGGGGTCGCAAAACGCGGCGGGGGCATGCCTGGAGATTACTCGCGAGAGAAGAAAGGCAGTTCCGCGACGATCCGGTGCATGCCATCAGCTTGCGGGACCACTGCCACGGGAATATGCCAAATGTAAGAATCGGCTCTGCTTTTTTTAGACCTGTTTTATCGTGTGCGCGCACACGATCTGATGAGGTCGGGAACGATCCGGTTCAACGGTGGAATGGTACGATGAGTGACGAGCCCAAGAATGAGGCCAAGAAAGAGGCCAAGGGCGAGCTTAAGAGCAAACCCGAATTGACTGTCGTCGCCAGCAACGACAGCCCGCGCAAGCCGCTCTCACCGGCCGCGCAACGCGCCCTCGCCGAGGCCGAGGAGCGCCGCCGCCTCGCCGCCGAGCAGCAGGCCAAGCCGCAACCCAAGGAGTTGCAGGGGCCCAAGGGTCTGGAGCCGACGCGGTACGGCGACTGGGAGAGAAAGGGCATCATCTCGGACTTCTGAGCGAGCGTCCGAGATGAAGATGCCGCCACGCTGATGACCGGCGTGACGCGCGGCCATCCTGGCCGGATCAGCGGCTGACGATCACCGTGGTGCCGATCGACACCCGCTCGTAGAGGTCGGTGATGTCGGTGTTGAGCATGCGGATGCAGCCATAGGAGACATAGCCGCCGATCGAGCTCGGCACGTTGGTGCCGTGGATCGCATAGTCGCCGCCGGCCAGCGTCATCGCCGCCACGCCCATCGGATTGCGCGGCGAGCCGCCGGGGATCACGTCGGGCAGCTCGGGCTTGTCGCGCTTGACGTCGGCGGGCGGCGCCCAGGCCGGATTTCGGTACTTGCCGTCGATCTTGGTGGTGCCGGCCCATTGCCGCCCGGCCTTGCCGACGCCAACCGGATAGCGCATCGCGTGGCTGCCATCGAGCACCAGATAGAGCCTGCGCTCGCCGGTCTTCACCACGATCGTGCCGGGCGAATAGTCGCCGGCGATGCCGACCAGCTCTGGCCGCGCGGACGCCGCTGATGTCGTCATCATCACGGCGCCCATCGCGGATGCCGCCACCATCGCCGCTCGCGCGGCAGTCAGCCTGATCGCCCCGGTCCGCATCGCCATCCCCTCGCCTCGTTCCCCACGACGCCTGATCCCTGGCTGGGAGCACTCGGATGGCTTGAGCAAAGAAAAACTTCGCCGCCAAGTAAATGACATGAAAACAACACTCCCGCGGAATCAGCCGCGGGAGTGTCGGGAACCTTGACGAAGCTGGAGAGGCTGCAGCCAGCGCGGACGCGCCGACCTCAGGCCTGCTTCTCCTTGCGGTTTTGCCGGTGCTGCACGAGATCGTCGACCACGCTGGGATCGGCAAGGGTCGAGGTGTCGCCCAGGCTGCCCGGCTCGTCCTCGGCGATCTTGCGCAGGATGCGGCGCATGATCTTGCCGGAGCGGGTCTTGGGCAGGCCCTGCGAGAACTGGATCTGGTCGGGCGAGGCGATCGGGCCGATCTCCTTGCGCACCCACGCGACCAGCTCCTTGCGCAACTCCTCGCTCGGCTGCTCGCCGGCCATCAGGGTGACATAGGCGTAGATACCCTGGCCCTTGATGTCATGGGGATAGCCGACCACGGCCGCTTCCGACACCTTGGCATGCGCGACCAGCGCACTCTCGACCTCGGCGGTGCCCATCCGGTGGCCGGAGACGTTGATGACGTCGTCGACGCGGCCGGTGATCCAGTAATAGCCGTCGGCATCGCGGCGGCAGCCGTCGCCGGTGAAGTACTTGCCCTTGTAGGTCGAGAAATAGTTCATCTCGAACCGCGCATGATCTCCATACACCGTGCGCATCTGGCCCGGCCAGGAGCGGGTGAGGCAGAGATTGCCGGTGCATTCGCCCTCGAGCGGGACGCCGTCGGCGTCGACGATCTCCGGCACCACGCCGAAGAACGGCCGCGTCGCCGAGCCCGGCTTCAATTTGGTCGCGCCCGGCAGCGGCGTGATCAGGATGCCGCCGGTCTCGGTCTGCCACCAGGTGTCGACGATCGGGCATCGGTCGTCGCCGACGACGCGGTGATACCACTCCCAGGCTTCCGGATTGATCGGCTCGCCGACCGAGCCGAGCAGGCGCAAGGATGCGCGCGAGGTCTTCTTCACCGGCTCGTCGCCGCCCTGCATCAAAGCGCGGATCGCGGTCGGTGCGGTGTAGAAGATGTTGACCTTGTGCTTGTCGATGACGTTCCAGAACCGCGAATTGTCCGGATAGTTCGGGATGCCTTCGAACATCAGCGTGACAGCGCCATTGGCCAGCGGCCCATACAGGATGTAGCTGTGGCCGGTGACCCAGCCGACGTCGGCGGTGCACCAGTAGACGTCGCCCTCGTGATAGTCGAACACGTATTGATGCGTCATCGCGGCGTAGACGAGATAGCCGCCGGTGGTGTGCAGCACGCCCTTGGGCTGGCCGGTCGAACCGGAGGTGTAGAGGATGAACAGCGGATCCTCCGCGTTCATGGGCTCGACCGGGCATTCGGTCGTCACCATCTCCGCGGCCTCGTGGTACCAGAGGTCACGCGTCGGGTTCATCTCGATCTTGCCGCCGGTGCGCTTGACCACGACGACCCAGTCGACATTGTCGACCTTGTTCAGCGCCGCGTCGACGTTCGCCTTGAGCGGCACTTTGCGGCCGCCGCGCAGGCCCTCGTCGGCGGTGATGACGATCTTGGAGTCGCAATCCTTGATGCGCTGGGCGAGTGAATCAGGCGAGAACCCGGCGAACACCACGGAGTGGATGGCACCGATGCGGGCGCAGGCCAGCATCGCATAGGCCGCCTCCGGGATCATCGGCAGATAGATGGTGACGCGGTCGCCCTTCTTGACGTTGCGGTTGCGCAGGATGTTGGCCATCCGGCACACCTGGTCGTGCAGCTCGCGATAGGTGATGTGCTTGGATTGCGAGGGATCGTCGCCTTCCCAGATGATCGCGGTCTGGTCGCCGCGGGTGGCGAGGTGGCGGTCGATGCAATTGTAGGCGGCGTTGAGGACGCCGTCCTCGAACCATTTGATCGAGATATTGCCCGGGGCGTAGGAGACGTTCTCGATTTTCGTCGGCGCGTGAATCCAGTCGACGCGCTTGGCCTGCTCGGCCCAGAAGCCGTTGGGATCCTTGATCGAGCGCGCGTACATCTCCTGGTACTTCGCGTCGTCGACAAAGGCGCGTTTCGTCCACTCGGCCGGAACGTCGTAGATCTTCTCGGACATTTCACACCCTCCACCATGCGGCCCGCGGATGGTCCCGTCCCAGGCCGTCGTTGTTTGCACTATGCGTCCGCGTAACCGGCGACGACAAGGCAAGACAAGTAGGACCTTCGGCGGGGAGGCGTTCTGCGCAGGATCAAAGAATTGTGCGCGGAGGTTGTTGCGGCCGGACATTCCGTCCCATCGCGGACCGCAGGACCTCGTCAAGGTTACCCCGACACAGCCTGGTTTACGGTATCAGACGACCTTTTTGCCCAAATTTAGGGACTCGCTATCCGGTCCATGACGCCCTAAATCGCCCTCAAGCTGTGGATAACCCGGCCGGAACCAAGTCTTGGCCCGGGGCATTGAGCGGATGAACACGACGGCAGGGTGTCTAAGGTAATGATGGACCAGCACAATTTCGAGAGTCCCAGGGGCGGCCCGGCCGGTCCCGAGGTGGCGCTCGCGAAGGCGCTGGGCCAGTGGCCGCCCAAGCCGCCCCGCCGCAAGCTGACTTTGAAGGATCTCGCCCATACCAAGGCCGCCGACGCGCAAGGCCATGCCAAGAGCACGGTCGAGGATCTGGCCAAGCGCATCGGGCTGAAGCTCGGCGACCAGACCGAGCTCACCATCCGCCGCATCAAGCGCGGCAAGAGCTACAGCTTCATCCGCGCCAACGGCACCACGATCCGCCATGTCGGCACCATTCGCCGCCTGCATGCGATGGCGGTGCCGCCCGCCTACCGCGAGGTCCGCTATGCCGCGGATCCGAGCTCGCATCTGCAGGCGGTCGGCCGCGACGCCGCCGGACGGCTGCAATACCGCTATCACGCCGATTGGGAGAAGGTGCGCGAGCACACCAAGGCGCACCGCCTCGCCCGGCTGGTCGGCGCGCTGCCGCGCATCCGCCGCGCCGTCTCCAAGCATCTCGCCGGCGACGCGCCGACGCGCGAGTTCGCGCTATCCGCCGTGATCGAATTGATCGCGCGCACCGCGATCCGCCCCGGCAACGAATCCTATGCGCGGCTCAACGGCACCCGCGGCGCGACGACGCTGCTGAAGTCGAACGTGACGCTCGAGGACGACAGCCTGGTGCTGACCTTCAAGGCCAAGGGCGGCAAGGCGGTGCGCAAGGAGTGCGACGCTGCCAAGCTGGTGCGCGCCGCGGGCATCCTGCGCGGCGTGCCCGGCCGGCGCATGTTCCAGTATCGCGACGCGCAGGGCGTGGTGCGCGCGGTGTCGACCACGCAGGTCAACGCCTTCCTGCGCGAGATCGCCGGCATCAAGATCTCGCTGAAGGATTTCCGTACCCTGATGGCTTCGGCCGTGGCGCTGGAGACGCTATCGCGGATCACGCCGGCGGCGAGCGCGCGCGGCCGCAAGAAGCAGATCCTGGAAGCGATCCGCGCCGCCGCCGACGAGCTCACCAACACGCCGGCGATCTGCCGCAGGAGCTATGTGCACGACACGATCGTCACGGCGTTCGAGGACGGCATTCTCGAACGCTTCGCCGCCACCATGAAGGGCCAGCGCTCGCAGACGCGGCGCGAGCAGCTGCTGGCCCAGGTGGTCACGGCCGTCTCGGCCTGACGCAGCGGACCATCAGGCCTGGCAGCGCGGCCCGATCTTGGCCGACGCGAGGAAACGCGCGATCGGATCGAGCTGCCTGCACGGCACCATCGCCTTCCTGACCGGCTCGGCGGTGCGCTTCACCGGCCGCAGCACAATGCTGCTTCGGTCAGTCGGGCGAGTGCGCACGGCAGAGGTGGATGTGCCTCGGGCATTTGCCCTCACGGCCCGCGAGACCAGCGGCAGACGGGCCACCTCATTCATGTCGATCAGCGCGGTCTCGACGCCGCGATCGGTTTCACTCAACGTATCGATGCCCGGAACAGGCTCGCGCATCAGCGACGAGGTCGTCTCGCCCGCCATGTCCGCCGGCGACACCGCCGCGAGCACCATCTTCGTTGCAAGCAAGCAGCAGATTATCACGAGGCAGAACCCCGCAATCCAGATCGTTCTGTTCACTGTTGGAAACCCCCGCCGATCGCGCCGGAGAGTGCAGGACATCCCCTTCCCGCACCCGGCGCCGTGCCGACCAATCAACCTTAAGAAAGTCTTACTCGCAATGTTTTCGGCAGCTTTGGCCGAGTTCGCATCGCATTGTAGTTAATGACGAAAACAGCGTCATGCCATCGGCCAATGACCGACATCGCGCTGATGAGTTTCACCTGGCTGCGACATTGCGGCACGCGACATCTGGTTCAATGAGTCGGTGAGACGATCTCGACGCCTCGAGGTTTCACGGATCACGTTAAATTATGCGCCGAAACTCGCGTCCCACGGGTGGCGTAGCTTGGTCCGACACGACGCAAGAGCACACGCTCAGCATCGCATCGATGTCGCAGTCGAAACTGATCACGCGGCCTCTGCCGCCACCGTCTTTAGGGAGCTACCCATGTCCAAGCGCATTGCCTATCTCGCTGCCGCCGCCTTCAGCGCGCTGTCGCTGACCTCGACCTTCGTTGCGCCCGCGCGCGCCGAGGAGAAGACCGTGATGGTCGGAGGTGCTGCGATGTATCCGTCGAAGAACATCATCCAGAACGCTGTCAATTCGAAGGATCATACGACGCTGGTCGCCGCGGTGAAGGCCGCCGGCCTCGTGCAGACGCTGGAGGGCAAGGGCCCGTTCACGGTGTTCGCGCCGACCAACACGGCGTTCGGCAAGCTGCCGGCCGGCACCGTCGACACGCTCGTCAAGCCGGAGAACAAGGCGACCCTGACCAAGATCCTCACCTATCACGTCGTGCCCGGCAAGCTCGAGGCGGCCGACCTGAAGGACGGCCAGATGCTGAAGACGGTCGAGGGCGAGCAGCTCACCGTCAAGCGCGAGGGCAAGAACGTCATGATCATGGACGCCAAGGGTGGCACGTCGATGGTGACGGTCCCCAACGTCAACCAGTCGAACGGCGTCATTCACGTGATCGACAGCGTGCTGCTGCCGGCCTCCTGATCGCGAATCGGCCCCCGGACACATCCGTTTCTTCCTCCTCCTCCTCGCGGATGTGACCAGGAGCGAGCCGGGGCCCATCCCCGGCTCGCTTTTTTGTGAGAGAAGAGGTTCGATCTGCATCGATTTGCCGGTTTGCGCCCGTAACGAGCGGCCCGCATCTGGCGTATATGTGGCTGGAACCTCCGACCATCACGAACAACCGAGCCCGTCATGTCCAGCATCGCCGCCACCGATACGACGATCAGCAGCCCCCAAACCAAGGTGATCCAGCCGGCCTGGGTCCGTGTCATGCACTGGATCAACGCGGTCGCGATGATCCTGATGATCATGTCGGGCTGGCAGATCTACAACGCCTCGCCGCTGTTCGACTTCCGCTTCGACAAGAGCATCACGCTCGGCGGCTGGCTCGGCGGCGCGCTGCTGTGGCACTTCGCCGCGATGTGGCTGCTGATGCTGAATGGCCTCGCCTATCTCGTCACCGGCCTCGCCACCGGCCGCTTCCGCCGCAAGCTGCTGCCGATCTCGCCATCTTCGGTCGTCGCCGACCTCAAGGCCGCGCTGACCTTCAAGCTCGCGCATGACGATCTCACCGCCTACAACGCCGTGCAAAAGCTGCTCTATCTCGGCATCATCCTGGTCGGCATCATCATTGTGCTCAGCGGCCTGGGGATGTGGAAGCCCGTCCAGCTGCATTGGCTGGTCAGCCTGTTCGGCGACTATCCGGCGGCGCGCTACGTCCACTTCGTCTGCATGGCGCTGATCTGCGCCTTCCTGGTCATTCACATCGTGCTCGCGCTGCTGGTACCGAAGAGCCTGCGCGCCATGATCATCGGCCGCTGAGAGGAGATCGAGACATGGCCAAGCGTCCGTTCCTCATTCCCGGCGTCGACAAGCGCCTTCTCATCAAGGACTCGCTCAAGGCGATGCCGGATCTCACCCGGCGCCGTTTCATCACCGGCGGCGCCAGCCTTGGCGCACTGACGCTGCTGACCGGTTGCGACGTGGTCGATGGCGACACCGCCGAGGAGCTTCTGAAGAAGGTCTCCAAGTTCAACGACGCCGTGCAGTCCTGGATCTTCAATCCAGACGCGCTGGCGCCGACCTTCCCGGAGAGCGCCATCACCAAGCCGTTCCCATTCAACGCCTACTACACGCTGGACGAGGCGCCTGAGATCGATGCCGCGGACTGGAAGCTCGAGGTCCGCGGCCTCGTCGACAACAAGAAGTCGTGGACGCTTCCCGAGCTGCACGCGCTGCCGCAGGTCACGCAGGTGACGCGCCACATCTGCGTCGAGGGCTGGAGCGCGATCGGCTCCTGGACCGGCACGCCGCTGCGCGACTTCCTCAAGCTGATCGGCGCCGACACCAGGGCCAAATACGTCTGGTTCAACTGCGCGGATTCGCAAGGCTACAATTCGCCCTTGGACATGCGCACCGCGCTGCATCCGCAGACCCAGATGACCTTCAAATTCGCCGACCAGATCCTGCCGCGCGCCTATGGCTTCCCGATGAAGATCCGCGTTCCCACCAAGCTCGGCTTCAAGAACCCGAAATACGTCGTCGCGATGGAAGTCACCAACGACTACAAGGGTGGCTATTGGGAAGACCAGGGGTACAATTCGTTCAGCGGGAGCTGAGGGCCCGTCGGTTGGTCGTGTGATGCGGCTCCACATTCCGCCGTCGTCCCGGCGAACGCCGGGACCCATACCCACAGGAAGTGGTTTGAGGCAGGCTGATCATTGGCATTTTGCCACTCACGTCCGCCGCGGCGTATGGATCCCGGCGTTCGCCGGGATGACGCCAGTTGTTTAGGCGCGATCGCGCTGCAGCTTCCCCTGCATCGCCGCCATCAGCGCTCCCAGCAGCAGCAGCGCCGCTGACACGTTCAGCGCATAGGTCAGACTCCCCATCGCATCCGTGATGGCTCCGACCGCAAATGGCCCCAAGGTCTGGCCGATGCCGAACGAGATGGTCAGCGCCGCGATCGCTCGCGGCCAGGCCGACTGCGGCAGGTTGAAGCGCACGAACGCCGTCGTTGCCGTGGTGACGGTCGAGAACGCGATGCCGAACACGCCAGCCGACAGCGCGAGCATCGCCGGCGAATGGCTGAGCGAGGGCAGGGCGGCGCCGATCGCATTCACGGTGAGGATGATGGCCGTCGGCCGGCCGCCGCGGTCCAGCGCCAGCACGCGGCCCCACACCCAGGGGGTGCTGAAGCCGGCCAGCCCGATCAGGCACCAGAACCCCGATTGCGCCGCCGCGCCGCCGCCGAGGTCGCGGACATAGGCGATCATGAAGGTGAGGTAGGCGATGTAGCCGGCGCCATAGAGGAAGTAGCTGAACAGATAGATCGCCATCGGCCGCAGCGACACGCGGTCTGCGCGGGTCTCCGGCACCGCGGCGTTCGTCGGGATCGGCATCACCAGCAGCGGTACGATCAGCACCGTGCCGAGCGTGGCGAGCACCGCCCACACGATCCACCACGAGCCGGGTCCGAACGCCTGCAGCACGAACGGCGCGATCAGGCCGGAGGCCACGATGCCGAGCGGCGGCCCGGCGTAGAACAGGCTGAGCACGAAGCTGGCGCGTGCCGGCTGCAGCAATGCGACCCGCGCCGCCAGCGCGCCACCCGCGACGAGGGCCACGCCGGCCCCAATGCCGGTGACGAGCCGCGCCACGCTGAGCGCCGTGAAGTCGCTCGTCATCGCACAGACGGCAAGCGACACGAGCGCGGCCAGCGTTCCGCCGCGCACCGCGGCCAGCCCGCCGAACCGCCGAGCCAGCCGCGACGCGATCAGCGCGCCGAGCAGGTAGCCGGCGGCATTGACCGTGTTCATGAAGCCGGCAGCCGAATACGACCAGTGCAGCGTCTCCCGCATGTCCGGCAGCACCAGCGCATAGGCGAAGCGGCCGATGCCGAGGCCGATGATCGGGCCGAGCGACAGCGTGAGGTTGGTCAACGCCGGGCGGGCCGGAATCGGGGCGGATTTGGGGATTGGCAAGAAATGCTCCGGCGCGGCGATCATCGGGCAAATCATGCTGCCCGGCCGCGATTTTCGAGCACATTACAGCGCGGCCTGCCGGTCCAGAAGACGTGCCCCGGCAATGGTGGCTTGCCAAGGGCGCAGGAGCGCTTTAGCACTCCGCGCGGATTTTAAAGCCGCTCTTCGTCACGCCCGGCCGCGCGCCGGGCATCCCCGTCCTGCTTGCAGCGGCGCGGATGGCCCGGACGAGACCGGCCATGACAACGACCCACGCGAGGATGACGACCATGGCGACCCATAAGCTCCTGCTGCTGCCCGGCGACGGCATCGGCCCCGAAGTGATGGCCGAGGTGAAGCGGCTGATCGGCTGGCTGAACGCCAAGGGACTCGCCTCGTTCGAGACCGAGGACGGCCTGGTCGGCGGCGCCGCCTATGACGCCCATGGCGCGTCGATCTCCGAAGCCGACATGGCCAAGGCCAAGGCGGCCGACGCCATCATCTTCGGCGCCGTCGGCGGCCCGAAATGGGACGGCGTGCCCTACGACGTCCGTCCCGAGGCCGGCCTGTTGCGCCTGCGCAAGGATCTCGGCCTGTTCGCCAATCTGCGTCCCGCGGTGTGCTACCCGGCGCTGGCCGATGCCTCCAGCCTGAAGCGCGAGATCGTCGAAGGGCTCGACATCATGATCGTGCGCGAGCTCACCGGCGGCGTGTATTTCGGCGAGCCCAAGACCATCACCGATCTCGGCAACGGCCAGAAGCGCGCCGTCGATACCCAGGTCTACGACACCTATGAGATCGAGCGCATCGCCCGCGTCGCCTTCGACCTCGCGCGCAAGCGCAAGAACAAGGTGACGTCGATGGAGAAGCGCAACGTCATGAAGTCGGGCGTGCTCTGGAACGAGGTCGTCACCGCGGTCCACGCGCGCGAGTACAAGGACGTCACGCTCGAGCATCAGCTCGCCGATTCCGGCGGCATGAACCTCGTGAAGTATCCGAAGATGTTCGACGTCATCGTCACCGACAATCTGTTCGGCGACATGCTCTCGGATATCGCGGCGATGCTGACCGGCTCGCTCGGCATGCTGCCCTCGGCCTCGCTGGGCGAAGTCGACGCCAAGACCCACAAGCGCCGCGCGCTGTACGAGCCGGTGCACGGCTCGGCGCCGGACATTGCCGGCAAGGGTCTCGCCAACCCGATCGCGATGCTGACCTCGTTCGGCATGGCGCTGCGCTACTCGTTCGACCTCGGCGCCCTCGCCGACAAGCTCGACGCCGCGATTGCCGCCGTGCTGGCCTCCGGCCTGCGCACCGCCGACATCAAGGCCGAGGGCTCGACCCCGGCTTCGACCACGCAGATGGGCGAAGCCATCATCAAGGAGCTGGAGAAGCTCACGGCGTAATCGGAGCCGAGTGCTCATGGGAGCCGAGCTGTTGCTACGCAAACGGTGAGCTCCCCTCCCCCTTGCGGGGAGGGGTCGGGGGTGGGGGTCCACACCCAGTGAGCTCAGCTCAGGGCAAGGCCCTCTCTCTCCGAACGATCATCTTTCATCGTCTTGCGTCGCGGCGCGAACTCATCAGAGAGCGTCGCCCGGAGACCCCCACCCCCAACCCCTCCCCGCAAGGGGGAGGGGGGCGCACCGCCGTCGCGGAGAAAGCGCGAGTCCGTCTCACGAAACCTCGTGTTTGCTTTGGGCGTCATCAGGTGTCGCGAGCCGCGATGGCGATGGCGTTCGGCGTTGACAATCCTTGCCCCGTCTCCGCCCGCGCCTGTCAATTTTACCTATAGACTTTCACCCCCGGATGAATAGCCTGACCCCAACGCCGCGCCATTGAGTGGACGCGGACTCGCGGCCGTCGGAGACGACGGATGCGAAGGTTGGGAGGATGAATGTGATCGCGGTCGCGATGCGATATGTCGCTCGCCATGCGCGTCGGCGTCAGCAGCTTCGCTGCATTGACGTGGCGATCGTCCGTGTCTTCTCTCACGCCGCGCGCTGACGCATGAGCACGCCGCTCATCTCCGTTCACGGGCTGTGCAAGAGCTTTCCCGGCGTGCGGGCGCTGCACAATGTCCGGTTCGAGCTGCTCGCCGGCGAGGTTCATGCCGTGATGGGCGAGAACGGCGCCGGCAAGTCGACCTTGATGAAGATCCTCGCCGGCGTCTACCGCAAGGACTCCGGCGACATCGTCTATGACGGCGTGGGTGTTGATTTCCCGAGCCCGCGCGAGGCGCAGGCTGCCGGCATCGGGATCATTCATCAGGAATTGCAGCTGATGAATCATCTCACGGTGGCGCAGAACATCTTCATCGGGCGCGAGCCCCGCAAGGCCTTCGGGCTGCTGCTCGACGAGGACCGGTTGAACCGGCAGGCCGCGGAACTGCTTGGCCAACTCAATCTGGCGATCGACCCGCGTACGACGGTCGGCGGGCTGACGGTGGCGAAGCAGCAGATGGTCGAGATCGCCAAGGCGCTGTCGTTCAACTCGCGCGTCCTGATCATGGACGAGCCGACCGCCGCGCTGAACAATCGCGAGATCGCCGAGCTGTTCAAGATGATCCGCGCGCTCAAGGCGCGCGGCGTGGGCATCGTTTACATCTCGCACAAGATGGACGAGCTGAAGCAGATCTCGGACCGCGTCACGGTGCTGCGCGACGGCGAGTATGTCGCCACCGTGCCGACTGCTGAGACCACGATCGAGACCATCATCGGCATGATGGTGGGCCGCAGCCTGAGCGATGCGCGCCTCGTCGGCGCGGCTCCTGCCGGCGACATCGCGCTTGAGGTGCGAAAGCTGAACTGCGGACCGCTGGTCCGCGACGTCAGCTTCACCTTGCGCAAGGGCGAGATCCTCGGCTTTGCCGGACTGATGGGGGCCGGCCGCACCGAGGTCGCGCGCGCCATCTTCGGCGCCGACGCGGTGCCTTCCGGGGAGATCCGCGTCAACAACCGGCAAGTGACGATCCGCACGCCGGCGCATGCGGTCGCCAACGGCATCGGCTATCTCTCCGAGGATCGCAAGCGCTTCGGGCTCGCCACCGGCATGGACGTTGAATCCAACGTCGTGATGTCGAATCTCGCGAACTATCTGGCGATGAAGGTCATGCTCAGGAAGCGCGCGATCCGCGACACCGCCGGCCGCTTCATCAGGATGCTGAACATCCGCACGCCCTCGGCGTCGCAGGAGGTCAGGCTGCTGTCCGGCGGCAACCAGCAGAAGATCGTGATCGCCAAATGGCTCGATCGCGATTGCGACATCCTGTTCTTCGACGAGCCCACGCGGGGCATCGACATCGGCGCCAAGAACGAGATCTACCGGCTGCTGCGCGCGCTCGCCGACCAGGGCAAGGCGATCGTGATGATCTCGTCGGAGCTGCCGGAGGTGATCAGGATGAGCGACCGTATCGTCGTGATGTGCGAGGGCCGCATCACCGGCGAGTTGTCGCCGGACGAGGCCACGCAGGAGCGGATCATGCAGCTGGCCACCCAGCGCGATACCATGGAAGGCAGGCTGACGGCATGAGCGACCCGGCACTGGTCAAGGACCACAAGGACGGCATCGCGGCGAGCGGGTCCGGTGCCGTCGCCGCATTGCGGCGCCGCCTGCTCGGACCCGCGGCGCTGCAGAAGCTGCTGGCTTTCGCGAGCCTGGTGCTGCTGCTGATCTATTTCAGCTTCGCCTCGCCGGCCTTCATGCAGACCGACAACATGATCAACATTCTGCAGGCGACCGCCGTGAATGGCGTGCTGGCGATCGCCTCGACCTTCGTCATCATCACCGCCGGCATCGATCTGTCGGTCGGCACGCTGATGACGTTCTGCGCGGTCATGGCCGGCGTGTTCCTGACCTATTGGGAGCTGCCGATGTGGACGGGCATCGTCGCGGCCATCTTGACCGGCGCACTGTCAGGCGCCTTGTCGGGCGCTGTCATCACCAAGATGAAGGTGCCGCCGTTCATCGCGACGCTCGGCATGATGCTGGTGCTGAAGGGGCTGGCGCTGGTCGTCTCCGGCAGCAAGCCGATCTATTTCAGCAACACCGAGAACTTCTCGATGATCTCGCAGGATTCGCTGCTCGGCGTGCTCGTGCCGGACTTGCCGATTCCCAACGCCGCGCTGATCCTGATCGTGATGGCGGTGCTGGCCTCCATCGTTCTCAACCGCACTGCGCTCGGCCGCTACACATTCGCCATCGGCAGCAACGAGGAGGCGGTGCGGCTCTCCGGCGTCAATGTCGACCGCTGGAAGATCGTCATCTATGGCCTTGGCGGCGCGATCTGCGGCGTGGCCGGCCTGCTGCTCGCCTCGCGCATCAACTCCGCGCAGCCTGCGCTCGGCCAGGGCTATGAGCTCGATGCGATTGCCGCCGTCGTCATCGGCGGCACGTCGCTGAGTGGCGGCACCGGCACCATCCTCGGCACCATCATCGGCGCCTTCATCATGAGCGTGCTGACCAACGGTTTGCGGATCCTGTCGGTGGCGCAGGAATGGCAATTCGTGGTCACCGGCATCATCATCATTCTCGCCGTCTACGCCGACATGCTGCGCCGTAAGCGCGGCTAGCTCTGGAGGAGAATGAGCCGACCAGCGCCGCCGGCAGACAATGGCGGCCATCGCAACAAGAAGATCTTCAAAACGAGACAATCACCGAACCAAACGGAGGAAACACCCATGTCGAACAAGCATCTGTCGAACTATCTCGTCGGCGCCGCGCTCGGCGCCGTCATGGCCGCGGGATTGTCCGCCGGCGCGCGCGCCGAGGATGTCTACATCCCGCTCGTCTCCAAGGGCTTCCAGCACCAGTTCTGGCAGGCCGTGAAGCTCGGCGCCGAGCAGGCCGCGAAGGCAGCCAACGTCAAGATCACCTTCGAAGGGCCGGAGACCGAGGCCATGGTCGACAAGCAGATCGACATGCTGTCGGCCGCGCTCGCCAAGAAGCCGCAGGCGATCGGCTTCGCCGCGCTCGACTCCAAGGCGGCGATTCCGCTGTTGAAGAAGGCCGATGCCGGCAAGATTCCGGTGATCGCCTTCGACTCCGGCGTCGACAGCGACATTCCGCTGACGACCTGCACCACCGACAACCTCGCCGCAGCGGGCCTCGCCGCCGACAAGATGGCGGGCCTGATCGGCGACGCCGGCGAGGTCGCGGTCGTCGTGCACGACCAGACCAGCCGCACCGGCATCGACCGTCGCGACGGCTTCCTGAAGCAGATCAAGGACAAGCATCCGAACATCAAGATCGTCAGCGTGCAGTATGGCGGCGGCGATCAGCTGAAGTCGACCGAGATCACCAAGTCGATCCTGCAGGCCAACCCGAACATCAAGGGCATCTTCGGCGCCAACGAGGGCTCGGCGATCGGCGTGCTCAACGGCGTCAAGGAGATGAAGAAGAAGATCGTCGTGATCGGCTACGATTCCGGCAAGCAGCAGAAGGCCGCGATCAATTCGGGCGAGATGGCCGGCGCCATCACCCAGAACCCGATCGGCATCGGCAGCTGCACGGTCGACGCCGCGGTCAAGGCCCTGAAGGGCGAGAAGCTGCCGAAGGTTACCGACACCGGCTTCTACTGGTACGACAAGTCCAACATCGGCGACGCGAAGATTGCGGCGGTGCTGTACGACTGACATTGGCAGCGCGGCCAGGGCCGACGGCGTCAGGCCGCTTGCCCCTTTCACCGTGTTGACGGTGTGCTCCCCTCCCCCTTGCGGGGAGGGGTTGGGGGTGGGGGTCCACACCCGGTGAGTTCGCTGCTTGCACCGTCTCGCTATGCCACGTCATCTCTGCCCGTGATCAGCTCAGGGCACTTCGACATCCGACTCTGTTGTCCTTCTCACCGCGGCTCTCATCAGAGAGCATCGCCCGGGGCCCCCACCCCCGACCCCTCCCCGCAAGGGGGAGGGGAGTGCACCGTCGGCGGCGATGGAGCTCGATGAACTACGTTACGGGCGTAGCAATCCAAGGACGGCGCAGCGGCAGTGCCCGCTGCTCGTCGGGCAAATCAAGTCAGCGCATTTGCGCGATCGATGCCAACGAGCTTCCGCCTTCGCGTCCGCGGCAGCTCGGAATCCTGTGCGCCGAAAAACTTATTTCGTCGGCGTCTTCAAATACATCTCACGATCCACCCGCCGCGCGCCCAAAAATCATCTTTCTCTTTTCCAGAATTCATGTTCTCCTCCGTCATCCCGCTTCGCCAGCAAGGGGCGTTTCGCGATCGTCACGAGGCGTGAGGCGGGGATGCGGTGGCCGCGAGGGCGCGCAGCATGTCCTTCGGATGTGCGGACGAACGAGGCTCTTGCGGACGTGAAGCTGCGTGGTCCTGGCGCCCCGAAGCCGGCGCCAAGTTCGCGACGATGCTGGCGCATCGCGCGGATGACGGTGGCTACCAAGCCGGACACCGGGGAGAGCGGAGAGTAAGCGTGAAGACCATCGCGCAGGGAGGGCCGGGTCGTTCCGGCTGGACCTGTGGTACCTGCCGCCTGCATTTTCTTTCGCAGGCGGGCCACGGGCCTCAGTCGAGGCCCGGCCTTCCCTGCGCCCTTCGATCGGAGAGCGCGACGAGAGGCGCAACACTCGGACGCGAAAAGCGGGCGCGAGGATGAGGAATCGTGCCGAGCGCTCCGCGGTCGTCCCCGCGCACGCGGGGACCCATACTCACAGGAGCCGATGTGAGGCACGCTGGAGCTACGAGATCGAGCAGCAATGCAGGCCGGTGGTTATGGATCCCGGCGTTCGCCGGGATGACACCGAATACGCAGCGGCCGGTGTGGCTCTTGGGATGATCGTTGAAACGTCACGCGGTATCCGGGTTCAACGTCGAGCTGGCGATCATCGGCAGCTGGCGGGAGAGACAAACGCGACCGCGCCAAGACAATAAAAAGCCGGGCAAACGCCCGGCCTTGGTGATCGGACGATGCCTCAGCTCTCAATAGGGGATCGGAATCCGGGTCGGATAGCCGCCGAGATCGGTCGGCGCCATCAGCGGCTGACGGTCGATCGGACGGTTCAGGTTTTCGCGGGCGAACGACGGATAGCCGGCCGACGGCGGGAAGGCGTAGTCCGAGAACTTGCGGTCGCCCGGCAGCACCTCGGTGCCGCCATCGAGGAACGAGCGCCTGGTGACGTAGACGCGGGTGCGCGGACCGGACTGGTAGGAATAGTTCGGGCTTCCGCCATACTCGGCCGCGGTGCGGCGCTTGGTGGTGGCGGCATCGGCGGAGGTGATGGACAGGGACGTCACGGCAAGACCCGTCGCGGCGATCACCGCCAAGGCCATGATCCGGGTCGCAGCAGAAAATTTGATCATCACGTCCTCTTCCTCACGCCAAAAGGGGCGGGCGCTCGCCATGCGCATGATTTGGCCCGCACAATATCTGTGTCGGCTGTGGCATCACAAGGTCATTCCCGCGACAGGCATCAAGATAAATTCCGGCTGTGGCGGGAAAGTTGCATCAAAATCCGTGACTTGCCGCGACCGAGGATGGTCCGATCGTGGCGCTGTGACATCCCGCAACACGCAGACGCAAATCGCCGCTCAGAAGGTGCCGCGCAGCCGGGGATTGTCGAGCGCGGTGATCCAGTCGTTCAGGGTCTTGGCGACTCCCGGGGCATCGCAGTCGGCGCGCCGCGGCTCGGCCTGGGCGAACAGCTCGGTCAAAGCGGGGTCATGACCGGACGGCGACAGCAGGGTCAGGCGGTTGAGCATGCAGCCGACCGCGGCGCGGCGGGTCTGCATGGCCGCGCCCTGGCAGGACCAGCCCGAAATCCGCAGCGCCGGCACCGCGATGGTCTTCAGGAAGCCGAGGCAGGCGCCCGGCCCGTCCGGCGTGCCGGCCTGGCGCAACAGGCTGACCGGACCGAACCGGCTGTCGATGATGCCCGCCGCCTCCAGGTCGGGCGCCGGGCGCCCCATGCGGGCGGCGAGGTGCCCGATCGGGTTGCGCATGCCGTCACGCTCGGGCCCGATCCGGTACACCTCGATCTCGGCCGCGGGCCGGTCGGCGCGCTCGCCCCAGCGCAGCACGTCCTTGCGGCCCCCGGCCGGATGGCTCAGCACGGTATAGGTCGCGGTCCGGTCGGGCTGGTCGGTCAGGCGCAGCGAGAACGCCGGCACGGCGCTGTCGGCAAGGATCCAGCCGGCCCGGGGTGCCCCGGCGTCGTCACCGCCGTCAAGCCGGTTCCAACCCGCCACGCCAAGCATGGCGATCAGCGCCAGAGCTCCCACATAGGCAATCAGGCGCGCAAAGGTGCCGCACACCTCGTCCGCCAAGGCCTTGAGGGCCGGCGGGATGCGAGGATGACGGGTTGCGGTGGCTGGTTGGGCCGAATCGAGACGCATCGAAGGCGAGACATCGTGGTAACGTTGTGTCAGGGACGTTTCTCGCATAGAAGCGCTGCCGCTTCCGTTTCCGCCTTGTTGTGCGGTCGGCCAAATTTCTTCGGAGAGTGAACGATGGGTTACAAAGTCGCAGTGGTCGGCGCGACCGGCAATGTCGGACGGGAAATGCTCAATATTCTCGATGAGCGCCAATTCCCCGCAGACGAGGTCGTGGCGCTCGCCTCACGCCGCAGCGTCGGCGTCGAGGTGTCCTATGGCGATCGCACGCTGAAGGTCAAAGCGCTCGAGCACTACGATTTTGCCGATGTCGACATCTGCCTGATGTCAGCTGGCGGAACGGTCTCGAAGGAATGGTCGCCGAAGATCGGCGCCGCCGGCGTCGTCGTGATCGACAACTCGTCGGCCTGGCGCATGGACCCCGACGTGCCGCTGATCGTGCCGGAGGTGAATGCCGCTGCGGCCGCGGGCTTCACCAAAAAGAACATCATCGCCAACCCGAACTGCTCGACCGCGCAGCTCGTCGTCGCGCTGAAGCCGCTGCACGACAAGGCCACGATCAAGCGCGTGGTGGTCTCGACCTATCAGTCGGTGTCCGGCGCCGGCAAGGATGCGATGGACGAATTGTTCTCGCAGACCAAGGCCGTCTACACCAATGACGAGCTGGTCAATAAGAAGTTTCCCAAGCGCATCGCCTTCAACGTCATTCCGCAGATCGACGTCTTCATGGAAGACGGCTTCACCAAGGAAGAGTGGAAGATGATGGCGGAGACCAAGAAGATCCTGGATCCGAAGATCAAGCTGACCGCGACCTGCGTCCGCGTGCCGGTGTTCGTCGGCCATTCCGAAGCCGTCAATGTCGAGTTCGAGAATCCGATCTCGGCGGATGAGGCGCGCAACATCCTGCGCAATGCGCCGGGCTGTCTGGTCATCGACAAGCACGAGCCGGGCGGCTATGTGACCCCCTATGAGGCCGCCGGCGAGGACGCGACCTATATCAGCCGCATCCGCGAGGATGGCACGGTCGAGAACGGTCTCGCCTTCTGGTGCGTGTCGGACAATCTGCGCAAGGGCGCGGCGCTGAACGCCATCCAGATCGCCGAGGTGCTGATCAACCGCAAGCTGATCACGGCCAAGAAGAAGGCGGCCTAGGAGACTGACGGTGCGCTCCCTCTCCCCGTCCTCACGGGGAGAGGGTTGGGGTGAGGGGCGGCCGAACGGGTGGTGTGCGTAGTGAAACTGATTTCCCTCACCCGATGACGTCGTGGACGACAAAGCGAATTCGGGGTGGGGCCGCGCGTGGCTGAGAGCAGCAAGACCGAGCCGGCAGCGGCGCAAACACCCGCGCCGGCCAAGCACGTGCCGGGGCCGATTGAGCGCGGCCTCGAAGGCTTCCTGTTCAAGAGCCGCTGGCTGATGGCGCCGTTCTATGTCGGCCTCGTCATCAGCCTCGCCGTGCTGTTGTACAAGTTCGTGTTCCTGCTGTGGGAGAGCGTCATCCATCTGCCCACGGCCAAGGAGAGCGACATCATCCTCGGCGTGCTCAGCCTGATCGACGTCTGCCTGACCGGCAATCTGGTGCTGATCGTCGTGTTCTCGGGCTATGAGAACTTCGTGTCGCGGATCGACCCCGGCGGCCATCCGGACTGGCCGGAATGGATGACCAAGGTCGACTTCGCCGGGCTGAAGCAGAAGCTGCTGGCCTCGATCGTCGCGATCTCGGCGATCCAGCTGCTGAAGGCGTTCATGAACCTCGACGGCGGCTATGACTCGGTCAAGCTGGCCTGGCTGGTCGGCGTGCACATGACCTTCGTGGTGTCGACCGTGATGCTGGCGCTGGCGGACCGCTGGACCAGCGAGCATTGATGAGGGGCGAGCAGGGAGTAGCGAATGGCGAACAGGGCCTATGAACTACTCGCTACTCCCCATTCGCTGTTCGCTCACGCGCTATTCGCCGGCGCGCGCGCTGCGGAATTCCTTCGCCGCCTTGTCGAGCACGAACAGCGATCCCTCGGCGACGCCGAAATAGGCGCCGTGCAGCTGCAGCTCGCCGGCCTCGACGCGGCTTTGCACGAACGGGAACGTCATCAGGTTCTCGAGGCTGCGGAACACCGCAGCCTTCTCGATCCGCGTGACGAAGTCCTGGAAGCTCTCACGGTCGCGCTGCTCGACGACCTCGCCGGGCTTGATGAACATCGACATCCAGCGGCCGATGAAGTCGCCCGGCGACAGCGGCGCCGCCTTGTCGACGAAGGCGCGGATGCCGCCGCACTGGGCATGGCCGAGGATGACGATGTGCTTCACCTTGAGCACGGTGACGGCATATTCCAGCGCCGCCGAGACGCCGTGGGCGTTGGCGTCGGGCTGATAGATCGGCACCAGATTGGCGATGTTGCGCAGCACGAACAATTCGCCCGGGCCGACGTCGAAGATCACTTCGGGCGAGACGCGGGAATCGCAGCAGCCGATCACCATGACTTCCGGAGACTGGCCGCGTTCGGACAGCTCCAGATAGCGGCTCTGTTCGGTCGGCAGGCGCTGGGTGGTGAAGGCGCGATAGCCTTCGAGCAGACGTTGCGGAAACGAGATCATGGATCTTGCCTAAACACATGCGGCGGGCGGGAACAAGCCTTTCGGCCCGGCGGCCGAAATGGTATCGCGGGCAGCTTCGATAAACCAAGGGAAACGCCGAAATGATCCGCCCGCGCCGCAGCCTCCTGTTCATGCCTGGCTCCAATGCGAGGGCGCTGGAGAAGGGACGGAACCTGCCGGCCGACGGGCTGATCCTCGACCTCGAGGATTCGGTGGCGCCGGACGCCAAAGCCGCCGCCCGTGAGCAGATCGCCAAGGCGGTCGCGGCCGACGGCTATGGCAAGCGGGAACTGCTGATCCGCATCAACAGCCTGGACACGCCGTGGTGGAGCGACGACGTCGCCATGGCCGGACAGGCGGCGACCGATGGCATCCTGGTTCCCAAAGTGTCGACGGTCGAGGACCTGCGCACGGTCACCAACCGCCTCGCCGAGGTCGGCGCCGATCCCGCGCTGAAGGTGTGGGCGATGATCGAGACCGCGCGCGCCGTGCTCGATGCGGACCTTCTCGCCGCCACCGTGCACGAGACGGGCTCACGGCTCGCCGGCTTCGTGTTCGGCCCGAACGACATCTCGCGCGAGACGCGCATCCGCATGCTGCCGGGCCGCGCGACTATGCTGCCGATGATCAGCCACTGCATCCTGGCGACGCGCGCGCATGGCCTGGAGATCCTGGACGGGCCCTACAGCGATTTCGCCAATGCCGACGGCTTCTCGCAGGAATGCATCCAGGCCCGCGATCTCGGCTTCGACGGCAAGACGCTGATCCATCCCGGCCAGATCGATACCTGCAACGCAATCTTCACGCCGCCGTCAGCCGAGATCGCCGAGGCGCGCAAGATCCTCGCCGCGTTCGAGCTGCCGGAGAACGCCTCGCGCGGGGCGATCCAGATCGACGGCCGCATGGTCGAGCGGCTGCATGCCGAGATGGCCAGGCGCACGATCGCGATTGCGGATGCGATCGCGGCGATGGGGAAATAGGAGGCCGAGCCGCGTCAGATCTGTCTGAGGCTGAGGATGTAGTTGACGAGGTCGCCGCGCTGCTCCGGCGTCAGGATGACGTTGGGCATCGTCGGGTGGCTGCTCTGCAGGAACACCTTGAGCGACAGCTCGGTCGTCGAGGGCATGTTGGCGACGGCGGCGAAATCCGGCGCCGTCCGGGTCTGGGCTCTGGCGCCGCCCGCGTCGATGGCGTGGCAGGGGCTGCACCAGGCCTCCGCCAGCTTGCGGCCGGCCTGCACGCTCTCGGCCGCCGGCGTGGCGCCGCCGGCGTAGTGCAGCCGGATCAGCAGCATGGCGACGAGCGCGAGCAAGATCGCGGCGCCGACATGGAGCCAGGTGTTGCGGTGCAGATTCGGCATGCTCATCGCAGTGCTCCGCTGAATTGGGTGGGAGGCCGGCGATCAGTGCTTGGTGATGGCTGTGCCCAGGCGGTCGATGGTCGGCGCATTCAGGCAGTACGCTTCGTAGTGCTCGCCCGAGGTGCCCGCCGCGAGGTCGCGGTGGCAACGGATCTTGTCCTTGCACATGGCGCAGACCCGCTCCATGTCGCGCAGCACCAGCGGCTCGGCGCGCGACAGCGCGGCCTCGTCGATGCCCAGCGCGTTCAGCATGTGCGGCAGCTCGTCGGCGGCATGCTCGCCCTGCCGAACCAGCTCGTCGAGATCGGCCGGCGTGACCTGCAGGTCCATCGCGATGCGCTCGAAATCGTCGCGGTCGAGCTGCCGCAGCTCGCTGAGCTCGCGCCGATGCCGCAGCCATTGCGCGAACGTATCGATCAGGAACTGGACCCGGGGATAGGGCTTGGCTTGGGCGGGCATGGCAAATCTCCGATGATTGACGGGCAATCAATCACCGGCGTGCCGCGCGGACGTTGCGTTAGATCAAGCCGCGTTGCGGCGCTGCGACCGGCGCAGAGCTCAGCCGCCGAAGCGCGCGGCGGCCCACGCGTAGAGGCTGCCGGCGATGGGCGCCTCGCCGCCGCGGCCCTTCGGCGAGATGTGCAGGCCGACGATGCCGGGATCGCCGATCAGGCCGGAGAAGTCGGACGGTTCGAAGAACGCCCTGGGCTCGGCATGCACGGCATAGAAGCTGCGCTTCGGCAGCGCGTGGCGCAGCGAGCCGTGGCGGCGGGCCAGCGCGGTCAGCGCGGCGGGGCCGAAGATCGCGACCCGGATGTCGGACAGCCGGTTCGAGCCGCCGCGCAGGCGCCGCGCCGCAAAGGTGACGCGGTGGCGCAGCGACAGCCAGTTCGGCGTCAGCTCGTCCTGGGCCATCAGCGCATCGAATTCGGCGATGATCGGGTCATCGGGCGGCAAATAGAGGACGGAGTTACCGAGCTGGCGCGCCCGCTCCCAGGCGAAAGTGGGCAGCGCCGGATCGATCTCGACCGGCCGCAGCAGCAGCACGTCCGCGTCGAGCCAGAGCCCGGCGCGCTGCGCCATCAGCCGCATCCGGAAGAAGTCGCTGAACTGCAGGGTGGTCCAGTCGCGCCAGCTGCCGTCCGGCTGCGGCGGCCGGAGACGTTCGGAGAACGCGTAAGGCAGGATCGCCTCGGCCTCGGCATTGCCGACGCCGTCGGGCAGGCCGGGCAGCGGATCGAAGCTGTAGACGGTGACCTTGTGGCCGGCGGCAAGCTGCGAGCGCAGGCAGGTCTGGCGCAGCCGGTCGAGCGGCCCGCGCCAGAACGTCACGACCTCGGGCAAGACGCGCGTCAACGATGGACCTGTGTGAAGGCGGGGGGACTCGAAACAAGGCCCTGGACGGTGGTCCAGGGCCCGCGAACTCTGACGGTCAGCGCCGGCTCAGGCCCAGGCGCGCTCGGCGAGCTTGGCCTCGTAGCTGTCGATCGAGGCCTTCTTCTCGAGCGTCAGCCCGATATCGTCGAGCCCGTTGATCAGGCAGTGCTTGCGGAACGGGTCGATCTCGAACTTCACGGTGCCGCCATCGGGCCCGCGGATTTCCTGGCTGGCGAGGTCGACGGTCAGCGTCGCGTTGGCGCCGCGCTCGGCGTCGTCGAACAGCTTGTCGAGATCGGCCTGCGACACGCGGATCGGCAGGATGCCGTTCTTGAAGCAGTTGTTGTAGAAGATGTCGCCGAACGAGGTCGAGATCACGCAGCGGATGCCGAAATCCAGGAGCGCCCAGGGGGCGTGCTCGCGGCTCGAGCCGCAGCCGAAATTGTCGCCGGCGACCAGGATCTTGGAATTGCGATAGGCCGGCTGGTTGAGTACGAAATCCGGGTTCTCGCTGCCGTCGTCCTTGTAGCGCTGCTCCGAGAACAGGCCCTTGCCGAGGCCGGTGCGCTTGATGGTCTTCAGGTACTGCTTGGGGATGATCATGTCGGTGTCGACATTGATGATCTTCAGCGGCGCGGCGACGCCTTCCAGCGTGGTGAACTTGTCCATCGGGGAGCACCTTCGAGAGTATCGGCAGACCGCTGTTTAGCCCGATTGGCGGTGCGGATAAAGTCCAAATCCCCCGAACCTCGGCCGCGCGGGTCAGTCGGCGCCCGCCTCGATGGCTTCCATGTCGTCGTCGGACATTCCGAAATGATGGCCGATCTCGTGGATCAGGACGTGGCGAACGATGTAGCCGAGGCTCTCGTCGTGCTCCGCCCAATAATCCAGGATCGGGCGGCGGTAGAGCCAGATCATGTTCGGCAGGCGCGGCAGGTCGTCATTGCTGCGGAACGGCAGCCCGGTGCCCTGGAACAGGCCGAGCAGGTCGAATTCGCTCTCGGCCTCCATCTCGTCGAGCACCTCCTCCGTCGGGAAGTCCTCGACCCGGATGACGACGCCCTCGCACATGCTGCGGAAATGCTCGGGCAGGCGCTCGAACATCTCGTGCGCCATCGCTTCCATGTCGGCGAGCGAGGGAGCTTTCAAATCTGTCCACATTGCCGCCTTCTAGCCCGGCTTTCATCACGATGCATCCTGGTTCTATGCGACCTGTGGCGGCTGCGGTTGACGCAGGGTGTGAAAACGGCGACCTTCGCGGCGCGCGATTTGGGGCTTTGGGGGAGCTATGAGACAGATGTCGATGATGCTGGCCGGAACGGCGCTGGCCGCGGCAGTCATGATCTCGGTGCCGGCCGGCGCGCAGGCGGAGCAGTCGACCGGCGCGCAGCTCCAGACGGTGCAGAGCGGCGGCAATACGGACGTCTCCGCACAACGCAGGCCGCGGCGCGTTCCGATCTACCCGCGTTACGAGGGGCACTGGGAGCCGGATGTGGTGCCGCGCTACAATCCCGGCCCGAACGCGGTGCGCGTGTGCAATGCGACCTACGTCCCGGAGCACCGACCGAGCGGCACCGTGATCGTCCCGCATATGAGCTGCTTCTGGCGGCGCGGCTGAGTGATTCGTCGCGTTGCGGGACGAGAGATGGCACGGGGCGTGACGGTCCGGCCACAGTGCCGATATGTCACGTGATGCGGCGGAACCGCGCGCGGCATTTCAGCATTCTGCTCGGGCGCAGGTCTTCATGTCACATTCACGTCGCTCGTTCGAGACTGATCTGCGTCGCGCTGCGACGACCGCCATCAGGCGGCGTGCGGTGCCCGACGTGGTGTCTGGCGATCGAAGGAGAAGGTCATGACTGTGATGAAACTGTTGGGCATCGCCGCGGTTGGCGCCGTCCTGGCGCTGGCTGCCCCGGCCGAACGCGCGCAGGCGCTCTCGCTCATCAATCCGGGCGCTGCGGCGGCGGTGCAGCAGGGCACCGTGCAGGAGACCACCCAGGCCCATTGGCACGGCCGCCGGCATTGGCATCCGCGGCGCCACTACTATCCGCGCCATCACTGGCGTCCGCATCGCTGGCACCGGCATCACCGTCATTGGTGAGCCGTCCATTGCCGCTGCAAGGGATGATCGAGATCAAACAGGCCCGCTTTGCGGGCCTGTACGCTGAGGCGGACCGCAATTGAGGTCTGCCATGAAAGAGTCCGTCAACAGGACGTGGCTCGGCATCGGGATCGTCACGGTGGCGATGCTGGTGGCAAGTTCCGCTGCCACCTCCCCCGTCGCTGCGTCGGAGGTTCAATTGACGAACCGACGCTCAGCCGCGTCGGACGTCGTCACACGCCGGCAATCAACCGCAGTTTGGCCGCGCGCTGCCACCGTGGTGACGCCAACTTATTGGGGCCGTCCCGTGGACTACGCGCCGGCTCATCCGCCGGGCTCGTTGCTGTTCACGCCGTTCCACGATTAGGACGCACAACGCGCCTGCTACGCGGACGGGTCTTGAGCAACGACCGTCTCGGCGCCAGATCCGGCACGATCAGTTGCACGACGATGTCGAAGCTGATCGATGGATCCTCTGCCGCGACGCCACGCCGCAGATGCGCGCCCCGCGTGCATCATTCATGCCGCATTCACGTCGCTATCTCTACGTTCATGTCGGGGTGCGCCAATCCACCGATCGGACGACCAGCATCGGCGCTGCATGGGTCCATCGTTGCACAGCATTCAGGGAGAAGGGACCATGATGAGGATGAAGGACCAGCGCGCTGGTCGTGCTCGTCGCCTCAGTCTTGCGGCGGCGGCGTTGTTTGTCTTGGCGGGTGCGTCCGGTCGGCCCGCGTCTGCGATGTCGCCCGTCGGTCCTGGCGCGGCGCCCGCGACACAGGCGTCGCCCGGAGCACTGGCGATCCAGGTTCGTGGCCCGGGTGGCCACGGTGGTGGCGGTGGGGGTGGCGGCGGACATGGCGGCGGCGGTGGCGGTTTCCACGGTGGTGGTGGCTTTCACGGCGGCGGCGGCGGCTTCCACGCCGGCCCGGCATTTCATGGTGGCGGCGGAGTCTTCCACGGCGGTGGTGGGCATGCCTTCGGCGGCGGTGGTCCGCGCCCGGTGTTCCACGGCGGGGGGCCTGCGTTTCACGGCGGCGGCGGCCCGCGGCCGGTGTTCCATGGTGGTGGCGGCGGCTACTATCGTCCGCACTACGGCTATCGGCCGTACGTCCACCATCACCGGCGTCACTTCTACGGCTATCGCAGCTACTACACGCCGACCTACACGACCGGCTACTACTACCCCTATCGCCGCTGCCGCATCGTCTACACCTACTATGGGCCGCGTCGAATCTGCCACTCCCGGCACTGGCGCGGTCACCACTGGCGCCACCATCACCGGTGGCATCATCGTCACCATCGCCACCACTGGCGCTACTACTGACGATGCGCCGCTCTTGAACGAGACTTCGAAGGACGCCTTACGGCGTCCTTCTCTCGTTTCAGAGGCGTGAAGCCGGTGTCGCGGTCAGAGCCAGTCCTTGAGCTGCCAGCTCTTCATGGAGAGCTTCCACGGCACCAGCGTTTCAAGCCGCCATTTGGCGAAGCGGCCGGGCGGCCAGTTCGACAGCCGCCGCTCCTCCTTTGGAGCTTCGGGCTTGGCGATAATCTTGGCCGGCGGCGTTTTTCGGCGCTGGCGCGTCGCATCACGAATGAGGTCGACGTATTCCGGCTTGTTGGCCATGGCAGGCTCCTCGGCACGTCTCTGCAGAACGCCCAGCGTCCGGCGGTAGGATTGTGCGTGACGAGGCTTAAGAAGTCTTTGTCGAGCTGCGTCGACGTTGACGCAAAATGAAAACGCGACGGCTTCGTCGAAGCCATCGCGTTGTTCGTCTGTCGGTCGCGGTGCAGCTTGGCTGCAGCGGCGAAATCAGATCATCAGCGCCAGTCGCGCACGTCGACGAAGTGGCCGGCGATCGCGGCCGCTGCGGCCATCGCCGGCGACACCAGATGGGTGCGGCCCTTGAAGCCCTGGCGGCCCTCGAAGTTGCGGTTCGAGGTCGAGGCGCAACGTTCCTCCGGCGCCAGCTTGTCCGGGTTCATCGCGAGGCACATCGAGCAACCCGGCTCGCGCCATTCGAAGCCGGCCTTGACGAAGATCTTGTCGAGACCCTCGGCTTCCGCCTGCTCCTTGACGATGCCCGAGCCCGGCACGACCATCGCATTCACATGGCTGCTGACGGTCTTGCCCTCGGCGATCTTGGCGGCGGCGCGCAGGTCCTCGATGCGGCCATTGGTGCAGGAGCCGATGAAGACGCGGTCGAGCTTGATGTCGGTGATCTTCGTGCCGGCAGTCAGGCCCATGTATTTCAGCGCGCGGTGCTTGGAGAGGCGCTTGGCTTCGTCGGCGATCTGGTCCGGATCGGGCACTGCGCCGGTCACCGAGATCACGTCCTCAGGGGAGGTGCCCCAGGTCACGATCGGCGGCAGCTTGGCGGCGTCGAGACGCAGCTCGTGGTCGAAATGCGCGCCCTCGTCGGAGCGCAGCGTCTCCCAGTAGCGCATGGCGGCGTCCCAGGCGGCGCCCTGCGGCGCCTTGGGACGGCCACGCAGGAAGTCGAACGCCTTCTGGTCGGGCGCCACAAGGCCGGCACGGGCGCCGCCCTCGATCGACATGTTGCACACGGTCATACGGCCTTCCATCGACAGCGCGCGGATCGCCTCGCCGGCGTACTCCAGCACGTAGCCGGTACCGCCCGCGGTGCCGATCTCGCCGATGATGGCGAGGATGATGTCCTTGCCCGTCACGCCATCCGGCAGCACGCCGTCGACGGTGACGCGCATGTTCTTCGCCTTCTTCTGGATCAGCGTCTGCGTCGCCAGCACGTGCTCGACCTCTGACGTGCCGATGCCGTGCGCCAGCGCACCGAACGCGCCATGGGTCGAGGTGTGGCTGTCACCGCAGACGATCGTGGTGCCGGGCAGCGTAAAACCCTGCTCCGGGCCGATGACGTGGACGATGCCCTGGCGGCGATCGAACTCGTTGTAATATTCGATGCCGAATTCCTTGGCGTTGTCGGCCAGCGCCTTGATCTGCTCGATGCTCTCCGGATCCGGGTTCGGCTTGGAGCGGTCGGTGGTCGGCACGTTGTGATCGACCACGGCCAGCGTCTTCTCCGGCGCGTGCACCTTGCGGCCGGTCATGCGCAGGCCTTCGAAGGCCTGCGGCGATGTCACCTCATGGACCAGATGGCGGTCGATGTAGAGCAGGCAGGTGCCGTCGTCGGCTTCGTGCACCAGATGGTCGTTCCAGATCTTGTCGTACAGGGTGGTCGGCTTCGACATGAGCGAATGCTCCCGGGAATTTGAGGTTTGAAACGGGACGCGTGACGGACACGCGGAACAGGCAAAGAGACGAGGCGCTGCGGCTTACAGCGCGGGCCTAAGCTCTGATGTCGCCGAGGTGGCGAAGCGTCCGAAGAACCGCCCGGGCAGCCGGCGGCGATCGTCGATGACGACGCGGCGGCAGGCCATGCTGGTGCGATCTAGAACCATTCGAGGGCATTATATAGCACGCAGCCGCCGAAGTGCGAGATGCGTTTGCGCCCGTGGATTGCTTCGTCGCGGAGCCTGTCATCGGGCCGCGCTTTGCGCGGACACGTTGGCTCCTCGCAACGACGGCGCGGCAAAAACAAAAAAGCGCGGGACCAGCCCGCGCTCTTCGTCAATCCAATGGGAGCAACGATTACTCGTTGACCGCGGTCTGCTGGCGGTCCTGCTTCTCGACGATGCGGGCCGACTTGCCGCGCAGCTGGCGCAGGTAATACAGCTTGGCGCGACGCACCTTGCCGCGGCGCACGACCTTGATCGAGTCGATCATCGGGGACAGGATCGGGAACACACGCTCCACGCCCTCGCCGTAGGAGATCTTGCGCACCGTGAAGCTCTCGTTGATGCCGCCGCCGGAGCGGCCGATGCAGACGCCCTCATAGGCCTGCACGCGGGTACGATCGCCTTCGACCACCTTCACGTTGACGATCACGGTGTCGCCCGGTCCGAACTCCGGAATGGTCTTGTTGGCGGACAGCTTGTCGAACTGCTCTTTTTCGAGCTGCTGGATCAGGTTCACGGGTAAATCTCCATCGGCGGCGCGCCCAGCCGGGTCACGCGGGGGCTGCGCTTGTTCCTGCCGTCACTTGCGGAATTGGGCGCTCCTATAAGCCAAAGCGCGAGGCTTGTCACCCGTCTGTCGTGTTTTTTGGCGCTTTTTGGCCGGTCCTCGTTTGTTCTCGATCCTGCCGGGCGCGCCATTCGGCCCAGAGATCAGGCCGCCGGGCCTGTGTGATGGCCTCGGCCTGGGCGCGCCGCCAGGCCGCGACCTTGGCGTGATCGCCCGAGGTGAGCACATCCGGAATGGTACGGCCCTCGAACAGCTGCGGCCGCGTATATTGCGGGTACTCCAGTAGGCCATCGGAGAAGCTCTCGTCGGTGCCCGATTCGAGCTTGCCCATCACGCCGGGCAGGAGGCGCACGCAAGCGTCGATCAGCACCAGCGCCGCGATCTCGCCGCCCGACAGCACGTAGTCGCCGATCGAGACCTCGATCAGCCCGCGCGCGTCGATGACGCGCTGGTCGAGGCCCTCGAAGCGGCCGCAGACGATCAGCGGCCCGGGACCTGCGGCCAGATCGCGGACGAAGGCCTGGGTCAATGGCCGACCGCGCGGGCTCATCAGCAGCCGCGGCCGCTCCGGCGCGACGTCGGCTGCGTCGATCGCCGCGGCCAGCACGTCCGCGCGCAGCACCATGCCCGGCCCGCCGCCGGCGGGCGTGTCGTCGACGCTGCGGTGCTTGTCGGTCGCCGAGGCCCGGATGTCGCGCGCCTCCAGCGCCCAGATGCCGGAGGTCAACGCCCGGCCGGCCAGGCTGACGCCGAGCGGCCCGGGAAACATCTCGGGAAACAGGCTCAGCACGGTGGCGCGCCAGGGCGCGGTGAGGGCAGGCGAAGTGGTCATGGATGCTCTGTTACGGCACTGGCGCGGGCAGATCGAGCCCCTGGATCAATGCGGCGTCCGCTGCTCGTGCGGCCCAATCCCCGGTGTCGTCCCGGACAAGCCGTGACGCGCATCAGCGCGTCGCGGCGCCGATCCGGGACCCATACCGCGTGATGTCGGAAACGGGCAGGTGGCCAGTCCCGCGCAAGCCAATCAGCTGCGGTGGCTATGGGTCCCCGCTTTCGCGGGGACGACGAGCTGTGTTTGAGGCGGCAGCGTCGTCTTGATCCGAGGACGACCCATCCGAGGCTGATTCTTCCTCGCCCTCGATCTCGCCCGGCAACTCGATGATCACCCGTCCACCCGCAAGATCCACCGTCGGCACCACGGCATTGGTGAACGGCAGCAGCAGCGTGCTGCCGGAGGGTGGGGCGATCTCGATGATGTCGCCGGCGCCGAAATTATGGATCGCGAGGACGCGGCCAAGCGGCGCGCCGGACGTGGTCTCTGCGGCGAGGCCGATCAGGTCCGCGTGGTAGTATTCGTCGTCATCGGTCTCGGGCAGGCGGTCGCGCGGGACGTACAGCTCGAGGCCGTTGAGGCGCTCGGCGGCGTTGCGGTCGGCGACGCCCTTGATGGTTGCGACGAGATGGTCCTTGGCCTCGCGCGCCTTCGCGACTTCGAACGAGCGGCTGCCGTCCTTGGTCGTCAGCGGGCCGTAATGCAGCACGGCCAGCGGATCCTCGGTAAAGGTCCATAAGCGAACCTCGCCGCGCACGCCGTGCGCGGCGCCGATCTTGGCGACGCAGATCAGCTTGGACATCAGGAGGCCTCGTCCTTCGAGACGCGCGCAACGGCGCGCTCCTCCGGACGAGGAGCCAGATCCTCATGCTGAGGCGCCCGGCGGACGCCGTGCGTCTCGAAGCATGAGGCTATCAGCAGCAAGAGGCTTAGCCCTTGGCGGCGGCTTCGGCCTGCGCCTTGCGCTCCTTGCGCGGCACGGCCTTGATCGGGTTCTGGCGGGCTTCGCGCTTCTTGACGCCGGCGGCATCGAGGAAGCGGGCGACGCGGTCGGACGGCTGCGCGCCCTTGGCGAGCCAAGCCTTCACCTTCTCCATGTCGAGCTTGAGGCGCGCCTCGTTGTCCTTCGGCATCAGCGGATTGAAATGGCCGAGACGCTCGATGAAGCGGCCGTCACGCGGGAAGCGCGAGTCGGCGACGACGACGTGATAGACCGGGCGCTTCTTGGTGCCGGCGCGGGCGAGACGAATGACGACGGACATGTAGGTTCTCCTGAGTGTCGATTGATCAGTTGGTGTCAGCTAAGCCGTCATTCCGGCGCACCGCGCAGCGGTGAGCCCGGAATCCATAACCACGATCGGGCGTATGGATTCCGGGCTCGCGCTACGCGCGCCCCGGAATGACGAATGGAGAGAGGAGCGGGTGATCCTCATTATTTCTTCTTCCCCGGAGGGAGGCCGAGGCCGGGCAGCGTCGGCTTGCCGCTGAGGCCGGTGAGGCCCGGCAAATTGGGCAAACCGCCGCGCAGGCCGGCGGGCAGATCCTTCGGCAGGTTAGGCAGACCGCCGGGCATGCCGCCTGGCATCTTCTCGGCCAGCGCCTTGAGCTGGTCGGGCGACGGCATGCCGCCGCCGCCGCCAAAACCCATCGCCTGGGCGATGCCGGCCAGCGGGCCGCGCTTGCCGGAGCCCATGGCCTTCATCACGTCGGCCATGTTCCGGTGCATCTTGAGCAGCTTGTTGACGTGCTCGACGCTCTGGCCGGAGCCGGCGGCGATACGCTTCTTACGGCTGGCCTTGAGCAGGTCGGGATGCTTGCGCTCCTCGCGGGTCATCGAATCGATGATCGCGACCTGGCGCTTGAGGATCTTGTCGTCGATGCCGGCGGCAGCGATCTGGTTCTTCATCTTGGAGATGCCGGGCATCATGCCCATCAGCCCGCCGATGCCGCCCATCTGCGCCATCTGCTGCAGCTGTTCGCGCATGTCGTTGAGGTCGAACTGGCCCTTGCGCATCCGCTCGGCGGCGCGCGCGGCCTTCTCGGCGTCGATGTTCGCCGCGGCCTTCTCGACCAGCGAGACGATGTCGCCCATGCCGAGGATGCGGCCGGCGATGCGCGAGGGATAGAAGTCTTCCAGCGCGTCGGTCTTTTCGCCGGTGCCGAGCAGCTTGATCGGCTTGCCGGTGACCGCGCGCATCGACAGTGCCGCACCGCCGCGGCCGTCGCCGTCAATTCGGGTCAGCGCGATGCCGGTGAGGCCGACGCGCTGATCGAAGGCGCGCGCGAGATTGACCGCGTCCTGGCCGGTCAGGGAGTCCGCGACCAGCAGCACCTCGTGCGGGTTGGCGACCGCCTTGATCTCGGCGGCCTCCTTCATCATGTCCTCGTCGAGCGTAGTGCGGCCGGCGGTGTCGAGCAGCACGACGTCGTAGCCGCCGAGCTTGGCGGCCTCGATGGCGCGGCGCGCGATCTGCGGCGGCATCTGGCCGGCGACGATCGGCAAGGTCGGAATGTCCAGATCGCGGCCGAGCACCGCGAGCTGCTCCATGGCGGCCGGACGGTAGACGTCGAGCGAGGCCATCAGCACCTTGCGCTTGTCGCGCTGGACCATGCGACGCGCGAGCTTGGCGGTGGTGGTGGTCTTGCCGGAGCCCTGCAGGCCGACCATCATGATCGGAACCGGCGGCACGGCATTGAGGTCGATGGTCTGGCCGTCGTCGCCGAGCGTCTTGACCAGCTCGTCATGGACGATCTTCACCACCATCTGGCCGGGGGTGACCGACTTGACGACGGTGGCGCCGATCGCCTGCTCGCGCACACGCTCGGTGAAGCCGCGGACAACCTCCAGCGCGACGTCGGCTTCGAGCAGCGCCCGACGGACCTCGCGCATCGCGGCATCGACATCGGCCTCCGACAGGGAACCACGCCCCGTCAGCCGATCGAGAATGCCGCCAAGCCTTTCCGACAGATTGTCGAACAATGCCGTATCCTTTGCCCTTGTCGGGCGCTCGCTTCATCGCCGCCCGTCATCGCCGCTTGCTGCGGCCCATGACGACCATATAGACCTCGGCCCGTCGGCCGAAACCGTCAGTCCAAACACGTTTGCGCCCGAGGGCGCACAGCGCTGTCGGGCGGTGACCTCCGGCCTCCAGGGCCGGGCGGTGGCTCGAAAAGACGAAACTTTCCGAAATTCGGCCGGGTTAAACCCCCCGGAGGCGGAAAAGTCAAGGAAACTTGCGCCCGGCGTGCCGTTGCCGGATCCCGGCGGGCCGCTTACCTCTTGCGGCAGTTCAGCTTTCCTCGCGAGGATCCCCTTGCTGCGCCGTTCCAGGACCTATTCCGGCCCCGTCACCGACCATTTTGACGGCAAGCGCTTCTACGATCCAGACGGCGTTCCGCCCAAACCCCTCACCGACGTGCTGCGCTGGCAGTTCGACCGCCGCGAGAAGCGCGCCCGCTGGCCCGCCTGGGCGCCGAGCCCGCATGCCGACACGCCGCCGCACCGGATCGACGGCGAGGGGGTAAGGCTGTCCTTCATCGGCCACGCGAGCTGGCTGATCCAGACCGGCGGGCTCAACATTCTCGTCGACCCGGTCTGGTCGGAGCGGGTGTCGCCGGTGTCGTTCGCCGGGCCGAGGCGCTGCAACGATCCCGGTATCGCCTTCGAGGCGCTGCCGCATATCGACGTCGTGCTGGTGACGCATGGCCACTACGACCATCTGGACCTCCGGACGCTCTCAAAGCTGACCGCGCGGTTTGCGCCGCGCGTCGTGACGCCGCTCGGCAACGACCTCACCATGACCGACGCGGACTCGAAGATCCGCGCCGAGGCCTACGACTGGCACGACCGCGTGCCGCTGAACGACGAGGTCGCGGTCACCCTGGTGCCGACGCGGCACTGGACGGCACGCGGCATCCTGGACCGCAACAAGGCGCTGTGGGCGAGCTTCGTCCTGGAGACGCCGCGCGGCCGGCTCTACATCGTCGGCGATTCCGGCTACGGCACGGGCTCGCATTTCCGCCGCGTCGCGGAAGCGCACGCGCCGATCCGGCTCGCGATCCTGCCGATCGGCGCCTACGAGCCGCGCTGGTTCATGCGCGACCAGCACATGAATCCGGAGGACGCCGTGCAGGCCCTGCAGGATTGCGGCGCCGAGACCGCGCTGGCGCATCACCATGGCACGTTCCAGCTGACGGATGAAGCCATTGACGCGCCGGTCTATGCCCTGCACGCAGCGCTCGATTCCGCCGGCATCCCGCGCGAGCGGTTCGGAGTGTTGAAGCCGGGGCAGGTGGTGGAGATCTAAGCAGGCCGCCGCCACAAAACAGGTGTCGTCCCGGCCTTGAGCCGGGACCCATAAACACCGAATTCAATGTTGCGAAGGTTGTTAGCTCCATCTCCCGCGACAACATCCGCCGCGGAGTATGGGTCCCGGCTCAAGGCCGGGACGACATCGAGTTTGTAGCTGCGCCGTCGGTTACCACGCCGAGCGAATGTGCTGCGCAGCTGTGAGACTGCCCTACTGCCCCGCCTTTATCGCCCAGGTCACGCTGACCGTGATCGACAGCGTCTCCTCGCCTTGGGCCACCGGTGTCGGCGTTCCCGCCATCGGCGCGGCGAAGCTCTTGGCGCGGAACACGGGGATCGGCGCGCCGTCCTCGGCGATGTTGAGCGGCTGGCCCAGCGTGACGCCGGCGGCCTTGGCGTAAATCTCGGCCTTGCGGCGGGCGTCGGCGACCGCCTTCTCGCGCGCCTGGTCGAGCAGCTTGGACGGCTCGGCGACGCTGAAGAAGACGTTGCCGACATCATTGGCGCCGGCGGCCACGACGGCGTCGATCACGTTCGCCACTTTGGCAACGTCGTGCAGCTTGATCGTGACGCGATTCGACGCCCGATAGCCGGTGACCATCGCCTGGCCCGGCTTGTTCTGCTGATATTGCGGCTGCAGCGACAGCCGCGAGGTCTGGACGTCCTTGTCGGCGATCCCCGCCGTCTTCAGCGCCTGCAGCACCTTGGCCATCGCGGCATTGTTGGCCTCGGCGGCCTCGCGCGCGGTCTTGGCATCGGACGCGACGCCGGCATCGATCTGCGCCAGATCCGGCGGCGCCGAGACGCTGCCTTCGCCGCTCACGGTGATCGCCGGCGTGTCCTGCCGGGCGATGTCGTCCGCCAGTGCCGGCATTGCCGCCGTGATCGCGACTGCGGCTGCGAGGATCGGTCTGATCATCATGGCGCTCACTTCAGCGGCACGTAGACGTTGATGACGAGCTTGTCCTCGGCGGTCTTCAACGGATCGGTCAGATACTCCTCGATGAAGGTGTCCTTGGCTTCCAGCCGGCGCTCGTCGAGGTGGTTGGTGATCGCCTCGTAGGTGTTGTCCATGTTGTCGTAGGAGCCGCGATGGACGAATTTGAGCGCCTTGCCTTCCGGCGACTGGCCGACGCTCATGCCCTTGCCGAGCGTCTTCGGCTCCTGCTCGATCGGGATCTCGGCGAGGAAGGTGAAGCCGGTGTCGTCCGTCGAGGTGTAGACGATCATGCCGTTGCCGGCCGGCTTGACGCCCTGCTTGTCGAGCGTGGTCGACAGCGCCTTGAACGAGTCGATCAGCGTGTCGAATGCGTTGTCCCAATTGGCGGTGCCCTTCACGAGCACGACCTTCTTGGCCTCGAGCTTGATCTCGTCGCCGAAGGCGTCGGCGGCCTGGGCCGGTGCCGCGGCTGGCGGCGTTGCCGGGGCCTGGGCGGCGGCCGGCGACGATGACGGCGAGGGGCTGGCGCTGGCCGCCGGGGTCGGGCTGGTCGAGGGCGCCGGACTGGCCGATGCGGCCGGCGACGCCGATGCCGTGGGGGCCGGTATCGCGCTCGGGACCGGCGCGGGGGAGGCTGAGGCCGCCGGAGCCGGGGAGGCCTGTGGCGCCTGCGCCCGGGCGACCGTGCCGCCCAGCGCCAGCGCGACCGAGCTCACGGCCAGAACGAGGCGGAAAGTGCTGAGATTCATTCGACTATTCTCCAGTGGCCGTGCTGCTTGGCCCGGTACGTGCCGGCGAATGGCTGGTACTAACATGCCCGGCGGCGCCGCGTCTCATGACAGATGCGTCATGCCCCCCTGCGGACTGGTCAAGGCCACGCCTGTGGCCATATAAGGCGGACACAATTTGGATATTTTGATGAGCGCGCTCGCCAACCACAGCTTCGTCAAGATGAACGGCATCGGCAACGAGATCGTCGTGCTGGACCTGCGCGACGTGAAGCATGTCGTCACGCCGGAGGAGGCTCGTGCGGTTGCATCGCGGGTGCCGTACGACCAGATGATGGTGCTGCAGCCGCCGCGGTTCGACGGCACCGAGGCCTTCATCCGCATCTACAACAACGACGGCTCCGAGTCCGGCGCGTGCGGCAATGGCATGCGTTGCGTGGTGCGGCAGGTGTTCGAAAAGACCGGGCAGGCCAGCGCGACCTTCGAGACCCGCGCCGGGCTGCTGAACTGCTGGCAGGGGCCGGCGCCCGATCTCTACACGGTCGACATGGGCGCACCGAAGTTCGGCTGGCAGGAGATTCCGCTCGCCGAGGAGTTCCGCGACACCCGCTACATCGAGCTGCAGATCGGTCCGATCGACGCCCCGATCCTGCATTCGCCGTCGGTCGTCAACATGGGCAATCCGCACGCGGTGTTCTGGGTCGACAATGACGTCAATTCCTATGACCTCGAGCGCTTCGGACCGCTGTTGGAAAATCATCCGATCTTCCCTGAGCGCGCCAACATCACGCTGGCCCAGATCGTCGACCGCGATCACATCATCATGCGCACCTGGGAGCGCGGCGCCGGGCTGACCAAGGCCTGCGGCTCCGCGGCCTGCGCCACGGCCGTCGCGGCCGCGCGGCTGAAGCGCGCCAACCGTCTCGTCCACATGACGCTGCCGGGCGGCGAGCTGACGATCGAATGGCGCGAGCGCGACGATCACGTGCTGATGACGGGCACCGCGACGTTCGAGTTCGAGGGGCGGTTCGAGCCGCAGCTGTTCGCCAGCGTCGCATGAGCGTCGACGTCGTCACCTTCGGCTGCCGGCTCAACGCGTTCGAATCCGAGCTGATCGCGCGCCGTGCCGAGGCGGCCGGTGCCGCCGACACCATCGTCATCAACAGCTGCGCCGTCACCAACGAGGCCGTCGCGCAGGCGCGGCAATCCATCCGCAAGCTGAAGCGCGAGCGCCCGGCGGCGCGAATCGTCGTGACCGGCTGCGCGGCGCAGACGCAGGCTGCGATGTTCGCCGAGATGCCCGAGGTCGACCGCGTCATCGGCAATGACGACAAGCTGCAGCCCGATGCATGGCGCGCGACCGCGCAGGCGCTGGCTGTGCCGCGCTTCGGCATCGATGCGTCCGAGAAGGTCGCCGTCTCCGATATCATGGCCGTGACGGAGATGGCGCCGCATCTCATCGACGGTTTTCAGCGCGGCCTGCCGCGGGTGTTCGTGCAGGTGCAGAACGGCTGCGACCATCGCTGCACCTTCTGCATCATCCCGTTCGGCCGCGGCAATTCGCGCTCGGTGCCGATGGGCGCGGTGGTCGACCAGGTGCGCGCGCTGACCGAGCGCGGCCATGCCGAGATCGTGCTGACCGGGGTCGACCTCACGAGCTACGGCGCCGACCTGCCGGGGACGCCGAAGCTCGGGCGGCTGGTGAAGCAGATTCTGCGTCACGTGCCGGAGCTGAAGCGGCTGCGCATCTCCTCGATCGATTCGATCGAGGCCGATGCCGACCTGCTCGATGCGCTCGCCGATGATGCGAGGCTGATGCCGCATCTGCATCTGTCGCTGCAGGCTGGCGATGATCTGATCCTGAAGCGGATGAAGCGGCGGCATACGCGCGCCGATGCGATCGCATTCTGTGATCAGGTGCGCAGGCTGCGGCCGGACATTGCGCTCGGCGCCGATCTGATCGCCGGCTTCCCGACCGAGACCGAGGAGATGTTCGCGCGCTCGCTCGATTTGGTCGAGGAATGCGGCCTGACCTTCCTGCACGTCTTTCCCTATTCGCCCCGCCCGGGCACGCCGGCAGCGCGGATGCCGCAGGTCGATGGCGCCGCCATCCGCGATCGGGCGCGGCGGCTGCGGGCGGCAGGAGACGCGGCGTTGCGGCGGCGGCTGGATGCCGAGATCGGCTGCACGCGCGAGGTGCTGATCGAGAGCGCGAAGCAGGGGCGGACGGAGCATTATCTGCCAGTGGCACTCACCGGCGCTGAGCCGGGGTCCGTGCAGCGGCTCGTCATCGTCGGACATGATAGTACGCGGCTATTGGCCCAGAACTCCTTCATGCCCGGGCTTGACCCGGGCATCCACGCTGCCTCCAACAACTAAGACGTGGATGGCCGGGACAAGCCCGGCCATGACGCGTGGAGAAAGCCGGGCTCACTCCTCGTTCCACCCGCACAGCCGCAGCCGCTCATGCATGTGCGCCGGCGCTGGCGCGACGACGTGCACCGGCGGCTTGTTCTTCGACAGTGGAATCGAAATCTCGCGCGCATGCAGATGCAGCCGCGGCTCGCCGAAGCGCGGGCCGTTGCCATAGATGTTGTCGCCGACGATCGGCCAGCCCTGAGACGCCGAATGCACGCGTAGCTGATGGGTGCGGCCGGTGACCGGTTCCATGGCCAGCCAGGTGAGTCGCGGACTGCCCGTGGCGTGCGCCGTCTCACCGCTCGACAGGTGCGCTCCCTCCCCCCTTGCGGGGGAGGGTTGGGGTGGGGGGGCCACACGGGCAGTCTTTGCTGGGACCCCCACCCCCGACCCCTCCCCGCAAGGGGGAGGGGAGTCGGTGCCGCAAGTGGGAGGGGAGCTAGGAGATGGGCCGGCCAGTGAATACGACCGCCCCAGCACGCGCCATTTCGTCACCGCCGGCTGGCCTTCCGGATCCGGCTTCTGCCACCAGCCGCGCTCGGCATTCAGCTTGCCGAGCGGCAGCTCGATCACACCCTCGTCGGCCTCCGGGCCGCCCTCGACCACCGCCCAATACGTCTTCGAAATCTTGCTGTGCTTGAACAAAAGCCCGAGCGAGGCCGTTGCCTTGCGATGACGGCCGAGCACCAGACAGCCCGATGTTTCCTTGTCCAGCCGATGCGCCAGCACCGGCGGGCGCGGCAGGCCGAAGCGCAGCGCGTCGAACGAGGCCTCGAGGTTCGGCCCGCCCTTCGGCCCCTTGTGCACGGCGATGCCGGCCGGCTTGTCGATCACCAGCATCAGCCCGTCGCGGTGGAGCACGCGGGCCAGCATCTCCTCATCGGAAGGTTGGTTAATATCCATGGAAACCGTAACGCGGGTGTGAGCTTTCGTTTGCGGAAGGAAAGGGCTAACACCACGCCATGAACGATACCACCTCCGAAACACCCAAGCTGTCGTGGTGGCGGCGGCTGTCGGCCGGCCTGAAGCGCACCTCCGGCGCGCTCGGCACTGCCGTGGCCGATCTCGTCACCAAGCGCAAGCTCGACCGCGCGATGCTGGACGATATCGAGGACGTGCTGCTGCGCGCCGATCTCGGCACCCAGGTCGCGGCACGCATCGCGGAAGCGGTCGGTGCCGGCCGCTACGACAAGGCGATCAGCGCCGACGAGGTGAAAGCCGTGGTCGCGACCGAGGTCGAGAAGGTGTTGTCGCCGGTGGCGAAGCCGCTCGAGATCGCGCCCGGCCACAAGCCGTTCGTCATCCTCGTCGTCGGCGTCAACGGCTCGGGCAAGACCACCACCATCGGCAAGCTGGCGCAGAAGTTCGCCTCCGAGGGCAAGCAGGTGATGCTGGCCGCGGGCGACACGTTTCGCGCCGCCGCCATCGAGCAGCTCAAGGTCTGGGGCGAGCGCACCAAGGCGCCGGTCATCGCGGGCGCGCAAGGCTCCGACTCGGCGAGCCTCGCCTTCAACGCCATCACCGCCGCGAAGGAGCAGGGCCGCGACATCCTGCTGATCGACACCGCCGGCCGGCTGCAGAACAAGGCCGAGCTGATGAACGAGCTCGAGAAGGTGGTGCGTGTCATTCGCAAGGTCGACGCGTCGGCGCCGCACGCCGTGCTGCTCGTGCTCGATGCTACGGTGGGACAAAATGCGCTGTCGCAGGTCGAGGCGTTCCATCGTACGGCAGGCGTGACGGGCCTCGTGATGACCAAGCTCGACGGCACGGCGCGTGGCGGCATCCTGGTGGCGCTGTCGGAGAAGTTCAAGCTGCCGGTGCACTTCATCGGCGTCGGCGAAGGTGTCGACGATCTCCAGCCCTTCGCCGCCAAGGACTTTGCGCGGGCGATTGCCGGCATCGAGGACTGACATCGCGGCGGGCTCCTGGTGAGCGACGCGTAACGGACCACTGGATCATCCGCAGCCGCGCATGATCACAGCCAACGGGACATGGAATGGACAAGACCCAGCCGCATCCGCTGTTCAAGCTCGCGACCGAACTCGGCCCTCTGATCGTGTTCTTCTTCGTGAACGCCAAGTTCAACCTGTTCGCGGCGACCGGCGCCTTCATGGTCGCGATCATCGCGGCGCTGATCGCGTCCTATGTCGTCACGAAGCACGTGCCGCTGATGGCAATCGTCACCGGAATCGTCGTGATCGTGTTCGGCACGCTCACTCTGGTGCTGCACGACGAGACCTTCATCAAGGTCAAGCCGACCATCATCTACGGCCTGTTTGCGGCCGTGCTCGGCGGCGGCCTGCTGTTCAACCGTTCCTTCATTGCCATCATGTTCGATCAGATGTTCAATCTGACGCCGGCGGGCTGGCGCGTCCTCACCTTCCGCTGGGCGCTGTTCTTCGCCGCGATGGCGGTGCTCAACGAGATCATCTGGCGCACCCAGACCACGGATTTCTGGGTCGGCTTCAAGGCCTTCGGCGTCGTGCCGCTGACCATGATCTTCGCCATCGCCCAGATGCCGCTGATCAAGCGCTACCACCAGGAGCCGGTGTCGCTGGAGACCAGCGATGCGGCGGAGGGGGATGTGAGCAAGGGGTAGCTTTCTCTGCGCCGTCATTCCGGGGCGCGCCGCGCAGCGGCGTGAGCCCGGAATCCATAATCACGAAACAGCGTGTGGGGTGAGACGGCCGTGGCGCCGGTCTTCGCCACATGATCGCTCGTGGATATGGATTCCGGGCTCGTCGCTTCGCGACGCCCCGGAATGACGGGAGGAGAGAGCGGGACCGACTTCGCGCGGTGGAGTCCGGGTCATCGCAGCATCGCTCGCAACGAGCGCCGGCTAACTGCCCGCCTTCAGCGCCTTCTCGATCTCCGGCTTCAGCACCGCATCGATGTTCTGGGCCGTGATCGGGCCGACCAGCTTGTAGACGATGGTGCCCTCGCGTCCGACGACGAAGGTCTCCGGCACGCCGTAGACGCCCCATTCGATGCCGGCGCGGCCGTTGCCGTCGACGCCGACGGCGTCATAGGGATTGCCGTAGCGGCCGAGGAAGCGGCGGGCGTTGTCGGCGCCGTCCTTGTAGTTGATGCCGATGATCTGGAAGCGCTTGTCGCGGCCGAGTTCGACCAGCAGCGGCGCCTCGTCATGGCAGGGCACGCACCATGACGCCCAGACGTTGACGATGCTGACCTTGCCCTTGAGTGCGGCCGGGTCGAGCCCCGGCAACGGCGTGCCGTCGCGGGCGAGCTCCGGCAGTGCGGGCAGCGGCGTGGCCGGCGCGGGACGGCCGATCAGCGCGGAGGGAATCCGCGACGGATCGCCATTGCCGAGGCGGAACCAGAACAGCGCCGCGAGGCCGAGAAACACCACGAGCGGCAGCAGCATGAGGAACGAGCGGCGCCGCGGCACCGGCTCTGTTGCGATCTGTTCGGTCATTGGATGTCCGTGGCGGCGCGGCCGGAGCGCCGGCTGATGCCGCTCTCCTCCAGCGCCCGCAGCCGCGCCTTCTGGGTGCGGTAGTCGATGGCGATCCAGCCGATCAGCAGCACAACGACCAGCGCCGCCGCGAGATAGGAGGTCGCGATGAACGAGGTGTAGGGGCCGAGGTCCATGTCAGGCGGCTCCCACGATCTGGCCGGTCGCGCCGCTCGCAGGGGCGCTGCCGGGATAGGCGCGGGCCTGCATCATCTGCAGGCTGCGCACCCGCCGGCGCAGGATCTCGTTGCGCATCGCGGCCACGTGCAGCGTGATGAACAGGAATGAGAAGCCGACCGCCATCACCAGCAGCGGGATCAGGAACGATTTGTCGAGCGCAGGACCGCCCATCCGCATCACCGAGGCCGGCTGGTGCAGCGTGTTCCACCAGTCGACAGAGAACTTGATGATCGGCAGGTTGATCGCACCGACGAGCGTGAGGACGGCCGCGGCGCGCGCCGCGCGCGTGGGGTCCTCGACGGAGCGCCACAGCGCCATCAGGCCGAGATACATCAGGAACAGGATCAGCACCGAGGTTAGCCTTGCGTCCCATTCCCAATAGGTGCCCCACATCGGCCGGCCCCACAGCGAGCCGGTCAGGAGCGCGAGAAAGGTGAAGCTGGCACCGATGGGGGCGGCAGCCTTGGCCGCGACATCGGCGAGCGGATGCCGCCACACCAGGGTGCCGAGCGAGGCGATGCTCATGACGCCCCAGACGAACATCGACAGCCAGGCGTTGGGCACGTGGATGAACATGATCTTGACGGTCGCGCCCTGCTGATAGTCGTCGGGCGCCACCGCTGACAGGTACAGGCCGGCGGCCAGTAGGCCGACCGTGACCAGCGCCAGCCACGGCAGCAGCCGCGCGGCCAGCGCAAGGAACCGGGTCGGGTTGGCAAGGTCGATCAGCGACATGAAAACCTTGTTAAAGGCGGAAGCCATGGCAGGCAATCAGCACGGCACCGCTCGGCAAGAGTTGATCATTGTCAAACCCCGGTCGGCGGCGGGTTAATCCAGGCCGTTCCTCAGGCTTGTTGCGGCTGCGAAGGGGCCGATCACGAAGCTCACGAGCGACAACGCGCAGAGGATCGAGAACGGGGCCCCGAACGGCAGGGGGCCGACGATCGCCGCCTGCGACGCCGCGACGCCGAAGATCAGCACCGGGATCGACAGCGGCAGCACCAGCACGGCGAGCAGCAGCCCGCCGCGGTGCATGGTCACCGCCAGCGCGGCGCCGATCATGCCGATGAAGGTCAGGGCCGGCGTGCCCGCGAGCAAGGTGAGGGCGACGGCGCCGGTGGCGGTCGCGTCGAGGTTCAGCAGCAGGCCGAGCACGGGCGTGGCGATGACCAGCGGCAGGCCGGCGGCGAGCCAGTGCGCCAGCGCCTTGGCGGCACAGGCGAGCTCCAGCGGCGTCCGGCTCATCACGATCAGGTCGAGCGAGCCGTCCTCGTGGTCTGCTGTGAACAGCCGGTCGAGGGTGAGCAGGCTGGAGAGCAGGGCGCCGAGCCAGAGGATGGCGGGGCCGAGCCGGGTCAGCAGCGCGAGGTCGGGCCCGACCGCGAACGGCATCAGCACGACGACCGTGAGAAAGAACAGCACGCCAATCAGCGCACCGCCGCCGATGCGCAGCGCGATCCGGATGTCGCGGCGGATGAGGGCCCCGAGCGCGGTCATGCGGGGCGGGCCTTGGAGCAGGAGTGATTGAGGCGCGCCTGTTGGGACGCGATCGGTGCACCCCCTCCCCCCTTGCGGGGGAGGGTCGGGGCGGGCGACACTGCCCGTGTGGACCCCCACCCCCGACCCCTCCCCGCAAGGGGGAGGGGAGCGCAGCGGCGTTGCGGCGGAGAGCTGCCTGTCTCATGACCATCAATTTCAATTCCCGATCCGCAGCTCGCTTGTGTCGATGCCCAGCGGCCCGTGCGTGGCGGCCACGATCAGTCCACCCCCGGCAAGATGCTCACGCATCAGCCCGGCAAACATCGCCTGCCCCGCGACATCCAGTGCCGCGGTCGGCTCGTCGAGCAGCCAGAGCAGTCGCGGCACTGCCAGCAGGCGCGCCAATGACAGGCGGCGGCGCTGGCCGGCGGAGAGATAGGCGGCCGGCAGGTCGATGGTGTGGGCGATGCCGACGGCGGCGAGGCAATCCGGGATCGGTCTGATGGTGCCGCCGCCGAGGAAGTCGGCCCAGAAGGTCAGGTTCTCAGCGACGCTGAGCGCCGGCTTCAGCGCATCGCGGTGGCCGAGATAATGCGCCTGTTCCGGCACGGTCAGCTCGCCTTCGCCACTCTCGATGGCAATGGTGCCGCCCGCCGGCAGCAGCAGGCCTGCGATCAATCGCAGCAGCGAGGTCTTGCCCGCGCCATTGTGTCCGGTCACCGCCAGCGCCTCGCCGGCCCCCGCCTCGAAGGCAAGGCCCGTGAACACCTCGCGGCCGCCGCGCACGCATCTGACGTCGCGGCCGAACAATCGTGGAGACAGCTGCATGCCCGTCGTAACAGCCCCTAGGGAATTGATGGCTAGCGCGTGAGAATTTGTGGGTGATGCCACGTCGCGGCTTGCTTGTGGCTGTGGCGGCGCAACTAGAAAGCTTCTATAAGCCGGAACTTGATGCAGCACACAATCGCCCGCTGCAAGCCATCCGGCGCCTCGCGCTGACGGTTCTTAAATACCCCCTCGGGGTATCCAGATCAATTGGGATTTCCACGCATGACCTCGCTCGACAGCTTCAAGAGCCGCAAGACCCTCAAGGTCGGTACCAAGTCCTACATCTACTACAGCTTGCCCGCAGCCGAGAAGAACGGTCTCAAGGACATCTCCAAGCTGCCCTATTCGATGAAGGTGCTGCTCGAGAACCTGCTGCGCAACGAGGACGGCCGCACCGTCACCAAGGACGACATCATCGCGGTGTCGAAATGGCTGCGCAAGAAGTCGCTGGAGCATGAGATCGCCTTCCGCCCGGCGCGCGTGCTGATGCAGGACTTCACCGGCGTGCCGGCGGTGGTCGATCTCGCCGCGATGCGTAATGCGATGCAGAAGCTCGGCGGCGATGCCGAGAAGATCAATCCGCTGGTGCCCGTCGATCTCGTGATCGACCACTCGGTGATCGTGAACTTCTTCGGCGACAACAAGGCGTTCGGCAAGAACGTCGCCGAGGAGTACAAGCAGAACCAGGAACGCTACGAGTTCCTGAAGTGGGGCCAGAAGGCCTTCACCAACTTCTCGGTCGTGCCGCCCGGCACCGGCATCTGTCACCAGGTCAACCTCGAATATCTGGCGCAGACGGTCTGGACCAAGAAGGAGAAGATGACGATCGGCCGCACCAAGGGTACCTTCGAGGTCGCCTATCCGGATTCGCTGGTCGGCACCGACTCGCACACCACCATGGTCAACGGTCTCGCCGTGCTCGGCTGGGGCGTCGGCGGCATCGAGGCCGAGGCCTGCATGCTCGGCCAGCCGCTGTCGATGCTGCTGCCTGATGTCGTCGGCTTCAAGCTGACCGGGGCGCTGAAGGAAGGTGTCACCGCGACCGACCTCGTGCTCACCGTCACCCAGATGCTGCGCAAGCTCGGGGTGGTCGGCAAGTTCGTCGAATTCTTCGGCCCCGGCCTCGACCATCTCTCGGTCGCCGACAAATCGACCATCGCCAACATGGCTCCTGAGTATGGCGCGACCTGCGGCTTCTTTCCGGTCGACGCCGCGACCATCGACTATCTCAAGACCTCCGGCCGCAAGTCGCCGCGCGTCGCGCTGGTCGAGGCCTATGCCAAGGCGCAGGGCCTGTTCCGCACCGCCAAGTCGCCCGATCCGGTGTTCACGCAGACGCTGACGCTTGAACTCGCCGACGTCGTGCCGTCGATGGCCGGTCCGAAGCGTCCCGAGGGCCGCATCGCGCTCCCGGCCGTGGCCGAAGGCTTCGCGACCGCGCTGGCCGGTGAATACAAGAAGCCCGATGCCGCCGAGCAGCGCTTCGCGGTCGAGGGCAAGGATTTCGACATCGGCCATGGCGACGTGGTCATCGCCGCCATCACGTCCTGCACCAACACCTCCAATCCGAGCGTGCTGATCGGCGCCGGCCTCTTGGCCCGCAACGCAGCCGCCAAGGGCCTCAAGGCCAAGCCGTGGGTGAAGACCTCGCTCGCGCCGGGCAGCCAGGTGGTCGCCGAATACCTCGCGAACTCCGGCCTGCAGAAGGACCTCGACAAGGTCGGCTTCAACCTCGTCGGCTTCGGCTGCACCACCTGCATCGGCAATTCCGGTCCGCTGCCGGAGGAGATCTCGAAGTCGATCAATGACAATGGCGTCGTCGCGGCGGCCGTGCTGTCGGGCAATCGCAACTTCGAGGGCCGCGTCTCGCCGGACGTGCAGGCCAACTACCTCGCCTCGCCGCCGCTGGTCGTCGCCTACGCGCTGGCGGGCACCGTGACCAAGGATCTTTCGGTCGAGCCGATCGGGATCGGCAAGGACAAGAAGCCGGTCTACCTGAAGGACATCTGGCCGACGACGAAGGAGGTCAATGACTTCGTCAAGAAGTTCGTCAAGGCGTCGATCTTCAAGAAGCGCTACGCCGACGTGTTCAAGGGCGACACCAACTGGCGCAAGATCAAGACGGTCGAGAGCGAGACCTATCGCTGGAACATGTCGTCGACCTACGTGCAGAACCCGCCCTATTTCGAAGGCATGAAGAAGGAGCCGGAGCCGATCAAGGACGTGGTCGACGCCCGCATCCTGGCGCTGTTCGGCGACAAGATCACCACCGACCACATCTCTCCGGCCGGCTCGATCAAGCTGACCTCGCCGGCAGGCAAGTTCCTCAGCGAGCACCAGGTCCGCCCGGCCGACTTCAACCAGTACGGCACCCGCCGCGGCAATCACGAGATCATGATGCGCGGCACCTTCGCCAACATCCGCATCAAGAACTTCATGCTCAAGGGCGCCGACGGCAACATTCCCGAGGGCGGCCTGACCAGGCACTGGCCCGATGGCGAGCAGATGGCGATCTACGACGCTGCGATGAAGTACCAGGAAGAGGGCGTGCCGCTGGTGGTGTTCGCCGGCGCCGAATACGGCAACGGCTCGTCGCGCGACTGGGCGGCCAAAGGCACCAGGCTGCTGGGCGTCCGCGCCGTGGTCTGCCAGAGCTTCGAGCGCATTCACCGCTCCAACCTGGTCGGCATGGGTGTGCTTCCGCTCACCTTCCAGGAAGGCACGTCGTGGTCCTCGCTTGGGCTCAAGGGCGACGAGAAGGTCACCATCAAGGGCCTGCAGGGCGACCTCAAGCCGCGCCAGACCCTGACCGCCGAGATCGTCTCGGCTGACGGTGCGGCGCAGCAGGTGCCGCTGCTCTGCCGGATCGATACGCTCGACGAGCTCGACTACTACCGCAACGGCGGCATCCTGCACTACGTGCTGCGAAAGCTCGCCGCTTAACCAAAGCGCGATGCGACAGTTTGGCTCACTCTGAAGTGAGTAGCGGGTGATGAAGGAGGCGGCCTAAGACAAAGGCCGCCTCCTTTGCGTTTGCAGTCTCTTAACTACGAAGGCGGTTTCGCAGATTCATTGACGCGGCAGGGCGTAGCGGACACAGTGTTCCAGACAGGACAGTGACGATGAGTGGACAGATGTCGTGGTGGTCGCGCGCGGCGCTGGGTGTCTGTGCGGTCATTGCTTTCGTCCGGCCGGCCGCGTCTGATCCCCGTGCGGTGATCGAACTGTTCACGTCGCAAGGATGCTCGTCTTGTCCGCCCGCCGACAAGGTGCTCGGCGACCTCGCCCGCGATCCCTCCGTCATCGCCCTTTCCCTGCCGATCGACTACTGGGACTATCTCGGCTGGAAGGACACGCTCGCCGACTCCCGCTTCACCGCGCGGCAGCGCGCCTATTCCAGGGCGCGCGGCGACCGTGAGGTCTATACCCCGCAGGCGGTGGTGAACGGCTCGGTCCATGTGATCGGCAGCGATCGCGAAGCGATCGAGGGCGCCATCGAGGAGACCGCCCAGGGCGGTGCCGTGATGTCGGTGCCGGTGAGCCTGTCGGTCGATGCTGAGGTGCTGACGGTATCGGTGGCCGCAGCGACCGAGCATGCGTTGCGCAGGCATGGCGAGGTCTGGGTCTGCTCGATCTCGCGGGTGGTCCCGATCTCGGTCGCCCGTGGCGAGAACGGTGGCCGCGAGCTGACCTATTACAATGTCGTGCGCAGCCTGCAGAAGCTGGGTGACTGGAACGGGTCGCCGGCCAGCTGGAGCGTGCCGTTAGACAAGATCGCCCGTGAGGGCGTCGATGGTGCCGTCGTCTATGTCCAGGATGGCAGCCGCGACCGGCCCGGGCTGATGCTCGGTGCGGCCCTTTCCGATCTGCCCTTGGTCGGCCGAGCTTCCGCGACGGCCCGCGCTCCCGAGCGCTGAGAGCCCGCTCGGCTCATCCTTCGTGCTGCCTGCGGAAAGCCTGGAACGTCCTGGCGGACGACGGATGCACGCCACCACCTCATCGCGCAGCTGACGCCAAAAAAGCAAAAGGACCAACTTGCGTTGGCCCTTTGCCTTACTTGTGAATAGACCCGATCCTGACGACCCCGGGGGGCTGGGGGCTGAGGAATCCGGAACCGAAAGGACCGGGCCAACGCACACGAATCTTATGCCTAACGTCGGGGGCGGTCGCTGGGCAGAAAGACGGCGCGATTATGATTCTGCTAACGATCCCGTGACGGTTGCGTGTTCACGGAACCCGGCCCGGTTGTTTGTTCGGCCGAACTTCAAGAGTGAAAACGGCCCCTTGCAGCTGTCGGCGGATGGCGCGATCATGTCACACAGATGACAGGAGGACGCACATGAACGTCACGCCGGAGGATGCCGACCCTAGCGAGAACCGCGCGGCGGCGCGCAACGCTGCCGCATCGCCTCACCGGCTGACGTTCGATCGACTCGAGCTCAACCGTATCCTCAATCTCTACGGCCGCATGGTCGCCGACGGCGAGTGGCGCGACTACTCCATCGATTTCCTGCGCGACCGGGCCGTGTTCTCGGTGTTTCGCCGGGCCTCCGAGGTGCCGATCTACCGCATCGAGAAGGATCCGCGGCTCGCGCGCAAGCAGGGCATGTACAGCGTGATCTCGGCGACCGGCCTGATCCTGCGCCGCGGCCACGAGCTGGAGCGGGTGCTGCTGGTGATCGCGCCGAAGCCGGCTCTCGTCTAGCGTCGCCCGTCGGTCGTCCGGGGCGTGCCTGCGCGAACCCGGACTCTCCATCTTGTGGGAACGAGATCCGCGCCGCGGCGAGATCTCTGGAAGCTTACGCCGCCGGCACGGCGGTGCCGCCGGCGCCGAGCGGCCGCTGCATCATCACGGTATCGAGCCAGCGGCCGAACTTCAGCCCGACATTCGGATGGGTGCCGATCAGCGCGAAACCGCATTTGCGGTGCAGCGCGATCGACGCGGCATTGGCGGAGTCGCCGATGACCGCGATCATCTGCCGGAAGCCCCGGGCCTCGCAGTCGGTGATCAACCGCTCCATCAGAAGGCTGCCGATGCCGCGCCGGTGGCTGGACGGATCGAGGTACACCGAGTTCTCGACGGTGAAGCGGTAGGCCGGCCGCGGCCGGTAGGCGCCGGCATAAGCATAGCCTGCGACCCGACCGTCCAGGACGGCGACGAGATAGGGAAAGCCGCCTTCGGTGAGCACCCGGAAGCGGCGCGTCATCTCGGCCAGATCAGGCGGATCGAGCTCGAACGTCGCCGTACCCTCGCGGACGGCCTGGCCATAAATGGCGGTGATCGCGGGGAGGTCGGCCTCGGCCGTCGGACGGATGTCAATGCTGGACATGGGTGGAACAATACCAGGGCGGACCGACTGATCAACCTCGCCGGGGCATGGCTGCCCTTACCAGGCGAAGCTGCCGCTGATTCATCCGAAACGGAGGCAAACGAAAAGCCCCGGCGGTGAGGCCGGGGCTTTGAAGGTCACTCGCGAGAGCGGTTGGATCAGTCGCGCTGTCCGAGCAGCTGCAGCAGCAGCGTGAACAGGTTGATGAAGTTCAGGTACAGCGACAGGGCGCCGGTGATCGCCGCGCGCTCGGCGATGTCGCCGCCGGCAGAGGCGTAGCCGTAGATGTACTCGTTCTTCAGGCGCTGCGTATCCCAGGCGGTGAGGCCCGCGAACACGAACACGCCGACCACCGAGACGATGAACTGCAGCATCGAGCTCGCCAGGAACAGGTTCACGAGGCTCGCCAGGATGATGCCGATCAGGCCCATGAACAGGAACGAGCCCATGCCGGTCATGTCACGCTTGGTCGTGTAGCCGTACAGGCTGAGCGCACCGAACGTCGCCGCGGTGATGAAGAACACCCGCACGATGGAGGTATGGGTGTACACCAGGAAGATCGACGACAGCGAGATGCCCATCAGCGCCGAGAACACCCAGAACAGGATCTGGGACGTCGACGGTGCCAGCCGGTTGATGCCGGCCGAGATGGCGAACACCATCGCCAGCGGGGCCAGGATGAACAGCCACTTCAGCGGGCTCACGAACATCGCGTAGCCGAACTGCGTCAGGTAGGTATTGGCGCCGAACTTGAAGACGCCGGCCGCCGGATCGCCGGTCACCGACGCCATGTAGACGCCGAGAGCCGCGAGGCCGGTGATGGCCAGGCCGATGCTCATGTAATTGTAGATGCGCAGCATGTAGGCGCGCAGACCGGCGTCGACGGTCGCGGCATCGGCGCGCCCGGCCACCCGGCCAAAGGGTGAAGCATAGTTGCGGTCTAGGTCCGACATGGTCGATTCCCGTTGGTTGCCCGGCGCTGCGGTCCGTGAGGGACCTTAGACCGGTTCTCGAAAAACCCTATCTCATACCCACTGCCACGGATATTAAATTTGCGTCATCGGCAAATTCGCCATCTTTTGGCGAGTCTCTTTGGCAGCTCTCTGAGCCCATTCCCTAGATGGGAAACTAGCATATCCGCTGCAAGCTTCCACGCGCGGCTGAATGTCGCTCCGCGCGCGTCTGCGCGGTGTAAATCCCGTTAACCGTGCGGCATGAGCGCGCAAGCCGCTCACGGCTACAGGTTCCGAAGAACCGTTGCCGGCTTCTGGTTGAGCGCGAGCAGCGTGCCGGCCAGACCCAGGCCAACCGTCACGATCAGCGCAGCCAGCACGACCAGCGCAGCACTGCCGGCCTGCCAGGCGAAGCTCAGGGTCATCAGCCGGGTCACGATCAACCACGCGGCCACCGAGCCCGCAATGACGCCGAACGCGGCGGTGGCAAAGCCGATCATGAGATATTCGAGCGCGTACGCCCCGAGCAGCCGGAGCCGCGTGGCGCCAAGCGTCTTCAGGATCACGGCGTCATAGACCCGGTGGCGGTGGCCGGCGGCCAGCGCGCCGCCCAGCACCAGGATGGCGGAGATGAGTGTCACCGCACTGGCGCCGCGGATCGCGAGCGCCAGGTTGGCGACGACCGATCCGACCGTCTCCATCACCTCGCGGACGCGCACGCTGGTCACCATCGGGAACGCATCGGCCACCTTGCGGATGACGCGGGCGTCCTCCGCGGCATCGGAGCGCGCCTCGGTCAGGGTGGCGACATGGGTATGTGGCGCTCCCTTGAACGCATTCGGAGAGAACACCAGCACGAAATTGATCCCCAGCCCCTGCCAGTCGATCGTGCGCATGTTGCCGATCCGCGCCGCGATGTCGCGTCCGAGCACGTTGACGACGATATCGTCGCCGAGCTTGAGCCCCAGCCCGTCCGCGATGCGCTTCTCGATCGAGACCAGCGGCGGGCCACTGTAAGTCTCGCCCCACCACTCGCCCTCGACGACCTTAGAGCCCTTCGGGATCTCGCTGGTGTAGGTCAGGCCGCGATCGCTCTGCAGCACCCATTCGGTGTCCGCCGTCGCCTTCAGGTCTTCGGCCTTGACGCCGCGGGCGGAGACGATGCGCCCGCGCAGCATCGGAACATCATCGACCGTCGATTGCGGGGCCAGGCCCTTGAGGAAGTCCCGGAAGCGGTCCGCTTCGCCCGAGGGGACGTCGATGAAGAAGAATGACGGCGCCTGCTCAGGCAGTTGCGCCAGGAACTGGCGCCGCAGATTGCCGTCGATCTGGGTGATCGTCACCAGGACGGCGAGCCCCAGTCCGAGTGAGAGCACCACAGAGGGCGTCAGCGCGCCCGGGCGGTAGATGTTGCTGACCGCCAGCCGCAGCATCGGGAAGCGGCTGCGCGGCAGGCTGCGGGCAATCGCCATCACGACGGCGGCGATGCCACGCAGCAGCACGAATACCAGCGCCGCCGCCGCCACGAACACCGCCGCGATCTTCTTGTCGTAAGACAGGCCGATCACGACCGCGATCAGCAGCGCCACGGTGCCTGATATCAGCGCCAGATAGCTCCAGCGCGGCCGGTGCCATTCGGCGATCACGGCCTCCCGGAACAGCGCCGCGACGGGCACGTCACGCACCCGACCCAGCGGCCACAGACCGAACGCCAGTGCGGTGAGCAGGCCGTAGATGAACGAGAGCGCCAGTTCGTCCGGATGGACAGCTGCCACCACCGGCAGCGGCAGGATCTTGCCGAACAGCCCGACGATGATGAAGGGCAGGGCGGCGCCGGCGCAGAGTCCGATGATCGAACCGATCGTGGCGAGCACCATCACCTGCACGAGGTAGATGCCGAACACGTCGCGGCTGGTGGCGCCAAGCGCCTTGAACGCGGCGATCACCTCGGTGCGGCGGTCGACATGGCTCTTGACCGCATTGGCGACGCCGACGCCGCCGACCAGCAATGCGGCGAGACCGACCAGCGTCAGAAATTGCGTGAAGCGGCCGATGGTCCGCTCCAGCTGCGGCGAGGCATTGCTGCGGCTGCGGATCTCCCAGCCTGCCGATGGCAGTGTCAGACGGGTGTCGGCGATGAAGGACGCGGCGGCACGGTCGTCGGTGGCGTTGTCAGGCAGTCGGACCCGGTAGGTCCAGCGCACCAGGCTGCCGGGCTGCAGCAGCGGCGTGGCGCGCAGGCCGGCCTCGCTGATCAGGAAGCGCGGCCCGAGGCCAATGCCGCCGGACAGCTTGTCCGGCTCGGCCTGCAAGGCGCTCCGGATCTGGAAGCGGATCGTGTCGATGCTGACGGTGTCGCCGATCTTGAGGTCCAGCCGCGCCAGCAGCGCCGGATCGGCGGCGGCCCCATAGGCGCCATCGCGCTCGGCCAGGATGTCGGCCATCGGCAGGTCTGGCTGCAGCTCGGCCTTCCCCAGCAAAGGATAGGCGTTATCGACCGCCTTGAGCTCGACCAGCGCCAGCTTGGCGTCGCCGGAGCGCACCATCGCCCGCAAGGTTGCCGCCAGCGACAGCTGCCCGCGCGAGCGCAGGAAGTCGATCTCCTCCGGCTTGGCCTCGCGCTGAAACAGCGAGAACGCGACGTCGCCGCCGAGCAGCGTCCGGCCCTCGCGGACGAGGCCGTCATTCAGGCTCGCCGCGACCGAGCCGACACCGGCGATGGCGAGAACGCCGAGCGCGATGCAGGCGATGAAGACATAGAAGCCGCGCAAGCCGCCGCGCAGCTCACGCAAGGCGTAGCGAACGGGCAGGAAGGCCATTCGGCCGCCCGCGACCGGCTCCGACATGGCGCTCATGCGTCAGCCGGCTCGCGTGCGGCGCTCTCGCTTTCGATCCGCCCCGAGCGCAGCCGGACGACGCGATCGCAGCGGTGCGCGAGGCTGCTGTCGTGGGTCACCAGCACCAGCGTCATGCCGCGCTCGGCGTGCTTGGTGAACAGCAGGTCGACGATCTGCCGCCCGGTGGTCTCGTCGAGATTGCCGGTCGGCTCGTCGGCGACCAGGATGGCAGGGTCCGGGGCCAGCGCGCGCGCCAGCGCCACGCGCTGCTGCTCGCCGCCCGACAGCTGGGTCGGATAATGATGCAGCCGGTGGCCGAGGCCGACCGAGTCGAGCTCGCGGGCGGCGCGCTCGGCGGCGCCGGCGTGGCCGGCCAGCTCGAGCGGCACCGCGACGTTTTCGAGCGCGGTCATGGTCGGGATCAGATGGAATGACTGGAAGACGATGCCGACCTGGCGGCCGCGGAACCGGGCCAGGGCGTCCTCGTCCAGGGCATTGAAAGCGGTCCCATTGACCACCACCTCACCGCTGTCAGGACGTTCCAACCCCGCCATCACCATCAGCAGCGTGGACTTCCCCGATCCCGAGGGGCCGATCAGGCCGATCGTCTCGCCCTGTCCCACCCGCAGGCTGATGTCCTTGAGGATATGGACCCGCGCTGCGCCGGTGCCGAGCGAGAGGTTGACGTTGGAAATGGTAATGGTGTCCGGCGCTGTGCCGGCCAGACGCGAGGTTTCGATGAGACTGTCCATGGCTCGGTCATATGGCAACTCCGCAAGCCGGGTCGAGAGGCGCGGACGCATCTTCGTGCACATACTCGTGTTGATGCTCGCTTTGATGACAGCTTCTCCGGTGTTCGCGGGCGCGGACGCGGCCAAGCCGATCAAGCTTGTCGTGCTCGGCGACTCCTTGAGCGCAGGTCTCGGCCTGTCGGCCTCGGATTCGTTTCCGGCCAAGCTGCAAAAAGCATTGCAGGCCAAGGGGCTGCTGATCGACCTGACCAATGCCGGCGTGTCCGGCGACACCTCCTCCGGCGGCCGCGACCGGCTCGACTGGTCGGTGGCGGATGGCACCGAAGCGGTGATCGTCGAGCTCGGCGCCAATGATGCGCTGCGCGGCATCGACCCCGCCGTCACGCGCAAGGCGTTGACGGAGATCGTGACCCGGCTGAAGGCGCGCGGCATCGCCGTCATGCTGTGCGGTATGCTGGCGCCGCCGAACTACGGCAGCGACTACGCCGTGAAGTTCAATGCGATCTACCCCGATCTTGCCCGGGAGTTCGGCGTGCCGCTCTATCCGTTCTTCCTCGACGGCGTCGCCGCCGACCCGAAGCTGAACCAGGCCGACGGCATTCACCCCACCGCCGCAGGCGTCGACATCATCGTGTCCAGGCTGTTGCCTACGGCAGAAGCATTCCTGCGTCCGCTTCGTGGGCAATGACGGAACGAAGCCGCGCCGGATCGACTTTCGATAACCTTAAGGACCGGGTTTTCCGCAGGTTTTACCGGCGTTAACGCACCTTCCGTCGCGGAGTCATATAAATTCGGTAGGAATTATGCATTGGCGATTCGTCGTCGATCATTCTCGTCAAGGCATGATCTCGTCACCTTTCGAGATCAGCCTCCAGCATCGGAGTCCTGAAACGATGCCGCGTCTGTTTACTGGACTGGAAATCCCGGCCGAGGTCGGCCAGACGCTTTCCGGTTTGCGGGGGGGCCTCCCCGGCGCCCGTTGGATCGATCCCGAAAACTACCATGTCACGTTGCGTTTCATCGGTGACATCGACGGCGCCTCGGCCAACGAGATCGCCTCGATGCTGTGGCGGGTGAACCGCAAGCCGTTCGAAGTGACGGTGCAGGGACTGTCGAGCTTCGGCGGCCGCAAGCCGCGGGCCGTCGTCGCCAACATCGCGCCGAGCCGGCCGCTGATCGAGCTGCAGGCCGAGCTGGAGCGGCTGATGCAGCGGATCGGCCTCGATCCCGAGGGGCGCAAATTCGTCCCGCATGTCACGCTGGCGCGGCTGCACGATGCCTCGAGCCAGGACGTCGCCGACTATCTGTCGGTCCGCGGCTATTTCCCGAGCCGGGTCTTCGTCGCCGAGCGCTTCGTGCTGTTCTCGGCGCGTGCCTCGACCGGCGGCGGCCCTTACGTCGTCGAGGACGCCTACGACCTTTGTCCGGAATGAGGAGCGCTGGGCGCAGCTCAGGCGAACGTCGTTAGCCCGGGACTAACGAGCGTCGCGGCGTTTGCGTGCCATATACCAAGACCTCACGGCTCCGCTGCATGGCGGCTTCCACCATTTGCGGATTGCATTTTCCGTAAGTCTCGTGACCTAGAGTGGGCTCATGTTGTCCACTCCCTCAGACGCGTTCCGCGCGCAATATCAGTCTCTCGTCGACACCGGTGCGATCGAGGCCGACCCCGCCCAGGCCGAGGTCGCCGACGCCCTGGCGGCGATGGAGCGGCGCCTCGCCACCTACAAGCCCGCACGCAAGCAGGGGTTGTTCGGCCGCCTCTTTTCCGACAAGAGCGAGCCGCCGCGCGGCCTCTATGTCCATGGCGAGGTCGGCCGCGGCAAGACCATGCTGATGGACCTGTTCTTTCAGGCCTGTCCGGTCGAGCACAAGCGCCGCGCGCATTTCCACGAATTCATGGCCGAGGTGCATGAGCGCATCTACGGCTACCGCCAGAACATCGCGCGGGGCGAGCTCGCCGATGGCGACGTGATCGGGCTGACCGCGCAGGCGATCTTCGACCAGGCCTGGCTGCTCTGCTTCGACGAATTCCACGTCACCGACATCGCCGATGCGATGATCCTGGGCCGCCTGTTCGCCAAGCTGTTCGAGCTCGGCACGGTGGTCGTGGCGACCTCCAACGTCGCGCCTGAGGATCTCTACAAAGGCGGCCTCAATCGCGCGCTGTTCCTGCCCTTCATCAAGCAGATCGCCGACCACATGGATGTTGTCAGGCTCGATGCGCGGACTGATTTCCGGCTGGAGAAGCTCGCCGGCGTCAAGACGTGGCTGGTGCCGCCCGACGTCGATGCGCGCGCCGCGCTCGACAAGGCCTGGGGCCAGCTCACGGGCAATGCCAGGTGCCGGTCGCGGGACATCACGATCAAGGGGCGCGTCCTGCATGTGCCATGCTCGGCCAATGGTGTCGCGCGTTTCGGCTTTGCCGACCTGTGTGAGAAGCCGCTCGCGGCGTCGGACTATCTGCGGCTGGCGCACGACTATCATACGATCCTGATCGACCACGTTCCGGTGATGGATCTCGCCGAGCGCAACGCCGCCAAGCGCTTCATCACCTTGATCGACACGCTCTACGACAATGCCGTCAAGCTGATCGCCTCCGCCGAGGCCGACCCGATCTCGCTCTACATCGCGGCCGAGGGCATCGAGGCGATGGAGTTCAAGCGGACGTCGTCGCGGCTGATCGAGATGGGCTCGGAGTCCTATCTGGCCCTGCCGCACGGACGGAAGGACTCCGCCGCGAGTGGGACTTCTACGGGGTTGGTCGAAACCTGACGAGGACAGCGTTTGCCGGGTGGTCCGGGCAGCGCCCGCCGCCGGGCACACAGCCGCGAAAACGCCACGTCAATCATGCTGAAAGGATTGTCAGCACACCCCGCCCGGAGCTGATCGAAATCAAGGCACGCCTGTCAATTGGCCATAGCGTGACTTGAACGGCCCGGGCGAAAGGGATAACCACCCAGTCGACTTTTCACCTCCCTCACTCCTTCGGGTTCAAAGGAAAATTTGCCATGGCGCGCGACAAGATTGCTTTGATTGGCTCCGGTCAGATCGGCGGAACGCTGGCTCACCTCGTCGGTCTCAAGGAGCTCGGCGACGTCGTGATGTTCGACATTGCCGAAGGCGTTCCGCAGGGCAAGGCGCTCGACATCGCTCAGTCCTCGCCGGTCGACGGCTTCGATGCGCACTACACCGGCGCGAACTCCTACGAAGCGCTCGACAACGCCAAGGTGTGCATCGTCACCGCCGGCGTGCCGCGCAAGCCGGGCATGAGCCGCGACGATCTCCTCTCGATCAACCTCAAGGTCATGGAGCAGGTCGGCGCCGGCATCAAGAAGTACGCCCCCGACGCCTTCGTCATCTGCATCACCAACCCGCTCGACGCGATGGTCTGGGCGCTGCAGAAGGCCTCCGGCCTCCCGGCGAAGAAGGTCGTCGGCATGGCCGGCGTGCTCGACTCCGCCCGCTTCCGCTACTTCCTGGCTGATGAGTTCAACGTCTCGGTCGAGGACGTCACCGCCTTCGTGCTCGGCGGTCACGGCGACACCATGGTGCCGCTGACCAAGTACTCGACCGTCGCCGGCATTCCGCTGCCCGACCTCGTCAAGATGGGCTGGACCTCGCAGGCCCGGATCGACGAGATCGTCGACCGCACCCGCAACGGCGGCGCCGAGATCGTCAACCTGCTCAAGACCGGTTCGGCCTACTACGCTCCGGCCGCCTCGGCGATCGCGATGGCCGAGAGCTATCTGCGCGACAAGAAGCGCGTGCTGCCCTGCGCGGCCTATCTCAACGGCGAGTTCGGCGTGAAGGACATGTATGTCGGCGTGCCCGTGGTGATCGGCTCCAAGGGCGTCGAGCGCATCGTCGAGATCGAGCTGGCCGGCAAGGACCGCGAGGCGTTCGACAAGTCGGTCGGCGCCGTGCAGGGCCTGGTCGACGCCTGCAAGAAGATCGCGCCCGACCTGCTCGGCCGCTGAGCAGGGTTCATTCACGGGGCGTAATCTCGCCCATATCGAGTTGCAGGATGTTTGGTATATGGTATACCAGACATCCTAACAACAATTCTGGTCGTCACCCCATCGCGGGTTCGGGGAGCAAGCGCTTATGAACATTCACGAATATCAGGCCAAGGCACTGCTGCACGAGTTCGGCGTGCCGATTTCCAAGGGCGTGCCGGTGCTCCGTCCGGAGGACGCGGATGCCGCGGCGAAGACGCTCGGCGGCCCGGTCTGGGTCGTGAAGAGCCAGATCCACGCCGGCGGCCGTGGCAAGGGCAAGTTCAAGGAGGCCTCGGCCGGCGACAAGGGCGGCGTCCGCCTCGCCAAGTCGATCGCGGAGGTCAACGAGTTCGCCAAGCAGATGCTCGGCGCGACCCTGGTGACCATCCAGACCGGTCCCGACGGCAAGCAGGTCAACCGCCTCTATATCGAGGACGGCTCTGATATCGAGAAGGAATTCTATCTGTCGCTGCTGGTCGATCGCGAGACCTCGAAGGTTGCCTTCGTGGTGTCGACCGAAGGCGGCGTGAACATCGAGGACGTCGCCCACAGCACGCCTGAGAAGATCATCACCTTCTCGGTCGATCCGGCCACCGGCGTCATGGGCCATCACGGCCGAGCCGTCGCCAAGGCGCTGAAGCTGTCGGGCGATCTCGCCAAGCAGGCCGAGAAGCTGACCAGCCAGCTCTACACCGCCTTCGTCGCCAAGGACATGGCGATGCTCGAGATCAACCCGCTGGTGGTGACCAAGCAGGGCCAGCTCCGGGTGCTCGACGCCAAGGTGTCGTTCGACTCCAACGCGCTGTTCAAGCACCCCGAGGTCGTCGCGCTGCGTGACGAGACCGAGGAGGACGCCAAGGAGATCGAGGCCTCGAAGTACGACCTCAACTACGTCGCGCTCGACGGCACCATCGGCTGCATGGTCAATGGCGCCGGCCTCGCCATGGCGACGATGGACATCATCAAGCTCTACGGCATGGAGCCCGCCAACTTCCTCGACGTCGGCGGCGGCGCCAGCAAGGAGAAGGTCGCGGCGGCGTTCAAGATCATCACCGCCGACCCGAACGTGAAGGGCATCCTGGTCAACATCTTCGGCGGCATCATGAAGTGCGATGTCATCGCCGAGGGCGTGGTGGCCGCGGTCAAGGAAGTGGGCCTGAAGGTGCCGCTGGTGGTGCGCCTCGAAGGCACCAATGTCGATCTCGGCAAGAAGATCATCAGCGAGTCCGGTCTGAACGTGCTGCCCGCCGACAATCTCGACGACGCCGCGCAGAAGATCGTCAAGGCCGTCAAGGGAGGCTGAGCGCCGCTTCTGGCGCTCGCTTCGTCCTCACCGCAACGCTTTTAGAGAAAGCACGATGTCCATCCTCATCGACAAGAATACCAAGGTCATCTGCCAGGGCTTCACCGGCAAGAATGGCACCTTCCACTCCGAGGCGGCGATCGCCTACGGCACCAAGATGGTCGGCGGCACCTCGCCGGGCAAAGGCGGCTCGACCCATCTCGGCCTGCCGGTGTTCGACACCGTCAAGGAGGCCCGCGAGGCCACCGGGGCCGACGCCTCGGTGATCTACGTGCCGCCGCCGGGCGCAGCCGACGCGATCTGCGAAGCGATCGACGCCGAGGTCCCGCTGATCGTCTGCATCACCGAGGGTATCCCGGTGCTCGACATGGTCCGGGTGAAGCGCTCGCTGCAGGGCTCCAAGTCGCGCCTGATCGGGCCGAACTGCCCGGGCGTCATGACCGCCGGCGAGTGCAAGATCGGCATCATGCCGGCCAACATCTTCAAGCCCGGCTCGGTCGGCATCGTGTCGCGCTCCGGCACGCTGACCTATGAAGCGGTGTTCCAGACCACCTCGGAAGGCCTCGGCCAGACCACCGCGGTCGGCATCGGCGGCGACCCGGTCAAGGGCACCGAGTTCATCGACATGCTCGAGATGTTCCTGGCGGACCCCAAGACCACCTCGATCATCATGATCGGCGAGATCGGCGGCTCGGCCGAGGAGGACGCGGCCCAGTTCATCAAGGACGAAGCCAAGCGTGGCCGCAAGAAACCGATGGTGGGATTCATCGCCGGTGTCACGGCCCCTCCCGGCCGCCGCATGGGCCATGCCGGTGCGATCATCTCGGGCGGCAAGGGTGATGCCGGCTCGAAGACGGCCGCGATGGAAGCAGCTGGTATTACAGTGTCTCCGTCGCCGGCACGGCTCGGCAAGACGCTTGTCGAAAAATTGAAATCCTGATTCAGGACTTAGTGCTTTTCGGCGCGAATATTTACAAAGAATAAGGTAAACCGTCCTAACCCGAGCCTGACCCGCGTCTCACGTGGGTCAGGCATTGCGCCGTTTTCATTGGGCGCATCGAAATTACCAGGACGCCTACCATGTCTCGCCAAGATGCGAACGCAGCCTTCGCCCTGTCATCTTTTCTGCAGGGCACCAATGCCACCTACATCGATGAGATCTACGCCCGCTACGAGAAGGACCCCGCTTCGGTCGACCCGGAGTGGCAGGAGTTCTTCAAGAGCCTGAAGGACGCGCCGGCCGACGTGCAGAAGAACGCGTCGGGCCCCTCCTGGGCGCGTAGCAACTGGCCGGTCTCCCCCCGCGACGAACTGACCTCCGCGCTCGACGGCAACTGGGCCGTGGTCGAGAAGAAGGTCGGCGAGAAGATTGCCCAGAAGGCGCAGACCAAGGGCGCCGAATTGTCGCTGGCCGACGTCAACCAGGCCACCCGCGACTCCGTCCGTGCGTTGATGCTGATCCGCGCCTACCGCATGCGTGGCCACTTTCACGCCAAGCTCGATCCGCTCGGCATCGAGGCGCCGCGCAACCGCGAGGAGCTCGATCCTCGGTCCTATGGCTTCACGGAAGCCGATTACGACCGCAAGATCTTCCTCGATCACGTGCTCGGCCTCGAATACGGCTCCCTGCGCGAGATCGTCGCGATCTGCGAGCGCACCTACTGCCAGACGCTCGGCGTCGAGTTCATGCACATCACGAACGCCGCGCAGAAGGCCTGGATCCAGGAGCGCATCGAGGGGCCGGACAAGGAGATCTCGTTCACCCGCGAGGGACGCCGCGCCATCCTGCAGAAGCTGATCGAGTCCGAAGGCTTCGAGAAGTTCTGCGACGTCAAGTTCACCGGCACCAAGCGCTTCGGCCTCGATGGCGGCGAGTCGCTGATCCCGGCGCTGGAGCAGATCATCAAGCGCGGCGGCAATCTCGGCGTGAAGGAGATCGTGCTCGGCATGCCGCACCGCGGCCGCCTCAATGTGCTGACCCAGGTGATGGGCAAGCCGCACCGGGCGCTGTTCCATGAGTTCAAGGGCGGTTCTGCCAACCCGGACGCGGTCGAAGGCTCGGGCGACGTCAAGTACCACCTCGGCGCCTCCTCGGACCGCGAGTTCGACGGCAACCGCATCCATCTGTCACTGACCGCCAACCCGTCGCATCTCGAGATCGTCGACCCCGTGGTGCTCGGCAAGGTCCGCGCCAAGCAGGACCAGCATGGCGATCCGCCGGATATGCGCATCTCGGTGCTGCCGCTGCTGATGCATGGCGACGCCGCCTTCGCCGGCCAGGGCGTCGTGGCGGAGTGCTTCGCGCTCTCCGACCTGAAGGGCTACCGGACTGGTGGCTCGATTCATTTCATCGTGAACAACCAGATCGGCTTCACGACCTATCCGCGCTATTCGCGCTCGTCGCCGTATCCGTCCGACGTCGCCAAGATGATCGACGCGCCGATCTTCCACGTGAACGGCGATGATCCGGAAGCCGTCGTGTTCGCGGCCAAGGTGGCGATCGAGTTCCGGCAGAAGTTCCACAAGCCTGTCGTCATCGACATGTTCTGCTACCGCAGGCATGGCCACAACGAGGGCGACGAGCCGGCCTTCACCCAGCCGGTGATGTACAAGAAGATCGGCGCTCATGCGTCGACCCTGGAGATCTACTCCAAGCGCCTGGTCGCTGAAGGCGTCATGACTGAGGGCGAGGTCGAGAAGGCCAAGGCCGACTGGCGCGCCCGTCTCGACGCCGAGTTCGAGGCCGGCACATCCTATCGCCCGAACAAGGCCGACTGGCTCGACGGCAAGTGGGCGGGCTTCAAGTCCGCCGACCAGGAAGAAGAGGCGCGCCGCGGCGTCACCGGCGTCGAGATCGACCGCCTCAAGGAGATCGGCCGCAAGATCACCAAGGTGCCGGACGGTTTCCGCGTGCACCGGACGATCCAGCGTTTCCTCGAGAACCGCGCCAAGGCGATCGACAGCGGCATCGGGCTCGACTGGGCGACCGGCGAGGCGCTGGCCTACTGCTCGCTGCTGCTCGAAGGCCACAAGGTCCGTCTCTCCGGCCAGGACAGCGAGCGCGGCACCTTCTCGCAGCGTCACTCGGTCCTGATCGACCAGGAGGACGAGAGCCGCTACACGCCGTTCAACCATCTGGTGCCGGAGCAGGGCCACTTCGAGGTCATCAACTCGCTGCTCTCGGAAGAAGCCGTGCTCGGCTTCGAATACGGCTACTCGCTCGCCGAGCCGACCGCGCTGACCTTGTGGGAGGCGCAGTTCGGCGACTTCGCCAACGGCGCCCAGGTGCTGTTCGACCAGTTCATCTCGTCGGGCGAGCGCAAATGGCTGCGCATGTCCGGCCTCGTCTGCCTGCTGCCCCACGGCTATGAAGGCCAGGGTCCGGAGCACTCCTCGGCCCGCCTCGAGCGCTATCTGCAGATGTGCGCCGAGGACAACATGCAGGTGGTCTACCCGACCACGCCGGCGAACTACTTCCACGTGCTGCGCCGGCAGCTGCATCGCGAGATCCGCAAGCCGCTGATCGTGATGACGCCGAAGTCGCTGCTGCGCCACAAGCGCGCGGTGTCGCGGCTCGAGGAACTGGCCAAGGGCACGACCTTCCACCGCATCCTGTACGATGACGCCCAGATGCAGGCGGACGACAAGACCAGGCTGGTGCCGGACGATCAGATCCGCCGCATCGTGCTGTGCTCGGGCAAGGTCTATTACGACCTCTATGACGAGCGCGAGAAGCGCGGGCTCAACGACGTCTATCTGATGCGCATCGAGCAGCTCTATCCGGTGCCGCTCAAGGCGCTGGTCGCCGAGCTCGGCCGCTTCAAGAACGCCGAAGTGGTGTGGTGCCAGGAAGAGCCGCGCAACATGGGCGCCTGGCACTTCATCGAGCCGTATATCGAATGGGTGCTGAACCAGACCGGGGCTAAGAGCAAGCGTCCGCGCTATGCCGGCCGCGCCGCGTCGGCCGCGACCGCCACGGGCCTGATGTCCAAGCATCTGGCTCAGCTGAAGGCGCTGCTCGACGAAGCCTTGAACTGACCTGCCTTTGAAGGGCGCCCCGCAGGCCATGCGGGGCGCAAGTACAAGTCCATCGCGTTGATCGTCCGTACCGCATCGCTTGCTCGCCGCAAGGCGATGACGGACGGGCTTTATGACCGCACGGGTTATTGAGGATAGAGACCATGACTGAAATTCGCGTTCCGACGCTGGGTGAATCCGTCACCGAAGCCACCATCGGCCGCTGGTTCAAGAAGGCTGGCGACGCGGTCGCGGTCGACGAGCCGCTCGTCGAGCTCGAGACCGACAAGGTGACGATCGAGGTGCCGGCACCGTCGGCCGGCACGCTCGGCGAGATCATCGCCAAGGACGGCGAGACCGTCGCCGTCGGCGCGCTGCTCGGCCAGATCAATGATGGCGCAGCCGCCGCCAAGCCGGCTGCTGCTGCGCCCGCTCCTGCGAAGCCCGCTGCGGCGCCGCCGGCTGCTGCTCCCGCCCCGGCCAAGGCGCTGCCCGCCGATACGCCGCAGGCGCCGTCGGTGCGCAAGCTCTCCGCCGAGAGCGGCGTCGACGCCACCACCGTTCCGGGCTCCGGCAAGGACGGCCGCGTCACCAAGGGCGACATGCTGGCCGCGATCGAGCGCGCCGCCTCGGCGCCGACCCCGGTCAATCAGCCGGCTGCCGCGGTGCAGGTCCGTGCACCGTCGCCGGCGGATGACGCCGCGCGCGAGGAGCGCGTGAAGATGACGCGGCTGCGCCAGACCATCGCGCGCCGCCTCAAGGACGTGCAGAACACCGCGGCGATGCTGACGACCTTCAATGAGGTCGACATGACCAACGTGATGGCGCTGCGCAGCCAGTACAAGGACGTGTTCGAGAAGAAGCACGGCTCCAAGCTCGGCTTCATGGGCTTCTTCACCAAGGCCGTCGTGCAGGCGCTGAAGGACATTCCGGCCGTCAACGCCGAGATCGACGGCACCGACCTGATCTACAAGAACTACTACCACATCGGCGTCGCCGTCGGCACCGACAAGGGCCTGGTCGTGCCGGTCGTGCGCGACTGCGACCACAAGTCGATCGCGGACATCGAGAAGGGCATCGCCGATTTCGGCCGCCGCGCCCGTGACGGCCAGCTCAAGATCGACGAGATGCAGGGCGGCACCTTCACCATCACCAATGGCGGCATCTACGGTTCGCTGATGTCGACCCCGATCCTGAACGCGCCGCAGTCGGGCATCCTCGGCATGCACAAGATCCAGGAGCGCCCGGTCGTGGTCGGCGGCAAGATCGAGGTCCGCCCGATGATGTATCTGGCGCTGTCCTACGACCATCGTGTGATTGACGGCAAGGAAGCGGTGACCTTCCTGGTGCGCGTCAAGGAGAGCCTGGAAGATCCGGCGCGGCTCGTGCTGGATCTCTGACCAACCTCATATCTGATGCTCGAGAGGCGCGCCGCAAGCGCGCCTCAAACCTAACGGGGGCCATCATGACGGACAGGGTTGCAGTGATCACCGGCGGCAGCCGCGGCATCGGCCGCGCCACCGCGCTTGCCGCGGCCTCGCGCGGCTTCAAGATCGTGGTCGGCTACGCCTCCAACGAGGCCGCGGCGCAGAGCACCGTGGCCGAGATCGAGGCCAAGAACGGCAAGGCCATCGCGGTCAAATGCGACGTCGGCCGCGAGCACGACATCCTCGCGCTGTTCAAGGCGGCCGACAAGTTCGGCACGCTCGGTGCACTCATCAACAATGCCGGCATCGTCGGTCCCACCACGCGTGTCGACGAGATGAGCGCCGAGCGCATCGAGCGCTTGATGGCGGTCAATGTCACCGGCAGCATCCTGTGCGCACGTGAGGCCGTGAAGCGGATGTCGACGCGGCATGGCGGGCAGGGCGGTGTGATCATCAACCTGTCGTCGGTCGCGGCCAAGCTCGGCTCGCCCAACACCTATGTCGACTACGCCGCTTCGAAGGGCGCGATCGATTCCTTCACTGTCGGCCTCGGTCACGAGGTCGCGAACGAAGGCATCCGCGTCGCCGCGATCAGGCCGGGCCTGATCGACACCGACATTCACGCCTCCGGCGGCGAGCCCGATCGTGCCCACCGTCTTGCCCCCCTGGTGCCGATGAAGCGCGTCGGCACCGCGGAGGAAATCGCCAATGCCATCGTCTGGCTGCTGTCGGACGAGGCCTCCTATGTCACTTCGGCCATTCTCGACGTGTCGGGCGGACGCTGACGACCGTCGTCATCTTTGACTGCAAGCTTACGGAACATTCGATCATGGCTACTTACGATCTCGTCGTCATCGGCACCGGACCCGGTGGGTATGTCTGCGCCATCCGCGCGGCGCAGCTCGGCATGAAGGTGGCCGTGGTCGAGAAGAACGCGACGCTCGGCGGCACCTGCCTCAACGTCGGCTGCATGCCGTCGAAGGCGCTGCTGCACGCCTCGGAGCTGTTCGAGGAGGCCGGGCATTCCTTCGCCAAGATGGGCATCAAGGTCTCGAAGCCCGAGGTCGACCTGCCTTCGATGATGAACTTCAAGCAGCAGGGCATCGACGGCAACACCAAGGGCGTCGAGTTCCTGATGAAGAAGAACAAGATCGACGTCCTTGTCGGCAAGGGCAAGGTGCTCGGCACCGGCAAGGTCCAGGTCACCGGCAATGACGGCGCCGCGCAGACCGTCGAGACCAGGAACATCGTGATCGCGACCGGCTCGGACATCGCGCGGCTCAAGGGCATCGAGATCGACGAGAAGCGCATCGTCTCCTCGACCGGGGCGCTGTCGCTGGAGAAGGTGCCGTCGAGCCTGCTGGTGGTCGGCGCCGGCGTGATCGGCCTCGAGCTCGGCTCGGTGTGGCGCCGGCTCGGCGCCAAGGTCACCGTGGTCGAATTCCTCGACCGCATCCTGCCCGGCATGGACCTGGAGATCGCCAAGCAGTTCCAGCGCATCCTCGAGAAGCAGGGCTTTGCTTTCAAGCTCGGCGCCAAGGTCACCGGCGTCGACACGTCGGGCGCCTTGCTCGCCGCCACCATCGAGCCGGCCGCCGGCGGCGCTGCCGAGAAGATCGAAGCCGATGTCGTGCTGGTCGCGATCGGCCGCGTCCCCTACACCGACGGGCTCGGCCTGCAGGAGGCCGGCGTCGTGCTGGACAATCGCGGCCGCGTCCAGATCGATCATCATTTCGCGACCAGCGTGCCCGGCGTCTACGCGATCGGCGATGTCGTCGCGGGACCGATGCTCGCGCACAAGGCAGAGGACGAAGGCGTCGCTGTTGCGGAGATCCTGGCCGGCCAGGCCGGACACGTGAACTACGACATCATCCCCGGCGTGGTCTACACGACTCCGGAAGTGGCTTCCGTCGGCAAGACCGAGGATGAGCTGAAGCAGGCCGGCACGGCCTATACCGTCGGTAAGTTTCCGTTTACCGCGAACGGACGTTCCAAGGTCAACCAGACCACGGACGGCTTTGTGAAGATTCTCGCAGATGCGAAGACGGATCGCGTGCTCGGCGCGCACATCATCGGCCGCGAGGCCGGGGAAATGATCCACGAAGCCGCCGTATTGATGGAGTTCGGTGGCTCTGCCGAGGATCTGGCTCGGACCTGCCACGCGCATCCGACGCGCTCGGAGGCCGTCAAGGAAGCTGCACTTGCGGTGGGCAAGCGCGCCATCCACATGTGAGCGCTGTCCGGCAGCGTGATCGGCGGGCGCGACAAAATGGCCCGCCGTCCACGTTGAACCAAACGGCAAGGTTCGAGGTCCTATCGTCATGGCGGCCTCAAACCCGAGGCCGGGCCGAGATGGAGTTCCATGCTGCGCCGCCTGCTTCAGCCGCTCTGGGTCCTGCTCGCGATCATCTTCCTGATCGAGGCTTGGCTGTGGGATCGTCTCGAGCCGATCGTGGCGCGCATCGTCGCCGCGCTTCCGTTGCGCAGCCTGAAGCACTGGCTCGCGGCGCGCATCGAGTCGCTGTCACCGGCGCTGACCCTGGTGGTCTTCATCGTGCCGGTCGTGATGCTGTTTCCGCTCAAGCTCGTCGGTATGTGGCTGCTGATGCACCACAAGTGGAAGCTCGCGCTGGTCACGATCATGTTCGGCAAGATCGTCGGCGTCGGCATCACGGCCTTCATCTTCGACGTGACGCGCCACAAGCTGCTGCAGATGTCCTGGTTCGCATGGCTCTATGAGACCGTGCTGACGCTGCGCAGAAAGGCGGCCGCGCTGGTCGATCCGATCAAGCAGCGAGCGCGCGAGATTCTCCGTGACATGCTCGGCGGCACGTCCCGTGGCTGGTCGGCGCGCATGGTCCGCCAGATCATGCGCTTCCGCCGCAGCGTGCAGCAGGCGCGCTGACTCCGGCTTGCTCGGAATCTAACGACGCGCAGATCTTGCTGAGTCGTTTTTTCACCTCCCCCGCAAGCGGGGGAGCGAGTCACATGCCGTCCGCCATCTCAATGCAGATGCAACAGATGCGGCTGGACCAGCCCGAGCACGGTCATGGCGATGCCGACCAGTGCGAGAGCCCCTGAGGCCCAGGCCAGCACCAGCATGCCGGTGATGATCGTCGCTGACGCCAGCACGATACCGATCTGGAATGCAGCCGAAGCGAGTTCATAGTGATGATATTTCGCCGTGGCGAGATCACGCTCCTCCTCGGCATGCTTGGCGCGTTCGGCGAGCTGCTCGCTGCCTTCGCCGGTGTCGGGCTCCGAGCGGTAACGGGCGGCGTTCTTCTGCCAATCGTCGATCTGCTTCTGCAGTGCCGCCTTGGTTGCCTCGTCCGGCAGCGCGGGCAGGTTCAGCTTGCCCTGCTCGGCGGCCGTCTGCACCACGGTGCGGCGCACCGTCTTGGCCTGGAAGAACGCCCACAGGTTGGAGGCCTCGACGTTCTTGCTGATCGATTCGGTCTGCGCGCCCTTGCCGAGCGTCTCCGACAGCGCCAGACACAGCGCGATCACAGAGATCAGCAGCGCGATCTTCCTGTTCTCGCCCGAGGCGTGCTCGGCGTGCTCCGCATGCTCCATGCTCTCATGTGCGCTCATCTGTTCCCCTCCGGATCCGATGGTAGCGACGATTGCCGGAACCGCCGGGGCAGCGCAAGCGAAACGATATGAACGAAAGATGTCACCGGCGCGGATGCGCCGACGCGTAGACCTGCAGCAGCCGCTCCGAATCGATGCCGGTATAGATCTGCGTCGTCGACAGCGAGGCGTGGCCGAGCAGCTCCTGGATGGCGCGCAGATCGCCGCCGCGCGACAGCAGATGGGTGGCGAAGGAATGGCGCAGCGCATGCGGCGTGGCGCTGTCGGGCAGGCCGAGCGCGCCGCGCAGCCGCTCCATCGTCAGCTGGATGATGCGCGGGCTCAGCGGGCCGCCCTTGGCGCCGACGAACATCGGCCCGTCCGCGGGCAGCGGATAGGGGCAGAGTCTTGCGTATTCATCGATCAGCTGCAGCACGTTCTGCAGCACCGGCACCATGCGCGTCTTGTTGCCCTTGCCGGTCACCACCAGCACGTCGCCGTCGCCCGCGCGTGGCACCTCGCGCCGCTTCAGGCCGAGCGCTTCCGAGATGCGCAGTCCCGAGCCGTAGAGCAGGGCCATCACCGCGGCGTCGCGCGCCAGCACCCATGTCTCGCGGGCTTCGCCGGCGCGCTCGTCGGCATCGGCCAGCCGCTTGGCGGCGTCCATCGGCAGCGGCTTCGGCAGGCTCTTGGCGATCTTTGGCGCGCGGATGCCTGAGAGCGCGCCGACCTTGCCCTTGCCCTCGCGCTCCAGGAAGCGCCCGAACGAGCGCAAGCCCGCCAAGGTTCGCATCAAGGAGCGTCCGGCGATGTCATCGGCGCGCCGCATCGCCATGAAGGCGCGGATGTCGGCGGCCTCGAGTGCCGCAAAGCGGGCCAAGGTGACCGGCTCGCCCCAATGGGTGCAAAGGAATTGCAGGCACTGCCGGAGGTCGCGGGCATAGGCCTCCACCGTCTTCGGCGACAGCCGCCGCTCGCTGCGCAGATGCGCCAGCCACTGCATCATGGCCTGGACGACGCCTTCGTCGGCACCGAGGAGGGCGGGGACCTGAGATTCTTCGTCTGTGTTCGCGTGAGTCGGCTGTGTTTGCTTTGACATGGCGTCCGGGCCCACGGATGGGCGCTGTGAAGCGTTGCCGATCGCCGCGAACTCGGTTTGCGCCTCTCCCCGCTCTTGTCCGCCGTAGCTCGGAGAGCGAAGGCGGATGCGGGGAGAGGTCGGATTGCATCGTCAGATGCAATCCGGGTGAGGGGGCTCTCCGCGCGGACGGTGCTGACCACCCGTGCGGCTGCCCCTCACCCCAACCCTCTCCCCGCAAGAGCGGGGCGAGGGAGCGCACCGACCGTGCGGCAACAAGCTCGATCTCATCTTGTCGAGTCAGATATATCGCATCCTCGTCCTTTACCGTTCGCTAACTTTGCCGGGCGGCTTTCGCTACAGCCCGCGCAAGGCTATCTCCGCCCCCATGGACCGCCCGACCGATCTCTTTCCAGCAGCAGCCAGCGCGACCGGCGTGGTCGACGTGCTGGTTCCGGTCGCGCTCGACCACACCTATTCCTATCGCGTGCCGCGCGGCATGGATCTGAAGCCGGGCGACGTCGTCGGCGTGCCGCTGGGCTCGCGCGAGGTGCTCGCGGTGGTGTGGGCGGAGAATGCCAATCCCGATCCGCGGCTGCACAACCGGCTCAAGGACGTCAGCGAGAAGTTCGAGGTGCCCCCGCTCAAGCCCGAGCTGCGCTCGCTGGTCGACTGGGTCGCCAATTACACGCTGTCGCCGCGCGGCATGGTGCTGCGGATGTGCTTGCGCATGGGCGAGCATCTCGGGCCCGAGCGCGTCCGTCTCGGCGTCCGGCTGGTCGGCGAGCCGCCGAAGCGGCTGACGCCGTCGCGCCGGCGCGTGATCGAGGCGGTGTCGGACGGCCTGCTGCACGGCAAGTCGGATCTGGCGCGCGAGGTCGGCGTATCCACCGGGGTGATCGATGGGCTCGTCGACGAGGGCACCTTGACGGTGGAGGCGATGCCGCGGGCGCTGGCGCCGCCCGCGCCCGATCCCGACTTCGCCCGGCCGGAGTTCTTCGATGCCCAGCAGGCCGGCGTCGAGGCGATGCGGGAGCTGGCGGCCAATGGCGTCTTCCAGGTGGCGCTGCTCGACGGCGTCACCGGCTCCGGCAAGACGGAGGTCTATTTCGAGGCCGTGGCCGAAACCGTCCGCCGCGGCCGCCAGTCGCTGATCCTGATGCCGGAGATCGCGCTGACCGGCCAGTTCCTCGAGCGCTTCGCGCGCCGCTTCGGCGTGCGGCCGCTGGAATGGCATTCTGAGCTGACGCCGCGCAACCGTCAGCGCAACTGGGCTTCGATCGCCGCCGGCGAGGCCCCGGTCGTGGTCGGCGCGCGCTCGGCGCTGTTCCTGCCCTATGCCGATCTCGGCCTCATCATCGTCGATGAGGAGCACGACCAGGCCTACAAGCAGGACGAGGGCGCGCATTACCATGCCCGCGACATGGCCGTGGTGCGCGGCCACATCGCCAAGTTTCCGGTGGTGCTGGCGTCCGCCACGCCCTCGGTCGAGACCGAGGTCAATGCCCGCAAGGGCCGCTACCAGCGCGTGGCGCTGCCGTCGCGCTTCGGCGGCCAGCACATGCCGCATATCGAGGCCATCGATCTCCGGCGCGAGCCGCCGCCGCGCGGCCGCTATGTCTCGCCGCGGCTGGCGGGCGAGATCCGCACCGCGATCGAGCGCGGCGAGCAGGCGCTGTTGTTCCTGAACCGCCGCGGCTATGCGCCGCTGACCCTCTGCCGCGCCTGCGGCCACCGCTTCGCCTGCACCATCTGCGACGCCTGGCTGGTCGATCACCGTTTCCGCCAGCGGCTGGTCTGCCATCATTGCGGGTTCTCGATGTCGCGTCCGCCGACCTGCCCGCACTGCGCGGCAGAGGAATCGCTGGTCGCTGTCGGGCCCGGCGTCGAGCGGCTGCAGGAGGAGGCGGCGGCGCTGTTTCCGGACGCGCGCAGCATGGTGCTGTCGAGCGATCTGATCACCTCGATCGAGACGATGCGCGCCGAGCTGACCGAGATCGCGGAGGGGCGCGTCGACCTCATCATCGGCACCCAACTGGTCGCCAAGGGCCACAACTTCCCGCGGCTCAATCTGGTCGGCGTCGTCGATGCCGATCTCGGCCTCGGCAATGGCGATCCGCGCGCCGCCGAGCGCACCTGGCAGCTCTTGAACCAGGTGATCGGCCGTGCCGGCCGCGAGCAGGGGCGCGGCCGCGGCTACCTTCAGACCCACCAGCCCGAGCATCCCGTGATGAAGGCGCTGGTCGCCTGCGATCGCGAGGCCTTCTACACCAGCGAGATCGACGCCCGCGAACGCACCGGCTATCCGCCGTTCGGCCGTCTCGCCAGCCTGATCATCTCGGCCGGCGACCGGCCGACCGCAGAAGGCTTCGCCCGCCGGCTGGTCGCGTCAGCGCCTTCAGAGGAGGGCGTGCTGCTGCTCGGCCCGGCCGAGGCGCCGCTCGCCGTGATCAAGGGCCGCTACCGCTTCCGGCTGCTGCTGAAATCGGCGCGCAATTTCGACCTGTCGGACTATCTGCGCCACTGGCTGGCGCATGCCGAGAAGCCACGCGGCAATCTCAAGCTCGAGGTCGACGTCGACCCGCAGAGCTTCTTGTAGCGGTTGGCACCGCTCTCTCCACCGTCATTGCGAGGAGCGCAGCGACGAAGCAAATCCAGAGTCCCGACGGGACCCTGGATTGCTTCGCTGCGCTCGCAATGACGCGCGGAGCGTGATGTGGCTTACGACACGACCTCGGCGGTGACGCGGCCGACGCCGGCGCGGGTCAGGCCGATGGCGCGGGCGGCGCCGGTCGAGAGGTCGAGCACACGGCCGCGGATGAACGGGCCGCGATCATTGACGGTGACGATCACGCTGTTGCCGCCATGGGTGACGCGGAGCTTGGTGCCGAACGGCAGCGAGCGGTGGGCGCAGGTCATGGCGTTGGCGTTCATGCGCTGGCCGGACGCGGTGCGGCTGCCGGACTCGTTGCCGTAATACGACGCCATGCCGGAGAAGGAGCGGCCCGTGCCGGACGACGGTGTGACCGCCGCGTTGGCGTTCATCCAGGAGGAGCCGTTGGACGACCAGCCGTTCGAGAAGGAGTCTGCCGCGGGTTCGGCGGCTTGGCGCGCCATGTGATGGTGGTGATGGCGAGCGTGATGATGATGCCTGGACCTGGCCGAGGCTTCGGTGGAGGTGCCGCCGACGATCAGCGTGATGGCAACGGCGAGCGCGGTACGCGAGCCGGCGATCTTGCCAGCCGAGAGGTTGTTCAGTTTCAGCATCTTTGTCCCTCGAAACAGTATTGCTGCGTTCTGCAGCCAGTGGACCCCCGTCAGGTATTGAGGCGGCCGCCGTTTGGTGGGCCAATGAGGCATGAATGGGGCAGTAGAGTTTGTTCCACTCGAGGGGGAACATCTTGAGATCGGATCTGTTCATCACGGAAAATTCCGTAATCCGCACCCTTAACCCTTCATTAACGAATAAATACTTTGAAATACTGTTGAGTGAAGTTCTCGCTGGGGGTGTGAAGATGTCGGCAAGTAATGCCTGCGTGGGGTGCGGTCGGCGCCCGAAAGGTCCAAAACGACAGTCAAGGCCAAACCCGCATGGCGGCCATGCAGCAACAGTTGGAACAAGATGCGAGGCTGTGGTAACGGGGTCGGGGCGAGCCGGGTGATGCGATCGTGTCGCTCCACTTGCGCGGTGCATGACGACCGACCGCGGCGCGGCAACAAGGTGCCGAATAGCGGGCCACCGCTTGTTGCGGCTGCGCGTACGCTATGTTAGCAAAGCGCCGCTTTTCGTGATCAAGCTGCTCCCGCGGCGATCGAAAATCAAAGTCCTGCTTGAATTCCAGGGGCTTAACTGGACTGCCGCGCAGCGGCGCGCCGGTTTATCTCTCGTGGGTTGGGCACTTATAAAAAGAGCGCGTCTGTGGCTGCTGAAGATCCCTCCGTATCCGGTGTGTCCGGTCGTTACGCGACGGCCCTGTTTGAACTGGCCCGTGACGAAAAATCCGTCGATGCGGTCAAGGCCGATCTCGACAATTTCAATGCTCTTCTCAACGAAAGCGCCGATCTCAAGCGCCTCGTCCGGAGCCCCGTGTTCGGCGCCGAGGTCCAGCTGAGGGCGCTCAATGCCGTGCTCGACAAGGCCGGCATCAGCGGTGTCGCCGCCAACGTGCTGCGGGTGCTGACCGCGAATCGCCGCCTGTTCGCGGTGGCCGATGTGATCCGCGCCTTCAACGCGCTGGTCGCCAAATACAAGGGTGAAGCCACGGCCGACGTCACCGTCGCCGAGCCGCTCTCCGACAAGAATCTCGACGCCCTGAAGGCCTCACTGAAGACAGTGACCGGCAAGGACGTCGCGCTCAACGTGAAAGTCGATCCAGCGATTATCGGCGGGCTCGTCGTCAAGCTCGGCAGCCGCATGATCGATAGTTCGCTTCGCACCAAACTCAACTCGATCAAGCACGCGATGAAAGAGGCAGGCTGATGGACATCCGCGCCGCGGAAATTTCCGCGATCCTCAAGGACCAGATCAAGAATTTCGGGCAGGAAGCCGAAGTCACCGAAGTCGGGCAGGTGCTGTCCGTCGGTGACGGTATCGCCCGCGTCTTCGGCCTCGACAACGTTCAGGCCGGCGAGATGGTCGAGTTCGAGAACGGCACCCGCGGTATGGCGCTGAACCTCGAGACCGACAATGTCGGCGTCGTCATCTTCGGCGCCGACCGCGAGATCAAGGAAGGCCAGACCGTCAAGCGCACCCGCGCCATCGTGGACGCGCCGGTCGGCAAGGGCCTGCTCGGCCGCGTCGTCGACGCGCTCGGCAACCCGATCGACGGCAAGGGGCCGATCCAGTTCACCGAGCGCAAGCGCGTCGACGTCAAGGCGCCGGGCATCATTCCGCGCAAGTCGGTCAACGAGCCGATGTCGACCGGCCTCAAGGCGATCGACGCGCTGATTCCGGTCGGCCGTGGCCAGCGCGAGCTGATCATCGGTGACCGTCAGACCGGCAAGACCGCGATCGCGCTCGATACGATCCTGAACCAGAAGCCGCTCAACGTTGCGGGCGCCCCCGAGAGCCAGAAGCTGTATTGCGTCTATGTCGCGATCGGCCAGAAGCGCTCGACCGTCGCCCAGTTCGTCAAGGTGCTCGAGGAGCAGGGCGCGCTGGAATATTCGATCGTCGTCGCCGCCACCGCGTCCGATCCGGCCCCGATGCAGTATCTCGCCCCGTTCACGGGCTGCACCATGGGCGAGTACTTCCGCGACAACGGCATGCACGCCGTGATCATCTATGACGATCTGTCCAAGCAGGCCGTCGCCTACCGCCAGATGTCGCTGCTGCTGCGCCGTCCGCCGGGCCGCGAAGCCTATCCGGGCGACGTGTTCTATCTGCATTCCCGTCTGCTCGAGCGCGCCGCCAAGCTCGGCAAGGACCACGGCCTGGGCTCGCTGACCGCGCTGCCGGTCATCGAGACGCAGGCGAACGACGTGTCGGCCTACATCCCGACCAACGTCATTTCGATCACCGACGGCCAGATCTTCCTGGAAACCGACCTGTTCTTCCAGGGCATCCGTCCCGCGGTGAACGTCGGTCTGTCGGTGTCGCGCGTCGGCTCCTCGGCGCAGACCAAGGCGATGAAGAAGGTCGCCGGCAAGATCAAGGGCGAGCTGGCGCAGTACCGCGAAATGGCGGCGTTCGCGCAGTTCGGCTCCGACCTCGACGCCTCGACCCAGCGCCTGCTGAATCGCGGCTCGCGCCTGACCGAGCTCCTGAAGCAGCCGCAGTTCTCGCCGCTGAAGATGGAAGAGCAGGTCTGCGTGATCTGGGCCGGCACCAACGGCTATCTCGACGCGCTCCCGCTCGGCAAGGTTCGCGCCTTCGAGGACGGCCTGCTGTCGCTGCTGCGCGGCAAGAATGCCGAGCTGCTCAACGCGATCCGCGACAGCAAGGATCTGTCCGACGACAGCGCCGCCAAGCTGAAGGCGGTCGTCGAAGGCTTCGCCAAGACCTTCGCCTGACGGCAAGGGTCGGGGCCGGCTCGCGCCGGTCCCCCACGTCGTCGACGTGGGCCAACGTGACATCTCATGCCCGGCGCCAGGCCGGGCATGACCAATCTCAGGGTTGAGCGGTCGGGTCCTGAAGGGATCGGCCGCCGGGGTGAGCTAGACGAACAATGGCGTCACTGAAAGACATGCGGGTCCGCATCGCCTCGACCAAGGCGACGCAGAAGATCACCAAGGCGATGCAGATGGTCGCGGCCTCCAAGCTGCGCCGTGCGCAGCTCGCGGCCGAGGCGGCGCGTCCCTATGCCGAGAAGATGGACGCCGTGATCTCCAACATCGCGAGCGCCACCATCACGTCCGCCGGCGGGCCGAAGCTGCTCGCGGGCACCGGGCGCGACCAGGTGCATCTGCTGCTGGTCTGTACCGGCGAGCGTGGCCTGTCCGGCGCGTTCAACTCCTCGATCGTGCGCCTGGCGCGCGAACGCGCGCTGGCCCTGATGAACCAGGGCAAGGACGTGAAATTCTTCTGCGTCGGCCGAAAGGGCTACGAGCAGCTGCGCCGTCAGTTCGACAAGCAGATCGTCGAGCATCTCGACCTGCGCGCGGTGCGCCAGATCGGCTTCGCCAACGCCGACGACATCGCCAAGAAGGTCATCGCCCGCTTCGAGGCCGGCGAGTTCGATGTCTGCACGCTGTTCTATTCGCGCTTCCGCTCGGTGATCGCGCAGATCCCGACGGCCCAGCAGATCATCCCGCTGGTGGTCGAGGCGCGGCCCGCCAACGCGGCGCCGCTGGCGCCCTACGAATACGAGCCGGAAGAGGACGAAATCCTCGCCGGGCTGCTGCCGCGCAATCTCGCGGTGCAGATCTTCCGCGCGCTGCTGGAGAACAACGCGTCGTTCTACGGCGCGCAGATGTCGGCCATGGACAACGCCACGCGCAACGCCGGCGAGATGATCCGCAAGCAGACGCTGATCTACAACCGCACGCGTCAGGCGATGATCACCAAGGAACTGATCGAAATCATTTCGGGCGCCGAGGCGGTCTAGCGGATCGCGCAGCGCCCGTTGAAGGGCAACCCAGGAACATATCCCGGTCGAGCCGACCGTGGTTTCGCATACGGATCGTAAGGAGAGATAACCAATGGCTACCGCAGCCAACCAGATCGGTCGCATCACCCAGGTCATCGGCGCCGTCGTCGACGTGCAGTTCGAAGGTCACCTGCCGGCCATTCTCAATTCGCTGGAAACCAAGAACGGCGGCAACCGCCTCGTGCTCGAGGTCGCCCAGCATCTCGGTGAGTCGACCGTGCGCACGATCGCCATGGACACCACCGAAGGCCTGGTCCGCGGCCAGGAGGTCAGCGACACCGGTTCGCCGATTCAGGTGCCGGTCGGTGAGGGCACGCTCGGCCGCATCATGAACGTGATCGGCGAGCCGATCGACGAGGCCGGCCCGGTCGTCGCCGAAGGCCTGCGCCCGATCCACGCGGAGGCGCCGAGCTACACCGACCAGTCGACGGAAGCTGAAATTCTCGTCACCGGCATCAAGGTCGTAGACCTCCTGGCGCCCTACGCCAAGGGCGGCAAGATCGGCCTGTTCGGCGGCGCCGGCGTCGGCAAGACCGTGCTGATCCAGGAACTGATCAACAACGTCGCCAAGGCCCACGGCGGCTACTCGGTGTTCGCCGGCGTCGGCGAGCGGACCCGCGAGGGCAACGACCTCTATCACGAGTTCATCGAGTCCAAGGTCAATGCCGATCCGCACAATCCGGATCCGGCCGTCAAGTCGAAGTGCGCGCTGGTGTTCGGCCAGATGAACGAGCCGCCGGGCGCCCGTGCCCGCGTCGGCCTGACCGGCCTGACCGTCGCCGAGCATTTCCGCGACCAGGGCCAGGACGTGCTGTTCTTCGTCGACAACATCTTCCGCTTCACCCAGGCCGGTTCGGAAGTGTCGGCGCTGCTCGGCCGCATCCCTTCGGCGGTGGGTTATCAGCCGACGCTCGCCACCGACATGGGCGCGCTGCAGGAGCGCATCACCACCACCAACAAGGGCTCGATCACTTCGGTGCAGGCGATCTACGTGCCGGCCGACGACTTGACCGATCCGGCGCCGGCCACCTCCTTCGCCCACTTGGACGCCACCACGGTGCTGAACCGTGCGATCTCGGAAAAGGGCATCTATCCCGCCGTGGACCCGCTCGACTCGACCTCGCGCATGCTGTCGCCGCTGGTTGTCGGCCAGGAGCACTATGAGACCGCGCGTCAGGTCCAGCAGATCCTGCAGCGCTACAAATCGCTGCAGGACATCATCGCCATTCTCGGCATGGACGAACTGTCCGAAGAGGACAAGCTGACGGTGGCCCGCGCCCGCAAGATCGAGCGCTTCCTGTCGCAGCCGTTCCACGTCGCCGAAATCTTCACCGGTTCGCCGGGCAAGTTCGTCGACCTCGCCGACACCATCAAGGGCTTCAAGGGCCTGTGTGAAGGCAAGTACGACCATCTGCCGGAAGCCGCCTTCTACATGGTCGGCAACATCGACGAGGCGGTCGAGAAGGGCAAGAAGCTGGCCGCCGAGGCGGCGTAAGAGGCGAATAGCGAATAGGGAGTAGCGAATAGAACAGTCCGTTCGCCACTCCCGTCTTCACTACTCGCCATTCGCTACTCGCTACTCGCAGGTTTTCTGTTCGTAAGGTTCCCAATGGCAACTTTCCATTTCGATCTCGTCTCGCCGGAAAAGATCGCCTTCTCGGGCGAGGTCGACCAGGTCGACGTTCCCGGCCAGGAGGGTGATTTCGGCGTGCTCGCCGGCCATGCGCCGTTCGTGGCGGCGCTGCGCCCGGGCATCCTGACGGTGACGTCAGGCGGATCGCAGCAGAAGATCATCGTGCTCGGCGGCCTCGCCGAGATCTCGGACAAGGGTCTGACGATTCTCGCCGACGTCGCGACGTCGCTGAAGGAGCTGGATCACACCGCCTTCGCGGCCGAGATCGCCGGCATGGAATCCAAGCTGAACGAAAAGCAGGGCAACGAGCTCGATCGCGCGATCGAGCGGCTCGATCACTTCAAGACGATCCAGCAGCAGCTCAACAGCACGGCGCTGCACTGATCGATCGGCGCGCCGTCTGAACAAGCGTTCATGGCCGGGCTCTGCCCGGCCATTTTCGTCTGTGGGCTCGAACGTCCCGCGTCGGCGGATGACTACTAGCAAGGGGATGCCGGTTGCGTGGTCGCCGATCTGACGGCATGCTCCCGGCCATTCGACTGGGCGTGGTGACATGGCAGGGCAGATCGTCTTGAAGCGCAAGATCGCGGCGATTTTCGCCGCCGATATTGCCGGCTATTCCCGCCTCGTCGCCGAGGATGAAGAGGAAACGCTGCGGCGCCTGGCGGCGTATCGCGAGGTCGTCGACGACTTCATCGCACGCGCTGGCGGCCGCATCTTCAACACCGCAGGCGATGCCGTGCTCGCGGAGTTTCCCAGCGCCGTCGAAGCGGTGCGCTGCGCGATCGACATCCAGGAAAGCCTGCGCACGCGCAACATGGCGTTTCCGCCGAACCGGCAGATGAGCTACCGCATCGGCATCACCATCGGCGACGTCGTCGAGCGCGACGGCGACCTGCTCGGCGACGGCGTCAACATCGCAGCGAGGCTGGAGGGCCTCGCCGATGTCGGCGGCATCTGTATCTCGCGCGCGGTGCACGAGCAGGTCGCCAACAAGCTGTCGGTGCAGTTCGCCGACATGGGCGCCCGCGAGGTCAAGAATATCCCGACGCCGGTGCACGCCTATCGCGTGGCGATGCGCCGCGAGGACGGCACCTACGCGCCGCCGCTGGACAAGGCGGCAAAGCGCGCTGGTCTGCGCCGCTTGGTCGGGGCGATCGCCTTGGCTGTCGTCGCGCTCGCCGCGATCACCGCCGGGACGGCATTCTATCTGGACCACCGCCAGTCCCAGCCCGCGCAGCCGGATGCCGCGAAGGCGGCGGCCGAAGCCTTGGCGCGGCTGTCGGCCAAGCCGGCGCCGCCGCCGCGGCGTGCCGCGTCATCGGCCGCCAAACCAGCATCGCCGGAGCCGGCTGCCGCGCAGCCGGGCGCGTCCGCGCGCGCGGATCATCCGGCGCCGGCCCCGTCGGCGACGCCGGTTGCGGTCGAGAAGTTCGTGCCCGACACGGTGCCGTTCGTCAGCGAGCGCACGCGCATCGCGTTGGCACGCGACTATGTGCCGGCCCCTGCCTACAAGGCCTTCGCGACCACCACCATTGGCGTCAGCGCCTATGTCAGCGGACAGCCGAGCGAGGAGGCGGCCAAATCGGCTGCGCTCGAGCAGTGCCAGCAACGCGCCGAGGCCTCCAACGGCCCGCGCAAATGCGAGCTCTACGCCGTCGGCGATAGCGTGGTCTATGCGCACAGCAAGCCGCCGCTGCCGCCGCTGCCATGGGTGCGTCACGACCCGAGCACCGAGCGCGCCTTCAGCGCAGCCGAGATGCCGCTGGTGCGCGACGCCGGACGCGCGCGGCTGGAGGCGAACTACGGCGCGGCGCGGCGAACCAAGGCGATCGCGCTCGGCCCGGGCGGACAGTTCATCTACACCGTCGGCGGCGAGCTGGTCGACGACGTGGTCCGGCGCAATCTCGAGGCCTGCGGAGCCCAGGCCGGTGCGCCCTGCATGATCGTCGCTCTCGACGATGCTTTCGTGGTGCCGGTGCCGACAGTGATGAAAGCCACGGGCTTCTTCCACGCGGCCAGCCACGCGGCGATTGCCCCGGAGGCGCGCGAGGAGGTGGTGCGTCGGCTGGAGGCTGCGACGTCCGGGTGGAACGCCATCGCGGTCGGAACCGCCGGTCGCCCCGGGTTCGGCCTGAGCGGCGACCGCGAGGAGACGGCGATCGGCGGCGCGCTGGCGGATTGCTCCACCCGCGACAACGACTGCCGCGTGATTGCGATCGGCCCGTTCACGGTCGAAGACAATTAGCCCAGCCTTCTCGGCGGTCATTCCGGGCATGTGGACCAGGCAGCCAATGGCGGACGGCAGCCCGACCTCCTAACCAGTCTCAGTCGCCCGTTGCCGCGAGATGCGCGAACGCCTGCGCCACCGCGCGGTAGACCTCGCGGCGGAACGGCACGACCAGCTCGGGCAGGCGCGCCAGCCGTTCCCAGCGCCAGGCGTCGAATTCGGCCGGCTGGCCGTTGCGCGGCGTGACCGGATCGATGTCGGCCTCGCGCCCGGTGAAGCGCATCGCGAACCATTTCTGGCGCTGGCCTCGGAAGCGCGCCAGCCGGTGGTTCGGATCCTCGAACGGGGGAAACTCGTAGGTCAGCCAGTCGGTCTCGCCGAGGACGTCGGCATCGCGGATGCCGGTCTCCTCCCACAGCTCGCGCCGCGCGGCGGCCTGCAGGTCCTCGCCCGGATCGACGCCGCCCTGCGGCATCTGCCATTCCAAACCCGGCAGCACGATCTCCGGCCCGTCATCGCGGAAGCGGCGGCCCAGGAACACGAGGCCCTCGGCGTTGAGCAGGGCGATCCCGACATTGGGACGATAGGGTCTGTTTTCGGTCATGCTGATATCCGTCGGCTGGGGCTTCGCATGGCAACCCATTGTGACGGCGTTGTCGCGACGCATCTGCAGAGATTCTTTGCAGTGCGAGCGTAGCACATGGGGGGCCGGCGCAGCGCAGTCCGACGCGATTCAGATCAGGTGCCCGCCAGCGCGGTGAACTCCTTGACGACGCGCTCATAGACCGGCCGCTTGAACGGGACGATCAGGGTGGGCAGGTTCTTCATCGGCTCCCAGCGCCAGGTGATGAACTCGGCCTTGTGGTGGCCGCCGCCGGGCCGCTCGACGTCGATCTCGGTATCCGCGCCGGTGAAGCGCAGCGCGAACCATTTCTGCCGCTGGCCGCGATAGCGGCCCTTCCAGGCGCGGCCAGCCACCGTGCGGGGGATGTCATAGGTCAGCCAGTCGTCGATCTCGGCCAGCTTCTCGACCGAGCGGACACTGGTCTCCTCGTAGAGCTCGCGCTGGGCGGCCTGCCAGGCGTCCTCGCCGGGATCGACGCCGCCCTGCGGCATCTGCCAGACATGGGTGTCGTCGACATGTTCGATGCCGCCGGCGCGCCGGCCAATGAACACCAGCCCTTCCGAGTTGATCAGCGTGATGCCGACGCAGGTGCGGTAGGGCAGGTCCTCGTAGCGCGTCATTCCGTCTTGGCCTTCCTGCGTTGCCTCGGCTCCTCGCAAAGGCCCCGCGCTCACGTCGCCGCCGCCGCAGCAGCCGACGCCCGTTCAGTTCGATTTTGATTTCAGCATCGCGGTTGTCAATGGCACCAGCAGAATACCCTTGCGGTCGAGGCCCTTGATCCAGGTGCCGATGCGGTCGATCGAGACCGGCAGGGCCGATGCCGTGCCGACGGCGACGCCGCGCTCCTTGGCGAGACTCTCGAGCTTGGCCAGCGCATTGTCGATCTCGACCGGGGTCGGCACCGCATCGATGGCGACGTCGCCTTTTGCAAACGGCATGGCCCGGCCGGTGGCCAGCGATGCGGCCACGCTGCGCGGCGCGGCGCCGTCGTCGAACAGTGCCAGACCGCGCTTGGCGGCCTCGTTCACGATCGGCTGCATCGCCGCCTCGGTGGCGACGAAGCGCGCGCCCATGAAATTGCCGATGCCGACATACCCCTGCAGCCGGCTCATGTGCCAGAACAGCCGGTCGATGTTCTGGTCGGGTCCAAGCGTGGCGAGCAGCGTCTGCGGGCCCGGATCGTTGTCGGGATAATCATAAGGCTCCATCGGGACCTGCAGCAGGATCTCATGGCGCTGCGCCCGGGCGCGCTCGGCGAGCTTGGTCGGATCCGAGCCATAGGGCGTGAACGCCAGGGTCACCGCCGGAGGCAGCTTCATGATGGCATCGACGGTCTTCGCCGCGCCGACGCCGAGGCCGCCGATCACGATCGCAACGGACGGCATGCGCGCCGCCTTGGCGCGGTCGGAATCGGCGGCGTAGGCGGTGAACGGCTTCAATCCGTCGGCCATCACCGGAATCATGCCGTAGCGCGACTTCTCCAGCAGGCGCGGATCGACGCCCGGCATCTGGCTCGCCGGCGCGGCGGAGCCCGGCTCGGCCGTGTCGCTGCCACCACCGCCGATCGCCACCTCCTGGCGGGCGCCGCTGGAGCCGTCGATGATGGTCACGGTCTTGCGCTCGCCGCCCTCCGGCTTGGCCGCCGTGGCGGCGCCGTGGTCGGGCTTGGCGTCAGGCTTGGTCTCGGGTTTGGCGGCGGTCTTGTCGTCCGGCTTGGCGCCGTCGTTGATGGCAACCCGGCTGATCGGCTCGCCCCCGAGCGGATTGTCGCTGAACATCGCAAAGCCGGCGAAAACCACCAGGAACAGGCCAAGCAGCATCGCCAGGGCCTGGAGCGCCGTGAACGGAAGCCGAAGGCGGCGCCTGCGACGCTTCTCCGTCTGTCCAAGCGGGGCGCTCAGCTCGTCGGCCGTCTCTGTCATCGAAATTCCCGAATCAATCGGGTCGACGATACCACGGCAGGGATTCGGGCGCAGGGCCAGTGTCCGCGAGCCCGTAGATCGGCGGAGCCAGGGCGGACGCCGCGCTCAAAAGCAAAGGGCGGCCCCAAGGCCGCCCTTCAAACCAGATGTCACTGTTGCCAGAAGCGGCTTAGTTGGCGGCCTTGGCCGGCTTGTCGGCAGCGGCCTTCTCGGTCGGTGCCGGCGTGTTGGCGCTGTTCTTGATACCGTGGAGCAGGTCGGCCGCGAGCTTGAGCGCCTTGTCGTCCTTGGCATCCGGCGGCACGTAGGATTGCGAGCCGGTCTTCTCGTCGCCGTCGTTCTTGAGGTGACCGCGCAGCGACGCCTCACCCTTGGTGTCGGTGCGCGACTTCAGCTCATCCGGCACATCCTGCAGCACCTCGATATCAGGCACGATACCCTTGGCCTGGATCGACTTGCCCGACGGCGTGTAGTAGCGCGCGGTGGTCAGGCGCAGCGCGCCATTGCCGGCGCCGAGCGGGATGATGGTCTGCACCGATCCCTTGCCGAACGAGCGCGTGCCGACCAGGGTGGCGCGCTTGTGGTCCTGCAGCGCGCCGGCCACGATCTCCGAGGCGGAGGCCGAGCCACCGTTGATCAGCACGATCACCGGCTTGCCCTTGGTGAGGTCGCCGGAATGCGCGGTGCGGCGCTGCGTCTCCTCGGCATTGCGGCCGCGGGTCGAGACGATCTCGCCACGCTCCAGGAAGGCGTCGGAGACGGTGACCGCCTCTTCCAGCAGGCCACCCGGGTTGTTGCGCAGATCGATGATGTAGCCCTTCAGCTTGTCACCGATCGAGCCTTGAAGATCGGCTATGCTCTTCTTCAGGCCTTCGGTGGTCTGCTCGTTGAAGGTGGTGATGCGGATATAGGCGATGTCGTCGCTCTCGGGGCGCGAGCGCACCGAACGGACGCGAATGTTGTCGCGGGTCAGCGTCACGTCGAGCGGATTGTCGGCACCCTTGCGCACGACCTTCAGCTTGATCTTGGTGCCAACCGGGCCGCGCATCTTCTCGACCGCTTGGTTGAGGGTCAGGCCCTGCACCGCTTCATCGTCGAGATTGGTGATGATGTCGTTGGCCTGGATGCCGGCCTTCGAGGCCGGCGTGTCGTCGATCGGCGACACCACCTTGATCAGGCCGTCTTCCATCGTCACTTCGATGCCGAGGCCGCCGAACTCGCCGCGGGTCTGCACCTGCATGTCGCGGAAGCTCTTGGCATCCATGTAGCTCGAATGCGGATCAAGACCCGACAGCATGCCGCTGATCGCCGATTCGACGAGCTTCGAATCGTCGGGCTTCTCGACATAGTCGCTGCGCACGCGTTCGAATACGTCGCCGAACAAATTGAGCTGGCGATAGGTATCCGAGGTCGCGGCGCGCGCGGTCGATCCCATAAAGATCGCGCGCGGTTGCGACACGAACAGGGTCAATGCCGCACCGGTGGCCGCGCTCAGGAGAATTACCGAAGTCTTACGCATCATCCGCGTACCTTTTCGCCTTCATTTGCGGCCCACCATGGGCCTGGATCGATCGGAGTGCCGTCCTTGCGGAACTCAACATAGAGCACTGGTTGACTCGCATTCGTTGCGAGAATGGAGGCGACCTGGGACGTCGTACCCATGGTCGCGACCGGCTCTCCCGTCTGAACAAACTGCCCGATGTTGACGGAAATGCGCTCCATCCCGGCGATCAAGACATGATACCCGCCACCGGCGTTGAGGATCAAGAGTTGTCCGTAGCTGCGGAAGGGGCCGGCGTAAACAACCCAGCCATCACACGGGGTTGTGACCTGGGCACCGGGACGGGCCGCCAAGGAAATGCCTTTATCGGAGCCGCCGGCACCGTCGGATGCGCCGAACTCCCGAATCCTGCTGCCGTTGACCGGATAGGTCAGCATGCCCTTGGTCGAGGCGAAGGCGATGGCGGGCGCCTTGCGGCTGGGATTGCGCAGCGCATTCGCGTCCGGCTTGGCGTTGACCGGGACGCCCTGCAGGCTGGCCGTCGAGGCGGCCTTGGCCGCGCTCTTGAGGTCGAGCTCCATGGTCGTGATCAGGCTTTGCAGCGAGTCGATCTGCTGGGCGAGCATCGCCGCGCGGGCGCTCTCGGCCTCCATGTCCTTCTCGGCGGAGCTCTGCTTGCGCTGGCGCTCGTCCACGAGCGCGGCAAGCCGGGTCTGGTCGGTCCGCAGCTTGTCGCGGTCGGTGCCGAGCCTGTCGCGCTCGGATGCGATGGTCTTGCGGATGGCGACGAGCTCGCCGAGATCGGTCGAGAGCTTTTCGGCGCGGCTGCGCATCTCGGGAATCACCGAGCCCAGCAGCATGGCGGTGCGCAACGACTGCAGGGCGTCCTCGGGGCGAACCAGCAGGGCCGGCGGGCTGCGCCGGCCGGCACGCTGCAGCGCGGCCAGCACCTCGATGATCTCGGTCCGCCGCGCCTCGAGCGAGTTGCGCAGATCCTGCTCGCGGCCGTCGAGCCCGCGCAGCCGCGTCTCGGCCTCGCCAACGCGAATCTCGACGCTGCGCACCTGGGCTGCGACGTCGATCAGCTGCTGATTGAGCTTGCCGCGGTCCTCGCCGAGCGCGGCGATGTCGGCCTTCAGGCGCTCCTGGGCCTCGGCCGCGGCCTTCTGCGCGGCGCGCGCGGCTTCCAGCTCCTGCTCGCGCTGCTTCAACTGCTCGGGCGTCGGCGGCGTTGGTGAGGAGGTACCGCTGATGGAGGGACGAAGTCCGGTCTGCGCCATCGCCGGCGCGACGGTTGCGGCCATCAGCAAAGCGATCACCGACGCGCTGCGCGCCCGGCCATGGCGGACGGGGATTGGCAAGCGAGAAAGGGGCCGCGCGACGAACATCGACGTCCTTATTGTGCTCCCGTCGTCCTTGTTTCAAGCGCGGTGATAGGGGTGACCCGCCAGGATCGTAGCAGTACGGTAAATCTGCTCGAGCAAAAGGACGCGGACGATCTGGTGCGGCCACGTCGCAGCTCCGAACGCGACCCCAAGCTTGGCTCTGCGCCGCAATTCAGGCGAAAGTCCGTCGGCCCCGCCGATCACGAAGGTGGTCGCAGCGGCGCCTTCGTCCCGCCAGCGTCCGAGGTGACCCGCAAAGGTTGTGCTGTCGATGTTCTGTCCCCGCTCGTCCAGGCAGACCAGGACGGACTTGTCGGGGATGGCCGCGCCGATTGCGGCTGCTTCCTCAGCGATCCGGGTCGCGGCGTCGCGCGCTCGGCTCTCTGGAAGCTCATGGATATCGAGGCCGCGGAAGCCAAGCTTGCGGCCGATGTCGTCAAAGCGCTCGCGGTAGCGCTCCGCGAGCTCCCGCTCCGGACCCTGCTTCAACCGGCCGACGGCCACCACGACAATGCGCATGGGCACGCACTAGCACGTGCACCGCGCGATTTGCAGCCTGCCGCGCCTACAACGTCTTCGCCGGGTTCGGCCCCTGCGTCCACAACCGCTCGAGGTTGTAGAACTCACGGACCTCAGGCCTGAACACGTGCACGATCACGTCGCCGGAATCGATCAGAACCCAATCGCAATTGGGCAGTCCCTCGATGTGCACCTTCTTGGTGCCGGCTTCCTTCAGGCCCTTGGCGACGTTTTCCGCGATCGAGCCGACGTGCCGGTTCGAGCGGCCCGTGGTGATGACCATGTAGTCGGAATACGCCGATTTGCCGTGAAGATCGATGGTGACCGTCTCCTCCGCCTTCATGTCGTCGAGGCGGGAGAGGATCGTGCGCAGGGTCTTGTCGGCGTCGGGTTGCGCCTGCAAGGCCGCATCGTCGGTCGAAGTCTTACGCGTCGACTTTGCAGTCGCTGACTTGGCCGCCGCTGACTTGGAAGCCGCTGACTTGGAAGCCGCTGACTTGGATGTCGTTGCCTTCGTCTTCGGTAAGGCCGACTGGGACAATACAGATGTGGTCAGGGACCATTCCTTTCACTGTATCGCAGGCCCGAATCCATGAGGGCCTGCTGACCATACTAGGCATGTGGGGGGCATGGTTTCAACAATCCAGTCCCCCCGGTTGACCGGTCCGGCATTTCGACCAGCCGACCCGCCTCGGACCATGACGGGCCAGCTCTTCCATGCACATCCGATGCCGCCCGGACGGAGCCCGCGCATCGCCGCTCACAACGACTTCCAGCTGCCGTCCGGGTTCCTGAGCCCGGTGGACGACAGGCTCATTTTGAGCCCGGTGAGGTAGACCCAGGCCGGTGCCGTCCGGCCGGCCAGCTGGCTCGCTTGCGCCTCCGGAATTCGGTACCGCGCCAGCGCGCGTGCGGCCGGTGCATTCAGGGCGCGGAAGCTGCGGGGCGGACGGTCGACCACGGCAATGGGAACCTGGGCCGCGATGTGCTGCCACTTCTGCCAGCGATGGAACTGCGCGAGATTGTCGGCGCCCATGATCCACACGAAGCGCAGGCGCGAGGCGCGGCGGCGCAGGTAATCGATCGTATCGGCAGTGTAGCGGGTGCCAATGACGGATTCGAGACAGCTGATCTCGATGCGCGGATCGGCTGCGACCTTGCGTGCGGCGGCCGCGCGTTCGGCCAGCGCATGCAGCCCGCCATTGTCCTTGAGCGGATTGCCCGGCGTCACCAGCCACCAGACGCGGTCGAGCTGCAGCCGCTTCAGCGCAAACAGGCTGATCGCGCGGTGCGCCTGGTGCGGTGGATTGAACGAGCCGCCGAGCAGGCCGACGCGCATGCCGTCGCTATGGGGCGGCAAGGCTTGGCGGATCGCAAGGCGCATGGCGGTGTCGTCGGTCACGGCTGCCACCGCCTGCTGCTCGCTCAACTCAACCACAGGGTGCGGCGATCATGGCCGCGTCTGCCCGGTGCCGTGAATCCGGTATTTGAAGCTGGTCAGCTGCTCGACGCCGACCGGCCCGCGTGCATGGAACTTGCCCGTCGCAATGCCGATTTCAGCGCCAAAGCCGAACTCGCCGCCGTCGGCGAACTGGGTCGAGGCGTTGTGCAGCACGATCGCCGAGTCGACCTCGTTGAGGAACTTGTCGGCCGCACCCTTGTCGTCGGTGACGATCGCATCGGTGTGGTGCGAGCCGTGCGCGTGGATGTGGGCGATCGCGCCCTCCACGCCATCGACGAGCTTCGCTGCGATGATCGCGTCGAGATATTCGGTGTCCCAATCCTCGTCCGAGGCCGGCTTCACCCGCGTATCCGCCGCGCGGACGGCCGCATCGCCGCGCACTTCGCAGCCAGCGCCGATCAGCATCTCGACCAGCGGCTTGATCTTGTCCTGTGACGCGCGATCGATCAGCAGCGTCTCAGCCGCACCGCAGACGCCGGTCCGGCGCATCTTGGCGTTCAGCACGATCGACTTGGCCATCTCGAGATCGGCGGCGCCATCGACATAGACGTGGTTGACGCCTTCGAGATGCGCGAACACGGGCACGCGCGCCTCGGCCTCGACGCGCGCAACCAGGCTCTTGCCGCCGCGCGGCACGATGACGTCGACGCCGCCGTTGAGGCCGGACAGCAGCAGGCCGACCGCAGCGCGATCGCGCGTCGGCACCAGCGTGATCGCGGCGTCCGGCAGGCCCGCTTCGCGCAGGCCCTCGACGAGACATTCATGGATCGCCCGGCAGGAGCGGAACGAGTCCGAGCCGCCGCGCAGGATCACCGCATTGCCGGACTTCAAGCACAGCACGCCGGCATCGGCTGCGACGTTGGGGCGGCTCTCGAAGATCACGGCGATGACGCCGAGCGGCACCCGCACGCGCTCGATGGTCATGCCGTTCGGCCGCTGCCAGCTCTCGGTGACGACGCCGACGGGATCGGCGACGCCACGCACGGTCGCGATGCCGTCGGCCATCGCGGCGACGCGGGCCGGTGTCAGGGTCAGGCGGTCGAGGAAGGACGAGGTCATGCCGGCGGCCTTCGCCTCGGCGACATCCTCGGCATTGGCGGCGATGATGGCGTCAGCGCGGGCGCGGATCAGCCGCTCCATCGCCTCCAGCGCCCGGTTCTTCTGCTCCGGCGGCGCCAGCGACAGCACCCGGGCGGCCGCACGGGCACGCTTGGCGAGGTCGTTCATCAGGACGGGCAGATCGGCGCTGCCGTCGATGGCTTTCAGAGGCGCGGTCATGGGCGTTTCAACCTTGAATTAAGGCTCTCCAGTAGCACGGAATTTGGCCGTTTGCGAACGCTGGTACCGCGGCCTCAGGCCGGGCCGGCACCCGCTGGGCCGATCACCAGGTCGTCGCGATGGATCATCTCGGCGCGGCCGGACATGCCGAGAATGACGGCGACATCGGGCGAGGAGCGGCCCTTGATGCGGTCGGCATCGTCGGCGTCGTAGGCGACCAGGCCGCGGCCGATCTCATGGGTATCGAGATCGCGCACCACGACGGCGTCGCCGCGGGCAAACTGGCCGTCGATGCGGACCACGCCCGCCGGCAGCAGGCTCTTGCCGGCGCGCAGCGCGGTGACGGCGCCGGCGTCGATCGTCAGCGTACCCTTGGGCTCGAGCGAGCCGGCGATCCAGCGTTTTCGCGCCGTCACGGGGTTGGCCGGCGTCAGGAACCAGGTGCAGCGGCCGCCATTTGCGATCGCCGCCAGCGGATGCTCGATCTTGCCGGAGGCGATCAGCATGTGGGTGCCGCCGGTCGTGGCGATCTTGGCGGCCTCGATCTTGGTGAGCATGCCGCCGCGGGAGAATTCCGACGCCGCGCTGCCGGCCATGGCCTCGATGTCGGCGGTGATGCTTTCGACCACCGGGATCAGCCGCGCGTTCGGATCCCGTGCGGGCGGGGCGGTGTAGAGGCCGTCGATGTCCGACAGCAGCACCAGGAGATCGGCGCTGGCCATGGTGGCGACGCGGGCGGCGAGGCGGTCATTGTCGCCATAGCGGATTTCGGCGGTCGCCACTGTGTCGTTCTCGTTGATGACCGGCACCGCGCGCCACTCCAGCAGCTTGGCAATGGTCGATCGGGCATTGAGATAGCGGCGGCGCTCCTCGGTGTCCTGCAGGGTCACCAGGATCTGTCCCGCGCCGATGCCGTGGGCGCCGAGCACCTCCGACCAGATCCGCGCCAGCGCAATCTGCCCGACCGCGGCGGCGGCCTGGCTTTCCTCCAGCTTCAGCGGCCCGCGCGGCAGCTTCAATCGGCTGCGGCCGAGCGCGATTGAGCCCGAAGACACCACCAGCAGCTCACAGCCACGGCCATGCAGCCGCGCAATGTCGGCGGCGAGTGCGGCCAGCCAGGAGGTGCGGACTTCACCTGCCTCGGAATCGACCAGCAGCGACGAGCCGACCTTGACGACGATGCGGCGGAAGTTTTCGAGACGCGGTGCCATGGTGAGTTCGGCCAGAGTCAGCGGCGTTGAGCAAACATTGCAGGATTGATCGGAGCCGACGCCACGAGGCCGGTGCGCTCCCCTCCCCCTTGCGGGGAGGGGTCGGGGGTGGGGGCCACACGGCAAGACCACCGTTGGGGCACCCCCCTCCCCAACCCTCTCCCGCAAGGGGGGAGGGAGCGCACTGAATGCGCGACGAGAGCTTCCAAGAATCTGATCGAATGCGTGCTCCGGGCGGCCCTTCAGGGTGATAGGAGACGAATGCGTTGCAGCGAGTTATGCGACGGCCGCAGCCTGCGAGGCAAGGCTGGAGTCAAGCAAGGCTGGAGTGAAGCAAGGCTGGCGTCGGCTCAGCCCTGCGGTGGCAGCGGCGCCGCCCATGGCTCCTCGGTCGCGGCGCTCTCGGTCGTGCTCTTGGCCTTGATCGACACCGGCTGCTCACTGATCACGTCGGCGAGCTTGCGCAGCGCGTCCTTGACGCCCTCGCCGGTCGCACCGGAGATCAGCAGCGGCGTCTTCTTGGCGGCGCGCTTCAGCCGGTCCTTCTGCTTCTTCAGCTCGTCCGGGTCGACCGCATCGATCTTGTTGAGCGCGACGATCTCGATCTTGTCGGTCAGCTCGCCGCCATAGGCATCGAGCTCCTGCCGCACGGTCTTGTAGGCCTTGCCCGCGTGCTCGCAGGTGGCGTCGACCAGATGCAGCAGCACGCGGCAGCGCTCGACATGGCCGAGGAAGCGGTCGCCGAGACCGGCGCCCTCATGCGCGCCCTCGATCAGGCCGGGGATGTCGGCCAGCACGAATTCGCGGCCGTCGGCGTTCACGACGCCGAGCTGCGGGTGCAGGGTGGTGAACGGATAGTCGGCGATCTTCGGCTTGGCGGCCGAGACCTTGGACAGGAAGGTCGATTTGCCGGCGTTGGGCAGCCCGACCAGGCCGGCGTCGGCGATCAGCTTCATCCGCAGCCAGATCCAGCGCTCCTCGCCGGGCTGGCCGGGATTGGCATTGCGCGGCGCCCGGTTGGTCGGCGACTTGAAGTGGGCGTTGCCGAAGCCGCCATTGCCGCCCTCGGCGAGCACGAAGCGCTCACCGACCGTGGTGAAGTCATGGATCAGGGTCTCGCGGTCCTCGTCGAAGATCTGCGTGCCGACGGGAACCTTCAGCACCACGGACTTGCCGCCTGCGCCATGGCAGTCCTTGCCGGACCCGTTTCCGCCCCTCTGGGCCTTGAAATGCTGCTGGTAGCGGTAATCGATCAGGGTGTTCAGTCCGTCGACGGCCTCGATCACGACATCGCCGCCGCGGCCGCCATTGCCGCCGTTCGGACCGCCGAACTCGATGAACTTCTCGCGCCGGAACGCAACGCAACCGTTGCCGCCGTCGCCGGAGCGCACATACACCTTGGCTTCATCGAGGAATTTCATGATGCGCCCTACGTAGGCGAGGCGGGACCCCACGGCAACCGCGGAATGGGGTTAATTCGGCCGGAAGCCTTAATTTCGAGCGGCAACTCGGCCTTGCGCAAGGCTTAGACAAGGCTTGGACAAGCGTTGCGCATGGGTTGCGGCAGGGCTGCGTCACGCTTTCAGCGGAGGGGCTGGAGCCGCTCAGGCCGGGCTGATATGGCAGCCCATCATGAGCGTGCTGTCCCGAATCTCCACCGCGAATGACGAGCGCTCGGCGCGGCTGGCCGGCATCGGCCTGATGCTGCTGTCGATTTCGATGTTCTCGTTCGGCGATGCGCTGGGCAAGTTCCTGGTCTCGACCTATGCCGTCGGCCAGCTGCTTTGCTTGCGCGCCTGCGCGGCGCTGCTGCTGCTCGCGCCGTTCATCTGGCGCAACCGCAGCGCCTTCATGCGGCTGGAGCGGCCGTGGCTGCAACTCCTCCGCGTGGTGCTGTCCACGCTGGAGGTCGCGGCGTTCTTCCTCGCCACCGTCTATCTGCCGCTCGCCGACGTCATCACCTACTATCTCGCGGGACCGATCTTCGTCACCGCGCTATCGGCGCTGGTGCTGCGCGAGCATGTCGGCTGGCGGCGCTGGACGGCCATCCTGATCGGCTTCTGCGGCGTGCTGATCGCGCTCAGGCCCTCGGCGCAGACCTTCAGCCTGCCGGCGCTGATCGCGCTCGGTGGCAGCCTGTCGTTCGCGGTATTGATGCTGATCACGCGCAGCCTGCGGTCGACGCCGGACATCGTGATGGCGTCGTCGCAGTTCGTCGGCACCTTCCTGCTGGGAGCTGCGATGGCGCCGTTCGGCTGGGTCACGCCGACGCCCGGCAGCCTCGTGATGTTCGCCGCCGCCGGCATCATCTCGGTCACCGCGCTGTTCTGCGTCAACCGCTCGCTGAAGCTCGCGCCGGCCTCGGTGGTCGTGCCCTATCAGTACACGATGATCGTCTGGGCCGTGCTGTTCGGCTTCGCCGTATTCGGCGACGTGCCGCACCCAGCGACGATCGTCGGCGCGACCATCATCATCGGTGCGGGGCTGTACATCTACCTGCGCGAACGCAGCCTGGGGCAGGGACAGGGTGCGGTGAATCCGCCGGTGTGAGCGAGCGTTTGGCAAGGCGCTCGCCGCAGAATTCGGTGTCGTCCCTGCGAACGCAGGGACCCATAACCACCGTCGGGGTGGCGGGAGCAGGCTGTTGCTCCAGAGATCGCAAAACCAAATCCTGTGGTTATGGGTCCCCGCGTTCGCGGGGACGACACCTTTTGCTGAACTTGGAGCCGGGCCTTATCCGCGCCGCCCCGTATTCGCCCAGGCCTTCAGCGAGGCCCACACGCCGCGGGTCAGGCGAAAAGCGTCGACGGGCGCCGATGAGCCAAGCACGTCGAACCGATGCAGCTCGACGCCGGTCCATTGGAAGCCGCACTTCTCCAGGATGTTGCGCGAGGCCGGGTTGCTGACGCGGGCATGGCCGATCAGGACGTCGTCCTCGCTCTCCTCGAAGAAATAGTCGATCGCCGCCCGCGCCGCCTCGGTGCCGAAGCCGCGGCCCCAATGCTCGACGCCGAGCCAATAGCCGAGCTCGGCCCGGCCTTGCGCGGAACGATTGATGCCCACGATGCCGATCGGGGCGTCGAGGTGCTCGATCAGAAACGCCGTTTCGCCGGTCTGCTCCAGCGCCCGCACGAAACGGGCGGCATCCACCTCCGAATAAGGGTGGGGCAGGCGGCGGGTGTTCTCGGCGATGCGCCTGTCATCGGCGAGCCGGGCGATGGCAGCGACGTCCGCGAGCACAGGCGGACGCAGCGTCAGCCGGGGTGTCTCGAGGACGCAAGGTCTCGCCTCGCGCAAGGTGGGAGTCGTGATGTCCTGCAGCATGTCGGGCTCCATCGACGCTTCGGGATCAGCTTCAGATCAGCGAAAATGAAAAGGGGAGGCCGGTTGTCCCGCCTCCCCTGGAGCCATCTGGCGCTCCGCCGGTTTGTCAGGACCCGGCGGACGCGTATCGTTCCACCGTATTCTACTCAGCAGCTTGGGCGGCTACCGGGCGTACCGAGATGAACGTGCGGTTGGCACGGTCATGAAACTCGACGACGCCCTCGATTTTCGCGAAGATCGTGTGATCCGTGCCCATGCCGACGTTGAGGCCGGGATGCCAGGTCGTGCCGCGCTGACGCGCAATGATGTTGCCGGGAATCACGCGCTCGCCGCCGAACGCCTTGACGCCGAGACGCTTGCCCTTGGAGTCGCGTCCGTTGCGGGATGAACCGCCTGCCTTTTTATGAGCCATCGCTCGTCTCCGATCTCTTGCGATCACCTTTAGCGCGATTCCGCCAAGGGATCATTCACATTTGCAAACCGCGCGGACGAAAAATCCGCGCATGATGAGGTTCAAGCCGGTGCGGCGCGCGACGCGCGCCAGCACGCCTTACTCGGCAGCCTCGGCCGCCGGAGCTTCCGCCTTGACCTTCTTGGGCCGCGGGCCCTTGGTCGGCTTGGCGTTGTCGGTCAGGATCTCGGTGACGCGGACCAGGGTCAGCTCGTCGCGGTATCCGCGCTTGCGGCGCGAGTTCTTGCGGCGGCGCTTCTTGAACGCGATCACCTTGGCGCCGCGCTTGTGGTCCAGCACCTCGACGGCCACGGACGCGCCAGCCACGGTCGGCAGTCCCAGCACCGGCGTGTCGCCACCGACCACCAGCACTTCGTTCAGCTGCACGATCGTCCCGGGCTCACCGTCGATCCTGCAAATCTCGAGCACATCATCCGGGACAACGCGGTATTGCTTGCCGCCGGTTTTGATGACTGCGAACATCGTTTTCATCCTTCGTGTTCGATCCCGGCCTCGAAGCCAGATGGCTCCGGGTCGGCTTCTTGTTCAGTCGTTATGGTTCATGGGGTCCGGCCCGATCGGGGCCAGCGTCGGCGCATCCCAGGCATCGAGGCCTGTCCGATACGCGCAACGACAATCGGCGCGAGAAGCTCGCGCCGGTCGATCGCGGGGTTATAGCGGCCGGGGACGGCGAGTCAAGGGAAGAGGGCGAATGGCGAATAGGGAGTAGCGAGTAGGGGAAGAGGGGAGCGGTATGGCCTCTTCGCCCCCTCCCCCCGAACCATCCGTTCCGTCCGCCGTTGTGTCCTCACACACGGAGCAAGACCATGGCCGACGACGTCATGACCACCACGGGCATTGCCCGTCACGGCGCCGCGCGGCTGCCGTCGGTCGAAATCGACAGCTTCAACATCGAGCTCAAGGACGAGGAGGGCTTCCTCGGCGACCGGGCCTCCAAGGGCGCGTTCCGCAAGATCCTGGAGCGCTGGCGCAAGCCGTTGCGGAAGTCCGGCAAGGACCCGTTCGGCGACGAGGACAGCGCGACCATCAGCAAGAAGGCGCTGGATGAGATCCTGGTCGGCGACGACACCGAGGCCTCCGCCGTGGTGCATTCGGCGATCGAGGAGTTCGCCCAGGAGCTCGCCCATGTCACCCGGCGCTTCCTGCGCACCAAGGCCTGGGGCAAGACCGAATGCATCGTGGTCGGCGGCGGCTTTCGCGATTCCCGGCTCGGCGAGCTCGCCATCGCGCGGACCGAGATCATCCTCAAGGACGAGGGCTTTGGCGTCGAGCTGGAGCCGATCCGCTACCATCCCGACGACGCCGGCTTGATCGGCGCGCTGCATCTGGCGCCGTCCTGGATCTTCGAGGCCCATGACAGCATCCTCGCCGTCGACATCGGCGGCACCAATATCCGCTGCGGTGTGGTCGAGACCGCCTGGAAGAAGACGCCGGATCTGTCCAAGGCCTCGGTGTGGACGTCCGAGCTGTGGCGCCATGCCGATGACGAGCCGACCCGGGAGGGCGCGGTGAAGCGGCTCGCCAAGATGCTGAAGGGGCTGATCGAGGAGGCCGACGCCGAGGGGCTCAAGCTTGCGCCGTTCATCGGCATCGCCTGTCCCGGCGTCATCAACGAGGACGGCTCGATCGAGAAGGGCGCGCAGAACCTGCCGGGCAATTGGGAGAGCAGCAAGTTCAACCTGCCGGCCAGCCTGGTCGAGGCGATCCCGATGATCGGCGATCACGACACCGCGGTGCTGATGCACAATGACGGTGTCGTGCAGGGCCTCTCCGAGGTGCCGTTCATGCAGGACTACGAGCGCTGGGGCGTGCTGACCATCGGCACCGGGCTCGGCAATGCCCGCTTCACCAACCGCCGCAAGGACAACGGCCGCAAGGACAAGGACGACAAGGCCAAGGATGACAAGGCCGACGACAAGAAGGTGGCCAAGAAGAAGAAGGATTGAGCGGAATCGCTTGGTTCCATGCTGCAACGCAGCATGGAACCAAAATGCGACCAAGCGTTCGCAGCGTGCGAAAAACCGTCGTTCAACCAAGCGGATGGGCGAGAGCCCGGTAACCTTGATCGGTTAGGTTAAGAAACGGTTTGCGTTGCGGTGCACGCGCAGATGGCCCAGGGTCGCCTCGTCGCTCAGGCCGGCCGGATTGACCCCCGTCTCTTCCGTCGGTTTCCCCAAGATGAAGCGACACGGGACCGCCGGTATGTGTCAGCGTACGGCGGTCCCACCTTTTGTTTTGTCTCCCCGCCTCCGAATTCTCTGCAGCCGCAGCCAGCGGCTGCGCGCGGTCCAGAAACCGTCGCCATCCTCTTTCCATATTTATAAACCGTCTAGTCGGTTTCATAGTTAGTGCATCCCAATTGGGGTGGGATTTTGACGGCGCGCTAGCGCCGAATCTGCCGGCAACGCCGTACAAGGCGCCAGCCTGTGCGGCCGCGCCGGCGCCCTTCCCCGGGACCGGCGTCCATGCCGGCGCCAACATCGGCGGCGCGTTCACCGGCAATGATGCGTTCGCGCCGATTGCCGGCGGCAATGCCGGCAGGCTCTCCGGCGTGATCGGCGGCGTTCAGGCCGGCTACAACTACCAGCTCTCGCCGCTGTTCGTCGTCGGCATCGAGAACGACCTGGAATTCACCGGCCTGTCGCGCAAGGCCGACCTCGTCATGCCCGCCGTCAGCGCGCCCTGGCTGACGTCGGGCCGCGCCCGCGCCGGCTTCACGATGCTCGATCAGCGCCTGTGGCTCTACGGCACCGCAGGCCTCGTCGCCGGCGAGCTGAAGGACGGTCCGATCCACAAGACGAAGATGGGCTGGACTGCGGGCGGCGGCGCCGAATGGGCGTTCCTGCCGACTTGGTCGGCCAAGCTCGAATATCTCTACACCGCCCTGAAGCACGACAATCTGCCGGACTGGCGCGCCGCCAAGCTCCATGCCGTGCGGGTCGGCGTGAACACTCATTTCGACCTGTTCCGCTGACCGCAGCAGCGCAGCGTTCACGAGGTTCGAGGGCCCGCGCGTCAGTCAGGGGCCTTCGAAGCGCGGGGGCGAGCGGCGCAGCCGCCCGGTCGCCGCGTGCGGTCCGCTTCCCCGGGCGGACCGCAATCGCGCACAGGCTTTCGCTCCACGCCGCGGGGCCCCGGGGGAAAAATTCGGCCGGCTGCCTTGTCACCCCCGCCGCCGTGCCCTAGAACGGCGCCCGACCCGGGGGCTCTGCCCCTGATTTGCGCCCGGAGAGGTGGCAGAGTGGTTGAATGCACCGCACTCGAAATGCGGCATAGGTGCAAGCCTATCGGGGGTTCGAATCCCTCCCTCTCCGCCACTTAAGCTCAGAGCCGCGAACGCCGCCCGTTGCCGATTCGTCGTCGGGCATCGCAGCGAGCGTTCTGAACAGATCCGTGTTCGACCTTCCCCTGAGCACGCGGCTGATGCTCGTTTGTCGGGACCGCCGAGCGCGGCGCGCGCTCGCAGCCTCTGCCTGCGAGGCGAAATCTTGCTGCGATGGTGTATGGATCGCAAAGATCTGCGTGGCCCCTGCAAAATTCACTGCGCGTCCAGATCATTATGCCGCGGATCGGGCTGTGGGTCCGGCCCGAGCCTCCCTCGCTTAACAAACCAGCGATGCCTGACGGCTAAGTTTACCGCCAGGGGAGGGCCTTGCACCATGTCGCTGCTGTCATCCGACGTTCAATCCGTGGTCGACATGACCAAGGCGCATCCGGGTGTGGATGGGTTGTTTCATGCGCTTCTCGTCGTGCTGGAAAATGCGCCCGATGGCGCGATCATCGCAGCCGCGCTCACCCAGGTCGATCCCGGCCAGTGCCAGAACCCGCAGCATCGCCGGCGCGCAGCCGAGCTGCTCGACCGCAGCGACAATCCCGACCTGGCGCGGCAGTGGCGCATCGCGGAGACTGCATCCTTCCCGGACAATGTGATTCCGCTGCACGACGGCGCGGCGGCCAGCCCGGCAGCCGGCGACGCCATCAGCTTCGCCGACATCGGCGGTCTCGAGCCGGTCAAGGATCAAGTGCGGCGAAAGATCATCAAGCCGTTTCAGACCCCGGGCCTATTCAAGGCCTTCAAGCGCAAGGCCGGCGGCGGAGTTCTCATGTACGGCCCGCCCGGCTGCGGCAAGACCATGCTGGCGCGCGCGCTCGCCAATGAATGCAACGCCGCGTTTGTGTGCGTGCGGGCGGCCGAGATCCTCGACCCGTTCGTCGGCGTCGCCGAGAAGCGTCTGGCGGAGACGTTTCGGAACGCCCGCATGCGCAAGCCGACGGTGCTGTTCTTCGACGAAGTCGAGGCCCTCGCCCAGCGCCGCCAGTTCGGCGGCAACGACAAGGTCAATACCGTCGTGTCCGTGCTGCTGTCCGAGATGGACGGCATCAGCGCATCGAACGAGGGCCTGCTGTTTCTTGGCGCAACCAACCTGCCCTGGTCGTTGGATTCCGCCTTCCGGCGGCCCGGCCGCTTCGACCGGTCGATCTTCGTGCCGCCGCCGGACCGGATCGCGCGCAAATTCGTGTTGCGACGTCTGCTCGCCCAGCGTCCCCATGACAAGACGCTGGATCTCGATCCGATCGTCGAACGGACCTCCGGCTATTCCGGCGCCGATCTCGAAGCGCTGGTCGAGACGGCCACCGACTTTGCCATCGACGACAGCGCCGAAGCCAACGACATCGCACCGCTCTCGAAACGTCACTTCGCCGAGGCTCTGAAGGAATGCCGCCCGAGCACCGGGGAATGGCTGACCCAGGCGAAGAGCTACAGCGACTACGGCAATCAGGACGGACTTTACGACGACCTGAAGGATTTCCTGTCCCGCTACGCGAGGTAAGTCATGTCCAATGCCAAATCTGGGACGATCGCCGCGGCCCGCGCCTATGCGTCCGCCGGCAACTTCAGGCTGGCGGAACAGCATCTGAAGAGCGCCCTGTCCGCCGATCCGCATGACGGCGAGGCGTGCGAGGCCTGGTGCGAGCTGCTCACCAAGCAGAAGAAGTTCGCCGAGCTGGAAATGTTCGCCAGATCGTGGATCGGCCGCGACGGTCAGAGTGACGGCGCCTACACCTATCTGTTCGGCAGCTACGTCGCTCGCGCGGATCGCAGCAATGCGACGGCCGTGCTGGCGCGGTTTCGCGAGCTTTTCCCCGCGCATGTTGCGCAATATCGGGCGTTTCAAAGCATGCTGGAGGTCAACTGCGGCAACGAAGCGTCGGGCTACGATCAGGCCATCACGGCCTTCCAGTCCATCGGCGACCGCGCGCAGGTGCTTAGGTTCCAGAGTCAGGCGGCGTTCCGGCGCTCCGATTTCGCCGAAGCCATCCGCCTTGGCGACCAGGCCTGGCAGGCCGGCTACACAGACACGAGCTTTGCCAGCTACATGGCGATGATCTGCTTCCGGTCGTTCCGGTTCGGGACAGCGCGGCACTACGCGCGGCTCGCGCTCCGCGCCGAGCCCGGACATCCCGTCGCCACGGAGCTGCTGGTGTTGATGCGGCTCGTCTGGTTTCCCCCCTTCCTGCTAGCCCATGCCCTGCTGTTCCTGTGGGCCCAGGTCGAACGGAGTCGCGCCTTCGGCGCCATGGCTCTCCCTTTCGTCTTGTTTGCTGTGTTCGGCCTGCTCAGTGTGCCCGCAAGGGAAGAGATCGTCTGGGCGGTGTTCGCTCTGGTGATGCTCTATTCCAGCTACGCGCCGTTCATTGGCGAGATCGCTGCGCTTGCAAACCGGGTCCGCGCCCCGACGATCCGGCTTTCGGGCTATTGAGTTGCGCAGGAGGTCGCGCGCCGGGGAGCGTGATTTCGATAAAAAATAATCCTATTGCCATTTTTCAGAATCCATGGTTCTCTCTCGCCATCCCGGCCCGCCGAGAGGGGCGCTTCGCGATCGTCACGAGACGTGGGGCTGGAGATGCGATGGCTGCGAGCCGGCTGCAGCGGGCGTGATGCTCGCCGACGAACGGCAGGCTTGCGGACGTGAAGACGCGTGGTCCTGGCACCCCGACGCTGGTGCCAAGCTTTCTGGTGATGATGATCCGGAGAGCGACGGTGGCTAACAGGCCGGACACCGGGGAGAGCGCGATATAAGCGTGAAAACCATCGCGCGGGGAATGCCGGGTGTCCTCGGCTGAACCTGTGGTGACTGCCGCCTGCTTTTTTTCTGCAGGCGGGCCATGGGTGCGGCCAGCGCCCGGCATTCCCCGCGCCCTCTCATGTCGAGGGCGGAACGACCGTCCAACCCGGACGCCCATGGCGCCGCGGGACCGCAGCTCCGCGCGTTGCGCCACGGCCATCACGCCGGGCCGGAGAACTGGGAGCAGGTTTCGCTCGTATTCAACCCATGCGCTGCCGCCCGCCCTGGAGTTCCGCCTGATGAATTCTTCCTCTGATCGTCCGCTGCCGGGCTCTGCCGCCGTGCCGACGTCGCGGCCGGGGCGGCTGCTGCGGCTGGGCGGGATCGCAGCGGGGATCGCGGGCGGCGCGGTGGCGGACGGGTTGCGGCAGCTGGCGCAGGGGCGGCGGCCGGGGCTGCCGGAGTTGCTGCTGGCGCCGGCGCAGGCGCTGCGGCTCGCCAGCGGGCTTGCCGGACTGCGCGGCGCGGCGATGAAGCTCGGCCAGATGCTGTCGCTGGATCCGGGGCTGGTGCTGCCGCCCGAGGCCGCGGCGCTGCTGGCGCAGCTGCAGGAGGCGGCGCCGCCGATGCCGCCGCCGCAGCTCGAGCGGGCGCTGGCGCGGGCCTGGGGCACGGGCTGGCGCGCGCGGTTTCGCGTCTTCGAGACGCGGCCGTTCGCGGCGGCCTCGATCGGCCAGGTGCATCGCGCCGAGACGACGGACGGGCGGCGCCTCGCCATCAAGGTGCAATATCCCGGCGTGCGCGCCAGCATCGACAGCGACGTCGACAACATCGCCGCGCTGCTGCGGCTGCCCGGCCTGCTGCCGCGTCAGATGGATCTCTCGCCGCCGCTGTCCGCCGCCAAGGCGCAGCTGCATGCGGAGGCGGACTATGCCGCCGAGGCGGCGCAGCTGCGTGCCTTCGGCGGCTTTCTCGCCGACGATCCGCGGTTCGTGGTGCCTGCGCCTGTGACCGCGCTGTCCACGCCGGAGGTGCTGGCGATGGATTTCGTCGACAGCCGGCCGATCGCGTCGCTGGCATCTGCAGCGCCGGACCAGCGCGACGGCGCCATGGCGGCGCTGATCGACCTGACCATGCGCGAGCTGTTCGTGTTCGGCGCCATGCAGACCGATCCCAATCCCGGCAATTTCCGCGTCACGCCGGACGGCGGACGCATCGTGCTGCTGGATTTCGGCGCTGTCAGGCCGATCCCGCCGGCGCTGCAGGCGGCGTTCCGCGCGCTGCTCGCCGCTGGGCTCGATGCCGACCGCGCGGCGAGCCGCGCCGCCATGCTGACCATCGGCTATTTCGACGCATCAACGGCGCCGCGGCACCAGGACGCGATCGTGGACATGTTCCTGCGGGCGATGGCGCCGCTGCGCCAGCTTGGGCCTTACGACTTCGCGCGTCAGGACCTGCTGGCGGAGCTGCGCGACCGCGGCCTCGCGCTCGGCCTCGACCGCGACCTCATCCATGTGCCGCCGGCGGCGACGCTGTTCCTCCACCGCAAGATCGGCGGTCTCTATCTGCTGGCGACGCAGCTGCGCGCCCGTGTCGATTGCGCGGCCTGCGTCGCGCCCTACCGCGCATGATGGCGGAGACGCCCATCGCGCGGCCGGTGCTCGGCGCCGATCCGCCGGCTGCGCGCCTCACGGCCGTGCGGATGATGCCATGCCTGACGCTGACGGCGTTGGTGGCGGCGCCGACGCAACTTGTTGATGCAGCGCGCCGCCGCCGACCTCGCCTGGATCGCACACGAAGGCGCCAAGCAGGGGCGCGCGGCGCAGGACGGAATCACGAACTGGGTGGCGCAGGCGGGCGAGGCCTTCAGCTTCACGTATCCGGAAGGCGCGCCCTCGGCGGTGAGGGCGCTGATGTAGGCCTCAATCCCCTCAAATCGGGTGAGATTGATGGCTTTTTGGGCCGGTCAGATGGTACACGCAGGTGGTCACAAATGTCCGCCGGTCTTTTTGCGAATGCCTTGTTCGAATGGGTTTATGGAATGCCCCCGGCGCTCGGGCGGGAATCCCTTCCTCTCCGCGATTCCGTCTGTTCATTTTGCGCCGACCATGAGCCTTCACCGGTGACCCAGAGTTTCGATCCCGCGGCGCTCGACAAGCTGAAATCGCGCATCCAGGCGCTGCGCGCGAAAACCATCGCCAATGGCTGCACCGAGGACGAGGCGCTGTCGGCGGCGGCGAAGGTCGCAGAGCTGCTCGACCGCCATGATCTGTCGCTGTCCGACCTCGAGCTCAAGTCCTCGACCTGCGAGCGCAAGGTCTACGAGACGCATCGCAAGAAGCGCATTCCGATCGACGACTGCATCGGCGCGATCGCGCATTTCTGCGATTGCCGGGTGTGGCGCGAGAAGAATGAGGCCGGCGACAATCGCTACGTGTTCTTCGGCCTCGGCGCCGATGTCGAAGTGGCGCATTACCTGGCCGAGCTGATCGACAATGCGGTGCGCGCCGAGCTCGGCCGCTTCAAGACCTCGGCTGACTACGCCCGCTTCCGCCACCAGGACCGCCACCTCGCCAACGCCTCCTTCTCGCTCGGCATGGTCGTCTCGATCGCCGGCCGGCTGGTGGCGATGAAGGCGAGCCGCGATCAGGTCAACGCCAGCACCGGCCGCGGCCTCGTCGTCCTCAAGACCTCGGTGGTCGATACCGAGTTCGACAAGCTCGACATGAAGCTGCGGACCGCGCGCAGCACGAGCCGAATGGTCTCGACGACGGCCTATGAGGCCGGCGGCGCCGCCGGAGCGACGGTGACGATCAGTCCGGGCGTCGGCGCGTCGGGGCGGGGCCATCCGAAAAACGGCTGATTGCGACAGGACCGCAGGGGCGGCCGAATGTCGACATCACTGTTCGCCGATGGTGTACCGGGCGCCGATCGGCTAGATTTTCGCCATGAGCTACTGCGTGTTCATGCATCGGACTGATTCGATCTACGACGACAGCCCGGCGGAGCAGTACCAGTTTCCCAGGCAGTATCTCGGTCGCGCCGAGGGCAGTGTCGGCGACTGGATCGTCTATCTCGAGCCGACGAAGGTGCCGGGCACGCGCGGCTATTTCGCCATCGCACGGGTCGAGCGGATCATCCCCGATTCGAAAGCGCCGGGCATGTATCTCGCGCTGATTGAACCCGGCTCGTATCTGGAGTTCGTCAACCCGGTTTCCTTCAGCGAGCTGAACGGTCCGATCGAGCGCGGCCTGCTCAACGAGGCAGGCAAGCTGTCGGGGCGGGCTCAGGCGGCGGTCCGGCCGATTTCGCCGCAGGACTTCCAGAGCATCATCGAGCGCGGTCTGGATGGTCGCGATGCGGTGTTGCCGCGTGTGCCGGAGACGGCGCATCCCCCGGCTGGGTTCGCCGAAGACCAGGCGCCCCTCGTGTCCGAACAATTGCGCGATCGCATCCGCCGCCTGACGTCGCGTGTGGTGCGCGATCGCCTGTTCCGGCGGATCGTGCTGCGGGCTTATGGCGAGCGTTGCGCGATCACCGGGCTCAAGCTGATCAACGGCGGCGGGCGCGCCGAGGTCAACGCGGCCCATATCCGCCCCGTCGAGGCAAACGGGCCTGATCTCGTGACCAACGGCCTGGCGCTGTCAGGAACGGTGCATTGGATGTTCGACCGCGGGTTGATCAGCTTGAGTGATGATCTTAACATCCTCGTCTCGCGACAAATCAACGACGTCGATCGCATCAGAGGTTTCATCAATCCGTCAGGACTCGCCTTTTTTCCGGATCGCGCCGGGGATCGGCCTCACCCGCATTTCTTGCGATGGCATCGCGAGCATTGCTTCAAACACTGACGTCGAACACCGCCTTCGAACGTCGCCGTCCTCAGTCTCGTGTTCGAGCGCCCCGGGAGGCCGCCGCCATGACCGGTCCCGAGTTTCGCACCCTCGCTCTGTCGCTCGCGGGCACGATTGCAGCGCCGCATTTCGATCGCACGGCGTTCAAGCTGCACCGGACCTTCGCGACGCTGGCGGCCGATGGCGCCTCGGCCAATGTGCTGCTCACGCCCGACGAGCAGGAGCATTATGCCGGTCTCGCGCCAGAGGTTTTCCGCCGGGTCCCGAACAAATGGGGTGACCAGGGCTGGACCATGGTGACGCTGGCCGGTGCCGATCCGCGTCTGCTGCGCTCCGTCCTCGAAAGCGCATGGCGCGCCGCGCACCGCCCTCCGCGCTCGCGCAAGCGTTGAGCCGGCTGGCGGACCTCTCTCTGGCGCTGCAGCAAGGATTTCCATTCCAAGTTGACGGCTTCTGCGCCATACTACCCGTCTGCCGACGGGCGTAGGCCGCCGGCCATCGGCGACGGTCGGAAACGAGCGGAGCCCGCAGAGCACTGAATTTTACGCAGCTGAATTGATTTCGATGATGCACGCACGGTTGATTGACCGGTTCTGACGACCGCCGCCCAGGCCGCCCGGCTCCACTGACCTGATTTGAATGACGTCTGCTTTCTGAACAACCGCCCTGAACGACCACCCTTGATGACGCCTGCTCTGAACGACGCCCGACCAGATGACATGGAGAGCTCCAGATGTGCAGCCTGCCGCGTCGGTGCCGACTGCTGCTTTCGCTGATCGCCCTCGCGGCGCCGCTGGCCGCCGTGCCGGCCGGTGCGCAGAGCGGGGATCGCTCACGCTCGGCCGAGGCGTTGCTCGTGCGCCAGGACAATTCCGACTGCGGCAATTCCGATGTGAGGGCTGACGATCCGTCGCGGATCGGCGGCACCGTTCTGATCACGCGGGAGGCCGATGGCAAATGGCGCGTCAAGGTCGCGATCACCGCGGCGCCGGACACGACCTATCATTTCTTCCTGAAATGCGTGAGGTCGCTGGGCGACATCAAGACCGAGGATGAAGGCGAGGCGGTCGCCGAATTCGAGCTCGCGGCCGACGGCGCGCCAGCGGTCCTGACCTTCGACATGTATCCGGAAGGGGCGCCGTCCGGCCAGAAATTCCAGAGCACGCCGGTCAGGCTGCCGTGACAACTCCCTCTGGTGCCAACTTCCTTGGTGACTACTCCCTTGGTTCACGTCCTTTGGTTCACTCTGATCAAATGCGAGGATGCGCCGTGAAGACAATCGGTTTCGTGATGACGATGGTGTGTGCGATCTGGCTGGCGTTCGGGGCGGGCGAGGCCCATGCGCAGGCCACGCGCACATGGGTCTCGGGCGTCGGCGACGATGCCAATCCGTGCAGCCGGACGGCCCCCTGCAAGACGTTCGCCGGCGCCATCTCGAAGACGGCCGCGGGCGGCGAGATCAATACCATCGACCCCGGCGGGTTCGGCGCGGTGACCATCACCAAGTCGATCCGCATCGTCGCGCAGTCCGGCGTCGCCGGGGTGCTCGTCTCCGGCACCAACGGCATCGTCGTAGCGGCGGCGGCGACCGATACGGTCTATCTCGAAGGCCTCATCTTCGACGGCGTCGGCAGCGGTCTCAACGGCATCCTGTTCAACAGCGGCGGCTCGCTGGTGGTGCAGAACTGCAAGATCTTCGGCTTCACCCAATGGGGCGTCCTGTTCACGCCGACCACGCCCGGCAAGCTCTCGATCTCCAACTCGGTGATCACCAGCAATGGCAGCTCGGCGAGCTTCGGCGGTGTCAAGGTGATCGGACGCGCCGGCGCCACCACCATTTCCGGCGTGATCGACCGAACGCTGCTCTCCAACAATAATGCCACGGGATTCCTGATCGACGGCACCGGCGGAGGCGGTACCTCGGAGGTGACGGTGCGGGACAGCGTGGTCACCGGCAACACCGGCAACGGCATTGCCACCACCTCGACCGGCTCGATTTCTTCCGTCGTCTTCGTCGACCGGACCGCCTCGTCGCACAATGGCGCAGCCGGGATCAGCGCCACCACCGTCGCGGCGGCGGCGGTGATCCTCAACAATTCCAGCGTCCACAACAATACGACGGGCCTGTTGGCGAGCGGCGGCCAGATCGGCTCGTTCAAGAACAACGCCATCTCGTCGAACACGACGGACGGCGCGCCGACGGTCATCCTGCCGCTGAACTGATGGCTCCGCGAGCGCGCGGAGCCCGGATGTCGCCGATGCGGCAGTCGCCGCGGGCGGGCCTGTGCCGAACCCGGCCTCAGCCCTTCGGGCTGGACTTCGTCAAGGCGTTCCAGGCGGCCTGGTTGGCCGCGTCGAACGCCTTGCGCGACTCGCCCAGCGCGGCGCTGAACACCGACCAGGACGCGCTGCCCGCCTGCTTGAGCTGCTCGAGATGCGCCCCGGCCTGGGCCGCGTCGGATTTGAGCTGGGTGAAGACCGCGTCGAGATCGGCGGTCCCGGTGGTCGTCACCTGGGTCGCTGCCGCGCGAAACCGGTCGGCGGACTCGGTCCAGGCCTTGGCCTGTGCGGCGGCGATGTCCTTGAAGGTCGTCTTCTGCTGCTCGGCCTGCTGGCCGATCGTGTCGAAATAGGCCTTCATCTGGGCTTCGAATCCGGCCCAATGCTGGTCGAGCTCGCTTTTCGCGCTGGCCAGTGTCGCCCCTCCGGCTTCGGCTTGGGTCTTGAGCAGGGCCTCGAGGTCATCGCGCCGCTTCTGCAGGTCTGCGAAGATCTCCTGGGCCTTGGCCTTGGATGCCGCCTCGGCCTCGGCGGCCTTGACCCCAAACGACTCCAGTGCGGCGTCCATCTCGTGGAGGCGCTCCCTGGCCCAGTTCACGTAGACGCTCGTGCTGCTGTGCTCTGACATTGTCGAACTCCTTACGATCTGCCCGGCGCGAGCGTATAAAAACGGCACCGTTTAGTTATGATCTGTATCAAGACGGCGGCGCCGACAGATCACGTTCCCGTGCGCGATCCCGATCTGTACAACTCGGCGGCTCGGCCCGACATCGCCGTGCCGGAGAAAGCCTGCGACAAGGCAACGCACCGATGGCTGATGCCTGGCGTGCTGCTGCGGCTTGAGCTGACGAGGCCGATGGCGCTGCCCGAGGGCCGTGCACAGAGTTGCTGATGATCTGCCTCGTGTGGCGTCGCCGCCGTCACCCCCTTCGTCCGACCATCAGCAGGATGCCGCCGATCTGCGGCAGCAGCGCCAGCAGGATCAGGCGGAGCATGATGAAGTCGTCGGCGGACGGCTTCACCACGCCGCGCGACACCCAGGCGACCAGCTTGATCGCGGCCTCGGTCTGCGGATCGGCGGTCTGGCTCACCGTGGCCATCGCGGCATCCAGCGCTTGGCGCCGCTCGGCCACCGCGGCCTCGCGCTCCCGACAGAACTTGCCGACGCCGCCCTTGCATTCGCGGTCGCGCGCGATCATCGCATCGCTCAGCGCGGTCTGCGCCGCCTGCACCGCCGGCGTCACCCGCGAGGCGCGGGCGAGCGTGACGTCGCTGATGTTGGTCGAGGCGAAGCCGATGCCGGCGGTGACCGCGAACACGAAGGTCATCAGCCACACCGTCCAGCCGGTCAGCGCCGAGGCCCGGTGCCGCCCCTGCCACAGCCGCGCGGCGCAGGTCGGCATCACCAGCGCGACGAGGTCGGCGGTCACGCCGACCGCGAGGAACATCCAGCCCGCTGTGCTGTTCGAGCCGAGCGAATGCGCGAACCAGCCGTTCATCGCCATGCCGACCGCGGCCAGCGCCAGCGCGGCCAGCTGCAGCAGGATCGACGAGGCGGTGATGCGGGGACGTTCGACCACCTTGCGCGGCATCACCGGCGCGCTCGCCGGAACGATGTCGCCGTCGAGCGCCGGTGCGATGTCACGTGGCGCCATCGTGGAAGGGGCCGCCGGGATCGCGGCAGCGGCGGCGCTCGCGGCCGCCTCGGTGCGCGCCGGCGTGCCGGCGGGCGTCGTCGACGGCTCGTTCACGTAGTCCAGGAAGTCCGGCATGATCAGCGTTTCGGACGCGAGCATCTCGTCATCCAGCGCCGCTTTCGCCTTCTTCGGCTTCGGTCGCGGGCGCGGCTTCACGACCGGCGTGCGCTTCGGGCGCGGCTTGGCCGTCTTCGGCTCCCGCCAGGGAATGATCGACGCTACTACGGACTCATCAGCCATCGGGGCCGCTCCAATCGGTCGTGATGGGCGCAACGCTGCGTTTGCACGCAACGCGGTTCGCGCCGGCATCATGTGGACATATGATCGGGAGGTGGGCTCTCGGCCCGCCGGGGCGGACCTGTCGTTCTTGCGGCCTGGCTGGCGTCGCGCGAAGAATTCGTCGGCGTCTTCCGCGCCCGATCCGCTGATGATGCGGTGGGCTAGCGGTCACCGGCGCCACGTAATGAGGCGGCGCCCGGAAAGGTCTGGTCCGCGCGGGGCCGGGCAGGTCAGCCGTGTGCCCAACACCCTTGTTCTTAACCAATGGTTAACACGGATTCGCCGGTTTCGAAACCGCGCGGCGCGTGTGGCGCCAACAGCGGTTGTGAAGAGTGGCGACCTGCGTCTTTGGAGTCACAACCGGCAAGCGAGACGGCTTGCCACGGCTGGGTTCACGTGCAACCGGCCATCGCAAAGTGCGATAGTCGAACACGCGTCGTCTTGAAGCGTCATCCAACATGTCGGTCGCGCGCCGCGCCGACGCCGTCGCCCGGCCTAGCGCGGGACCAGCATCAGTGCGCCGTTGTTCTGGGAGGGAGGCCCTTGCGTGCCGCTGATCAGCAGCAGCACGACGCCCGGCAGGTCGAAGCTGACGGCAAGGTTGCCGGCTGGCGTGAACGCCGGAAACGGGATCTGCTGCGCGCGGTCGCCGTCACCGATCTGGTACAGCCCGTCATGTCCGACCGCGAGCAGGTCGCCGTCGCGGCGCTGCAGCCCGAAGAACGCGGTCGTCTGGGCGAACCAATAAGTTTCCGTCCGCCCGTCGGGCGTCTGATAGGTCGGCGCCCGGATGACATGCGCATAGAGCTGCCGCACCGAGGTGTCGCACACTTCCGCGATGCGTCCATGCGTGGCCATATGGATCAGGCCGATCGCGACGGCGACACAGTCCGGCTTCCAGGGAATGGTTGCGATACCCTTGACCGGATCGCACGCCGGGTTGAGGTTGCCGCCGCACAGGTCACCGTCGACATCCTCAATATCTGATACGATGCCGGTCATCCGATCGATCCGCCGCAGCCCGCCGCCCCACTCTCCGGCATCGGTGCCGACGTAGACATGTTGCGGCGTGACCAGAACGGCGCGGGCCTGCCACCGCTTCAACGGCGTCGGGGAGGGCGGCGCCGCGGGTGCAGCCTGCCATGGTACACCTTCGGTGAGATCGATCACGTCGTCGTCGGTGAACTGCACCCATGCTCCGAGCGTGAACCGCTCCTCCGCCTTGGCCGGCTTGGGGCGGGCGGGCTGCGAAAGGGTGAGAGCCGTCTCCGCTGCCGAGCTGCCAGTGAGCTCAATCATCCTGCTGTCCGTCAGCACGATGCTGGATGTCGCGGCCACGAATGTCTCGCCCCTGGTTGCGATATCGGCCACCGTCTCCCAATCGTCGCCAACCCGCCGGCGCACCGTCCATCGCTCGACAGGAGTCCCGCGCCCGAAAGCCTCCTTTGGGCAGGTCACGATCGCCGCATGCCCATCCTGGACGAACAACTCCATCACCGGATCCGGCGTTGCGACATCGGTCCGTTCGCCGCTCTCTGCGATGTGCGACAGCCGGCCGCCGCCAGCGAGCAGCCAGAGCCGTCCGTCGGCAAAGACGGCCCGATGGATCTGCTCGGGACTGTCCGTGCGCTTCTCCTCGGTTGCGGAGGCACGGCCGGCAAGCAGCGGCACCAGCGCGAGAGCGATGATGGCGAGCCGTCTGGCGATGTTGATCGGCATGTGAGACCTCGGCGGCTTCGATCGGAGCGTCAGCCTGGTTAGGCGCGAACTGCGGCATCGGGAAGCCAGTTGGCGCAGCGACCTCGTTCGTGCCGCCTAGCTAGCGCGGCACCACCATGGGCGCGCTCCCGCTCGAGGAGAGCCGCTGGTCGATCTCGGTCCGCACCAGCGCAAGTCCAGCAATGTCGAAGCTCACCCCGACATCGTTCGTTCGCTTGAAAGCTGGGAGCAGATCGCGCTGGACGAGGCCATTCGGGCCGATCCGATACAGCCCGTCATATCCCGCGGCAAGCAGGTCTCCGCCCAGCCGCTGCACTCCGAAAAACGGTATCGTGTACAGCCGTAACCGTGCGGGCGGCCCATCAGCGTCCCTGATGAGATGGTCCGGGATCGGCTGAGCATAGAGCACACGGACCGTGTTTTGGCAGACTTCGACGAGCCGTCCGTGCGGGAGTGAATGGATGAGACCGATCGCCGCCGCCACGCAGTCAGGTTTCCACGGAATGATCGCAAGCCCGTTGACCGGATCACATGCCGGGTTGAGAGGCCCGCCGCAGAGATCGTCATCGACCGCGATGATGTCAGACACCATGCCCGTCGCTCGTTCGACCCTCTGCAGTCCGCCGCCCCATTCACCAGCGCTGTAACCGATGAAGACGTATTTCGGCGTCATCAGCACGGCGCCGACCGGCCAGTTCTTCAGCGGCTTCGAGGGTACCAAACTGGGCTGAAACACGTAGGAGGGCGGTAAGGCGAACACCGTTTCGGGCTGTCGTTCTTTCGAGGGCGTTGCGGGAGCGAGCATGGGGCCCGGCCACGGAGCCGGTGGCAAAACGAGGGGAATTTCCGTCTGCGTGCCGCCGTCGATCTCGATCAGCCGATTGTCGGTCACCACGGTAATCGTATCGCCAGAGGCCATCGCGGCCAAGAACGCATCGTCTTGACTGGCAATGTCGGATGTCGCGGCCCAATCGTCCCCCACGCGCTGGCGTACGGTCCATCGCGTGCACGTCTGTTGCGGGCAGGTTACGATTGTCGCATGCCCATGCTGGATGAACAGCTCGATCACGCGATCGAGCGTCGTCACGTCGACGCGCTCGCCATTTTCCGCAAGGCTCGACAGCTGGCCGCCCTTATGGAGCAGCCAGAGCCGTCCGTCGGCAAAGACCGCGCGACGAATCTCGAGGCCCGGAATCGCGAGGCCTGAATTCGTGAGGTCTGGCACCCGAATGATGTCCTGAGTTGCAGAGGCCGCATTCGCGATCAAGGTGACGACCGCGAGCGCCATCAGGGCTAGCCCTCTGGCGATCGAGAAGGACATGCGAGACCTCGGCAGTTCGGGACGGAGCACCGAACCGATACGATCATTTTGTGGCGGCGGGAAGCCGTGCGTGCTCTGTCGCAGACCAACAGGCCGGGTGGCGTCTCTGCGGCCGCTTCGCCGGATTTGCATCGCGCCTTACCGATGCTAAGCCTTGGTTCATGCCATGTCCCTGCGGCTCAGGCCTTCCGTTCGACCGCTGCTGCGGTCCCTATCTCAGCGGCGATGCGATGCCGCCGACCGCCGAGGCCTTGATGCGCTCGCGCTACACGGCCTATACGCGCGGCGACATCGGCTATATCGCAGCGACGCTCGCAGCGGATCAGCGCCACGCGTTCGATGCTGCCGCGGCCAAGGGCTGGGCCGCGCGCGCGACTTGGCTTTCCCTGCGCATCGTCTCGACCGCGCGAGGCCAGATCGGTGACGCCGACGGCGTGGTCAGCTTCGTCGCCACCTATCGCGAAGCCGGCAAGACCATCGAGCACCACGAGGTCTCGCAGTTTCGCCGTGATGACGACGGCGCCTGGCGCTTCGTCGCGGGCGATACGCGCGCCATGGTCATGGAGCCGAAGCGCCCCGCCGGCGCGGCGAAGGTCGGTCGCAACGATCCATGTCCCTGCGGCAGCGGTAAGAAACACAAGTTCTGCTGTGCGCGGTGATCTGCGCCGGACGCCATTCGGAATCTCGAAAATTTCGATTGCGTATTATCAGAAATCATGCTTTGATCCAGCCATCCCGTCCTCATGCAGAGGGGCGTACGCGTCGTCACGATACGTAGAGGCGGGGAGCGGTGGCCGCTTGCTTGTCAGGTGCTGATGCGCTGGACGATTGGCAAGCCTGCGGACGTTCAAGCCGTGTGGTCCTGGCGCCCCGACGCTGGCGCCAAGCTCGCGTGACATGACGTGTCGCGCAGGTGACGGGGGCAAGACAGCCGGTCCCCGGGGAGAGCACGGAGCAGACGTGAAGCCCATCGCGCAGGGAGGGCCGGGCCTGTCCGGCTGGACCTGTGGTACCTGCCGCCTGCATTTTTTTCCGCAGGCGGGCCACGGGCCTCAGTCGAGGTCCGGCCTTCCCTGCGCCCTCGCATCTGAGAGCGCGAACGATTAGCAGAACCCGGGCGCGAACGCGCTGCGTGAACGATGGCGGCTGCCTCGTTTCCATCCGTTACCTGAACGCCCGTCGCCATCACTCCGCCCCATCGGCTGGCCTAGAAGGATGCAACCCCTAACAAGGATGGTATCAGGTGGCAGAGTTGGGCGAGCAGGTCCCGCAGGACAATGACGAGGGGGCGCGCGCCGTGGTGGCCGATGTGCTTGCGCCGACGCCGCGCAAGGCCGCCATCCTCGCTCATGCCGACCGCTTTGCCGATGCGCGCGCCTTCTGGCGCGACAAGGCCGGATATTTCCATGATGAGGACGAGCGCTATCTGCGCTTCCTGATTCCGCCCGGCAGCCGCGTGTTGGAAATCGGCTGCGGCATCGGCGATACGCTGGCCGCGCTGGCGCCGTCCTATGGTGTCGGCATCGACATCAGCAGCAAGCAGGTTGCGATCGCCCGCGACCGCCATCCCGGCCTCACCTTCATCGCCGGCGACGCCGAGGATCCGGCCACGTTTCTGGCCGTATCGGGCCCGTTCGATGTCATCCTCGTGCTCGACACGATCGGTTCGCTCGATGATTGCCAGCGCTTCATCGAACAGCTGCATCGGCTGTGCACCCGCGAGACGCGCCTCGTCATCGGCTACTTCTCGCATCTGTGGTATCCGCTCTTGAAGGCGGCGGAGGCGATCGGGCTGCGCATGCCGCAGCCGGAGCAGAACGTGCTGTCGCCTTCGGACCTGCGCAACCTTGCTGGTCTCGCGGATTTCGATCCGGTGAAGTCCGAGCAGCGCCTGCTGTCGCCGCTGCGGCTGTTCGGCCTCGGCCGCTTCGCCAACCGTTTCCTCAGCGTGCTGCCGGGCCTGCGCGCGCTGTCGCTGCGGCACTATCTGGTGGCGCGCGCGATGCGCCCGACGGACGATGACGTCCGCTCGGCCACCGTCGTGATCCCCGCGCGCAACGAGCGCGGCAACATCGAGCCCGCGGTGCAGCGGCTCGCCGCGTTCTGTCCGGATATCGAGATCATCTTCATCGAGGGCCACAGCAAGGACGGCACCTATGAGGAAATGGAACGGGTGCGCGCGGCCTATCCGGGCCACGACATCAAGCTGATGCGCCAGCCCGGCAAGGGCAAGGCCGACGCGGTGTTCACCGCCTTCGACGCCGCGCGCGGCGACGTGCTGATGATCCTCGACGCCGACCTCACGATGCCGCCGGAGCAGCTGCCGAAATTCTTCGAGGCGCTGCGCTCGGGCAAGGGCGAGTTCATCAACGGTTCGCGCCTGGTCTATCCGATGGACGACGGCGCGATGCGCTTCCTCAACCTCATCGCCAACAAGACCTTCTCCTACCTGTTCTCCTGGCTGCTGAACCAGCGCTATACCGATACGCTGTGCGGCACCAAGGTGCTCCGCCGCAGCGACTATCTCAGGCTCAAGGCCGGCAAGGCCTATTTCGGCGATTTCGATCCGTTCGGCGATTTCGACCTGATCTTCGGCGCCTCTAAATTGAACCTCAAGACCATCGACCTGCCGATCCGCTACGCCGCACGCAGCTACGGCGAAACCCAGATCTCGCGCTTCCGCCACGGCTGGATGCTGCTCAAGATGGTCGTGTTCGCGTTCTTCAAGATCAAGGCGATCTGAGGATGATGGGGCCGTCGCGGCAATCGGTCCTGCCAGTGAGTTACTCCATCATGCCCGGGCTCGTCCCGGGCATCCACGTCGGGCCCAGTATACCGAACGACGTGGATGGCCGGGACACGCCCGGCCATGACGACGGGGAGACAGCTGGACCCGAAATGGAGTTCGGTGGTCCCATAGTCGTCCCGCGAGCGGGGCGAGGTGACATTTGCGCGACCGCCGTATGACCAAGGCGGCCGATCCGCTTGACCGCCTCACCCCGTTCGGCTGGCGCGGCGGCGTAGCCATCGCGCTGCTGCTGTCATTCGTCTCGTTCGTCGTGGTCGGCTATTTCACCGTCTATTGGCGCAACGCCGACATGGACTTCATGGTGATCTACAACGCACTCGCCATGAACGACGGCGGCGCGCAGGCGTTCTTCGATCACCCGGCCTATCTCACCATTCTCTCGGTCAAGGCCTGGTTCGCCGGGCTGCACCGGCTCGGCCTGCTCGATGCCTGGACCTTGTCGGCGATCCCATCGGCTGCGGATCGCATCGGCTTCGACGCAGCGATGACCAGTGCGGTTCATGCCGGACGCATCGCCGCGCTGCTCACGGCGGCCGCCATCATTGTCGCATTCGCCTTTCTGGCCCGTCGCCTGGTGTCGGACTGGCGCATCGCCATGCTTGGCGTTGCCGCCTTCACCTTCTCCGGTGGCGTGCAGATGCATCTGCGCATCCTGCGTAGCGAGATGATCGCGGCGTCGTTCTGCATCCTCGCTTTGATGATCCTGATAGCGGCGGCGCGCCGCGCCTGCCTCGCGCGCCCGCTCGCGATCGGGGTTGCCGCGCTGCTGTGCATGCTCGGGCTGACGAACAAGGTGCATGCGATCCTGCTGATCGCCGCGATCCCCGTGCTGGTGCTGCCGTTCGGCAGCGCGGCGAGCGCCAGCGTGGCGTTCTGGCGGACGCCGCGCGCCTGGGCGGCCGTGCTGATCGCGGCGGTGGCCGCGCTGGCTGCCGCGATGAGTGCCTGGCCCTTGATTGCTGCAGGCCTTGATCCGGTCAACACTGCCGCCGCCGGTCTCAAGCCGCTGCTGTCTGGACGCTTCGGCGTCTATCAGCTCGGACTGCTCGCCGTCATCGCCGCCAGCACGATGCTGTTCGCGCGGCTTTGGCGCGTGAGCGCGGCTGAATTGCTGACCGCGGTGCTGGCTGTCGTTGCGGGTGCGGGCCTCGGCCTCTCGGCCCTCGATCTCAGCTACGACATCAACGATGTCGTCGTCGTGCTCAACCCGCTGGAGAAGATGATCACCTATGTCGACGCGCCCGAAGCCGCCGGCAGCCTCTCGGGGGCGATCGGCCTGCTGCTGTCCGGCGTGCTCGGGGTCATCAGGCGCTACACGTTCATCCTGCAGCCGTCGGCGCGCCCGACGGTGGTCCTGACCTGGCTGATCATCCCCGGCATCGTGATCGCCATCAGGCGCGGCGAGCGGCAGGCCGCCATTCAGGCCACGCTGCTGATGCTGGCGGCTGTCGGCATCGACGCGCTCGGCGTCCGCCGCGGGCTGAAGGTCGAGTATTTCGTCTTCACCGATCCCCTGATCATCATCGCCGGCATGATCCTGCTGGATCGCCTCGTCGACCTCAGCCTCGCGCGCTTCGCTTATCCGATCGGCGCCACGCTGCTCGTGCTGCATGTCGGCATCAGCCAGGCCGAGCCGGTCAAGATGGCGCTGAAGCGCAAGGGGCCCGAGGACGTCTGCGAGTGGAACAACTACTACATGCCGCGGCTGGCGCTGCCCTGGTGCGCTCAGCCGAACGGTCCGCCGAGGACATGACCGTGAGCCGGCGCCGTCGTCACGATTGCGCCGACCGCGCCTTGCGCCGCAACGGCTTGACCGGCGCGAAGATCGCCGCGAGATTTTCGCTCTCCGAGGCCCCGTGCTCGTCGAGCCGCAGCCGGCCCTCGACATGCAGGAAGTGCTCGCGCGACACGGCGATCGCGCGCAACAGGTCGCGGTCACGCAGCGCCGCGACGATCGCGCCGTGCTCGTCGACCGCGCAGATCGATTGTGCCGCCGGCTCGTACACCGAGACCATCACCGAGGAGCGGCTGAGCAGATCGCCGAGCATGCGCGACAATTCGGGATTGCCGAGCGCCTCGACGAGATGGACATGGAAGGCGCCGGACAGCCGCACCGATGTCGCGCGATCGCCGCGCTGCGCGGCGGCACGCTCCTCGGCGAGATGCGCATCGAGCCGCGCCAGCAAGAGATCATCGACCCGCAGCACCAGCTGGCTGAGCACGCCGGCCTCGAGCACGCGATGCGCCTCGTAGACCCTTCTGACATCATCGAGGGTCGGCCGCGGCACGCGGGCGCCGCGGTTCGGGATCATCTCCAGCCGCCGCTCGGCGCCGAGCCGGTGCAGCACCTTGCGGATGCGCTCGCGCGACACGCCGAAGATGTCGGCCAATGGCGTCTCGGCGAGCTTGGTGCCGGCCTTCAGCTTGCCCTCCAGCAGCGCGCGCAGGATGGCCTGATACACCGCCTCGTCCTCGGCGGGATTGGCCTTCCCGATTCGCTGCGCTCGCATCGCCATGCGCGATTGCTAGGCCCAAAGGCGCGGCAGGTCACCTCCAAAAAATGTGCACATTCTGCCTGTGGCCGGGCAGACCCGCGGCGGAGGAAACGGTTCAAGATCCGGAATTCATTGGTAAAAATAAAAATGTGCACATTTGGCACGGCGCTTGCTGATCTCTGGTCATACGCCACGCGACAGCTCACACGGGATCCTCTCATGCACCCCTTCTCCCGCCGCAGCCTCCTGAAGACCGGTGCGGCCTTTGCCGCCAGCTTTGCCGCGCCATCGCTGGTGCGCGCCGCCCCGAAAGAGATCGTGATCGGCGGTCCCGCCGGCGCCGCCAAATATTTCAACGCTGACCTGTTTCCAGTGCTGGAGAAGAAGCTCGACTGCAAGGTGCTCTATGAGGGCACGAACTCGCTGACCAATCTGCAGAAGATGCAGGCCGACAAGGCGAGCCCCAAGATCTCGGTGGTGATCATGGACGACCCGGTGATGCTGCCGGCCGCAGCCGAAGGGCTGATCACCAAGATGTCGTCGTCGGCGATTCCCAATCTCGGCAAGCTGGTCGACGACGCCGTGCACCAGGACGGCCTATGGGCCAACTACCAGAAGCCGTGGGTCGGCATCGCCTATTCCACCAAGCGCATGAAGACCCCGCCCGTCAGCTGGACCGAGCTGTGGGATGCGAAATACGACTCCAAGATCGTGATCCCCTCGCTGTCCAACACCGAAGGGTTCTGGACGCTGCTCGCCGCCGCGCATCTCGAGACCGGCAAGCCGTTCAAGGAGGCGCAGTACGAGATCGACGCCGGCTTCAAGAAGATCAAGAGCCTGAAGGCCAACCTGCTGAACGTCTATACCAACGCGCCGCAGGCCATCAATCTGCTGGAGCAGGGCGAAGCGTGGATGATCGGCGGCCAGTTCTCGGCCTACACCTTGATCCGGAAAGCGGACGGCTCGCCGGTCGATCTCGCGATTCCGAAGGACGGCGGCTTCTCGATGCCCTCGGGCATCGCCAAGGTCGCCGGCGGCCCGGCCGGCGATCTCGCCGACGCGGTGATCGACTTCTATCTCAGCCCGGAGGCGCAGACCATTCTCGCCAAGACGGCCTTCATCGCGCCGACCAGCAAGGCGACGCCGCTGCCGGCCGGCTATCCGGATCCGGCCTCGCTGTTCGCGCCCGACTGGGCGTTCATCGCCAAGAACCGCGCCGGCTGGGTCGATCGCTGGAGCAAGGAGATGACATGAGCGCCGCGCCGCATCTCGTCATCAGCGGAGTCTCCAAGCGCTTCGGTGCAACGACCGTGCTCGATCGCGTCGATCTGACGATCGGGCGCGGCGAGCTGGTCACCCTGCTCGGGCCCTCCGGCTGCGGCAAGACCACGCTTCTGCGCGCCATCGCCGGCCTCGCGCCACCGGACACCGGCACGATTTCGCTGGCCGGGCGCGACGTCACCGATGTGCCGCCGCACCGGCGCAATGTCGGCGTCGTGTTCCAGAGCTACGCGCTGTTTCCGCATCTCACCGTCGCCGGCAATGTCGCCTTCGGATTGAAGGTGCGCGGCGCGCCGAAGGCCGAGATCGACCGCGCGGTGGAGCGGGCGCTGGCGCTGGTCAAGCTGGGCCATCTCGGTGGCCGACGCATCTCGGCGCTGTCGGGCGGCCAGCAGCAGCGCGTGGCGCTGGCGCGCGCGATCGCGGTCGAGCCGGACGTGCTGCTGTTCGACGAGGCGCTGTCGGCGCTCGACCGCAAGCTGCGCGAGGAGATGCAGGTCGAGCTGCGCCGCCTGCTGCAGGAGGTCAAGGCGACCGCGATCTTCGTCACCCACGACCAGGACGAGGCGCTGACGATGTCGGACCGCGTCGCGGTCATGAACAAGGGCCGCATCGAGCAGCTCGCCGCGCCGCGCGAGCTGTATGCGCGCCCTGCGAGCCTGTTCGCCCTCAACTTCGTCGGCCTGTCGACGCGCATCGCCGGCCAGGTGGTCGGAGGTCATGACGGCATGGTCGATGTCGTGACGCCGGTCGGCCGGCTCTCGGCGCGCGGCGCGTTCCAGCCCGGCGCCTCGGTGATCATAGCGACGCGGCCGGAGCAGTTGCGGCTCGGCGCTGGCGACGGCGCCAACTCCGCATCCGGCCGCGTGCGCTCGGTCGTGTTCCAGGGCTCGCGGACCCTGGTCGATGTCGACGCCGGGGCCGGCGCGAGCCTGCTCGCGGAGCTGTCGGGACGCGAGGCCGAGCTGCCGCGCGTGCACGACGAGGTCCGTTTCGCCTGGCCCGTCGCCGAAACCTTCGCTTTCGCCGCCGAGGCCTCATGACCGACGCCGTGCTACCAGCGCCCATCGTCAAGCCCGCACCGGATCGCGAGCGGCTCGCCGCGTTCGGCTTCGTCGCGCCTTCGGTACTGATCATTGCGCTGGTGTTCGTGCTGCCGCTCGCGCTGCTGCTCGGCGTCAGCGTGCTCGACGCCAAGGGCGGTGTCACGTCGGCGCATTACGTCCGGCTGCTCGGCACGCCCTATTATCTCGGCGTCATCTGGAACTCGCTGCGGCTCGGCCTGCTGACGACCTTGATCGCCTTCCTGATCTCCTATCCCGCCGCGTTCGCGCTGGCCCGCGCCCGCGGCGCGTTGCGCTCGATCCTGCTGGCGACGCTGTTCCTTCCGCTGGCGGCCTCCGTCATCGTCAAGGCCTTCGCCTGGACCATCCTGTTGCGCAGCGACGGCCTCATCAACACCGTGCTGATCGCGCTCGGGCTCATCGAGGATCCGATCCGGATGATCTTCACCCAGACGGCGCTGATCGTCGGCGCCGTCAACATCTTCCTGCCGTTCATGGTGTTGCCGATCTACGCCGTGGTCGCGCAGCTTGATGGCCGCTATGCCGAAGCCGCGGCGACGCTCGGCGCCTCGCCGTTCGTCGTGTTCTTTCGCGTCATCCTGCCGCTGACCCTGCCCGGCATCATCGCCGGCGTAGCTTTGGTGTTTTCGCTGTCGGTGTCGGCCTATGTCGTGCCGACGCTCTTGATCGGCGAGAAATATCCGACGCTCGCCACCACCATCGCCAAGGCCTATCTGCTGGCGCGCGAGCCCGGCTTCGGCGCCGCCGCCGGCGTCGTGCTGCTGGCGATTGCCGTCATCGTGGTCGCGCTGAGCGCGATGCTGTCGCGGGAGCCGAAATGATGAGCCGCATCGCCATCATCATCTGCTGGGTGCTCGCGATCGGGCTCGCGCTGTTCCTGCTGCTGCCGCTGGTCGTGATCGCCGCGGCTAGCTTCTCGCCGACGCCCGTGTTCGACCTGCCGCTCTCCGGCGCGTCGACGCGCTGGTATGGGCGCATCGGCAGGCTCGACGGCTTCTGGCCATCGCTGTCGCTGTCGCTGCAGATCGCGGTGCTGTCGACCGCGCTGTCGCTGGTCGCAGGCACGCTCGCCGCGATTGCGATTGCACGCGGCAGGCTGCCCGGCGCCACCGCGCTGGGCACGCTGCTGGTCTCACCCTTGATGATGCCCGGCCTCGTGCTCGGCATCGCGCTGCTGCAATATTTCCGCATGATCGGCTTCACCGCGACCTGGAGCGCGCTGCTGGTGGCGCATCTCGTGGTCACGCTTCCCTACGTCGCGCGCACCATGATCGCCGGCCTGTCGCGCTTCGACTTCACCCTGATCGAGGCCGCGCGCACGCTCGGCTGCACCTATGCCGGCAGCGTGATCAGGGTGATGGTGCCGGCGCTGGCGCCGTCGTTCCTGATCGCGGGCCTGTTCAGCCTGCTCGCCTCGTTCGACAACTATCCGGTCTCGATCTTCCTCACCGACGTGCGCTCCAAGACGCTGCCGATCCGCATGCTGCAATATATCGAGGAGGCGCCCGATCCGACGCTGGCCGCGCTCTCCACTCTCATTCTCGCCGGCACGCTCGTGTTGCTGCTGATCAGCGATCGCCTGGTCGGCCTGCATCGCATGGCCGGAACCGCGGATTGAACCGATGAGCGCACAGCCTGCCTTCCGCCGTGACCTCGTCGGCTATGCCGGCCGCCCGCCGCATGCGCGCTGGCCGAACGGCGCCCGTGTCGCGGTGTCGCTGGTGGTGAATTTCGAGGAGGGCTCGGAATTCTCCGTGTCGGACGGCGATGCGACCAACGAGGCGATCTACGAAGTGGTGCACCGGCTCGACGGTCCCGATCCCTGCATCGACAGCCATTTCGAATATGGCACGCGCGCCGCATGGTGGCGCATCATGGATCTGTTCGATGTGCATGGCGTCAAGGTCACGGTCAGCGCCTGCGGCCGCGCCGTCGAGCGCTCGCCGGATCTCGCGCGTGATGCGGTCGCACGCGGCCATGAAGTTTCGGCGCATGGCTGGCGCTGGCAGAGCCATGCCGGCATGAGCGAGACCGAGGAACGGCGCGTGATCGCCCGCACCGCGGAGGCGATCCAGCGCGTCACCGGCAAGCCGCCGCTTGGCTGGCACACGCGCTCGGCGAGTTCGCCGAACACCCGCCGGCTGCTGGCCGAGCAGGGCGGCTTTCTCTACGACAGCGATGCCTATAATGACGACCTGCCGTACTATGTCGATGTCGCCGGCCGCCCGCATCTGGTGCTGCCCTACGCCTTCGACAGCAACGACATGCAGTTCTTCAACGGCTCACGCTTCCGCGGCGGCGACTTCGCCGACTACGTCATCGACGCCTTCGACTGGCTCGCGCGCGAGGGCGCGACCGCGCCGAAAATGCTGTCGATCGGGCTGCATCTGCGCATGATCGGCCGCCCCGGCCGGATCGGCGCGCTCGACCGCATCCTGGCACATGTAACGTCGAGCGGTATCGCCTGGATCGCGCCGCGCGCCGACATCGCCCGGCACTGGCTGGCGACGGTGCCGCCGCCCGGCGCGACCTGACGGGCCTCGGTCTGTGACGGACTGGCGCCGGCGACGTCCGACGCCTACATCTGCGCCATGGTCGATCCGTCAGCGCTGAAATCCTTCATCGATAGCCACAGCCGCATCGTCGTGCTCACCGGCGCCGGCTGCAGCACCAATTCCGGCATTCCGGACTATCGCGACACCGACGGGCAGTGGAAGCGCACCCCGCCGGTGACCTTCCAGGCCTTCATGGCCACCGAGGACACGCGCCGCCGCTATTGGGCGCGCAGCATGGTCGGCTGGCGGCGCTTCGGCCGCGCCCAGCCGAACGGCGCGCACCACGCGCTGGCGCGTTTGGAGGCGCAGGGCCGCAGCTCGCTGCTGGTGACGCAGAATGTCGACCGGCTGCACCAAGCGGCCGGCAACAGCAACGTGATTGATCTGCACGGCCGGCTCGATCAGGTGCGCTGCCTCGGCTGCGGCGCGACGCTGTCGCGGGCCGCGTTCCAGGAGGAGCTCAGTCGCGCCAATCCGCAATGGCTGGCGCATGACGCCGCCGATGCGCCGGATGGCGATGCCGATCTCGACGGTGTCGATTTTGCAGCGTTCATTGTGCCGGCGTGCCGCGCCTGCGGCGGCATCCTCAAGCCGGACGTCGTGTTCTTCGGCGAGACCGTGCCGCGCGAGGTCGTCGCCGCGGCGTGCGATCACGTCGACCAGGCCGACGCCATGCTCGTGGTCGGCTCCTCGCTGATGGTCTATTCCGGCTTCCGCTTCGTGCGCGCCGCCGCCGACCGCGGCATCCCGATCGCCGCCGTCAATCTCGGCCGGACGCGTGCGGATGATCTGCTGTCACTGAAGGTCGAGGCGCCCTGCGACGAGGCATTGGCGTTTCTGCTGGAGGAGTAAGGCGGGCCATACTCTCTCCGCCGTCATGGCCGGGCTCGACCCGGCCATCCATCTTCTTTCCGCAGAGGATGGATGCCCGGGTCAAGCCCGGGCATGACGAGAGAGATGCCGCTCGCTCAACGCGACTGCGGCTTCTCGCGGTTCTCGATGCGGTCCTTGTTGTTGACCTGCTCGCTTTCGGGCTTGCCGACCTCGACGCTCTTGCCGGCCTGGTTGCCTGGATTGTAGTGGAACTTGCCTTCGTGGTTCTCGCCCGGCTGCTTCCGGTCCGGATTGACGTTGTCGGCCATTGAACTCTCCTATGCTGTGTCGGACAACGTCGCGGGCGTGAGGCTTGTTCCGCGGCCGTACGCCGCATCCTCCGCCCGTGCCGATCAGCGAAATGTGCGCACGGTCACGGACGCTGCGCGCCCTGATCGTCATGATCCTCCCCAACGGCTGCAGGGCGCAGCCTCAAGCAACGAGGGACAAGGTCATGACTACCAGCATTCGTCTGTTCGCCGCCGCAGCCATCGTCGCGACCGCCGGCCTGCTCGCGTCAGCATCGACATCGCCGGCCTCGGCCGGCTGGGAGTGGCTCGGCAACAAGAACTACATCAATTGCCTGCAGCTGTTTGCAAGCGGCAATTTCCTGATCCCGGCGAACGCCACTCCAGCCCAGCGCGCGGCGAAGCACGAAGCCGGCCGCCGCTACTGCAATCGCCAGTACTACGGCCACGACTGACGACATACTTGGATGACCTACTTGGATCATGTCCGACCCCCGCCGCAGCGGCGGTGTCCACCTCTCCCGAAGGGAGAGGTCGGATTGCATCGTCAGATGCAATCCGGGTGAGGGCTCAGATGCGCCTGATCGTGTCGATACACCCCCTCACCCGGCGCTGCGCGCCGACCTCTCCCCGACGGGGAGAGGTGGCCTGCCGCTGCCGGCTCGTTCTCCAACACGCACTGTGCGCAGCCTCAAGCCGCCGTCACGCGCCAGATGCAGTTGCCGACATCGTCGGCCACCAGCAGCGAGCCGTCCGGTCCGAGCGTGACGCCGACCGGGCGGCCATAGGAGAAGCTCTCGTCCGGCGCCAGGAAGCCGGAGAGGATGTCGCGCGCCGGGCCCGACGGCTTGCCGTTCTCGAACGGGATGAACACGACCTTGTAGCCGGACAGCTTGCTGCGGTTCCAGGAGCCGTGCTGGCCGATCACCATGCCCTGGGGGAAGCCGGGCAGGGTGCCCGCCGGCAGCCAGCACAGGCCGAGCGAGGCGGTATGGCCGCCGAGCGCGTAGTCCGGCGTCAGCGCGGTCGCGACCAAAGCGGGATCCTGCGGCACGCGGTCGTCGACCGTCTTGCCCCAGTAGCAATAGGGCCAGCCATAGAAGCCGCCGTCGCGCACCGAGGTCAGATAGTCCGGCGGGGTCTCGTCGCCGAGCCCGTCGCGCTCGTTGACGACGGTCCACAGCACCTTCGTCGACGGCTCGAAGGCCAGCCCGACGGCATTGCGCAAGCCTGATGCGAAGATGCGGCTCGCGCCGCTCGCGATGTCCAGCTCATAGATGCAGGCGCGGCCCTTCTCGACCTCGAAGCCCTGCTCGGCGATGTTGCTGAGCGAGCCGACGCCGGCATACAGCTTGGTGCCGTCGGGGCTGACCAGCAGGCTGCGCGTCCAGTGCCCGCCGGGCTTGAAATTCGTCAGCCGCTGGCCCTGAGCAGTGATGCGCTCGGCGCCGTCCGTGTAGGGGAAGGCCACGATGCCGTCGGTGTTGCCGACATAGAACGTGCTACCGACCAGCGCCATGCCGAACGGCTGGCTGAGATTTTCCATGAACGCATTGCGGCGCTCGGCGGTGCCGTCGCCATCGGCATCGACCAGCCGGGTGATGCGGTTGGCGCTGACGCCGAGCGCCGCGGCGCGTCGCATCGTCGCCTGCATCGCATAGCCGAACATGTTGCGCACCGGGCTCGGCACCTGCGTCGACTCCGCGATCAGCACCGACTTGTCCGGCATCACATAGATCCAGCGCGGATGGTCGAGCCCGGTGGCGAACGCATTGACCTTCAGCCCCGGCGCCGCCACCGGCGTCTCGCCATCGCGCCAGCCGCGTGCCGTCGGCATCTTCAGGGTCGGCAGTAGGCCCTGCGGCTTCGCGACCGGAATCTGCGGTTGCGCGCCCCAGGCCGGCTGCGGCGTCTCCCCCTGCAACTTGCGCCACTGCAGCGCCGCATTGCCAACCAGCGCGACACCGCGCGCGACGATGGAGGAGAGCGTTGTCATGGGAGTCCTGTTCAGGCTGGGCAAAAGGAGATTGGGGACGTGCGGGACCATCGGGGGATGGCAGGAAAGGCCAAGCCGTTATGATCTACCACGCCCAGCGTGACAACTGCGTGCGTCGCGCATGGGGGCTGCGGAACCCAATACGTTATCCATCTGTCCAGGGATCGAAGAGGCGAGCGCCCGTGGCCACGAAGTCCTTCACGTTGCGCGTCACCAGCGTCAAATCACGCACAAGGGCGGTCGCAGCGAAGAAGCCGTCCATCACCGAAAGCGCGACGCCGCCTGTGGGACCTGCCGCCTGCAATTTTTCCGCAGGCGGGCCACGGGCCTCAGTCGAGGCCCGGCCTTCCCTGCGCCCTCGGCATTCGACGAGGGTTTTGATGACGATGATCTCGGGTGCGATCGCGCCGCGGGAGGTTTTGGTGTGTCGTGGGAAGGGACGAGCGGCATGCCGTGTCGACATTCACGCGGCCGATGTGATCTGGACATGTGTGAGCCGATCTCTTGCGACGCGGACGGTGCGCTCCCTCTCCCCGTTCTTCACGGGGCCGCGACGAGCTTCGCTCGCGCTGAGAGGGTCGGGGTGAGGGGCAGCGGCGCGAGTGGTGCAGCGATCGGCGCCGGCGCACGAGTCCGATGGAGCTGCAATGCGGCTCCGCTGGTGCCATGCCCCTCACCCGGATTGCTGCGCAATCCGACCTCTCCCCGCATAGAGCGGGGAGAGGTGCACGGCGCACGCTGCGCGATGTGGGCTCAAGCGGGCGAGCGGCAATCCCATGGCGCTGCGGCGGCATTCCCACGCGCGACATCGGCGCGACACCGCCGCACCCGTGGCGCCGTCATTGAATTGCGGTACAGTGATTGCAACACGGGTCGCGCGCGCGAATCGCGCGGCGGGGAGCCAAAGGAGGCGGAAAGCGGCATGGTGGGGGTGATCGTTCCAGGCGCGGCAGTGCTGTCGCTCTCACGCGGTGCGGCTAGAGACGTGTCGACGACCGACATCGCCGCCTTGGCGCCACGCGCGGCCACCTGCGGAGCCTGCCGATGACCGCCTCTCTCGGCATCTCCGCCTTCACGTCGCACGGCTTGCGCGAAAGCGTGCTGAACGAGGTGCATGCGCGCCCGTTCACGCCGCTGACACAGCCGGTCTCGGTGATCCGCTTCGCCTTCATGGCGACCGGCGACAGCGCGTCCGCCGATCGCGACAGCCTCGCCGCGTTCTGCGCCCGCCATGGCGTGCCGGCGCCAGAGCCCGGCATCAAGCATCACCAGGTCGTCATCGGCCCGGCGCGGCTGCGCTGGGAGCAGCATTCGGAGTTCGCCACCTTCACCTGGATCTGGAGCCCGCCGGCCGAGGCGCCGCGGCGGCCGTTCGGCGAGATCGCGCCGGAGCTGCAGGCGCTGATCGGCTCGATGAAGCTGTCCGGCGAGCTGCTGGTGGCGGTCAAGCTCGGCGTCGAGAGCGTCACCGATCCGGTCAAGCGTGCGGAAGCGCTGTTTGACAAGAGCAGCCTGGCGCTGGTCGCGGTGAAAGGCTCGATCGGTGCGCTCGCCTCCGACTTCCGCCTCGACGAGGACGGCTTCACCCGCATCCTGGTCTGCATCGAGGGGCCGACGCCGGAGCGGCTGGGCGCGCTGGTGCAGCGGGTGCTGGAGCTCGAGACCTATCGTACCCTGGCGCTGCTCGGTCTGCCGGTCGCCCTGGAGCTGTCGCCACAGGTCGACCGCATCGAGCGTCGGCTGGTCGAGGTGCTCGCGGAGATGCAGGGCGCGCAGTCGTTCAAGCTCAACAACCATTTGCTGCGCGAGCTGACCGAGCTCGAAGCGCTGCTGGAGCGCGGCGCCATCGGCAGCCTGTTCCGGTTCGGCGCCAGCCGCGCCTATTACGACCTGGTGCAGTCGCGCCTCGCCGTGATCGAGGGTGAGCCGATCGCGCCCTATTCGAGCTGGTCGTCGTTCCTCGCCCGCCGCACCGCGCCGGCGATGCGCACCTGCAACGCGGTCGAGGGCCGCCAGTCCAATCTGTCGCGCAAGCTCGCCCGCGCCGCCGATCTGCTGCGCACCCGCGTCAATGTCGAGCTGGAGCAGCAGAACCGCGACCTGCTGCGCTCGATGAACGAGCGCACCAAGCTGCAGCTGCGGCTGCAGAGCACGGTCGAGGGCCTGTCGGTGGCCGCGATCGGCTATTACGTCGTCAGCCTGTTCGGCTATCTCGCCAAGGGCGCGCACGATACCGGCCTGCCGGTCGAGCCGACGCTGGCCACCGCCGCCTTCGTGCCGGTTGCGATCGCGCTGATCTGGTTCACGACGCACCAGATCCGCAAGCGGCATCTCAAGGAGGACCATGAGGCGGAGAAGGCCGAGAGCGAGTGACGCGCGCCGCTTGCCAGCGGGCGGCGGGGCGGCTAAGCGGCGTGCTGATCATGAAAGGGCAATGAGACGATGAGCGGCACGGCGATCGATTTCCTGGTTCACGCAGACGGCACGGCGGCGCGGCAGCAGGTCATGCTGAACCGGCTCGTCATCGCCGGCTGGACCGGGCGCGATCCGGTCGCGCGCGACAAGCACATCGCCGAATTGGAAGAGCTCGGCATTCCCCGCCCGGCGACGACGCCGATCTATTACGAGGTCGCGGCCAGCCGGCTGACGACATCTGACACCATCGAGGTCAGCGGCGGGGAGTCCTCCGGCGAGGTCGAGTTCGTGCTGGTGCAATCGGGCGGCAAGCTGTTCGTCGGCGTCGGCTCCGACCATACCGACCGCAAGGTCGAGACCTACAATATCACCGTGTCGAAGCAGATGTGCGACAAGCCGGTGGCGCCGGAGCTGTGGCTGGTCGACGACGTCGCCGCGCATTGGGACAAGCTGATGCTGCGCGCCTATGCGACGATCAACGGCGAGCGCGTGCTGTATCAGGAGGGCGCGCTGAGCGGCATGCTGGCACCGTTCGACCTGATCGCGCGACGCTACGGCGAGGCCGGCCTGCCCGAGGGCACAGCGATGTTCGGCGGCACCTTCGCCGCGAAGGGCGGCATCCGCCCCGCCGACCGCTTCGAGTTCGAGCTCGCCGATCCGGTGCTGAACCGCGTCATCCGCCACGGCTATCAGGTCGCGCAGCTCGGCATCGCGGGGTAACGCGATCACGATCGCGTGCGGCTCGAGGACGTTAACGAAGCGCCGCGGCGCGTCGTCGCGGCCGATGCCACGCATGGCGCTATGCGCGCGGGCGTTGTGCGCGGCAAGGGCCTGTTAAGCAAGACGGCCTAGGGTGTCCCAGTGTGCCGAAGCGGGACCATGGCCTCGTTTCGCGTTCTGGTCCGGCACACGCATGTCGCAACATGAGACGCGGTGCGGCTGGCAGATCCTTAACTGATCCCTAACTGATCGCAGTGGATTCGACGGATCGGAGAGCAAGGGCGATTAACTCAAAGTTTAGGATTGGGTTTGTGCGCGTGAACACCTCCCTTAAGGGTTTGTTCAAATACCCCGGGACTTGGGAGAGTGCGATGCGCGTCGCGATCGTCCACGATTGGCTTTACGTTCTCGGCGGTGCCGAGAAGGTGCTACAGGAGATCCTGCGCTGCTACCCGGGCGCCGATGTCTTCACGCTGTTCGACCTGCTGCGTCCCGAGGACCGCGCCAAGCTCGGTTTCGAGACGTCGCACACGAGCTTCCTGCAGAAGATGCCGCTGTTGCGGAAGTATCACCGCTCCTATCTGCCGCTGATGCCGCTCGCGATCGAGCAGCTCGATCTATCGAGCTATGATCTCGTGATCTCGTCGAGCTGCGCGGTGGCCAAGGGCGTTTTGACCGGACCGGAGCAACTGCACGTCGCCTATGTGCATTCGCCGATGCGCTATGCCTGGGACCTGCAGCACCAGTATCTGCAGGAGAGCGGCTACGCGACCGGCATCAAGGGCCTGATCGCCCGCGCCCTGCTGCACAAGATGCGGATCTGGGACGCGCGCACCGCGCATGGTCCCGACGCGATCTTCACCAACTCGCAGTTCGTCGCCCGCCGCATCAAGAAGATCTACGGCCGCGACGCCAAGGTGATCTATCCGCCGGTGACGATCGCGCAGCGCGATGCGATCCTTCCCGTGGGCAACCACTTCCTCGCGGCGAGCCGGCTGGTGCCCTACAAGCGCATCGAGCCGATCGTCCGCGCCTTCAACACCATGCCCGACCTCGAACTCGTCGTGGCCGGCGACGGCCCCGAGGCGGCGCGGCTGAAATCGATCGCGGGGCCGAACGTCAGGTTCGCCGGCTTCGTGCCCGACAAGCAGTTGCGGGATCTCATGACCACCGCACGCGCCTTCGTGTTCGCGGCGGAAGAGGATTTCGGCATCATCCCGGTGGAGGCGCAGTCGGAAGGCGCGCCGGTGCTGGCGCTCGGCCGTGGCGGTGCGCGCGAATCGATCCTCACCACCGGACCGCGGCCGACCGGCATGTTCTTCGACTCCCCCGAGCCCGAGGCGATCGCGGCCTGCGTCCGTGGGTTCGTGGCCAGGGAGAAGTCGATCTCGCGGCTCGATTGCCGCCAGCGCGCCGGCTTCTTCTCGGCCGATCGTTTCCGCAGCCAGTTCGTCGCGGCGGTCAACGAGGAGCTCGAGCATTTCCGCGCCGGCCATCAGGGCCGGGCGACACGTTTGATTGCGTAGCGTTGGTATGTGGTGCGAGTGCAGATCATGAGGCAGGCGGCTCTCAACGAGGCGTTGTCGGGCTTTGACGCCGTCGCCCGGATCTGGCGCCGCCGTGGCGTGTTCGCCCTCGTGGCCGGCGCGGTGCTCGCGCTCGCCGTGGTCGCGCTCGTCGTGCTGCCGGTGCGCTATCTCGCCACGGCGTCGGTGATCATCGCCGAGCAGGAGCCCGGCGCCAACACCTCGGCGGCGTGGGCGCAGAAGGTCGGCGATCCCGCCGACATGGAAAGCCAGCTGCTGGTGATCCGCTCGCCGCGCCTGCTGCGCCAGATCATGTCGTCGCCGGGCGTCGTCGACGCCGTGGTCGGCGAATGCCAGCGTGGCCGCCTGCTCGGGTCAGCGGAGGCGTGCCAGCGGCTCAAGACCGACGTCGGTGCGTTCATCGATCATGTCGACGGCCGCTTCAGCGTCGCCTCGGCGGGGCGTTCGCGCGTCATCAACATTTCCTACCAGTCGAGCAGTCCCGAGGTCGCGCAGACGCTCGCCAACGCGCTGACGCAGACCTTTCTCGAGGACCAGCGCACCGAAGGCGCCAACAGCCGCGAGGTCGCGAGCTCCTGGCTGTGGCAGGAATTGAAGCAGCTCGACCAGCAGCTGCGCGAGGCCGACGACAAGATCCAGAAGTTCCGCCGTACCAAGGGCCTGATGCGTGGCGCCAATGCGCCGATCTCCTCCGAGCGGCTCACCAGCATCGGCCAGCAGCTGTCGCAGGCGGAGGCCGCGCGCGCCGATGCCGCGGCGCGGCTGCAGGAGATCAAGTCAGAGCAGGAGCGTGGGCCGACCGACGCGCCGTCGGTGCTGCAGAGCCGGACGATCGCCGATCTCAAGCAGCAGCTCACCACGGTCAGCGCACAGCTTGCCAGCGCCGCGGGTGTGCTCGGGCCGAAACATCCCTCGATCCTGGCGCTGACGCGCGAGCAGGCGATCATCCAGCAACGGCTGGTCGATGAGATGCAGTCGATCGCGGCGAGCGCGCAGAAGACCTTCGATGCCAACACCGCGCTGGTGAACGCGCTCAAGAAGCAGATGGACACCGCCAAGGCGGAGGCCGGCTCGGCCACGCTGGACGAGGCGTCGATCGAGAGCATGGTGCGCGACACCGAGATCAAGCGCCAGCAATATGCCGAGCTCTACAAGAAGGCGAGCGAGCTCGAGACCGACCGGCGCGTCCTGCGCGGCAGCACGCGCCTCGTCAGCCTCGCCGAGCTGCCGAGCAAGCCGTTCTTCCCGAAGAAGATCCCGTTCCTGGCTGCTGGATTGACGCTCGCCGTCATCTTCGGAGTCGCGGCCGCTCTTCTCGCCGACCAGTTCGCGCGCCTGCGTACGACTCCCAAATCCGCGCCGGACATGCCGAAGCCGGTCAGCAGCGAGGTCGTTGCGTCAGTCGATGCTGCGCCGCCGAGCGTTCCCGATTTGCCGGAGCAGGCCGAACCGTCGATCGTGCCGATCGAAATGCCATCGCCGCCCGAACGGAAATCTCATCTGCCGAGTGTTGCGGATGTCTCGATCCTCGCCTGCCTGCCGCGCCTGAAGACGCTGCGGCAGATGTCGGCGCTCGGCGCCATCCTGCAGGGCTATCAGCCGCTCGCGATCCCGCAGGTGTTGCGCCTCGCGTCGGAGGACGGCGAGTTTCAGCAGACACTGCACGATCTCGTTCATGAGCTCGGTGTTGATCAGGCGACGCGGCCGCAGCGTATCGCCGTGACCTCGCCCGAGTCGGGTGACGGCAAGACGACGACCGTCTGCGCGCTGGCCGAACATCTCGCCGCCGCCGGATCCCGCGTGCTGCTCGTCGAATGCGACCTAGCGCATCCGATCTTCGCGCAGGTGATGGCCCTGCCGCCGCACCGCGGATGGCTGCGCGCGCTCGAGCACGGCACGCCGCTGCGTGACGATGTTCTGAACACGGAACACGCGCATCTGGACGTGCTGCCGGCCGGCGCGGCGACCGGTCCGGTTGGCGATATTCTCGAAGCGATCAATCTCGACGCGCTGCTGGCGGGTCTCGATGACTACGACGTTATCCTGATCGACACGCCGCTGCCGGCCAGGAATGATTTCCTCGCGGGCATCGACTGGGCCGTCGTGTGCGTGCGCAGCGACCGGTCGCTGATCGAGCCGGCAGTCACCACGGTGAACCGCAGCAGGGCGCTTGGCGCCGGCGATGTCGGCATCGTCGTGACGATGACCGAGTCCGAGCGGCACGTGATGCCTCAGCCGCAGGTCGCTTCGGCAGCAGCCTACGCCGAGGCCGGATGATGTCGCGCGAACGCGTCCTGTTCGTTGATCATACAGGACAGATCGGCGGTGCCGAGCTGATCCTGCTCGACGTCGTGCAGGGGCGCACCGAATCATCGGCCTTCCTGTTCGAGCGCGGGCCGCTCGCCAAGGCGCTGGCCGAGCGCGGGCTGTCGGTCATCACGTCGCACTGGGGCCTCGGCCTGTCACGATTCCGACGCGACAGTTCGTGGCTCAAGGCGCTGCCGCTTGCCGGTGGCCTGGCCGCGATTACCGCAGAGCTCGCGCGTATCGCGCGCAGGCACGACGTCGTCTATGCGAATTCGCAGAAGGCTTTCGTGCTCGCCGCGATCGCCAATCTCGCCGCGCGCAAGCCGCTGATCTGGCATCTGCACGACATCATAAGCCCGGCTCATTTCGGCGCGCTGCAGCGCCGGACACAGGTGTTTCTCGCCAATCGATTCGCCGCGAAGGTCATCGTTCCGTCGGAAGCGGCGGCTGCGGCTTTCATCGAGGCCGGCGGCCGGCGCTCTCTCGTCGAGGTCGTGCCCAACGGGCTTGCCATCGAGCCCGTGCCGGCGTCGCGGCAGGAACTGCGGCAACGACTCGGCCTGCCGCCGGGGCCGCTGGTCGGCGTATTCAGCCGGCTCGCGCGCTGGAAGGGCCAGCATGTCCTGATCGAGGCCCTGGCCAGATTGCCGAGCGCCCACTGCATCATCGTCGGCGATGCACTGTTCGGCGAGCAGGATTATGCCGCTGAGCTGCGGCGGCAGGTTGCCGAGCTGGGCCTCGGCGATCGCGTTCACTTCCTCGGCCATCGCAGCGATGTGCCGCTGCTGATGCAGGCCGTCGATGCGATGGTGCATCCATCGATCGATCCGGAACCGTTCGGTCGCACGCTGATCGAGGCGATGCTGGCCGGCGTGCCTGTCATTGCAACGGACGCGGGCGCCGCGCCTGATATCCTGGAGCACGGCCGGGCCGGCATGCTGGTGCCGCCCGGCGATGCGCGCGCACTGGCTGAGGCTCTGGACGCCGTGCTCGCCGAGCCGGACATCCTCAAGCCGCAGCTCGACTACGCGTCGCGCCGGGCTCGCACGCAATACAGCCTCGCGCGCATGCTCGACTCGATCGGGCTCCTCATTCGCAACGTCCGGACCGGAGCGGCGGTGTGAGCACGATCCTCACATCCGCCTCCGCCGAGCGGGACTGGCATGTCCCCGGCTGGGCGGCTGCGGTCCTGGTGCTGGCTGCGACGGCCGTCGCGGCCGGCGTGCTCGGCGGCGCATCGCGCACGCTGTTCGTGCTCGGCTGCGGCGGCGTCGGCTGGTACGCATGGCGGCAGGGACCGGCCGTGCATCTGCAGGCCGCGCTGATCCTGTTCAGCTTCGCGCCGTTCGTGCGGCGCATCGTCGATCTCTCTGCCGGCTATGATCAGCTCGGCCTGATGCTGATCGGCCCGCTGTTCGCCATCCTCGCGCCGGTGCTGTCGTTGCCGCGGCTGCTCGACGAGCGGCAGCTGCCCGCACGCTGGATCTGGCCGCTCGGCATCGTTGCCGTCTGCGTCGTCTACGCAGGTCTGCTCTCGCTTGCGCAGGCCGACTGGACCAACGCCGCATCGGGTCCGCTGAAATGGCTGGCGCCGCTGCTCTATGCGACCGTGCTGATGCTGACCGCTGATCGCCGTGAGTTGATCGATGCCGCCACCTCCGCCTTCGTGATCATTCTGCCCGTCACCGGTCTCTACGCGATCTATCAATATGTCGATCCGCCGGACTGGGATCGCTACTGGATGGAATTCGCGCCGATCATTTCGATCGGTCAGCCCGTTCCCTATGGCGTGCGCTCGTTCAGCACCATGAACGCGCCCGCGGTCTACGCCACCTTCACGGCGACGGGCCTGCTGTTCATCGCCTTCGGCCGCCGCTCTTGGCCGGCGCTGCTGCTGGCGCTGCCGGCAGGCCTTGGCTTCCTGCTGTCGATGTACCGCACCGCCTGGATCTCGCTCGCCTTCGGGCTACTGTTCTGCCTGCTGTTCGCGCAGACGCGGCGCCGCGCCGGCCTGATTCTGGTCAGCCTCGCTGTGACGGTCATCCTGGCCGCGACCTTGACGCCGTTCGGCGATGTCGTTGCGGACCGCCTGTCCTCGCTCGGTGAGGGCACGCAGGATGGCAGCGCGCAAGAGCGGCTGCAGGAATTCGTGACGTTATGGAATCTGCCGGACAGTTCGCTGTTCGGCACCGGCTTCACCATCACCGACGTCGGCGCCGCCGGTGCGATGCCGGTCGACGGCATGATCATCGCCTGCTGGCTGACCATGGGCATCGTCGTCGGCGGCTTCTGCCTTGCGGCGCTGCTCTGGGCGATCGGCAACGCCCTCGCTGCAGCCTTGTCCGATCGATCGCCGGAGGCCGTCATCGTTGGCGCGCTGGCGCTCGGCGCGCTGGTTCAACTGCCGCTCGCCAACATCACCTCGGGTGAGAACGGCTTCCTGTTCTGGACCTTTGCGGCGCTGCTGGTCCCACCGCCCATGGCGGAGGATGCGGCATGAGCGCCTCCGGTCCTTCGCTCCGGCGTTTCAGCGCGCTGCTGATCAGCGGCGCGCTCGCCAGCAAGATGCTCGGCTTCGGCCGCGAGGTGCTGATGGCGCATGTGCTCGGCGCCTCGGTCATTGCCGACGGCTTCCGCGCCGCCATGGCCGCCGTGCTGATTCCGCTCGCGTTCCTGCAGAACGAGAGCGTGCCGGCGATCATGATCCCGATGCACCGCGAGGCGCTGCAGCGCCCGGATGCGCCGCGCAGCCTTGGTGCGCTGACGATCGTGATCGGAGCAGTCTCCACGGTGGTGATGGCGGTCATCCTGCTGCTCGGCGAAATCTGGGTCAACGCCGTCGTCGGCGGCTTCTCGACGGAGGGGCGCGAGCTCACCCTGCATTTCGTGCGGATGATGGCGTTCGGCATGCCGGCGTCGGCCGTTCTCAACGTGCTGGCGGCGGGCGAGATCGCGCTCGGACGGACGCGGCTGACCAATGTCCGCGCCAGCCTGCTGAACGTCGCCGTGATCGGCGGCATCGGTCTGCTGGTGCTGACCGGCGACGCCTACATGCTCGCCTGCGCCTTCACGATCGCGTTCAATGGCCTGGCGGCCTGGGGCCTGGTCTCGCTGTGGCGCGAGGGCGAGTTGAGCTTCGCCGGACTGACCGCCCGCATGGTCGTCGACAAAGGCATCGAGTTCTTCCACCGGCTGCGCGTTCTGCTCGCATTGCCATTGGCGGAGCAGGGCAATGTCTGGATCGAACGTCTGACAGCGTCGCGCCTGACGACCGGCGCGGTGGCCTCGCTCGACTACGCCCGATCGTTGACCGAGAGCGCATTGCTGCTGATCAGCCAGCCGCTCGGCATGGCGGTGCTGTCGCAGCATGCACCCGGCGACCCGCGCGCGCAGACCGAGGCGCTGCTGCGGCCGCTGCTCGCGCTGACCCTGCCGGCGTCGGCATTCCTGCTGGTGTTCTCGACGGACATCGTGCGTCTGATCTACTTCCGTGGCGCCTTCGGCGACGAGGCGCTGCTGCTGACCTCGCATGCCCTGAAGGGCATCGCCTGCGGCGTGTGGGCGGCGACCCTCGGCTGGATCCTGATCCGCCTGCTCAACGGCGCCGGCCGCAACGGCGTCGCGGCGCTGATCATCGTGTCGGCCTATCTCGCCAACATGGGTTTCAATCTGCTGGTGCCGCTGTTCGATCCGTCGCCGGCCGCCGGCATGCAGCTGCTCGGGATCGGCGAAGCGATCCGCAGCCTCGTTCTGCTATCGGGCGTGGTGTTCGTGCTCGGCGATGCGCGCAAGCTGCTGTTGGTGATCGGTCTCGCGCTGCTGCCGACGGCGCTGATGGTGATCCTCGGCCTGACGATCCAGAACGCCGTGCCGGGTCTGCTGCCGCGGCTGTTTGCGGGCGGCATGGCCTATCTGCTGTGCCTGGCCTTTGCCATCGGGATTCTGCTGCCGGCCTTTGTCGGTACGGCGTTTCGGCATGTACGCCGCACGTTCAAGATGAAGGGAGAGCTGAGTTGACCCTGTTGGCCCTTGCTGCAGCCAAGGCCATGATGGCCTCCAGTGCGTTCGTCCTTCCCTTGGCCAAGGCTGCCGATCGGGTGCTCGGCCCGCGCGGCTGCTGTCTGACATTTCATCGCATTGCGCGTTCGGAGCAGTGGGCGCATCTGCCCAACCGCGACTTCTACGTGGATGCGGATTTTCTCGATCGCTTCCTCGGCTATGTCCTCGACCAGGGCTGGGACGTCGTGACGATCAGTGAGGCGCTCCGCCGTGCGGCGGGTGTCGAGCCGGCCGGGCGTTACGTCAATTTCTCGATCGACGATTGCTATCGCGACACGTTCGAGCTTCTGGTGCCGGTGTTCCGCCGCCACAACGTGCCGGTCACGCTGTTCGTGACCACTGGCATTCCCGACGGCACCTTGCCGCTATGGGCCGCAGGACTCGAAGACGCACTGCTGCACAGAGACCGCCTCTGGATCGACGGCGAGCATATCGCGCTGTCGAGCGCCGAGCAGCGCCGCGCGGTGTTTGCGCAGGTCGCGGCCGGCTGGGATGGCCCGCAGGCCGCGGGTTGCTACGCGGCGTTCTGCGCCGCCAACGCCATCGACATCGATGCCATGCATTGGACGCACGCGATCTCCTGGGACATGCTGGAGGCGCTCGCGCGGGATCCGCTGGTGGAGATCGGTGCGCACACCGTGTCGCATGCGCGCATCTCCTCGCTGCCGCCCGAGGCCGCGTTGCATGAGCTGGCTGACGCGCGGCTTCGCCTGAACCAGCGGCTCGGGCTCGATGTCCAGCACTTCGCCTTTCCCTACGGCCGGGCTGCGGACTGTGGTCCCCGCGATTTCGCGCTGGCACGGCAGGCGGGCTTCGCCAGCGCCGCGACCACGCGCAAGGGACTGGTCCATGCCGGCCAGGATGCGTTCTCGATCCCGCGCAACACCATGAATGGCGCTCATCGCAGCCTCGCCGCGATGGAGCTGCATCTGACCGGTCTCAGCGGCACCGCAGCGCGGGTGATGGGCCGTGTCTAGCGGGCGGCGCTTGCGAATCGTCTCGATTGCGCATCCGGCGACCAGCAGCGAAGCGGGCCGGCTGCGCTACCGGCATCTCGCGTCCCGGCCCGACGTCGACCTGCATCTGGTGATGCCCGAGGTGTGGAAGGAGTTCGGCCGCACGATCACGGCCGTGCCGTCCAACGAAAGTTTCCCCGTCCATCGGCTCCCAATCCGGCTGGCCGAAGCCGGACCGATGAAATGGTATCTGCATTTCTATCCTGCGCTGCGTCGCCTGCTGCGCGAGCTCGATCCCGACGTCATTCATCTCTGGGAAGAGCCGTGGAGCATCGTGGCGCTGCAGGCGCAGCTCTCGCGCGGCCGGGCGGCGGTCGTGCTCGAGGTCGATCAGAACATTCTCAAGCGCCTGCCGCCGCCGTTCGAGGCGATCCGCAAATTCGTCCTTGGCCGAACGGATCACGTGTTGTCGCGCAGCCCCGATGCGACGGACGTGGTGCGGGCGCGCGGCTATACCGGTCCGGTGACGCCGATCGGCTATGGCGTCGATCTCGCGACCTTCACGCCGGCCGATGCGTCGCCGCCGAGGAGTGCGGACAGGCCGTTGCGGCTCGGCTATGTCGGCCGTCTCGTGGTCGAGAAGGGGCTGGACGATGCGCTCAAGGCGCTCGCACGTAGCAACTCGGCGGCCACGCTGAGCATCATGGGCGAAGGGCCGCACGAGGCGCATCTGTGCCAGCGCGTGCAGGAGCTCGGCCTGGGCGACCGCGTCGATATCAGGGGATGGGAGGCACCGACTGTCGTCGCATCGTTCTTGCAGAGCCTCGACGCGCTGCTGCTGCTGACGCGAACGACGAACGCGGTGCGCGAACAGTTCGGCCGGGTGATCATCGAGGCCCAGGCCTGCGGCATTCCGGTGATCGGATCGACCTGCGGGGCCATTCCCGACGTGATCGGCGACGGCGGCTGGATCGTGCCGGAGCAGGATCCCGAACGTTTATGCCAGTTGATCGATGAGCTTAGCCTCAACCGGACCGAACTCGGGCCGCGATCGCGCGCCGCGCGCGCCAATGTGCTCAAGCGGTTCACCTATGATGCGGTCGCAACCGCGATTGAAGTGGCGTGCAAGGCAGCTGACCAGTCGAGGAGCGCGTCACGCGCGATGCGGCCGCAGCGGCTGCAGGCGAGCCGGTAGAGCCTAGGCTTTGGCCGACACCGTCATGGCGGACTGGCTCGGCTCCCGCTTGGCCGCATCGATGCGCCTGAGCAGCTCGATATATTTCAGTCCGACCTGGTCCCAGCCATAGGCCTGCGCCGTCGTGTATGCGCCATCCCGAAGTCGCTGCATCAGCGCGGGATCGGCGAAGGCCGCGGCGATCTTGGCCGCGATGTCGTCGGCATCGATCCGGATGCGGAATCCGTTGGTGCCATCATGAAGATAGTCCTCGATGCCGCCGACCGGGGTTGCGAACACCGGCACCGCGCAGGCCATCGCCTCCATGCAGACCAGCGAGAACGTCTCATAGCTCGTGGGCAATACGAACGCGTCGGCCGCCGCGTAGAGCGCCGGCATGTCGGAACGCGAGCCGGCAAAGACGAGCCGATCCCGCGCCTTGCGCGCGAGCTTCTTGTAGGGCGCAGGATTGTCCGAGCCGACGACCAGCAGCCAGACATCCTCGCCGAGCATCTCCAGAGCGCCGATCGCATGCGCCAGGCCCTTGCGGCTGAATTCATGGCCCACGAACAGCAGCACGCGCGCATCCGATGGAATGCCGAACTCGCGCCGGATCGCCTGGCCGCTATGCTCGTCGCGCTTGAACCGGTTGAGATCGATGCCGTTGGAGATCACGTGGATGCGCGACGGCGGCACGCCATAGAAGCGCTGCAGCTCTGCGGTCACCCGCTCGGAGACGGCGACGAAGGCGCGATAGCGCAGGCCGCCGATCATGAAACGGTCGCGCAAGGCCACCCACAGATGCATCGGATTGAGCATCCAGCGCCAGCTGCCGGCGGCGCGCTTCTCGGCAAGGCTCTGCGCGTTGACGGCATGCACGATCAGCACGTCGCCCTTGAGGCTGTCGCCATGGCTGATGACGACGGCGTCGGGATGGCGCGCCAGCGCCCGCGTCGCCGCCAGCGTGAACAGCGGCACCACGATCGCACGGCCGAGGTGACGGAAAAGCCCGCGGGTCGGAATGCGCGCCAGCCATGGCGCGACCCGCTCGACCCTGATCGACTGTTCGAGATTTTCCGCGACCGCGCTGGCGAGCACGACGTTCGATAAACCATTCCGGCCGAAAACGCGCGCCAGCTCGATGGCGACGGTTTCCACGCCGCCGGCATTGCTTATCTCTTGAACGACCTGGACGATCTCGAACGTCATTGCGGACATCTACGGGAATAGCCATTGCGACTTCGTTCCAATCTGCTGGTCATTAGCATAGCGCTGTTAACGATTGGCTCGGCAATCCCAGGCCTCGCCGATGATTTGAAGGGGGCCGCGATCCGCGATCGGATCGGCGGCGGTAATCTCGTCACGCATCTTGCCGGCAAGAGCACGCAGCTCTACCAGGCGCTTCACGGCGTCGGGGCCAGGATGGGGCGGATGGATTCCTACGGCTGGCGCACGCTCGCGCGGGCGCCGACGCCGCATGATTTCGACGCCGCCATGCTGGAGGCGCACAAGAACGGCATCACGCCGCTGATCCTGCTCGAATATGAAGGCAGCTATCAGACCTTGAACCCGACGCAGCCGATCGGGTCCTATCAGGACTGGTTCGCAGCCGGGCAGGCGATGGCCAAACGCTTTCGTCCCGGCGGCGAGTGGGGCCAGGACAACGGTATTCCCGACTGGGGCGCGACCATTTTTACCGCGATCAACGAGCCCGATGTGCAAGCATCGATCCCGCGCAAGGACTATCACGATGCGCTGGCCGGACTGGCCGACGGCGTCCACAGCGTCGATCCCAAGCTGCGCGTCGTGCCCGGCGGCTTCGCCACCTGCAACTCGCATGGCGACGCGACGCTGCGCGGCTATGGACCGGCGATTGCCGATCTGCTCGCGGACGGCCGCCTCGACGGCATCGACCTGCACACCTACTACAATGATCGATGGTATCCGATGACCAGGGGACGCGCGTTCTCGGCGCAGACCTGCTTCGATCGGATCAAGCAGGCGATGGGCCTGACCCGCGACGTCAACTTCTACACCACCGAGTTCAACGTCGCGCGCGCCGGCGCCTGGGCGGACGAGAAGGTTGCTGCCAAATTGTTTCTGAGTGCGATCTGGGATCAGCTGGCCGTGGTCGGGAAGGACGGCCGGACACCGGTCTCTGCCGTCGCCTTTCCCTGGAATGTAGGTGATACACCTGATGTCGACGGGCTCGCTTATGCCATGGCGAGCGGCGCGGATCCGTGGGTGCCGGAGGCGCGTAGCGTGGTGCTGAAGACGGTGCTGCAGCTCGCCGGCCACATGAAGATCGTGTCGATCGACCGGCAGCTCGCACTTTATAGGCTGAGCGGAGCGGATGCCGACCTGATCGTCTGGCAGAACATCGCCGGCTGGACCGACCGGCCGGGCCGCGCGGTCGAGATCGATTTGCCGGCATGGGCGCGCAGCCTGGAGGTCTGGGGGTGGGATGGGCTGCAGCGTCGCATCGACGTGACGCCCGGCCGCTTCTTCGTCGACGGGCTCAATGCCGACGAGACCTACATGTTTCGCGTGCCGAGACCGTGACCGCCTGCGCGTGCCGATCGGTGCGCTGCCAAATGTGAAGCGATGGATGCTGACATCGCGAATGTCTCTCGCGCATGGCGTTAACTCAACAGTAAGGCCGGCACGACGTGGTTCACTGCGACGCGATCCTTTTACGATAATTGCAGCCACGATGGATCCATTCTGCGCAGGCGCGCAGGACGTCGCTTGGGTGATGCTGGAATGCAGCCGATCAGGAAGGCTGAGGTTGTGACCGACACGGCGGCGCCGGCGCAGCCGGTCACCGGCGTGCGCATTCGCGAAATCGGGACCGCGGATCTGGCGGCGGTCGCGGCGCTGCTGACACGCGGATTCGCGTTCCGCAGCGAAGCCTATTGGCTGCGCGGGCTCGAGCGCCACGCGGCGCGTCCGCGGCCGGCGGGCTTTCCGGTATTCGGCTATTGCCTCGATCATGGCGGCGTTCCCGTCGGCGTCATCCTGCTGCTGTTCTCCACCGTGCAGGCGGACGATGGCGCGATGATCGTGCGGGCCAACGTCTCGAGCTGGTATGTCGAGCCTCCGTTCCGTGCCTTCAGCTCGATGCTGGTCCGCGCGGCGACGCGCGACAAGAGCGTGACCTATTTCAACATCACCCCGGCCCCGCATACTTGGCCACAGGTCGAGGCCCAGGGCTTCTCGGTCTATTGCAAGGGACAAATCTATGCGGCGCTGGCGCTGTCCCGACCGCAATCGGGCGTGACGGTCGGAACGTTCGCGGAGAGCGACGTCGGCGGACTGACGCACTACGAAGCCGATCTGTTGCGGGCCCATGCCGGCTGGGGCTGCCTGAGCATCGTCGCGCGCGATGCGGACCGGGCGTATCCGTTCGTCTTTCAGAAACACCGTGTGAAGAATGTTTTGCCGGTCTATCGTCTGCTGTACTGCCGGACTATCGCCGACCTGCACCGCAACGCTGGCAATATCGGACGGTTCCTGGCGCGGCAGGGCGGCGTTCTGGTGCGGCTCGATGCCAACGAGCCCATGAGAAGCATTGTCGGATGGTACTCGGACAAGCGCGGGCGCAAATATGTCAAAGGTCCCCGTCCACCCCACCTGGGCGATCTCGCCTTCAGCGAGGCCGCGCTGTTCGACGGGTGAGGACGCGCGCGTTGGCGGCGATTCGCTCACGGCCGGATCGGTGAGACGACCAGCGATCATGGCGATGCCGCTCTGTTCCCCGCTCGCAACGGACCTCGGCCGATGGCTTTTGCCGATCGTGATCGGCCTCGAACTCTCGGGCCTCGCGCCCGCTGCGCATGCCGAGGCGACGGCGCAGCCCGAGCCCGCGGACCAATTTTCACCGGACAGCGCGATGTCGCGCGAGGCGTGGAAGGAGAGGGTGCAGCAGGCGCGTGAGCGCGCCGAGCGCGCGCGGCGGGACGCAGCTGCGCAGCCGCGCGAGATGCCTTCTCCACCTCCATCCCCCGAGGAACGCGCGACGGACCGTATCCTGAGCGACGAGACCCTCCAGTCTGGCGATGTCATCGTCACCAGCAAGGGATCGTTTGTGTTCCGCGGACGAACGGACGCCGGACAGTTGATCCTGCAGCCGCTGTCGCCGCGACCATAGGCGGATGTGTGCCGCCAAATGGAACCGACGCGCGCAAGCCCCCGCCTTGCTTCTCCTGCATGCGGATGTGCTGATCGGTCGTCGCGGTTTCGCGTTCTCGTTACATGAAGTGAGTATTGTCATGCGTGTGCGCCTGGCCGACAAGCTGGAGGCACAGGGAACGACAGAGAGGATCTACGGATGGCCGCGCCAATGGGACCCTTCTTGCGATCGGGCCGACAGAGTTGCATGCTGCCAAAGTCCATTCGAACTGAAGCCGAGCGATTCTAACCTTAAGAGTCGACTTCGGTTGAACTACGCGCCGGGGGGCGCATACCATATCATAAGCGAAATGGAAGAAGTTCCCCGATGGTGGACTCGAGCAAGCTGCGGCCCATCCTGTCGATGCGCTCGGTACGGCGATTAAGCGATTTATCGGACACCAATCGTCTGCTACGCGAGCAGGTGGTTTCGCTGTTGATCGAGATCGAACTGTTGCGTGAGCTTGCGGAGTGTCCGGATCTGGATGCTGAGCCTTTGATCGCATGCCCGGATCGAAAGCGGAGCCGAAATCATTAGCTCGGGACCAGGCGGGCTCGCGAATCTCCGATCTGATGATTCGAACGCTCAGCCGCCGTGCCGTAAGATCGCTCTGAATTCAAATCTTCGCAGGTTCAAGCGTGCCGGCACCGCATTCGTCGCTGTCGAGACCCATTAACGGCGTGCCTGACATCCATGCGATCCGCAACGGCGGAGCCTGACGGCGATCGCTAGTGGAGGTCTTCTTTCCGCACCATCCTGCGCGTTGCGTCCTTCGTCAGAGCTTCTCGAAGGATTGCAGTCTCCAGCGCCAGGTTCGCCACGGTCTCACGTAGTTCCAGATTTTCGAGAACGAGCCGCTTCAATTTTTCGTTCGGCACGCTGGTCGGGGTCGTCTGCTTCGGCTTATTTGCCACGTTAGATTGCTTTGCCATTATATAGCTCGTTGAGCTAGACCCGAAATATGACGCACGTGTGGAGTGTAGATCGATCCGTTTAGTAGTACGTGCCTATATGGTTTGCAACTTCGCACATATTATAGCGCGTTGCTCAACCGGCCCGCAGGTGTTCCAAAGCTACCACGCGGTTCGAGCGGCAATTGTGAACGAGTTCACAATTGCCGCTCGGTTCAGCTGTGCCGCGAGCGCGTGCCATCCCCGGTCGAATACGGGTGAGTACGGCTGGCTGGCCCTCAAGACCAAGCCGGCGGCCCCCCCCCCCGACGACATCCCCCCCGTCGTCCGAACGGCCACTTCGCCCCAAATGGAGCAAAAAGAGACGTGATAATTCCCGGTGGGGAATGGAAACGTCTCTTAACGGAGGGGATTTTGATAATATATAATGTTACCGAAAGCCCGCCGATCCGGCCGAACCGGCTGCATATCCTGGCATGATGGCGCGGAACTTTCGGGGCCCTAGACTGAACAGACCCAGATGAAGCGGCATTCGGCAGAAGAAATCGCAGCAAAGCTTCGCGAAGCGGGGGATCTCATCGCGAGCGGTCAGTCGCAGGCAAAAGCTTGCAAGGCGCTCGGGGTCAGTGTCATGACCTATCACAGGTGGCGTAAATCGCAGTCTTCAACTGTTGAGGCTGGTGTCCTGCAAGGGGCTGCTGCCGATACCGCCCTTCGGGCCGTGCTCGAACAAAAGGCGGACGCGGATGAAAAGCGGATCGACGAGTTGCGGGTCGAGAATGAGCGCCTCAGGCGGATCGTCACCGATCTCCTCCTGGAGAAGATGAAGATCGAGGAGCAACTGGGCCTGACCGGCCGCGAGAAGAACGTCGGTCGCGGCTGAGCGACTCGGACGGACGCAATAGGGCTGGTTTCTGGAAGGCTGGTTCGGTGTGAACCCGTTTGGAGCGGACACGTAGCTCAGGCGTGGTCTGTGGTGCGAGAGGTCGCTCGGGCGGCTGAGCCGTGACGTCAACAAGCGAGGGCCGTTAGCCTCGGGCGTCGCTGCACCATGAGTCATTTTCCCTGGCTCAGCTTCCAAGGCTCTTCGCGGTCGGTGTTATTTTACTCCGAATGTCATCAGTTGCGGGCGATACCGGCCGGGACGCTAGGTCACGTCCTGCGGCGCGCAACGCCGACCGGCTTGCCTCGTTGCTAACGTACTGATAACCATCCGTTGCAACGTTAATGGGTGTTAACTCTCCGTGACCGAGATAACGGACTCAAGGACGGAGCGGCGAACGGCGATCTATTTCGGCGCTGCGTCGGCGAATGTCGGGCTACTTGAGCTCCTTGCGATCTTTTCTGAAATGCTGGTGGTGTTCGGCGCGAGCCTGACCGCCGGCTATGTTTATCATGTTACCTATTACGGTGTGTTCCAGAAGTTTGAGAGCTTCGTGGGGATCGGTATCTTTGCTGCGGTCCTTCACATGTTCATTGCCAAGTCTCAGGGCTTGTACGACGCGCCGGTGCTGGCGGGGCTTGATCGGCGTTGGAGCCGGCTGATTTGCGGCTGGTTGCTGGTCGTCCTGTTTCTGATCCTCATCCTTTTCCTGCTCAAGGCCGGTGCCGAGGTGTCCCGCGGCTCGATGATCGTGTTTGGCTTCATCGGCTGCGCCGCCCTGGTGACGGGCCGCGCCATTTTCGAGCGTCCGCTTCGGAAGGCGATCGACAAAGGCGTGCTCGCAACGCGCCGTGCGGTCGTCATCGGATCGCCTGACGAACTGTCGCGCTTGCGTCCGGTTGATCTGCTGAAGAAGTACGGGCTTTCGGAGGTTCACAGAGCCTTCTTGTCCGGAACGGATAGCGGCGATGTTGCGGTCGATGACGCCACGGCCGCCCAGGCGGTGATTCAGCGGGCTCGCGAACTGAAAGTGGACGAGATCGTGCTGGCGCTCCGCTGGAGTGATGAAGCGCGGATCTACCGGATGTGCGAGCTGTTCCGCGTCTCTCCGCTGCCGATCCATCTGCTCCCGGATCAGACCGCGGAGCAGTTTCTGTCACTCCCGATCCTGGCGACCGGCCCGCTTCCAACCGTCGAAATGCAGCGCGCGCCGTTGTCGCGCGTGGAGCGCGGCTGCAAGCGCGGGTTCGACGTCATGGCTGCGTCTGCCTTGCTCGTCGTCTTCCTCCCGTTGATGGTCGTTGCCGCCGTCTCGATCAAGCTCGACTCGGCCGGGCCGATCATCTTCCGGCAGCGGCGCAATGGGTTCGACGGCAGAACATTCCGGATTTTCAAGTTCCGTACCATGCTCGTCCAGGAGGACGGAGCAAACGTGGAGCAGGCGCGGCGGAATGATCCGCGGGTGACCCGTGTCGGCCGCGTCCTGCGGCAGCGAAGCATCGACGAGCTCCCCCAACTGCTGAATGTTCTTCGTGGCGAAATGTCGCTTGTCGGGCCCCGGCCTCATGCCATCGCTCACGACAGCGCGTTTTCGAAGCTGATCGCAAGCTATGCCTACCGGCAGCATGTCAAGCCCGGCATCACCGGGCTGGCGCAGGTTCGGGGCCTCAGGGGACCCACCCCCGCCGTCGAGGACATGCAGAGGAGGGTCGAGCACGACCTGGCCTACATATCGAGCTGGAGCTTTACGCTGGACCTCCACATCCTGCTGCGCACCATCCGCGTCTTCTTTCGCAACGAAGCTGATTAGTTGCCGCGGGTCAGCGCCTGGAGGTCGGCTCCGGCTTCCTTGACCTTGGCGGCGATGATGAGCCGGTTGGCGTCGCCGGCTGCAAGGTAGGCGCGACCGATCGCGGGCCTGAGATCCGGGAGCCGAGCCAACACCAGCGCGGTCTGGCTGGCGAGCATGTCGCGGAGTTCGGGATCGTTCGTCGTGTCGATCCGGGCGAGCAGAAGCAGCCGCTCAGCCAGCAAGCTCTTGAGGTTTGCTCCGGTGTAGTAGGACATTTTGAGCGCCCGTGACGATCTCTGGCTGATCCAGGAGAAGCGGTCGGTGGCTGTGGCGAGGCCGAGCCAGGCTTCCGAGTCCATCGGTGATGATGCGACGGCTCGCTCGTAGAGCGGGTGCGCCTCGTCTGCTGAATCGCCCGCGGCCGCAAGGCTCGACGAGCCTGCGCGCTTCCAGAGGTCTGCCCGGACAGCTCCGATCTCCGCGGCAAGACGCGGGCGGCCAGTCAGGGCGTCAGCGCAGATCCACCACGACGACAGCACCAGCGTCACTCCGCCGATGGCAAGCGGAATGCCTCGGCGAGTCCAGCTCATCGCGGCCGACGTGACAGGCCCGGGGATTGTTTCGCTCATAGGAAGCCGACCCGACGCCCCTCGATCCGTGCGCATGTCAGGCGGCCCGTGGCGTAGGCGCCCGTGTCGATATTGATCCGATTGTGGAGCACCTCAGGATCCCGGGCGGGCGTGTGCCCATGCACGATCATCTTGCCGAAATTGTCGTCGCAAAGCAGGAACTCCTCACGGATCCACATCAGGTCCTGATCCTGCTGCTCGGGCAGCGGAACGCCGGGCCGGATGCCGGCATGTGCGAAGAAATAGCTTCCGAAGGAGAACGAGGTCGGCAGCGTCTGCAGGAACTGCAGGTGTGATGAGGGCATCGTCTGGCGCAACTGCTCGGCCAGCAAGAAGCTTTCGTCCAGGTCGGGATTGGCGGATGGATTCAGGCCGTACGACTGCAGCGTCGGTATCGCACCGTACTGCCGCCATGTCTTCAACACGCCGGGGTCTTCAAGGAAGTTGAGCAGGATCTGTTCATGGTTTCCCCGCAGGCAGACGACATGGGGAGCGCGCGCTCTTTCAGCCAGAGCCTCGATGACGCTGAATGAATCGGCGCCGCGATCGACGTAGTCGCCCACGAACACCTCGATCCAGCGTCGCGGTTTCGAGCTCTCGATGTCAGCATCGATCTTGAAGAATGTTTCCGACAGGAGATCCAGGCGCCCATGAATGTCGCCGACCGCGTAGATGCAGACGTCCTCTTGTTCGGCTTCCTCGTTCTCGGAACCCCGCATTCGTGACATGAGATTCTTCCACATCGGTTTAGGCGTCCTGCGTTCTTGTGCGGCTGACACGCTGTGAGATGGCGCAGCCGAGCGCCGTTCCGAGCACGAAAACGTCCGCTGTCGACAGAATGGTCGAAATGCAAAGCGATCCTGCGATCAGCGCGACCAGACTGCCGCTGGCAGCAGCGCAGTAGAACCAATCCTTGCCGCGGTCGAGCGCTCCCAGGACGAGGATGCCGACCAGCGCCATGACGGCCCCGGCGAAGACGAGCGCCGGGATCCTGCCAAATTGGACGACGATGCCTGCGGCGGCGGTGCTGAGTGCCGCCTTCGTCTCAGCGCCGTCGAAATAGGTCGGGAGCAGGGCCGGAATGGTGCCGGCGCCGGTTCCGAGCGCAGGCGTATCCGCGAGAACGCCAAGGGATCTCTGCAGGTCGCTGTCCTGGGCGTCCGCAAAGCTGATCACGAACGGCAAGTCGGGGTTCGAGCGCAGCGCGACGGTCGTGAAGATGGCCAGCCCTGTGAGGCTGAGCGCCGCCAAGCTCGCGGCCCAGACCGGCACTCGGAAGCGCTTGAGCCCCCAGACCAGCGCCACGATGAAAACTCCGGCCGTTGCCGCCACCAGGCCGCTTCCGCGAAACTGCAGGCCGAGCAGCAGGACGCTGCTGGCGATCGCCAGGGCGGGCAACGCCAGCATTCTTGATCGGGATTTGCGGGAGCCCAGCAGCTCGAGCGCGGTGGCCAGACCCATCAGAATGACAACCAGAGAGACCAGCGGGGTCGTCTCCAGCGCCAGCCCGGCGTTGTCCAGAGCGAGTCCGGCGGCCATCGCGACGGCGTGAATGATCCCCGCGCAAAATATCGCGCTTGCAAGCCATTGAGCCCGCCGTGCATCGACGGCGATCGCCGCCGCCACCATCGCGATGCATAGACCAGACAGGCTTGTCAGGAGGGCTCCCGCCGTCAGGCCAATGTCGATGCTGATCGTGCCTCTCAGGGGATGCTGCAAGGCCTCGCTCGCTTGGCTCCAGACGGGGTGCGCCAGCGCCGACAGGGGGGCGATCTGAAGCGCGATCCAGATGGGTATCAAGCTCGCGCCGATCAGGAACGTCGTTCCGATCTGAGAAAGAAAGACAAGCTCACGCGGCCGGATGGCCAGCGCGACCCAGACCAGAGCGACGGCGCTCGCCGCGGCGGATACGCCGACGGCCAGCGCTGCCGGCAGAAAGCCGAGGGCCGGCGAGACGCAGATCAGGCCGCACAACAAGAAGGTCGCTTTCCACACGATATCTCGGAACCCCATCCAAGGTCCAAGCGCGCCCGATGTGCTGTTGGCGTGCCAACGATTGCGTCGCTTGAGACCAGCCAGACGAGCGTTCGACCCAGCCGGCAAGACATGTCGATTGTACCGCGCGATCGGTTTCCGGCTGTGTCGCAGAGCCGGCCGTTGTCTGAAGACAGCGCCGAGATGACCGCGAGATGCGTTATAGCGCAAACCTCAGATCGCCAAAGCACGCACCGCTCGCCCCACCGAAGAGTGCCGCGGCATGGGATGCCGGGGGATCCGGGCGCCCCTTCTTTGCGGCCGGCAAGTCCACGGTGCGCGCGGGCCCATCTCGGAGCAGGGCCGACCGCGACCGGTGCGCGAGCCTGCGCCTGTCGCGCTCACCGGCACCGATCTTCCGCGGCCAATGTTAACGTACGATCATCGGTGACGCCGGCGGATCGCAACGAAGCTTCGCGCGGCGTCGGGATCGATCGGCCGGCGCCGGCTCAACGGTATCCGCCCAGAGACCCATAGCTATAGGCGCTCCAGTAACCGCGCCCGCCATAGGGACCATAGGCACCATAGAGCGGATAGCATGAGAAGCGGTCAGGGCACCCTCCCCAGCAGGTGGTCTTCCATTGGCAGATGTCGCCCTGGCATCGCCAGACGCGCCGGCAATGCGGGCCCAACGGTTCGAGCGACCTCGCGACCCGGGCCTTCGACGGAAAGCCGGACAGGTCGGCTGCCAGGGCGCCGTCCGGCCAGGCCAAAGTGCCGACCGCCATCCAGGCCGACACGACGCAGGCCATCACCTTCGAAATGTTAATGCTCATCAATCTTAGCATATCTTGCCTAGCCTCCAACGCAGGGAGCCGCGGCGGCGCATGAAAACCGCGCCTCGCCCCTGCCACTGTAGCCAAATTGCCTCACTTCGATAACATTCATTGGCCCGTTTAACACCCGCCCGCGCGGGCGCTTGTGAGCGCAACAGTCGCTATGCTACCGAGAGTTCGGGGCGGGTGGTATGTCCATTATTAGATCGATACGCATTTTTCTGGTTTTTGCAGCGACCTCCGCTCTGGCGGGGTGCTTCTACACGCCGACGAGCGGCCCGCAGGGGTCTGACGTCCGGGCGGGGCAGAAAGATCCCGAGAGCCTTCCTTATGCCGTCGTGAAGGTTACGCCTGAGACGGAAGGCGTGCTTGCGTCGTTTGCGCCGCGTCTCGGCGGCGGCATCCAGGGGCCGGCGCCCCGTGAGATTCGCTTCGGCGTCGGTGACGTCGTCAGCGTGACGATCTTCGAGGCGGCGGCCGGCGGTCTGTTCATCCCGGCGGAAGCTGGCGTGCGCCCGGGCAACTACATCACGCTGCCCAACCAGAACGTCGACACCGACGGCAACATCTCCGTGCCCTATGCCGGCGCGGTCCGTGCCAAGGGCCGGACGCCGGCCGAGGTCCAAAAGTCCATCGTCGATGCGTTGAAGAATCGCGCCATCGAGCCCCAGGCCGTGGTGGCTCTGATCGAGCAGCGGACGTCGCTGATCAGCGTACTGGGCGAGGTCAACAGTCCTGCCCGCTTCCCCGCCAACGCCGCCGGCGAGCATATTCTCGATGCCATCACCCGAGCGGGCGGCCCCAAGGGGCAGGGTTTCGACACCTGGGTGATGCTCGAGCGTGAAGGCAAGCGGACGACGGTGCCGTTCGGGCAGCTCGTCTACGAGCCGCAAAGCAACATCTTCGTTCACCCCGGCGACACCATCTACGTCTACCGCGAGCCGCAGACCTTCGTTGCGTTCGGTGCGTCGGGATCTCAGGGCCAGTTCAACTTCGAAGCCTGGCGGGTTTCGCTGGCGGAAGCCGTCGCCAAGGCGGGTGGTCTGAACGACTCCTTGGCCGATCCGGCCTCGGTGTTCGTGTATCGTGGCGAGCTTCCCGAGGTTGCGGCGCGTCTTGGTGTGGACGTGAGCAAGTTCTCCGGCCCGATCATTCCGATCGTCTACAACATCAATTTCCGCGATCCGGCCGGCTACTTCCTGGCGACCCGCTTCCAGCTCCGGAACAAGGACGTGCTCTACGCGTCGAACGCGACGTCGGTCGAGGACGCCAAGGTCATGCAGCAGATCCGGCTCGTGACGGCGACCGTGAACGATCCGATCGTGGCGGCCTACAACGCAACCCTCCTGCGCAATACGATCAAGCTTGCGCCGTAGCCGCGTTGGAGCTGGTGTCGGTGGTTTATGGATACCGCATCAACTCATCATCGGCGACAGGCGCCGATGTCTCGTTCGATCTTTGATGGCGCGTTCTGGCTGTATTCTGCCGTCGTAGTTCTCGCGCCGCTGCCGCTTGGGTCGACGGGCCCCGTCGTCCTTGCGATCGCCACTCTCGTTCTGGGCCTGGCCGTTCCGGGACTGCTGCTGACCAATCTGCGTCGCGGTCAGATCGGTCTCCTGGCAGTGCTGGTGGGGCTCGCTCTGATCACCTTTGGGGTGCTTGGTGAGCAGCTCTCCTGGGTTCAGTGGCCATGGGCCGCTTCCGATCCGCTGTGGCAGGAGGCCGCCAGGCTTCTCGGTGGCAGTGTTCCTCCCGCCGGCGCCGTGGCAAGGGCGCAACCATTCTATGCGATGGGGCTGGGTGCGGCCGGGTTTCTCGCGCTCTCCGGGGGCATTCTGATCGGTGGTGATCCCCAACTGGCGCGGCGTGTTCTGCGCCTCGTCGCGGTCGCTGGCCTCGTCTACGCCCTCGCTGCGGTGGCAAGCTTCGCAATCGATCCCTCGCGGGTGCTTTTGATCTACGCCAAGCAGGCGCACCAGACCTCCCTGACGTCCCCCTTCCTCAATCGAAACACCGCCGGCATCTATTACGGCTGCTGCGCGCTGATCTGGCAGATGTTGGTCTGCGAGGTCCTCGACCGGCATCTGCCGGATGGCCGGTTCAGCGTCGCGTCGCTCCGGCAGCGCTTGAATAACCGGGCGCGGCGCCGGCTGGTGGTGCTGCTCGCGTGCTGGCTGGTCATGTTGTCGGCGATGTTCCTCACCGGCTCGCGCGGCGCCGTGCTGCTCTCGCTCGTGGCCGCCGTCGCCGCGGCGGTGCTATTTTTTCACCGCCGGCTGCCGCGGTATTATGGAGCAGCAATCGCTGCGGCGGGCGGACTGGCGATCGCGGCCGCATTGCTGTCCCTGCTCGGCGGCGGGGTCAGCAGTCGCTTCAGCGCCCAGGGACTGTCCGACGAAGGCCGGCTGTCGACGTACCGGGCAACCTGGAAAATGGTGCTCGACCATCCCTGGCTGGGATCCGGGTTCGGCACGTTCGAGTGGCTCTATCCGGCCTATCGCAGCGACGACATTTCGCTCATGGGGACGTGGAATCGTGCTCACAATTCCTGGCTAGAGCTGGCCGCCGACGGTGGAATGTTAATGGCTGCCGCCATTATCATTGGTTTGATCGGCGGCGGCGTTGTCCTGGCCCATGGGGTGCTGCACCGCCGCCGGGACGTCATCTTCCCAGTCGTCGGCCTGTGCACCCTGATGGCTGCGGTGCTCCATTCCACGATCGACTTTTCGCTGCAGATCCCGGGGTTTACTATTGTCGTTGCTGCGGTCATAGGTGTGTCCCTGGCACAGTCCTTCCGCTCCGGCAGGGCGTCCGTCCCGTCGCGTGACCGCGCCGGCACGACCGAGCGCCGGGTTTAACCTTGATTTTCGGGCCGCCCCGGCGGCCGGGTGAATTCGTTGGCGGACCAACAGCTTTGTGCTAAAAAACTGTTAGCGTGTGAGAAGGAGATGGCCGTGTTGAAACTCCATCGTTCTGTTGGGGCAGTTGGTCTGGGGATGCGGCTGGCTTTGGGCACGCTCGTCCTGGCCGCACCGGGCGCTGTCGCGATGGCGCAACCGAGCGTTCCGTCGGCGGCAGATCAGGCGGCGAATTTCAAGGCGAACCCCGAGCAGATCCTGACGCAGAACCCGACTGGCGGAGCCGAATTGATCGCCAAGGCCCGTGATCTCGCGGTCAACGATCCCGCGACGCTGGACGCGCTGATCGCGCTGTTGGCAAAGGCCAACAAGGATCAGAAGGCGGCCATCGCGTCGGGTCTGGGCCAGGCGGCCCGCATCGTGGTCCGGAGCAACCGCGACTATTCCGAGCGGATCGCCAAGGCGATCGCGGAGACGAAGGACCTCGATGCCATCGTCGCCTATGCGGCGGCGACCGGTGATACCGGAACGGCTGCGACGGGCGCCGGCGGTGCTGGCAGCGCGGGAGCCTCCGGCGGACAAACGACGGGGCTCGGAACCGGGACCGGCGGCGGAGGCAGCCTCGAAGCGATCAACGGCAGCAGCGTGAACACCGGCCAGTTCAGCTTCACGGCAAGCACCAGCGGGGGCGGCAGTTCGACCGGCTCGACGACGTCGACCACGACGACATCGATCATCACGACCGTCTCTCCCTAGTCGACCAACTCGCGGCCACCGCCTGGCGCGGTGGCCGGCTTCGCCCGCAGCGCCTCAGGTCGGCGGCGGGCGCTCATGTTATATTGATGATTTGGCGCCATATTCAGGGCATCGGACCGGCTCTCGCAGGACATGCTTCAGCGCAATCAAGTTTCGCCGCCTGTCGATCTCAGGGCTACGACAGTCGATACGCCTTCGCTCGCTGAGACGTTCGATGGCCTCGTTGCCTATCTGCATCGGCAGTACATCGTCATTGCTGGCGCGGCGGCGATCTGCCTGCTGGCCGGCTTGGCCTATGTGCTGACGGCCGCCCCGAGCTACACCGCGCTCGCCACCTTGATCATCGATACGCGGAAGTTCCAGGTCTTCCAGCAGCAATCGGTGATGAACGACATCCCCGTGGATTCGACGGCAGTCGAAAGCCAGGTCGAAATCCTCAAATCGGAGAACGTCGCCCTTTCGGTCATTCGCGACCTGAAGCTGATCGAGGATCCCGAATTCATCGGCTCGAATGCCGGTGCCGTCGGCGCACTCGTGGACTTCGTCGGCGGCATGTTCGGGAGCAACTCGCCGCACTACGAATTCGAGATGACGAGGCGCGCCGTCCGCGTGTTCCAGCGCCAGCTCGATATCCGCCGCCGCGGCATGACCTATGTCATCGAGATCAGCTTCCGTTCGCTCGATGCGGAAAAAGCGGCCAAGATCGCCAACGCCGTCGCCGACGCCTACATCGTCGATCAGCTCGATTCGAAGTACCAGGCGACACGCCGCGCCAGCGTCTGGCTGCAGGACCGGATCCAGGAGCTGAGATCGCAGGCGTCCGACGCCGAGCGGACCGTGCTCGAGTACAAGAAGTCGAACAACATCGTGACCGCCGCCAACGGCAAGCTCATGAACGAGCAGCAGTTGGGAGAGCTCAACACCCAGCTGGTCACCGTGAAGTCCCAGGTCGCCGACGCGAAGGCCAGGCTCGACCGCATCGAGGCCGTCGTCAAAGGCGGCGCGCCGGATGCGACGGTCGCTGATACGCTCAACAGCCAGGTCGTCACGAAGCTGCGCTCGCAATATCTGGAACTCGCCAATCGTGAGGCGGATTGGTCGGCGCGCTATGGCTACAACCATCTCGCGGCCGTCAATCTGCGCAATCAGATGCGGGAGATCCAGACCTCCATCATGGAGGAGCTGAAGCGACTGGCCGAGAGCTACAAGAGCGACTACGCCATCGCGCTCCAGAGGCAGAACGAGATCGAACGGGCGGTGAGCGACTCGGTTTCGCAGTCGCAATCGACCAATCAGGCGCAGGTCAAGTTGCGCGAACTGGAGAGCTCCGCTCAGACCTTCCGTTCGCTCTACGACAACTTCCTGCAGCGCTACATGGAAACGGTGCAGCAGCAGTCGTTTCCGATCACGGAGGCCCGGGTCATCACGCGCGCCTCCCGGCCGCTCGGCAAGAGCCATCCTCAGACCCTGGTCGTCCTGGCCTTCTCGTTGGTCGGCGGGCTGATGGTCGGTCTTGGCGCCGGCCTGTTCAGGGATCTCTACGACCGCGTGTTCCGGACGAGCGAAAGCGTCGAGGCCGTGCTCGACACCGACTGTCTCGCCGTCGTTCCCCGGGTCCCGCCGGCCCAGCTCAGCGCAACGTCGGCAACGCCGGATCTGGTGCCGCGAGGGCCGCGCATGATCGCGCGGGGCGATGATCCGGTGATGTGGGCCGCCATCGACTCGCCTTTCTCGCGCTTCTCGGAGGCGATCCGGTCGATCAAGGTCAGCGCCGATCTCGGCGTCTCCAAACCATCCAAGATTCTCGGTCTGACCTCGGCCCTGCCGAACGAGGGCAAGTCGACGCTGGCCTTCGTGTTCGCCCAGCTCGTCGCCCAGAGCGGCGTGCGCGTGCTGCTGATCGATTGCGACCTGCGCAATCCGTCGCTCACCCGCAAGGTGTCTCCCAACGCCGAGCGGGGAATTCTGGACGTGCTCTCGAAGCAGTCGTCGCTGCAGGAAACAGTCTGGCGCGACCCCGCCACCGGCCTCGTCTTTCTGCCCGGCGTGATCAAGTCGCGCATCGCCCATTCGCACGACGTCCTGGCGTCCGATCAGATGAAGGACCTGATCGATTCAGTCCGGGGCGACTTCGACTACATCATCGTCGATTTCCCGCCGCTCACCCCGGTGGTCGATGTCAGGACCACGGCTCATTTCGTGGACTCCTTCATTTTCATCGTCGAGTGGGGCAAGACTCACGTCCAGGTGGTCGAGCGGGCCCTGCGCAGCGCCCGCGCCGTGAACGAGAACCTGCTCGGTGTCGTGCTCAACAAGGCCGACATCGCGGCGATGAGCCGCTACAGCGGCTATGGCGGCAAGGGCTATTATTATAACTCCCACTATTCCCGCTATGGCTACACGGAGTGACCGCCAAGGTCCGGTGTTCCTGCCAGGCGCGGTCCTGCTGCGGACGTGCATTGCCCTGATTGCGCTCAGCGCGGTCGCCTGGGGGATTCGCTGTCTGCCGGTCTTTCAGGATCAAAGCCGGCTCGAGGCTGCCAAGGACCTGATCCTGCGCAACGTCAAGGTCAGCGACGCCGATCTCGACGCATTGGCGCCGCTGCTGCAGCGCGCCAGCGATCGCATCGACTGCGTTCCGGTCGTCGATCGGAGCGTCGCGATCATTCGGCTGCGACTCGCCGAGAATGCGCTGTCGTCGGCGACCGACACGCTCGACCGGCGGCTGTCGGAGCTCGATCAGGCGATCCGCAAGTCTCTCGGCTGCGCGCCGACCGATTCCTATCTGTGGCTGGTGCTGTTCTGGGTGCGCAATAACCGGGAGGGGCTGCGGGACGATCACTATGATCTGCTGCGGATGTCCTATCGGCTGGGTCCGAACGAGGGGTGGATCGCCGTCAAGCGCAATGCGATGGCGCTGGCAATGTTCGAAGGCCTGCCACCGGATCTCGCTGACGCCGCCATCGCCGAGTTTGCCCGCCTCGTCAAATCCGAGCTCTACACGGAGGCGATCGATCTGCTCAAAGGGCCGGGCTGGAGGCTGCGGGATCGCCTCATGGCGGGGCTGGCGGGCGTCCCCGAGCGGAACGTCGGTATTCTCGTGAAGGCCATGTCGGACATCGGCTACGATCTCGACAGCCGTGCTCCGGTCGAACGGCGCAATCGCCGACGGATTTGAGGCCGTCGCCACGGCAGGACATCAGCGCGCCTGCCGTGGAACGTTAAGGAATAACGAACAATGCGGCATTTAACGGCTTGGCCGAAAAGCTGCTGATGATATGGGTTTGCGATGATTACCGGTTTCAGCGTCGGCCATCACAACGCCTATTATGAAGGCGCCTATTCGGACGATGAACGTGAATGGCGCCGCGTCTGTGCCATCGACAAGGCCGATCACATCGCGGATCTGATCGGGCCGGCCGCGTCGGCCGTTGCCACCGTGCTGGAGGTCGGTTGCGGCACGGGCGCGGTGCTGGCACGCCTCTCGGCGCTGGGAATCGGCCGGGAGTTCACCGGCATCGATGTCATCGATCCGCGCGTCCACCTGGAAACGGAAGGGGCGGGTGCGGCCGCATTCGCGTGGGGCATCTACGACGGCGTGACGTTGCCCTTTGCTGACGGCTCGTTCGACCTCGTCTATGCCAGCCACGTCCTGGAGCACGTGCCGGAACCTCGACGGCTGCTTCGGGAGCTCGCCCGCGTCGCGCGCAGCTTCGTCGTCGTCGAGGTGCCTTGCGAGCTGCATGCCCGCACCAGCCACCGGGCGCTGCAGAGCACGCTCGATATCGGTCACATCAATTTCTACACGCCCGACACCTTCCGCCTGCTGATCGAGACCTGCGACCTGAAGGTTGCCAGGTTCGGCACTTACGATCACAGCGTCGCGGTCCACGCCTTCCATTCGTCCAGATTGAAGGGCCTCGGCAAGAGCGTCCTGCGCAAGCTCCTGCTCGCGCTGGGACCTGCGGTCGCCACCCGGCTGGCCACCTATCATTGTGCTGCGCTGTGTGACGTCGGTAACCCGCCGCAGAGCGGATGATCGATGTCCCGGCGCGTCGTCGTCTTCAACAACATGATCACCCCGTACACCAACAGGCTCTATAACGAGCTTGTCGCGCAGGGGCTGGATCTTGCCGTCTTGTCATGCACGGAGCAGGAGGCGGATCGCTCATGGGCGGGCTCTTTCGAGCCGCATTATCCGCATCGAACCGTTGCCGGGATATCGCTTCCGCTCAGCCGCTCGCGCTACACCCATGTCAATGTCGGCGTCGGCCGGGCCTTGAGCGCGTTGGCCCCGGCGGCGCTGGTCGTCAACGGGTTCTATCCGTCCATGCTCGCCGGCGCGGTATGGGCGCAGCTGCGGGGGCGGCCTCTCGCGCTGACGATCGACGGATGGCGGGAGACCATGCCTGACACGGCGTACCACCGTCTGGTCCGTCCCTGGCTGCTCCGGCGCTGCCGGACCATCGTCTGCTGCGGCGAGAAGGGCCGCGACTATTTCCTCAGCCAGTCGGTCCCCGCGGACCGGATTGCGACGGTGCCGCTGGTCCCCGCCTGGGGCGCGCCGCCGGAGGTTGTCCCCCTGTCGAGCAGGCCTTACAGCCTGCTATGGTGCGCCCGGATCAATGACGATGCCAAGAACGCGGCGTTCTTCGAGCGGGTCGTGATCGGCCTGTCGGGATCGGTCCCGGGTCTCAAGGTTCGCGTGGTCGGCTCCGGTCCGGTCGAACGGCGCATGTTGTCGCGTCTGGGTGCTGCTGGAATCGAGATCCGCCACGATCCGTACATTCCGTGGCACAGGATGGCCGAGGTTTACAGCGAGGTGCGCGTGCTGCTGCTGCCGTCCCTGCTCGAGCCCTGGGGGCTCGTCTGCAACGAAGCGATGCAGTGCGGCGTTCCCTGCATCGTCTCGCCGCATGTCGGAGCGGCCGGTGATCTCGTTCGTGACGGAGAGAACGGCTTCGTCCGCGCGCTCGCCGAACAGCCGTGGATCGATGCCGCGCGTCTGCTGCTCGAGACGCCGGCGCTCTGGGATCAGATGTCGGTGCGGGCACGAGAGACCATGCAGCAGCGCTCGCTCGGGCACTCCGCGGCGGCCTTCATGCAGGTCGCCGAGGGCCTTCTCGGCCCGGCGGCGCATGAGGGGGGCCGCTGATGCTCGCCAAATGGCTCGCCCGCGTCGATGTGTTTCTCTATGCCTATCTGGTGATGGTGCTCGGCTGCATCTATTTCCTGTTCAACTACATCGAGGGCATCTCGTTCACCGAGCGGGCCGGCGAATCCGTGCTGTTCCGCGGCTGCTGGCTGGTGCTGTACCTGCTGCTGCTGCTGCAGATCCTGCGTCATTCGCACAGCTTCATCCTGCTGCTCTCTCGCTCCCATCTGTTCCTGATCTTCATCCTCCTCGCGGTGGCATCGCAGCTTCACAGCGAGAGCGCGGATGCGGGCTACGTCAAATTCGCGATGTATCTGGCGACGGTCCTGTTTGGTGCCTTTCTGTCGGTGTCCTGCTCCGCCGACGAGCTCGTCGAGGCGTTGTTTCGGATCGGCGCTGTCACTCTCGTCGTGCACGTCCTGCTGCTTCCGATCATCGGCGCGGACTTTTCCTACGACGCGCTTCATCGGGTGACGATCCTGGGGACCGAGGCCTATGCCGGCATCTTCGGTCACAAGAACCTCGCTGGCGCGTTCTTCGGCCTGATGGTGATCGTCTCGCTGGTCCGCGCTCTGGCCGGCCGGCGATCGCAACGCAGATTGTCGGGCGGCGTTGCGGCCTGTCACATGCTGGCGCTCGCTGCGACCGGCGCTGCCGGTCCCCTGGTCAGCCTGCTCGCGACGCTCGCGGTGACTTTCGGACTTGCCCTGATCGTGATCGGCCGACGCGATCTGGCTGCGTTCTATTGGCTGTTGCTGGGCTTCGCCGGCTTGGCCATCCTCGCCGTTCCCACCGAATGGCTCTATGGTCTCGTCGGGCGGACCGCCAACCTGACCGGCCGATCGTTTCTCTGGTCCGTGTGGCCGCACTTCTTCTGGCAGCATCCGTGGCTCGGCTATGGCTTCTCCGGCTTCTTCAACGGCCTGGACAATGCACCGTCGGCCGAGCTGACGCGCATGGCGCCATGGAACACCGAGTTCGGCTCATTCGAGAACTCCTATCTCGATGCGCTGCTGCAATTCGGGCTCCTCGGCGGAGGCCTCTATCTGCTGCTGGTCGTCGCCGCCGTTTGGAATGTGATCGCCTTTGCGTTCCGGGCCTCCGGCATGTTCTGGCTCGCGCCCTTTGCCATCCTGATCTTCATCATCATCACCTCGCTCAACGACAGCAGCCAGCTGCTGCACAACTATTTCGGATGTGTGTTGGTGTTCTGGTGCTATTTCGGTCCGGAAGCGCAGCTCGGACGATCGACCATGGCTTTGAGCCGGCTGAGCCTGAGAGATCTGCGGACATGATGCGGGATGCTGCAGGCCGCAGGGCATCGCCAGCCGCTGACGTCGTGAAGGATCTTCGCGTGCAGGAGAGCGCCCCGTGTCCCCGGGGCGTGCGTCTGGTCGACCGGCTGGTTCAGGCGGGAGCAAGCAATTTCGGTCTCGGCCTGGTCGATCAGGCGCTGTTAAGCGGCTCTGCCTTCGCCTTGACGCTGGTGCTGGCCAATGTGCTCGACGTTCAGGCGTTCGGCAGGTTCAGCGTCGCGTGGTCGTTCTCGATCCTGATCGAATCCGTGTTCCTCCGCGGCCTGTTCGACGACGGCCTGCCGGCCGCGGCCCAGCGCATCCCCAGGCGCCTTTGGCCGCAGCTGCGGTTCGGCATCTATCTGTCGGCGCTTGCCGTGTCCGGCTTGATTGGACTGGGAATCATGCTGGCCGGCGCCATCGGCGCGGGTCTCTCGATGGAATCGGGCCTGCTAGGCGCTGCGACGGGCCTCGCTGTTCCCGCGATCCGGATGCAGAGCGTCTATCGGCGCATCGCCTATCTGGATGGCAAGCCGATCCGTGCGGCGGTTTCCTCGCTGGCCTATTGCCTCGGGCTCTTGATCTCGACGGTCGTGATGATCAGGACAGGCGAGGCCGGCCCGGCTGCAGCCATGTCGTGCATCGCGGTCTCCGCGGCCGTCGCTGGCGCTCTCGTGCTGCTGCGACCGGGGGATCTCGCGCGGTCGCGGCGGAAGATGTTCACCACGGCCATGACCAGGCTGCTGCGCAGCGGCCGCTGGTTCATCGCGACGTCGCTCACCTACTGGATCGGAAGCATCGGACTGATCCCTTTCTGCAGTGTCCTGCTCGGCCTGGAGGCCGGCGCAACACTTCGTATCCTGCTCCTGATCTTCGCTCCGCTCAGCCAGTTCAATCAGACGATCGTCTCCGTTCGCCTGCCCGAGATCGCAGAGAAGCTGCGCGCGGGCTCGCGTTCGGCGATCCGGGCGGCTGCGCGTGACTGCGTGGTGCTGCTGGGCTCGGTCTCGATCGTCTATGGCGCGGTGGTGACCCTGGGCGGCGAAGCGGCGCTGTCGATGATGGTCGGCACCAAGTCCTATCAGCTTGGATCGGCGAATCTGGCTTTGATGGCGCTGGCGATGATGCTCGATTCTATATGGCTGGGGCTCGCATTGCCACTGTTCGCCGTCGGCAAGCCGCAAAGGTTCCTGCTGAGCCGGCTGGCGGGCCTGGTGTCGCTGTGCTGCGCGTTGCCCGCGGCGGTCTGGCTGTGGGGATTTCCCGGAGCGATCGTCGGCATGGTCGTATCGAGCGCCGCGTCGGTCGCCGTATCCCTCCGTACGAACTGGAGGCTGTCGTGAGGACTGATCCCACCTTGCCAATGACGGGGACGTCGGTGATGCCATCCAACGCAAAGCTCCATATCGGAGCCTTCAATTGCGGCATTGAGGGCTGGATCAATACCGACATCACGCCGCATCTCTGGATCGCCCGCATTCCCTTCGCTGCGACCGTGCTTCACGCTCTCGGCTTGATCGGCGACAGCCGCTACGCGGAGCATCGCAGCGGCAAGTTCGCCATGCTGCGCTACGTGAACCTGACGAAGCCGCTGCCGTTCGCGGATGCAAGCACGTCGGCGATCTTCAGCGCGCACGTGTTCGAGCATCTGTTTCCCGACGAGATCGAACGCCTGGTCCGCGAGGCGCATCGCGTGCTCGTTCCCGGCGGGGTGTGCCGGGTCGTCGTTCCCGATGTCGAACGCATCGTGGCTCTCTATGATGCCGCGCGTCCGCAGGCTTTTCTGCAGGGGATGTTCGAAGTCACCACGCGCCGGGACGTGGCCTTCGCGCATCATTGGGGGTTCACGCGCGAATCGCTTGCGACGCTGTTTCGTGAGGCCGGCTTCTCGCAGACCGAAGCGTGTGGTTATCGGCAGGGGCGTTGCCCGGATCTCGAGCTGCTCGACAACAGGCCCGACGAGTCGATCTTTTTCGAAGCGGTCAAATGAGTGGCCGGGGATAGGCCGATCCCGGCCGTTCCACATTGCCATGCCGAACTTGGCGTTAGCCGGAGGTCTGATCTTGTTGGACAGATTGCAAGCTCGATTTTCCGCTGCGGCGCGCCGCCGTCGCGGGGACTTCCTCGTGCAGACGGTCGACATCCCGCGCGGCGCCAGCGTTCTCGACCTCGGCGGCGGAACGGGCCGTCACATCCGTGAGATTCTTCCCGAGCACAAGAACATCACCGTCTGCGACATCTCGGCGACGGATCTTGCGGTGGCCCGGCAGCGCTATGGGTTCAAGACGGTTCTTCTCGAGGAGACCGCGCGCCTTCCATTCTCCGATCAGGAATTCGACTTCTGCTTCTGCTCGTCGGTGATCGAGCATGTCACCGGACCAAAGCAGCAGGTCGTCAAGATCACCGATGATCAGCAGTTTCACGACGTCGCGCGCGCGCATCAATTGCGATTTGCCAATGAAGTATCGAGGGTCGCGCGATCGTTCTATGTCCAGACGCCGTATCGCTATTTTCCGATCGAGAGCCACACCTGGCTGCCGGGGCTGATCGTTGTCCTGCCTCGCCGGTCGCAGATCGCCGTGATCGATCTGTTCAATCGGTTCTGGTTCAAGAAGACGGCGCCGGACTGGTACCTGTTCGATGGCGACGAGCTGCAGCAGATGTTTCCGGACGCCCGGATCTACCGCGAGCGATATCTCGGGCTGACGAAGTCGCTGATGGCTATCAGGGCATAGCGCCGACGCGCGTCAGGTGCGGCGCGCGAGAATGTTGATCAAGGTGCCGAACAGCGGGCTGTGATCGAGGAAGGCCGGCAGCGGAGTGCCGCTGAAATTGAGGCCCAGCACGGAAAATCCGATGTCCTTCATCATCTGTGTCGCGGCGTCTGCCGAGGCCTCGAATTTCGAGACCGCCATGTAGCGGAAGACCGGCCGCGCCCCGATTCTTGATGAAGCAGCGAAGGCCAGCTTGAAGCCTTGCCGCAGCAACGATGCGCGATTGGGAATCGACAGCAGCACCAGTCCGTCGGGACGCAGCACCCGATGGATTTCGCGCAAGGCACCGGCGACGTCGGGGACGTATTCGAGGACACTGGCGCATAGAACGCCGTCGAATGAACCGTCGGAGAACGGCAGGGACTCGATCGTGGCGATCTGGTCGAAGCGCAGTCCGGCAGGCTGCTCCGTATCGGCCTGGAAGCGCCGCGCCAGGCCGATCATCTCGGCGGATGCGTCGACGCCGGTCACCACGCAGCCGCGCTGTGCCAGGAGACGCGACAATGTCCCCGTGCCGCATCCGGCATCGAGCCAGCGCTGGCCGGCGAGATCCTGCCGCGGCAACAGGCCGAGCATCGTGGCCGTCCGCGCCTTGAACGCGCGGCTGCGGTGCAGGGTTTCCCAGCGCGTGGCGATGTCGTCGTGGAAATCGATGGCTGGCCGACGACGCGCCTCGTCTGTCGGGCCGCGCGCGTTCACCAGTGAAAGCCCTTCACCGTTGCGCGAACATCTTCGGGAAGCCGGGCTTCGGTCAGCTCCAGAATCGTCTGGCCGCTGCGGGTGCCGCTGAGGGCCTGGATGAAGCGCGGATCGTTCGTCGTCAGCACGATGATGTCAGCCCAGCCTATCGCCTCGGCAACGTCGTCGACGAGGATCTCGGCAATCTGCCGGTTGCGCATCAGGAAGTCCCGGTTGGCGCCGATCAGCTGCGACAGTCGCACATTGGGATCGTAGACGCGGACCTCGCGGTCCTGGCTCAGCAGCCTGTTGACCAGAAGGACGAACGGGCTCTCGCGCACATCGTCAGTGCCGGCCTTGAAGCTGATCCCGAGAAACGCCACCTTCCGGCCCGCCTGGGACAGGATCCAGTCGACGCCGCGCGACATCACCATGTCGTTGCTCGGCAGGACGTTCTCGATCACCGGCACGGACAGCCCATGACTTTGCGCGAGATGCTTGAGCGCCTTGACGTCCTTTGGGAGACACGAGCCGCCGAAGGCGAAGCCAGGTCGCAGATAGGCGGCCGAGATGTTCAGACGCGTATCCTGCAGGAAGATATCGATCACGTCGCGGCTGTCGATGTCCAGCGTCTTGGCGATCACGCCGACCTCGTTGGCGAACGCGACCTTGAGGGCATGCCAGCTGTTGTCGATGTACTTGGCGAGCTCGGCGGTTTCGATCGATGTCGCGATCTTGGCGCCGGGGAGCTCATCGTAAAGCGCCAGGACGCGCTCGGCCGTTTCCTTTCGGTCGGCGCCGACGACCGTCTTCGACGGCGTGTTGAAGTCGGCAATCGCGCATCCCTCCCGCAGGAACTCGGGATTGAAGCTGACCTCGAAGTCCGTCCCCGCCTTCTTGCCCGAGGCTTCCTCGAGAAGAGGCACGACGATCTTCTGCGAGGTTCCCGGCAGCACCGTCGACCTGATGACGATCAGATGCGGCGTTGGCTTGTCCTTGAGGCCGCGACCGATTTCGGCTGCGACCTGACGAATGGCGGTCAGGTCGAGGTCGCCCGATGCCGCGGAGGGGGTCCCCACGCAGATCATCGAGATGTCGGATGCAGCGATGGCCATCGTGGCATCCGCCGACGCGGTCAGGCGTCCGTTCGCGACGGCCTTTGCGACCTTTTCGGAGATGCCGGGCTCGATGACCGGGGACTGGCCGGTCCGGATCAGCTCGACCTTGGCACCGGCCTTGTCGACGCCGATGATGGTATGTCCCAGTTCTGCCAGACAGGCCGCGCAGACGGTTCCCACATAGCCGAGGCCGAAGATGCTGATGTTCATCGTAATGTTTTCACAGCCTCCTGGACGTGTCGCCCGGCGGCAAAGGGATCAAATGTGAGACCGCTGATATCACAGGTCCCGCAAATCGGTGGAAATCATTCCAGATCGGTAAACGGCCGAACGCGCGCCGGCCGATCGACGCAGTTCAAATCGATCGCGGGCTCGATGGGCGCACGGCGCGTGTCGGCTCGACCGCGACGGGAGAACGCCCGGGCGTCTGCGAGAACAGCGCCTCGTAAGCGGCCAGCAGCTTCGGTTCTTCGTGATCCCAGGACAGCGATTTTTCCAGCCGCTGTCGTCCGTATTGGCCCATGGCCTCCCGCTGCTCAGGGGCGTCGATCAGTTCGATGATCTTGTTCGAGAAGTCGATCGGATCGTTCTTCACGGCGTAGAGCGAGGCATCGAGCGCCGAGCGGCGTCCTTCGCGGACATCGTATTGGACGATCGGCTTGCCGAGCGCCATGTACTCCATGATCTTGTTCATCGTGGAGATGTCGTTCATCGGCGTCACCCGGTCCGGGTTCACGCAAAGGTCGGCGGTGGAGAGCATCGTGAACAAGGCTTCGTCGCCGATCGAGCCGGTGAACGTGACGAAGTCGGAGAGGTTCATCGCCTCGCTCAGCTTCACGATGGCGTTCCACGCCGGACCGGTGCCTGCGATGTTGAACTGGATGTCCGTTCGCCCGAGCTGGTGAACGATGTGATCGATGGACTGCAGGAGCAGGTCCAGACCCTCGGATTCGCCGATCACACCGATATAGCCGACGCTGAAGCGGCGGCCGTTCCGCCACGCCGGATCGGCCGGACGCGGACGGACACGCTGCAGGTTCGGGCCCGACCGGACGATGAAGACGCGGTCCGCAGGCATGCCGCCGCGGCCGAGCGCGATGTCCCGGTATGATTCGTTGGTCGCAATCGAGATGTCGGCCGTCTTGAAGGTGAGGAATTCGACCAGACGCAGCAGCTTCCAGAACACGTCCTTGCGCCCGAACTTGGCTTCGTACAGTTCCGGATTGACGTCGTGATGATCGAAGATGAACCGCTTGCGGCCGAACAGCTTGAACAGGATGCCGAGCAGGAAGATCAGATCGGGCGGGTTGCAGGCGTGGATCGCGTCGAAGCCGTGCTTCCAGGCGACCTTGACGGCGAGCAGCAGCTCCCAGAACAGCGCCGTCGGATATTCGATGAAATAGGCCGCAATGCCGCGTGCTTCGACCGGAAGCGGATGGCGGTAGATGTGAATATCTTCCAGCAGCTCATAGGACGCGTCATGTCCACGCCCTTTCGGGCAGATGACCGCGACCTCGTAACCGGCCTTCCTGAGCGACGTCGCCTCACACCAGACGCGCCGATCGAACGGGACCGGCAGATTCTCGACGATCATCAGAATGCGCCGCGGGGGCTTTGAATGCAGCATGAGGCGTCTAGGCAAGAGGAACCGGCTTGCGTGATATTAACGTCCGAGCGTTAACAAGAAGGCCGAACTTTGTCCAACGCTCAACGCGATCTATGTTAAGAGCCGTGCCGGGCCGGTGTTAAGGTATTACAAGGACAGCGATTTTGAGGGCCGGTGAGATGAAGGCCGTTCCGCGCGGCACCCGCCGCAAGCTCCGTGTGTCGCTGGTGCTGCTCGTTCTGGGCTGTGCTGCTGCTGCAGCGTACCTGGTCTCCAGGCCGTCGGGCGTCGAAGCGATGGCGGCTCCGGCGGAGCGGGCGCGGACGCCGGTCCCTTCGAGCTATTTCGGCATGACGGTGAACGCAATCGGCCTGCCGCGTCCCTGGGCCCCGCTCGACTTCAGCACCGTTCGGCTGTGGGGCGCGATCTATTGGGCGCAGGTCAATCCGGCGCCCGGCGTCTATAACTGGACGCGCTTCGATCGCATCCTTCAGGATGCCGAGCAGCGCCGTCTCGATGTCGTGTTCAATCTGGCCTACACGCCGCGCTGGGCGGCGGCGTCGAGGGATGCGCTGCCGGCCTTCAGCCCTGGCGCCAGTTCGCCGCCGGCCGACCTCGGCGTCTGGGAGGATTGGGTGCGCGCGGCGGTGACGCGGGCGGCGGGGCGGATCCGGTATTGGGAGATCTGGAACGAGCCGGAGGATCCCAAATACTATTCCGGCGACGTCGAGACGATGGTCAGGCTGCAGCAGCGGGCCTACGAGATCATCAAGTCGATCGATCCGACGCTGATCGTCTTGACGCCATCGTCGAACGGCACCGCCGAAGGCTACCGCTGGCAATCGGCGTTCCTCGACAAGGGGGGAGGCCGATATGCCGACGTGTTTGCGTTCCATGGCTATGTGAGCGATCCGGAAGCGGTGCTGCCGGTCATTCAGCGCTTCAAGGCCATGCTGGCCGCGCAGGGTTTGCAGGGCAAGCCGATGTGGGACACGGAGGCCGGCTGGCCGCTCAAGGACGACAATCAGGCGGCCTATCTCGCGCGCTCTTATCTGATGAAATGGGCGGTGGGAGTCGATCGCTCCTATTGGTATGAGATCGATGGCGGCGGCTCCGATTTCGGACGCCTGTGGGATTCAGCCTCCGGACTGCTGGCCTCCGGCGTCGCCTTCCGGACCGTCCGCCAATGGCTCGATGGTGCCCGAGTGCAGACGCTGTCGCGTCTCGGCCGTTCGCTGTGGCGGCTGGAACTGACCCTGCCCGACGGCCGGAGCGGCCAGGTCGTATGGAGCGCGGCCGGCAGCTCGACCTACCAGGCCGGCCGCAATTACCGGCGCCGCCAGGACCTCGATGGCCGCAAGAGCGTGATTGTCGACGGCCGGCTGGAGGTCGGACCGCGGCCGGTCCTGCTCACCGAATCGGAACCCGGTGAGCAGCAAAACTAACCATCGAGCTTGTCTTTTCTTCTATGAAGCGAGCCGGCGCGCTAGAAGGCGCCGTTGACCGGACATCGAGCAGACCGTGAAGCAGATCGCACAGAACTATAAGACCGGCGAGCTCAAATTGATCGACGTGCCCGCGCCGCGCTGCCGGGCTGGCGGCGTCGTGGTGCGCACGGCGTTCTCGGCCGTCTCGACCGGCACCGAGCTGATGAAATTTTCCGAGGGCCGCCTGTCGCTGCTCGGCAAGGCGCGGGCACGGCCGGATCAGGTCGCCAAGGTGGTGCGGTCGGTGCGCCAGCAGGGACTGCTTGCGACCTACAACAAGGTCATGAACAAGCTCGATTCATTCACCCCGCTCGGCTATTCCAGCTCGGGCACCGTGGTCGAGATCGGCGAGGGCGTCAGCGGCTTCCATGTCGGCCAGCGCGTCTGCTGTGCCGGCAATCAATACGCCACCCACGCCGAATACAATTGGGTTCCGGTCAATCTCTGCGTGCCGCTTCCCGATGGCGCGCCGCTGGATCAGGCGGCTTTCACGACGATCGCTGCGATCGCGCTGCAGGCGATGCGCCAGTCGGAGACGCGCCTGGGCGAGACGGTCTGCGTCATCGGCCTCGGCCTGATCGGGCAGATTCTCGTGCGGCTGCTGCGCAGCGCCGGCGTGCGCGCGGTCGGCCTGGATCGATTGGAGCAGCGTTGCCGGCTTGCGGAGGCGGCAGGCGCGGCGTTTTGTGCCGTCGCGTCCGATGACGGCGCCGAGGACTTCTCCAGCAGGGTCGCGCAATTGACCGCGGGCCACGGCGTCGACTGCGTCTTCATCACGGCGGGCAGCAACGACCCCGATCTGGCGAGGCGCGCGGCCGATCTGCTGCGTGACCGCGGCCGCATCGTCGACATCGGCAAATGCACGCTCAACCTGCCGTGGAACGACTTCTACGACAAGGAGCTCGACGTCCGCTTCTCGCGCTCCTACGGGCCGGGCCGCTACGACCCGCTCTATGAGGAGGGCGGCATCGACTATCCGATCGGACAGGTGCGCTGGACCGAGCGGCGCAACATGGAGGCGATCGTCGCTCTGCTCGCCGACGGGCAGCTGGACTTCACGTCGCTCGTCACCGACGTCGTGGCTTTCGATGGCGCCGTCTCCGCGTACGAGCGCCTGAGCCAGGGCAGTGCTGAAAGCCTTGGCGTGCTGTTCTCATATCCTGCCGATGCCGAGCGGTCGGACCGCATTGCGTATCGTCCGCGGGCCGTCCTGACCAAGGATCGGGTCCGGCTCGGCGTGATCGGGGCCGGGGCCTATGCCTCCAGCATGCTGCTGCCGCAACTGGTTGCCAATGATCGTGTCGATCTGGTCGAGGTCGTGACCAACACCGGCCTCAGCGGCGCCACCGCGGCCCGGAAGTTCGGCTTTGCCCGCGCCTCGACCAGCGCGGCGAGCGTGCTCGAGGCCGACGACATCGATGCTGTCCTGATTGCCACGCGTCATGCCTCGCACGCCGATCTGGCGGTGCAAGCGCTTCGCGCCGGCAAGGCCGTGTTCGTCGAGAAGCCGCTGGCGCTCGATGGCGCCTCGCTCGCTCGCATCGTCGAGGCCGTTCACCAGACCGGCAATGATCGCCTGATGGTCGGCTTCAACCGGCGCTTCTCGCCGCTGCTCGCTGCGGCCCGCGACGCCTTCTCCTGTCCCGCTGCGCAAGTCGTGCAATACCGCGTCGTTGCCGGGCCGCTGGAGAAGACGTCCTGGTATGCGCAGGCGGAAACCGAGGGAAGCCGCTTTGCCGGGGAGGGCGGCCACTTCATCGACGCGCTGAGCTGGTGGATCGGATCCGAGCCGGTCCGCGTCACGGCGTCGGCGGCGGGCCAGGACATCGATAATCTGGTGGCCACCCTCGGCTTCGCCGACGGATCGATCGCGACGCTGAGCTACCTGACCGGCGGCGACTCGCGGGTGCCGAAGGAGCTGCTCGAGGCTTCGGGGCCCGCGGGCTTCGTCAGGTTCGACAACTTCTCCCGCTACGAGAGCTGGCGCAAGGGAAGCCGCCTGGCGAAAAAAGGCGCGCTGGACAAGGGGCAGGGGCCGATGCTGGCCGCCTTCGTCGACAGCGTTCGCTCGGGCGCCCCGATGCCGATTCCGCTGCGGTCATTGTTGGCGACGACCCGTGCCACGCTGGCAGTCCAGGAGAGCGCAGCCTCCGGTCTCGCCGTCGATCTCTGGTCGGCTGTGCTGTCGCAGGACGACAGCGAGCGCACGGCGTCTGCGATCCCATGAACCCCGGCTGGTATCTCCGACGGCTCATGCGCATGGAGCCGTCCGAGCTGGTCGGCCGTGTGCAGGATCAGCTCCTGCGCCTGCAATGGCGCCTGACACCGCCGGACATCTCGCGCCTTGCGCAGCAACACGCTCAGCCGAACCGGGTTCGACTCAAGGCGATGCCCGCTCCGTCCGCCGTCCCCGCGGAGGCCGCTGACAGTCTGCGGCAGTGCGCGGATCGCATCCTCGCGGGCCAATGGACGATCTTCGGCGCGCAGCACCCGGCGCTCGGTGAGGATCCGGACTGGTTCGTGGACGCACACAGCGGGCTGCGCGCGCCGTCGTCAGACTATACGTTCGCGATCGCCTATCGCGATGCGGCGCGCTGCGGCGATATCAAGTTCATCTGGGAGCCGTCGCGCTTTCACCATCTGACGGTGCTGGCAGCCGCCTACTTCCTCACTGGCGACGAGCGATACGCAACGCGGGTCGCAGGACATCTGCGGAGCTGGTGGCAGCAGAATCCCTTCCTGCATGGGCCGCATTGGATCAGCGGCATCGAAATCGGGCTCCGCCTGATCGCCATGGTCTGGATCCGCCAGCTGCTCGCCGCGTGGCCCGAGGTCAGCGATCTGTTCGAGGACAATGCCGCCTTCGTCGATCAGCTGTATGCTCATCAACTCTGGCTGTCGCGCTTTCCGAGCCGCGGCTCGTCGGCCAACAATCATCTGATCGCGGAAGCCGCCGGCCAGTTCGTCGCCAGCTGTGCGTTTCCGATGTTCCGGCAGAGCGCGCGCTGGCGGACGGCGGCAGCCGAGACGTTGGCCCGGGAGGCCGTCGCGCAGACATTCCCATGCGGCATGAATCGCGAGCTGGCGTCAGACTATCACGGGTTCGTTCTCGAGCTGCTGCTGATCGCGGCGGTCCAGGGCGACGCCGCGGGCTGTGCGCTGGCACCCTCGGTGTGGCAGGTGATCGAGCGGATGACCGACGCCGTTGCGAGCGTCCTCGACGAGGCCGGGCACCCGCCGCGCCAGGGCGACAGCGATGAAGGCATCGGCCTTCTCATCGATGATCCCGACAGCAATCGCTGGCGCAGCCTGCTCGCGACCGGCGCGCGCCTGTTCGGCCGGCCGGCGTGGTGGCCGGCGCAGACGTCATCCGATGTCAGGAGCGTGCTGCTGGCGCATGATGTGCCGTGTCGGCAACGCGAGTCCAACGCAGCCGGGCGCGCACGGCGGCTTTTTCCGGAGGCCGGCCAGGCCTACCTGGTCTGCAGCCTGAGCGCGTTCTGGGCGCGCTGCGACCATGGTCCGCATGGTTTCGGGCGCATCGCGGCACATGCCCATGCCGACGCGCTGTCGATCGAGTGCCGGATCGCCGGCGTCGAGATCCTCGCGGATCCGGGCACCTATTGCTATCATTCCGAGCCGCGCTGGCGTGACTACTTCCGATCGACCCTGGGGCACAACACGCTGCAGGCGTTCGGGCACGACCAGTCGAGCTCCGGCGGTCCGTTTCTCTGGACGCAGCATGCGCGCAGCCGGCTGCTCGCCGTGGAGGGACTGGACGACGAGGCCGCCGATGCGAGCTGGATGGCGGAGCATGCCGGCTACCCGAACCTCGTTCATCGCCGCAGCGCACGTCTGCTGCGCAACGACACCAAGCTCGTGGTGACGGATACACTCCTGGACAGTGGCGATGTGCCGGTTCCCGTGAAGCTGTGCTGGCACCTGGGGCCCGATGTCGCCTGCGAGCTCGTCGGCGACCGGGCGAGGCTCGCCTGGCCGGGCGGGCGAGGCGAGCTTGCGCTGCCGTCGCAGCTCACCTGGCAGGGCCACCACGGCGACGAGGCGCTGCCCGCCGGCTGGTATTCGCCGTCGTTCGGACACAAGCGTCCCTCGACAACGCTGATCGGCTCCGGCGTGCTGCGGGCCGGGGCAAGCCTCGTCACCGAGCTGATCTGGTCGTCAGCGCTGGGCGAGCCATGAAGATCCTCATCGCCCACAACCGGTATCAGGGGCGCGGCGGAGAGGACGTCGTGTTCGAGGCGGAAACGACGCTGCTGCGCGAGGCAGGCCATCAAGTCGAGACGTTGACCGTGAGCAATGACGCGATCAACTCGCTATCGTCGCGCGTCGCCGCCACGCTGTCGGTGGTCGATAGCCGCTTCGGTCGACGGGTCATCGGCGATGCGCTGCGCTGCCATCAGCCCGATGTGGTTCACGTCCACAATTTCTTTCCGCGGCTGTCGCCGGCCATCTTCGATGTCTGTCGTCAATTCGGCGTGCCCGCCGTCGCGACGCTGCACAACTACAGAACGATCTGCTCCGGCGGCATGCTGCTGCGGGACGGGCGCATCTGCCATGACTGCCTCGATGCAGGAAATCAGATCAGGGGCATCGTTCACCGGTGCTACCGCAATTCGCTGGTGGGCTCGGCCGCGTCGGCCTGCATGATCACCAGTCACCAGCGGCGCGGCACCTGGACCCGGCCGGGCCTTCGACTGATCGCATTGACGCAGTTCGCGCGCGATCTCTTTGCCAGCTCGGGCTTCGACGCCGAACGCATCGACGTGAAGCCCAACTTTCTCCCCGATCCCGGCGAGCCGGATTGGATGGCGCGGCGCGAGGGCATCTTGTTTGTCGGCAGGCTCAGCCCCGAAAAAGGTGTTCACGACCTGCTTCGCGCCGCTGCGCTCGCCAACGTGCCGCTGCGAATCGCAGGCGACGGGCCGGAGAACGATCGGCTGCGCCGCGAAGCCGGACCGAATGTAAAATTTCTCGGCGAGATTCCGCGTGTCGATGTCTTGCGCGAAATGTCCAGCGCGCGGGCCCTGGTGGTGCCGTCGCGCTGGTATGAGGGCTTCCCGATGGTGGTGGTCGAAGCGTTTGCGCGCGGCACGCCGGTGATCGCATCGCGCCTCGGGGCGCTGGCCGAAATCATCAGGGATGATGAGACCGGCGCCGTGGTGACGCCCGGCGACATTGCCGCTCTGGCCGCGAAGATGACGATGCTCGCCGGCGACGATGCCCTGGTCCAGCGTTGCGGGCGCGCCGCCCGGCAGACCTACCTGAACCTCTATACGCCGCGCGTGAATCTTCGACAGCTCGAGGCGATCTATCGGCGCGCCCAGGCCTCGGGCTAGGTTGCGTCGCGTCATCGCCTGCGCATCACTGCGTGCGCCCATTGGCCGGGTCCGCCCCACAAATGTTATAATTAACATTCCGGCAGGAGCCCGCGCGGATCAATATTCATCGAAATCGCTGGAAGTATGGCTGTTTTTGGATGGATTGCGTCTTTTGGTTGCAATGATTGCGGCCGTCGCGCTGGGATCCGAGGGGTTTGCTGCACAATCGACGGGCTTGCCCAATCCGGAGTCGCTTCTGGCCAAAAACCGGTCTCACATTTCGCGCTAACCCCTCAAAAAACAAGTCATTTTTGCGTCGCAGCTAACATTTCCGGCGGAGTCCGTGTCGTCCGGTTCCCGAGCAGAAAGCGAATTTGCTCAGTCAAATCCCACACATATCAATATTAACAGAACATTGCTGGTTGACTCGGGGGTGTCGGCGATTTAACAATGCGGCTAACAAGTTGTTAACGTGCGCGGTCTTGTGTGCTGTGCAGCATTCACGTTGACGAATCGGTTGCTTGCGCACGCGCGGTCTTTTGACGGTAGTTTTTGGAACAGGGGCGGATCTCGATGGCCACTTATAATCTCGACCAGACGGACCTGAAGGCGGCAATTTCAGCCAATTTCGACCCCACCCTGCAGCAGCAGATCATCGATTATCTGGTCGGGAAGACTGCGTACACGAGCCCGGATAACGGCGCGGGGATCCCCGTTCAGGTTGGCGTTGGCATTGGATCGCCCGATCCGAGCGCGAATGTTCTGATCGAGCAAAATGCGAACAATACCGTCACGACCGATGCAGCATTGAAGGCGATCATCGTCGATACGCCGGATGACTCCGTCCTGGTCGTGAATGGCAGCAACCCGGTTCTCGTTGCGACCGGCGGCGGCTCCGATCAGATCTACATCAACGACAGCGCCAACGTCACGGTGCTGACCGGTGGCGGAAACGATACGATCTACGCCGGTGCGGGATCGGATTCGATCGAGAGCGGCTCCGGCAATGACGTGCTCGTCGACCAAGTGTCCGGCACGAGCACGCTGAGCGCCGGTTCGGGCAATGACTACCTCTACGGCTTCGGTGCCGATACATTGTTCGGCGGCTCCGGCAACGACACGCTCTACGGCGGCACGAGCTCCGAGCTGCATGGCGGCGACGACGCCGATGTTCTGATTTCCGGCAGCAACTCGCACACGGCGAGCATCCTGTATGGCGACGGCGGAAACGACCAGCTGTTCGGTGCGGCGGGCAGCGACAGCCTGTACGGCGGTGCTGGTGCTGACACGCTGACCGCCGGAACCGGCAATCAGTATCTCGATGGCGGCGACGACAACGACATCATCCTTGGAAACGTAGCCGGCTACGACTCGCTGTATGGCGGCAACGGCAACGACATCATCTACTCGAATTCCGCGGCAACCCACGCCAGCTACCTCTCGGGTGATGCCGGCAACGACTCGCTCTATGCGGGCGACGGTTCGGATCTCCTGTTCGGTGGTGCGGGCAACGACCTGCTGGTCGGCGGCGCCGCGACCAACGCGTTGCATGGTGGTGACGATAACGACACGCTGTATTCCTACAGTGATGCGTCGCATGGCACGCAGCTGTTTGGCGATGCCGGCAACGATACGCTGTACGGCGGCAGCGGGGCCGATACGCTGTATGGCGGCGCCGGCAACGACCTCCTCGTCGGCGGTGCCAGCACCGCGGTCATCGACGGCGGCGCGGACAACGACACGCTGTACTCGTCCAGCGATGCCTCACATGCAACGAGCCTCTATGGCGGCACGGGCAATGACTCGCTCTATGGCGGCGCCGGCAACGATACGCTGTACGGCGGCTCCGGCAACGATCTGCTCGTCGCCGGCTCGGGGACGCAGACGCTCATCGGTGGTGATGACGGCAGCTCGTTCATCGGTTCGTCGACGGGTACTGCGTCGATGGTTGGCGGTGCCGGCCAGGACTACTTCTATCTCAATAATGCCACCAGCAGCGACACCATCGACGGTGGCGCAGGCAATCTGGACTCGGTGACGTTCCTCGATCACGCCTCGACCGACGTGAGCGGCATCACCGCCAGCGGGACGACACCTGGCGCACTCGACGTGACGTTCAGCAATGGCCAGGTCGTGCAGGTGAGCAATATCGAGTACCTGATCTTCAACGACGGCAACTACACCAAGCTCTGATCTGGTCCGATCACCAGCTGACAAGACGCCGCCCGGCTTTGCCGAGGCGGCGTCTTTGTTTGTAGCTGTCGCTCTTTGACGTGCGGCCAACGCCTCGATCTGCCGCGCGCGCTGCAGCGAGCTTCGTTTTTCAGGGCGCCGCGCGCAGCGCTTTGTTCTTGTCGATTCTCAAATCACTCGGCCGCAATGGCCCCTGAATCCTCTCGTTGTGTGACGAGATTCGCGACATCCAAGGGTTGATTTTTTTCGATCTGCCGGAGATCATCAGGTCATATTCATATTCGTTTTGCACGGGGACGATGCATGACGATCATCAATTTGAACCAGACGAATTTGCTGCTTGCGCTTTCGCCGATCGACCCTGCGCTGCGCCAGCAGGTCGTGTCCTACCTGATCGGACGAACGGCCTACACATCGCCGGACAACGGCGTCGCGATCCCGGCGGAGTTCGGGGCGCTCATTTCGGTGCCGGATCCGGCCGCCAATATCCTGATCGAGACCGATGCCACCAACGCGGTCACTGTCGGTGCCAACCTCAAGGTGATCGTCGCAAACGTCGCCTCCAACGTCGTCCTGTCGGTCAACGGCTCCACTCCGGTGCTGGTCGCGACCGGCAACGGCAACAATCAGGTCTATGTCAACGACCCTGCAAACGTCACCGTTCTGACGGGATCAGGCAACGACACGATCTATGCCGGTTCTGGCGCCGATACCCTGGCGAGCGGAGCAGGCAATGACGTTCTCGTGGATCAGGCCTCCGGCGCCAGTCTTCTCGACGGCGGCGCGGGCTACGATCTCCTGTTCGGCTTGGGAGCTGATACGCTTTCGGGCGGGGATGGAGACGATACCCTTTATGGCGGAACAGCATCCGATCTGAGGGGCGGCAACGACAATGACATCCTCATCTCCGGCAGCGACGGGACCCATGCCAACGTGCTCGATGGCGGGGCTGGCAACGATCAGCTCTATGCCGGCGCGGGGCAGGATACGCTCTACGGCGGCTCCGGAACCGATACGCTGGTTCTCGGCGCAGCCCCCCAATATGCCGATGGCGGTGATGACAATGACTTCGTCGTCGGAGGAGGTGGCGACAGCACGCTCCATGGCGGCGCCGGCAACGACGCGATCTATTCAAACTCCGCGGCCAATCACGCTGCGCGGCTCTATGGCGATGCCGGCAATGATTCGCTCTATGCCGGAGCCGGAGCGGACTCGTTGTATGGCGGCGCCGATTCCGATCTTCTGGTCGGTGGCGTGGCGACGGCACTGCTCGACGGCGGTGCGGGCGATGATGTCATCTATTCAGGCAGTGATGCGAGCCATGGCACCGTCATCCAAGGGGGCGATGGCGATGACAAGCTGTTCGCCGGCTTCGGCAACGACACGCTGTATGGTGGCAGCGGTCACGACCTGTTCAAGGCAGGGTATGGCTACGGCATCACCACGATGATCGGCGGCGACGATGGCAGCTCCTTCATGAACGACACCGGCGGTCATGCCTCGTCCATGGTCGGAGGCGCCGGACAGGACTATTTCTACATGAGGAACATCTTCACCTCGGACACCATCGATGGTGGCGGCGGAGATCTGGATTCCGTGACGTTTTTCTATGGCAATCTGTCGAACGTCATGTCCATTACGCCCGGAACTACGGCCGGGTCCTATGACGTCAATTTCGGCTATCACGTCTATCAGCGCTATCCCGAGGAGCCGCCGACCTACGATGTCATCACGCAGGTCACCCATGTCAGCAACGTCGAATACCTGATCTTTGCAGACGGCAACTACGTCCATCTCACCTGATCATCCCCTGCGTCGATCCGCGGCATCCGCAGGGTCGATGCGACGCGAGTGTTCCATTTGGAGTTCGGTCGAATGGCGACTGTCAATGCGAGTCAGACAGACCTGCTCGGGGTGTTGACGCCCGATATCGATCCGGCGATCCGGCAGCAGATCATCGACTATCTGGTCGGCAGAACCGCCTACACTGCACCGGACAATGGCGCGCTCGTCCCTGTTCAAATATCCGGGCAGATTTCGACACCCGATCCGGCCGCCAATGTCGTGGTCGATCTGGGCGCGATCGGCACCGTGTCGGCCAATGGCGCCTTGAAGGCGATCATCGTCGACGTCTCGTCGAACGTCGTGATGGCGGTGACCGGCCTTGCGCCGGTGCTCGTCGCCACCGGCAATGGCGACAATCAGCTTTTCATCTACGATAGTGCGCCGGTGAAGGTTCTGACAGGCTCCGGCAACGACACGATCTACGCCGGGCCCGGGCATGATTCGTTGTACAGCGGTGACGGCAATGACGTGCTGGTCGACCAGGCCTCCGGCACCAGCCTGCTCGATGCAGGCGCTGGCTACGACTTTCTGTTCGGCCTCGGCGCCGATACGCTGAATGGGGGCGGCGGTGACGATACGCTCTATGGCGGCACGGCGTCCGAACTGCATGGCGGCTTGGGGAATGACTTCCTGTTTTCGGGGAGCGACGCAGCCAACGCCAATACGCTTTACGGTGAGATCGGCAATGATCTGCTGTTCGGTGGTGCCGGTCACGATTCACTTTATGGCGGCGTCGGCAGCGACACGCTGACCCTCAGCAATGCGGGACAGTATGCTGATGGAGGCGATGACAATGATTTCGTGATCGGCGGCACCGGAAGCGACACGCTGTTCGGCGGCAGCGGTGATGACGCCATCTATTCCAAGAGCGACCTTGCGCACGGCTCCAGCCTGTCCGGCGACGGCGGGAACGACTCGCTCTATGCCGGAAATGGATCAGATACCCTGGCGGGTGGCGCTGGAGATGACCTGCTGGTCGGTGGCCGGGCGACGGTGCAGATCGACGGGGGAACGGGCGACGACACGCTGTGGTCCAAGAGCGACATCGGTCATGCGACGATGCTGACCGGCGGTACGGGTAACGACACGCTCTATGCGGGGTTTGGAGCGGATACGCTCTATGGCGGCAGCGGCCATGACCTGCTTGTGAGCGGCAGCGGCCTCGGGGGCCATACCCTGATCGGAGGTGACGATGGCAGTTCCTTCGTCGCGAACCCCGGTGGCAACGTCTCCGTCTTCATGCAAGGCGGCGCGGGCCAGGACAATTTCTATCTCTATAACGATGTCAATTGGGACACGGTCGATGGCGGCGCGGGTGACCTCGATACGGTCACGCTCGGCAACTTTTCGAGCACGAGCGTCATCGGCATCGCGCCTGGCGATTCCCCCAATTCCTACACCATCGTCTTTGGCTCGATCGATGCGCCGAGATTTCCAGGGTACCCCTACACCGAACAGGTGATCGCCACGCTCCACATCAGCAATGTCGAGTATCTCGTGTTCAGCGACGGAGCCTCCATCCACCTCTGATCCACGGGCGAAGCTCTCGCGTCAGCCGGTCAGCCGTCTGCGGTCCCGCGGCAGGCGGGCGTGGCTGTTCACCTTGTTCCCGATCTGCCCCTGCGCCGGGTGGTTTTCCGTCCCAGGCCCTGCTAGGGTTGCGCTCCGAAACATTTCGACAAATAAATCAGAGCTTCAGCCCGGGTTTGGAGCGCTCCGAAATTGGCTAAACGACGCTTGTTGAATGCTGGAGCGGGGTCCACGACCGCGCGGCGTATCCTGCCGCTGGTGGCAACCCCGGAATGGGAAGAGATCCGGCTCGATATCGATCCCAATGTGAATCCCGATATCGTGGGGTCCGTGAGCGATCTCGTCAGGCTGTTTCCGCCCGGGTCGTTTGATGCGATCTGGTGCTCGCACGTGATGGAGCACGTCTACGCTCATGAGGTCCACCCGACCTTTCTGCAGTTTCGCGAAGTCCTGAAGCCCGGCGGCTTTGCCCTGGTGCTGTCTCCCGATCTCGAGGCCGTCGCCGAGCATGTTCTGGCGCATGGGCTCTCCAGCATCGCCTATGTGTCGCCCTCCGGTCCCATCCGGCCGCTGGACATGATCTACGGTCACTCGAAGGCGATCGAGGAAGGGCGTCACTACATGGCGCACAAGACCGGCTTCACGGCCGACCGACTCGGCAATCTGCTGCTCGGCGCGGGATTTCCGGCGGTGTCGGTGCGCAGCGAGAACTTCGAAATCTGCGCGCTTGCCTTGATGGCCGATGCGGACGTTGCCGCCATTCAGCGGGAACTCGACGCCTGTGGCTTCGATTTTCGCGAGAAAGTCAGCTGACCCCGCTGCAAATGTTAATTCAACAACACATCCGATCTCAGATTTACGTTATATCACTCTTCCAGATTGGCTTTTGATGTGCGTTGCGGCATAATCCCGGCCGCGACATTTGGTAGCGATTAATATTGGTGTCGGACCGCGCGGCCATGCCGCGGCGGTAACAGATAATCAAGGCAGGTGTGACCATGGAGCTCGTTCCCAGCGCGCAGACGGCCGAGGCCGTCGAGCCCACGGGTCTCGCCTCGCTCGCGATCGTTGCGCGCCAGCATGGCCTGCATTTCACGGTCTCGCAGCTGATCCACGACAACGTGCTGAGCGGCGCCGAAGTCTCGACCGCCGAGATCGTCAAATGCGCCAACAATTCCGGCATGCGCGCCAAGTCGGTGCGGCTGGACTGGAACGGCCTCAGCCATCTCAAGCGGGCGCTGCCCGCCATCGTTCGCTTGAAGGACGGCAGCAGCATGGTTCTGCTGCGGTTGGAGGGCGACGAGAACAATCCGCGCGCCGTGCTGCGCGATCCCAATGTCGGCGAGGATGCGCTGCTGGTGATCGACCGGCTTCGGATGGAGGAGGTCTGGACCGGCGAGGTCGTGCTGGCCAAGCGCGATTACGAGATCTCGGATGAAACCCAGCCGTTCAGCCTGGGGCTGATCGCCGCGCTGATCTTCCGCGAGCGGCGGATCGTGCGCGATGTCGCCATTGCGGCGCTGGTGCTCGGCATGATGGGCTTGGCGCCGATCATGTTCTATCGCCTGCTGTCGGAGAAGGTGCTCTACTACAAGGCGTTCAACACCTTCACCGTGCTGTGCGTGGCGATGCTGGTGCTGATCGCCTTCGAATCGGCCTTCGCGTTCCTGCGCCAGCTCCTGGTGCATCAGCTGACGGCGCGGCTCGACGTCAAGCTGTCGACCTACATGTTCGAGAAGGTGCTGAACCTCCCGATCGACTTCTTCGAGCGCAACCAGGTCGGCATGGTGTCGCGCGACATGCGCGAGATCTTCCGCATCCGGACCTTCCTGATGGGGCAGCTGTTCGGGACGATCCTCGATTCGACGACGCTGATCTTCTTCCTGCCCGTGATGTTCTTCTTCAGCCCGATCATGACGTTCGCCGTGTTGGCCTTCGTCGCGCTGATCGCGGTGTGGCTGGTGGCGATGCTGCCGGTCTATCGCAAGCGGTCGCATGCCGTCCTCGCCGCCGAAGGCGCCATGGGGGCCTTCATGGTGCAGACGCTGAACGGCATCCGCACCGTGAAGTCGCTGGCGCTCGATGCGCGCCAGAAGCACATGTGGGACGTGTTCGTCGCGCGCGTCGCCAAGGCGCGCATGGCGGAAGGCATGACCGGCACCATCATCCAGGCCGTGGTGCGGCCGCTGGAGCGGCTGGCGGTCAGCGCGCCGTACGCGCTCGGTGTCTACCTCGCGCTCACGACCGACGATCCGGTCTATGTCGGCGCGCTGTTCGCCTTCCTGCTGCTGGCGCAGCGCGTCGCCGCGCCGCTGATGCAGATGGCGCAGCTGATCAATCAATATGACGAGGCGCGCTCGGCGGTCGGCATTGTCGGCAAGCTGGTCAACCAGCCGGCCGAGGAGGGCCGCTCCGGCCATGGCGTCCGCGTGCCGCTGAAGGGCCACATCGAGTTCTCCGGCGTCACCTTCAAGTACAAGGGCGCGGTGTCGCCGGCGCTGAACAATCTGTCGTTCGAGATCCCGGTCGGCGGCACGCTCGGCGTGATGGGCAAGAGCGGCTCGGGCAAGACCACGATCACCCGGCTGCTGCAGCGGCTGCATTCGGACTATGGCGGGCTGATCAAGATCGACGGCATCGACGTGCGCGAATACGACGTCGATCATCTCCGGCGCAATGTCGGCGTGGTGCTGCAGGAGAACTTCCTGTTCTCCGGCACGATCCGCGAGAACATCTCGGCCGCCAAGCCCGACGCGACCTTCGACGAGATCGTGCGCGCGGCCCGGCTCGCCGGCGCCGAGGAGTTCATCGACAAGCTGCCGCGCGGCTACGAGACCTACATCTATGAGGGCTCGCCGAACCTGTCCGGCGGCCAGCGCCAGCGGCTCGCGATCGCGCGCGCGCTGTTGGTCAATCCGCCGATCCTGATCCTGGACGAGGCGACCTCCGCGCTCGACGCCGACAGCGAGGCGATCGTCAACGCCAACATCGCCCGCATCGGCCATGGCCGCACCATGATCATCATCTCGCACCGGCTGTCGTCGCTGATCGATTGCGACGCCATCCTGGTCCTGAACCGCGGCGTGATCGACGACATCGGCCGCCACGAGGAGCTGCTGGAGCGCAACGACATCTATTCCGGCCTGTGGCACCAGCAGAACAGCCACGCGCTGGCGGCGCCGAAGCGCAGCCGGCCGGGCTATGGAGGGCCGACCCTTGTCTCGTAGTTCCTCAGCCGTCGCCACGGTCCGCCAGTTCCAGTCCGAGACCGACGCGATCCGCGAGGCGCCCGAGCCGGTCGCCGCGCGCGCCACGCTCTATGTGCTGGTCGCTATGATCCTCAGCCTGGTCGCGGTGATGTGCCTGATGCGGCTCGACCGCGTCGTCGCCAGCGTCGGCGGCAAGATCGTGCCGCTCGACGCCATCAACGTGCTGCAGGCGCTCGATGCCTCGATCATCAAGAGCATCGACGTCCGCGAAGGCGAGCAGGTCGCGAGCGGCCAGCTGCTCGCGACGCTCGATCCGACCTTCACCCAGGCCGACGTCGCGCAATACAAGGCGCAGGTCGCGAGCCTGTCGGCGCAGGTGGCGCGCGACAAGGCCGAGCTCGCCGGCACGCCGCTCAGCTTCTCCTCGAGCGACGATGTCGAGTTCGCCAGCTACGCCAAGCTGCAGCAGGCGCTGTACCAGCAGCGCCGCGCGCAATATGACGCGCAGATCGCGAGCTTCGATTCCAAGATCAGCCAGACCGAGGCGACGCTGCAGAAGCTGCAGAAGGACGACGAGCGCTACGCCCAGCGCGACGACGTGCTGCAGAAGATCGAGACCATGCGCTCGACGCTGGCCGAGAGCGGCAGCGGCTCCAAGCTCAACCTCTATCTGTCGCAGGATTCGCGGCTCGAGCTGCTGCGCCAGATGGACTCGACCCACAACAGCCTGATCGAGGCCCGGCACCAGCTCGACTCGCTGCGCGCCGACCGCCGGGCGTTTATTGAGCAGTGGAACGCGCAGCTCAGCCAGGACCTGGTGACGACGCAGAACTCGCTCGATGCGGCCCGGTCGGCCTATGAGAAGGCGATCCGCCACCAGGACCTGGTGCGGCTGACCGCGGCGGAGCCGTCGGTGGTGCTGACGCTGGCAAAACTGTCGGTCGGCTCGGTGCTGAAGCCCGGCGATCCCTTCATCACTTTGATGCCGGTCCGCGCCCGGCTCGAGGCCGAGATCCGCATCGCCTCGCGCGACATCGGCTTCATCCGCCCCGGCGATCCCTGCACGCTCAAGGTCGACGCCTTCAACTACGCGGAGCACGGCACCGCGCAGGGCCGGATCCGCTGGGTCAGCGAGGGCGCGTTCACGGTCGACGATGACGGCAAGCCGGTCGACGCCTATTACAAGGCGCGCTGCTCGGTCGATGGCACCAATTTCCGCGACGTGCCGCCGAGCTTCCGGCTGATCCCGGGCATGACCCTGACCGGCGACATCAATGTCGGCAGTCGGTCGGTCGCGATGTACGTGATCGGCGGCATGCTGCAGAACCTCGGCCACGCGATGCGCGAGCCGTGAGCGGGCAGGCGGGCTGACCATGAGCGCGATCCAACGGGTGCTGTCGCGGGTGGGCGCGGCGCTGCCGCGCGGCGCCTCGGTCGCCGCCGGCGAGGCACGCCACGCCGCCGGTGAATATCTCGCGGCGATCCGGATCTGGCAGCGCGCCGCCGCGGCGGGCTCGGCCGAGGCCGCGTTCCGAATCGGCCAGGCCTATGCGAAGGGCGAGGGCGTGGTGCGCTCGTTCCCCGACGCGGCGCAATGGTATCGCCGCGCCGCCGAGGGCGGCCATCTCGAAGCGCAATATCAGCTCGGCTGGATGCTGCTCGACGGCGTCGCCGCGCCCAACATGGGCGTTTCCTGGCAGTCCGAAGCCGCCGAGCCCGGCGCCGAGGCGCCCGCGGTGGCGCAATTGCTGTTTCCCGCCGGCCTCGCCGTCGCCAAGGACCCCGAGCAGGCCGCGCGCTGGCTCGCGCAGGCCGCCGGCGCCGGCCATGCCGAGGCCCAGGCGCGGATGGGCGATCTCTGCCGCCACGGCCGCGGTGTCCCGCGCGATCTCGACGCCGCGCGCGGCTGGTACGAAAAGGCCGCGGCGCAGGGCTATGCTGCCGGCGCCTTCGGCCTCGGCGACATCCATTTCCAGGGCCTCGGCGTTCCCACTGATGCCGAAGCCGCGATCGGCTGGTACCGCCAGGCGGCGGACGCCGGCCACATCCGGGCCAAGGTGGCGCTCGCCTCCTGCTATCAGTCCGGCACCGGCGTGGCGCAGGACCGCACTGAGGCCGCGCGGCTCTACGCCGAGGCGGCGCGTCACGACGACATCCAGGCGCTGCACGCCATCGGCCTGATCTATCTCGCCGGCGACGGCATCGAGGCGTCCACCGACCGCGCCGAGACGGCGCTGCGCAAGGCGGCGCGCAAGGGCCATTTGCCGGCGATCCAGAAGCTGGCGGAACTCTATGCCCGCGGCCTCGGCGCCGAGCCCGATCTGCGCGAGGCCGCCAACTGGTACCAGGCCGCGGCCGAGAAGGGCGACGTGCAGGCGCAGTTCTTCACCGGGCGCTTCTATGCCACCGGCAGCGGCGTCGCGCCGTCGGTCCGCGAGGCGGCGAAATGGTTCCTGCGCGCGGCCGAAGGCGGCCACGCCACCGCGGCCTTCAACATCGCCGTGTTCTATCGCGACGGCACCGGCGTCGCCCGCGACGTGCCGGCCGCCATCGCCTGGTTCGAGAAGGCCTCCGCCGCCGGCATCAGTGCCGCCGACATCCAGCTTGGCCGCATCTATGCCGCCGGCGCCGGCATCGAGCGCGATCCCGCCCGCGCCGCGCACTGGCTCGCCCGGGCGGCCGAGGGCGGCGACGCCGAGGCGCGCACCGCGCTGGCGATGTTCCTGCTGCAGTCGGAGCGCACCGAGGAGGCGCGCGGCCGCGCCGCGACGCTGCTGGCGCAGGCCGCGGCCTCCGGCCATGCGCCGGCGAGCCTGCAGCTCGGTCATCTCAACGCCGGCCGCTTCGGCGGCCCGCCGGATTGGGCCGCGGCCGCAGCAGCCTATGCGCCGGCAGCCGAGGCCGGCCTGGTCGAGGCGATGGTCGGGCTCGCCGGCCTGCATCTCGATGCCAATTCGGGACTGACGGATGCGAAGACCGCCTTCGCCTGGTTCGAGAAGGCCGCGACGGCCGGCCACGCGCCCTCGGCGTTCCAGCTCGGCGTGATGTATTGCACCGGCAACGGCGTCGAGATGGACCTGGCCAAGGGCGTCGCCTGGTACGAGGCCGCCGCGCGCGAGGGCCATCCCTTCGCGCAATACAATCTCGCGGTCATGCTGTCGAAGGGCCAGGGCTGCGAGCGCGACCCGGCCAGGGCCGTCGAATGGTTCCGCGCCGCCGCCGAGAAGGGCATGGCGGCTGCGCAGCTGGCGCTGGGCGATGCGCTCGCATCTGGCAACGGAATTGCAAAGGACAGCGCGGCGGCGGTCGACTGGTATGGCAAGGCTGCTGCTCAGGGGAACGAGGCTGCGAAACAACGTATGCAGGCGCGAGCCGCATCCGACACGGTATCGCGCGACCGGAACTGATTAGTCCCCGGACGTGGATCTTTGAGCATCAATGAGCAATTGCCGGATTAACTTTGAGCATTCATAGCGATGACAGAGATATTGCCTACGCTTTGACATCAAGCGATAACGTCAACATCTGGGAAATGATTGCGCGAGATGGCAGACTTTCTTTCTAAGCTGGCGCGCGACGCCGGACAAAAAGACTCCCGCACGAAACGCGCGGCCGCGCCCGCGCCATCAGAAACGAAATTGGATCCTGAGAGTTCGGAAGGCGTGGTGGCCCAGATAGACGGCGGCCCGGCAGAGCCTGGCATCGATCTCCGGGAGGCGGCACAGTTCCTGAAAGGCATCGGGTTGTTCGACGATGCTTTTTATGCCGCCGTATACCCCGACGTCGTTGCCGTAGGTGCTGATCCCTTCGAGCATTTCTTTCTTCATGGCTACAAGGAAGGCCGTAAGCCGAACGCCATCTTCGACCCGCTCTGGTACCTTGCGCAGAATCCCGACGTCGCGTCCTCCGAGCAGCAGCCACTGCTGCATTACGCCAAGTTCGGTGAGCCGGAAGGCTTGAGGCCAAGTCCTTATTTTCAGCCGAGCTTCTATCGCGAGAAATACGCGATTCCTGCCAGCGAAAGTCCGCTGGGGCATTATCTGAAGAACCGGCTGGGGCCGTTCAGCCCGATCCCCGAGTTCGACGCGGAATATTACCTGCAGACATATCAGGATGTCGCCGCTGCCGGCGTCGATCCGTTCGAGCACTTTCTATTTCACGGCTACAAGGAAGGCCGTAACCCTTCGGCTGAGTTCGACACCAAGTTTTACCTTCAGCGTTATTTCAAAGGTAAGACGGATCAGAATCCGCTGCTTCATTACCTGGAGCACAGGCACGAGGAGGGCATCTATCCGGTCCCGCCCGAGTCCGAGGCGACGATTCCGGCCGAGATCAAGCGCTTCACCAAGCCAAGCCCTTCGTTCGAAGAGCTCCGGCCGATGCCATCGACCGCCAAGCCGCGGGCGAAAGTGCTGGCCTACTATCTGACACAGTTTCACGCCTTCCCCGAGAATGACAAATGGTGGGGAACGGGCTTCACCGAGTGGACCAACATCGCGCGCGGCGTTCCGCGCTTCAAGGATCACTACCAGCCGCGTATTCCGCGCGATCTCGGTTTCTATTCCCTTGCCGACGTCGAGACCATGCGGCGCCAGGCCAAGCTGGCCAAGGCCGGGGGCGTCCATGGTTTCGTTTATTACTACTATTGGTTCAACGGCAAGCGACTGCTCGAAAAGCCGCTCGAACAATTCCTGAAGGCGCGCGACATCGATATGCCGTTCTGCCTGATGTGGGCGAACGAGAACTGGACACGGCGCTGGGACGGCATGGAAGGCGAGGTGCTGATCTCGCAGGACTATCTGTCCGATGACGATTCGCGGCTGCTCGGCGACTTCAATCGCCATTTCAAGGATCCGCGCTATATCCGCATCCAGGGCCGGCCGCTGCTGATGATCTATCGGCCCAGGCTGATCCCCGATACGGCCAATGTGATCGCCCGCTGGCGCGAGATCTTTGCCAAGAAGTTCCGTGAAGACCCGATCATCGTCATGAGCCAGAGCTTCGACGATTTCGATCCGGGTCCGAACGGCCTCGACGGTGCCATCGAGTTTCCGCCGCACAAGATCACCAAGTTCACGCCGCTGCGGACCGCCGAGCACAAGATCCTCGACGACACCTTCTCAGGCCAGATCTATAGCTACGACGACGTCGCGAAATACTCGCTCGAAGAGCCGACGCCGTCATTCCCACTGATCAAGACGGCGGTCCCCAGCTGGGACAACGACGCCCGCCGCCAGGGGACCGGGCTGGTGATCCAGGGCTCGACGCCGCAGAAATATGAGGCTTGGCTGGCAGCGCTGGTCGAGCAGGCGCAGAAGACCCCGTTTTTCGGCGAGCCGATCGTCTGCATCAATGCGTGGAACGAATGGTGCGAGGGCGCCTATCTCGAGCCCGACCTGCATTTCGGCTCGGCATATCTGAATGCGACCGCCCGGGCCGTCACCGGCCTGACCCGCGATCTGTCGTCTCCGAAGATTCTGCTGGTCGGCCACGATGCTTTCCCGAGCGGCGCGCAGCATCTGCTGCTTTCGATCGGCAAGGTGCTCCGCTCGAACTTCAATTTCGAGGTCGAGTTCCTGCTGCTGTCCGGCGGCGCCATGGAGCACGACTATCAGGCTGTCGCGCCGCTGACGGTTCTGAAGCAGCCGAGCGAGGTTCGCTCGGCCCTCAATCACTTCAAGGAGAAGGGCTTTACGGCCGCGATCGCCAACACTTCGGTCTCGGGCGTGGCAGTCAAGTTCCTGACCAAGATCGGCCTGCGGGTCGTCTCGCTGATTCATGAGCTGCCTCGGATCCTCAAGGAGAAGAACCTGGAGGAAACAGCGCGTGAAGCGCTGATGCGCGCCGACAAGGTCGTGTTCGCCTCCGAGTTCGTGCGTGACAAGCTGATGGATGCGCTGGAGATCGAGCCGGATGCGGACCGGTTCCTGATCCGGGCCCAGGGCAGCTACAAGCAGATGGTTCACGATGCCGCCGGTGCGGCGGCCGTGCGCAAGGAGCTTGGCCTTGCGCCGTCCGACCGGCTCGTGCTCGGTGTCGGCTATGCGGATTTGCGCAAAGGGTTCGACCTTTTCCTCCAATTGCGCAACCAGATCCAGTATGACGGCGGCGATGTGCATTTCGCGTGGGTCGGCGGGGTCGATCCGGTCTTGCGCGAGTGGCTGGATCAGGAGATCAGCCGGGCGGAAGCCTCCGGAGCCTTCCATATGCTTGGCTTCCGCTCCGACATGCAGGCCATTTTCTCCGCGTCGGACGCGTTTGCGCTGACCTCGCGCGAGGATCCGTTTCCCACCGTGGCTCTTGAAGCGCTCAGTGTGGGCGTGCCCGTCGTGTCCTTTGCGGAGTCGGGTGGCATTCCCGGCTTCCTGGTCGGTGAAGGCGTCGGAGCGGTCGTCCCGTATTGCGATGTCGCCGCGATGTCGCGCGCGATTGCACGATACCTTGCTTATCCCCCGTCGGCGACCGAGCAGAGCCGCATGGTCGAACTGGTCGCGGCCAAGTTCGATTTCATGGAGTACGTCCGCGATCTCGTCCGCCTCGCGGTGCCCAAGCTGCCGACCGTGTCGGTCGCGGTCCCTAACTATAATTACGCCCAGTGCCTGCCGGAGCGTCTCGGCACCATCTTCGACCAGAACCATCCGGTCGAGGAGGTCATCGTGCTGGACGACTGCTCCTCGGACGACAGCGTCAACGTCATCATGAAGGTCGCTGAGGAGCGCCAGCGCGATCTCACTTTGGTGCTGAACGAGCAGAATTCAGGCTCGGTGTTCGCACAATGGACAAAAGCGGCCGAGATGGCTCGCGGCGAATTCCTGTGGATCGCCGAGGCCGACGATCTGTCAGAGCCGTCGTTCCTCTCCAGCCTGCTGGGGCTGATGAAGACTGATCCGTCCATCGCCTTCGGTTTCACCGATTCGAAGTCGATCGATGGCGAAGGGGCTCATGTCTATGAGAGCTATAAGCCCTATTTCGCCAGCGTCGAGCCGGGCGCCCTGTCACGCACCGAGGTGTTCGACGGGCCGGACTTCGCCCGGCGTTATCTCAGCGTCAAGAACCTGATTCTCAACGTGTCGTCGGTGCTGTGGCGGCGCGACGCGTTGCTGCGGGCACTGGAGGCGTGCCGCCGGGACCTGACGGATCTACGGATGGCGGGTGACTGGCGCATCTATCTGGAATGCTTGGCCGCGCCGGGAGCCAAGATCGCCTATGTCGCCGATCCGCTCAACGTTCACCGCCGCCACGCCGCCTCGGTCACCCACTCGCTGAAGGCCCAGAAGCACGTCGACGAGATCGCCGCCATGCACGACGCCGCCCGCACGCGCTTCGGTCTCGACGACCGCGGCGTTTCGTCCCAGGCGGTCTATCTGGCCGAGGTGACCGCTCAGCTTATGGGTGCGCCACTGGAGGCAGCGAGGGCTAAGAAGCCGAAGGCGGCCCAGGCTTAGGCACGGTAGGCGATCGCTCGCAAACACTTTCCACAACGTTGGACTATGTCCATACTCATGGGGTTATCTTATGTATGTTCCTTCAGCCGACTCGTTAATGGCCGCCTTGAACGCGTCCAAGGCCGACCTTAATGGTACCGGTAAGATCGAGGTGCCTACCAAGCTGTTGAAGCTGCTGCTGCAAATTGCGCTCGCTTCGAGCGAATTTGACGAGAGGCGCTACCTGGAGGAGAACCCGGACGTCGCTAAGGCAATCGAGCGGGGCGAGATTGAGAGTGCCCACATGCACTATATCGGTTATGGCTATTTCGAAGGCCGCAAGGGAAGTGGACCCATCGTCGATCCGGATTGGTATCTTGCGAAGTATCCAGATGTGGCCAACGCAGTGCGCGAAGGACGGTTAAAGTCAGCCGAGGCTCATTTCCATACGATGGGGGGCGGCGAGGGGCGGAGTCCCGCGGCGGACTACGAAACTGAAGCCGCACAGTGGAAGGCTGCTATCAAAGGACATTGACCATTTAAGGTTGCGAACGGCTTGGCAAAAATCCATTTTTGGTCGAGTAGCGTTCAGAGCAGGGTCGTTGCAATCCGCTCCGCACCCAAATAACTCCTCCGGAGAAACGCTGTGAATATTTTCCTGCTCGGAGCTACGCCCAGTATTTCAGTCGAGCCGGGTGAGGACCCTATGTCCAAGCTCGCCAAGACCGGGGGCAACACCGGGAATCAGGTCATCGCCTATGGGTTGCTCAGCCAAATCGCCTACGACGATATCTCGTGGGATTATCGGATTGATCCGAAAGAGGTACGTGAGCGCTTCGATATGATAGTGATCGCCGCTGCGAACTTCCTATTTCCGAAGTTCGATTTCGGTGGCATGGCCGACTACATTGAGCGTGCGGATTTGCCCGTTGCGATCGTTGGACTGGGCGCTCAGTCTAACAGCTATGATCCAAACATTGAACTTATGCCTGGAACCGAGCGGTTTGTGAAGGTAATTGCTGAACGTGCTCCCAGCATTGGCGTGCGCGGTCCCTATACTCAACAGGTTCTGGCCCGGAGAGGCGTACATAATGTTACGGTCACCGGCTGTCCTTCATTTTATATGCGCGGGCCCGGCGGTCTGAACCTTCGCGCAAAGCCCTTCGATCAGATCAAACGCATTTCGATCAATGCTTCCCGGGACGTGATTGGACACTCCTTTGACAAGGAGAAGATGAAGAAACATCTGCTCGATATCTACCGTACGGGCGTTGAGTGGAAAGCTGACTTCATCGCCCAAAGCGAACAGGCGGAGATCAAACTTGCGGATCGGCTACCCGGTGCGACCGCCGACGCACAATTGAGCGAGATCGTGACATTTCTCAGCGGTGCCGTCGCCGCGGAGGCTGCACGGAATTGGGCAGCCGAGCATGTAAAGGTTTTCTTCGACGTGGATCGCTGGCTCGACGCAATGTCGAACTACGATTTCGTGTTCGGTACTCGCTTCCATGGCTGTATGGCTGCTATACAGCGCGGCGTTCCAGCCATCGTGATCTGTCATGACACTCGGACTGAGGATATGTGTAGCTTCCTCGGTATGCCTAATGTGAGCATTGTAAAGCTAGATAAGGTCGACGTGCAGTCCCTCTATAATCTTGCAGAGCCGACGAAGCTCAATCAGCGTTATGATGAACTCTATAGAGCGTATATTGAATTCGCCAAGAAGAACGGTCTGAAATTAAAGGGTTGAACGCTTGAGCTCCGCGATCAATGTAAAACAGCTAGGCCTCGCCCGCTTCTCCCCGTTTCACAAAGTGCCCCCAATCAAACTCGGATCCGTTGATCTTGCTCTCGCAAATATAGAGGTAGCGATTATCTATCACCTTGCGAAGGCAAATATGGCGCCAGTTCGTTCTGATTAGAGCGTTTACTGCCTCTCCTGGGGTGAGATCATTGACCCATCCGCAATTTCGCCTCTCATTAGTTGAGCCCTGGGAGCTGTAGTCGAGTAGCAAAATCGAACAGCGCTGACTGGCTTGATCGAGTACAAACTCCGGATCGTGCACATACTCAAGAACGCCAAGAAGAGTGATGTAGCGATACATTCCTGGCGGAAATTCTCGTTTGTTTAAATCCACAACGAAGCAGCCTTCGCCGCGATCATGAATATCGCAGGGCTGATACGTACATCCTGTCGGTAGATACCTCCTCAGCGCCATAGCGCCGCATCCAATATCCAGGACACTTGAATGTGGCTCGATTAATCGCGCTGTCGCAATGGATCGTGAGTGATCCAAGGCTCCGTCGGCGTTCAGAGGATTTAGCCAGCGCTCTGAATCGGAAGCTTGTTCTCGAATGAGCCGCTCGACGCGTTCTTGCCGCTCTACGTTGGGTAGAGACCAGAAGTCGATCATGAGTCCACCTTCTTAGCTCGATCACGGTTGTTGAGCAAAAAACGGTAGAGCGTCATGGAGCGCGGCCCTAGTTCTGATTCGCGCTCCAGCTGGGGAGGGTGTCAGCCATATTAGTCCAGGGAAACTGGAAGGCGTACCCCTTGTTAAGGGCGACGGCTCTTCTCGCCCATTGTTCTTCTGGAATCTTCCAAGTGTCAGGATAATCAGCTAATGATGTATAGTGTGTGACGTAGGATTTTCTCGTAAGTGTAGGGTCCTTAATTCGAGTCCCGCTGTGCGGCAAGTTCCCATGCCAAACTAGAATATCACCTCTTTTTGGACAAAACACTACGGGCCTTATGCCGGCGCTGACTACTCGATCTTCAAGAAATTTTGCAAACTCCATAGAATTTTGCATGGCTTCTGCGCCCTTCACTATGTCTCCGTTTCCCCAATCGAAGAACCCTGAAATGGCGATCTTGTGAGCTCCCGGGTAGTACTCAAGAGGACCAGAGTCGGGTGATATATCTTCAAGCGGAATCCACGAGGCAGCAACGTAAGCTAATCGCTTCTGACGGTTTACAAACGGATAGTCGATATGGAGTGGCTGCTGACTTCCTCGCCAAAACGTTAGGCTTTGAGTTACTGTGGCTGGCGACTCAAAAACGATCCCTAGAAACTGTGAGACCGGCAAAGCAAGACTAACTTCCGCAGCCTTGCGCGAGACGGTGTGCAGATGGTTGAACTTGACGCCAGGGTCGTTAAGTTTCTCGGCGGGGACGGCTCTCGTATATGTTTGCTTCCCTTGTAGTTCAATGCTGATATTGCGGTCGTGGCTATTGGATCTTATGAAGTCTATCTCAGCTTCAAAGTCATCCAAAAGAGCCGAGTCAACTGCGTTTTCGAATATAACGAAGCCGTTCTGCTGCCAAAATAGTAGCTTTTCCCTGATATCGAAATTCGCCTCGACCTTGTTTTCTCTAAGAAAACTATCTACGTCGGCGTCGGGACGATCAATCCAAGGGACTTCCTTAGTCCATTGATTCAGAGGAAAATTGGTCATCTCAATGTACCCCGTCAGGATCACCAAAAACTAGGCCAATGTTTTGAAAAGTTCAATCTTAAGCTTCATTGCTGCATTATCTTGCAGCCGGGGCTTGTGCTGGCGCCCGGCTGTAGGGCGAGCATTCTGTGAAGCGCATCAATTCGTTCTGAATTGCAAGGAAGTGTCGGGACTAGCCATCCGCCTTCGTCATTTTCGTTCCAAGCATAGATTAGGAGGGCCGGTGCTCTGAGTTGGTCAGGCTGTTCGTTCGTAAACTTAATTGCCATGTCAAGCTGAGCCGCGATCTGATCGGAGCGCGGAGATTCGAAGAAGTAGTTAATGCCGGCGCCAGCGTGCTGACCTCGCTCCCATGGAACCGGGCGCTCGACTCGAGGTCGGCGATCCCACCCTGTTACCACCGTTGGGACTACCGGAAGATGGTATCGAGTCATAGATCTCCACCGTTGCTCCACAATTCGCGTCAACGAGTCATAGTCACCGGTCCCCCGTGGATCGCTTATGGTGTAGGCTCCAATAGCATCTCCTCCTAAGGAGGACCAAAATTCGATTTGCGAAGAAGATCCTGCGAGTACAATGTACGGATTGCCGACTCCAGATTTGGTGCACTCGGTGCGGAAATCGTTGATCTGGGTCTTGAGACCTTCCGCTCCACCCCAACGGCTTACGACGTCGTTCCTATCAATGAATCCAAGGTAATAGAGTGGCCGTTCGCCTGAGACTTTGACGTATTCAGGTCGCTTCATGAGCTCGATATGCTCGTCGATGAGAGGCGTAGGTTTACCTTGAGTCCCCCATCGGTTGACTTCCGTAAACAAGCAGAACTTGAGCTGTTGCTTCTTCTGGCTATCTAAGTACCTCAGAAGGGCTGCAGACATTGGATCGTCTTTTGGGTATGCGACGAATGCCCAGTAGTCCAGCCCCGCGTAGATCGCCTGTTGAATCTCAAGATCGAGTTCGGCCTGCGTAAGCGTTGGAAACGTCGGCTCTTGTTCGCTGTTTAGCTTAGCGAAAAAGGGCAGGCGCCAGTGGTACTTCTCCGGTGCCAGTGATCGTCTAACAGCCTCTGTCGGCGTTGATCCGGGCGTGTACCATGCGTCCCATCGAAGCGCGCCAATCAGGGGGTGATATTTGGGCGCTCTTCCAGAATCACTGAGCGCTCCGCGTGCGAAAAAGGCGGCGCCAATGTAGGCTAACAAAGCCCGACGGCTAAGAACTCGAAGCGGCTTTGATGTCATTATATGGCAGAGTTCAGCTGTTTGAATTGGAGAAAAATGCCGTAAGGCGCGCGGTGGACAGAAAGCCGACCGGGTCCGCCCCAGCAGGGAAGACATGCATAGAATCTCGATTTGAATCCGACGCCGTTTATTGCCTCAGTTGCCCGTCGCGTTACCATGTCGCACCCTTTCGCGCTTGCGCCGTCGGGCAAATCACCGGCACTTTTCCCGCCGTCCCGGGCTCCTCGGAGGGGCGTGCGCGTCGTTACGGACGTTGGGCCTGGGATGCGGTGGACGTGCCGCGGCCGACTGACGAGCGGTCGCTGGTGCGGATGGTCAAGTCGTGTGGTCCTGGCATCCCGATGCTGATGCCAAGCGCAGCGCGTGACGCGCGCTGAGGTGACGGGGGCAAACAAGCCGGTCCCCGGGGAGAGCGCGAAGTAAGCCGTAAACCACTGTGCAGGGAAGGCCGGCGTGATGCCGCCGACACCTGTGGTTCCTGCCCCGTGCACTTCTTCCGCACGGGGGCCATGGGTGCAGCGGGCACCCGGTCTTCCCTGCGCCCTCGTCTCTGAGGGCGACATTCTCAGGACAACTCGGGCGCCGATCGCGCCGCGAGAGCGCGGCGCCACGGCTTGATGGTGCGGGCCGCCGCGCATCGGAGGGCCTAATGCGCAGCCTTGCGGCCGAGCCGCTCCGTCTGATAGCCGCGCTGCAGGATCGCCTGCCACCATGGCTGCTCCTCGACATACCAGCGGACGGTCTTGGCGATGCCGGTCTCGAAGGTCTCCTGCGCGCGCCAGCCGAGCTCGCGCTCCAGCTTGGAGGCGTCGATGGCGTAGCGGCGGTCGTGGCCGGGACGGTCGGTGACGAAGCTGATCAATTGGCGGCGTCCGCCGTGCGTAGATGGCGCGACCTCGTCGAGCAGGTCGCAGATGGTCTCGACCACGTGCAGATTGGTGCGCTCGTTGCGGCCGCCGACATTGTAGGTCTCGCCGACCTGGCCGCGCTCCAGCACCAAAGTCAGCGCCTTGGCGTGGTCCTCGACATAGAGCCAGTCGCGAATGTTCTGGCCGTCGCCATAGACCGGCAGCTTCTCGAAGCCGAGTCCCTTGATGATCATGTGCGGGATCAGCTTCTCGGGGAAGTGATACGGCCCGTAATTGTTCGAGCAGTTGGTGATCATGGTCGGCAGCTCATAGGTCTCGCGCCAGGCCCGCACCAGATGGTCGGACGAGGCCTTGCTCGCCGAATAGGGCGAGTTGGGCGCATAGGCCGTGGTCTCCGTGAACAGGCCGGTGTCGCCGAGCGTGCCGAACACCTCATCCGTGGAGATGTGCAGGAAGCGGAAGCCGGCGCGCTTCTCTTGAGGCAGCGTGCGGAAATGGCGCAGCGCCTCCTGCAGCAGCGTGAAGGTGCCGACGATGTTGGTCTGGATGAACTCGCCGGGGCCGTCGATCGAGCGGTCGACATGGCTTTCGGCGGCGAGGTTCATCACCGCGTCCGGCTGGTACTTCTCGAACAGCCGGCGCAACGCAATGGCGTCGCAGATGTCGGCCTGCTCGAAGGCGTAGTTCAGATTGCCAGCCGCGCCGGGCAGCGAGTCGAGATTGGCCGCATAGGTCAGCTTGTCGATGTTGACCACGCGCGCATGGGTGTCGCGCAGGAGATGCCGCACCACGGCCGAGCCGATGAAGCCGGCGCCGCCGGTGACGAAGATGGTCGAGCCTTTGAAACGCATCGATGCCCCCAGGCGTCAGCGGTGGAAGGAACGGGAGACGGACTGCAGATATTCGCCGTAGCTGCTCTTGGCGGTCTTGGCGGCGACCTTGTCGAACTGCTCCAGCGAGATGTAGCCCTGGCGCAGCGCGATCTCCTCGGGGCAGGCGATGCGCAGGCCCTGGCGCTGCTCGAGGATCTGCACGAAATGGCTGGCCTCGACCAGCGAGGCATGCGTGCCGGTGTCGAGCCAGGCGAAGCCGCGGCCGAGCACCTCGACATAGAGATCCCCGCGCTCCAGATAGGCGTTGTTGACGTCGGTGATCTCGATCTCACCGCGCGCCGACGGCTTGACGTCGGCGGCGATGCTCACGACGTCGTTGTCGTAGAAATAGAGCCCGGTCACCGCGACGTTGGACTTCGGCTGCTTCGGCTTCTCCTCGATCGACAGCGCCCGGCCGGTGCCGTCGAGCTCGACCACGCCGTAGGCCTGCGGCTCGTTGACGACATAGCCGAACACGGTCGCGCCTTTCTTGCGGAACGAGGCGCTCGACAGCATGCTCGGCAGGCCGTGGCCGTAGAAGATGTTGTCGCCGAGGATCAGCGCGACGGAATCATTGCCGATGAACTCGCGGCCGACGATGAAAGCGTCGGCGAGCCCGCGCGGCGTCTCCTGCGTCGCATATTGGAACCTCAGGCCGATCTCGGCGCCGTCGCCGAGCAGGCGCTGGAACAGCGGCTTGTCCTGCGGGGTCGAGATGATCAGGATGTCGCGGATGCCGGCCAGCATCAGCGTCGACAGCGGATAATAGATCATCGGCTTGTCGAACACCGGCAGCAATTGCTTGGAAACGACCGTTGTCACCGGATACAGGCGCGAGCCCGTGCCTCCGGCGAGGATGATGCCCTTCATGGGACCTCGCTCTGCGAATAATTGTTACGTTAACAGATAGCGTGCGTTGCACAAGTTGGATAAAGGGATACAGTAAATTGCATAAGCATCAATCTTTTAACAGATCATCCGATGAACGTCATCAAGACCGACCTGCCGGAAGTTATCATTCTCGAGCCGAAGCTGTTCGGTGATACCAGAGGCTTTTTCCTGGAAACGTTCCAGGCCGCGCGCTACCGCGAGCTCGGCATCGCCGGGCCGTTCGTGCAGGACAACATGTCCCGCTCCGCCCATGGCGTGCTGCGCGGGCTGCATCTGCAGAACCCGAACACGCAGGGCAAGCTGGTCAGCGCGATGCGCGGCCGCGTGCTCGATGTCGCGGTCGATGTCCGCGTCGGCAGCCCGAATTTCGGCCGCCACGTCGCGGTGGAATTGTCCGAGGAGAACCGCCGGCAGCTCTGGGTTCCCCGCGGCTTCGCCCACGGCTTCGTCGTGCTGTCTGAAAGCGCCGACTTCTTCTACAAATGCGACGACTATTACAGCCCCAAGGACGAGATGTCGGTGCGCTGGAACGATCCGGCGATCGGCATCGACTGGGGCATCGCCGAGCCCAAGCTGTCGGCCAAGGATGCCGAGGCGCCGCTGCTGGCGGATGCCAAGAATCTTCCGGTGTATGGGCAGATCTGATGCGCATCCTGATCACCGGAACCAGCGGACAGGTCGGCGGCGCGCTGCGCCGTGTGCTGGCGGCCGAGGCGGCGCATGAGCTGGTCTGCCCACCGCGCGCGGCGTTCGACCTGACCCGGCCGGACAGTCTCGCGGACGCGCTGGAGGCGATCAGGCCGGATCTCATCCTCAACCCGGCCGCCTATACCGCGGTCGACCGCGCCGAGGACGAGATCGAGCTGGCGACCACCGTCAACGGCCATGCGCCGGGCGTGATCGCGCGCTGGGCGGCGGCGCATCGCGTGCCGCTGCTGCATGTCTCGACCGACTACGTGTTCGACGGCTCGGGCGCGCGGCCCTGGCGCGAGGACGATCCGGTCGGCCCGCTCTCGGCCTATGGCCGCAGCAAGCTCGCCGGCGAGGAGGCCGTGCGCGGCGCCGGCGGGCCGCATCTCGTGGTCCGCACCGCCTGGGTGTTCGCGTCGGAAGGCGCCAATTTCATGCGGACCATGGTCCGCCTGGCGCGCGAGCGCGATCAGTTGCGCGTCGTCGCCGACCAGACGGGCACGCCGACCTCGGCGCGCACCATCGCCGAGGTGATCGCGGCGATCCTGGCGCAGGGCGAAGGCGACCTGCCGGGCACGTTCGCGCGCGCCGATGGCCTGGTGCATCTGACCAGTTCCGGCGCCACCAGCTGGCACGGCTTCGCCACGGCCATCGTCGACGGCCTGCGCCGGCGCGACGTGGCGGTAAAGGCGGGGGCGGTCGAGGCGATCACGACGGCGGATTTTCCCACCAAGGCGCGCCGTCCCGCCAATTCACAGCTCGACCTGTCGCGGCTTGCGGCCGCTTTCGGCCTCGTGCCACCGGCCTGGCCGGACGCGCTGTCCCGCGAGCTCGACGATCTCGTCGCGACCGAGCGCGCCGCCCGCTAGGACCGGTTCGCCACAGCGGCGCGCGCGCTGCATGGCCGCTGGTCCATGCCTGTTGTCTTTTCCAAGGGGATCGGCAATGACCACGTCAGCCCGTCGACGGGGCTTGCGCGACGCGAGAGGGCGGTTGGGGACGACATGTCGGGAATGGAAGCCGAGCCCTTGCTTGATGCGGACGAGACCGGAGATCAGCTGCAGACGGCCTTGTTTCGCAGGGGAAACGTGTTCTCCGGCTTCGCCTACGACCCCGCCACCCCCACCCGCACCTTCACCATCGAGCTGGTGGTCGACGGCTATGTCGTTGCCGTCGGTGTCGGCGACGGGATGGTCGCGCGCCTGCGTGACGCGGGGATCGGAGATGGCCGTTTTGGCTTCACCTTCAGCGTCGCCGCCGAGGCGCTGGCCAGCGCCGCCTGCGTCGAGGCGCGGCTCGCCAATCTGGGCATCGCGGTCGGCGCGCCGATCTACTGCGACAGTCCGCTGACCGATGAGGCGGACTATGTTCTGGGCGACCTCGAATGGGTCGGCGGTCTGCGCTTCGTCGGCTGGCTCGATTCGGAGCTCGAGGACGATGTCGAGGTCCTGGTCGCCGAGCAGCTCGTGATGGTCGTCAAGCCGTCAGGCTGGACCCATGTCGCGCAGGGGGACGGCTTCGACGCCGCGCGCCGGCTGGATTTTCATCTTCCGGAGCACTTCGCCGACGGACGCGTCCGCCAGCTGTCCGCCCGCCTTGCCGATGGCCGCAGCATCCTTGCCCAGCCGCTGCCCTTCGTCGCCTTCGAGCGCGGCCTGGAACAGGCCCTCCAGCAGCTCGGCCGCTGGGACAGCGAACGTCTGCGGGGACGGCTGTTCGATCAGCTGGTGCCTGCGTCGCTTCCGCTGCATCTCTATGAGAGCTGGAAGGAACGCTTCCAGCCGCCCAGCCGCGCTGGCGGCGCGTTCGAGGCGGCTGTCATCCTGATCGGCGAATCCGGTGTCGACGAGACCGTGGAAAGCCTCGAGGCGCAGCGGAACTGCGCCTGGACCGCGATCAGCCTGCCGACACCCCGCAGCTTCGGCCGGTTCGACGCGAAGCCGGCCTGGGAGTTTCTCGGCGGCGATGCGGCAAGCAGCGAATTCGTCGTGTTCTGCCTCAGCGGCACCTTCATCGCACCGGATGCCTTGCAGCGGCTCGGCGAGGTGTTCGAGGCGGACCGCCGCTGCGACTGCGTCTACAGCGATGTCGAGCTCCAGTCGGAGGGCAAGCTCTGGCCGTTGATGTTCCCGGCATTCGACCGGGAGCGTGCGTTGGAGCAGGCGTATGGCGCCTATTTCTTCGCGGTGCGCCGGGCGTGCGCCCTGGAGACTCTCCGTTCGGCGATGTCGCTCTACGAGCTGTTTCATGCCTGCGTCGGCAACGAGCTTGCGACGCGCCGCGTCCGTCATCTGCCGGGTGCCCTCGCCACGCTGCCCGCCATCGACGCGGCGTCAGCCGTCAAGGAACTCGGCGACGCCAGCCGTGCTTTCCTCGCCAGGAGCGGAATCCGGGCTGCGGTGTTGCCGCGTGAACATGGCTTGATTCCTTCGGTGAGAATCCAGCGTGAGGTCGCTCCGAACGAGCGGACGACCATCGTGATTCCGACCCGCAATCGCGGCAAGTTGCTGCGGCGCTGTCTCGACACGATCGAGCCCGCTGTTCGCAAAGTGCAAGCCAAGATCCTGGTCGTCGACAATGAGTCGACCGAGCCTGAAACGATCGAGTATCTCGAAAGTGTCGCTGCGCGCGGCGTCCGCGTTCTGAAGGTGCGGGGTCATTTCAACTTCGCCCGTATCAACAATGCCGCGATCCGTCTCGTCGACACGGAGAACGTCTGTCTGCTGAACAACGATATCGAGGCCCTGGACGACGACTGGCTGGGCGAAATGCTGTCCCGGCTCAGCGAGCCCAATGTCGGCGCGGTCGGCGCCAAGCTGCTATGGCCCAACGGCGTCGTTCAGCACGGCGGCGTGGTGCTCGGCACGAATTTCGCCGCGACCCACGCTTTCAATGATCGCATGGACGGTGACCCCGGCTACGGCGATCTGTTGCAGGTGGCCCATGAATGTTCTGCTGTCACGGCTGCCTGCCTGTTGCTCCGCAAGCGCGACTACGATGCCGTCGACGGCATGGACGAAATCCGCTTCCCCGTGAATTTCAACGATGTCGATCTCTGCCTCAAGCTGCGGCAGCTCGGCAGGCGTATCGTGATGACGCCCGATGCCCGACTGACCCATCTCGAGTCCGTCAGCCGTGGCCGTGACGTGACCCCCGATCGCAAGGCGCGCTTCGACCGAGAGCTTCTGAATCTGCGGATCAAATGGGGAGAGGCGTTGATGGAGGATCCCTACTATCATCCGCTTCTCGGGCTGGATCATCCGCCGTTTTCGGCGCTCGCCTGGCCGCCGCGCTCCTGGGTGTCGCGGGTCAACAGGCGACCTCATCCCGAAGCTGCTCCGGCGGGATTCTGAATTCGGCTGACACGGGTCTCAGCCAATCGACGATTCGCGAAGCCGCCTCCGGTGCCGCCAGGCCGGACGGGATGACCAGGTCCCGCCCGTCCCGGTCCGGAGCCGCCAGCCAGTCCGTCGCCGCAACCGGCAGTCCGGTCGCTTCGAGTGCGACGATCAGCGGGTGTCCGAACAATGGATCACCCGTATCCAGCAGGATGCTGGTGATGCCGTACGCCTCGATCAGGCCGTCGATCTCACCGGGAGTGATCGCACCGCCCGTCACGACGACATTGTCCTCGTTGATCAGGCTGAGATCATCCAGCGTGGTACCAAGGATCACCAGCCTTGCGGTGGGCAGCTTCCGGCCGAGCTGGTGCGCCAACCCGCGGATGAAGCGGATCTCCTGAGCCGACGCCCGCAGGGCCACGACACCGAGCACCTCGCGTTCAGCCGGAGAGGGGCGATCGGTCGGTGTCCGGCCGCTCGGCGGCCCGTCCGGCTCCGCATTGATGTGCAGGACCTCGTCGACAAATCGCGACCCCCGTGGATCGAACGTCAGGATGCGATGTGCGCCTTCGACCAGGTTGATCCAGCTAGGCCGCAGGCCGGATCGATGCGACGCGCCGTCGCCGAGCGACGTATCGGCGATTGCGATCTGATAGGGCAGCCGGTCTCTGATGAAGGAGAGCAGACGGGGCGGGATGCGTCGGGTTCCGACGATCTCGATCTCCCCCGACGAATGCTCGATCAGGAACTGTCCAAAGGCGGCGACGTCGGCATCCGTCGTGAGCGCGAAGCGAAGCGATTGCGGGACGCCTCCCAGCGGATTCCTCAGAGCGGCAAAGATTTGACGTCCATCGCCATCGATCTGTGCATTCAGACTTTGGAGGGCTCGGTCGCATGCCGCGCTGGATCGCTTCGTCGCCGTGGCGCTCAGCGCTCCGCAGCCTGACAGCACGATGTGCCAGCCTTCGCCGTCCTGGCTCATGATGATCTCGCGTTCCAGCGCGGCGCGGTGCTTGCGCAGCGGATCAGCCAGCACAAATGCCGCGCACTCGGTCGAATAGCGCGGATAGCGCTGCTCGAGAACGCGCAGATTGCGCATGACGAGCGCGCGCTTCTCGTCGAGAAATGATCGCGATCCTTCGTGACCGACGAAGACCGAGGGAACGCAGACGTTCCTGAAGCCTGCTTCCGCGGCGCGCAAGCACAGGTCGACATCTTCGAGATAGCCGCGCTGGAAATCATCCGAGAGTCGTCCGACCGCGTCGAGGCACGCGCGTGTGAGATACAGGCAGAACCCAATGCCATTGGGAATGTCGACCAGGCTGCCGGCATTGGCTGTCGCGGCCCGCCGGTCGAGCTCCTCGACCTGGTCCAGCGAGGGAAGCGGGTTGGAGGTGTTCGGCAGCGGGAAGCTGGTAAACTCGCCATTGTTCGACAGCGGCGTTGCCGTGCCAATCCGCGGGACCGATCGGACGGCGGCGCGCAGCCGGTTGAATGCCTGCTGCGGAACCAGCGTATCGGCGTTCAGCAGCACGACGTCGCCGGCTGGGCTTGCATCGAGCCCTCGGTTGACGGCGCCAACAAAGCCGAGATTGCGCTCGTTTGTCAGCACGATCACGTTTGGCCTGCTCTGCAGCCGATGCAGCAGATCCTTGATGGCCGGCTCAGGTGATTCATCGTCAACGATCAACAGGCGGCTGTCGGGCGTCGCCTCGATTGCGCTGATCGCGCTGCTCAGGCAGGCGGTCGTGGCGTCCAGGTCACGATAGACCGGAACGATAACGGTGAGTTGGCCGGATCTGGCCTCGCCGCCTGACCCTGGATTCGGTGCGGAGCGCGGCGCTTCGGGTCTTCCTTCCGCGATGTACAGCTGGTGGATCGGCTGGTCGTCGACCGTGATCTGAAGATGCAGCGGACCGGCTGCATCAGGTCTTTCGAGACGAAAATCGGCCGCCTGGCGTTCTGCCGTCGCGAGCGGATGATGGGAGGTGCCGGTGAGGGTGAACCTGCGGATCTGATCGGGAGAGGTGAGCGTGATCTGCAGCGTGCTCGCCGTCGGCCACGTGGCCCATCCCCAGATCTCGCTGTCGAGCAGCTCGGTGCGCGCGCAGGCAACTTGTCCGGCGGCCTGCAGGTGGCGCAGCGCCACCCGTATTGTGCCCGGATCATTATCGATTCTGGCGACGGTTTTGGCGGCCTCGAGCTGCTCGCGACCTGCCGTCCACGCCATCATGCGGCGGGCGGCCGCGAGATTTTCGGGTTCGAGCTCCCAGGCCTTCGTGACCGCACCCGCAGCCGCGTCGGCGAGGCCGAGGTGGTGGAGGGCCTCGGCGCGCAACAGATGGGCGCGCGCGGTCGCAGGCGGAGAAATCCGACAGCGCCGGTCTGCCAGTGCGAACGCTCGCCGGTGGTCGCCGCGCTCGAGCGCGGCGATCGTCGCGCGTTCGAGTTCCAGATGGTGATTCATCCTCGAGATGAATCGGGTGGCCGTGTGGTCCGCCCGGGATCCGGTGGCCTCGGACTCGTTGCCCAAGAACCCGCCCAAGAATCAAACGCCGGGTTTGGCGGCGCTCTGTCGACTGCGGAACACTCTGACGCGTCCGCCGGAGCGCGGACTGCCGGCGTCGATGGCTGCCCGGGCCGCGGGCGCCGCGAGAATGGTCGGGGGCGTCTCCTCGATGCTGATCTTCAGCCCGACGAGAGGCTCACGACCGGATGGCCCGGAAAGATTGATGCGCCTGCCGGTGACCCGCATCGCCGGCGCGCCCAGGAAGATGGCCTCGACCGCGAAATTGTAGCGGTTTGCACCGGCCCCCAAAGCCTCCAGGGAGATTCCGGTCAGCGGCAGCGCCCGGCCGCGGGTGCCGGCGAAGGTCCCGAGCGGGACCAGCTGGTTGTCGCCGCGCTGGGGGCGGGCAAAGCGGACCGCATATTGGACGTCGAGATCATGTGGCTTGTTCGGCCACAGCAGGCAGATTCCCTCGATGCGGGCAGGCGCCGTCGGGCCGGCCACCCACGCGTTCGACGCTTCGGTCACGTCTCCGATGCCGGCGACATGGGCCAGCACCTGCAGGTCGGGAAGTTCGCTGATGACGGCGCCCCCGCGCGACGGCAGCGACCTGTCCCGCTTCTGCCCCTGCGTCAAAGGCTCGATCTTGACGTTCGCCGCCGTCGATCCGCCGGGCTGCTGCGCGATTACTTCGACCGTGAGGCGGGACGGCCGCACGACTGAGACCACCAGTGCACTGTCGGGGCTGTACAGCGTTCCATCGACGGAATCGGGAGACGTGATGACGGTACAGCTGTCGATGGACGACCGGTCCGGCGCCACGCGGACGATCGGTGGCGAGGCCTTGTCCTCAGCTCCATTGTAGCGGACGAGGAACAGTCCTCGGGCCAGATCGATGGATTTCTGCTGAGTTGTGTCGCTCATTCGCCGCCCCGCAATCCTGCGCCGTTCGACTGGAAAGGTTCATCTGTACAATGTGCACCAGAAAAATGTGCTACAGAAGAGACTTAACGTTAATCCATGAACATATATCAACGCCGCTTGGCGCGAAAGGCTAGACAGGAAAATCTTGCGTCTTCTGAGCTCTCGCGGCGCTGGAGGCTCCTCTTTCCCGATGAACATCCTTTTTGTCCATAACAATTTTCCGGCCCAGTATCGTCATTTGGCGCGCGCGCTTTCGGAAAATCAGGATAACACCGTGGTGGCCGTCGGCTCCAACACGGCGAAGGCTCCGTCAGGCGTCCGACTGCTGAAATATTCGAGCCCGGTCTCGGATCCGACGCTCGTGCATCCGTTCGCGCGGCGGTTCGATCTGGAATGTCGCCGGGCCGAGGAGGTCCTCTATGTCTTGTCCTCTCTTGCGGGGCAGGGCTTCGTCCCCGATCTGATCTTCGCTCACCCCGGATGGGGAGAGACCTTGCCGCTTCGGACGATGTTTCCCAAGGCGCGCATCGTGCTCTATTGCGAATTCTTCTATGCGGCGGAGGGGCGGGACGTCGGCTTCGATCCGGAATTTCCGATGACCGGCCTGGACGGTCATGTCGCTCTGCATCTCAAGAATGCCAGCTCACTTCTGGCTCTCGCCGAATGCGATCTCGGTGTGTCGCCGACGCCCTGGCAGAAATCGACATTCCCGCGCGAGTTCCAGAGCAAGATCCAGGTGATCCACGAAGGGGTCGACGTCGACGAGGCGAAGCCGGATTCGGACGCTGCGCTGCTGCTTCCAAACGGCCGTTGGCTGTCGCCGAACGATGAGGTCATCACCTACGTGTCGCGCAATCTCGAGCCGCTGCGGGGGTTCCACATCTTCATGCGGGCACTCCCCCGGATCCTTCAAGCGCGGCCGAACGCGCAGGTCCTCATCGTCGGCGGCAGCGCGACCTCCTATGGTGCGCAGCCGCCCAAGGGCACGACCTGGAAATCGAAGTTCCTCGAGGAGGTTCGGCCTCAGCTCGATCTGCGCCGCGTTCATTTCCTGGGGCAGCTTCCGCGCGATCAGTATCTGCAGGTCCTGCAGGTCTCATCGGTGCATGTTTACCTGACCTATCCCTTCGTGCTGTCCTGGTCGTGCCTGGAAGCGATGAGTGCCGGCTGTGTCGTCGTTGCCTCAGACACGCCGCCGCTTCGCGATGTGATCTCGGCTGACACTGGCGTCTTGGTGCCCTTCTTTGATATTGATGCCTTGTCCGAGAAGGTCATCTCGGTCCTGTCTCGACCCAGATCGTTCCAGAACATGCGCGCCAAGGCACGGCTCTTTGTCCAAGAGAACTACGATGCTCTGCGGGTATGCCTGCCTGAAATGCTGAAGCTCGTTTACTGAGAGCATCCCGCTTGAGCCCAACGCCGGTTGTGATCGCTGTCGCCCAGCGCAAGGGCGGAGTCGGCAAGACGACTCTGGCTGTGCTGCTGGCGGCTGAGATCGACAGGCGTACCCGATCGGTCGGGCTCATCGATGCCGATTCGCAGGCTTCGGCCTGTCACTGGGCGGAGCCCGGACATCTTTCCTTTCCGGTCTATCAACTTGATCCGGAGACGCGGCCCGTCGGTGAATGGGTCAGGCTGGTGCGACAGATCGAGCACCCCATTCTCGTGATCGACGCCGCTCCGAACGACCGCGTGCTCGGGGCGGTGCTGGCTCTGACTCACATGGTGCTGGTGCCTTGTACCCCGTCTGGCCTGGACATCGAGGCGACCGCCAGAACGCTCGGCATCGTCCGGCGGGTCCGTGTCAGCCGGCGAGCCTCGCTTCGCGTGCTGCTGGTGCCGAACCGCGTCGATCGGCGCACGCTGGAGGGCCAGCAGCTCGTTGCCGAGCTGCAGGAGTTTGGTGAAGAGATCGCTCCCATGGTCGGCAGCCGCTCGGCCTTCATCCGCGCCTTCTCCCTCGGCCAAGCCATGCCCGACGTCGCTGCCGGGTCGCCTGCCGATCACGAGATCAGGGTGCTCGCGGACATCGTCATGAGACATTGCGGGATTGCGTCCAGGACCAAGCGCGGCCGTTGATCACAGGCTCGCTCGGCGTCCGCCCCGCGCGACGCTTCATGCTTGATTGACCAAGTCCGAAAGAACCGCGTTGCCGGTTCACCGCGCCGTCTTCTCAAAATATCGCTGGCGATCAAGACGGAGCGCCGAACCCGGCCGGTTTTGCCGCGATCTCCCGCTGATATCGCCGTCCTTTGCCGGCGCGAGTGCTCGCGCGCCCGGATGGTTAACGTACGGCTCGTCACCGTCGGGAGAATTGAGACAAATGCGTCCTCTGCTCTCTGTCAAAGCTCAAAACATTTCCCGTACGTCTGCAAAGGCAAGACGGGGAGTTTTGGAATGTACAGGTTCAGTAAGGCGTTGGCGGCACTGGTTGCGGTCGTTGCGTTCGGAGTCACTCAGAATCAGGCTCATGCCGGTCTGATCGGATCGCCACTGGCGTTGCGTGGCATCGTCGAGAAGATCCGCTTCAGCGAGCCGACGCTCGCGCCGATGGCCTACACGATGTTCTGCATGCGCTATTCCGACGAGTGTGGCGTCAAGCGGCCGCGGATGGTCTTCCGTGGTGGCGCGACGCGCCTGACCAAGGAGCGTCTGGCGCAACTGGTCGAAGTCAACGCGCAGGTGAATCGGCAGATCGTTCCGCAGCGGAATGAGCGCGGGCTCGCCGGGGAGGAATGGCTGATCGGGCCGGCGCGCGGCGACTGCAATGACTACGCCGTGACCAAGCGCCACGAACTGTTGGCGCGCGGCTGGCCCATGCGCAACCTTCTGCTGAGCGAAGTCGTCACCTCGTGGGGAGAACACCATTTGATCCTGGTCGTTCGTGCGAAAGAGGGCGATCTCGTCCTCGATAATCTGAACGCCCAGATCCGCAGCTGGTCGAAGGCAAACTATCGCTGGGTTCGGTCGCAGACCCCAGCCAATCCAAATCATTGGGCCGCTGTCGCCCAGATCGGTGCCTGATAGCTGCGCTGTTTCGTCGGCCGCATGCCGCGCGGCCCGCTCGGAGGACGGTGTTCCACTTCCGCGCTTCGCAGGCGACCATCCCGCTGTCGCGTGCGGGCTTCGAAAAGAGATATGCGCCGGCATCAGTGGCATTTGCACCTGCTGAGCGCGTCGATCGCAACGATCTCCCGGTGTCGTGATACGAAGGTTGGAACCTCTGCGAAGCGGTGGCATTTCCTGGCCTTGCGATCACGGAGGTTGGACGGATGTCTGCCAGGCTTGCGACGACAGCGGTGATGCTGATTCTGACTCTTGGACCGGCTCTGGCGCAGAACAGCCGGACGTCCAATGGACAGTCCGCAGGGCGCTATACGATCGATGGTCCAGGCGGTGGAGTATCCACCGGCAAGCCGACCGCCACTCAGCCTGTGCCGCCAGCCACGTCTCTGTATCCCTCCGCGGGCCGCGGCAGAACGGCGCCGCTTCCGGGGCAGACGACGAACGTACCGATCACGTCGCCGCGCTAAGCGCCTGAGCCGATCCGTACGCCCGGACATGCGTTATGGCTGATGCTCCAGGCGACATGACCGGGGAGGGCTGACGCCCCTCGCTCCGGCAACATCGTAACATTTGTCTTAACGTCCGGAATCTGCATAAACTCCCGCTCTCGGATCACGCAATCTCGTTTCAGCGAAGTCTCATTGTTTGATGACCTCAGGGCCTTTGGAGCGGTCGGTCAAGGATATCACGTCCGCGCATCCGGAGGTGGAATTCGCGCTGGTTTTGGCGCGGACGATCGATGCCGTCAGCGCAGATCCGGAACAGCTTCGCAGCGCGGTCTACGAGCTCGCTCGCCACAAGCTCCAGGAGCTTGCTACCGACGATCCGTCGGAGAAGCAGCGGCTGATGAAGGCGCTCGAGGTTGCGATTGAGGGCGTCGAGGCCCACACCCAGAGCAATGGCCCGGCGCAGCTCGCGCCTCCGCCGACCGTGCGCCCGGTTCGCATCGCGCATGAGGCCGTGCCGAACCTGTTGGACAGGCCGGGGTCGCTTCGCGGCGAAGCGGCAGCGGATCCGATTCTGCCGGGCCGGGACAGCGCGGCTGCGCCCGCGCGCCGGCGTCGGGGCTGGTCGTCGTCGGTCCCGCTGCGCTTCCTGGTGATGCTGGCCGTGTTGGGCACGGTCCTCGTGCTCATCGCGCTGCAAAGACGTGATGCCTTCTCGTCGTTGCGAACGACCGTGGCGGGCGCTCTCTCTGCCCGGCCGTCAGCCTCCGTCGAGCCGGTCGAGGTGCCGGTCGCGCCTGTGTCCGCTCAGCCGACACCAGAGCCCCGGCTCGAGCCGAAGCGAGCCTTGCCGACCGCCTATGGCGTCTATGCGGAGGTTGCCGAAAAGCTCTATGAGCTGGAAATGCTTCAGGGGCGCGCGCCTGATCCCCGCGTTGCGATTTCGGCCGCGATCACCAAGCCGAGCATCACCGTGCTTCCTGACGGGCGCGTCAAATTCATCGTGTTCCGGCGCGAGAGCGGTGCGGCGGCCTCGGATCCCATCGAGGTCCGGATCATCGCGCGGGTCAATCAGGTGACCACATTCGATGCGGCCGGCAAGCCTCTGCTGGCATCGGCTTCGGGCGATGAGAAGACCTGGGTGATGCGCAACGTGTCAATTCCGTTCCGGGCCGCGCCCCTGAAGGAAGACCCGCAGATGATCGAGGTTCAGCCTCGGGACCCCGACGTTCCGTTGCCGCCCGGCCGTTACGCGCTGGTGCTCAAGACCCAGGCCTATGATTTCACGGTCGAAGGCGCGGTCACCGACCGGCGCCATTGCATGCAGCGCCTGTCCGCCGCAAACGGCACGTTCTATTCCGAATGTGAAAAGCCGTAGCAGGCGTGTGACGGTCGTCGAGCGGATGTGATGGCAGGCGTACGCCCGCCGGTGACGATGTCGGAGTCTCTCAGGATCGGGACCGGATCGCTCATCGCCCTGGCCAATCTCACGCCAGAGCCAGCCTCAAGCCAGAGTGACGGCCCGCACAGTCCGCGGCCACCGCATGGGCCATCCTTCCCGGGAACGGAGAAGATGGTCATGTCCTACATATTCGATCTCGTGCTGGCAGCGGCGCTGCTGTTCTTCCTGTTTCTGCCGATCACCGACCGCCGGACGGTCATGATGAAGCTCGGCATGGTGCTGGCGATCGTCATGCTGTTCGCGGTGACGCTTGCCGTTCCGCACGGTGCCGGGCCCGCCGCCGGATCGGCCCACGCGCTGCTGATCACCGGAAACTGAGGCCGCGTGGTGTCGGATCCGGACGACGGGGCACCCGTTTGACAGCGGCGCGGCGAATGGACGGCGGCCATTTGGCGCATCCCCGCGCGACAAGTCCGGCGATTGGCAGGGCTTCCCTCATCGTGTAGCACCGCTGAACGCCATGCTACTCGGAGGGTCCGAATGCCCGCTCTTGCTCATGCGCTGCTTGCCGCCCTGAAGGATCACGGCGCCCGCGAGATTTTCGGCATTCCCGGCGACTTCGTGCTGCCGTTGTTCAAGGTCATCGAGGAAAGCAACATCCTGCCCAGCGTCACGCTGAGCCATGAGCCGGCGGTCGGCTTCGCGGCGGACGCGGCCGCGCGCTATCATGGCGGCCTCGGCGTGGCCGTCGTGACCTATGGCGCCGGTGCCTTCAACGTCGTCAATGCGGTGGCCGGCGCCTATGCCGAGCGCTCGCCGGTGGTGGTGATCGCCGGCGCGCCCGGCGCGCGCGAGCGCGTCTCCGGCTTCCTGCTGCATCATCAGGCCCGCACCGTCGACACCCAGCTTGCGGTGTTCAAGGAGATCACCTGCGACCAGGCGGTGCTGTCGGATCCCGCGACCGCACCGGCGCAGATCGCGCGCGTGCTGCGCAGCGCCCGCGAGATGTCGCTGCCGGTCTATCTCGAATTCCCGCGCGACATGGTCGATGCTGAGGTCGAGGCCGTGGTGCCGCTGCCGCCGCGGCGCGCCAATCGCGAGGCGCTCGACGAATGCGTCGATGAGATCCTGTCGCGCATCGGACGCGCCGAGCGGCCGGTGATCGTGGTCGACGTCGAGATCCGTCGCTACGGCGTCGAGGATCGGATCGCGGCGCTGGCGCGCAAGCTCGGCCTGCCGCTGGTCACCACCTTCATGGGACGCGGCCTGCTCGACAAGGCCGACGATGTCGTCGCCGGCACCTATCTCGGCGCCGCCGGCGACCCCGCCATCACCCGGCTGGTCGAGGACGCCGATCTCGTGCTGATGCTCGGCGTCATCCTGTCGGACACCAATTTCGCGCTGTCGAACCGCGCCCCGGATCCGCGCCGGATGATCCTGGCTGCGAGTCGCGAGGTGCAGATCGGCCATCATGCCTATCGCGACATGCCGCTCGGCGATCTGATCGATGCCCTGGAGGCGCGTGCCACGCCGCGCGCCGCGGCGCCCGCAAGCCTGCGGCAGCGCTCGGCCTATCCGCGCGGCCTGAGCCCCGACGCCCAGCCGATCGCGCCGTCGGACATCGCCACCGCGATCAACGACATGTTCGATCGCCACGGCCGGATGCCGATGACCTCGGATATCGGCGACTGCCTGTTCACGGCGATGGAGATCGACAACACGGCGCTGGCGGCGCCGGGCTACTACGCCGGCATGGGGTTCGGCGTGCCCGCCGGCATCGGCGTCGCCGCCACGGGCTTGCGGCCGCTGGTCCTGGTCGGCGACGGCGCCTTCCAGATGACCGGCTGGGAGCTCGGCAACTGCCGCCGTTATGGCCTCGATCCGATTGTCGTGCTGTTCAACAATTGCAGCTGGGAGATGCTGCGCGTGTTCCAGCCGGAGTCGCGCTTCAACGATCTCGACGACTGGCACTACGCGGACATCGCCAATTCCATCGGCGGTGCGGGTGAGCGGGTCTCCACCCGCGGCGAGCTCGTGGCTGCGCTGGAGCGTGCCGTGCAGCGGCGGGGACAGTTCTCATTGATCGAAGTGATGCTGCCGCGCGGCAAGACCTCGGACACCCTGGCGCGCTTCGTCGCCGGGTTCAAATCCGCCCGGGAGCGCATGGCCAAGGGATGAGGGCCGCCGCCCGGCCGCCGAACTTCTCACAGTTCCGGGCCGCGTCGGCGCGCCGGTCCTTGCTATCGGGTGTGCTGATCTACTGCATCGCCTTGTCGTGATGGGCGAGGCCGACGGCCTTGTAGTCATAGGTCGGATAGAACTCGGTGCGATAGGCACCCCACGCCGTCGTTTCGAAGATGCGGTTGACCTCGCGCAGACGCGAGGCCGGCAGGCGAAGCGTCACGACCTGGCCGACCCCCATCATCACGTACCAGCTCACCACCTCGATGCCGGCCGGTGGGAAGGCCTTGTAGAAGCCCTGGCGCTCGAGCTGCGCGTTGAGCTCGCCGAGCGGCCGCGACTGATCGTGCTTCAGGAAGACGGTCAGCAGCACGGCATTGTCCGCCGTCGGCGCTGCCGGCGGATCAGCCGCGTTCTGCGCGCCACTGTCCGAGCTCACCAGCGCAGCACATGCCATCACCAGCGCTACCAGCACGGTTCTGCTCGCTCTCACCTCAGCCTCCCTCGTTCCATCGTTAGAGATACTCTGCCGCATCATCAGCGGTGTGACATGCGGAGTAAATCATGCCCGGCGCATGAAGAAGCTACGACGGCGCGCCGGGTTCCAGCGGTTGGCCGAGGGTCCGGGATGGGCGGACGCCTGCGGCGTGATCGCGATATCAGGGGAGGCACACGGCGAGGAAACGGCCCCCCGAGGCGTTTTCGCCGATGCCGTTCGAGCTTTGGCTGACGCTCATGCCAGCTACGAGCTGCCGCCTGCTTGCCGCCACCGTCAGCCGGTCGCGGAGCGCAGCGCCGTCTTGATGGCGTCGCGGCCCTTCCAGGCGATGTAGGTCAGGCGGTCGCCGAGCGAGCGGTGACTGCGCAGCCGGTTGGAGCCGAGCACATGGCCGACATCCTCGGGGAAGCGCTTGACCTCGTCCTGCACCATCTTGGCGGTGTTGCTCATGATGGCGCTCAGGCGATGGCCCCAGTCCGACTCCTCGATCCGGTCGATGCGAACCTGGATGGCGTATTCGATATCATAGATGCTGGTCAGGATTTCCTTGGCGGTGACCACGCGGTTGTTCTTCAAGGCGACCCGCAGCGCCAGGCGCTTGTCCTCCAACTGGTCGAGCACCATCGGAACGGTCATCGCGTAGGGCGCCGTGATGACGTCGGTGACGTTCTTGGTGCGCGCCGCCTTGGTCGCCAGCCGCATCACCTGCCATGGCTCCTTGAGGCGCTTGGCGACCAGCGTCAATGCGAAGGGCACGGCTTCGGGCTGCTTCTTGCGAAGGCCGTCGAGCAGCAGCACCATCTTCTTGACCTGCGGGTCGTCGAACTCAGCGATCCGGTCCGGCAGGGAGTCGGCGAACTTCGCCAGCTCCTCGCGGGCGCGCAACGCCTTCATCAGCTTGACGACGTCGTCGAACACGGATGGGGAGGCCGTATAGGCCTTGAGCTTGCTGCGGACCTGCTCGATGCCGTCGGCCCGCGCCAGCGTGCCCTCGAGCGACTTCGTCACCTTGGTCTGGAAGGCGCTCGCCGCCTGGCGAATCTCGCGCTGCTTGTCCGCCGCGATGAGGTCCTTCATCTGCGCGTTGTAGTCGCGGGCCATCGTCGGCAGCAGATCGCGCGAAATCCATTCCCAGATCGGCGTCAGCGAACCGCGGGCAATACGGCCTTCATTCGCATGCTCCGGCGAGCCGTCGACGAGGAGCTGCTCGATCGGCATGAAGAAGTAGCGCGACGGATTGATGGCGCGGTTGCTGCTGGCGCCATCCTTGCGGATCTCGGCGCGCAAGCGCGCCTGCAGGTCGGCGGAACCAGGCATGTCCACCCCGCTCAGCTCCAGCCGTTCGAGCTCGCTGAGGAGACAGCTCCGCGTCAGCGGCGACAACCGCTGCAGGAATTCCCAGATCCGGTCAACGGGTCCCATTGTCGTGTCTGGCTACCAGCTTCGAGGTCTCAACGGCTCGTCTTACGGACGAGGACGGGGCGCATCGAACCACGAAACAGTTGGTGCCGAATTAATTTCGGTAAACAATCGTAGCAATGCGCGGCGCCCTTGGTTGCGCAGTGGGGCGGTCACGATGACCTGTCGCGACAGGGAGCCTGCTGCGGCGCGTTAATCTTTTGAATCTGCAACTTTTGAGGGAAATTATCGACTGTTGCGCGAGTTGCCGCCGATATCCCGTACTGTTACGGGCTGCAATATTAACCATGTTAAAGTCCGGGACGCGCGATGATGAGCCATGGCACAGCTCAGCAACAGCCTTTCCGACGATCGCGCCGCACGGGTGCCGGCAGACCCAAAGGTTAACGACCGCGGCCTTCCGTCCGGCCGCGACGGCGCGCAGGCGATGGAGCGGTCCGAGGATCAAGACGCAACGGCGCTGGCGCATCAGCTCAACGGGTCGCTCACGGCGCTGATGCTCTATATGAGCGAAATCAAGCAGCGCAGCGATGAAATCGCCAGGAGCCCCGGCGAGCGCCGTCATGTCCAGATCGTCGTGGACAATGCGCTGATGCAGACCGAGCGCGTCTGTGCCCTGGTGAGCAGGATGTCTGGCGCACAGGCGCAGCCGGGTCTGGTGTCCCAGGCGATGGCGGTTCGTGAGCAGGAGCTCGTGCCGGCTCCCGCGTCTGCCCGCGCCGGCCGTTCCAGCAAGTCCCTGACGCCGCGCGAGCGCGAGGTTCTCAAGCTGATCAGCGAAGGTCATTCGAACAAGGAAGGCGCCCTGCGCATGGGCATCAGCCCTCGCACCTTCGAGAGCCACCGCGCCGAGGCCATGCGCAAGCTCGGCGCGCGCAACACCGCCGAGCTCGTTCGCGCCGCGATTCTCAACCAGATGGGATGATGTCGACGTGCGCCATGCGCGCCGGCGCTGTCGGATCGGGTATGGATGGCTGGGGTGACCGCGGTATCGAGGCATCCCGTCCGGTCCATTGGACGAATGGATGGGACGCCCGCTGACGCGGCCGTCAGAAGTAGTCCTCGGCAAAAGGGCGGACCCGTGAAGCGGGCCGCAGCGCCGGCTGTGCCTTGGGTGTCGTCGGCACGATCGTAATCGTCCAGCGCGGCGGGACGCTCGCTTCCTTTTCCATGACCGAGCGGACATGCCCGGTGATCGTCGCTCCGCCGGATTTCACGGTCGCGGTCCGGCCGTTGAACTGTGCAATTCGGAAACGCCTGACTTCCTTCTGGTCGGCGGTTTCAAACGTAAACATGGGACACATCTCCTATGTGGCCTTGAGTCTCGCAGCTCATGATTAGTCGATTGTGAAAATCATGGGCCGTAGAAGTACGGCGTCAACCTATTGGTAGGGAATGTGAAAATCGCGTTCGGCGAATCTCGGTCGCGACTGTCCTGGTTGCCCGTCGAGGCGGCTCGGGGCGAGCAGGGAGGCGTCCCCTCAGCCGCGTGACCGATACGAATGGCCGCCGCGGGGCAGGGCGCAAGGCGGTCGCGCCCACGCAAGCGCAACCGGGTTGGCGTCAGTATTGCAGCTCCTGAACTCGGGCGGCAGCGTAGGCGGCGTCGATGTTGTCGAGCAGCTCGAAATATTCCTTGGGAGAGAGACGCGGCGCGCTCCTCTCCAGCGCGAGCGCATAGGTCGCGAGCCGTCTGTAGCCGAAGGTTCCGGCAGCGCTCTTCAGCGAATGGGCCTCGCGGCCGATCTTGATGCGCTCGCCGTCGAGCGACAATTTGCGGAACAGCTTCAGCCGCATATCCGTTTCGCTGAAGAACACGTCGCGGATCTCCTGCGCCGCGTCGTCGCCGATCTCGCCGACCAGCTCCGCATAGGCTTCACGATCGAGTGCAGGCTCGGGAGCAACCTCGGTCTCCGCGGAGACATCGACCGTTCTTGCGTCCGGCTCGGTCGGCGCCAGCGGCGCGACATCGGAGGCGACCATTTCCATGACCGGCGTGGGGGCGGGCAGCACGCGCAGGATGGCTTCCACCAGCGCCTTCTTGCGCGCCGGCTTGACGACGAAGTCGTTCATCCCGGCCTCGCGGCAGGCCCGGATGTCCTCCATGAAGGCGTTTGCCGTGAAGGCGATGATCGGCACGTTGGAGCGGCGTTCGCCACGCGCGCGAATGGTCCGCGTCGCCTGGAAGCCGTCCATCTCGGGCATGCGGACATCCATCAGGATCAGGTCGTAGTTGAAACGGCTGGCGGCGGTGACGGCCTCGGCGCCATCGCAGGCGGTGTCGGTCTGGATGTCGAAATCCTTGATCATCTTGGTCGCGACCAGCCGGTTGGTCGGATTGTCGTCGACCACCAGCACCCGAAGCGGCCGGCCGAACGCCGCGATCCGGCTCTGCAGCGCGGCGTAGACGCTGTCGTCGTTCTGCTCGGGCACCGCCACGGTCTCGGCAATCGGCAGGGTCAGGCGGAACGAGAAGGTCGAGCCGCTGCCCAGCGTCGAGGTGACCTTGATCTCGCCCCCCATCTGTTCGGTGAGGCGCTTGCAGATCGCAAGTCCCAGCCCGGAGCCGCCGAAGCGCCGGCTGATCGAGTTGTCGGCCTGCACGAAGTTCGCGAACAGGGAGCCGATCTTGTCGGCGGCGATGCCGATGCCGGTGTCGGTCACCGACCATTCGACGGTCGCCTTCTCCGCGTCCTTCTCGATGCAGCGCGTGGTGATCACCACCTCGCCCGAGGAGGTGAACTTGACCGCGTTGGACACCAGGTTGAGCAGGATCTGGCGAATGCGGCCGGCGTCGCCGATCAGCGCCGGCGGCACCGCCGGATCGCTGACATTGCGCAGCTTCAGATCCTTGGCCGAGGCCCGCGGCCCGATGATGCTCAGCGTATTGTGCACCAGCGCTTCGGCCGAGAATGCGATGTCCTCCAGCGAGAGCTGGCCGGATTCGAGCTTGGAGAAGTCGAGAATGTCGTTGAGAATCTCGAGCAGATTGTCGCCGGCATTGTGGATCGCGACCACGGAGCGGCGCTGTTCGGGGTCGAGATTGGTCTCCAGCAGCGTGGTTGCGAGACCGAGCACCGCATTCATCGGTGTACGGATTTCATGGCTCATCATCGCGACGAAGGTGGACTTGGCCGCGTTTGCGGCCTCGGCCGCCTCGATCAGCTGCTCGTGGCGCTGCCACCAGCGTGAGATCAGGACAGCCGCGGCAACCACCGCCAACGCGCTGACCAGCGACACGATGACCAGCAGCGTCGCCATGGCGCGCCACGCCGTCAGCACGTGCTGCTCCGACACCGACACCACGATCATCGCGGGATAGTTGGGCAGCATCTTCGCGGCGCGCAGGCGCATCTCGCCGCTCCGCCCGGAGAGTTCGCGCAGCACGCCGCCGGCCGACAGCGCGCGCTGTCCGAAGCCGGAGGTCGATTTGCCGATCTCGCTGGTCGGCGGGAAATGCGCCAGCAGCGTGCCGTCCTCACGGATCAGCGACACCGCGGCCTCGAGGCCGAGCGAGGTGGAGCCGAAGAAGTTCTCCAGATAGGGCACGGACATCGCGCCGAGCATCGTCCCCATGAAGTCGCCCTTGGAGTCGTTCAGCCTCCGGGCGAAATAGATGTTCCAGGTGCCATCGCCGCGATTCTGGACCGGCGCGCTGACGAATGTCTGCAGCGCCGGATCGGTCTTCAGCGCCTTGAAGTAGTCCCGGTCGGAGATGTTGACGTCCGGGATCGGCCAGTAGCGGGAGAAGTTCAGCAGCTTGCCGTCCGCGTCGATCAGCGTGACGGCGTCGATCTGCGGCAGCCCCGCGATCTTCTCCTTCAGCAGCAGATGCGTCTGATGGTCGGACGCGACCTTGCGGTAGGCCGCAGCGTCGATGGCGCCGCCGCGCACCAGGTAGTCGCGCACGCTCGTCAGCACGAGGTCGACCGACTTCACCGAGCGGTCGGCGTTCTCGGCCAATGTGAGGCTGTGGCGGCTGAGATCCTCCTCGGCATGCTGAAGCGCGTTCTCGCGCAGGTTGGTGAGGAAGAACAGGTTGCTACCGGCGATCACGCAGATCAGGATGAGCGCGATCGCAGCCGGCGCTCCCAGGAAACGCTTCTTGTTGCTCATCGTCTGCTACCAGCCCGCCGCTCTGACCAGCCGCTGGCGGTCGGTCCCCTGGGCGATCTGCTTCAGCGTCTGCCGGAGCAAGGTCAGATCGATCGGCTTGGCGAAGGGAGGATACACGTTCAGATCGAGGAAGTTCCCGATCCGCACCGACGCGGACAGCGCGTCTTCTTCGGAGGCGCTGATGATCAGCACCGGTCCGCGAAATTTCAGTAGCGCGAGGCGATCGAGAACCTCCGTGCCGGACCGCTCGCCGAGCGACAGGTCCAGCGTGACGCAATCGAAATGCCGGTTTTGCAGGACGTCATAGGCGGCGTCGACCGAGGTGACGCCGGTCGTATTGAAGCCGGCCTGGGCCGCGATCTTCCGTAGAATGGAGAGATGCACGTCGGCATCTTCGATCACGAGGAGCTCGTTGCGCATGAATTCCCTGTCCCGTTGCCAGCCTGGCGTCGTCGTCGGCAAGCAGGGTCCTGTCTAATGGCCGGCTCTGACCCCCTCGTAAATTTTGGTTTCCGTACAACTACGGATGGAGCCCGGCCCGACGACGTACAGGCTGCAGCCGCCAACGAAACGGCCGGACGTCGGTCCGGCCGCAGAAGCCGCGCAATCTCGAGGGCGGCTATTCGGCAGGGCCGAACACGGCTTCCATCTTGGTCTTGAGGGTTGCTGCGTTGAACGGCTTGACGATGTAGTTGCTCACGCCGGCCTTCTTGGCGGCGATGACGTTCTCGGTCTTGGATTCGGCCGTGATCATGATGAACGGCGTCTTCGACAGATCCGGGCTGGCACGGACCTCGCGCAGCAGGTCGTAGCCGGTCATCGGCTCCATGTTCCAGTCGGAAATCACCAGGCCATATTTCTTCGCCTGCATCTTGGCGAGCGCGGCCGATCCGTCGCTGGCGTCGTCGACGTTCTCGAATCCGAGCTGCTTGAGCAGGTTGCGGATGATCCGAATCATAGTGGCATAGTCATCGACCACCAGGATCGGCATCGACAGATCAAAGGCCATGTCATTACTCCGCGCGTTTGGTCAAAAGCCGAACACGGGCGAGATATATCAGCACGAAGATTATTCGACGCTTCTTGGAACTCGCGCTCGTCAGCACGTCGACAATTATCAGGGCCCGTTGAACAGCGCGTTAATTCCGCGCGGGCCGGAGGGACTGTTCATGCCGCTGGCCGTAGTTGTACGGAGCCCGTCCGGAGCGGTCCGGCTGCAACCGCCGAGCGCCCATCACGGCCGCCGAACAGGGGCCGCTCAGGGCAGGCAGCGCGGCCGAACCAGCTTTTCGTAATGTCCCTTGACGGTGCCGTAGCATTCGCAGGCCGTCCTCTTCAGGCCCTCCAGATCCATGATCTCGATATGGCCCCGGCTGTAGTGGATGAAGTCCGCCTGCTGCAGGGTGCTCGCCACCAGCGACACGCTGTTGCGCCGTGCTCCGATCATCTGGGCCAGCGATTCCTGGGTGACGTAGAGCTTGTTGCCGCCCGAAAGGTCATGCGTCTGCAACAGGCAGCGGGCGAGCCGCGATTCAACCGTGTGGGCAGCATTGCAACCCGCCGTCTGCTGGCTCTGCACGTAGATGGCGAGTGCGTGCCGAAGCAACAGCGAGCGGAAGGTCGAGCTTTGCTCCATGGCGGCCCGCACCCGGTCGATGTCGACGACCGAGGCGGTGCCGGGCACCAGGATGGCTGCGCTGTTGAGCACCACGGGCTCGCCGCCGGCGAGCAACGACATGCTGCCGAAGAAGCTGTCCCGTCCAATCATGGCGACCTGCACGCGCTCGCCGCGCGCCAGATTGACGACGAGCGAGATGACGCCGCGGTGAGGAAAGTAGATGCGCGGAAGCTTCTCGCCGACCTCGGCGAGCACGGAGTCCTGCACGAGATCGACGGTCCGCAGATAGGGGCGGATCAACTCGAAATCATCGTCGGCGAGCGACGACAGGAAGCCGTTTGGAGAACGCAAGCTGGGGTCCAAAGCCATCTCCTGCATTGCAGTAACGCAGCCTCTCGGATCTCAATGCACTCATGGTTCCATAGAACTGCGTCCCGCCTGCTGACAAGAAAAATAACCAGGGAAGATTCCCAGTTACACGCATCATTTCCCGCTGTGCTCGCTGTTGTGCAGACACGCCGATTGTGCATCGACGATTTCGCCGTCAGGCGTCGTCGGAATGAGGTGTGCGCTGAACGCAGGCTGTATACAGCGTGCCAGGTCGGCCGGTCCGCGATCTCGCCAACGGCGCGCGGCGCCTGTGGATGGCGGCATGTGAGCGACGTGGCAGCTGGAGCGGCGAGGTGGCCGGCTGCGATCATTGACAGCCGACATCTTGAGGCCAAAATCGCTAACAAGCGCGCTGATTCGTTGACCGATCTTTGTCTGTCGGGATGCAAGTCTTATCTCGATCGGGGGCATCGGTCTGCCTCCAATCGCTGGTGACGCGTCGGTCGTCACGGCGACAGCGAGGTTTCGGACTGATGCTGGATCCGGCTGGAGCGCGATCGATGCTCAGCGACGACGCTGAACCCCAAGGCGACGCTGAACGCCATGGCGAAGCTGAAAACTGCAGCAGCATCCGCCCGTATGTGTTTCCCCGGCACCCCCGCCGTCTCTCCCTCAACAGGTAGCTCAGGACTCATGGCGCTTTCTCATCATCAAGTCGCCGACCCGTCATCACCTGACGAGGGTGCAGAGCCGGCGATGCAAGACGTCAATCCGGGATTGGCGATCGTCGGTCAGGTCGCCGGCGGCCTGCTCCACGACTTCAACAACATCCTCACCGTGATCACCGGGACCATCGACATTCTCGCCCAGGCCGTCGAAGACCGGCCCGAGCTTGCGGCCGTGGCGCGTCTGATCGATGAGGCGGCGACCCGCGGGGCGCGATTGACGTCGCAGCTTCTGTCGTTTGCGCGCGGACGTCCGCCGCGGCCATGCGCCGTCGAGCTGAGCGAGCTGCTGACCGACGTCGGACGGTTGCTTCGGCCGACTCTCGGCACGGAGGTCGAGGTCATGACGTCGGTGGGGACGAACGTGCCGGCGGTGTTCGTCGATCCGGGTCAGCTGATGGCCGCGCTGCTTTGCCTTGCGATCACTGCGCGCAACGGCATGGACGGTGGCGGCACGATCGACATCGAGGCGATCAGTCCGGACTCGCCTGCCGATGGCCCTCCAGGCCGCGATGTGCTGATCGTCCTGCGGGCCTCCGCGCATGCTGCCGACAGCGCGCAGACCGCCGCCATGTTCCACGACGTTCGGATGGTCGAGGATTTCGTCAAACGTTCGAACGGGCGCCTCGCGCTCAAGGAAGCGCACGGCCAGGCGGCAAGCGTCGAAATCGTACTTCCGCGCGCCGAACGGGATCCGTGCTAGCCCGATTGGCGTTCCAGCTCATAGTTAGCGCCGTGCTAACGACGGAGCGGGTGTCAGCGCGAGACGAGGCTCGCCATGCGCTTCCGGTACGATTTTCGCGCGAATTCGGCCAATCTTCGCGCATTTGACGGAATTGATTAGCGGCCAATTAGGATTAACCGCGGTCGCCGGGCGCCGGTGCCGTCGTTCCCAGCTCAATTTAACGAACGGGTAGGATTCCGGGGACCAGTCTGCCCCGTCGCCGACAGAACGGTTCGGCGATCACTACTCATGTTCATCCAGAAGGGAATGACAATGTCAGGTATCGTACTCTCTGCGTCGGTTCGCCAGAACCTGCTCTCGCTTCAGTCGACGGCTCAGCTCCTCGCGAACACGCAGAACAATCTCTCCACGGGCAAGAAGGTCAACTCGGCGCTCGACAACCCGACCAACTTCTTCACCGCCCAGGGCCTCGACAACCGCGCGTCCGACATCTCCAATCTGCTCGATGGCATCGGCAACGGCGTGCAGGTGTTGCAGTCCGCCAACACCGGCATCACCTCGCTGCAGAAGCTCGTCGACAGCGCCAAGTCGATCGCCAACCAGGTGCTGCAGAGCGCTGTCGGCTACTCCACCAAGTCGAACGTGACGTCGACCGCGCTGACCGGTGCCACTGCGACCGATCTGCTGGCCTCCAGCACGACGGCTGTCACCGGTTCGGTCGTGCTGAACGACAACACCACGGCGGTGGCGATCACCGGCTCGACCAAGCTGTCGGGTACGTCCGGCACCTCGTCGAACGACCTGGCCACCGGCATCACCTCTGGTGAGACGCTGGTCGTCAACGGCACCACCTTCAGCTTCGTCACCGGCACGTCCTCGACCGGCACCAGCATCGGCATCGGCGACAGCGTCACCAACCTGCTGTCGGCGATCCAGACTGCGACCGGCGTCACCTCGTCGATCACCGCCGGTGCGATCACCCTGACGCCGCCAGCGGCAGGATTGACGCTTTCGGGCAGCAGCGGCACCTTGGCCAAGCTCGGTCTCAGCGCGGTCGGCGACGGCCTGTCAGGAAAGACGCTGACGGTGGGTGCCACAGGAGGTGGCACAGCGACGAGCATCACCTTCGGTCTAGGGACAGGGCAGGTCAAATCGCTGAACGATCTGAACACGGCGCTCGCAGCCAACAACCTGCAGGCTTCGATCGACTCGTCCACCGGCAAGATCACCCTCACCACGACCAACGACGCAGCGTCCGCCACGATCGGCACGATCGGCGGCACCGCCGCGGCATCCAGCAATGCGTTCAACGGTCTGACGGCAGCCGCTCCGGTCGCCGATTCGACCGCGCAGACGCAGCGGGCGAGCCTGGTCTCTCAGTACAACAACGTGCTGGCGCAGATCAACACGACCGCGGCCGACGCATCGTTCAACGGCATCAACCTGCTGAACGGCGATACGCTGAAGCTGACCTTCAACGAAACCGGCAAGTCGACGCTGTCGATCACCGGTGTCACGTTCAACTCGGCTGGCCTCGGCCTTTCGAGCCTGACCTCGGGCACCGACTTCCTCGACAACAACTCGGCGAACAAGGTGATCGGTGTCCTCAACAGCGCCAGCTCCACGCTGCGCAACGAGGCGTCGACGCTGGGTTCGAACCTCTCGGTCGTGCAGGTGCGTCAGGACTTCAACAAGAACCTGATCAACGTGCTGCAGACCGGTTCGTCGAACCTGACCTTGGCCGATACCAACGAGGAAGCGGCCAACAGCCAGGCGCTGTCGACCCGCCAGTCGATCGCGGTGTCCGCGCTGTCGCTCGCCAACCAGTCTCAGGCAAGCGTGCTGCAGCTCCTGCGCTAAGGCGCAGGCGCGTATCCAACATCATCGGAGGCGGCGGGGCTGGTCCCCGCCGCTTTCGGCTAGACCATCCGGGATTCACGCCGGTCTCGATCGAAGTCGACCCATACCCGCGCGACAGCGCGGCGCGCGGTTGCAAACAGCAGCCTCGTGTCGACGAGACGAAGCCTGCCGGCGGTGTCGCTCCCGAAAGGAGACTCTCGAGAGGAGACCGGGCCATGCCCTTGCGGGTCGAGCTGAAGCCTTTCGAGCGGATCGTGATCGGCGACACCGTGATCGTGAATTCGAACACGCGCGCGCGCTTCATCGTCGAAGGTGACGCGCCGATCCTCCGCGAGCGTGACACCGTCACCGCGGAAACCGCCGATACGCCGGCCAAGCGCCTCTACCTCTGTGTCCAGACGATGTATCTGAAGAACGACGCGATCCGTCATCGCGCGTCCTATCTCGCCTGCATGAACGAGTTGCGCAGGGCGATCCCCGACGTTGCGGGCCAGGCCGAGGCCGTCGACCGCCATGTCACCGAAGGCGCGCTGTACAAGGCGTTGAAGGAGATCAGGGCGCTGATCGAGCGCGAGCACAGCGCTGTGCTGCAAGCCGAAGCGGTGCCGTGAGATCCGGGCCTCGCGAGCGCGCAGGCCTGCAGCCAACCGAGCGCCCGGGCTTCGTCCGTATTAGCACGGACATTAAAATTAACGGGACGGAGAAAAGCCGCGCCTAACGATGGCAGGAAGGAAAGTCCGTTGAGCCGAGCGACGGGCGGGTTTGATCCGCACGCCTTGGCGAAAGCACTGGACCGACCATCGCTCTGACAGGATCAGCGGTCGCCAGCGATCGCAACGCCACTTCTTGGAAGGCCAGTTTCATGGATGATCTGTTGCGTGAGTTCCTGACGGAGACCAGCGAGAGCCTGGATACCGTCGATAATCAGTTGGTGCGGTTCGAGCAGGAGCCGAACAACGCCAAGATCCTGGATAACATCTTCCGGCTGGTGCACACGATCAAGGGGACCTGCGGCTTCCTGGGCCTGCCGCGGCTCGAGGCGCTGGCGCATGCCGCCGAAACCCTGATGGGCAAATTCCGTGACGGCATGCCGGTGACCGGCGAGGCCGTGACCCTGATCCTGACCACTATCGACCGCATCAAGGACCTGCTGTCGCAGCTCGAAGCCAACGAATCCGAGCCCGAGGGCGAGGACCGCGATCTGATCAGCGAGCTCGAGGCGATGGTCGAGCGCGGCATGGCGGCGATGGCCGCCGGCGAAGCCGCGCCGCCGCTCGCGCCGGCTGCGCCCGCCGCGGCGCCGGTCACGCAGGGCAGCCTGATCGACCAGACGCTGGAGCGTCCGCTACGTCCGGGCGAGGTGTCGCTCGACGAGCTGGAGCGCGCCTTCCGCGAGACCGCGATCGAGACGCCGCCCGCGCATGAGAAGGCGCCCGAGCCCAAGGCTGCCGCGCCCGCCGCGAAGGCCGAGCCGGCCAAGGCCGAGGCCAAGACTGCGGCCAAGGCGGAGCCGAAGAAGGCTGCGCGGCCGAAGGCCAATGCCGACGGCGAGGTGCACGAGAACGACAAGGTCGCCAACCAGTCGATCCGCGTCAATGTCGACACGCTCGAACATCTGATGACGATGGTCTCCGAGCTCGTGCTGACGCGCAACCAGCTCCTCGAGATCGCCCGTCGCAACGAGGACACCGAGTTCAAGGTGCCGCTGCAGCGGCTCTCCAACGTCACCGCCGAGCTGCAGGAGGGCGTCATGAAGACGCGCATGCAGCCGATCGGCAATGCCTGGCAGAAGCTGCCGCGCATCGTCCGCGATCTCGCGACCGAACTCGGCAAGCAGATCGAGCTCGAGATGCACGGCGCCGACACCGAGCTCGACCGCCAGGTGCTCGACCTGATCAAGGATCCGCTCACCCACATGGTGCGCAACTCCGCCGATCACGGCCTCGAGACTCCGGCCGAGCGCGCCGCTGCCAACAAGCCGGACCAGGGCACGATCCGTCTCTCCGCCTATCATGAAGGCGGCCATATCATCATCTGCATCGCCGACAACGGCCGCGGCCTCAACACCGAGCGGATCAAGGCCAAGGCCCTGCAGAACGGTCTCGTCACCGAGGCCGAGCTCGAGAAGATGACGGAAGCGCAGATCCACAAGTTCATCTTCGCGCCGGGCTTCTCCACCGCGGCCACCATCACCTCGGTCTCCGGCCGCGGCGTCGGCATGGACGTGGTGCGCACCAACATCGACCAGATCGGCGGCACCATCGACATCAAGTCGGTGGCCGGCGAAGGCTCGTCCGTCACCATCAAGATCCCGCTGACGCTCGCCATCGTCTCGGCGCTGATCGTCGAGGCCGGTGGCGACCGCTTCGCAATCCCGCAGCTCGCCGTGGTCGAGCTGGTGCGCGCGCGGGCCAATTCCGAGCACCGCATCGAGCGCATCAAGGACACCGCCGTTCTGCGCCTGCGCAACAAGCTGCTGCCGCTGATGCATCTGAAGAAGCTCCTGAAGATCGACG
>NZ_BSCT01000004.1 GCF_030159255.1 Bradyrhizobium sp. SSBR45G | reverse complement strand
CTCGCGTGTCGTGACGATCGCGCGCAACGCCCCTTCCGAGTGAGGCGGGATGCGCGCAATAGATCATGATTTCTGATATTCGTAAAGTGAAATCTGCCCGACGGGCAGTTCCTGTCGTTATGCAAGCTGATCCAAGACCATTCCGATCTGCTCCCTGATCTGACGGCGAAGCATTTTCCAACATGCGGCGGTGAAAGCGCTCGCTGAAAGACAGCGTCGAGCCATTGTCAGCACGATCGTGGCCACGGCTCGGCGCGGGCAACGGAACGAAGCGCGTGACCGACCGTTGCCCCTGCGCTGCATCATTTCCCGGATCCTCCGGGTTTCGTGCACGCCCTTGCATGAGGCAGATGATGACCGCAGCCCGGACGACAGCACGCGCGCTCGCAGCGTCAACGCCCAGCCTCCTTGCCAGCCCATCTCCGTCCTTCAAGCCTCTGGCGCGTCGCGGCAGGTCGCTGGCCAAGACTCATCCGTTTCTGCTGGCAGCAGCGGCGACCACGGCCGTCCTGGTCGTCACCGCCCTGATCAATCGCCGGCTCGCCAAGTCTGCCGAGCGCGACAATCCGCCTGCCGGCCAGTTCATCGACGTCGACGGCGTCCGGCTGCATTATGTCGAGCGCGGCACGGGCACGCCGCTGGTGCTGCTGCATGGCAACGGCAGCATGATCCAGGACTTCGCCTCCAGCGGCCTGATCGACCTCGCTGCGGAGAACTACCGTGTGATCGCGTTCGACCGGCCCGGCTTCGGCCATAGCGACCGCCCGCGCAATGTCGTCTGGACGCCGACGGCGCAGGCCGGGCTGATCAAGAGCGCGCTCGATCGCCTGGGCGTGTCAGAGGCCTTCGTCCTCGGCCATTCCTGGGGGGCGTCCGTCGCCGTCGCCCTCGCGCTCGAACATCCCGCCTTGGTGAAGGGACTGGTGCTGGCCTCCGGCTATTACTATCCGACCTTCCGGTCGGACGTGGTGGCCGGATCGGCTCCGGCCATTCCCCTGCTCGGCGACATCATCCGCTACACGATTTCACCGCTGGTCAGCCGCATGATGTGGCCGCTGCTGATGGCCAAGCTGTTCGGTCCGCGCTCGGTGCCGGCGAAGTTTGCCGGATTCCCGAAGGAAATGGCAGTCCGCCCGTCGCAGATCCGGGCCTCGGCGGCGGAAGCCGCCCTCATGATTCCCGATGCATTCCGCTTCAGGAAGGCCTACGGTGACTTGAAGATGCCCGTCGTGATCGTCGCAGGCGACCAGGATCGCCTGATCGATATCGACGCGCAATCCAGCCGGCTGCATCAGGACATCAGCCAGAGCACGTTTCGCCGCGTGCGCGGCGCCGGCCACATGGTCCATCAGACGGCGACCGAGGCCGTCATGTCCTCGATCGATGAGGTGGCTGCGGCTGCGTAGTCCGAGCGCAGTCATGGCTGTCGCCGCGGCACCGCGCGATCCGTCGCGGACACCGAGGCAGCGACGACACGGGGGATCGAACATATGCCGGCTGAGGACACGTGCATGCCGGTCTGGCACGAAAAGCATCTGCGCGCGGCAACCAAGGCGGCCGGCGTCGCGCTGTGGTCGTGGAACCTCGACACCGACACGACGCGGGCCGTCGTCGGCGCTTACGAGATCGATTTCCGCATTCTCGCCGATGGCGAGATCCGCTGGATCTCCGCGCGCGGCCAGGGCGACGATGTCGACATCGCCGATCGCCTGATATTCGGCATCTTCCTCGACGTCACCCAGCGCAAGCAGGCCGAAGAGGCCAACGAGCTGCTGGCGGGCGAGATGAGCCACCGGGTCAAGAACCTGCTGACGATCGCGACCGCGCTGACGCAGATGACGTCGCGCACGGCGGCGACGAAGGAGGACATGGCCGGCGAGCTGGCCAGCCGCCTGGTGGCCTTGGGCCGGGCCCAGGACCTCATACGCCCCGTGCCCGGGCGGCAACGCGAAGCCGCCCTGCTCGGCGATCTCGTCGCCGTGCTGCTTGCGCCCTACGACGAGAAAGGCGCCAGCGTCCGCATTCGCGTGTCGGTGCCGAAGATGAATGTCGGAGAACGCTCGAGCACGACACTGGCGCTGGTGATCCACGAGCTCGCGACCAACTCCGCGAAATACGGGTCGCTGTCGGTTCCGAGCGGGACGTTGGACGTGTCCTGCCATGCGCATGACGACGAGGCCGCGATGACGTGGACCGAACGCGGCGGACCGCCGCGGCCGGCCGCCCCGACCGAAGGCTTCGGCAGCAAGCTGATCCACCGCAGCATGACCGACCAGCTCGGCGGCACCATCGCCTTCGACTGGTCCGATGAAGGCCTCGTGGTGACGCTGCGCATGAGCCGCGAGCGGATGGCGAATTGATGCGGGCGGGCCCGCGTCGCTTCGTTTGCGTGGGCGACTAAATGCAATCCTCCCACGACATGACCGCTGGCAAGAGGCCCGTCCTCCAGTAGATCACTTTCCGATCCCGGGTTTCGAAGATGATCGCCCGCGTCGCGTCCTGGTTCTTGGCGATCACCCAATGATTCGGCGGAGGCGGCGTCTCGGTGACGCCGTGCTTGAGCCGATCAGCCATCTCCTCTGCGGTCTCCTCGCTCTCGTAGGGGGCGAATGTCCGCTCGGTCGCGCCATAGGCCCGCTCGATATCGGTCTCTGTCGAGCCCACGCCAATTCCGTTGGCATCCACGATCTTCGGATCCGGTCGGCGTCCATCGTCGAGGAACAGGCTGATAACCGCAATCCTGCCATCGACGATCACGTAGGACAACGCCTCGTCCTTGCCGTCGGCGCGGCTCACGACGTAGCACTCGCTCGTGTATGGCGGCTCCATGGGTCCGAGCTTCGCGTTCAAGGCGCGCTCGGCCTCGGTGACCGTCATGCCAAGAGTCACCGGCCCGACACCTTGCCACGAAAGCTCTTGAGCGGTCGCGGACAGTATCGTGAACGCCATGAGGACGGCCAAACATCCCATGCGCAACATCAATGAACCTCATTCGCTTCACGTCTGAAGCGTGAGATATCATGGCGACATCAGGATGTCGTAGGGTGGGCAAAGGCGCGACGCGGAGCGGCGCGACGTGCCCACCATCGAGCAACGAGCGCGCCTCGCAAGACGGTGGGCACGCGCCGCCGGTGGCGGCGCTTTGCCCACCCTACGGCACCTTGCGTGTAGCGCCCTACTCGGCCGCCAGCTGGCGCGGCGCGGACGGCGGGCTGGCGAGGTCGGCGGCGAGCTGGGCGTAGCGCACCTTGGCGTCCTGGACGGCCTTGTCCTTGACCGGGCCGTAGCCGCGGATCTTGTCGGGCAGCGACAGGAATTCGGCGGCGATCTCGGCGTTGGCCGGCGACAACAGGCTCAGCACCGTGGCGACGTCCTTCTCGTAGCCGGCGATCAGGTCGCGCTCGGTTCTGCGCTCGGCGGAATAGCCGAAGACGTCGAGCGGCGTGCCGCGCAGGCCCTTCAGCTTCGCCAGCAGCCGGAACATCTTCATCATGCCCGGGCCATAGCTCTTCTTCTTCGGCCGCCCTTGCGGATCGAGGCCGGAGTTGAAGATCGGCGGCGCCAGGTTGAAGCTCACCTTGTAGTCGCCCTCGAACGCATCATGCAGCTGCTTCTCGAACTTGCCGTCGGAGAACAGCCGCGCGACCTCGTACTCGTCCTTGTAGGCGAGCAGCTTGGCGTAGTTGATGGCGACCGCGCGTGGCAGCGCCTCGCCGTAGCCGCCTTGGTTTGCAGCTTCGCGGACCTGATCGACCAGCTTGCGGTAGCGCTTGGCGAGCCGCGCATTCTGATAGCCGGTGAGATGCGCCATGCGATGGGCGATGATCTCGTCGAGCGTCATCGCCTCCAGCGACTTCGGCGGCACCGCCTCGTCCTTGCCGGTCATCATGTCGGCAAGCCGCTCGGGATTGACCACCGCGAGGCGTCCGAGCCGGAAGGCCTCGGTGTTCATCTTGACCGCGACGCCATTGATCGCGATCGCCTTCTCGATCGCCTCCGCCGACAGCGGCAGCAGGCCCTTCTGATAGGCGTACCCCATCATCATCATGTTGGTGGCGATGCTGTCGCCGAGCAGCGCCTCGGCCGGCTTGGTGAAATCGAGGAAGCTCGAGTCCTTGTGCAGCGCCGTCTCCAGCAGGCCCGTCACCTTGCGGTTCTGGAAGTTGAAGTCGCGGTTGAGAACGAAATCGGCGGTCGGGATCAGATGGCTGTTGATGACGCCATGGGTGCGCGCGCTGTCGCACAGCGTGATCGTCTCCTTCGCGCCCGCCACCACCTCGTCGGCGGCGATGACGAGATCGGCGGTGCCGGTGACGATGCGCGAGCAGGTCACGTCGGCGGTGTTCTCGGAGAGACGCACGTGGCTGAGCACCGCGCCGCCCTTCTGCGCGAGGCCGGACATGTCGAGGATCATCGAGGCCTTGCCCTCGATATGCGCGGCCATGCCGAGCAGCGCGCCGATCGTCAGCACGCCGGTGCCGCCGACGCCGCCGACGGCGACGTTGTAGGGCCGGTCCAGCGACGGCTTGGTCAGGGGCTCCGGCATCACGCCGATGTCGCCGAGCTCAGCGGGCGCGCGCGAGCGCGGCTTGCCGCCGTCGATCGTGACGAAGGACGGGCAGAAGCCCTTCACGCAGGAGTAGTCCTTGTTGCAGGACGACTGGTTGATGACGCGCTTGCGCCCGAGCTCGGTCTCCAGCGGCTCGACCGAGATGCAGTTCGACTGCACCGAGCAGTCGCCACAGCCTTCGCAGACCGCGGGATTGATGAAGACCCGGCGCTGCGGATCCTCCAGCGTGCCGCGCTTGCGGCGGCGGCGCTTCTCGGCGGCGCAGGTCTGCACGAACACGATCGCGGATGCGCCCTTGGTCTCGCGCAGCGTCTTCATGACGTTGTCGAGCTCATCGCGATGCGCCAGCTTGACCCCAGGCGCGATGCTGTCGGCCGGATAAGCGTCCGGATTCTCCGACACCAGGTAGATCTCGCGGATGCCCTCGGCATGCAGCTGGAACGTGATCTGCTGCGGCGACAGATCGCCGTCATGGCGCTGGCCGCCGGTCATCGCGACCGCGTCATTGTAGAGGATCTTGTAGGTGATGTTGGCCTTGGAGGCGATCGCCTGGCGGATCGCGAGGCTGCCTGAATGGAAATAGGTGCCGTCGCCGAGATTGGCGAAGATGTGCTTCTCGTCGGTGAACGGCGCGATGCCGACCCACGGCACGCCCTCCCCGCCCATATGCGTGAACGTCTCGGTGTTGCGGTTCATCCACAGCGACATGAAGTGGCAGCCGATACCGGCCAGCGCGCGGCTGCCATCGGGCACCTTGGTCGAGGTGTTGTGCGGACAGCCGGAACAGAAATATGGCGTGCGCGCCACCGGCGAGACCAGCTGCATCTGCGAGGCGTCGCGGCCGTTGAACCAGTCGGCCTTGGCGCGCAGCATCGCCTTGATCTCGGGATTGAGGTCGAGCCGCAGCAGGCGCTCCGTCAGCGAGGTCGCGAGCGAGGCGACCGAGAGCTCGGTCGCAAACGGCAGGAAGCGCTTGTCGTGGTCGTCCATCTTGCCGACGATGCGCGGACGGACGTCGTCGCGCCAGTTGAACAGCTCCTGCTTGACCTGGTTCTCGACGATCTCGCGGCGCTCCTCGATGATGAAGATCTCCTCGAGGCCGACGGCGAACTGCCGCACGCCTTCCGGCTCCAGCGGCCAGGGCATGCCGATCTTGTAGAGACGAAGCCCGATCTTGGCGGCGACCTCCTCGGTGATCCCGAGCTCGCGCAACGCCTGGCGGATGTCCTCATAGCTCTTGCCCGACGCCATGATGCCGTAGCGGGCATTCGGGGAATCCATCGTGATGCGGTTGACCTTGTTGGCGCGGGCAAAGGCGATCGCGGCAAAGCCCTTGTAGTCCTGCAGCCGGCGGTCCTGCTCGAAGCGGTCATCCGGCCAGCGCAGATTGAGGCCGCCCGGCGGCATCTCGAAATCGGTGGGAATGACGAACGGTGTCATCTCGTCGTTGAGGTTGATCTCGGCTGTCGTCTCCACCGTCTCGGTGATCACCTTCATGCCGACCCAGCAGCCGGAATAGCGCGACATCGCGATGCCGAGCAGGCCCATCTCGATCATCTCGTGAATCGAGGAGGGGTAGAGGTAGGGCATCAGCGCCGACATGAAGGCGTGGTCGGACTGGTGTGGCACGGTCGAGGATTTGGCGCCGTGGTCGTCGCCGGCGAGGCACAGCACGCCGCCGTTCTTGGCCGAGCCCGCGGCATTGCCGTGGCGGAAGACGTCGCCGCAACGGTCGACGCCGGGGCCCTTGCCGTACCAGATGCCGACCACGCCGTCATACTTTCCGCCGGGCGACAGGGCGAGTTGCTGCGATCCCCAGATCGCGGTGGCCGCGAGGTCCTCGTTCACGCCGGGCTGGAACTTGACGTTGTACTGCTCGAGATGTTTCCGCGCCGAGAACAGCTGCTGGTCGTAGCCGCCGAGCGGCGAGCCGCGATAGCCGGAGATGAAGCCGGCGGTGTTGAGGCCGGCGGCGCGGTCACGCCGGATCTGGGCCATCGGCAGCCGCACCAGCGCCTGGATGCCGGTCAGGAAGATATGGCCGGAGCTTGCGGTGTATTTCTGGTCGAGATTGATCTCGCTCTCGTTGATGCCCATTCCGCCCTCTTGCCGTGCTTTGTCGGGGTGCGCGTGGGGCCGCCCGCCGGCGGAAGCACGCGTGCTCTCAACACTTTATGTCGGCTTTCGAAGCTTTCGCATCACAAATCTCGCCGATGCAGGGCAGCCAACCGAAATCGCAATTTCATGGCGGCACCCGGCCGAGGCCTTTGCGGTTTGTGTCGAAAACCATGGCTGCCGCGAAATGGGATGATGCGCAGCATTGCTTGGTAGCGACGTCTGGACGGTGACCGAACGGTTGCGGCGCGCACGAATCCGGCCTGGAGCCGATTGTGCGATGCGACAAGGCCCCATCAGCAGCTCAGTCCTTCTCTCCGCCGGTGAAGACGAAGCGCGGCATATTCCATTTGTAGCGGATGGCGAGCAGCCGGAACGACAGGCCGAGAATGAAGGTCAGCGCGGTCATGAGCCCGCCGCCGAGACCGATCGACAGACCCATCGCATAGACCAGGCCTGTCACCAGCGACACGCTGGCATAGAGCTCGGCGCGAAACAGCAGCGGCACGTCGTTGCAGAGGATGTCGCGCAGCACGCCGCCGGCACAGCCGGTGATCATCCCGGCGACGATGACGATGCCGAACGGAACATTCATCTGCCAAGCGATGTCGCAGCCGGAGATCGTGAACACGACGAGACCGATGGCGTCGAGCACGAGGAAGGCGGTCGTCAGCCGGTGAACGACGCGCGCCATCGCGATCGTGACAAACGGCGCCAGCAAGGTCAGCAGCAGAAGAGACGGCCGTTCGACCCAGGCGAGCGGATAGTGCCCGAGCAGCACATCGCGCAAGGTGCCGCCGCCGAGCGCCGTGATCGCACCGAGCAGGCAGACGCCCATCCAGTCCATGCTGCGGCGTCCCGCCGCAAGCGCCGCCGTCATCGCCTGCGCCGCCAGCGCCAGCCACGACAACAGATGCAACACGCTGTCCGCCGGCGGCAGGTTCCACATTGAAGGCTCCGAGAATCGCAGGTCGCGAATGGAACCTTAGCGCGCAGCGCACGGCAGACCAGCTTGTAAATTGCGAGGGTTGCACGGAACGGACCCGGGGCTCGCCCGGTTGTCGAGACACAATCCAGAGGAGGACATCATGGCCAACGAACGGCTTCCCAACGAACGCTATCCTGCCGGCATGAACCGGCCCGACATGAGTGCGCGCCCCGGCACGACCGGCGCCGACAACATTGGTGACGCCGATATGACCGGGATGCCGGGTGCTGAATACGAGCGCGCCGCGCGGATGGACAGCCAACTGCAGCCAGATCCCGAGCTGACGGAAAGTCGGTCTTCGCCAGGTCGAATGGCGGCCTATGCGGTCGGCATAGCGATCCTGCTCGGCGCCGTGTTCTACGGCCTGACCAGCTCATCCAATCGCGACAACCAGGCCAGCAACGCGCCGGCGTCACAATCCGCCTCGCCACAGCCCAGCGGCACGACGAATGCGCCGGGCGTGACCACCGGCTCGGCCAATAACCGCGCCGCGACGCCCGCGGCGCCGAGCGCGCCCACCAACAACGGCAAATAAACTCCCAGGGCGGCCGACCAACGGCCGGTACCAACTGGGCAGCGGGCGAGCAATCACCCGCTGCTTTTTTCTGTACCTGCCTCTTAAACTACGCGTCGACCTGTCCGTCCATTCGCGAAGCCCGGATTGGACGAAGCAGCCGCGGAACGATGAGCTTACGGCGGGAAACGATGGCTAATCAGCTTGAAACAGCGCATGGTGCCAATGGACCAACGCCCGGCACCGAACGGTGCGGAAAGGCAGCTGACATGACCATTCGCTCTCGACGTGACATGATCTCGTTCAAGCATCCATTCCTGATCCGGGGAATCGACCGCGAGCTTCCGCCCGGCACATATGAAGTCATCACTGACGAGGAGATGATCGAGGGTCTCTCCTTCGCGGCGTTTCGCCGTGTCGCCACGATGATCATCGTGCCCACGGCCGCCTCACGCGCTGCGACGGAGATGATCCCCATCGAGGCCGACGATCTCGCCAAGGCGCAGCGCGTCGATGCAGGCTGAGCTCAACCGAAGATCTTGTTCAGCTCGCCGCCGGGATAGCCGCCCTGCAACTCAGTGAACGTGCCCTGCTCGGCCATTTCCTTGGCCGCGCGCATGAACCCCGTCCAAGCCATCCGCGCCAGCGAGCCGCCGACGCTGATGCGGCGCACCCCGAGACCGCTGGCCTCCGCCAAGGAGAGGCCGGACGCGCCAATCAGCAGGTTGACCGGTTTGGGCGCCACTGCCCTCACGACGGCCGAGATCTCCTCGATCGTCTTGATCCCCGGCGCGTAGAGACAATCCGCGCCGGCCTCAGCATAGGCCACCAGGCGCTCGGTCACGAGACCGAGATCGGGCCTGCCCCAGAGGAACGCCTCGCAGCGGCCGGTCAGCAGCACGTCACCGCCGCTCGCGTCGATCGCCTGCCGCGCGGCGCGAATCCGCGCCACCGCCAGCCCGTGCTCGTACAGCGGATCGGCCTTGTCGCCGGTCGAGTCCTCGATCGAGAGCCCGGCCACGCCGGTTGCGATCGCGCGCGTGACATTGGCCGCCACGCCCTCCGGCGCATCGGCAAAGCCGCCCTCGAAATCGGCGTTCACGGGGATGTCGACCGCGGCGCAGATCGCGGTGAGATGGGCCAGCACCTCGTCCAGCTCGACCTTGGTGTCCGCCTTGCCGATCGACCAGGCGAAGCCGGCGCTGGTCGAGGCGATCGCCTTGAAGCCCAGATGCTGCAGCATCTTCGCCGTCCCGACGTCGAATGGATTCGGCAGCACGAAACAGCCGGCCTGATGCAGTTCGCGAAACGCCGCGCGCTTGTCAGCAACCGTCACAGTCATGTCATCCTCCCATGCATCCTGGCTTGCTCGAGCATAGTCCGTCGCTCATGGCGCTGCCACCACGTTGCGCAAAAATGTTCGCTCTTCGCTGAGAATGAGCTTGTGCTCCTCGGCCAACGCGAAGTTCGCCCGCCCCTCGGCATCACCGCGCAGCGCAGCCCGATAGCGCTCGTAAGAGGAGAGACTGTCGAAGGAGATCAGGCCGTAGGCGATGTCGTTGGTGCCCTCATGGGGCATGAAATAGCCGATCAGATCGCCGCCGCAGCGGGGAATGATCGACAACCAGCGCTGCGCATAGAGTTCGAAGACCTCGCGCTTGAACGGATCGATGCGATAGCGGATGAAGACGGTGATCGGCATGACAACCTCGGGTGGCCTCGATATCGTCGAGACTATCCGCTTGCCCGTCCGGAATGCTTCGGCTAGCATCGAACTATGAAATCAGGCCCAGACATCGCGATGGTGGCCGCGCTGGTCGGCGATCCCGCCCGCGCCAACATGCTGACCGCCCTGCTGTCGGGCCGCGCCCTGACCGCGACAGAGCTCGCCCAGGAGGCCGGCGTCACCCCGCAGACGGCAAGCTCGCATCTTGCCAAGCTCGAAGGCGGCGGCCTGGTCGAGCCGGAGAAGCAGGGTCGCCACCGCTACTACCGGCTCGCCGATCCCGACGTCGCCGACGTGCTGGAGAAGCTCGCCGGGCTTGCGGCACGGGCCGGCCATATGCGGGTGCGCACCGGGCCGAAGGAGCCCGAGTTGCGGCGCGCCCGCATCTGCTATGACCATCTCGCCGGCGACCTCGGCGTCCGGATGCTGGACAGCATGGTCAGCCAGAAGCTGGTGCGCCGGCGCAAGCAGGAGATCCTGCTCACCACCGACGGCGAACATTTCCTGGCGAAGCATTTGAGGATATCGCCGGAGATGCTGGCGCATCCGCGCCGGCCCGTCTGCAAGGCCTGTCTCGACTGGAGCGCACGGCGGCACCATCTCGCCGGCACGCTGGGCGCCGCCTTGATGAAGCGCTTCACCGAGCTGAAATGGGCTGCGCGCGATCCGGCACCCGGCAGCCGCGTCGTCAATTTCAGCCGCGCCGGCGAGAAGCATTTCGCGGCCCTGTTCGGGTCGGAAGGCGACTGACGATCACGCGCTGTTTATCGCATCGGGCAGCGGGTGCCTTGCACGCGAGGCGAATGCAGGCCACGGCAAAACGGTTGACGATGGTCTCGTCCCGGTTTGCCAGGAGTCTCAATGTTCCGTTTCGCCGTCGCGCTGTGCACCGCCCTCCTCGTTGTCGCGTCCACCAATGCCCCGGCTGCAGAAACGCCGCGTGAGCCCTATGGCATCAATCTCGAGGGCTTTGCCTATCCCTATCCGGTCAGCCTGCTGCCGCTGGTCAATGACGGCGAGCCGCTGCGCATGGCCTACATGGATGTCGCGCCGGCGCAGCCGAATGGTCGCACCGCGCTGCTGCTGCACGGCCGCAACTTCCCGTCGAGCTATTGGGCTCCGGTGATCAAGACGCTGGCCGATGCCGGCTTCCGCGTCATCGTGCCCGACCAGATCGGCTTCGGCAAATCATCCAAGCCGTCGGGCGAGCTGCATTTCGATACGCTGGCGCGCAACACGGTTGCGCTGCTCGATCATCTCGGCATCGCCAAGGCGGAGATCGTCGCGCATTCGATGGGCGGCATGCTCGCCGTGCGCATCGCCCGCGCCTACCCGGACCGCGTCGCGCATCTGCTGCTGACCGCTCCGATCGGCCTGGAAGACTATAGGCTCTACGTGCCGCCGATCCCGTCGGAGAAGATCCTGGAGAGCGAGGACCGGCTCGCCGCGGAAGGCTATCGCAAGCAGCTGGAGACCAACTACGCGCTGAAGCTGCCGGCCGAGCAGGTCACGCCGTTCATCGATGCACGCTTCAATCTCAAGGGCAGCGCCGACTATGCGCGCTGGCTGAAGAGCTTCGTCAGCTCCTACCAGATGATCTATCGCGAGCCTGTGGTGCACGAGCTTCCGCTGCTCACCCAACCGACGCTGTTCATCATGGGCGCGGACGATCACAACGCGCCGGGCCGGCCCTACGCGCCGGAGGGGCTGAGGGCGAAGATGGGACAGAACGCGGAGCTGGCGCGGAGTCTCGCGAGCGGCATGCGCGATGCTCGAACGGAGGTGATCGCCAATGCAGGTCACCTCGTTTTCCTCGATGCGCCGGAGACATACAGCGCGCTGCTGCTAGGGTTTCTGGGCAGGTAGCGCCGCCAGAAAACACTTGGTGTTGCGACGACCACTTGAGCCCGCGCGGCGCCGTCGCATCACCAGCGGTGATGACGGTGCCGGTGATGATGACGCCATCCCCAATGGCGACGGCGCCAGCCCCAGTGACGGCGGCGCCATCCGCCATGGTGGCCATGACCATGATGGCCGTGATGATGTCCGTGATGGCCATGATGCCCGCCGCGGACCTGCTCCGGCGCGAGCCGATCAGCCTCGTTTTGTGAGGTGACCGCGCGATCGAGGCCGTCGTTCTTTGCCGCCGCTTCGTTCAGCGGCGACGGCGCGAGCGGCGCGGCAACGGCGCCGGTCGCCCGGAGCACTGTGCTGGCGATGCCGGCACAGCCGACTCCCAATGCAAGCTTGAGGAAGGTCCGTCGTTCCATCGCGTGCCTCCATGATCACGAGCCAGAGCATGGAGGATTATTCGCTGATCACCTGAACGTGAGCTGAACTGGACGTGTCGGCATCGTTGACTCTCAACCGTCCACCGTCTGCGCCAAGGCGAGGCTCCCGCGCGTGCGCGCGACCTCGGGCCAATCGCGATTGAAATCGGCAATCTGCCGCTCAGCGAAATCCTGCAGCGAGGCCCACGACCTGCCCATCGAGCCCGTTGAAGCCGTGATGTCCGCGCGCCTGGCAGGGATCGCCCTCCTCCGCGCCGCCCGACAGCCATTTGACTCGTGCACGACCGCCCGACCATCTGATGAAGGGATCGACTCCCGCCGGCAGCGTGAACTTGCAGCCGTCGTTGGTGTGATGAATGACGAGCGTGCGCGGCAGCGCCGCGGGCGAGCCCAGGATCGACATCACGTTCGACGAGCTGCCCGACTCCGGGCTGAGAAAACCCGAGGTCAGCACCAGCGCATCCGGCCGGGCGCCGCGGGCGATTCCCTCGGCGGCGCGCAAGGTGCCGCGGCTGGTGCCGATCACCGTCACCGGCCGCTTGATCGCGGCCATGTAGTCGACTGCGGCTTTGAGATCGGTGCCGTAGTCGGCGATCATCACCGCGAGCCCGCGCGCCGCATAGGCGTTGCGCGTGCGCACCAGCTGGTTGCCGAGCAGGCCGTGGATGTCACCATGCTCGCCGACATTGATGGCGCCATCGCCGCCAGGGAGAAGGATCACACTGGCCCGCGCCGCGCCCGGCCTGATCAGCGCCACGCGCGAGCCGCCGACCGACACGGTCTCATCGGCCGTGGCGGCTTCGGCCGCTGCGGCCGACACCATAACCGCCAGAAAAATACGCACGATCACGCGACGCGTATCGCCCGTCACCATTCTGATCACCGAAGCCTCCCGCGCAGACTCAGTTTCCGTCGCGAGCAGACTAGCAGAATTACAACGAGGCCCGGAGTGCCTAGGAGTCCGGGCCTCGTCACCTCGCGACCTCGCGCGAGCGAAGCCGGTCGGTATCTTTTAATCTCTAGCGCGCAATCGCGATGTCCGCATTGCGCTGGCTCAACACCTCAGTAGCAGCGCGTGATGGTGACGGTGTGATCGCCGCCGCGGCGTCCTGGTACCGTTACGGTCTGCATTGGACAGGTCGACACGTAGGGCCGGTCGGAGGGAGCGACGTTGGGCGGAAAGCGGTGCGCCCAGTCCCAGGGGACGTCATAGGTATAGGTGTAGCGGACATCCGCCGAGGTGTGCACGGGCGCCTCCGGCGCGCCGGGGTCGGCATAGCCGCCATAGGCAAAAGCCCCGGCGGCCGGCAGATAGACGCCGGTGCCACGGTGGTGGCGGGCGAAGGACCGCACGCCCGTACCACGCGGGGCGACCTGGACCGGTCCGACCGGCGCGGCGGCCACTGGCGCTGCCGGCGCGACACCCGAGCGGGCCGAGGCCATCTCGACCGACGGCAGCAGACAGGCGGCCGCTGCGCCGGCGAGCATGGAAATCCGAAATGCCGATGTTCTGTCAGCCATGATACGCGACCTACTCGTTTCAACCACCAGCCTGCCGACCGAAGGCTAGGCCAGTGGCCCAGTTCCCGCAAACCCATCGTTAAAGGTTAGTTAACCCGCAGGCTCAACGCCAGGGCCCGCGGAAGTGCCAGATTGCCGCGGATTCAGACCGAACCATGCGCCCCGCATCTCCCGCAGAAAGGCTGCGGTGATCGGAAAGCCGGAGGCGTCCCCGAGCACACTGTCGATTCCACAGAATGGACAACGCGCGGTGTCGTCCTCATGGATCCAGTCGACGATGAGCGGCACGACGAAGATCCGTTCGCAATAGAAGCAGCCGCACAGACGGCTGGCTTCGATCTCGGCGCGGTGCCGGATCGAGCGGCGATGCGCCAGCTTCAGCGGATGGTCGTCAGGCAGATCGGACATCGGACATGCGACAGCTTCTGCTGCCGCCAATCTGTGGTTCGGTCGACGGGCCACACTGCGTGGCCCGCGCCCACGCTCTCATGCCACGCTCACAGCGGCAAATTGTCGTGCTTCTTCGCCGGCATCTCCATCTTCTTGTCGCGGAGCATCGCGAGCGCACGCGCGATGCGGCGGCGGGTGGAGTGCGGCATGATGACGTCGTCGATATAGCCGCGCTCGGCGGCGATGAACGGCGACAGGAAGCGGTCCTCGTATTCCCTCGTGCGGGCGGCGATCTTCTCGGGGTCCGCCATGTCGGCGCGGAAGATGATCTCGACCGCGCCCTTGGCGCCCATCACCGCGATCTGCGCCGTCGGCCAGGCGTAGTTCATGTCGGCGCCGATCTCCTTGGAGGCCATGACGTCGAAGGCGCCACCATAGGCCTTGCGGGTGATGATCGTGACCAGCGGCACGGTGCACTGCGAATAGGCGAACAGCAGCTTGGCGCCGTGCTTGATCAGGCCGCCATATTCCTGCGCGGTGCCCGGCAGGAAGCCGGGCACGTCGACGAAGGTGACGATCGGGATGTTGAAGGCATCGCAGAACCGCACGAAGCGCGCGGCCTTGCGCGAGGCGTCACTGTCGAGCACGCCGGCCAGCACCATCGGCTGGTTGGCGACGAAGCCCACGGTGCGGCCGGCGATGCGGCCGAAGCCGGTGACGATGTTCTTGGCGAACAGGTCCGCAATCTCGAAGAAGTCGCCCTCGTCGACGACCTTCAGGATCAGCTCCTTCATGTCGTAGGGCTTGTTCGGATTGTCAGGGATCAAGGTGTCGAGCGACATGTCGACCCGCTCGATGTCGTCGAAGCTCGGCCATTCCGGCACGCCGTCGCTGTTGTTCGACGGCAGGAAGTCGATCAGACGGCGCATCTGCAGCAAGGTCTCGACGTCGTTGTCGAAGGCGCCATCGGCGATCGAGGAGCGCGTCGCATGCACGGAGGCGCCGCCGAGCTCTTCCGCGGTGACGACCTCGTTGGTGACGGTCTTCACGACATCGGGGCCGGTGACAAACATATAGCTCGTGTTCTTCACCATGAAGATGAAGTCGGTCATGGCCGGCGAGTAGACGTCGCCACCGGCGCAGGGACCCATGATGACCGAGATCTGCGGGATCACGCCTGACGCAAGCACGTTGCGGCGGAAGACGTAGGAATAGCCTGCGAGCGCCGCGACGCCCTCCTGGATGCGGGCGCCACCGGCATCATAGAGGCCGATGATGGGCGCGCGCGCCTTCATCGCCATGTCCTGCAGCTTGGTGATCTTCAGCGCATGGGTCTCGGACAGCGAGCCGCCGAACACCGTGAAGTCCTTGGCGAACACGAAGGTCTTGCGGCCGTTGACCGTGCCCCAGCCGGTGACGACGCCGTCGCCGGGGATCTTGTTCTTTTCCATCCCGAACTCGGTCGAGCGGTGCTCGACGAACATGTCGAACTCCTCGAAAGAGCCCTTGTCGAGCAGCAGCTCGATGCGCTCGCGGGCCGTCAGCTTGCCACGCGCATGCTGCGCCTCGATGCGCTTCTCGCCGCCGCCGAGCCGCGCGCCCGCGCGCCGCTTTTCGAGGGTGTCCAGGATATCCTTCATGCGCTTCCCGCCCGTTCCGGTGTCGTGACTGTTGGCGGCCTTCTAACACGGCTGTTTCGCAACCGAAAAGCGGCTTTCGGCCCCCGCCGGGGATCCTCCCACAGTCGGATTCGGACGCCAAATCATGGATATGGCCATTTGGCCGGACCTCGTCGTCAAACCGGCGGCCGCCTCCGCTGGTGCTTCGGACGGCGGTCCCCGCTCCTGCCGCGACTCGGCGGGGCGGCGGCGGCTCGGCAGGCGCACGAGAGCGGATCGTCCGGGCGTTTCCCCTCTCCGGTCCCGGCGCCCGCTGTCCCGTCCGTCTGTGCCGGCCCTGGATCAGCGCCGCGTCGCCAGGACGCGACACCGCGTTCGACGACGCTGCACTGTACGACAACAAATAGCGGCGAGGATTGCGACATCGACGCAACTAACAACGTTCGCGGCGCATCGCATCGCCGTGCATTTTGTCGGATTCCCGACACCAACTTTTCTTGACCCTCGCCACGCGCGCTCCTAGTTTCCGCACCCGCTTGCGGCAATCAACAACACGGAATGGGTGGAAACGATGGTTCGCGAATTCGAATACAAGGGCGAAGTGTTCCGGGTGACGGCGCATGGCATTCACGGCCATGAGGAGATCTTCATCGTGCACATCGACGACGGCGTCGAAGGCGGCGAGATCTCGATCGACCGCATGACCGAGGAGAACGACACCTCGGCGCCGCTGGAAGCCATCATCGTCATGCTGTGCGACAAGCTCATTCCCGAATCCAACATCACCTGCCGCGATCCCGACGCGCCCTTCGCCTGGCGCGAGGGCAAGGTGGTCTATCAGGTTCATGACGGCGTGCAGGCGCTCAACCACTGAGTGCGGCTGCGCGAACAGAGCGTCTGCTGAGCTGACGAACGCATCCATGGGCGCATTGCCGTCCTGCATTGGCTTTCCTTGCACATCGCGGCACCGGGAGCGATGCTGGCGCATCGTGCTCCCAGGGGATTCGTCATGTCCATCGACACCGCCGCCGCCACCGACCGCCTCATGCGCTTTCTTGCCGTGGAGGGCGTCAGCGGACGCGAGAAGGCGATCGGGCGCGAGCTCATGGCGGTGTTGAAGCAGGCCGGCGTGCCGGCCAAGGCGATGCGGCTCGACGATGCCAACACGCGCATTCCGCTGCCGACCGAGACCGGCAATCTGATCGTCGACCTGCCCGGCCGCGGCACGAAGCACAACCAGCCGCGGATCATGTTCATGACCCACATGGACACGGTGCCGCTGTGTGCCGGCGCGCAGCCGAAGATCTCCGGCCGCAAGATCGTCAACCAGGCCAAGACCGCGCTCGGCGGCGACAACCGCTGCGGCTGCGGCATCCTCGTGACCTTGGCGGCGGAGCTGACCCGGCAAAAGCTCGATCATCCGCCGATCACGCTGCTGTTCTGCGTCCGCGAGGAGACCGGGCTGTGGGGCGCGCGCCACGTCAAAACCGACGACCTCGGCACCCCCGAGATGGCATTCAACTTCGACGGCAGCTCCGCCTCCGGCGTCACCATCGGCGCAGTCGGCGCCGACCGCTGGCAGGTCGAGATCTTCGGCCGCGCCTCGCATGCCGGCGTCGCACCCGAGCGCGGCATCAGCGCCACCATGATCCTGGCGCTCGCGCTCGCCGAGGTGAAGGCCGGCGGCTGGTTCGGCAAGGTGGTGAAGGGGAAGGGCAAGGACGCCAAACAGGGCACCAGCAATGTCGGCCCGGTCACCGGCGGCGAGGGCCGCCCTGCGGGCGACGCCACCAACGTCGTCACCGACTACATCCATGTCCGCGGCGAGAGCCGCAGCCACGACGCCAAGTTCATCCGCGAGATCACGAAGGCCTACAAGGCGGCGTTCGAGACTGCCGCCAAGCGCGTCACCAACAGCGACGGCAAGTCGGGGCGCGTCAAGTTCACGGCCGAGACCGACTATCACCCCTTCCGCATGAAGGAGACCCTGCCCGTCGTCAAGCGCGCCACCGCCGCCGTCTCCGACATCGGCGCCACGCCGACCTTGCGCGCCGGCAATGGCGGGCTGGATGCGAACTGGATGGTCCGCCACGGCGTCCCGACCGTCACCTTCGGCACCGGCCAGAACGAGCCGCATACGATCGACGAGTGGATCAGCCTCGACGAATACGACCGCGCCTGCGCGCTCGCGCTGCGGTTGGCGACGATGGGGTGAGGCTCAGTCGGAAGCCCGCCCGCGAGGCAGGACGACTCTCAAGCCGCACGGACCTTGCTCAGGAACTCGTCCACAGCGACGCGCAGCATGCTGGACTGACCGTCGAGGTCACGGGCATTCGACAGCACATTGCTTGCCGCCGCACCAGTCGCCTCCGCAGCGGCACTGACGCCGCCGATATGGGCGCTGACTTCGCTGGAACCTGCTGCCACCGACTGGATGTTGCGGGCGATCTCCTGGGTCGCGGCCCCCTGCTCTTCGACGGCGGCCGAGATCCGCATGGTGATCTGGCTCATCTGGCCGATGGTGCCGGTGATGGCGCTGATCGAGTTCACGGCTTGGCTGGTCGAGGCCTGCATCGCCGAGACCTGAGCCGAGATCTCCTCGGTGGCCTTGGCGGTCTGGCTCGCGAGCGCCTTGACTTCGGACGCGACGACCGCGAAGCCGCGGCCGGACTCTCCGGCTCGCGCGGCTTCGATGGTCGCATTGAGCGCAAGCAGATTTGTCTGCGCCGCAATGCTGTGAATCAGTTGCACGACCTCGCCGATCTTCTCGGCGCCGCTCGACAGTTGCTGGACCGTTGCGTTGGTGCGCTCCGCATCGCTGACCGCCTTGCTTGCGATCTCGCTCGATTGCGAGACTTGCCGCAGCACTTCGCTGACCGAGGCCGACAGCTCTTCGGCGGCAGCCGCGACGGTGCTGACATTATCCGACGATCGCGCCGACGCGGCGCCGACGGTTGAGGCCCGCGAGCTGGCATCGCTGGCCGTCGCCGTCATCGATTGCGCACTCGCCTGCATTCCCGTGGCAGCGGCCGACACCGAACGGACGATTCCATTGACGCTGCCCTCGAACTCGTCGGCGAACCTCTGCAACGTCGCCTGGCGTTCTGCAGCCGCACGAGCCTGGTTTTCCGCCTCGAGTTGCTCGAGCCCGCGGATCCGCACCGCATTGTCCTTGAACACCTGCACCGTCTTTGCCATCGCGCCGACTTCGTCGCTGCGACCGACACCTGGGATCTCGTCATCGAGCGAGCCGTCGGCAAGCGACCTCATACGTGCGCCGAGCGTGCCCAAGGGGCGGGTAATGCTACGACCGATCAGCCAGGCGATGAGGCCGGAAACGCCGGCAATCAGCAGCATCGCGGTGCCGATCGCCGCGATGAGCGGCTGGAGCTTGAGGTCGAGATCGTCCAAATAGGCGCCGACACCAATGAACATGTTCCAGGCCGGGATGCCGCCGACGTAGGACATCTTCGGGCTCAGGACCTGCTGGCCCGGCTTGACGAAATCATAGTGTACCGTGCCCTCGCCGGACTTGGCGACCGTGTCGCGCAGCATCCGTGTCACCGGCAGGCCGTTGACCAGGACCTCGAGCCGGTTGGTGCCCGCCTTGAAGCCGGGCAGATAAACGACCGTGCCGTCCATGTTGTACACGAACAGATAACCGGTGCCGTTGTCGTAGGTCATCGGCTCGATGCGATTGACGAACTCGGCGACCGCCGCCTCCTTCGTCATCTGACCGGCCTCGACCTTCTTCTGCAACGCCAGTGCAACGTTGCGCCCGACTTCCATCATGGCTCTCAGCTGATCTGTCCGCTCGGCCAACATCTCGCGCTTGACCATAACGGCAGCGAGGGCACCGGCCACGCACAGGCCGAGAATCGTCACGCTCACGAGAATGACGAGCTTCGATGTGATTTTAAGATTGAGCTTCACGACGGTCCCCGATCCAACAGTGAACAAAGGTTAGCCGACATAATGTTTTGATTTACTTACTTGCAGCGCACACGCGGCGGCTGCGCCGACCATCTCTTGACAAAACTTCTGCGCCCGACGGATCCGCGTCCGTAATAGTACGGAAATAAGTATCCTGATACGGGGGTTCGGGAGCGACGACGGTGCTTGCAGGAACAACTTCCATCGCGGCGAAGATAAGCCGCAGCGTGGTCACCCGAATCGACGCCGCGCCGCGCGCCTGGACCACGGAAGATATGAGTCCGCGATCTCGCGGCATGCTGCGCCCGAGTTCTACCATCATTTGGCACCTCCATTAAAGAGGCGCAGGGAAGACCGGGTATCGACTGTCCGCGTGATCCCTGACCACCGTGTGCACCACACTCCGCAAAGCGGGCCCGCGATGGCCGCGCCGATGACGCCGTGAACAAAGCAACTGGGCCACGCGTTGACCGGGCGGTACCCCAGAAGACATCTAGCCGACGCCGGAGGAACATTATGACCGTACGCAAGTTCGCCGTGACCGACTCCTTGTTCGAGCGCTCGCCCGGACAGGATGGCGAGGTGTTCGCAGCCAATGTGATCGACCAGCGGCAAGGCGCGCCTGTCAGCATCGGCTTCGGCCGCTACGGACCCGACCAGAGCCTGGTCGAGACGATGGCCGTCGATGACGTCATGGTGGTGCTCGCAGGCCGGCTGTCGGTCACGAGCATGGGCGGCACCGTCACCGCCGGTCCGGGCGATATCGTGCATATGCCGAAGGGATCCGCCGTCACCATCCGCTCGCATGACGAGGGCGCAGTCACGGCCTACGTCACCTATCCGCATTGGCAGCAGGCGCGCGGGTGAGACCCCTGAATCCCGAGCCCTCCCGCCGCAACATCATCGCACCCGAATGCGCGCGGGATCCGAACGGGGCCAACCTCCCGAGCAGGCCCGCGCGACGACGCTATTGGCCGTCCGGTGCGAGCACCAGCTCGGCGTCGGCGACGACATAGCGGACATAGCGGTAGTCGCGGATGAAGCTGATCCTTCCGTCGCGCCACCCAAGCCACATGAAGTAACTTGGGTTCTGATCCGTCCTCCGGTCGAAGACGGCGATCACCTCCCTACCCTCGAGCCATGCGGGTGCGAGCCAGATGTCTTCCGTTCGGGCGTAGATGCTGAAGAACATGCCGACATCGGCCGCGCCGGAACGCACGGGATGCGTGGACTGGTTTAGCTTGACATCGCCGGCCAGCAGCGCGCGCAAGCCGTCCCAGTCGCGCTGGTTGAACATCGCCACGTAGCGCGCCACCGCATCGGACACCGGCCGTGCAGGCGGCGGATCGGCGGCGGTGGCGTTGATCTCGCGCAGGCGCGCGCGGCCGCGGGCGAGATGCGCTTTCACCGCGTCGACCGTGAGATCGAGCAGCGCTGCGATGTCCGCGAGCGGCTCATCCAGGACATCCTTGAGGATCAGCACGCTGCGCTGGTGGAGCGGCAGCTCGGTGAAGCGCGATATGGCCGTCTCGATCGCCTCCCGGCGCATCATCATCTCCACGGGATCCGGGGCGGCGGTGTCTGCGATGTTGTCCGCCGCGTCGATCGGGTCTGCGGCCCGGAGCGCGCGGCTGCGCAGCAGGTCGAGCGCGCGATTATGCGCGATGCGGAACAGCCAGGCGCGCGGCGACGCGACCGCCCGCATGTCGTCGACGGCAGCGAGCGCGCGCGCGAGAGCGTCCTGGACAACGTCCTCGCCGTCGATGACCGAGCCCATCAGTCGCGCGCAGTAGCGGTGCAGCTCCGGCCGCAGCCGTTCCGCCAGCGCGATGAGCTCGGTCCGCGCAGCCTCGGACGCGTGCCGGCCGCGGCTCAAGCGGCAGCTCCTTCCATGACGGTCACACCGTCATCGCCGTTGAGACCGAACACGATGCCATCGGCGAATTGCGGGTCCTCCAGCACCGAGACCACACGGTCACCGAACACCCGCGGCGGCATCGGCGCGCCGAAGCGGGTGACGAACGCGTCCGGCGTGATGCCCATGGCCCTCGCATAGGCCCCCGCGGCGGCATCGCCGACGCCGGTGCCAGGGATCATCATGCGCGGCACGATCGCCTGGAAGCGGATGCCGAGGTTCTGCTCCTGGGACACGCCGTTGGCGTATTTCGCCATGAACCAGAGCATGCGCTTGGCACCGCCATAGCCGCCCGACATCTGCGAGCCGGTCACCGCTGCGCCGCTCGATCCGACCAGCACGCGGCTTCCAGGCTTGAGCGGGAGCTTGAGCGCCGCCTGCAGCCAGTACAGGCCCGCCTTCACATCCGTCTCCCAGGCCACCGAAAACTCCTTCCAGCTCAGCTGATCCAGCCGGCCCATCTGCGGCGTGGTGCCGGCATTCAGCACCGGGATGTCGGGGCGCACGTCGCGAACGATGCGATGCGCGGCGGCTTCATCGGTGACATCCGCCGCGATGGTGGCAACGCCCAGGCGGGCAGCAGCGGCCTCCAGCGCCTCGACGCCACGGGCGACGACGGTCACCTTGGCGCCGTGACCGACGAGGGCTTCCACCAATCCCAGTCCGAGACCGCGGCTTCCCCCGGTGACGACGACGTTCTTGTCCTTCAGGCTCATGACGATGCTCCATTCTCCAGATGAAGCCAAGACGATCGAGCCATGGGAAAAGAGTCGGGCCTGCGGCACCAGCCGCCGTGCAGGTCCGCAACGCCGCCCCTTGCGCCACAGGCCGCCGATGGAGTCCGGGTCCATCCGCGCGGCTCAAAACGGCCGCGCCATCTCGCGCGCGAGACGGCCACAGCTATTGGCAGGCCGGCTGGCGCGACTGCCCGACGGGCAAACCTTCACCCGTCGCCAACCAGGCGCAGATCGATGCTGCTGATCAGGTCGGAGCGCAACGCCTCAGCGGCAGCCATCGCCGCCATGGTTTCCCGCAATGTGCTGACGTTCGATCCCAGTGAAACGATGCCGCCCAGAACCGCAGCAATCGCACCGAGGGCGGCAACCGCATTGGACCCGAGCAGGCCCAGCACTGCGCCGAGCAGTGTTCCGGCGCCGACATAGATCAAGAACTTCGAGACCAGGATGATCTTTCGACACCGCTCGGCCACGTCGGCAAGCTCATCGAGCCGGGCCTCGATCTGCGATATCTGCCCGCTGCGGTCGTCATCGTCCATCAAACCAACGGCTCTCCGTGATGTTTCGTGCCATCGCATGTCCCGGCAAAACCCGGTCGACGATCGCGCCGCCGGGGGCGCTTAGCACGCGAGCCTACGATGCCGCCATCACCGCGGCAATCGTCCGCGGCCCCGGCCTGGGAGGCCGTTGACCGCGGCGACGACGTTGTCGTCCTGATCAAGGCGCAGGACGCGGGCTGCCATCATCGGCGTCAGAGCTCCAGGATCGCCTTGATGACACCCGCCTCGGGACGCAGCCAGCTGCGGAACAGCTCCGGCCCGTCGCTCAGCGGCCCGGAATGGGTGCGCATCGCGCGGGTCGGCACGCGCCCGGCCTGCATCTGACGCACCACCTCGGCGAAATCGTCCGGCTGCGCATTGCGGCTCGCGAACAGCGTGGTCTCGCGCTTGTGGAATTCGGGGTCGGAGAAGGTGATGTCCGTCGGCACCACGCTGACCAGCACGTAGCGTCCGCCATGTCCCACGAAGCCGAAGCCGCGCTGCATCGAAGGCTGGTTGCCGGTGCAGTCGATCACGACGTCGAAGAAGTCGCCCGACGTGGCGGCGCCGGCCTTGCGCTCCGCATCGGCGTCGGCGATCAGCGTCGCGTCGGCGCCGAGGCTGTGCTGCGTGAAGGCCAGGCGGTCCTCACGCAGATCCATGACGGTGACGTGGGCGCCGCGCGCCTTGGCGAAGACGACGGCTGACATGCCGATCGGCCCCGAGCCGACCACGAGCACCCGGTCCTGCGACGAGACACCGCCGCGCTTCACCCCGTGGGCGCCGATCGCCAGGAATTCGATCATGGCCGCGTCGTCGAGCGAGGTGTCGCCGACCGGGATGGCATATTGCGCGGGAACGCAGAGCAGCTCCGCCATGCCGCCGTCCATATGGACACCGAGCACGCGGATGTTCTGGCAGGCATTGGTGATGCCCTTGCGGCAGGCGACGCAGCGCCCGCAGGCGAGATAAGGCACGATATAGACGTTCTGCCCCGGCTGCAGGCCGCTGCCGGCCGGTGCGGCTTCGACCGTGCCGGACAGCTCGTGACCCATCACCCGCGGATATTGCAGGAAGGGATGCTTGCCCTGGAAGATATGGAAGTCGGTGCCGCAGATGCCGATCCGGCGAATGCGGATCAGCGCCTCGCCTTCCGCGGGTTGGGGTGGCGGGCGATCGATGACCCGCAGCTGACCCGGTTCGTCGCACAGCAGTACTTGCATGGCTTGCTGTCTTTCTTTGATGAAGGTGGAACGAGGCCCGGTCCACCGCGAGCGGTGGACCGGATTGGTCTCAGGTCAGCATGTCCGCCGGCAGATCGGCGCCGTGATAGGTCTTGTAGATGGCGGCTCATGGCGTCGCCCCGGCAGCGCGGGCGACGATGGCGCGCAGCACGGGCGCCGTGAGTTGCGCCCCGCCGTCGGCCGCCCAGGCAAGAAAGCCTGCAATGCGGCGCTCGACCTTGGCCGCATGGTTCTGCGCGATGTCGGCGAGCCGATGCGCCAGGAAGGGGTTGAGAAAACGCTCCAGCGTCGTGGCCATATAGGCCTCCGCCTGGTCGCGCATGCCGCGCATCGCAAAGCCAGGCAAGACCTCCTGCCGATATACATTCTCCAGCTCGCTCCGGATCCGCGGCTCCGCCAGCATCTGCCGCACCGTCTGCTGCGCGGGCTTTCCCTGTTGGAGCCAGAGATCGGCCAGCACGGTGTGGCCGAGATTGAGAATGTGAAGCTTCAGCCGCTCGAACGGCTCGAGGTCGTCGGCAAGCACGACCGACGGATGCGAGAACGGCAGCGTCAGGCCGGGCTGCCGCTCGATGGCCCAGAGCGCATATGGCTCGGCAATCGCTCCGATCGGCTCGATCGCCTCGGAGACGATCCGGTCCACCAGCGTGTTGACCCACAGCACGGATTCGCCCAGCCAGTGCCGGAAGTCAGGCGCGGTCTGCGCAGCCTCGGCGAGCGCGACAACGCAATCGCGCAAGGCGCGGCCGTTCTGTTGCAGCAGCTCGCAGGGCAGGATCGTCAGGGGCTGCCCGCCCTCCTGCCAGCGATGGTGGAGCAGCGCCGTCAGCTTGCCGGGAAACGACGCCGGTGGCGCGGCCGCCAGCAGCGACGGCTGCCTGTCTGCCGGAGCGACATCATAGCCGGTATCCCCGGTGTTCAAGACAACGACATCGACCGACGTCGCGAACAGCCGGCGCAGCTCAGCCCAGTCGTGAATGGCGGAAAGGCCGCGATCGACGCTGCTGACCATCAGCCGGCGCTCGACCGGCGCGCCATTCTCGAGGCCGCGGATGATCACGGGATAGCCGCCGGGCGCGCCAAAGGCAGCGATCCGGCCCGATCGTTCCACTGCAGCGGACGTCTGGACGACGGTGATGGGGCCGACGGTCTGGCCCGCAGCGCGGGCCTCATGCACGAAAAGATCGACATGCGCCTGCAGGAAGCGGCTGGTGCCGAACTGAAGGATGCGACCGGTCATCAGGCCGCACGGACGAACGAACCAACCACCTTGCGCATCACCTCACCCTCATTTTTCGTTGTATTTGATCGACAAAAACCGATCGTCTTGTGGGGTCAAGCTGTTTTCGTATCTGAAATTCATCCAAGCTGTGGAGACGGTGATTTGCGCCGCCAATGGCCCGGCACGACGAGAGCTTGTCCGAGGATGAAGCCAATCAAAATTCCGGCGGAATCACGCCCTTGCTGAAGATGAAGCAGCCGTAGAACCGGCGCTCGCCGGTCGCAATCACGCAATAGGCGCTCTTGGCCATCTCATAGAACCTGTAGCGCTCGACGCCGACCAGCGGCCAGGACCGGCCTTCGGCGCGATCGATCACCGCCTGGACCTCCTGCTGCACCGGCGTCACCTCCTCCGGCTTGCCGACGACCTCCATCCGGACCGCGGCATCGTCGATGAAGGTGTCGAGCGGCAGCACCGACAGCACCGCCTGGACGGCCCGGGCCGCGCTGACATTGTCGATCCGCAGGAGCTCGCCGAACACGGTCTGCCGCGCGATCGAATCGGCCGGAAAATTGGTGTCGCAGATCACCAGCCGGTCGCCATGCCCCATCGCGCGGAGCGCATAGAGCACGTCGGCATTGAGCATCGGATCGATGGATTTGAGCATGGTGTCTCCCTGCATCGTTTGCATTGTCGTTCCGACTGTCCCCGATTCTCGCGGCCGGACCGGCGTCGGCGTTCGGTCGGATGGTGCGTCATTCTGGTTGGCCGATCCAGACATTCCTGACCTGCGCCGATGGCGCCAATGCGTGCGGGCGCACGCGGGCAGCCCCCTGCGGCAGAGCGCTGCGGCACGGAACAAAGCCGGCAAGCGCGGATTGTCGTGGTCGCAATTTCGAACCGTGCAACCCCCGGCAGATCGGCGAGATCCACATGGCTGCAGACAGTCTGAAGACATTGCACACGGCGCTGGTCGATGCGCGAAACGGCTATCAGGAAGCCGCCAAGGACACCGAAACGCCCGCGCTCAAGTCGCTGTTTGCCGAGATGATCGCCCTGAAGGACAGAGATCATTCGGAGCTGCATGACGCGCTGACCCGGATGGGTGAGACGCCGGACGATTCCGGGTCGTTCATGTCCACGGTCCACAGGACCGTCATCAGCGTCCGCGCCGCCGTAACCGGCCTCGGCACCAATGCGCTCTCGTCCTTCGTCAGCGGCGAAGAGCAGATCGTCGCCGACTATGACGACGCGCTGAAGGACTGCGCAGGCGACCCCGCCGTCACGGCGACGCTGCGCCGACAGCGCGAGACCCTGCTGGCGAAGATCGCCGAGATGAAGCAGCTGGAAGCCTGAGCGTGTCAATCCCTGTCAGGGCGAGGATGAGCTATCGCCCCGGCGGCCAGGCTTGCGCCGTGCAGCTCACCGCGGCCGGCGATCGTCGTCGGCCGCAGACGTCACCGTCAGGATGCTCCTCGTGCCGAACCTGAAAACCGACGAACACTTCATGCTGGAGGCGATCAAGGTCGCCATCCAGGATGGCGCAGATCCCGCGCTGTCGCCGATCGGCTGCGTGATCGTGCTGGGCTCCGAGATCATCGCGGCCGAACGCAACCACGTGGCGACCAAGCATGACGCCACGGCCCACGCGGAGATCGAGGCCATCCGCGCCGCCGGACGCGGCTTCGACAACGGTGAGCTGCGCGGCGCCACGCTCTACACCACCCTGCAGCCCTGCGGGATGTGCACGATGGCCTCGATCTGGAGCAAGGTCGGCCGCATCGTGTTCGGCGCCGGCCGCGAGGACGTGCACCAGATGTACTTCGAAGCACGGCACGTCGACACGCTCAAATTCGTCGAGAAAGCCTATCGTGACGACCTGGCGATCGAGGGTGGCATTCTGCGCGAGGCCTGCAGCAAGCTGTATTATCGCCCCTGGGACGATGTCCCGATCGAGGATCAGGGCAACCGATAGACCCGGCAGTGCGCAACGAGAAGGGCCATCGCATCGCGGACCGCTTGCAGCCGGCGGCACGGACCACAGATCCGGCCCGCCGCCGACCACGTTCAGGTCATGACGCCATCACGAGGTCCGGGACATGCGACCGCATCTGCTCACAACCGCGATTCTGCTGGGATTGATCGCCATGACGCCCGCCTCTGAGGCCTCGCCGCTCGACCGCTACCGATGGACCAACCGCGTCCTGGTGGTCACCGGCCCCGACGGCGCCGCGGCGCAGCAGCAGCGCCGGATCTATGACACGGCCAGAGACGGCATGTCGGAACGCGCGATCATCCTGTTGGAGGCCCTCGACGACAGCGCCCTCTCCCGCCAGCTCCGCTCAGCCCTTGGCGCCGACGGCCGCCGCTTCAGGATCACTCTGATCGGCAAGGACGGCCACACCGCGCTGGCCTCGGAGACGCCGCTCTCAGCCGACGCCTTGTTCAAGCATGTCGATGCGATGCCGATGCGTCAGGACGAAATGCGGCGGGCGAGGTCACGACAACAGCCGCGGTGACGAGGAGCCCGCCGTGCAACTCGGGACGGCGCGCTCATCAGGTTCACCGCATCAAGTCTCATCGACGTCCCTGAACAATTGTCAGCTGTTGAATGTCCCGCTGCGCTTTGGCCTCGGGCGCTGGCGGCCCGATCGAGGACGCCGGCCCCACCTACCTCCTCCGCGGAGCGGCACTGGCGCAACCGCATCGAAGTTCGGGCGGCGCCGGAACTCCAAAGCGAAGCAGCGGTTCTAGTGCAATGGACCGCTTCGGGACCGCCGCAGGCTGTCAAGCAAGGCAGGTCCAACCGCAACTGATCATCTGTCTGCCGGCTTTGTCCGGCTCTGACATTCGTCAACAGTTCTGTACAGAGCCGGACGCCGGGGACATTCGCCAATCACGGCGCACTTCACTGGAGGCCTGATATGTCGACCAAGAATGTTCTGCTCGGCCGCACGGCCGTTATCGCTTCATTGACCGCACTCGCGATCGGCGCCCTCGCCCCGACCAGTGCCGACGCGCGAAATGGGCGCTGGCACGGCGGCGGTGGCGGTGGCGCTGCGGTCGGCGCCGCACTTGCGGCAGGCGCCATCGGCACCGGTCTTGCGATCGCCGCAAGCCGGAACGCCTATGACTATTATGATGGTCCGGCCTATGGCGGTCCGGCGTACTACGAGGCGCCGGCCTACTACGGCGCGAACCCGAACGCCTATGGCTATTATCGCAAGGGCGAATATCCCTATCAGATCTATGGCGGCGAAAGCCCGAACGCGGCTTGCGCGCAAGGCACGACCTGGAACTGCCGCTGAGCCGCTTCTGATTGAAACCTGCGTGGCACCGGGCGAGCCCTCGCGGCGCTCGCCCGGCGTCCGGCCTGAGACCTTCGCTGCCGCCGTGGAACCATCTTGAGCTCCGCGACATTGATGCCTGACACGCGAACACACGTACTCCATAAATGAGAAGCATCATGAGCGACGATCCGGCGCTGCCGCCGTTCATCTATGACGGGCTCTACCCTGCGGAGGACAAGCGATCCGCCATACGGTCGTTCGCCGGTCTCGTGAGTGGGGCTGTCAAGCAGGTGAGCCACGCCGTCGAGGCCGGGCGCAAGCCGGGAATGCCGCTCGACGTTCTGAGCGACATCACCCGCGTGGCCCCGCTCTCTTCCCTAATGGTCGCCTTCGTTCTGGGCGCCGCAGTGGCGCGGCGTCGTTGAATAGAGCCTGGAGTACGCAATTTTCCGGGGCACTCACGGAGCTAGCGCCATACCCTGCGCTGCTCCAAGGAGTGTTCAACTGCCAAGCGCAAGCCATGCTGACTGCCCCGACAACTGTTTAGGTCGCGAGATCGCCGAGGCCCTATGAGTTTCGCTTGACCTCCTTCTGCACGCGAGAATGGGTGTCCGAGCGATCAGCGCAATGAAGCGCTGATCAGAACTCACACGATCCTTCCATTGCTGACCTGCAGGTTAACGAGAATCCAGCACCTGCAACGTGGTCGCACGTGAGGTTATTTAGTCCCGCCCGCCCACCCCCTGTTGCGGTGAGCCTTCAGGTGGCCGCCCAAACTTCCACATGTGCTTCCTCTGGGATCCACTACAACGCAATCTGACATCGATAGGCCAATCCGGACGGATCGGCCGCATGCCGTCAGCCGCGCATAGCCGCGGCGGGCGGCGCATTTCGTCGCGGTCTGGATGGCGGAAAGCCGGAATACTTTCAGTATAATGAGTATCCCCCATCTCCGGATTTGGCCTATGCTTCCCAGCAGGGACTTCTCCCAGTCGGTTCATTTCGAGATCATTGATGCCCCTTGTTAAGACCACCAAACTCGCGAATTCGGCGGCGAAGCGCGGGAATGCGACGGCGAAGGCCCGACCGACCACCTCTCCTCCGGCGGCCGCGCGCAAGCCCGCGAAGGCGCCGGAACGCTCCAAGATCTCCGAGCGACTGGCGGCGGCGACCGAGGAATTGGCGAGCGGATTGACGGAAGCCGCGGCGGCCGCCGAGGAGCTTCGACGCGCCATGGAACAGATCGGCGCCGGGGCGGAAGAGGCAGCCGGCGCCTCCCAGGAACAATTGGCGGCCATCAAACAGATCGCGACGAATCTGTCGCTGGCCAGGACTGAAGCGGACAATTCGCGCCGACGGACCGAAGCGGCGCAGATCATGCTGGCCGAAACGGCAGCGCAGATCGGCACGTCGGTCCAAGCGATCGAGAAGAACGCCGAGCGGCAGACCGCCTCCAGCGAGGTCATCGGCGAACTCGAGCGACGGGCACAGGAGGTGGGCGAAGTGACGGGGGCGGTCAGCCGCATCTCCGACCAGACCAATCTCCTCGCCTTGAACGCGGCCATCGAAGCCGCGCGGGCCGGTGATGACGGCCGCGGCTTCGCCGTGGTCGCGGAGGAAGTCAGGGCCCTCGCCGAGGCCGCGGACAAAAGCGCGCTCGAGGTCAAGACCCTGGCCCAGGATATCCAGACCAGGGTCCGGGACGCCGCCGCCACGATCAAGTCTGCAGCGGTGACGGCCACCACGCAGGTGAAGTCGGGACAGGACGTCATCAAGATCCTGTCCGGACTTCGCGGCTCCATGATGGAGCTTGCTGAAGGCAGTCAGCTGACCCTGACAGCCAGCATCGAAGCCGACAGGGCGATCCAGGAAGCGCAAAAGGGGGCCGAGCTGGTTGCCAGTGCTGCGGAGGAGCAGGCCTCCGCCGCGAATGAAGCGCAGTCGGCGGTGCGGCAACAAGCCCAGTCGCTGGATCAGGGCCAGGCGGCCGCGCAAGCCCTGGCGTCGGCCTCCGAAGATCTGCAAAGCGGCGCGTCGGGGGCGTCCGTCGCCGAGAGCATCTCCAGCATGGCCGAAGAGCTGTCTGCGACGATTCAGCAACTCTCCAGTGCGGCCACCCAGATTTCGACGGCGGTCGAACAGATCAACCGCGGATCTCAGCAGCAGGCGGCCGCCGCGCAACAGACGTCGGCGGCACTGGCGCAGATCGAGAAAAGCGCCCGGATCGCACAGGATCGCGGTCGCCTCACCGTCGAACGAACCGCCGCGATGGAGCTCGCGCTCGCGAGCAGTCGTGCGAAAGTCGAGCAATTGATCGACAGCGTTGGAGAAACGCTCGGCAAGACGCGCGGTACTCTGGAGACCATCGTCTCGTTGGAGAGTGTCGGCCGCAAGATCGAGAAGAACGTCGATACGATCGCGCTGGTGACAATCCAGACCACCATGCTCGCGGTCTCCGGCGCGGTCGAAGCTGCCCGCGCCGGAGACGCCGGGCGCGGCTTCGCTCTGGTGTCCAGCGACATTCGCGCGCTTGCCCGCGAAGCGTCGGAAAGCGTCGAACGCATCAAGGATACGATCCGGGGCATTCTGGACCACATCTCGATCCTGCGGCGCGACATCGAACAGATCATCTCGGCGGGGAATCTCGAGATTCAAAACAACCGCGCGGTGGTCAAGACGTTGGAGACCATGAACGGCGAGATCGCGGTGCTTGGAAGCGCCAACAAGACCGTGCAGCAGGGCGCGGATACGATCCTCACCGCGGCGGGAGAAACGACGACGGCCGCGCGCCAGATCGCGGCTGCGGCAGAGGAAGCGAGTTCGGCATCCCGGCAGGCCGCTTCCGCCTCGGCCGAGCAGGCACAGGGCGCGGAAGATCTGGCAGCCGCCATCGAGGAAATCGCTTCATTGTCCGACGAGTTGAAGAACCAGAATGAATGATGTCAGCAAGTACGGCGAGCACACCGACGAACGGTTTCTGACCTTCAAGAGCGACGGGCATCTTTATGCGGTGCCGGCCGCGTCGGTGTCGGAGGTCGTACGACTGCCGCCCATCGCCCGGGTGCCCCAGGCGCCGCGGAGCCTGATGGGGCTGGCCAATCTGCGCGGTTCGGTCTTTCCGGTCGCGAGCGTGCGTGCGCTGCTGGGAGGGGACGAAACGGCCACCACGCCGGCGTCCCGGCTGATCGTTCTGGACGGGACATCTTCCGTCGCGTTGGCCGTGGACCAGGTGTCGCGCCTGGTGCGGGTTGCGCGCGAAAAGATCAGAACGGCGGAAGCCGATGTCGCCTCGAAGACCGGTGAACGCCTCACCGGCGTGTTTGAAAGCCATTCCGAGGTCGTCAAGATCCTCGATATCCCGGAGCTGCTGCGCCAGGCATTCGTCGCCGGCGTATCGCGCCGAAAGACGGCAGATGGCACGGCCATTTCCAAAGCACCTGCTTCCGTTCAGACCGATGTGAGACGCCAGCGGCTGGTGACGTTCGAGGTCGCCGGCCAGGAATACGCCTTGCCGCTCGATACGATCAGGGAGATCGTCGCGACGCCCGATCACCTGACGACCGTGCCCGGAAGCGACGAGGCGGTCCGCGGCGTCATGCCCTACCGTGACGGCCTCCTGCCCCTGCTGTCGCTGCAGCGCCTGCTCGGCCTGCCCTCGACACCGGCACCGCGCGAACAGGCCCTGATCGTCTCGGTCGGTAACACGCTGATCGGCTTCGTCGCAGACCGGATGCGCACTGTGATCTCCGTGGAGGCGGAGCGCGTGGAGAAGGTCCCGCCCGTGCTCGCGGCGCGGGTCGGGGGCGAGACCAAAGTCAAGGAAGTCTATCGCGCCGCCAATGACAGGCTTATCTCGGTCCTGGCACCCGAGCGTCTGTTGCGGGAGGACGTCATGCAGAGATTGATCCAACGCGATGTCGCGATGAAGCCGGCCACCGCCGAACGTTCGTTGCAATCGGAAGCCGTTGAAATGCGGTTCCTGGTCTTCCGGCTCGACAATGACGAATTTGCGCTTCCCATCAAAGCCGTGGACGAGGTCGCGCGTGTGCCGGAGCAGATCACGCGCCTTCCCAAAACCCCGAAATTTCTCGAAGGCGTCATCAATCTGCGGGGCGAGGTGCTGCCCGTGATCGATCAGCGCCGGCGCTTCGAGATGCCCTCGTCCGGCACCTTGGCCGGCAAGCGGCTGGTGGTGGTGCGGACCGATCGGCATCGCGCCGGCCTCATCGTCGACAGCGTCTCGGAGGTTCTCCGTTGCGCGTCCGACAGCATCAAGCCCTCGCCCGATCTGACCGGAGACGCGCACGGCCTGGTGCGTTCGGTGATCAATCTCGAAGCCTCGGCCAGGATCGTGCTGCTGCTCGATCCGTCCGAACTGCTCACGCGCGCGGAGCTCGGTTTGCTGGAGTCGTTCGGCAAGGACATGCACAACAAGGACGGCGCCAAAGGGTCCCGGCAGACGAAGCAGTGATCAATATCCTGGTCGTCGACGACTCGGCCCTGGTCCGTAAACTGATCAGCAAGATCCTCTCGGCAGAGCCCGATCTGAACGTGCAGTTCGCGCGGAACGGCCGCGAAGCGCTCGAGGCCATCGCGCTCGCGCGCCCGGATGTCGTCACCCTCGACGTCCACATGCCGGAAATGGACGGCTTGACCTGCCTCGATCGGATCATGATCGAACACCCCTGCCCCGTCGTCATGGTGTCATCGGAAACGGCCGCGGGTGCCCAGGCCACGCTCGAGGCCCTCCGACTGGGCGCGATTGATTTCGTGACGAAGCCGACCGGCGCCATCTCGCTTCGGATCGACGACATGGCGGGGCCACTGATCGACAAGGTGCGGACCGCTGCAGGTGCCAAGGTCAGAGGATCGCTGCGCCTTCGCGAGCGGATTCGGCATCGGATCGGTGAAGGCGATCGAGCCCTCTCCCAGAAGCCGCGCAAGCAAACAGAACCTGCCAATGGCGGCCCAGGCCTGGTGCTCATTGGCACGTCGACCGGCGGGCCTCCGGCGCTCGAAACGCTGCTCACGGCTCTTCCGGCGACGTTTCCATGGCCCATCGTCATCGCACAACACATGCCGGCGACGTTCACCGGCCCATTTGCTCGCCGTCTCGACGGCATCAGTGAGCTCACCGTGCAGGAAGTTCGGGAGCCGGTCCTGCTCGAGCCGGGATGCGCCTATATCGGCCGCGGCGACGCCGACGTCATCATTTCACGGCGCGGCACGGGACTGTTTGCCATGGCAGCCCCTGCGCAGAGTGGATACCCTTGGCACCCCAGCACCGACCGGCTGGTGCGCAGCGCGCTGAACCATCTCGATCCCAGCCGGTTGGTCGGCGTGCTCATGACGGGCATGGGAAACGACGGAGCCGAGGCGATGGCACTGATCCACGCGCAGGGCGCCAGGACGATTGCGGAAGCGGAAACGACCGCCGTGGTCTGGGGCATGCCGGGTGAGTTGGTGAAGGCGGGCGGAGCCGACTTCGTCGTGCCGCTTCACAGGATTGCAGCGCAGCTGAGAAAGTTGGTGAGCTGATGCCGCTGGTCAAAAGGCCTGCTTCGGACACGTCGCCCTCCGCGCCGGACCGCGCTCAACTCGCAACCAAGCTGCTCGACGGCACGGATCAGGAGCGGTGGGACGCCGCGCGTGATGCCCTCGAGCATCCCGACGGACTGTCGCTGCTGGGCCGGGCCTTGGCCAGTGAACGCGTGCCGCGCGTGCGCGAGGCCATCTTCACGGCTCTTGCCAAAATCGACACGCCGGACGCGGCAAGCGTTGTGCTGCCCTACCTGCGTTCGGACGACGCCGCACAGCGCACCGCCGCGCTCGATGCGCTCAAGGCCATGCCATCGGCCGCCGGCACCCATCTCCCTGCTCTGCTGAGCGATGGTGACCAGGACGTGCGGCTGCTGGCGTGCGAGATCGCCCGGCGGCTTCCTGCGGACGAGTCCGCCCGGGTGCTGGTCGAATTGATCGAACGGGAAGACCAGGCCAATGTTTGCGCGGCGGCGATCGAGGTTCTGGCCGAGACCGGCGGCCCGTCGAGCTTGCCGGCTCTGGCGCGGTGTGGCGCGCGCTTCCCCGACGACCCGTTCTTGGCATTCGCCGTCAAGGCCGCAGCCGACCGCATCGGTGCGCGCTGACACATGGCCGATCCGCCGCCGCTCACGAGTGAAGAATTGAACAGGCTCGCCGAATTCCTGTATCGCCGCACCGGCATGGTGTTCAACGAGGCGAAGCGCTACTACATCGAACGCAGAATTGCCGAGCGGATGTCCGCCACGTCCAGCCGGTCGTTCACCGACTATTTCGTCCAGTTGCGCGGCGATACGCGCAACGAGGTGGAAAGCCTCATCAACGCCTTTACGGTCAACGAGACCTACTTCTATCGGGAAGACCACCAATTGGCCTGTCTCACGACCGATCTCCTCGAAGAGCGGGTCGCGGCGAAACGGCCGGGCGACACGATCAGGATCTGGTCTGCGCCGTGTTCGACCGGCGAAGAACCCTATTCGATCGCGATCTGGCTGCTGGAAAACTGGAAGGATGTCGACGCCTACGACATCGAAATCGTCGGATCCGACATCGATACGGACGTGCTCGAGGCGGCGGCCGAAGGCATCTTCGGCAAGAGAGCGCTGATGAGGCTGCCACCGCCATTGATCGAACGCTATTTTCACGAACTCGACAACGAGCGCTGGCAGATCATCGATGATTTGCGGCAATCGGTCCGCTTCTCGCGGGTCAACCTGGTCGACACCAAACAGACCCGGGCCCAGGGCCGTTTCGATGTCATCTTCTGCAGGAATGTGCTGATCTATTTCGACGACGAGTCTCGCCGCATCGCCGCGGAAAACCTGTTCGACAACCTGCTGCCAGGTGGTTTCATCTGTCTTGGACATACGGAGTCCATGAGCCGGATCTCGCCGCTGTTCGAGGTCTGCCGATATTCCGGCGCTATCGTCTACCGAAAGCCGCAGGAGCTGCGCGCGTGACCGATGCGGCGAAAAAGCAAATTCTCGTCGTCGACGATGCAGCCCTGGTTCGGACCTACTACCGGGCCGCACTGGAAGCCCGCGGCTTCAAGGTCGAAGAGGCGCTCAATGGGCTGGAAGGTCTGGAAAAGATCTTGCTGCAATCGTTCGACCTCGCGATCGTCGACGTCAACATGCCGCAGATGGACGGGATCACCTTCGTACGCACTGTGCGCGCGATGGAGCTTCCGGTATCGTCGACTCCCATCCTCATGATCAGCACCGAGGCCGGCCCTCAGGACATCGCTGCCGCAAGGCAGGCAGGCGCCAACTATTATCTCGTGAAGCCCATCAAGCAGGACACGCTTGCAGAATTTGCCGCCATCTTCTGCGGGGCGCACTGATGGACGAGTTCCTCGAGCAATTCCTTCTGGAGTCGCGAGACCTCATCGCCCAGGCGATCGATGATCTGCTCGCGCTCGAGGAAAAGCCGAGCGACACTGAACGGCTGGATGGCGCCTTTCGCGCCTTCCATACCTTGAAGGGCGCCGCCGGCATCGTCGACTTCGCCGCCATGGCGCGAACACTGCACGCCGCGGAAGACATCCTCGCGACCATCCGGTCGTCGGGCGGCGCGATTGCGCCTGGTCTTCTCAACGAATGTCTGACCTGCCTCGACCTGACGTCGCGATGGCTGGACGCCATGCAGACGAGCGGCGTGGCACCAGCCACCGCCGAAGCGGAAGCCGACGACATGATTTCCCGCCTCGTCGGTTCGCGCGACGCGGACGAGCGTGATCAGGCTCCGCAGCCTCAGGGCGACGACTGGCTGCAGCGATTGGACGCTTCCGCGCTGGCGCGTTTCGATGGCCCTCGTGTCGCACTCCGATACATCCCAAGTCCGGACGCGTTCTTTCAAGGCCATGACCCGATGGCGTTGATCGCCGGGCTCCCTCACGTGCTCGGTGTCGATGTTGCCCTGACGGATCCGGCGGTCTCTCTGGACAGCATGGCTCCATTCAGCTGCGGCCTCGACATCGTCGTCTGGATGGCTGCTTCGGCCGTGGACGTTCGGGCCGCGCTGACCGGCGCCGTGGGTCTCACCGAGATTCGTGAATTGGCGGCGCCGGGTGTGACCCAGGCGGAGAGCGACACGTCGAAAGCGGCCTTGCTGCTGGAGAGCCAGTTGCTGGTCTTGCAGGACGCGGGATCCGACGGGCTGTCCGGCCGGTTGGCATCGGCGGGGCGCACGGCCGTCCATGCGCTGATCCATCTCGGCCGTGACGAGGCCGCCATCGTGGTCGATCAGGCCACAGCGAAGGCGCTTGTCGAGCGTCGCACGTCTCCCTTGGTCGAGGCGATCGAGCGGGCTCTGACCCGGGCTGGACCGGCGTCCGTCAGGGACGATGCCCCCGCGCGGGTTCACGTGCCCAGAGCGCTGCGCGTGGACATGAGCAGGATCGATGCGCTGGTCAAGTTGACCGGCGAATTGATCGTCCTCAAGAACGCCATTGGCCACGCGGCCAAGCTCAGCCAGGAGAATACGCAGCCGGCCGTGCTGGCGGCGTCCCTGCGTGACCAACACGCGCAGTTCGATCGATTGGCGACGGAACTCCAGACGGCCGTGCTTCGCATCCGTGTTCTGCCGTTGCGCTCGGTGTTTCGACGCTTTCCCAGGCTGGTCCGGGAAATCGCCGGCAGTGTCGGCAAGACCGTCAGGCTGGTGACCGAGGGAGACGACACCGAGGCCGATGCGATGATCGTGGAGGCGCTATTCGAGCCCCTCCTGCACATCCTTCGCAACGCGATCGATCACGGCATAGAGAGCCCGGAACGACGCGCGGCCGCAGGGAAGCCGGCCATGGGAACTGTCGTCTTGCGGGCTCGCCGAGAGTCCGACAGCGTCGTGATCGATGTCGAGGACGACGGCGCCGGCGTGGATCTCGCGAGAGTCCGGGCCGTGGCCGCTCAAAGGCGGATTGCAGGGGCGGATGCCCTCGCAGCAATGACCGACGCCGAGGCGGCACACCTGATCTTTGCGGCCGGCTTTTCGACGGCCACGACGGTCACGGACCTGTCGGGGCGCGGGGTGGGGCTGGATTCGGTCAAGGCCGCCGTCGAGCGCCTGGGCGGGAGGATCGCACTCGAGACCAGGCCCGGGATTGGAACCAGCATTGCCCTGATGCTTCCCTTCAGCCTGATGATGACGCCGGTGATGACGGTCGAAGTCGCCGGCCAGGCGTTCGGGCTTCCCCTCGATAGCGTTCTGGAGACGGCGATCGTCAAACGTAACCTCGTGGTTCCAATCGGCTCCGGTCATGCGGTCGTGCTGCGGGATCGGACAGTGCCGCTCATCGATCTCACCCAAGCGCTGGGACTCCCGCATCATCCACCCGCATCGGACCAGGCCAGGATCGTCTTGATGTCGATCGGACCCAAAGTCGCCGGGCTGGAGGTCGATCGGCTGGGTGAGCGGATGGACGTCATGCTGAAGCCGATGGATGGTCTCTTGGCCGGTGTCAGCGGCGTCGCCGGCACTACGTTGCTGGGGGACGGTCGGGTCCTGATCGTGTTGAATGCCGAGGAACTCTTCGATTGACGGCTGTCCTGCACGATAGCGGCATCATCACGCTCAGCGGCGCCTGCCCCGTCGATGATGCCGAGACATTGCTCCAGCTGCTGCTGGCCAATCCCACGGCAGAGATCGATTGGCGCGACTGCACCGCGGCCCATGCCGCCGTCATCCAGGTTCTGCTGGTCGCCAAGCGCCCGCTCCGAGGACCTCCGGCCGGCCCCCTACTGACGCGGATCGTCACGCCGACCATCAGCTCATCCGGCTGAAAACTTTGAGCTTTCCCTGTTACGCCGGAGATGCGACAACGCCACCGGACCTGGTTTCGACGCCGGTCCTTCCGGAGATTGCATGCCCTACACGCTCTTGATCGTCGACGACAGCAAGCTCGCCCGCATGGCGGCAACCAAGGCGCTGAAAGCGCGGTACCCGGACTGGGCGCGGGTCGAGGCGGCCAACGGCGATGAAGCCGTGGCGCTCGCCAAGGAAACCGCTTTCGACATCGCTCTTCTCGATTTCAATATGCCGGGACGGGACGGGCTGCAGCTTGCAGCCGACCTGCTGTCGCTGCGCCCTGCTACACCGCTGGCCATCGTATCGGCGAACCACCAGACCGAGATCGTCGCGCGCGCCAAGCAGATCGGCGCGGTATTTCTTCAGAAGCCATTGAACGAGCAGGCCTTGAGCGCATTCTTGGAGGAGGCTGTACGGCGGCTGGAAAAAGGAAAAGCATGACCGCAGCCCCCCCGGCCTTTCTCACCGAATTGCAGCTCGACGCCCTCACCGAGCTCGTGAACATCGGAGTCAGCCGCGCCGCATCGAGCCTTCGAGAGATGGTGGGGGCTCAAGTTCATCTGTCGGTGCCGACCGTCTCGCTGCAGACCCGCGCCCGCGCCATCGCCATTCTCAGCGAGCGCGAGATATCCAACCTGGTTGCCGTTCATCAGGTGTTCGAGGGCGACATTGCGGGCCGTGCGCTGCTGATCTTCCCCGAGACCAAGAGCCTGGAGCTGGTCCGCGCGATCACCGGCGGCGATCTGCCGCTCGAGGACATCATCGAGCTCGAGCAGGAAGCCCTGGCGGAAACCGGCAATATCCTGCTCAACAGCTGCCTTGCGACCATCGCCAACATGCTGCATCGCAGCCTCAAGATGTCGCTGCCGGAAGTCCTGCGTGGCGATGCTTCGACCTTCTTCAGTCTGGATCCCACGCCACAGGCTGGCGACGTCGTCATGTTTCTCTACATTGATTTTGCGGTTCGCGAGCGCGACATCAGCGGCTATATCGCGATGATCATGGATCTCCCCTCGCTTGCCGCCCTGGTCCATCTGCTCGATGAATTCATTGAACGAGAGACGGGCATCGCGGTAAATACTGAAAATGATGGAGCTTGAGCGCGACCAACTGGCTGACGCGTTTGACGCATTGGATTCGGGCGTCGCGATTCTCGATCGCGACCAGCAGGTCGTTTTCTGGAATCACTGGCTTCAATCGGCAAGCGGCATCGCGCCGGAGCAAGCGCTCGGACGAACATTGCCCGAATTGTTTCCGCAGACCGCTCTGAAACGGCTGACGAATTGTATTTCCGATGCGCTGTCGCTGGGCTCATCCGCCTTCCTGACCTATTCGCTCAATCCCAACCTGCTGCCGTTGCGGACACGGGCGGGCCTGCCGCTGATCCACAACGCGACGATCCGCCCGTTCGGGTCCCAACTGCCCTACTCGCACTGCCTGGTGCAGATCGTCGACGTGACCGTCACGACACAGCGTGAGCGCGTGCTGCGCGAACGGCAGAACGCGCGCTATGACGCCGTCGTCGAAAGCGCCTCGGATGTGATCGTGACCTTGGACGTCAACGGGATCGTGCAGTTCGCCAATCCCGCGGCGGTGCGCGAAACGCAATATGATCGATCCGAGCTGGTCGGCTTTCCGCTCGGCAATCTGTTTGAAGAGCGACATCTATGGGAGAGCCTTTGGCAGGCTGTGCTGACCGGCGGCCCGTCTCGATCGGTGGAATTGGTGGCCCGCCGCAAGGACGGCACCCGCACCTTCCTCGATGTCTCCGCATCGAAATGGTCGAGCGAGGGACGGATCTTCGTCACCGCCATCCTGCGTGACGTGAACGAGCGACATGCGGCCGTCGCGGCGCTGCGGGACTTGAACCTGACGCTGGAGCAGCGGGTAACGGAGCGCACGCAGGAGCGCGACCGTGTCTGGCAGGCCAGCCTCGACATGCTCGGCGTCGCCGACGCGGACGGCCGCTGGATCAGCATCAATCCGGCATGGACCAAGATCCTTGGGTGGTTTCCGGAGGACATTCTGGGAAAGACCTCCGACTGGCTGGAAAGCCCCGAAGACCGTCGCAAGATGCGCGACGACGTCAGCAAGCTGGCGATGCCGGAACAAACCTCGGATTTCGAAAGCAGCTTCCGGACCAGGGAGGGCAACTACCGGGTTTTGTCGTGGACGGCGATCAACGTCGAGGGTCTGCTCTATTGCGTCGCGCGCGACATCACCGAGCAGCGTCGCCAGCAGGAAGCCCTGGCGAAGGCTGAAGACGCCTTGCGGCAGGCCCAGAAGATGGAAGCCGTGGGACAGCTGACGGGCGGCCTGGCGCACGACTTCAACAATCTGCTGACGGGCATTTCCGGGGCGCTCGAGCTGCTGCGGATCCGCATCTCTCAAAGCCGATACAAGGATGTCGACCGCTACATATCCGTTGCGCAAGGCGCGGCCAACCGTGCCGCGGCATTGACTCATCGGCTGCTGGCTTTTTCCCGGCGCCAGACGCTCGATCCGAAGGCGACCGAAGTCAACCAGCTCGTCGCCGGGATGACCGACCTGATCAGGAATACGGTCGGTCCGTCTGTCACAGTGTCGATGTCCGAAGCTCCGGACCTTTGGATCACGCTCGTCGATCCCAATCAGTTGGAGAACGCGCTTCTCAATCTGTGTATCAATGCACGCGACGCGATGCCCGACGGCGGCCAACTCAGGATCGCGACCGCCAATTGCGACGTTGATGATGTCGAAGCGTTTTCCTACGAGATGCAGCCCGGTGAATATGTCCGCTTGTCGGTTTCCGACACCGGCTCCGGGATGAGCGACGAGGTCGTCAAGAGAGCCTTCGATCCGTTCTACACCACCAAGCCGCTCGGTCAGGGCACCGGTCTCGGCCTGTCCATGATCTATGGATTTGCCAAACAATCGGGCGGCCAGGTTCGGATCGTATCGACGCTTGGCGAGGGAACGACGATGCACCTCTTCCTGCCCAGATTCCACGGCCCCGAGCACGCCGCGAGCGAGCGGCAGGATTTCTCCGCCACACCGCGTGCTGACGCCGGCGAAACGGTGCTCATCGTGGACGACGAGCCTTCGGTGCGAATGCTGGTTGGCGAGGTCCTGGCCGAACTCGGCTACCGCGCGATCGAGGCCGCCGACGGCGCCAGCGCGCTGCAAGTGCTTCGCTCGGATGCGCGGATCGATCTTCTGGTCACCGATGTCGGCTTGCCCGGCGGCATGAACGGACGGCAGCTGGCGGATTTCGGCAGGACCGCACGCCCGGACCTGAAGATATTGTTCATCACGGGCTACGCCGAGAAGGCGGTCATGGAAGCGCCCGGGCTCGATCAGAGAATGGCGATCCTCACCAAGCCATTCGCCATGGATGGGCTAGCCAAGCATATCAGGGACCTGCTGCGTTGATTGATCGGCTGGCGCTCCCGGTAACACGCAAGCGGCGCCTCCACGTTGTGGCGAACACCGCGCGACCAGAATTTCGGAACGCGGCGCCTGGCGAGCGACTGCACGATCCGGCAGGCGATAAGCTGCGAGGCGACGATGTCGACTGGTCCCGTTCCCGGCGCGCCCCTTCCGACGGCGCTTCACACCGGCTTTGCCTCAGGCGCCCAAGTGGATGAAAAGGCTTCTGCCCTCATGGCACCTGTAAACCCCCTGATCTCGTGATCGACGAGACGATGGACGGTGAAAGAGTCGCTGGCGAGCATCTCATCGAGCTCAGCGCGATCTTTGCAGTGGCTGATAATGGCTCCACCGGAATTGTCGTCCAAAGGGCCGGCGACAAGGATCCTACCCTTCTTGGTATGCTCAACGAGCCAATCACGATGGGTATCGAGGTGAGCGCGCACCTCTTCGATCGGACGCACATACTTCAAGATCACAGCATAAAGCATCGGTACCTCAATTTCCGCTAGGGTCGACGCGCCAATGCGCCGGACGACATCAGAGGGCACTGCGCTCCGACAGAGTCAGAACGCAACTTGCCCTTGCGATCAGGTTGCAGCGCTCTGGATTAAGATTTGCTGGATGCTCGCCTGGGCCGCGCGCAGAGCATCGCCACGAACCTCGCCGCCTCTGGAGAGGCGCTCGGCCTGGACGAACTTCACGTTCGCGATCCCGAGGAATCCGAAGAAGGCTTTCAGATAGGCTTCCTGGTAATCCATCACGGCGGCCGGACCGGACGAGTACATGCCGCCTCTGGTCGACGCGACGATGACGCGCCGTCCGCCGGACAGTCCGACCGGGCCAGTTTCGGTATATTTGAATGTACGGCCCACCTGCGCGACGCGATCGATCCAGGCCTTGAGCTGGCTGGGGACGGAGAAATTGTACATCGGGGCGCCGATGACGATCACGTCGCTCGCCAGAAACTCCTCGACCAATGTCTGCGATCGGGCATGCTCGGCCAGCGTCTCGGCGTCGTACTCCTTGACGCCCGTTTCGCGAAAGCCGGCAGCGATCCCTCCGTCCAGGTGAGGAATGGCCTCCGCGGTGAGATCACGGTAAACCACGGCGGCATCAGGGTAGCTTCGCTTCAGCTCGTCGACGATGTTGGCGCTCAGCATCCGGGACGCGGATGCGGCGCCCAGAATGCTCGAATCAAGATGCAGTATTTGCACGGTGTCACTCCAATCGCGTTGTCTCCCCGAGAAAATAGCGCATTGAAACGCATGCACTAGCTGTGTAAATCGAGACTCATTGTTCTACGGATAGAACGGTCCGGCAAACATCGGGGCGTAGCCGCGTTGGATGATCTGAACGATCTTGCACTTTTTGCAGCCGTTGTCGCGAACGGAAGCTTCTCCGGCGCCGCGCGGGCTTTGGGCATTCCCAAGTCGCGCGTGAGCCGACGGATCGCCGATCTCGAGCAGCGGCTCGGCGTCCGCCTGTTGCAGCGCTCGACGCGCGCGGTTCACATCACCGATGTCGGATCCGCGTTCTACAACCATTGCGACGCCATGACTGAAGCCGCCCGGGCCGCTCTCGATGTGGCCCGATCGGCTCACGAGCGTCCCTCCGGCCGCCTCCGCGTGAGCTGCCCGGTCGGCGTCGCGCACATCTTTCTCTCTCCGATCCTGCCGCGTTTCCTGCTTGTCAATCCGAACGTCCGGCTCGAGCTCGAGCTGACCAATCGTCGCGTCGACGTCATCGGCGAAGGATACGACGTCGCCCTTCGCGTCCGGACGGCTCTCGACGATTCCAACCTGGTCGTGCGCTCATTCGGGATCAGCCATCAGGTTCTCGCCGCCAGCCCGTCCTTTGTTGAGAAATATGGTCCTTTCGACACCGTCGCCTCGCTACGGGGGGTTCACGGACTTGGCCCGGCTGAGCCGACGAATGACCGGCCGCGCTGGCGCCTGACCGCGCCGGACGGCGATCCGGTCGAGATCGAATATACCTCAGCCCTCGTGACCGATGACGTCTACATGCTGAGCCGGACTGCCCTGGCAGGCGCGGGCGTCGCCCAATTGCCGTTCAACCTGTGTGCCGACGCCATCGAAGACGGTCGGCTCATCGTTCTGCTGCCGGACCACAGCGTTCCGGCACACCAGCTGCATGCGGTATTTGCCTCCAAGCGAGGGCTGGTACCGGCGCTTCGCGCCTTCATTGAGTTTCTCGCGTCTGAGCTGACGGCCGCGACGGCCGATGCTAACAGCAGATACGACGGCATTCACCGCGGCCGACGCGATTGAACCAGTTGCGGCCGCTCGTTGGCCTCAACGTCACGATGCGATCCTGATGTCCACCAGGGCCTGCGTCCGGTTTCGCCTGACGTGATCGACCGCTCGCATCAAGGCCGAACGAAGCTCGTCTCCCTTTTCGACCTTGATGGCAAACGCCCGACTGGCCTCCGCGACCTTCACGAAATCCGGCGCCGGCTGCAGGGAGATCAGCGGCATGTCGTTGGTCTTCGCCGCATATCCCGCCGGATAGACGTCCAGGACGGATTGCCGGACGGCGCCCCATTCGGAATTGTTGAGCACCAGGATGAGCACCGGCAGGTTCAAGGCTTCGGCGATCTGATGACAGGCCACCGGATTGCTGAACATGTAGGATCCGTCGCCCATGGTCGCCACGATCAAGCGCTCGGGATCGGCAAGCTGCATTCCCAGCGCACAGGGAAAGCACCACCCCAATCCTCCGGAGTGGGGCTCCTGATACCAGGCGTGATGAGACCGCAGCGTGAGCGGCTCGAGCGGGCAGCCCAGCTCGGAGAGCACGGTCGCCTCGTAGTCCACCAGAACTTCCGATAGGCAGTGGCTCACCCAGGCCTTTTTCATGACCTCGCCATTGCCCTGCTCGGCGAGCTGCCGCACCTCCGCACGCCGCTTCGCATGCGCGGCCGCGATCGTCGTCCGGCGCTCCTCGCGTACGGTCGCCGTTTCCTGCAGATGCTGCGCCAGGCGTGCCGCAAGCGCCTTCAGGATCTCCGCCGTCTCGCCGACGAGCGAAATATCGGCCCGGAAGTTGCGAATGGGAAACCGGGAATACAACGGATCCTGTCCGACCTGGATCACCTGACAGCCCGCCGGCAGCTCGTGAATGGCTGGCGACCATGGTGCAAGGGAATCGAGCACGACGACGACATCCGCCTCGCTGAGCCATTGCTCGGGATTGGCGCCGATGGACATCGGATGGTCCGACGGAATGGCGAGCTGGACCGCCCAATATTGGCAGACCGGAAGGCCCCAGGTTGACGCGAGCTCGCTCAGGACAGCAAATCCCTCCCGCGATCCCGCTCCACGCTGTGCGATGATCAGAGGACGCTGCGCTTCTGCGATCAACCGCGCCGCCTGATCCAACGCCGCGGGAGCCGGCGAGGCAATGGCGGGCTTCATGCGCGGCGGGGACTCCAGCTCCGCCGACGAACAGAGCTCACACAGGACCTCGCGGGGAAGGCTGATATAGACCGGGCCCTTCGGGGTGGACGAGGCGATTGCGTAGGCGCGGTCGACGATCTCGATCGCCTGCTCCGGGAAACGCAGCTCATAGTCCCATTTGGCTGCTTCGCGGACCAGGGCCGTCTGGTCGCGCATCTCCTGCCCCCACCCGATCGGAACCGTGCGCGAGCCCAGGCGACCGGATTCTGTGACTGGCGTCCGGCCGGAAAACAGCAGAACCGGAATATGCTCGGTCGCAGCGTTGATCGCGCCGATCGCACAATTGGCGAGGCCGACATTGGTGTGGGCCATGACCGCCTGCGCGCGTCCGGTGGCGAGGTAGTAGCCATGGGCCATGCCCATCGCGGCGCTCTCATGCGGAATGACGAGCGCCCGCGGCAAGTCGATGTCCTTGGCCCTTGCTTCCGCGAGTCCTTCGATGATGGGCGGAAAGTCGGTCCCGGAATTGGCGAAAATGAAGTCGACGCCGACCGCTTTGAGCCGCGCCAGCAACGCGCCTCCTGCAGTCATGGCGCCTTCACGGCTCTGGCTCGCATTCGCCGGAGTTGGATTGATCTTCATGTGTTTCACCCGAGCATCCGTTCCGGCAGCCACGTCGCCAGGAACGGGAATGAGATAAGGATGACGAGACGAACGAGATCGGTCACCACGAAGGGCAGGACGCCGACGAAGATCGTCGACATGTCGACATCCTTGATCACGCTCTTGATGACGAAGACGTTCATGCCGACCGGCGGATGAATCAACCCAAGCTCGACGGTCATGACAATAATGACGCCGAACCAGATCGGGTCGAAGCCCAGGGCCGTGATGACCGGAAACACGATGGGAACGGTCAGGATGATCATGGCCATCGCATCCATCAGACAGCCGAGCACCAGGTACATCAGCAGGATCAGCACCAGGACCCCGTACGGTCCAATGCCGAGACCCGTGAGAAACTGCGTGACGTGCTGCGGGGTCTGCGTGATGGTGAGGAAGTAGCCGAAGCAGAGGGCGCCGATCAGGATCGTGAACACCGCGGCAGCCGTACGCGTTGCCTGCAACAGGGACTCCAGGATGCCCTGCCCCGAGAGCTTGCCGCGGAGGACACCGATGACGAACGCGCCGACCGCCCCAACAGCCCCGGCCTCCGTCGGAATGAACAGTCCGCCATAGAGACCTCCGATGACGAACAGGAACAGCAGCAGCGGCGACCACACGTCGCGCAGCGCGGCCGCCCTGTCGTTCCAGGACGCGCGCGGACCGCTCGGGAGAAACCCCGGCTTGACACGGCCGATGATCGCGATCGTCACCATATGCATCGCGATGGCGAGCAGACCGGGAAAGATTCCGGCGATGAACAGCTTGCCGATGTCCTGCTGGGTGATGATGCCGTAGACGGCCAGCACCGTTGACGGCGGAAGCATGGCGCCGAGCGTTCCTCCCACGGCGATCACGCCGGCGGCGAAAGACTGCGGATATTTGAAGCTGCGCATTTCCGGATAGGCGACGGCCGAAAATGTCGCGGCTGTCGCGACAGAGGAGCCCGAGATCGCCGCGAAGCCGCCGCATGCCGCGATCGTTGCGATCCCAAGGCCGCCGCGCCAGTGACCGACGAAGGTGTTTGCGGCGCGAAACAGCTCGCGACTGATGCCCGAGACCGAGACGAACGCGCCCATGAGCAGGAACATGGGAATGACACCGAACGTGTAGTCGGTGACCGTCCTCATGGTGGTCTGACCAATGAGCTTCAGCGCCGGGCCAAACCCGGTCAGATAGCCGAACCCCGTGATGCCGACGAGGCCCATGGCCATGCCGACGGGGACACGCAGAAGCATCAGAGCAAAGAGCGACACGAACCCGACGAGGGCAACCGTGGATGTCGTCATGATCGTTCTACTCCGCGGTCTTGATCTTCGCGTCATGAACCTCGTCCGGGTGCATGATCAAACGAAAGGTTCGGACCGCGATGAGGAACACGGCCGAGACGTCTCCGACCCAGGCGACGGCGAAGAACGGCCAGTTCGGCAGTTGCAGATCGAAGGTCAGCACGTGATCCTGATAGGTGCTGCGCACCTTGTCGAACAGGGTGATCGTCTGCACCGTCACGACGAACAGCAATACGAGGGTCGCAAAAATGTCGATCCAGCGCTGATATTTCTTCGGCACATTCGCCCACACCAGATCGACCGTGATGTGCGTTCCACGATAGCTCGTTGCCGCGATGCCCCAGAAAATGAGGATGCCCAGCAGCAGGCGGCCGAAATCGTAATAGTCAGGGATGGTGACGGCGAAGAACTTGCGCATCACCACCGCGGTGAATGTGTTCAGCGCAACGATTCCGACAAAGGCGGCGGCGATCAACTCGATCGAGTCGATGAAGCCGTCCATCAGCTTCGAACGGCGCACGGCGGACCGGGGGTCCTCACCGCGCAAGGTCTCAGGTGTATCGTTCATGGGGCACCCAGCTACACGCGACAGGGGACGGCCTGCGAGAACACGTCTTTCTCGCAAGCCGCCTCTCAGCGGCTCACAGGCCTGCGTCGTATTTCTTGATCGCCGCCTGCAGATCGGCTGCTATCTGCGCCGGATCTGCTCCGGTGGCCTTGACCGCCTCCGCCCAATTGGACCGGAGGCTCTCGGTGGCCGCTTTCCACTGAGAAAGCTGGTCGTCGGTCAGCTTGTAGACGTCATGTCCGGCAAGCGCCTTCATCTTGACGCGGCCCGCGGCTTCGAAGTCAGCCCAGGGATCAGCAACCTTCGCGGCCCATTCGGGCGTGCAATGATCGTCGAAGACCTTCTTCTGCGCGGCCGACATCGAATTGTAGGTCTTGAGATTGACGTTGTAGGTGAAGACCGCGGTATAGAGCGGAACGTCCATGTGGTACTTCACGACCTTCTCGATCCCGAACAGGAACATCGACCCCCAGGGGAAGGTGATCTCGTCGGCAACACCTCTTTCGATCGCGTCGCGGGATTCAGGTGCCGAGGCTTGGACGTTGGTACCGCCCAGGAGGCGGACCATCTCCGCGATCGAACTCTGCGCCGGGCGGACCTTCACGCCTGCGAGGTCCGTCGGAAGGACAATCTTCTTCTTGCCGTGGAGCGCGCCGGGATCATAGATGAAGCCGAAGCAGACCTTGGTATCCTTCATCTCCGTCGGGGCATACTTCCGATACCACTCGTCGAACGCCAGCGTGCCCTTCTTCCCGTCGCCGAACGTGAATGGCAACTGGCCGGCCGCAGCGATCGGAAAACGCCCGGGCTGATATCCCGGACTGACATACGTCACATCGGCAATCCCGTCCCGCGCCATGTCATAGTGGTCGAACGCCTTGCCGAGTTGCTCCGACGGAAAGACGATCGACTTGATGGTGCCGCCGGATGCCTTGTCGATGTCGTCCGCCCACGCCTGGGTGGCTGCCACCAGGGGATGGGCCGGCGGCACCCATAGCGATATCTTCAGATTGACGACCTTGTCTTGTGCCAAGGCGGACGAATGCACGGCGATCACGGCCAGTGCGCCCGCACACATCTGCGCTAATTTTCTCTGCAACATCCTGCCCTCCGTTCCATGCCCTGTTGGCGAAGACCTCTTCGCCGGCCGCTCCTCTCCGGGAGCATTTGTTGTGACGCCAAAGTGCTGCGGTTCGCTCACGTCTCGGTGTTCCTGAAGTCTGACCTGCTGTGAGCCGATCACCGGGGCCGAGCGCCGGTTCTCGTCGACTCAGAATGGATAGTGCTGAGATCCCTCGATCGTTATCCAGCGCAGGTCCGTGAACTCCGCGACCGCGGCGCGGCCTCCGAAGCGGCCATAGCCGGAGCCCTTGACCCCGCCGAACGGCATCTGCGCCTCGTCGTGCACCGTCGGCCCATTGATGTGGCAAATCCCACTCTCGATACGGCCAGCGACGTTGAGCGCACGCTGGATGTCCCGGCTGAACACCGCAGCAGACAGGCCGTATTCGGTGTCGTTTGCCACTCGCACCGCCTCGTCGACGCCTCTGACGCGGATCACGCTCTTGGCCGGCCCGAATGATTCCTCGTTGTAGATCCTCATCGCCGGCGTCACCCGGTCGACAATCGTCGCGTCCATCAGCGATCCCTTGCGATGGCCGCCGGAGACGACGACAGCCCCCTTGTCCTTGGCGTCCTCGATCAGGGTCTCGACCTTCTCCGCAGCGGCAACGCTCACGAGCGAGCCCAGCACGACGTGGTCGCGCGGATCGCCCCAAGGCAACGCCTTGGCGCGTGCTGCGAGCTTCTGCACGAACTCGTCGGCGATGCTCTCGTCGACGATGATCCGCTCCGTGGACATGCAGATCTGCCCCTGATTGGCGAAGGCGCCGAACACGGCGGCGTCGACGGCCTGGTCGATGTCGGCGTCGTCGAGGACGACCAACGGCGCCTTGCCACCAAGCTCGAGCAGGGCCGGCTTGAGGTGTCGGCCAGCCAATTCCGCGATGATCCGCCCGACCCGGGTCGACCCGGTGAAGTTGATCCTCCTCACCGCCGCGTGGGCAATGAGCGCTTCGACGATCTCTGCAGCATCCTCCGCGGCGTTGCTGAGGACGTTGACGACGCCAGGCGGAAAGCCCGCTTCACGAAAAACGTCTCCGATCAACCGATGAACCCCAGGGCACATTTCCGAGGATTTCAGAACCACCGTGTTGCCGCAGGCGAGCGGCATGGCGACCGCCCGCGTGCCGAGAATGACGGGCGCATTCCACGGAGCAATGCCGACGCAAACGCCCGCGGGTTTCCGAACGGCCAGCGCAAGCGTGTCGGGCTTGTCAGACGGGATGACCTCCCCCGAGATCTGGGTCGTCATCGAAGCGGCTTCGAGAAGCATGTTCGATGCGAGCGCAACGTTGAAATGAGCCCAGGGCGCAGTCGCCCCCGTCTCCTTCGTCATCAGATCGGCAAACGCCGCGGACTTGGCCTGCATCGCGTCTGCTGCGCGCAGCAGCAGAGCGCGGCGCCCGGTCGGTGGTGTCGCTGCCCAGGCAGGAAACGCTCTGGCGGCCGCATCAACCGCGCGTCGCGCATCCTCGACCGTGCCGGCCGCATATCTCGAAGCGACCTCCCCGGTCACCGGGTCTGTCCGCACGACATGCCGCTCGTTGCTGGCGGCGAGATCGCAATTGTCTATCAGCAGCTGAACGTCCAAGGCGCACTCCCACTCATGATGTGTCTCCCACTGCGCTGATCCGGGAGAGCGTTTGGTCTCTTCAGGCGGCCAGCGCCGTCCTCAATGCCGCGCGGCTATGATCCGCTTCGTCGGTACCACACGCCGTTTGAAGCATCTCATCGACAACCGGCCTCAAGCACTCTGCAGCCTTGGCTGCGGTCGGAGCTTGATGTGAATGTTCTTCTCCCGCGTGAATGACAGCAGCTCGCCCAGGCACTCGTCGCGGCCGATCCCCGACTGCTTCACGCCGCCGAAGGGAGCGCCGACATAATGCGCGCTCACCGTGTTGATCCAGAGAAAGCCGACGTCGACGGCTGCAGCGATACGATGAGCTGTGTTCAGATCATTGGAGAACACCGCGCAGGTCAGGCCAAGCTCGACGGAATTGACGTCGCGCAGCATTGCGGCTTCGTCGTTCCACCTGAGCACCGCCTGAACCGGACCGAACACCTCCTCTTGCGCGATCCGCATGCGCTGCGTCACGCCGGTGAAGACGGTTGGCTCGATGTACCACCCGTGCGACAGAGCCGGGTCGGTCGGACGCCCGCCGCCACAGATAAGCTGCGCGCCCTCCGCCCTGGCAGAATCGATATGGCCCAGGATGCTGTCGTATTGACGCTTGTTGACGATCGCTCCCATCGTCGTCGATGGGTCTCCAGGAGGACCAGGCTTGTAGTGCGCGATCTTCGTCTTCAACCGCGTCAAGACCGCCTCATGGATCGCGTCGTGCAGGAACAGCCGGCTCAACGATCCGCAGGACTGACCGCACCACGCGTAGTTCATACCCTGGACCGCCGCTTCCGCGACCTCATCCGGATCGGCGTCCGCGCAGGCGATGAGCGCGTTCTTGCCGCCTAGCTCGAGAATGACGGGCTTGATGGTGCTCGCCGCCGATTGGTAAACCTTCCTCCCGGTCGGCACGCTTCCGATCAGCGTCACCATGTCGATGCCGGGATGAGACGAGAGCACGGCTCCGACGTCGGCACCGGTCAGAACGTTGAACGTCCCTGGAGGGAACATGTCGCCGATCATCTCGGCCAGTCGCAGCGTCGACAGCGGCGCCTGCTGGGGCGGCTTGATGATGACAGCATTTCCGGCCGCCAGCGGCGCCGCGGCCCGGCCGGCTGCGAACATGAACGGATGGTTGAATGCCGTGATGCGCGCGACGACACCGATGGGCTCACGAATGGAGAAGTTGAGCGCACCAGGCCCCATCGGAATGGAATTGCCCTTCATCTCGGTGACCAGCCCCGCATGCAGCTCGAACAGATCGGCGGCAATGTTGGCGTCGGCCATCAGATCGCGGACGGGGTTGCCCCCGTTGTAGGCATCGAGCAGCGCGATCTCGGCGGCGTGCTCCCGCAGCATCGCCGCGATCCGGCGCAGAATTCTCGCCCGCTCCAACGGATGAACTTGACGCCAGAGCTCGAACCCGCTCCTCGCCGCGGCGATTGCCGCAATGGCATCCTCGTCCGAGGCCTCGGCAACGCTGGCGATGGCCGCTCCCGTCGAAGGATCATGCGTCTCGGCATATTTGCCCTGAATCGGCTCATGCCATCGGCCTCCATAGTAGAGACCGAGATGGCCGGGCATGACGACGCGGTCTGCGACCTGATGGGCTGGAGACGTCATTGGGGGTCCGCTAACTTTGAAAACAAGCCCACCATGGGAAGCAACGTCAAACGAGTTGTGCTCACCATGCTGCTCGACGGTAGATCCAGGGAAACTGTCGGCGTCCCGTCGCAACGAACTTCTGGATGGCGGCCAGATCGTTCAGCGTCTGAGCGATGTCGTCCAATCCCCGCATCAAGCCCTGGCGACGATACTCCGGAATGTGAAAGGTGATGTCCCGCCCGCTCGGACGACGCAAACTCCGTTGCGCCAGATCCAGCTCGAACGCACCGCCTGCGCTGCTCGCCTCGTCGGCCAGTTCAGACACGAGATCATTGGCGAGGACGACGGGCAGCAAGCCGTTGGCAAAACAGTTCGCCGAGAAGATCTCGGCGAAGCTGGGCGCGATCACGCAGCGGATGCCCCACGCGGCCAGCATCCAGACCGCGCTCTCTCTCGAGCTGCCGCAGCCGAAATTCGCGCCCGTGATCAGGAAGCGCGCGCCCTGGTAGCGGGGCTCGTTCAGCGGAAAGCTCTCGATCAGCCGACCCTCGCCGGTATAGCGCCAATTCGCGAACAGATCGTCCGCGAGCGTCGCCGACCCCCGTTCGCCGAACGTTGCCGACTTCCGCCATGGCGGCGCCGACCCCGGCGAAATCGTATCGGTGTCGATATTGTCGCGCAGGATCGGAACGGCCGTTCCTCTCAGCTCGGTAAGGGGCTCAGCCACCGATGGCCTCCAGAGATCTGACATCCACGATGCGCCCGGCGATTGCCGCGGCGGCTGCCATGGCGGGACTCAGAAGGTGCGTTCTGGTCCCAGGCCCCTGGCGGCCCACGAAATTGCGATTGGTCGTCGAAGCGATACGCTGTCCGGACGCGCCGATCTCACGCATCTGGTCTCCAGCACCGGCGCACATCGAGCAGCCGGAGTGTCCCCAGCCGAAGCCGGCCGACATGAAGATCTGATCAAGTCCCTCGGCTTCCGCCTCGCGGCGAACACGCTCAGATCCTGGTGACACCCAGGCGCGCACGCCGGAGGCCACACGCCGCCCTTCGACGACGCGCGCGGCGACGCGAAGGTCGCTGAGGCGCGCATTGTTGCAGGAGCCGATGAAGACGATGTCGATCGGGGTGCCAGCGATCGGAGCACCGGGCACCAGCCCGGAGTAGTCGACAGCAGTCTCATAGGTGGCCAGCGCACTTCCCGTCAGTTGCCCCGAGAGGCTTGGGATCGTCGCCGATATCCCGATCGTCTGCCCGGGATTGATGCCCCAGCTCACCTGCGGCTCGACGCGTGAAGCATCCAGCGTCCGTTCGGCGTCGAATGCTGCCGTCGCATCGGTGGCCAGCGACCGCCAGTCTGCAACAGCGGCATCCCACGCGTCAGCATCGGGCGCACTCGGCCGCCCGCGCAGATAGTCGAACGTCACATCGTCGGGCGAGATGAGGCCGAACCGCGCGCCCATTTCCACCGCCATGTTGCAGATGGTGAAGCGCTCATCCATCGACATCCGCCGGATCGCGTCACCGGCAAATTCGACGGCATGCCCCACGCATCCGGCAACGCCCAATTCGGCAGCCAGCGCGAGGATGAGATCCTTTGCGGACACGTCCGGGGCAAGCCGGCCGGTCACGTTGATCCGCATGTTGAGCGGCTTGCGCTGCACGCTCGTCTGCGTTGCAAGGATATGAACGATGTCCGACTGGCCGAGGCCCCAGGCGATCGCGCCGAGCGCACCAAGCGTACAGGTGTGGCTGTCGCCGCATGCGATCGTGGTGCCGGGCAGTGCAAGCGCCTGCTCGGCGGAGATGACGTGGATGATGCCGAAATCCGGATCGTCGAGATCGAACAACCGGAAGCCATGTTGCCGCGAGTTGTCCCGCAGATTGACGGCGTAGGGATTGTCGTCCGGCTTCGCGGACGCTTTGCGCGCCTCCAAGGTGGCGACGGTATGATCAGCTGCGGCAAAGGTGAATTCGGGATGAGCGACCGGCAAGCCGCGCTTGTTCAGCGTCAGGAAGCCTCGCCCGGCCATGTCGTTGACCATGTGACGATCGACGAAAATCAGTGAGAAGCCATCACCGAGATCCTTGATGACATGGCGGTCCCAGATCTTGTCGAAAAGGGTCTTGGCGCTCATTGGGCGCTCTCCCGCGCAGCGCCATAGAGATCCTCATAGCGCTCCCAGCGTGGCAGCCCGACGAGCTGCTTGAACTCCGCGAAGCTCATCTCCTGCTGATCGAGAGCGAAACGCCCGGATGTGATGTCCGAGATCCGGTCTCGAATTGCGCCGGCCGCGAACATGATGGGCGTCACGCCGTAGCAGACGACCTGGAAGCCGAGCTCGGCGTAATGCTCCGGCCGAAGCAGAGGCGATTTTCCTCCCGGCAGCGGATTCGCAATCATCGGGACGTCGAAGCGCCGGCCGATCGCCTCGAATTCGTCCAGGCTTTCGGGCGCTTCGATGAAGAGCCCATCGGCGCCGGCATTGAGAAGAGCTTCACCGCGGCGCATGGCGTCATCGAGCCCGTTGACGGCGCGCGCATCCGTGCGAGCGAAGATGAAGGTCTCGCGATTGACGCGCTCGCTGCAGGCGGCCTTGATCTTCGCGACGATCTCGTCGAGCGGAACGACCGCTTTGCCAGCCATGTGGCCGCACCGTTTCGGCCAGCGCTGATCCTCCAGCATCAGCGCACTCACGCCCATGCGCTCATAGGACTGCACGGTGTGAATGACGTTCTTCACGTCGCCATAGCCGTCATCCGCATCGACCAGCGCGGGAATGTCGATGGCATTCAACGTATCCCGGACGGCTGCCGCGATATCGCCGAAGGCGCGCAGTCCGAAATCGGGCACGCCATAACGCGCACCAACGACCGAAAAGCCGCTGATGAACACTGCCTCGCCGCCCGACGCCTCGATGAGGCGCGCCGACAACGCATCGTAAGCCCCGAACAATATCAGCGGCTTTCGGTCCGCAAGGACCTGCCGGAAGCTTCGAGTTGGCACGCGGGCCTCCTCCCCATTGCAAAATTGGCTACTTGTATTAATGTAAATACGACAATACGATTACTGTCAACCCCCTTCGAAGCGGCCTCTCATGTCCCACACCTTGGCAAATTGACATGAGTGTCCGGGTCAACTTCCGTCGCAGCGCGAGGCTTTCGAGGCGACCGGACCACAACGTTCACTCACGATGATCGAACCTTGCGGAGTCCCTGCAGGGCCCACCAACCAACGAGATCCCCCATGACCACGAGAAAATCCGACATGACCTTCACACTCGACCGCCGGCAGGTTCTCGCGGCGGCTGCAGCAGGCAGCGTCGCGTCTGCCACTGCCGTACACGCGAAAACGAGCGCTGCCGGGCCGAGAAAAACCAACAATGTCGTCCTGGTTCACGGCGCGTTCGCAGACGGAAGCAGCTGGAGCGAGGTCGCGGCTCGCCTTCTCGCCAAGGGTTACAACGTCTCAGCAGTCCAGAACCCGCTCACGTCGCTCGCGGATGATGTCGCGGCAACCAAGCGTGTGTTGTCCCGGCAGCAGGGTGCGGTGGTTCTCGTCGGTCACAGCTGGGGAGGCGCGGTCATCAGTGAAGCCGGAGCCGTCGCTAACGTCTCTGCTCTCGTCTATGTGTCGGCGCTTGCCCCGGATGCGGGCGAGGCGGTCATGGATCTGCAGTCGCATGGGCCGGCCTCACCGGGAATGCAGGGTGCAAAGCCAGACAACGGACTGCTTTGGTTCGATCCGGCGGCGTATCGCGACGCTCTTGCCGCAGATCTTCCTGTTCGTCGGACCAGAGTACTGGCCGCCGTCCAACAGCCGATTGCACCATCCTGCTTCGGCGAGAAGCTCTCGGCTGCGGCCTGGCACGACAAGCCGTCCTGGTATCTGCTTTCCGAGAACGACAAAGCCTTGTCGCCGGAATTGCAGCGCTGGATGGCTGCGCGGATCAAGGCCAAGATCAAGGCCGTGCCGTCGAGCCATCTGTCGCTGATTTCCCGCGCCGAGGATGTCGTGGAGTTGATCGACCAGGCCGCGAACGCTTGACGTGCGCGAAGCCGAGCTCGAGCCGCACAATTGCGGCTCGGCCGGCAAAGAGATGTCGTGGCGACGCGAGCATGGCCATGGCAAGCACGGTCGCGTTTTGTAGCCCGACGATCGATCTATCGCTCACGCATTGCAGACTTGGCCGAGCTCAAAGCGTGACCGTCACGCTCTTCTGATCGGTGAATGACAGCAGCTCGTCCAAACACTCCTCACGCCCGATGCCCGACTGTTTGCGGCCACCAAAAGGCGTTCCGAGATAATGCATGCTGGCATTGTTGATCCAGACATAGCCTGCTTCCACGCGCCTTGCCGTCCGCAGGGCGTTTGTGATGTCGCGCGTCCAGATCGAGGCCGTCAGCCCGTAGTCGACGGCGTTCACGTCGGCGAGCATGCTCGCCTCATCGGACCAGCGCAGAACCGATACGACCGGCCCGAAGATCTCCTCGCGCGCAATCGACATGCTCTGCGACACGCCTGAGAAGACGGTCGGCTGAATGAAATAGCCATTCGCAAGCTCCGGAGCTGGCGGCCGGCCGCCGCCAGTGACCAGAACGGCTCCCTCGGTCCGCGCGGCATCGATGAACCCCATGATCCGATCGAACTGCGTCTTGCTGATGATGGCCCCCATCTCAGACTGCGGATCGGTCGGAACACCCTGACGGATCGCTTCGCAGCGGGCCCGCACACGCGCGACAACCTCATCGTGGATGCTGTCGTGCAGAAATACCCGACTGGTCGAGCCGCAGGACTGCCCGCTGCACCAATGGAAATTCATGCCCCGGATGATGCCATCGACCAGCCGATCGATGTGCGCGTCCGGAAACGCGATCAGGGCGTTCTTGCCACCGAGCTCGAGGGATACCCGCTTCAAGCCCTCCGCCCCGCTTCGCATCACCGCGCGACCGGTCGCGACGCTGCCAGTCAGTGCGATCTTTGCGATCTTGGGATGCGCCACCAGCGCCGCACCGACGTCGCGTCCCCCCGGAACCATGTTGATGACCCCCGGCGGCAGCAGGCCATCGACGAGCTCGACGAAGCGCAGCGTCGAAAGCGGCGCCTGCTCCGGCGGCTTGAGCACGATCGTATTGCCCGCCGCCAGCGGCGCGGCCAATTTGGACGCACAAAACAGGAGGGGGTGGTTGAAGGGATAGATCCTCGCCACCACACCCAGCGGTTCGCGCAACGTGAAATTGACCGCATCGGGACCGAGGGGGACGGATTCGCCCTTCATCTCCGTCACGAGCCCTGCGAAGAACTCCACCGTGTCGGCGGCGATCAGAGCGTCGTGTTTCGTCGCCGAATACGGGTTGCCGCAGTCGAGCGCGTCGATCATGGCAAATCGATCTGCCTCGGCGCGCAACACCGCCGCGATCTGACGCAGCAATCGAGCGCGTTCCAAGGGAGGCACGTCGCGCCAGATTTCAAATCCGGCTGACGCCGCGGCGACGGCGGCTTGAACGTCTTCGCCGCCGCAGTCTGCGACTTGGCCCAGACCGGTGCGATCAGCCGGATTTTCTACCGCCACGTAAGCTCCACCGATCGGCGGGTGCCATGCGCCTCCGTAATACGCGTCGCGGTGACGAGGAAGTGCAGCGCTCGTGTCAGGGGTACTCGTTGCGTGGCTGGTCATGTTCGTTTCCGATTGGACAGGCTGGACAGGATTGGACGCCGGAAGGGGATCGTGAGCGACAGACGGGCCAGACGATCGATCAGGCCGACAACGCCTTTTGGTTCGAACAACATCATCGCGATCGCGACGAGCCCGAGGATGATGAGATAGATCGGACCAAGATTGGCGAGGCTCTCTCTGAGAACGATGAAGATGACAGCACCGATGACCGGTCCCGCCGTTGACCCGATACCTCCGATGATCACGATGAAGATGATGTTCACCGTGTAGTCGAGAAGGCTGAAGGACGTGTCTGGCGAGATCCTGAGCCGCTGAAGCGTGGTGAGTGCGCCGAGCAGCGCCAGCGCGGCCCCGACGCCCGCAAATATCATCGGCCTCAGGCGGCGCGAGTTGATACCGAACACATGGGCTGCGCTTTCTTGATCTCGTAGCGCCCGCAGCGCGAGGCCGATCCGCGACCTCATCAACACGGCCATGCCGAGCGTCAGACCCGTTGCCGTGATGAATGTCAGATAGAAGATGGCCGTCAGACGTGTCGCGCTCGATGATCCGAAGGCGGTGGCCACGGGGACCGGAAGGCTCGCGCCGAGCCCGTGTCCAAAGCCCGGGAGTTTGGCTGCGATGATCTTGACCGACTCGGCCAGAACCCAGGTGCCGATGGCAAAATAGGCCGTCCGCAATCGGACGATCATCGCAAATGCCGGGAGTGCCGACATGGCCCCGAGCACCGGCGTGCAAAGCAGCGCCAAGGGCGCCGGCCATCCCGCGAGCACTGCGAGCCCATAGAAGGAGTAAGCGCCCACGCCAACGAAGAGGTGCTGGCCGACCGTCGCCATGCCCGCGTAGCCGGAGAGCAGGTTCCACATCTGAGCCAGGCCGATGAGCACGAAGAGTTCGGCCAGATAGCGGAGACTGTTCAACGAGCCGACCATCGGCCACATGACGACGAGCGCGAGCGCGGCAATCGCCACAGCGATGATCGACGTTCGCAATACGTGGCTGAGGCGATCAGAAGCGGACATCATTCGGGCGCCATCCTTTGCAGCAGACCGTTAGGACGCACCGCGAGCAAACCGAGGAAGGCCAGATGGCCGAACAGCACCTGCCAGGCCGCATCGATCTGCGCACCTGCGATCTGTGCAACGCCCAGGATGATGCCTCCAGCAAGCGTGCCCCACAGATTGCCAAGGCCTCCGATGACGACGGCCTCGAATGCAAAGATCAGCTGGGTTGGCCCCGAGCTCGGAGCAAAGTTGGCGCGCATGGCCATCATGATCGCGGCGATCGCGGTCACGCCCATGCTGATTGCCATCGCAATCCGGTAGATCGTGCGGGTGTTCACGCCGAGCAGATCTGCGGCCTGTCGGTCGTCGGAAACGGCCCGCAGCAGCCGTCCGAAGGAAGAGCGGTAGACCAGCAGCTGAAGCGCACCGATCGTGATCACGGCAATTGCGAATGTGAGGAGTGGTAGAACGCCGACATCAATTCCGCTGCCGAGGGAGAGGCTCGCGACTTCGATGCCGCCTGCCGTCAGCTTCTGACTGTCAGCCCCGAAGCCCACCAGCAGAGAGTTTTGAATGACCACGGCAAGGCCAAACGCCACCAGAAGAGGCGCCAGCGGTCCGGCATTCAGTATCCGTTCGAAAAGTGCCGCCTGCAATGCAAAGCCGAACGCGCAACTCAAGGGGATGAGCACGAGAAGCGCCGTGAACGGGCCGAGGCCGAGCTTGTCTGTCAGTAGCAATCCGACGTAGGCCATGAGCACGATGAGATCACCGTGCGCAATGTTCACGAGCCGCATGACCCCGAAGACCAGGGACAGTCCCACGCCGAACAGGGCGTAGAGACCACCAAGCAGTACGCCCTGAAGCAGCAGTTCGATCCAACCGGTCACCATGCGAAGCCCCGCACCTCTAGCCGATGCCAAAGTAGGATTGATTGACGGCGTCCTCGGTCACCTCGAGAGGCCGACCGGAGAGCGACACCTTGCCATCGAGCAGGCAGTAGAACCGGTCGCAGGCACCGAGCGCACGGCGCGTCTCCTGCTCGACGACCAGAATCGAGATGCCGCTGGCGCGGAGCGCCGGAAACATCGAATAGAACCGGGCCACGATGATCGGAGCCAGACCCAGACTGATTTCGTCACACAGCAGAAGACGAGGATTTGCCATCAAGGCGCGCGCGATCGCCGCCATTTGCTGCTGTCCGCCCGAGACGAGATGGCCGCCAAGTGATCGGATCGGCACCAGCTCGGGAAACAGGTCGTAGATCTTCTTGAGCGTCCACGGACCCGGCCGGCCGACTTGGGCGCCGACAAGGATGTTTTCTTCGATGCTCAAGGACGGAAACAAGCGGCGTCTCTCGGGGACGATCGCGATGCCGAGAGCGGAAACCCTGGATGGCTGCAAGGATTCGATGTCGAGACCAGCGAGCCTGATCCGGCCACTTCGCGGACGGCCGACACCCGCGATCGCATTGACCAGCGATGATTTGCCCGCGCCGTTCGCCCCGATGACGGCGACGCACTCCCCCTCGTCGATCCGAAGATCGATGTGCCACAAGGCCTGCACTGCTCCATACCAGAGTGAAAGGCCTTCGATCGAAAGAAGCGGAGTGCCCTGAGGACCGGTCACGCGTCGTCCTCGCCCAAATACAGCGTCCTCACTTTGGGATCGGCAAAGACTGACGACGGCGAGCCGTCGGCGATCGCGCGCCCTTGAGCCAAGACCAGGATGCGGGTGACATAGCGGGTCAGCGCGGCGACGACGTGTTCGATCCAGATCACCGAGATGGCCTGATCCTGGATCGAATCCAGAATTGAAAGCAGCTCGTCGCATTCGGCCGTCGTCAGACCTCCAGCGATCTCATCGAGCAGCAACAGCTTCGGCTTGAGCGCCAGCGCGCGAGCCAGCTCGAGCCGCTTGAGATCGGCGAGCATCAGCGAGCCCGCTGGCCGCGCCGCTTTCGCCGACAGCCTGGTCTGCGCGATGACGTCGTCACAATGCGCACGCGCGGCCCGCATGCTCAGTCCGCGGCCGTAGGTCGCAGCGACCATCAAATTCTCGAACACCGTCATGTCGCCGAACGGCTTCGGAATCTGAAAGGTGCGGCCGATACCGAGATGGCAGCGCGTCCACGCGTCTGATCGCTTCAAGTCGGAGCCATCAAAGCTGATCGAACCGGAATTCGGTGCGACCACGCCCGATATCAGGTTGAACAGCGTGCTCTTGCCGGCGCCGTTGGGTCCAACGACGCCCAGGCGCTCTCCTCGGCCGAGCGAGAACGAGAGCTGATCGAAAACGAGAAGGCCGCCAAATCGCTTGGTCAGCCCGGTGATGGCGAGCAGCGTCATGGGAATAGCATCAGCCCAAGGTCATGGGCGCAGCAGTGGTCTTGATGCTCGGCTCGTCCGCGTTGTCGATGATCGCGAGCTCCAGGGGATATCGCCCGCCCTTCTGCCATTGTCCGCCGGCCAGCGGCGTCTTGGAAATCCCGGGAGGCAGGCCCGGCATCTGGAAATCGACGGGACCGGTCACGGCGTTGTATTTGGTCTGGCGAATGGTGTCCCTCAGGCGCTCCGGGGAGCGCGGATCGGGCGCGCGACGAAGGACATCAAATAGAACTTCGAACAGCGCGTGCTTGAAGCCCAGCGTCATCGACCATTGCCGCCCGCTGACAGTCTCATACTCCGCGGCAAGCTCACGCGCGCTCTGCCCGGTCATCGCGGAGACATAGGGAAAATCGGGCGACCAGAACACAGGAACGGACAGGCCGACCGCGCGCTGCCCCAGCGGAGCGATCGCTGACGGAAACTCTGTTGCCTTGCCGACAGAGACCACCTTCGGCTTGAAACCCTGCTGGCCGGCTTCCGCCCAGAACGTTGCGAATTCGGGCGGCGGCAGCACGCCGTTGACGATGTCGACGTCCTTGCTCTTGAACGATGCGATCTGCGCCGCAAAGCTGCCCACCGGCAGGTCGAAGCGACCGGGATCGACGACCGCAAAACCTGCCTTCTCGAAGGCTTTCGGAAACAGGCCGGACACCGCATTGCCGTCGCCGTCGTTGGGCCACAGCACGCCGATCCGCTTGTTGGTCGCAAAGCGGCCCCACAGCCCGAGATAGGTCGTCGTCAACTGGCTGGCGCCGAAAAAGAAATGGTTGGTCCATTGGAAGCCGGACTTGGGGTCGCCGTGCCGACCGAAGAAGTGCGGCTCCCAGGGCGTATCCGTCGTGATGCACGGCACCCCGTTGAGCTCGGCCTGGTCTGCCACCGGATTCGTCGTTTCCGGCGTCGACGTCGCCAGCAAGACAGAGACACGGTCCTTCAAGATCAGCTCGGCCGCGACTTCCGAGGCACGGCCGGCGCTCGACTGGCTGTCCTTGACGATGATCTCGAAGGGCACTTTTCCAGCCGCCGTCGGCGCCTGATTTCCGAAGGTCTTCTTGACCTGATCGAGCACGAACGGCACGTGCTCGGAAAAGAACGCCAACGAACCCGTTTGAGGGACAACAAACCCGATCTTGACGGGCTCAGAAGCAGCAAGCGCAGGAGCGCTTAACCCAAAGGCGGCCGCACCCACTCCAGCAGCTCCGCCGAGAAATCGACGCCGCGAAACTCCGTCACCCATCCCTGCTCTCCCTCTGCAAGCGCGCTGCCGTCCAACGGCAGCCCCCGCGGTTCGTCGCGGGCCCGCGTCGTCACTTTCTTCAGCTGGGCGAAAATGCGCCGATCAACCGTTTGACGTTTAGACGTATTAATATTACTACCTTCATACGAGTCAAGCGGAGAATGTTGCCGGAAGGCTCGCTTTGCTCGATATTGCCGAGCAGGCGATCTGCGATGATCGGATCGAGGACAAGGACCGGACGTGAAAGCAAGTCGGCAGACGGCGAACAAGGTGCGGCGCGCTCCTGGAGTGTCATTGCATCGTCAGGTCTACCTGGTCCTGAGAGGTGAGATTCAGCAGGGCATCCGCCAGAACGGAGAGACTTTGCCGAGCGAGGACGAACTCGCGGCGCGGTTCGGCGTGTCCCGCGTAACGATCCGGACGTCCCTCGCCGCACTCGAAGCCGACGGATTGATCGAGCGCCAGCAAGGCAAAGGGACGTTCGTCCGCAACTCGGTTTCGGTCGAGCCGCTGCAATCGTCGATGTCGGATCTGCTGGCCCACATGCGGGATGTCAGCAATACGACTGAGGTCACCGTTCACGAATTCGATTACGTGAATCCGCCGCCTGCCCTTGGACTCGGAGGCAGCAACAAGATCGGGATGGTCCAACGCGCCGTCCGGGTCCGTTCACGAGCCGGCAAGCCGCTATTCCACATCACCACGTTCATTCCTGAAGAGATCGGCCGCAGCTTTTCGCGGCAAGACCTCGGCGCCAAACCGCTGCAGCAGCTTCTGCAACGCGCAAAGGTGACGGTGCATTCGGGAGAGCAGGTCGTCACCGCGACCGTTGCCGATCCGACCGTGGCCGCACGCCTCGGGCTTGCCATCGGAGAGCCTCTGATCGTCGTACGCCGCAAGTATTTTGACCGAGTCGGAAAGCTCGTCGAGTACCTGGAAATGCTCGCATCACCATCTGTCTTCGAACTTCAGACTGCCTTGACTCCATCAGAGCTCTAGCTGCGCAGCCCCGACGTCAGTCCGCGTCTTTCCTGGTGCTCGATTGCGCTGCGCCGGGACGACCAAGGCAACGAGACAACTGCTTGCAGGCTCCGGCTGCGCACTCGTCGACAGCCTCATTTTCGATAGCGCAGCTCTTCGATCAACAACCGGAACGCGGCGGAGTTGTTCTTCCTCGTCTGGTAATAGAGGTGATAACCGGGAAACGAGGGACACCAATCCTCCAGCACGCGCACAAGACGCCGCTTTTCCAGCATCTCAGCGACCTGATCCTCCATGAGAAAGGCGATCCCCTGACCATCCACTGCCGCCGCCAGAATCATGTCGGGTTCATCGAAGACCAGCGGCCCGTTGACACGGACCTTCATCTGATGGCGCCTCTTCTCAAATTCCCAAGCATAGAGCCGGCCGGATCGCGGCAGACGGAAATTGATACAAACATGCTTCGCCAGATCGCGCGGCGTAAGCGGAATCTTACGCCGTACGAAGTATTCGGGCGCGGCAACGGCCGCCATGCGCAGATCCGGCCCGATTGGTACCGCGATCATGTTCTCCATCACCAGTTCGCCAAGCCTTACGCCAGCGTCGTATTGATCCGAAACGAGATCCCGAAGCGCGGTGTCGACGCTCAGTTCGATCTCGATCTCGGGATGTTTCGCGACGAACATTCGGAGTGACGGCCACAGCAGGCTGCTGGCCGCGTGCCGTGGAACGGTCATCCGGATCTTGCCTCTCGGCTTTTCACGAAGAACGCTGATGGCGGCAAGGCTCGCGTCGATTGTCTCGAATGCGGGCCTCAATCCGTCCAGCAGATTCTCGCCAGCGAGAGTGACGGCAACGCTGCGCGTCGTTCGCGTCAACAATCGTACTCCCAATCTGGTCTCCAGCCTGCGCAACTGATGGCTCAGAGCCGATTGCGATGTTCCGAGCCGCGCCGCCGCCCGGGTGAAGCTTCGCTCTTCAGCAATGACGACGAAGGTATTCAGATCGACCAGATCGCTGCGGCTCACGACACCATCTCCAGCTATTGATGAATCCTGCGCATAACTGTTTTGTCAATCTCATGCATATTGTTCAAGTATCAAACGACTTAGTCTGGTGCTGCTGACAAATCGAGGCGCAGGCACATGGTTGCCCTTCGCGCTCAAATCCGGGATGAACCAATGGCGGCAGACCATAAGATTGATGTTTCGCGGCGTAGCCTGATGGCGGGAGCAGCGCTGGCGGCGATGGCGTCCGCAGCTCCCATGGCTGCTCAAACCGCACCGAAGCCCACGCCCAAGCAGATGCCGGGCATCCACAAGCACAAGGTGGGGAGCATCGACCTGCTCTCGATCACGGACGGCACCGTTAGCTTCCCCCGCCTTGACAACTTCGTCTCGAACGTGCCTGCAGACGAAGTTGCCCGCACGCTGGAAGCCTCCTTCTTGCCGACGGATGCGATCACACTGACCTTTACCCCGGTCGTACTCAACACCAGCGGGCGGCTGGTGGTGATCGATACCGGCGTTGGGGAAGCCGCCTTCATTCAAAGCAACGGCGTTGGCGGCCAGTTCCGCAACAATCTCGCTGCGGCTGGCTATTCGGTAGCCGATGTCGACCAGGTGCTGATCACCCACTTTCATGCAGATCACATCGGCGGCCTTGTGACCGCAGACAACAAGCCAGCGTTCCCTAATGCGCAGATCTACGTTCCCGCTGCCGAATATGCCTACTGGATGGACAGCAGCAACATGCCGAAGACACCATCCGAGGCGATGGTCGCCAATTTCAAGCGAGCTCGCCGGATTTTCGGCGTGCTGGGAAGCACGGTGAAAAAGTTCGATGGGGGCGTGGAGCTGGCTCCAGGCGTGACCTCGATGTCGACCCACGGGCATACGCCCGGGCACTCCTCCTTCATCGTCACCTCTGGTGCTGACAAGGTGATCATCCAGGGTGACGTGACCACGCATCCGGCCCTGTTCATCCGTCACCCAAATTGGCACGGCGCGACCGACATGGATCCCGTGCAGGCCGAGCAGACACGCCGCAGGCTCTATGATCAGGCGGTGGCGGAGAAAACCGTGATATACGGCTTCCACTTCCCATTTCCTGCCCTGGGTCATCTGGCACGAGAGGATGATGGCTATCGTCTCGTATCCGTGATGTGGAATTCCGCACCGTGACCTGATCATGAGAAAGACTTGGTCTCCCTCACAAGGCCAGCGCCTGCACTCTCGACTCAGGTTTAAGGCAAGGGCAGATCGAGCCTTGCGCCCAGATCGAGCAACGGGGGAGATTCCGTTGCTCCTCTTCAGAAATGAGACTGTGTCATCGCGACGTGGCTTCTTTCCTATTTCCCATGATCGGCCCGCACTGGACTGCGCGCGGCCCGCCATGCCCTCACGATCGGCTCAGGCGGATCTGCTTAACGTGCCAAACAGCAAAGGCGTGAAGTCGCGATCTCGCGGCGCGATGCGCCCGAGTTTTGGAACCGTACGGCCCTCTTCTCGCAAGGAGAGGCGCAGGGAAGGCCGGGTATCGACTGACACCCGCGGTCCGCGTACAGAAAATAAGCACGCGGCCGAACACAGGTTCAGCCCAATAGACGTTGTGCGCTTTCGAGCGCTTCATCCTCTCCTTGGGTATCGACCAGACAGCATTTTCAAAGTCGACCTCATCCCAGGTCGCGTCCTGTAGTTCGCTCTTTCGCACCATCGTCAGCAGGAGCAGCTTCGTCCCTAGCCGAATGGTTGGAAGTGTCGGCACATGTTCAAGCTGGCCGAGCATGACCCGAATCTCAGAGGGCGAAAGGGATCGATTCTTCGGAACGAAGGTCGCGATCGAGGCCGGCCCAACGTCGTTGGCTGGATTCGGGACTTTTCGCCGTGCAGGATCGCGAAGGCGAAAACGAGCTTCGCGATGTCGCGGGCGTGTACGGCCGTAGCCAGCGCGCCCCGCTCCTTCACCTTGGCGCAGATTGCGCGAAGATCGTCAGGCGTGATCTCGGTCAATAAACGACTTCGAAACGTTGGAAGGATGTCGCGCTCGTAAATGGAGCGATGCATCGCACGCGTGCTGTACCCATACGAGCTTCCTGGAACCACTTCTCACCGAACTCCATGGCGGCGTAGTTTTGGATACCGCTGGATAGGCAAAAATCATTCCCACTCGATGGTTTACCGCACAACTAAGCAATTGATATATCTTATCTCGCCGCGCCGTTTCAGGATGCCCATGGTGGCACAGACGAATTTTCTGCGTCTTGATTCCACAGGAATATTTTGCACGATCAGGCCGAGCTCCTTTTGACAACTATCGGGTGCTATCGCTTGTACGGCAATGCCCAACTTCTGAACTGGTGCCGGCTACTATCGAATGAGAGCGGGACGTATCCTACGGATTACAGTGAGCCGGCGACGCAAGCTGCGCCGCGACTCTATTCCGAGCGCTCTCACACCGCGGTGAGCGAACGGATGTCACGCAGCAGCGTGCTCAGCACGTCCTGCTCCGCAGAGCGGACGAAAAAATGGTTACCAGGAAACGCCCTGATAGCGCAGGAGATGGCGGCGTGCTCCCGCCATCCTTCCAGCTCCTCGAGACCGACGCTGTTGTCGCTCTCACCGCCATAGACCAGCACGGGGCAGGACAGCTTGAACGCCTTCGGCGGGGCATAGGTCGCAACCGCCTCGAAGTCAGCGCGCAACACCGGCATCGCAAGCTCCATCAAGTCCCGGTCCGCGAGCAGTTCCTCCGGCGTACCGTCGAGCTTGCGCAGCTCCTCGATGAACTCCTCGTCGGGCAGACCGTGGATCTCGGGCTCGGACCCCCGCAGAACGGGCGGACGACACCCGGACATCACGGCGGCGATCACGGGTTGCCTGGGGGAAAAGATGCGCAACACCTCGAACGCAACCAGAGCCCCCATGCTGTGGCCGAACAGGATGACCGGCCCGGTCATTTCCGCCGCGATCTCGGGCATGATCCCCTGGACGAGATCGACAATCCGGCGCGCGAGCTGCTCGCGCCGGCGAAATCCCCTGCCGGGATATTCGACGGCCACGACATCGACATGCGGCGACAGCGCCACGGCCCAATTGCGATAGCCCGCGGCCACGCCGCCGGCGTAGGGAAAGCACAGCAATTTCGGGCAACCGGGTCGCGCGCCGGCATAGCGCAACAGAGATCGACTAGACGACGCCTGCACGCGACACCCCTTCATGCCCAATCATGGCCGACATATCGGCTGCAACCCTTCCATCATGGAACCTGACGATGCGATCAGCGACGGAATCGAATGACTCGTCATGCGTCAGGACGATAACGAGCCTCCCGTCGCGCTTCAACGCTGGCAGCAGCGACAGATAGAACTGCTCCCGCGATCTCGCGTCCTGATCGGCAGCCCATTCGTCAAAGATGTAGATGTCACGATCTTCCATCAGGGCAGACACGAGCAGCAATCGGCCCTTCTGCCCCCGCGACAGATCCTGCGTATTCAAGAACCTTGCGTGCTCCGTCATGACCTTGCGGCCGATCGACCATTCCCCAAGCAGGCCGCGCGCCCGATCCTCGCAGGTCTCGTTTCCGGGAATGCGCTCGAACGCATGTGCATCCTCGAACAGGCAGCTGAAGATCTGGCGATAAAGCTGGCGGCTCCGATCATCGACCGGCCGACCGTCCAAGAGGATCGCGCCGCTCGACGGTTCGTACAGGCCGGCGAGCAGCCGTGCAAAGGTGCTCTTGCCGCTGCCGTTTCCACCCTTGATGAAGACGATCTCGCCCCGTTTCAGCTCGAGATCCACCGGCCCGAATGCAAAGGCATCGGCGGGCCCGGTCTCGCCGTAGGAATAACAGACTCCCTCGAAGCTGACCTGGCGCCACCGGACGTCACCCGCGCCGCCCTCTCCCCCTTCGGGGTCCACGGCCGCTGACGACGAAAGCACCACGCCGAGGTCCTGAATCCTGCGAAACACCGCATTGACGTGCCCAAGCGACGCGAACGACCCGATGGCGGCATCCAGTGGACCGATCAGATAGATCGCAGCAAAGAAGAACTCGACATGCCGGGCATCGGGAGAATGCTGAAACAGGAGGATTCCGATCACCAGCAGAAACACGGCCTGCCCGACATTCATCGCGATGGCGCCGGCCCATGTCGCCTGCTCGCGAAGACGGAGAAACTCGGTCTGACGCCCGTCGATGTCCTCGGACAGATAACGGGACGTTCGGACCGCGCTCAATTTCAGCTGTTTCAGACCTGCGATCAGCCCACCCAGCACCTTGTCGAGGCGCTCCCACGCCATCCAGGCCTGATAGCTCAACCTGGTCGACCGGCCGACGACGGCCCAGTACAGCGGCACGCCGAACATCGCCGCGCCGACGATCACGCCTGCTCCAGCCGGCGAGAGCCAGCACATGTAGACCAGGAGGCTCGCGACCATCGCGAGGTTCGTCACCATGTTGACGAGGATCGGAGCCGCCGTCGCAATCGTCTGGACGTCGACGGCGACGACAGCTTTCAGCCTTCCGGCTCCGATCATTTCGAGCTGGCGGTAGCGCGTATTCAGAATCGCCGAGATCAAGGTATTTCGAAGCCGGAGAATGACGGCGCTGCCAACACGGACCGAAGCTCTCGCGGCAGCCAGACGGCTCGCGATCGATGCCGATGCGAGGGCCGCAAACGAGATGACCTCGGGCAGAGCAGCCGGCGTCTGCTGGCGAACATGCGCAAAGACGTAGGCAAACAGCGCGACGGTCGTGGCCGCCGCGATGATGCTGCACCCGGAGGCCACAGCGATAGGCCCGGGCACCAGGCGAAGCAGGAAAGAGACGAGCTTGTTCTGCATGAGGATGACCTAGACCGGCTCGGCGGCCAATCTCTCGGAGACGGGCTGGGCCTCCTCGAGCTCGGCCCGCAAGCGAGCCGCGATGTGGTCCGAGGCCGGATACTGGATCATCGAGCCGTGATTGCCCGGGACGTAATGCACGTCAAAGCCGTTCAGCGACTTGGATTGCCAGAATTTCGCAGCCCTGGCGAAGTGATCCGGCGTCCTGACCGGATCTCCGTCCGGCTGGAACAGCAACAGCTTCCCGCCATAGGGCGACACCACGTGCTGCTGGAGAGCATGCAGGTTGGCCTGGAACACGGAGACCACATGCGCGAACTCTGCGTCCGTCATTCCGCTGGACAGCGATTTGTGCCGCTTGGCCAGACGCAGCACATAGTCGGCCTTGGCAGCATCGGCGAGCCGCCAGAACGAATGCCATCGCGACGTCAGCCCGCGCTGTGGCGGAATTTCCAACACGCCCATGAATGTGAGCCACTCGGTGCGTTCGACCTGGCGCCTGTTGTGCCGCCACTCTCCGGTGGAGCTCGGCGGAACGGTATCGATCAGCGCCAGCACCCCGACCTGATGCCCAAGCTCGTTCAGCTTCTTGGCAATGGCGAAAGCGATCAGCCCGCCGGCGGACCAGCCGACGAGATTGAACGGTCCCGTCTGCTGGATCTCGAGCATGCGGGCGACATGGTGATCTGCCATCTGATCGATCGAGACCAGCGGATCCTGCTCGCCATGAAGACCAAGCGCCTTGATGCCGTAGACGGAATAGCCGGGCCCGAGCGACTTCGCGAGGTCGCGATAGCACAGGATGCCTCCTCCGATGGGATGAACGCAGATGATCGGCGTCCCCTGCTCGCTCAGATGTATCGGGATGATGCACGAGTAGTCGCGCCTGCCCGATCCCTGCATCTCGAACCCTTGTTTCGCCGCCCTGGCGACGGCGATATGGGCGGCCATCACCGCGATCGTCGGCTTCTCCTCGAACAGGAGGCGCACCGGCAGATCGACGCCGAGCGCATGTCGGACCTGCGCGATCAGGCGCATCGCCAGCAGCGAGTGGCCGCCGAGCTCGAAGAAATCGTCATGCACGCCGACGGCGTTTAGTCCGAGCAGGTCCGACCACAGCTTCGCAAGAATTTCCTCGGCGGCCGTGCGTGGAGCAGCTTCAGCCGCGCCGTGTCGACGTTGCGGTTGCGGCAGCGCGCTGCGGTCGAGCTTCCCGTTCGGCGAGAGAGGAAGCTGATCCAGAACGACGAAGGCCGAGGCTGCAGGCACCATGTAGTCAGGAAGCCGTCGCTTGAGATGCGCGCTCAGCGCCACCGGATCGATGGTCTTCTCGTCCCCGACGACATAGGCCACGAGCCGCCTGTCGCCGCTGCCGTCAGCCGGCGCCGTCGCCACCGCCTGCGACACGCCGGCATGCTCGGCGAGCGCCGCCTCGATCTCGCCGAGCTCGATCCGAAAGCCGCGGATCTTCACCTGATGGTCCAGGCGGCCGAGATATTCCAGCTCGCCATCGGCACGCCACCGGACAAGATCGCCCGTCCGGTACAACCGCTCGCCGTCTCCGAACGGGCTCGGCACGAAGCGCTCCGCCGTCAGATCGGCACGGCCGAAATAGCCGCGCGCAAGTCCCACGCCGCCGATATACAGCTCGCCGGCGACGCCGACGGGCACGAGCGCGCCGTGATCATCCAGAACATGGAGCTGCATGTTCGAGATCGGACGGCCGATCGGCACGCTGACCGCGTCCGCCTCCAGGCGGCACGCGAACGCGCTCACATCCACCGCAGCTTCGGTCGGTCCGTAAAGATTGTGGAGCTCGCTGCGCGAACTCCGCAGAAACCGCGTCTTCAGCTCTCCCCCGAGCGCCTCGCCGCTGCACATCACGGCACGCAGGCTGGCGCAGCGGGACACATCCTCCGTCTCCAGGAACACCTGCAGCATCGACGGGACGAAGTGCGCGATCGTCACCGCCTCGCGCTGGATCAGGGCCGCGAGATAGGAGGGGTCCTGATGACCCTCGGGCCGGGCCACAACGAGCGGCACGCCCTCGATCAGCGGCCAGAAGAATTCCCACACCGACACGTCGAACGAAAACGGCGTCTTCTGCAGAACGCGGTCGCCGGGACCGAGCCGATAGGCCGCCTGCATCCACACCAGGCGGTTGACGATGCCGCCATGCGTGTTGGCGACCCCCTTGGGCCGCCCCGTGGATCCCGAGGTGTAGATGACATAAGCAAGATTGGCAGGACGGCTGTCGTTGACAGGCGCCTGCTGCGGTTCGGCCGCAATGGCAGCCCACGCCGCGTCGATCTCTACCACCCGGGCGGCGTGCGCGGGAAGCAACGCGGCAAGGCGCTGCTGTGTCACGATGACGGGCGCGCCGGCGTTCTGCATCATGTAGCTCAGCCGTTCCGCCGGATATCCCGGGTCGAGCGGCAGATACGCCCCACCCGCCTTCAGGATTCCGAGCAAGGCGACCACCATCTCCAGGCTGCGCTCGATGCACAGCCCCACCACGATCTCAGGCCCTACGCCCAGCCGGCGCAAATGGTGTGCTAGCTGGTTGGAACGGATGTCCAGCTCCCGGTAGCTCAGCTGCTCGCCCTCGAACACCACGGCGAGACCGTCGGGGGTTCGTGCGGCCTGCTCGGCAAACAGCTCGTGCAGGCATTTGTCCGCCGGATAGTCGGCCTCCGTCGCGTTCCAGTCGACGGCCAGCTGACGACGCTCCGCCGCGCTCAGCAGCGGAAGCTCCGACAAGCGGGCTTCCGGGTCCGACACGATGCCACCCAGCAGGATTTCGAAATGTTCCGCCAGCCGTTCGATGGTCGCGCGGTCGAACAGATCCGACGCATATTCAAACGTGCCGACCAGGCCGTCCGCGGTCTCGCGCATGAACAGCGTCAGATCGAACAGCGACGTACGGTGCTCGCTGCCCAGCAGCCGAAGCGTCAGCGCCGGCAGCTCGATCGCATCCTGCGGCGTATTTTGCAGGCTGAAGCTGACCTGGAACACCGGCTGGCGACTGAGGTCGCGGACCGGCTGCAGTTCCTCTACCAGTCTCTCGAACGGAAGATCCTGGTGCGCATAGGCCCCGAGCGCCACTTCCTTCACCCGCCCGAGCAGCTCGATGAAGCTCGGATTGCCGGACAGATCGGTGCGCATCGCGAGCGTGTTGACGAAGAAGCCGATCAGTCCCTCCAAATGGCGGTCGACGCGCCCGGCGATCGGCGAGCCCACGACGATGTCGGTCTGGCCGCTATAGCGCGACAACAGAACCTGATACGCGGCCAGCAGCACCATGTAGAGCGTCGCGCCCGAACGGCGCGACAGCGCCTTGAGCCCGTCCGACAGCGCGCGCGACAGCGTGAACGGCACCATTCCGCCGGCGAAGCTCGCGACCGCGGGACGCGCACGGTTGATCGGCAGTTCCAGCGCTGCCGGCGCGCCCGTCAGCCGCGTCTTCCAATAGGCAAGCTGGCGCTCCAGCGCCTCGCCCTGCAACCAGCCCCGCTGCCACAGCGCATAATCAGCATATTGCACCTGGGGATCAGCCAGCGGCGGCGCAGCGTTGGTGCGATAGGCCTCGTACAGCGCTGCGAGCTCCCGGACCAGCACGCCGATCGACCAGCCGTCCGACACGATGTGATGCATCGTCACCAGCACCACATGGTCCTGCGGCCCGAGCCGGATCAACCGTGCCCGGAACAACGGTCCCCGCGACAGATCGAACGGCAGCACGGCCGCCTCGCGCAGCAGCCGATCGATCCTGAGCCGGCGCGCTTCGTCGTCCCCGAGCTCCGACAGATCGTCTCGGCCGAGCCTGAACACCGAGGCTGCGTCGATGATCTGCACCGCCTGTCCTTGCTCCGTCTCGAAGTGCGTCCGCAATGCCTCGTGGCGCCGGACCACTTCGGAAAAGCTCCGCTCCAGCGCGATGGGATCCAGCGCCCCTTCGAGCCGCACGGCAAACGGCAGATTGTAGGCCGCTCCCACCAGCCCGAGCTGATCCAGGAACCACAATCGCTCCTGCGCGTAGGACAGCACCAGCCGCTCCGGGCGCGGCTGAACCTGCAGCGGCGGCAGCGCCACACCGGCGCCACTGCGCAACGCGCTCTCGACCCGTCCCGCCAGGTCGCTCAGTCGCGGCGCATCGAACATGGCCCGCAGCGGGAGATCGATCACGAACTCGTCGCGCAGCCGGGACAGCGCCCGCATCGCCAGCAACGAGTGGCCCCCCAATGCAAAGAAGTCGTCATGCCGGCCAATGCGGTCCAGCTTCAGCAGCTCGCACCAGATCTGCGCCAGCCGTTCCTCGACCTCACCCAGTGGCGCTGTGAAGGCGCGATGCCCGAACGCTGCGGATCCCGGCGCAGGCAGCGCCTTGCGATCCAACTTGCCGTTCGGCGTCTGCGGCAGAGCGGTCAGCTGCACGTAGGCCGACGGGACCATGTAATCGGGAAGACGCTGCGACAGCTGCGTCCGCAGATCTTCTGCGCGCAGCGCTGCGCCGCCCACCACATAGGCCACGAGCCGCGTGCCGCCGCTGCCGTCCTCCTGGGCCGTCACCACCGCCTGCGACACGCCGGCATGCGCAAGGAGCGCCGCTTCGATCTCGCCGAGTTCGATCCTGAAGCCGCGGATCTTCACCTGGTGATCCAGCCGCCCGAGATAGTCCAGCTCGCCATCCGCGCGCCGGCGCACGAGATCTCCCGTCCGGTAAAGCCGCTCGCCATCGCCGAACGGGCTCGGCACGAACCGCTCCGCCGTCAGGTCGGCACGTCCGAAATATCCGCGCGCCAGTCCTGCACCGCCGATATACAGCTCGCCCGCGACACCGACGGGCACCAGCTCGCCATGACCATCCAGCACATGAAGCTGCGTGTTCGCGATCGCATGCCCAATACCGATCGGCCGCTCGGTCGCGATCCGGCTCAAGCTCGACCAGACCGTGGTCTCCGTCGGACCGTAGAGATTCCAGCTCGCGGATGATCCGATCGCGAGTCGCGACACCAGGTCGGGCGGCAATGCCTCGCCGCCACAAAGCACCTTCAGCGAAGCGGACGGCCGCCAGCCGGCGTCCGTCAACAGGCGCCACGTCGCAGGCGTCGCCTGCAGCATCGTCGCATTGATCACGGTAAGCCGCTCGCGCAGGCGTTCTCCGTCGATGCTGAGCTCGCGGGGCAGCACCACCGCGCGGGCGCCAGCGAGCAGCGGCAGGTAGATCTCCAATCCTGCGATGTCGAACGAGATCGGCGTCACCGCCGCCACGACGTCCGAGGCGTCGATGCCGGGACGCACGGCCATATCCGTCAGGAAATTGATCAGCCCCGCATGCGCCACCATCACGCCCTTGGGGCGTCCGGTCGAGCCCGAGGTGTAGATGACGTAAGCCAGGTTGGCCGGCCGGCTGATATGGACCGGGGCCTGCTGCGGCCACGCCGCAATGTCAGCCGCTTCTGTATCGAGCTCCACCACCCGCCCAGCATGAGGCAGCACGCCGGCCAGGTGCCGCTGGGTCACGATGACCGGCGCGCCCGCATCGTGCAGCATGTAGCTCAGCCGTTGCACGGGATAGCCGGGGTCGAGCGGCAGATACGCCCCGCCGGCTTTCAGGATTCCGAGCAGCGCCACCACCAGCTCCAGGCTGCGCTCGACGCAAAGTCCCACCACGACCTCGGGCCCCACACCGAGCCCGCGCAGATGATGCGCCAGCTGGTTCGCGCGTGCGTCCAGCTCACGGTAGCTCAGCTGCTCGCCCTCGAACACCAGCGCGACCGCATCCGGCGTACGCGCAACCTGCGCCGCGATCAGCTCGTGCAGACAGGACTCGGGATAGGCCGTCGCCCGGCCCGCCCAATCCTCCAGCAGAACGCGACGATCCACGGCGCTCAACACCGGCAACGATGACAGCCGGCGCTCCGGCGCCGCGACGATTCCTTCCAGCAGCACCTCGAGATGGTGCGCAAACCGCTCGATCGTCCCACGATCGAACAGATCGAGCGCATATTCCAGACGGCCCTGCAGGCAGCCGTCGGTCTCCCAGACGAACAAGGACAGATCGAACACCGACGTCCGTTGCTCGCCTGCAAGCGGACGAAGCGTCAGAGCCGAGAGCTCGATCGCTTCCTGCGGCACGTTCTGCAGGCTGAAGCTCGCCTGGAACACCGGCTGCCGGCTCAGGTCGCGGACCGGCTGCAGCTCCTCCACCAGTCTCTCGAACGGGAGGTCCTGATGGGCAAAGGCGCCGAGCGCCATCTCCTTCACCCGCGCCAGCAGCTGCATGAAGCTCGGATCGCCCGACAGGTCCGTGCGCATCGCGAGCGTGTTGACGAAGAACCCGATCAGCCCCTCCAGCTGGCGGTCGACGCGTCCGGCGGTCGGCGAGCCCACGACGATGTCGATCTGGCCAGTGTAGCGCGACAACAGAAGCTGATACGCGGCCAACAGCACCATGTAGAGCGTCGCGCCCGAACGGCGCGACAGCGCTGTCAGTCCGTCCGACAGCTCGCGAGAGAGCGTGAACGGCACCATGCCGCCTTTAAAGCTCGCCACCGACGGACGCGGACGGTCTGTCGGCAGCTCGAGCGCGGCCGGCGCTCCCTTCAGCCGTTCCTTCCAATACGCAAGCTGACGCTCCAGCGCCTCGCCCTGCAGCCAGGCCCGCTGCCAGAGCGCGTAGTCGGCATACTGCACCGCGAGCTCCGGCAGCGGCGATGACCTGCCCTGGCTGAACGCTTCGTAAAGTGCCGCCACCTCGCGCGTGAGGACCCCGAGCGACCAGCCATCCGAGACGATGTGATGCATCGTCGCCAGTACCACGTGATCCCTGGCTCCGAGCCTGATCAGCCTTGCCCTGAACAGGGGGCCGCGTGTCAGCTCGAAGCGGTACGAGGCCTCCTCCTTTGCCAGACGCCGAATTTCAGCCTCTTGAGCATCGACGGCAAGGTGCGACAGATCCAGCTGCGCAAGACCGAACGAGGCGGCCGCATCGATCACCTGCACGCCCTGGCCGTCCACCAACGCGATATGCGTCCGCAGCGCCTCGTGCCGTCGCACAACCTCCGCCAGGCTCTCCTCCAGCGCGGCAGCGTCAAGCTCGCCGTCCAGCCGGAGCGCGAACGGCATGTTGTAGGCCGATCCCACAAGCCCGAGCTGATCCAGGAACCACAAGCGTTCCTGCGCATACGACATCGCCACGCGATCCGATGGCTCTCTCGCCGCCAGCTTTGGCCGGCTGGCCGCAGCGCGATGCGCGCAGGTCAGGAAGCTGATCACGCCTTCCTTGTTCGCGCGGAGCTCTGCCAGCTCGGCCTGCGACAAACCGCCGGCAGGCGCCCGGTATTTGAGCTGACCGTTGTCGAGCCAGATGCTCACGCCGTTCTTGCGCAGCGACGTCAGGAGAGCCTGGACCGTGCTCATACGATCCCCACCTCTTCGTCACGATCCTCCGAGCGGTCTGCGATATCGGCTGCTCCCGGCTGGGCCGCCCAACGGACCGTATCGATCCAGTCGGCCAGCCGAGCCAAGGTCGACGCTTCGAACAGCGCGCGGAGCGGCACCTCGATCGCGAGCGCGTCGCGCAGCCGCGCCATCATCCGCATCGCCAGCAGCGAATGCCCACCAAGCTCGAAGAAATTGTCCTCGATCCCGATCCGATCCAGCTTCAGGACGTCGCACCAGATCGCCGCGAGCGTTTGCTCAACCGGCGTACGGGGCGCAACATAGGGGCGTGACGAGGCTCGCGGTCCCGGGGCCGGCAAGGCACGGCGGTCGAGCTTGCCGGTCGGCGTCAACGGGAAGGTCTCCATCGCCACGAAGGAGGACGGCACCATGTAATCGGGCAGGCTCCGCTTCAGGTGATTTCGAAGCTTGTCGGCGTCGAGTTGTCCGCCATTCTCCGCTCCGACCACATAGGCGACGAGGCGCTTGTCGCCATCCTCCTCGCGCGCGACCACCGCAGCCAGCGCAACCGATTCGTCGGCAAGCAGCGCCGCCTCAACCTCGCCGAGCTCAATCCGGAAGCCGCGGATCTTGACCTGATGGTCCGACCGGCCCAGGAATTCCAGATTGCCATCGGCGCACCACCGCACGCGATCGCCGGTCTGGTACAATCGCTCGCCGTCGCCGAACGGATTCGGCACGAACCGCTCCGCCGTGAGGTCGGGGCGGCCGAGATAGCCCCGCGCAAGACCGACGCCGCCGACATATAACTCCCCAGCGATCCCGATGGGGACCGGGCGAAGATCCGGGTCGAGGACAAAGAGCTTCATGTTCGCGATCGGCCGGCCGATGGGAATGGCCGCAGGGATCGGCGCTCCGACGACATAGGAGGACGCATCGGCCGAGACTTCGGACGAGCCGTAGATATTGACGAAACGGCAATCCGGCAACGCCTCCGTCAGACGGACCATCAGGTCCCTGCTCAGGGCCTCGCCGCTCAACGTACAGCTTCGCAATCCCGACAGATGCGCTCTCGTCGCCGCATCGGACGCAAGCGCGAACGCCAGGGACGGAACGATAACGACACGCGTCACTCCGCGCTCGGCCATCATCGCGACGAGCTCCGTTGGCTGCCGGCCCACAGCGTCGCGCGCAATGACCAGGCGAAGTCCGCGACAGAGCGGTCCGAGACTTTCGAAGATCGAGTCGACAAAGCCGATCGAGGTCTTCTGGCAGCAGACGTCGTCGTCCTCAAACGCTGCGATGCCGTCCTGCGCGACGATCCGGTTCACCATGCCTTCGTGCAGTCCGCACACCCCCTTCGGCCGCCCCGTGGAGCCCGAGGTGTAGATGATGTAGGCGAGGTTGGCAGGAACGGAGATGTTCTCCGGCGCGGTCGCGGGCTGACGCGCGATATCCTCCCAGTCCGCATCGATCCGCAACATGGAGCCGGGATGAGCGGGTAAGCGCGGCACCAGATGCGCCATGGTGACCACGAGCGGCGCTTTCGCATCGCTCAGCATGTAGGCCAAGCGATCGGCCGGATAGGACGGATCCAGGGGAAGATAGGCGCCGCCCGCCTTGAGGATGCCAAGCAGCGCGATCATCATCTCGAGGCTGCGCTCGATGCACAGCCCGACAACCACCTCCGGTCCGCTCCCCAGATGACGCAGATGGTGCGCCAGACGGTTCGCGCGCGCGTTCAGCTCCGCATAGCTCAGCTGCCGATCGTCGTCGACGAGGGCAATCGCATCGGGTGTTCGTCCCGCCTGCGCTTCGAACAGCTGATGCAGGCACTTGTCCGAAGGACCGTTCGCCGCGGTCGCATTCCACTCCACGATGAGCCGGTGACGATGTGCGTCGCTCAGCAACGGCAGTTCCGACAGACGCGCGTCGGGCGTCGCGACGATGCCTTCCAGCAGCCGCGCGAAGTGGTCCGCCAGCCGCTCGATCGTGGTGCGGTCGAACAGATCCGATGCATATTCGAACGTCCCGATCAGCCCCGCGTCGGTCTCGCGCACGAACAGCGTCAGGTCGAACAATGAGGTCCGGTGCTCGCCGCTGAGCATTCGAAGCGTCAATGCAGGCAGCTCGACGGCTTCACGCGGCGTGTTCTGCAGGCTGAAGCAGACCTGGAACACTGGTTGACGGCTCAGGTCCCGCGCCGGCTGCAGCTCCTCGACGAGCTTCTCAAATGGCAGGTCCTGATGCGCATAGGCGCCGAGCGCCACATCCCTCACGCGCTTCAACAGCTGCACGAAGGTCGGATTCCCCGACAGGTCCGTCCGCATCGCCAGAGTATTGACGAAGAATCCGATCAAGCCTTCCAGCTCGGGACGCCGGCGACCGGCGATCGGCGCGCCGACCACGATGTCATCCTGACCGCTGTAGCGGCTCAGCAGCAGCTGATACGCCGCCAGCAAGAGCATATACAGCGTCACGCCTTCGCGACGCGCGAGCGCCGCGAGTTTCCCCGACAGCTCGCCTGGGAGCGCGAAGTCAACCGCACCTCCGGCGAAGCTGGCGACCGCTGCCCGGGGCCGGTCGGCCGGCAGGTCCAAGGCGGGCGGCGCTCCCTGCAGCTGTCGTCTCCAGTAGCCGATCTGCTGCTGCAACACCTCTCCCTGAAGCCAGCTCCGCTGCCACAACGCATAGTCGGCATATTGGACCGGAAGCTGCGCCAGCGGCGATGGATCGCCGAGGCTGAACGCCTGATACAGCGCGGCCACCTCGCGCGTCAGAATGCCGATCGACCAACCATCCGACACGATGTGATGCATCGTCGTCAGCAGCACGTGATCGCTGGCTCCGAGACGGATCAGCGTCGCCCGGAACAACGGCCCTCGCGTCAGCGCGAAGCGATGCGAGACTTCGTCTTGCACCAGGCGGCGAACCTCAGCCTGCTGGGCGTCGGCGCGAAGCTCCGACACGTCCCGCTTGGCAAGACTGAACGAGCCCGCAGCATCGATGACCTGCACGCCCTGCCCGTCCAGCGTCTCGAAATGCGTCCGCAACGCCTCGTGCCGACGCACGAGCTCCGACAGGCTCCGCTCCAGCGCGACCACATCGAGCTCGCCCTCGAGTCTGAGGGCGAACGGCATGTTGTAGGCTGCTCCGACCAGACCAAGCTGGTCCAGGAACCACAGCCGCTCCTGCGCATAGGACATCGCCGGCCGGTCCGGGCGGTCCGGCAGCCGGAGCAACGGCGGCAGCACGGCTCCCGCTCCGCCGGGCTGTTCCGCTTCGATCCGTGCTGCCAGATCCCTGATCGTCGGCGCTTCGAACAGGGCACGCAGCGGCAATTCGACTTGCAGCGCATCGCGTAGCCGGGCCATCACGCGCGTCGCCAGCAGCGAATGGCCGCCGAGCTCGAAGAAGTTCTCGTCGATCCCGATCCGATCGCGTCTCAAGACCTCGCACCACATCGCCGCCAGCATGTCCTCGGCCGGGTTGCGCGGCGCCGCGTAGGCTTCGGTGAGGCGTTGCAGGTCCGGCACCGGCAGGGCGCGGCGGTCGAGCTTGCCATGCGCCGTTCGCGGCAATTCTTCGAGCTGCACAATGGCCGAGGGCACCATGTGCGGAGGCAGCCGGACGGAGAGATGACGGCGAAGCTCGGCGCTATCCGCGCGGCCTCCGTCATGCAGCACCACATAGCCGAGCAGCGTCTTCTCATGGCCGATGGCGCGCGCCACGGTGACCGTTTGCCGAACCGCGGGATGCGTCAGCAGCGCCGCGGTGATCTCCTCGGGCTCGATGCGGTGACCTCGAATCTTGACCTGATCGTCACCCCGTCCCAGGAATTCGATGCTTCCGTCCAAGAGGAAACGGGCCCGATCGCCGGTGCGATACAGCCTTTGCCCGGCATCGGAAAACGGATCTGGAATGAAGCTGCTGGCCGTGAGGTCCGCGCGACCGAGATAGCCGCGCGCCACCTGCGCGCCACCGATATACAGGTCGCCAACCACTCCGATCGGCACCGGATCGAGATTCCCGTCCAAAATGAAGGTCTGGGAGTTGGCGAGCGGCCGCCCGATCGGAACGCATTCGGTGGTGCCGCGCTGGATGCAGCGATCGACACTCTGGACGGTAACCCCGACTGTCGTCTCCGTCGGCCCGTAGTGATTGAAGATCCGGCAGCCGGGCGCAGCGGCTTTGAGTCTGTCGACCCATTCCCACCGACTGACGTCACCGCCGACGATCAGAACCTTCCGCGGCAGCAACTCGCTTCCGCCTGCGGCGTCCAGCAGCGAATGCAGATGCGGGGGCGCGATTTTGAGGCAATCGACCGGGCTCTTCCTGACGTAATTCGACAGATATTGCGCGTCCAGGCTCTCTTCATAGCCGACGAGATGCAGCGTTCCGCCGCTCAGCACGGATGGGTACAGCACCGTCACCGATGAATCGACGGTCAATGGCTGCAACATCATGTAGCTGGATGTCTCTGCCAGCCCCGCGGCCTCCACGACCGCCGAGACGTAGTTCGTCACATGTCGATGCTCGAGGACGACTCCCTTAGGTCGACCGGTCGATCCAGAAGTATAGAGCAGATAGGCCATGTTGCCCGGCTGCACACCGCTGCACGGGACGCGATCGAGCCAATCGTCGGCGACCGCAAGGTCGATGTCGACAGCAACCACGCGACGGCCTGCTCTCGCGAACCGCGCCGCGAATGCCGACCGTGTCACCACGACTGTGGCGGCTGCATCGTCCAGCATGACGTCCAGCCGGTCATCCGGATAGCTGAGATCGAGCGGCAGGTAGGCCCCGCCCGCCTTGAGAATCCCGAGCAGCGCGACAATCATCTCGAGGCAGCGCTCGAGGCCGAGCCCAACAACCATTTCGGGGCCGACTCCGAGGCGGCGCAGATGGTGCGCAAGCTGGTTCGAACGATGGTCCAGCTCGCGATAGCTCAGCGACGCATCGCCGCACACGACCGCGACCGCCTCCGGCGTCCGTCTCGCCTGGATCTGGAACAACTCATGCAGGCACTTGTCAGCCGGATAGGCTGACGTCGTCGCATTCCACTCCACGATCAGGCGATGGCGCTCGGCCTCGCCAAGCAGGGGTAAATCCGACAGACGCGCGTCGGGGCGGGCCACCACGGCTTCGAGCAGGACCTGGAAATGCTCGACGAGCCGCTCGATGGTCGCCGCTTCGAACAGGTCCTTGGCATATTCGACATGGCCCTCGAGCCGGTCGCCGCGCTCGTAGAAATAGACCGCGAGCTCGTGCTTGGCTCTCGGCATGTTGCTGCGAATCCACCGCGCCCTGATGCCGGCGAATGTCAGCAGCCGCTGCGGCAGGTTCTCCAGCGAGAACACCGTCTGAAAGATCGCGGACCGGTTGAGATCGCGGACGGGGTTCAGCTCCTTCACCAGCCGCTCGAACGGCACATCCTGATGAGCATAGGCACCGATCGCCACTTGTTTGACGCGCTTCAGCAGCTCCAGAAACGGCGGATCACCCGACAAATCCGTCCTCAATACGATCGTATTGACGAACAGACCGATCATCCCCTGGAATTCAGCGCGGGATCGCCCGGCCGTTGGCGATCCCACGACGATATCGTCCTGCCCGCTATAGCGCTGCAGCAGGATCTGATAGGCGGCGAGAAGCAGCATGTACAGCGTCGCCCCTTCGCGCCGCGCGAGCTCGAACAGCTGACGCGACAGGTCCGCCGACAACGCGACGTTGATCGTGCCGGCGTTGAAGCTCGCCGTCTTGGGCCGAACACGGTCGATCGGCAGATCCAGTGCGGCCGGTGCGCCTGCGAGCCTTTCCTTCCAATAGCCGACCTGCTTGTCCAGGACGCGCTCCTGCGCCGCGTCACGTTGCCAGATCGCGTAGTCACCGTACTGGACCGGCAGCTCTGCCAGCGGCGAGGCGCGGCCCTGGCTATAGGCCTCGTACAGCGCGCTGACCTCATCGATGAGAAGCGCGATCGACCAGCCATCGCAGACGACATGGTGCATGGTCACGAGCACAACGTGGTCGGCATCGCCGACACGAACCAATTTCGCCCGAAACAGCGGTCCGCGCCGCAGATCGAACGGTCGCGCCATCTCCTCGTCGGCAAGGCGTATGATCTCCGCCTCCCTGAGCTCCGGCGCGAGGGCGGAGATATCGACGCGTTCGAGCCGGAAACCGCCGGGGGGATCAACCACCAGAACCGGCCGATCGTCCTCCACGTCCAGCCGGCTCCGCAGGACCTCGTGACGCCGCACGATCTCCAGCAGGCTCCGCTCGAGCACCGCCGTATCCAGCGCCCCTTCCAGCCGAACCTCGAACGGCAGATTGTAGGCGGCGCCGGCAAATCCGAGCTGGTCCAGGAACCAGAGGGACTCCTGGGCGTAGGACACGGGAGATCCCGCAGCTTCACGCCTGACCGGGATCGGCGCAGCCGCGCCTCGCGCTCCCTTGATGCGCTCTTCGAGAATCATCTGCTGGCGCGCCGACAACCGCTTGCGGCGCGTCGCGGGATCCATCGTCTCCATGACCACTCTCCAAGAGCAACAGCTCGTCGGTCAAACAGTTTGTCAGGCCCGTCGAAGCCGGCGCTGACTATGCGTCCTCAAGGGCATCGATCTCGTCGATCAGCTTGTTCTCAATGACCCGTGCGATGCCTGCGACCGTGCCGCCCTCGAACAGGTCTCGAGGCATCAGCTCGATCTGGAAGCGGTTGATGAGCTTCGGGATCATCTGCATCGCCAGCAGCGAGTCGCCGCCGAGTTCGAAGAAGTCGTCCTCGGTGCCGACGCGGTCGAGATTCAAGGCGGTCGCCCAGAATTCAGCGATAACCTGCTCGATCTCGTTGCTCGGCTCCATGAATCGGGCGCTGATGTCCGGCCGCACGCGGCGCTGCCCTATCTCCTTTCGGCCGCCATCAGGGACGCCGCCGGCCGGTTCGTCCGCGGGCCCGCTCATGGCTCCCTCGGCCGACAGATGACCGAGCTTCCTGCTGAGATTTTTCGACACCACGACCTGGGACAGCCCGCTTTGCAGGATCCGCATCAAGGCGTCGATCGCTTCGTCGGTCGCCAAGCCGTCGCGCAAGCGAAGACTGCCCGAGCCCTTGAAGTCCTGCGCCAGGCGGGCCGCGATCCCGATCTCGCTCCAGATGTCCCAGTCGATCGACACGATCTTCGGCGGACGCTTCGCAGCACGGCGGCTGACGGCGAACGCGTCCAGGAAGGCATTGCCGGCCACGTAGTCGACCATGCCTACTCCGCCGGCCACGGCGCTGAGCGACGAGAACAGCACGACGAAATCCAGCGGCTCATCGCGGAGCAGCTCGTCGAGGATCAGCATCCCCGCGATCTTGGGCAGCAGCACGGTGAGCGCGTCCTCCCTCGTTCGCGAGACGATGATGTCGCGGCCAGGCAGGCCGGCGGCGTGGAACACGCCGTTGATCTGGCCACAGGCCCTGCGCGCGCCGTCGACGACGGCCCGCATGGCATTGCGATCAGCGACATCCGCCGTCCCAATGATCACAGTTGCGCCCTTCGCCTCGATCTGACGGATGCTGGCCAGGATCTGCGCCACTCGTGAGTCGCCCTCATCGGTTGCCAGGCAGCTGTCCCACTCCGCGCGCGGCGGCAATCGCGTGCGTCCGGTCAGGACGAGGCTGCCGGCCCCCATCTCCGCGAGCGCCGAGGCCACCGCGAGGCCAAGGTCGCCCAGCCCTCCCGTGATCAGATATGCACCGCCCGGGCGAATGATGGGCTTGTCCTGGTCCGGCGCCTTGAGCGCGATCTTTTCGAACGCGGTGGTCCACGTCCGGTCCTGTCGGTAGGCAAGCAGCGTCGGCGTGTCCTCGGCCGCGACGTCTCCGATCAGCCTGCTGACGACATCCTCGTCCTGGTCGCCGGGCAGCCTGCAGCTCTCTGGAACGTCGACGTAGAGACAGGAGATGGACTTGTGCTCGATCGGAGCAACCAGCCAGGGCCCCCGCACGATCGCCGCCGTGGGATCGACGATCTCGCCACCGACGACGTCGACGCTTCGAGCCGCGGCGATCGCGATCCGGATCCGTCGTCCCGACTGGCTCCGATCGATCCATTGGACCAGATACATCAAGCCGAAGAAATCCGCGTCGAGCACCGCATGGATATTGTCGAGATCGATACGCGGCGCGTCGAGGGACCAGAGATAGACGACACGCTGGGGCGCAAAGGAGCGCCCTTCGAGCTCGCTGAACAGCTTCTCGAATTGGTCCGGGGTGACGCCGGACAAGGATATCTCGTGGCCCGCAACACCGAAGTCGAGGCCGGACCTGACGACGACGACGTTTGCTCCGCGCCGGTTCAGATCGTCGACCACAGCACCGCTCAATCCATTGGCGCCGGCGAACACCAGCCAGTTCTGGCCGTCGAGCTGGACGTCGGCAGCCGAACGCCCTGCCGCGCTCGTGGATCGCCAATACGGGGCCAAGATGAAATCAGGCGCCTCGGATCGCGATTCGGACGGCCGAGGAGCGCTGGCACGCGCTGGCCGCTCGGATGCCAGAGTGATCTTGTGCAGGATCTCCTCGCCTTCGAACGGGTAGTTCGGCAAGGACACCTTGACCCGCCGCTCATCACGATACTGAGCGTCCCAGCGGATCGCGCATCCCGACATCCAGGCCTCGCCGAGCGCCTGATTGAACGATCTCACCTCTCCGGTGAGATCGCCCGGTGCCGGCATCGAGCTCAAGATCACGGCGCCGTCGGACTCGCGCAGGTTCTGCCGCGCCAGGCTCGACAGCGCGCGGCCCGGTCCGACTTCGATCAGAGCGCCCGGGCTGTTACCCAGGATCGTGCGCACGCCGTCGGAGAAGCGCACGGGCGCTCGCAACTGCTCGCCCCAATAGGCAGGATTCGTCGCCTGCTCCGCAGTGATCCACGTTCCGCTGACATTGGACACGTAGGGAATCCTCGGCGCACGGAGCGTGATCCCGCTCATGACGTCGACCAGTGGCTTCACCGCTCCGCTCATCATGGCCGAATGGAACGCATGCGAGGTGTGCAGCGCCGAGCACATCACGGCCCGCTCACGCAGCTTGGCCTCGAGCTCGGCGATCGCAGCTGCAGGCCCGGACACGACAACGGCGCCCGGCGCATTGATAGCGGCGACCGACACATTGTCTCCCAACAGCGGCAGGACGTCGTCCAACGCCATCGGCACGACGAGCATCTTTCCACCGGGCTGCTGCTGCATCAGACGCCCGCGCAACGCCACAGCCTTCAGCGCATCCTCGAGTGTCAACACACCGGCGATGCAGGCCGCGGCAAACTCTCCGACGCTGTGTCCGATCATGCCGGCCGGCTCGACCCCGCGCGAGCGCCACAGCGCCGCCATCGCATAGCTGACCGAGAAAATGGCCGGCTGCGCGAACTCGGTCGAGGTCAACCTCGCAGCGGCGTCATCACTAGCCCCGTTGCGCGGAAATACGATTTCACGCAGATCCGTCTCGATATGCTGCTTCAGACCATTGGCGCACTCGTCGAACGCGGAGCGGTAGGCCGGCTCCTCGAGATAGAGCGCCCGCCCCATGTTCAGCCGCTGCGTGCCCTGCCCCGGAAACATGAAGTACACCGAGCAGTTGTCGCTGGAGCCAATAACGCGCCCCGATGCCGAGCGCAGCGCTTCGATCGCCGAGGCGCCATCCTGGCACACGATGGCTCGTCGGACCTTGTGCAGGGGACGGCCAGTGGCGAGCGTGTGCGCGACGTCTGCAATCTCGATATCCCGCTCTGCCGACAGGTGGTCCTGCAGGCGACCCGTCAGGCGCGTCAGCGCCTGCTCGCTCTTTGCCGATATGGGCAGCACGTGCCAGGTCTTGCGCGAGGACGTCGGTCGGCGAAGCGGAGCCTCCTCGACGACGAGATGCGCATTGGTGCCGCCGATCCCGAAGGCGTTGACCCCGGCCAGCCGCGGCCTCTCGGACCGCGGCCAGTCTCGTAGCGAGTTGACCACGAAAAACGGCGTCTGCTCGAAATCGATCTGCGGGTTCGGCGCCTCGTAGTTGATGCTCGGGGGCAAGCATTCGTTCTCGAGCGCCAGGATGACCTTGATCAGCCCGGCGACGCCGGCTGCCGTGTTGAGATGTCCCAGGTTGGACTTGACCGAGCCGAGACCGCAGAAGCCGGTGTTCGCGCTCGAATTGCGGAACGCACGCGTAAGCGATGCGACTTCGATCGGGTCTCCGAGCGATGTCCCGGTGCCATGAGCCTCGACATAGCTGATCTCCGACGCGGGCACGCCGGCGACCGCATGCGCCTCCACGACGACCGACGCCTGACCTTCCAGGCTCGGCGCTGCAAACCCCACCTTTGACGAGCCATCATTGTTGATGGCCGATCCGCGGATGATGGCCCTGATATTGTCGCCATCGGCAAGTGCACGATCCAGCCGCTTCAACACGACGATGCCGACGCCGTCGCCGAACACGGTGCCGTTGGCACGGTGGTCAAACGGCCGGCAATGCCCGTCGGCCGACGTCATGCCGGGAGACACCATGTAGCCGAGCTTCATGAAGCTGCCCGGCGTTGCCGAAACGCCGCCCGCGAGCGCAGCCTCGCACTCCCCCGAGAGCAGGCTCTGACAGGCGAGATGGATGGCGACGAGCGAGGTGGAGCATGCGGTCTGCACACTCAAACTCGGTCCCCGCAGATCGAGCTTGTATGAGACGCGGGTCGACAAATAGTCCTTGTCGCCCCCGAGGAAGAACATCAGATCGGTCTCGAGCGACTCGAAGATGTCCTCGACGGATCCATGGGCTCCCGATAGCAGCCGGTTGCGAAGCGCGAGAAACTGATAGGCGTTCGGATTGACGCCGCCGAACACGCCGATATTGCCGTCGTAGCGCTTAGGATCGCAGCCTGCATCTTCCAGGGCATGCACAGCGCATTCGAGGAAGATCCGGTGCTGGGGATCGATATATTCGACCTCCTTCGCACTGATGTTGAAATAACGGGCATCGAATAGCGTTGCTCCCTCGATCGCGGGGAATGCCCTGACGTAGTTGGGATCGGCGATCCTGCCCGCACTCAGGCCGGCCTCCTTGAGGTCCTGCTCCGACACCTGCCTGATCGACTCGACGCCCTGCGTCAGGTTCGACCAATAGGTCGTGAGATCGGGCGCGCCGGGAAATCTTCCAGCCATGCCGATCACAGCGATGCTGTGTTCGTGGGCGTCCACCATCCTCGTCTCCCATTTCCCCGGGCCGATCCCGTCAATCGACCCAAAATGTCTAAACCTCGGCAAACACCTTCTTGTGCGCTCCTCCAAGATAGGCATGGAGAAGGACGTGCTGCGGGCCGAGCTGGAACTTTGATCGATAGGCGTCGAAATCGACTCCTCCCAGATGAGCCAGGCCGATGCCGCACACCGGCGCGGCATCGTCGAGCAGCTGGCACATCATCCCTGCTTCAAGGAACGCGAACCGGAGGCTCTCACCGCCATAGACGGGAGCGATCGCATCCTGGTCGCAGATCAGGAACAGCGAAAACGATGCCCGCTTGAACACCGGTCGATTGATCGGAAGGTGCAGCCCTGACGCCGATGGTTCATCCGGACTGATCAGCTCCAGGGCATGGCGATCGGGGTTGTAGTAATAGCTCCCGTTCGTGATGCCCTCGACGCCTCTGGCCTCCGTCATCCTACGAATGGCCAGATAGAGCTGTACGGGATACAGCCCGCCTGCGGAGGCGTAGCGATACTTGACCTTGTCGGTCGTGCCCCTGCTGCGAAGATGGCTCAAGAGGTCCGCGAGCGCGGCGGCATCGATCGGCGCATCCTCGAAATCGCGCGCGCTGCTGCGGCGGCGCAGCGCCGCATCGTCCGGCGCTGCGCCGGACAGCGCGATCGACGACAGCACGACCCCCGAACGGATTCCCGGCCGCCGGCTCTTGAACTCCTCACGCGCCACCTCCGACTGCAGCGAGGGCACAATCGGGTCGCGCTCGACGTGAGCGCGCCACGATTCTGGCGTCTGATAGATCCGCGTCAGGACCTGCCAGTTGTCCTCATGCTCGTCGGAAACCGGCTGGGTCCGCGACTGGTCCGATCCACGCCGCGCGAGTCGTTTCCTACGGTTTTCACCGCGCGACTGGCTGCGGTCGAGATTGCCGCCAGCGTCGGCGTTGCGGAAGAACTGGGCGAGCGTCGCAATCGTCGGCCGCTCGAAGAAGATCGCGGCCGGAACATCACGCTCGAACTTGGTCTGGAGAATTCTTCGGATCCGCATCAGCGAGATCGACTGGCCGCCAATCTCGAAGAAATTGTCATGCAGGCCGGGGCTCTCGATATCAAGCACTTCGGCCCATACGCCGGAGATGAAGCGTTCAATCTCGTCGCTCGGAGCCTCGGTCCCCTTGGCCGCGGACGGTGATGGAAGGACTTGAGGAAGCGCCATGCGGTCGACCTTTCCGTTCGACGAAAGCGGGAGCCTGTCCATGCGGACGAAGACGCTGGGGATCATGTAGTCGGGAATGCGATCCGCCAGCTGATCCCGCAGCGCCTCGACATCGAACTCCGGCGGCGAAACGACGTAGGCGACTAGGCGTTTTGCGCCGAACCGCTCCCCGACCATCACGACCACGGCGGCCCGCACCTCGGGACGATCGAGCAGCGCCTGCTCGATCTCGGACAGCTCGATCCGATACCCCTGCACCTTGACCTGCTGATCGCGCCGGCCGAGAAATTCGATCTCGCCATCCGGCCGGTAGCGAGCGCGATCGCCCGTACGGTACAAGCGCTGTCCGGTCTGAGGATGAACAAAGAAGCTCCGGGCCGTTCGTTCTTCATCGCGCCAATATCCGCGCGCAAGCCCGAGGCCTCCAATATAGAGGTCGCCCTCGACCCAGTCAGGACACGGCTCGAGATCGTCATTGAGGATCTCGTAGAACTGATTGGTCAGCGGATAGCCGTAGGGAATGCTGCTCCAATCAGACTGGATCTCGTCCACCCATTTGTAGTTCGACCAGATCGCCGCCTCGGTCGCACCGCCCATCGCCAGCACACCGAGCCCTTGCGCGACACGTCGCGCCTTGGCGGGCAGACCGAGCGGAATCCAATCGCCGCTCAGCATCGCGATCCGCAAGCTCGGAAGCGACACCTGCGTCTCGATCGCCTCTTCGACCAGAAGATCGAACAGCGCCGGAACCGAATTCCAGACCGTCACATTCCAGCGCCTGACCGCTGATGTCCACTTGCCCTGATCGGCCGTCTCTGCCAGGCCCGCGACGACGATCGCAGCGCCCGCCGACAGCGGGCCAAAAATGTCGTAGACCGAGAGATCGAAGCTCAGCGAGGAGAGCGCATACACCCGATCGCTGGCACCAAGCCGGCACCGTTCATTGATGTCGAGGACGGTGTTGACGGCCGCCTGATGGGTGATGACCACTCCCTTCGGCTGGCCGGTCGAGCCTGAGGTGTAGATCACATAGGCGATGTCGGATGGGTCGACCTCCGGTAGCCGATGGTCCAGCGCTGCAGCACCGTCGCTTTCGTTCGCCACGACGACGGGAGTCACCGCCTCCGGCCAGCCGATCGTCTCGGCAAGCCGCGGCTGCGTGAGGACGATGCTGACCTCGCCGTTGCCGAGCAGAAATTGCAGGCGCGCATCCGGCAGCCGGGCATCGATCGGAAGGTAGGCCCCTCCCGCCCGCAGCACGGCGAGGACCGCAACAACCTGCTCCCATCCCTTGTCCATCACGATGGCGACGAGCCGGTTCGGGCCCGCTCCCATCGCCACGAGCCGATTGGCCAACAGGCGAGACTGCAGCTCCAGCTCGGCGTAGCTCATCTCGCAATCATCCGCCAACAGTGCCGGCGCCTGCGGCGTCGACTTAGCGCGCGCGAGAAACTCGTGATGCAGGGCGCGCGGCAGAATCGCCTTTGAGGTGGCATTGACCCGCTTTCGGACCGCCGCCTGCTCGTCCGGCAGTTCCGGACGATCGGCATCCTGCCAACGGCGAGCATCTGCGGCGAGGCTGTTCAGCGACCTCAGATAGCTCTCGAACATCGCCTCCAGGACGCCGTCCGGCAACAGCGCGAACACCGCATCCCAAGCGACGTGCAGCCCATCCCTGCTTTCGGAGACCTGACAGTCGAGAATGACTTGCGGCGTCTGAGTCAGATTGAAGCTCACTTCCGACGCGCCGAGCAACTCTTTCATCTCGCCGTCCGGCTCGCCGGCACCCAGCAGGCTCGTGAACACGATCGGCATCAGGACAGGTTTCCCGGCCTGCTGCGACAACAGGCGCAGGACCTGAACGCCGCTGATGGCGCTATGGTCGAGATCCTGCCAGAGCCGGTCCTGCACGCGTCGTGCCCGCGACGCGAACGACATGGCAGACGCGAGATCGATGTCCAGCAGCGTCATCGACGTGAAGTCGCCGATCACGTCAGCGATGGCCGGATGCAGCGGCTTGCGATCGAACAGGATCAGATTGAGGGCGAAGCGCGACTGGCCGCTGAACTGCGCCAGGACATCGGCAAATCTGGTGAGCAGGACGACGGCCGGCGTCACGCCCGACTGCTTGGCTTGGCGCTGCAGCTCTTGCCATGCGCTCGCCGTCACCGTCCTGGACAACCGTCTGAACTCCGGCCGCTCGATGCGCCGGATATCCTGCGTCAGCGGGAGCGCGGGGGCCGGCGGAAAATCTGTCAGCCGCTGTTCCCAATAATGCCGCGCGCGCTCAGCGGCAGCTCCGCCCTCTTGACGCGCCAGGACATAGTCGCGGAAGGCGCAAGCCGGACGCACAACCTGCCTGGCCGGATCCTGGTAGAATTCCTTGAGGTCCCGATTGAAGATCGAGAAGCTCCAGGCATCTCCGATCAGGATGTCGAAGCTGACGAGGACGCGTGTCCTGCCTCCCGGCAGCACGGCTGCGCGGATCTCGAACAGCGGCCACCGCGAGACGTCAAACACCTGGTGGGACATCCGTCCGCGCAATGCGGACATGCGCTCCGCCGCCTCATCGGGCGTCAGCTCACGCAGATCTTCGATCCACACCTGATAGGGCGGGACCTCCGGCAGGACCTGCTGCTCTCCTGAGGAGAGGATGACCGCGCGCAGCATGTCATGTCGTTCGATGACCGATCTGACCGCCTGCGCGAACCGCAGAAGGTCGAGTTCGGCAGCATCGAACTCGTAATAGCTGTGAGCGCCGATATTGCCGAGCGGGAATGCGCTGCCGCGGCCGGCCCAATAGGCCTGCTGGATATCCGTCAGAGGGAAAGGTCGAAACCGGGCGTCTTCATCCGGGACCAGGAGCGTCGTCGGATCTGCGACCGCCGCTTGGCCCGCCAGTTGGTCGATGTGCTGCGCCAGCCTTTCGATGGTGGGCGCTTCGAACAGCTGACGGAGCGACAGGTCTACTCCCATCTCCGATCGAATCCTTTCGACGAGGCGAAGGGCCTGCAGCGAATGGCCGCCGAGCTGGAAGAAGTTGTCGCGAATGCCGGGCGCGCTCCGGTGCAGCACATGAGCCCAGATCTCCGCCAGCATTCGTTCGGTCGCGGTGCGCGCGGCCACCGGCGCGGCGGAGATCTCAGCGATGCCAGCAACATGGCGCGACAGCTTCAGCCGGTCGACCTTGCCATTTGCCGTGAGCGGCAGCCGGTCCAGAACCACGATCTCTCGCGGCATCATGTGCGGCGGCAGGCGAAGCGCAAGCCGATCCTGCAGCTCGCCTCGCTTCAAGCGAAGATCGCAGACGTCCTGCAGCCGCTTGACGTGGTGGAGATTGCCGAGGACGTCATCCTCGGGCACGCCGAAGTCGATCAGGCAAGCAATCTCGTTGACCCCGATTGCGTGCAGACGCTCGGCAAGATCGGCGCAGCTGGTTGGCGAGCCGAGCAGCGAAATCTGCCCGACATAGCGCTTCAGCAGTTCGTCGAGCATCAGCTCGGTGCCCACATCGCCTGCTTCGGCAGCAAGATTGCCAGTACCGAGCAGCCGCCGCCTCAGCTCCGCGTGCGAAGCCAGATATTTGCGCATCGGCTCTCGCGCGAGCGCAAGGGCCGTCTCATCACTGTCGGCCACCAGCGTATGGAGCATTACGGTGACAACGAACGTGGCCGGATCTAAACCTTTCGACCTCAGCGTGCCGCGATAACGCGCGATGTTGTCCGCCAGCTCTTCGATCGACTGGTTCAACAGACCGGTCAGGACGTTGAGACCGTTTTCCGCAGCGGTTTCGAAGCTTCGCGCCGAGCCTGATGTCGTCAACCATGCCGGCAGCTCGCGCTGGATGGGGCGCGGAAGCGTGCGCACCGCAACCGTCTGTCCTGCACCGTTGCAGCGCTCGACGGCGTCGCCCCGCCAGAGCCGGCGCACCTCGTCGATCATCGTCAGGGTCTGCGCCGCCCGCTCAGCATAGCGTCGGGGCGCAAACACGAAGTCGTCGGCCAACCACCCGGGCGCAAAGGCCACGCCCGCCCTGCCGCCGGACAGATTGTCGACGACCGCCCATTCCTCCGCCACCCTGAGCGGTTCGTGCAGCGGCAGCACGACGCTGCCTGCCCTCAGCTTCACGCGCGTGGTCGACGTGGCAATCGCAGCCGCGAGGAGCGATGGATTCGGATAGGCCGCGGCCACGTCAGTGAAGTGCCGCTCCGGCGTCCAGATCGCTGACAGCCCGAGCTGATCGGCGCGCCGCGCACTGTCGATATAGAGCCGATAGATGTCTGACGGATTGTCGTTGCCGCCGCCTTCGGCGAAGTAGAACAGACCAAACGGCAGGGCCGGCTCGGCCGTCGCGGGCCGCTGATGAGGAACGACATAGGCAACGAGACGCCGGTCCGCGTCCTCACCGCGCGCCACCACGACAGCCTGTGCCACGGCCTCATGGTCCGCGAGCGCGGCCTCGATCTCACCAAGCTCGACCCTGTAGCCGTGGACCTTGATCTGATGATCGACCCGCCCGAGATACTCCAGATGACCGTCGATACGATAACGCACCAGATCGCCCGTCCGGTATAGCCGCGTGCCGTCGCCGAACGGATCCGGCACGAATCGCCCGGCTGTCAGGTCGGGCCGGTGCCAATAGCCGCGGGCTAGGCCGGCGCCGGCGATGTAGAGCTCGCCGACGACACCGATCGGGACGACATTGTCATCCTCGTCCAGCACATAGATCGTCGTGTTTGCGATCGGACGACCGATGACGACGTCCTGCGCCGGATCCAGCCTGCAAACCGTCGACCAGATCGTCGTTTCGGTCGGGCCATACATGTTCCAGATCGAGGACGCCATCCGCGCAAGCTGCGCGGGAAGATCGACCGGCATCGCTTCGCCGCCGCACAGGCACTTCAGCGGCCGTGCCGGGCGAAAATTCGCCTCCGCAAGCAGACGCCAGGTGGACGGGGTGGCCTGGACGATGGTCGCCCCGGATTCGTCGAGGACGCGCGCCAATTCGACGCCATCGACGGCGACGCGCCGCGGAACGATCACCACGCACGCCCCTGTGGTCAGCGGCAGATAGATCTCGAGGGCAGCGATGTCGAACGAGATCGGCGTGACCGCAGCCAGAACATCGGCTGCATCGATCCCCGGAGCCTTCGCCATGTCGTCGAGGAAATTGACCACGGACGCATGCGTCACCAGCACGCCTTTCGGCGTCCCGGTGGACCCCGAGGTATAGATGACGTAGGCAAGATTGTCGGGAGATGGACCATGGCCGACGGGAGCCGTGGCCGGCCTCGACTCGATGTCCTTCCAATCGGCATCGATCCGCACGACATAACCGTCATGATCGGACCATGCGTCGACGAGGTCCGCGTGAGCAACCAGCACCGACGCCCCGACGTCGGACATCATGAAGGCCAGCCGCTCCTGCGGATAGCTCGGGTCCAGCGGCAGATAGGCCCCACCCGCCTTCAGGATGCCGAGCAGCCCAACCACCATGTCCAGACCACGCTCGACGCATAGTCCGACCACGACCTCCAGTCCAACTCCAATATCCCGGAGATGATGCGCCAGTTTGTTGGCGCGAGCATCCAGGTCGCGATAACTCAGACGCTGGTCCTCATGGACAATCGCGACCGCGTCCGGCGTCAGCTCCGCCTGACGCGCAACCAGCTCGTGGATGCACATATCGCGCGGCACTGCGACCGTCGTCGCGTTCCATTCCGCCACCAGCCGATGCCGCTCGGTGGCGGGCAGCATAGCCAGCTCGGACAACCGGCTATCGGGCGAGACGACGATCGCCTCGAGCAGCGCCTGGTAATGTCCAGCCAGCCGCTCGATCGTGGCGCGATCGAAAAGATCGCTCGCGTACTCGATCTGCCCTTCGAGCGCGTGATCCCCCGGCGTCATGTACAGCGAGAGATCGAACTTTGCGGCAGTCTTGACCTCCTCGTAACGCGTCAGCGTCAGTCCACCAAAGGTCTTGACCGGCAAAGCCGTTGGCTGAAGCGCAAACAAGACTTGAACGAGCGGATGCCGGCCCGGGTCGCGAGACGGCATCAGCTCTTCCACGAGCGTTGCGAACGGCAGTTCCTGGTGCTCATAGGCACCGAGAGCAATATCCTTGACCCGCTTCAGCAGATCTCGAACCGTCGGATCGCCCGACAGGTCCGTCCGCATCACCACCATGTTGACGAACAGCCCGATCAGTCCTTCGAACTCCCGGCGCGGTCGGCCCGCGATCGGTGTGCCGATCATGATGTCGAGCTGGCCGCTGTAGCGCTTCAGCAGGACCTGAAACGCTGCCAGCAGCACCATATATAAAGTCACCTGCTCGCGCCGCACGAACGCGCGCAACTTCTCTGTCAGGTCTGGCGCCAGCACAAAATGCAGTGCTGCCCCCGCGGAGCTTGTGGTTTTCGGCCTTGGCCGGTCGGTCGGAAGGTCGAGGGCCGCAGGCGCGTCCCGCAGCCGCATCCTCCAATAGTCGACATGCTTCTTGAGCGTCTCGTCATCCAGCGCGGTGCGCTGCCACTGCACGAAGTCGGCGAACTGGATCGCCGGCTCCGACAACGGCGACGGCTGCCGCTGGATGAACGCGTCATAGAGCGTCGCCAGCTCGCTGATCAGAAGTCCCATCGACAGGCCGTCGGACACGATGTGGTGCATCGTGACGATCACCAGATGCTCGCGGTCGCCGAGCCGGATGACCTTCACGCGCAGCAGCGGTCCCTGCGCCAGAACAAAAGGAGCGCGCGCCTCCTCCTCCATCAGGCGGCGACCAGCCTCCTGCCGCGCATCCGTCCCGAGGCCAGACAGATCAGCCATGTCGATGTGGAACGGTCCGGGCGCATCGACCATTTGCGCGCCTTCCCCGTCCACGATCTCGAACCGCGTCCGCAACGTCTCGTGCCGGCGCACGATCTCCTCGAGACACTGCCGCAACACCCCTGCGTCCAGCGTCCCGCTCAGCTCTGCTGCCGCACAGATGTTGTAGACCGCATCGTCTCCGAACAGCTGCTCGCCGAACAACAAAGGCTTCTGCGCAAAGGACAATGACAGACGTTCGCCGACGCGCCGACGCGCTGCTGGCTGGCTGGCTCGGCCGATGCCCTCCTGTTTCAGCAATCGTTCGAGAAGCCGCCGCCTGTCGTCGGACAGAGCACAAAAGTCATGCTGCTTATTCACGACGTTCCCCAGCTTCCAGGTGCTCGCCCAAGGCCAGCAGGCGGGACACTTCGTCATCCGAAAGGCCGGCGACCCGCTCGAACATCTCGTCGATGATGGCTGCCGATCGCGGTCGCGCGCGATTGATCACCTGCGCTGCCACCTGCTCCACCATGCTGCCGACAGTGCCGGCATCCAGCACTCTGGCCAGCTCGAGCCTGATGCCGAGGCTGTCCTCGATCCTGTTCTGGAGACGCGCGGCCATCAGCGAATCGACGCCGAGATCGTAGATCGATCGATCCTCATCGATGTGATCCGCCGGCATTCCGAGCAGCTCGGCGAGATGCGCCTTGAAGATGTGCCGAACCGCCTGCTCCACATCGCCGACATCGCTCAGGCGGATCTCCAGGCTATCAGCCTCGCTCTGTACCCGGCTGGTCGGAGATCGCCACTCTGCGACCACCGCAAGCTGTCCGGCGAGGAATTCTGCGCGGCATTGCTGGCGCCGGATCTTCCCGCTCGTGGTTCTCGGAATCCTGTTGCGCCTGACCAGCACAATGGCGTGCGGCTGCAGTCCGAAATCCCGGGACAGCACGCTCACGACAGCGTCGAAGTCAGCATCCGACGGCCTGCGTCCCACATCGTCCAGCTCGTAGGCAACGACCAGCCTTTCCTCGCGCTCCTCCTCGACCGAGAACACCGCGCCAAAGCCGGCCCGAAGCCAAGGGATCGCCGCCTCGAGGACATGTTCGATGTCATGCGGATGGAAGTTTACACCGCGAATGATCAGGAGATCCTTGTGCCGGCCCGTGACGAACAACTGACCGTGCCGCAGAAATCCGAGATCGCCGGTGCGCAGGAATTCCTCGTCCATGCCGAGCGGACGTACGCGAAACACCTCCCGGCTTTCGTCAGGACGATTCCAATATCCCCGGCCGACGCTCTCGCTCCGTAGCCAGATTTCGCCCACGACGCCGTCGGGACAGATCATCCTCGACGCGGGATCGACGATCAGCACGCGGTGACCAGCGAGCACGGCGCCCGCTCCAATCAACGCCACGCCCTCCGTGTCGCGAGCAGACTCTGCCGCGCGACCGATCTCCAGCGATGATCGATCGAAGCGCTGGGCGCTGCGATCGCTCCAGCCCTGTCCGCTGACCATCAACGTCGCCTCAGCCAGCCCGTAGCAGGGAAACATCGCCTCTCTGCGGAAGCCGACCCGACCGAAGGCGGCACAGAAGCCTTCGACCGTCTCTGCGCGGATTGGCTCGGCACCCGTGTAAGCGGTCCGCCACGACGACAGGTCGATCGATTGCAACGCGTCACCGGCGAGCTCACGCTGGCAATGCTCATATCCGAAGTTCGGCGCGCCGCTGATCGTGGCCGCGAATCTCGAGATTGTTTCCAGCCACCGGATCGGTCGACGCAGGAACGACGCCGCTGACATCAGGGTGACCGGAAATCCCGCATACAACGGCATCAGGATTCCGCCGATCAGACCCATGTCATGGAAGTGCGGCAGCCAACTCACACCCACGCTTCGTTCATTGACCTGAGATGCCGCCGCCATCAGGCCGATATTGTGCAGCAGGTTGCGGTGCGAGATCGCGACGCCCTTGGGCGAAGCCGTCGAACCCGACGTGTACTGAAGAAAGGCGAGGACATTCGGGTCGAGGTCAGGCTCGCGTCCCTGGTGGTCGCTCTCGAGCGCCTCGGGGAAAGACACGATGTCGAATGCGAGCCCTGCCTTGCCGCGCGTGAGCTCTCGGCGTACCCGCTCCGCCTCCGCGGCCCCCACCAGAATGACCGACGGACTGATGTCGGTCAGTGCTGCGCTCACGCGTCCAGCGCCACCAGCGAAGCTCGGAAGGCTGAGGGGGACCGCAATGGCTCCGCCGCGAAGGCAGCCATAGAACGCGGTGATGAAGTCGAGGCCGGGCGCAAAGATCAGTGGAATCGGCTGACCGGAGAGACCTCGCGATTCGACCCACCCGGCGATCCGGCGCGAACTCTCTTCAAGAGAGCGGTACGAGATCTCTCTGCACGTAGCGCCGTCATCGGACAGAAAGCGATAGGCGATGTGGTCTGGCTGATTGATCGAACGATCACGGACGAGATCATTGATGGTTCGAGACGTGGCGCCACGCAACATAACACCACCTACTTCCCCCCGCCGGATAACGACCAATGAAAATCCCGCAGCATTCACAGTCGTCTTATGAGAGGTATTTTCGCTAAGGTTGCAGCGGAGTCAATCGGATTTTTTCAAGAACTAATAGCTTTGCAGATCAATCGATCTCAAAACGAAACGATGGGCCGCCGGCTCCGTCGGCGAAATAACAACTCAACCTTTAATTGCCTGATGCAACTGAGAAAGATGACAGCACAGGCCGCTCGGCACGTGTCGCTTTGCAGACGGTTGCAGCGACAGAGATCAGTCCGAGGAAGGGACGGCTCACGACATCGCCCTTCGCGTCACGGCTTTTTGAATTGGAGCCATTGCCGTCTCTCCCAGGACGGCAGCAGGTCGCTGTAGTGCGGGGACATCAGGTTCCCGGATTGGCCGGGTACGATCATGAAACGGGTGGCATCGAGATCGGCAAGGTCGACGACCATTCGCAGCGTCGAGCCGAAATAGCTTGGGAACCTTCCGACATCATTTGGAAACGCGATCGCGGCGTTGCTGATGGTGTCGGTGCTTCCCTCGGCTGCAGGCTCGAAGTTGGACACACCCGCAATGACGGGCACGCGCGACCACAGCGGATGGGAAAAAATGGCATGGTGGGCATCTCCCCAGCGCCAGCGGTCCGAAGGCGGACCGAGGCGCGCGACGAGTTGCGAGACAGCGAGGTCGAACGCTTTCGCAATCCGGGTGTCGCACACCTCGGCTTCGCTCGTCGTGGGATCGTCACACCAATCCGGATGCTGGGTCAGGATCAGGTAAATGACGTCCGGATGAAAGCTTCCATAACTCTGATAGAGCGGCCCAAGGCGAGGCTGCAGCAATGACCTGTTCAACTCCTTGAGCCAGGTCGAGAAGATCAGCGGCTCGATGCGATCCGCGGCCATCCGCGCGTCCCACCGCTGCAACCGATTGGAGAGGTCTTGCGACAGCGGGGTCGATAATTTTACGTCCCGGAGAAACGGCACGAGTTGCCGCGCGGCGAGCGACACCGTGTCATGCTGGATCTCACTCATGTCGTCTGCGGAGAATGTTCGGTCCCGCCCGAGCAGCTCCTTGATCCGCTCGGCACGAAACGGCGGAATCCAGTCGCGCGCGAGAAACGGGTAGTCGCTCTCCTGCAACTTGTTGTTGGCGGTCACGATCACGCCGTTCGGCGGATTGAAGCTTGCCGGCAGATCGTCGAACGGGACGATTGCGCTCCAATCATGCTTGCCGTCCCAGCCCGGCACCGGCAGCCAGCCGTCGCCCGCGGACCGGATTGGAATCCGCGCCGGCGCGATGAAACCGATATTGCCCGACGTGTCGGCGTAGACATAATTCTGTTGCGGCGCGGTGAGCTTGCGGAGCGCCTGACGGAATTCGTCCCAGTTCTGCGCACGGCTCAAGCCCTGACTCTTATACACAAGTGCGGCCCTAAAAAAAAGCCCGCTCATTAGGCGGGCTAGGGCGAATTGGGTACCTTACTTGTACAGCTCGTCCATGCCGTGAGTGATCCCGGCGGCGGTCACGAACTCCAGCAGGACCATGTGATCGCGCTTCTCGTTGGGGTCTTTGCTCAGGGCGGACTGGGTGCTCAGGTAGTGGTTGTCGGGCAGCAGCACGGGGCCGTCGCCGATGGGGGTGTTCTGCTGGTAGTGGTCGGCGAGCTGCACGCTGCCGTCCTCGATGTTGTGGCGGATCTTGAAGTTCACCTTGATGCCGTTCTTCTGCTTGTCGGCCATGATATAGACGTTGTGGCTGTTGTAGTTGTACTCCAGCTTGTGCCCCAGGATGTTGCCGTCCTCCTTGAAGTCGATGCCCTTCAGCTCGATGCGGTTCACCAGGGTGTCGCCCTCGAACTTCACCTCGGCGCGGGTCTTGTAGTTGCCGTCGTCCTTGAAGAAGATGGTGCGCTCCTGGACGTAGCCTTCGGGCATGGCGGACTTGAAGAAGTCGTGCTGCTTCATGTGGTCGGGGTAGCGGCTGAAGCACTGCACGCCGTAGGTGAAGGTGGTCACGAGGGTGGGCCAGGGCACGGGCAGCTTGCCGGTGGTGCAGATGAACTTCAGGGTCAGCTTGCCGTAGGTGGCATCGCCCTCGCCCTCGCCGGACACGCTGAACTTGTGGCCGTTTACGTCGCCGTCCAGCTCGACCAGGATGGGCACCACCCCGGTGAACAGCTCCTCGCCCTTGCTCACCATAGTTAATTTCTCCTCTTTAATGAATTCACGGGTGAGGCTGAAATAGGACAGGAATTTTGCGGGGGCAAGGGCTTCTAGCAGAAAAATAAGCACTCGGAAGGCCCGGCTGCCAGAATCTCTTTCCCATCGTTAACCGTCCGCCGGACCGTATTAGCACGGAGCCGTCTCTGCTGTTAACGCATTGAATTTCAACAGCTTGTTAAACTTTTGGGCTTGAGATGGATTATCAGTTTGCGGCCGCCACCGCGGTGGAGCTCCAGCTTTTGTTCCCTTTAGTGAGGGTTAATTGCGCGCTTGGCGTAATCATGGTCATAGCTGTTTCCGGCCGCGGCCTAGGCGGCCGAAGCTTGTCGACGAATTCCCGGGGATCCGGTGATTGATTGAGCAAGCTTTATGCTTGTAAACCGTTTTGTGAAAAAATTTTTAAAATAAAAAAGGGGACCTCTAGGGTCCCCAATTAATTAGTAATATAATCTATTAAAGGTCATTCAAAAGGTCATCCACCGGATCAATTCCCCTGCTCGCGCAGGCTGGGTGCCAAGCTCTCGGGTAACATCAAGGCCCGATCCTTGGAGCCCTTGCCCTCCCGCACGATGATCGTGCCGTGATCGAAATCCAGATCCTTGACCCGCAGTTGCAAACCCTCACTGATCCGCATGCCCGTTCCATACAGAAGCTGGGCGAACAAACGATGCTCGCCTTCCAGAAAACCGAGGATGCGAACCACTTCATCCGGGGTCAGCACCACCGGCAAGCGCCGCGACGGCCGAGGTCTTCCGATCTCCTGAAGCCAGGGCAGATCCGTGCACAGCACCTTGCCGTAGAAGAACAGCAAGGCCGCCAATGCCTGACGATGCGTGGAGACCGAAACCTTGCGCTCGTTCGCCAGCCAGGACAGAAATGCCTCGACTTCGCTGCTGCCCAAGGTTGCCGGGTGACGCACACCGTGGAAACGGATGAAGGCACGAACCCAGTGGACATAAGCCTGTTCGGTTCGTAAGCTGTAATGCAAGTAGCGTATGCGCTCACGCAACTGGTCCAGAACCTTGACCGAACGCAGCGGTGGTAACGGCGCAGTGGCGGTTTTCATGGCTTGTTATGACTGTTTTTTTGGGGTACAGTCTATGCCTCGGGCATCCAAGCAGCAAGCGCGTTACGCCGTGGGTCGATGTTTGATGTTATGGAGCAGCAACGATGTTACGCAGCAGGGCAGTCGCCCTAAAACAAAGTTAAACATCATGAGGGAAGCGGTGATCGCCGAAGTATCGACTCAACTATCAGAGGTAGTTGGCGTCATCGAGCGCCATCTCGAACCGACGTTGCTGGCCGTACATTTGTACGGCTCCGCAGTGGATGGCGGCCTGAAGCCACACAGTGATATTGATTTGCTGGTTACGGTGACCGTAAGGCTTGATGAAACAACGCGGCGAGCTTTGATCAACGACCTTTTGGAAACTTCGGCTTCCCCTGGAGAGAGCGAGATTCTCCGCGCTGTAGAAGTCACCATTGTTGTGCACGACGACATCATTCCGTGGCGTTATCCAGCTAAGCGCGAACTGCAATTTGGAGAATGGCAGCGCAATGACATTCTTGCAGGTATCTTCGAGCCAGCCACGATCGACATTGATCTGGCTATCTTGCTGACAAAAGCAAGAGAACATAGCGTTGCCTTGGTAGGTCCAGCGGCGGAGGAACTCTTTGATCCGGTTCCTGAACAGGATCTATTTGAGGCGCTAAATGAAACCTTAACGCTATGGAACTCGCCGCCCGACTGGGCTGGCGATGAGCGAAATGTAGTGCTTACGTTGTCCCGCATTTGGTACAGCGCAGTAACCGGCAAAATCGCGCCGAAGGATGTCGCTGCCGACTGGGCAATGGAGCGCCTGCCGGCCCAGTATCAGCCCGTCATACTTGAAGCTAGACAGGCTTATCTTGGACAAGAAGAAGATCGCTTGGCCTCGCGCGCAGATCAGTTGGAAGAATTTGTCCACTACGTGAAAGGCGAGATCACCAAGGTAGTCGGCAAATAATGTCTAACAATTCGTTCAAGCCGACGCCGCTTCGCGGCGCGGCTTAACTCAAGCGTTAGATGCACTAAGCACATAATTGCTCACAGCCAAACTATCAGGTCAAGTCTGCTTTTATTATTTTTAAGCGTGCATAATAAGCCCTACACAAATTGGGAGATATATCATGAAAGGCTGGCTTTTTCTTGTTATCGCAATAGTTGGCGAAGTAATCGCAACATCCGCATTAAAATCTAGCGAGGGCTTTACTAAGCTGATCCGGTGGATGACCTTTTGAATGACCTTTAATAGATTATATTACTAATTAATTGGGGACCCTAGAGGTCCCCTTTTTTATTTTAAAAATTTTTTCACAAAACGGTTTACAAGCATAAAGCTTGCTCAATCAATCACCGGATCCCCGGGAATTCGGCCTAGGCGGCCAGATCTGATCAAGAGACAGGCTCAAGCCCCAGGCGGCTTCGGGGGAAGTGTCTTCGCTGCGGAGCCAGGTCGCCTGCAGCGAGAGGACGTGATCGGCGGCGGGAACCTGCTTTGCAAACTCGGCCAGGTCCGAGATCACCGGACCATGCCTGGTGCTGCGGACGGTCATCGCGACCGGCGCTTCGCCTTTGACCGCGATGATCTCCTCACGGCGCTCGAACGGCTCCGACCCATCGGGCGTCAAATAGGCCTTCGGGTTGGCGGCATCGACCTTCTCTATAAAGAGGTCTGCGACGTCGCTCCGGGTCGCCGTGATCCCCCACGCGATGTGTCGGTTGTGTCCGATCAGGATGAACGGAGTTCCGGGCGCGCTTGCTCCGGTCAAGGTTTCCGTCGGGGTCTTCACACGCGCCAGATACCAGGCACTCGGGATCCCGAATTTCAAATGAGGATCGTTCGCGAGCAGCGGCTTTCCCGACGCGGTTCGGTCCCCTGACAGAACCCAGTTGTTGGACGCCTCGAACGCACCGACACGGTCCGGCAGTCTGGCATAGATCTGCTCGAGGGGAATGTGGTCGAGCTCGGCCCGCATCCGCTCCAGCACGACCGGCGCCGTTCGCGGGTAGGCCGGAAACAGGACATCGAGATCGGCCGGCGGCAGCTTACGCAGCAGCTGCGCGTGCAACAGCTCGTCCCTGAAGTTTCCGGTCAGTTCGAGATCGATCAGCTTGGCCCAGAGCAGACAGTCTTCAGGACGCCAGGGCTCAAAGCCGACGTTGAGCGCGTAGTATTCCAGCGAGAGGGCCCGAGGGCCCGACGTGGCATAGGCATTCACCCCGTCCGCGTAGCTTCGCAGCATTGCCTGCACAGGCGCCGAGAGCCGGCGATATTGCTTTTCGACCAAGCCGCCCAGTCCAAGCGTCCGCATGAAGCGGTCGCTGCCCAGACTGGGACGACCGAACCACTCGGACAGCCGCCCTGCTCCGTACCGTCTCGCCAGATCCATCTGGAACAGGCGATCCTGCGCATGAACGTAGCCGAGGCCAAATGCGCCGTCATCGGCGGTCGGCGCCTCGATCGTCGGCAATCCCGCATCATCGCGAGTGACGAGGATCGACGTGTTCGCCCCGGGCCTCACCAGCGTCAGGGTTGGTTGCGGCCGGCCGCCATGCAACCAAAGCAGAAAGCTTCCAATGGCAGCCACACATATAAAGAGAGCAAGCGCGACGCCAAAGAGAACCCTGCGCAGCACCATCTTGCGGAAGCCCATCTCACGAACCGGCATCAGGCACATCCTGCATGCGCGAGGTGTCACCTCCGCTCGCCCACGAAAAATCATCGCAGAGGTATGCTAATGATCTTGTGCACGTTTGAAATCAACAATAACCTCAAGTTGAGTTGATCGACCGACGTGTTTCCAACAAGGAGATCCAAAAATGGACAGTGACGACGCGCAATCCGACCGTCTGTACTACGTCGTCGTCAACTCCGAGGAGCAGTACTCGATCTGGCGAGCCGATCGCGATCCCCCCAAAGGCTGGTCGATCGTCGGCGAGAAAGCCGCCAAGCCACAATGCCTCGACTACATCAACAGCGTGTGGACCGATATGCGCCCTCTCAGCCTCCGTCAGCAGATGGCTGCCGCGAAGCATTGAGGCTCAACCACATCCACTCACTTGGCCCCGATGGACGGTCACAGGCGTTGATGCGGCGTCGACAGCGGACTGGACTGCGCCGGCGACACCGCAGATCATGGGCCTTTGCCGACTGGCCGCGGGACATCCCACCCGCGCGCGTTCTACGTTTCAAACAGCGGACAAGGCTGAGCCATCTCGCGACGGTTTCCGCCCGAGTTGTGCTCTCAAGTGGACCTCTCCTCTCGACGAAGAGGCGCAGGGAAGACCGGGTATCGACTGATACCCGCGGTCCGCGTGCAACAAATAAGCACGCGGCAGAACCACAGGTTCAGCCCAATATCCGGCCTTCCCTGCGCGACGGTTTTGCGGGTTATAGGCGCTCTCCCCGGGGATCGGCTGTCTTGCCCCCGTCACCAGCGGATCATCATCCCCACCGGCTTGGTCTCAGCGTCGGGAGACCAGGACCACACCACTTCGCCGTCGCCTCGCTCCGTTCGTCGGCACGGGCTGTGACACCCGGCTGCAGAGCAACGCGCCCGTCGCATCCCCGACTCGACGCTTCATGACGATCGCGAAACGCCCCTCCGGCGGGCCAGGACGAGCGGAAATGTGCGCGTGATTTGCCCGACGAGGCTGGGCAAGAAACCGAATTAGGGGGGTGAGAGGGCTCGGCGCGGTGCAATTTCGGGCCATGGCTGCATCATGGTCCAGAATCGGATCAGGGCAAGCGAAACCGCCTCCCATGCGCCCCTCGCTTCGCCGGAAGTGGCATGTAGAGCTGCAAGAGCCCATTCGGCGATGCGGGCGAGGAAGTCGTCGAAGCCGAGAATGTTGAGGGCGCGGGTGAGATTGTAGCAGAGCGCCATGAGGCTCCATTCCCCGCGAACCTTGTCGAAGCCACGGACAAGGAAGTGCTGATAGCCGGCGCGGCACTTGAGCGTGCCGAACGGGTGCTCGACGATGGCCGAGCGGCGGCGCATCAATTGGCCGGCCTGTTCGCTCGCCATCCTCTGGCGGTGACGATCCAGCACCTCTTCGTGCTCCCATCGAGAGACGCGGCGGCTTTTTTCCTTCGCAGAGAGACAAGACGCCTTGAGGGGGCAGATGCCGCAAGTCGCCAAGGAGGCCAGGTAGCGGCGTTCCATCCTGCCGCTCGTATTCTTCCAGAGCTTCTTTGTTGGATGCAGCGCTTGGCCTGCGGGACACTGGTAGGTGTCGGTCGCGGAATTGTAGGTGAAGTCACCTCGCGTGAAGCGACCGTGCTTCTTGCCATTGCCGTGATGCAGCGGGACATAGGCGGTGACGCCGTCATCCTCGCAAGCCTTGATATCCTCGCTGTTGTAATAGCCGACATCTGCCAGTATCTGCAGCGCCTCGACCCGGAGGACCTCCTTGGCCGCCTTAGCCATCATATGAAGGTGTCCTGTATCGCTGCGATTGACGACCTCGCTGGCGATGATCAGCTTATATTTGTCGTCGACGACGCTCTGGACATTGTAGCCTGCGATCGTCTGGTCGCCCTTGCTCAGCAGTCGCGCATCGGAATCGGTCTTCGACACCTGTCCCTTGTCGCCCTTGTCCAGGTTCTCCAGATCGGACTGTGCGCGTTCACGCCTGGCCATCAGCTCCTTGATCTTGTCCCCGACATCGCCGCCATCCTTGCCGTCGTCGGGCTGCTTGGCTTCCGCCGCGTCGTTGGTGTCGAGAGACTTGCCGTACGCCTCGATCTCCTCATCGAGCTTGGCGATCTGTTTGGCGAGCTTCCCGCGCGTGAAGATGCTGTCCTTGCTGGCATTGCCGTGGAACAGCGCGCCGTCGACCGCGACCAGGGTCCCGCCGATCAACCCGATCTCCTGCAGCAACAGGGCGAAGCTACGGTTCGCCGCCTTCAAGGCAGCCCAGTTCTCCTTGCGGAAGTTCGCTATCGTCCGATAGCCGGGCCTCAGGTTCTTCAACAGCCAGATCAGCTCCAGATTGCGGCAAGCTTCCCGTTCCAGCCTTCGTGACGATCTGATCTGGTTCAGATAGCCATAGAGATAGAGCTTCAACAGATCCGCCGGATCATACGGCGGCTGCCCGGCTCCCGATCCGCGGCGCTTTGCGTGGCGGAAGCCGTGCTTGGCTAGATCGAGGGCGGAAACGTAGCTGTCAATTGCCCGAACCGGATTGTCCGGCCCGACATAATCCTCGATCCGAGGCGGCAGAAGGCTCTCTTGATCGCGGCTCTCGCCGATCTTGAACGGACGATTCGTCATGATGCCGAATCGTACAGGCAATCTTGAGTTCTTGCCCAGCCTCGTCGTGGCAAGGGATTAGCTTGCGGCAAACTGGCACGACGGGCAGTTGGCGCATGCGGGGCATGCAAGGGTTGCCCGTCGGGCAGGTCATCAGCCACACCACGAACGTATCCGTGAGTGGCCCAACCTCTCTCCCCATCGTCACGGCCATCCACGTCATCGTCATCACGAAAGATGTGGATGCCGGGGATTTCGCCGCAGACCTCGCGCTGCGCACGGGCCGCCGAGGGGCGGTCTCGATAGCGAGCGAAGCTCCTAGTTTTATGCAGCTTCACCGTACTTCTCGAGAGATTCCGGGTCGGTCTCGGCGGATGCGGGTGATTGGCTCAAGGCGGTCGCGACAGATATGAACAGCGGCTCCGGAAGGGGTATGAATATGACGTAGCATGGCTACGACTGAGTCGCAGCTCACGCTCTGAAGGGAGGAATTGGAATGCTCACTCAACAGCCACACTCGGGAAATCCACCCGAATCGGAAGCAAGCACCTATTGAGGGCAGACACGGCGTTGAGATATCCTGCTCTCGTCGATGAGCGCCGCAGCTTAGCAACTCGCTCCTCGGGTGGGGTCTAGCTTAGATGCATAGGAAAATGTCCGCCGAGCGAATCTTCAACATCTTTCTCTATTTCGATGATGGCGTTGCCAGCAATTATGGCGTGCGCCATCACCGCGTCGACGGCGACGATGCGATGAAAATGCGATTCTTACGGGCCTGCATCGACGCCGATCACCCCGTTGCTAGACGTTTTCCTCTTCTTCGACCATTCACGCCCGCGGAATGGCTCGCGGCACAGCGCCATGGGAACATCTTCGGCTACTTCGAGAAGGCATTCGAACTATTCCGAGCGCCCGCTGAGCCCGTTTTTTGCATTACCGCCATCGTCGATGGGGAGCCAAAAGTTGATCTTCAGACCGGAGTCGGCCCATTCCGGGGTGATCAGGTGACTGCAGAGAAAGGCCGCGGCGCGATGCCTGACTATTTGGTACGCTACACTGATGGAAGTCACTTCCGTTTCACCGATTTGATTAATGACGACTATTTCCTCGGTATTCGCACGTTGTTCAACGCGCACCTCCATGTCTCCTGCGCCAAATTACTGATGTCGTGCGTCGATACACTCGCTTTTGTGGAATATGGGGATGTCCCGAGCAACTTCACACGTTGGCTGGACGCTTATGTCGACCTCTCGTCCCAGGGAATTAGCTCGGACGAGTTGTGGGAGTTTCGTAATTCCGTACTCCACATGACGAATCTGGCCTCGAGAAAGGTCGTGGCAGGGAAGATATCGCCGATCATGCCCTATGTTGGAGGACCTAAGATGCTGCCCGCGATCGGATCAGATACGGCCAAGCCCTTCAACCTCTACGGTCTCATTGTCACGATTAGTACCGGCATCGGCAAATGGGCAGAGTCTTACAACACCGACCGGGACAAGTTCCTTAAGTTCATCGAACGATATGACACCACGATCTCAGATAGCCGGATGGCGTGGTTCCCGTACGAAGGCGAGGTCGACGAGCAAACGAGCCGAGCATGATTAGGCGGATTAGCTCTACGGTGAGTAGAGCGAATCGACACCGATCCATTCCGCTGATGGATTTCGTTACGCTCTATCCATCCTAAGCACATCAGAAATCTGCCAACTCAAGAGGGTCATCTGCTGTGGCAAGAATAATGGTTACTCAAATTGCCAACAGTCAGGGGCTTGCAAGGGCGGTGCTCTTCACTGGCCTGTCTCATCCTATGCTGCTTCATCCAATCCTCCACGGCGAACCGGTGCTAACCGCGCAAGCCTTCTATTACCTAGATGAGCTTGAGGCCGTGGCAACGATACGTTTCGAAAGTGGAATGGATGAATTAGACGAAGGAGATCTGGAGTATCTTATTGACAACTATCTGTTCGAGTTCAGCAAACTTAATCCGGAATCAAAAATCACAACTAAAGTCGAGCAGGCTAGATTTTGGAACGACGACCCGAGCGGATTCTATAGAGATACCGACCTGCGGCACACTCAATCGTTGACCGTCGACTCGCTAAACGATCCAGATGTCCACTCAATTGCCGCTGAAGATCCAGATGATCGAACGGACCTTCAGGATTGGGATATTGGAAAAAACTACGCGGATGACTGCCTTCGCGCGTACCTTGATGCTCTGACAGCGGCTTTGGAAAAGAAGGTTGTGGTCACAATCTCTCCCAGCAACAGCAGGCCCGGCTACCGTGGCAAGTTGCGCGTGCTGAAAGCCGACGATGGACTGATCGACTTTTGGCAAGCGTCTGCCTTAGCGAACATTTCGATTAGACAGATCGATCCATCTACGAAGCGGATCCCTTTACCAGCTTCGTCATGTCGATGTACCCGGAACGATCTCTCACTGGAACAAATCACCGGAGCCAAACAGCACTCTCCCTTACTGCTGTCACACTACTTCTCCGGTTTAAAGGAAAGCAATCCACTCAAGGCATTTGTCGGATTTTACAATGTACTTGAGTACTATTTCGACGACGCAGGATCATTGCTTGGGCGTGCACCGGCGCAAAGTGAACGGTTACAGCTTGAGCATGTAGTGGACTTCGTAACCACGAGCTCGGATGTAACGAATTTGATCGCCAGCCTTTCGCCGACTGCACAACAACGGCTTTTCGCAGACATCCTAACTGCGTCAGGAGTCGCCATCCGAGGATTGGACGTTAGAACTGACGTGCTCGCTGACCTGTCGCGCTGGCTCTACGACATTCGCTGCGCAATAGTCCACTCAAAGAAAACGAGGCGCGGACGCCCTACCCCCTCGTTCGAACCCTACTCCCGGAGCTCGAATGCCCTGCGCGTAGTGATTCCCGTAATTCAGTGGCTTGCAGTTCAGTGTATTGAAAAAGATCATTGGCTTGTGAACTCTAATCCAACGAGGGTGTGAGCCCTCCCTACTCCCACTCGATGATCTTAGGCAGGGCTAAAACATTGATCCGAGATGCTTTTTTCGGCATGCGTCGTCCAGACGCCGATGGCGAGACCGGCGATTTTCTTTGGTCTTGATTCCACAAGAATATTTTTCAGGGTCATGCCGAGCTTCTCTTCGTCAACTATCGGCTGCCTTTGCCGGGACAGCAACAAGTCGTTTGTTAGTTCCATACAGAACAGCGTATCACACTTGGGCCCGCCGACGCCTGGCGCTGCTCATGCCATCCCAAGAGATTCTTCGATCTTCTCCAGCGCAAGGCTCAGCCTTGGCGCAACGAAATCCAGAAAGGCGCGGCGCTTGAGCGGTTGGACCGGCTGCGGCTGGTGCACGAGATTGACCGGCGTCGGACGATCGTCTTGACGGTGCAGGATGGGCACCAGCCGGCCATCAGCGATCGCAGGCGCGACCTGGTAGGACATCAGGCGCGCGACACCGAGGCCGGCGGCCGCCGCCTCCACCACCGCGTCGGCCGTGTTGACCGAAAATCGCGGCTTGATCGGCACCGTGCGTTCGCCGGCGCCGCTGCCGAACGTCCAGTTCCGGTAGGGCTGCAAACCCTCGAAGGCGATGCAATCATGATCGCGCAGAGCCTCGAGGTCGGCGGGTTCGCCGCGGCGGGCTAGGTAGTCCGGGCTGGCGCTGAGGATCCAGCGCACATGCCCGACCTGTCGGCTGATCAGTTGGCTGTCGGGCATGCGGCCGATGCGGACCGCGACATCGACATGCGCGTCGACGAGATCGATGACGTGGTCCGACAGGATCAGCCGCACGCTGACCGGCGGATAGGCCGCAAGGAACGCATGGACGAGCGGCGCGACATGAAGCTTGCCGAACATGATCGGCGCCGTCACCAGCAGTTCGCCGCGCGGTTCGCGATACTCGCCGCTGGCCGCGCGCTCCGCTTCGGCCAGATCGTCGAGCAGGCGCCGCGCCACAGCCGCGAAGGCTTCGCCGGCCTCGGTCAGGACCAGCTTGCGGCTGGTCCGCACCAGCAGCCGCGAGCCGAGATGCGCTTCCAGATCGGAAATCCAGCGGCTGACCGTCGGCAGGGGCACGGCGAGCGCGCGGGATGCCGCCGACAGGCTGCCGCCGTCCACCGCCGCCACCAGCGTCCGCATCGCTTCGAAGCGGTCCATCATTCTTCCAAATACTGAAATATCGGCTCTCGAAAATAACGCCTACTGCTCAAAAATGGAAGAACGTAGATGGGGGTCATCAGCCAACAGGGCTGCCACGAAAGGACCCTCCAATGACCCGTATCCCCACCCCCGCCACCATCGCCGACGCGCCCGAAGCCTCGCGTTCTCTGCTTGAAGGCGTCGCCAAGCAGCTCGGCAGCACGCCGAATATGTTCCGCGCCATCGCGCTCAGCCCGCAGGCGCTGGCAGGCTATCTCGCTTTGTCCGGCGCGCTCGGCAAGGGTACGCTGCCCGCCGCCACGCGTGAGCGGATCGCCTTGGCGGTGGCCGAAATCAACGGCTGCAGCTACTGCCTCTCGGCCCACACCTATCTCGGCCGCAACCTCGCCGGGCTGGATGACGCGGAGATCACCGCAAACCGCAATGGAGCGTCCAACGATCCCAAGGCCGACGCCGCCGTTCGCTTCGCCGCCGCGGTCGCCACCAATCGTGGACATATCACCGACGCCGATTTCGCCGCCGTGAAGCTTGCCGGCTACACCGACGGCCAGGTCATCGAAATCGTGCAGCACGTCGCTCTGAACAGCTGGACCAACTTCTTCAACGAAGTGTTCAAGACCGAGATCGACTTCCCGGTCGTCGAAGCCAGCAAGGCCGCCTGACCCCAAGAGCACCCCCAAGCGCGTGAGGACAGGACCGGCTCTCCTCACGCGCCGGTGCCCCTTCACCCCTTCATCGGAGCTTTCCCCGTGACCCTCTACAAGTTCGCCACCGTCAATGATCGCCAAGTGTTCTATCGCGAAGCCGGCGATCCGGCACATCCGACCATCATCCTGCTGCACGGCTTTCCCACCAGCAGCTTCATGTTCCGAGACCTGATCCCGCTGCTGGCGGATCGGTTCCACGTGATCGCTCCCGATTACATCGGCTTCGGCCAGTCGGATGCGCCATCGGTTGCCGAGTTCGACTACAGCTTCGAGACTCTGACCGCACACGTGGCGGGGCTGATCGAGCAGCTCGGACTGAGCTCCACCATCCTCTACATGCACGACTATGGCGGCCCTGTCGGCTTCCGGCTGTTCACGCGCAACCCGAAGGCCGTCGCCGGCTTCGTCATCCAGAACACCAATGCCTATATGGCAGGCGTCGGCGAGATGCCGGCGCAGCTCTTCCTGCCGTTATGGGAGAAGCGCGACGCAGCCAGCGAGGCCGCCGCGCGCGGGCTCCTTGCCGCCGAAACAACGAAGTACCAATATCAGGTCGGCGCCCGCAATGTCGAAGCCATCAGTCCCGACAACTGGACGTACGATCAGGCGCTGCTCGATCGCCCCGGCCATGGTGCGGCACATCTGAACCTGCTCGAGGACTACAAGACCAATGTCGCGCTCTACGACAGCTGGCACCAGGCCTTCCGCACCCATCGCCCGAAGACGTTGATCGTCTGGGGCAGGAACGATCCGTTCTTCATCCCCGCCGGCGCCGAGGCCTACCTCGCCGACCTGCCCGACGCCCGCCTCGTCTGGCTCGATGCCGGCCACTTCGTCCTCGACGAGAACGCCGCCACGGTCGCAGCCGAAATCAAGGCGAGCTTCGGCGGCTGAGATCATCCCCGCCAGCTGTGTGCGAATTCCTGCGATCCGAACTCCCGGCCCCCCGCTCCTGCCTGAACAACAGCAGGATGTGAAGCGGGGGGTCTCGTCGATGCATGGCTTTGGACAGCAAGTCCGGTCACTCCTTCAGCCACGACACAAGCGCGGCGGCCATGCCGAGCGCCAGCGCTATTCCGGCGACGCAGGCAGTCCAGCCGTGCCGGTCGAACAGTTGGCCGAGCAGCGCGCTGCCAGCGAGCCCACCGAAGAAATAGCAGGCGAGATAGCTGCCGCTGGCGATGCCTCGATTCTCGCTCGCAGTTCGCCCGACGAAGCCGGTGACGGCTGCCTGCGCGAAGAAGGTTCCCACCGCGACCAGCACCATGCCGCCCAGCACGAGAGCAAGGTGCGCAGTGAGTAACAGCGGCAGGCCCGACGCGGCCAATGCCAGAGCCGCCCACAGCGTTGCGCGGGTGCCGAGCCGGATTGCGACCGGCCCCGCCAGCAGCGTCGTGACCACAGAGGGCGCGAACACGAAGTAGACGACGCCGAGCGTCATCATTCCAAGCGAGAGCGGCGGCTGCACCAGGACGAAATTGACGAAGGTGAACGTGCCGATGAACGCGAACAGAATACAGAAGCCGATGCCGAAGGATGCGCGCAGACGCGGCTTGCGCCAGTGTGCCGCCAGGGCCTTCCATGGACTGTCGCCGGGTCCGCCCGCGATGTTCGGCGCAGCGCCGCGGATCGTGACGTACACCAGCACGGCACCGGCCAGGTTGAGCGCAGCGAACAGCAGGAAGTTCCAGGCCAGTCCGAGACCATCGACGACCGCTGTAGCGATCAGGCGCCCGACGAGATTGCTCGCGACGTTGCCGGTGATATAGGCCGCAAAGGCGCTACCCGCATCGGCCGCGCTGCATTGCTCGCCGAGATGAGCCAGCGTCAACGCGAACGCCGAGGCCATGCACAGGCCCTGAAGGATGCGCAGCGCCGTGAAGGTCATCAGGCCGGGAGCCACCGCCAGCAGGCTGGTCGGCACGGCAAGCAGAACGAGACTCAGCAGAATGCCGACGCGGCGATTGATCCGCGGGCTGAAGATGCCGACGACGAGACTTGCGATGGCCATGCCGATCGTGCAGGCGTTGACGGCAAAGCCCATCGCAGCAGGCGTCACGCCATAATGGCGGGTCAGCGCTGGCAGGATCGCCTGGGTCGCGAACAGATCGACAACGGTGAGGAACGCGGTCAGCCCGATGACCAGCGAGCGGCGTATGGCGCTCGGACCATGGCTGACCGTCGCCATTGCAGCTGGCATCATCGGTGCCGCGGACGTGTCCGTCATCATGGGAGACGCTCCTGCCAAGCCACGGGAAGATGTGACGCCCCGCGCGGGGGCGGTGGCGGGGACGTCACATCGGGCAACGAGGTCGTTGGACGAGAGGAGCTCGTTGCATCCCGGTCGTCACATGTTGTGATCGTGCGGATCGCGGCGGACGTCGCCCACATAGAGGATGACGGTCTCCTTGCCGAGGTTCTTCCACCAGTGTGAGGTGCCATGGACTTCGGGGCGGATGTCGCCGGCCTTGTGCACGATCGGGTCGACGCAATTGGAGGCGTATTCGACGATCTCGCCCTGCTGCACGAAGATGAGTGCCGGCCGGTCGTCATGGCTGTGCCACGGCACGATGCCGCCGGGCTCGATGGTCAGCTTGCGGAAACGCAACTCGCGGTCCTTAATGTTGGCCGGCTGCTTCTCGAGATCGATCGAACCCAGCGTGACGTCGGTCACGCCGACCGGCTTGTAGTCGACCATGGAACGCGCATTCGGCTTCATCTTGTCGGCCGGACATTCGCCGGCCAACGTGGGCTGCGCGATCAGGACGGCCGCGCCGAAGACGGCGAGGCCGAGCGACAATGCGCGCGAAAGGGGGGCGAGCTGGAACATCAGGAATCTCCTCTGTTGATGGGGCATGGAAGGCAGTGAGGGCATTGTCATCGCGGGCTGCGGCTTTCTGAAATGCCGAGTGTCTTTCGAGACCATAGCGCGGAGCTATTCCGCGTCCGAGCGGCGGCGCGAGGGGATATTCCTTCCGACACGATTGGCTGCGGCTATCGAACTGATTGGGGATGGGCATTTCCCATTTGCCGAAGTCGATTGCTAGCGTCGATTGCCCCACATTGCGCGTCGTCGCCCTTTCAGGAACCGCGCAGACGCCCTATTCTGCAGCCCTTGTCGGAGCCGACCATGACCACTCTCTCCTCCGCCGATGCCGAACGGCTCAAGCTCGCGTTTCAGCGCTGCCGTGAGATGGATGGCCCTCTGAACGAACAGCTGCGCGCCTATGCCGACGCAGGCCGGGAGATCTTCCCGGCCTATGCCACGGCCGTGGACCGGCTGGTCGAGCGGCTCGGGGAAAATGGAGGCGGCGTCAATGCGCCGCGCCCAGGCGAAGCGATGCCGCATTTCATCCTGCCCGACGAGCGTGGGCGTCTCGTTGCGCTCTCGTCGCTGCTGGCGCAGGGCCCGGTGGCGGTGATGTTCTTTCGCGGCCATTGGTGTCCGTATTGCCGGCTCAACGTCCGCGCCGTGATCGAGGCCCAGCCGCGGATCGCAGCCATGGGCGCACAGCTGGTCGCCATCATGCCGGAGACACAGGAGTACACGGCCAGGTTCAAGGCCGATTGCGGCGCGAGCTTTCCGGTGCTGACCGATCTCGACAACGGCTATGCGCTGTCGCTGAACCTCGCGATCTGGCTCGGCCACGAGATCCAGCAGCTGCTGTCCCACCAGGACCTCGCGAGGTTTCACGGCAATGACGGCTGGATGCTCCCGATTCCCGCCGTGTTCGTGGTCGGCCGCGACGGCGTGGTGGCGTCGCGCTTCGTCGATCCGGACTTCCGCCGGCGCATGGATGTCGAGGACCTGGTCGCGGCGCTGAGCCGGGCGAACTGAGCGCTCGTCTCAGCCCGCAATGCTGCGCCAGTCGGCGCCGCGAAGCATCCGCATGACGGCCGAGGCCACGGCCGTGCGCTGGCGGCCGGCGACGCCGTAGAGATTCACGGTCCGCCGTGCATCGAGACCGGCGATCGCGGTGCGCTTCAGCGTATCGGGGACCAGCGAGGTGTGGGGCATCATCGCAACACCGATGTCGGCCTGGACGAGCTCGATGAGATCGCGCTCCGAGCTGATCTCATGACTGCGGTCGATGTCGAGGCCGTGCTCGCGCAGACTGTCGGAAATCCGGTTGCGGTGCTCGCAATAGGTCCGGCTCAAGAGCTGCTCGGCCCGCAGATCATCGATCTCGACCGGGTTGCGGCCGGCGAGAGGATGATCCGTCCGCACGACGAGTTCGAAATGCTCGGTGAACAGCGGCCAGACATCGAGCCGATCCCAGCTCTCGTCGATCTCGGCGGCAACACCGAGTTCGGCCTCGCCCTTCTTCAGATAGTTCGCGACCTCGCGGCTATCGCCGCGCAGAAAGCGAAACTCCAGCCGGTTGAACTGCCGCTTGATCTGTTCGAGGTGCGGGATCAGCAACGCGAGGTCGATCGAATGCGTGAGCGCGATCCGCAAGGCGCCGACCTCACCACTCTTGAACGAGGACGCCAGCGAGCGGGCTCCGAGCGCGGCGTCGTAGCACTGTTGCAGGAGCGGGTGCATGCGCTGACCGAGCTCGGTCAGCTGGGCGGACGGCCGTTCACGCCGAAACAGATCGCCGCCGAGTTCTGCCTCGAGCTGCTTGATCGCGCGCGTCAGCGACGGCTGCGTGACATTGCATTCCTCCGCGGCCCTCGTGAAGTTGAGCAGCCGTGCGACGGCGAGGAAATAGCGGACCTGGTGCATCTCCATCGATCGCCTCCCTGCTCCTGTGTCTCGTGAATGGATAGCAAAAACCGAGTTGAAGGACATCCGAGCTGCAATAGCGCCGGCCTATGGTTTCGGAAGCCATGCAGCATTTCCATCTCACCCGCCGGCCCCTCAGACTGTGAGCGACATCGGACACCCCACGGCGTCCGCTCGCCAAGACATCTTACGAGGGATCAGCCATGAACGTTACTGCGCAGATGCCGTCTCCGGTTACCACCAGCCTCCTCGCAGGCAAGGTGGCGCTGGTGACCGGATCGACCAGCGGCATCGGGCTCGGCATCGCACGCGCTCTCGCTGAGGCCGGCGCCGACATCGTGCTGAACGGCTTCGGCGATGCAAAAGACATCGAAATGACCCGGGAGCAGATCGCGACCAGATGCGGCGTCAGGGCGAACTACTCCCCGGCCGACATGACGAGCCCGGACTCCATCGCCGAGATGATCGAAACGACCATCGCTCGATCCGGCCGGCTCGACATCCTCGTCAACAATGCCGGCATCCAGCATGTCGCGCCGCTCGAACAATTCCCGCCACAGAAGTGGGACCAGATCCTCGCGATCAACCTGTCGTCGGCCTTTCACACCACGCGCCTGGCGCTGCCGGCGATGCGCCAGAACGGCTTCGGCCGGATCATCAACGTCGCCTCTGCTCATGGGCTGGTCGCCTCGCCGTTCAAGGCCGCCTATGTCGCGGCAAAGCATGGAATCGTCGGCCTGACCAAAGTGACGGCGCTCGAAGCAGCCGAGGCTGGCATCACCTGCAATGCGATCTGCCCCGGCTACGTCTCCACGCCGCTGGTCGAGGCGCAGATCGACGGACAGGCCAAGGCCCACGGCATCTCGCGCGACCAGGTGATCCGCGACGTGCTGCTGGCCCAGCAGCCGAACAAGCGCTTTGCGACGGTCGATGAACTCGGCGCCCTGGCCGTGTTCCTGTCGAGCGCCGCCGCGGCCTCGATCACCGGAGTAGCGTTGCCGGTCGACGGCGGCTGGACCGCCCATTGAGACGTCGATGGCCTCAGAACCTGACTTGGACATGGCGAGGGAGCTGCACATGAAAGCCGTACACGCTGCAAACGCCGTCAACGAGGAGCCGAGACAGACCGTGCTGGTTTTGCAAGGCGGCGGCGCGCTCGGCTCCTACCAGGCCGGCGTCTACCAGGCGCTGCATGAAGCAGGCATCCAGCCGGACTGGATCATCGGCACCTCGATCGGCGCCATCAATGCCAGCCTGATCGCCGGCAATGCGCCGGACAAACGGCTGTCGCGGCTGCGCGAATTCTGGAAGCGGATGGAGCAGACTCCCGTCTGGACTCTGCGCAGCGCCTTTCCGGGATTCAACGAACGCCTGTCCTATTGGTCGACGATCACCAGCGGCATTCCAGGCTTCTTTCGTCCCAACCCGCTCGCCCATGCCGGTTATTCCTACCCGCTCGGGGCCGACAATGCGGGCTTCTATTCAACCAGCCCGCTGGAACGGACACTGAATGATCTGGTCGATTTCGGCCTGATCAACCGCTGTGCGCCTCGCCTGACCGTCGGTGCGGCGCATGTACGGACCAGCCAGATGCGCTATTTCGACAGCCGCGACGGCGAGCTGACGGTGAAGCATGTCATGGCCTCCGGCGCCCTGCCCCCGGCCTTTCCCGCCATCCGCATCGACGGCGAGCTCTACTGGGACGGCGGCATTCTTTCGAACACGCCGACCGAAGCCGTGTTCGACGACAATCCGCGCAGGAACTCGCTGATCTTCGCCGTCCATCTCTGGAATCCGGTGGGAGCCGAGCCGACGACGATGGCCGAGGTGCTGAACCGTCACAAGGACGTGCAATACTCCAGCCGCATCGTGAGCCAGATTGCGCGCCAGCAACAAGCGCACCGACTCCGCCATGTCATCAGCCAGCTGGCGGCGCGCCTGCCGGAGCACGAGCGCAACGACCCGGCCGTCCGGGAGCTTATCAGCTACGGCTGTTCGACGACGATGCATGTCGTGCGCCTTCTCGCGCCGCAGCTCGACCACGAGACCCATACCAAGGACATCGACTTCAGTCCCTCCGGCATCATTCAGCGCTGGGACGCCGGCTACGCCCATACCCAATCCGTGCTGCAGCGGAAGCCGTGGATCGGCGAGTTCGACGCGCTCTCGGGCGTGGTCCTGCACGAGCACATGGCCGAGTTGCCGATCGCGGCGGAGTGAAGACGCCGCCGCGAGCTACACGAACAGGGAGACGAGCGGTGTCCGGTCGGACGCGGCTTCGATGCGCACATGAATTCTTGGACGAACGTCGATCAGCTCCGGCTTCGCCAAGCACACATCAAGTGATCAAGCGAGATCCGTCCACCGCCATGCGCCATCAGCGCAAGCGCCATCGCCGCCCAGGTGATGTGGAGCGGCCAGCCATCGGGCACAGTGAGCTCGACGATTGCGGTCATGAACAGCAGGCCGAGTGCCGCGAACCGCGTTCCCAGACCGAGCACCAGCAGCACCGGAAACATGATCTCGCCGCAGCCGGACATGAAGGCCATCACGTTCGGAGCCGGGAAATGATAGGGACCGCCAGGCAGATGCAGCATGAACTCGTCGGTGAACAAGGTCACGGCGGTGTCGCTCAGCTTCAGGAAGCCGTCCCATTTCAGAATCCCCGATCGCCAGAACGGCACCGCCAGCGCGACCCGCAGCACGAGCTGTGCCACCGAAGGCGGCGCGATCATCTGCACGAGCTGCTTCGCTCGATCGGCGAGCGCGCCGAGTGATGGAAGGTTTGAACTGGCTGCAAACCGTTGCTCTGTAGTCATCATGGATGTCCCGACGTGACGGATGTGAAGGCGCCGGCCTCAATCAGGCCTGCGATGTTGGCGGCGAGGTCGAACCGCGGATCGGCCGCGAAGGCATGCGCAGCGGCCTCGCCGAGCGGCCGGCCGGCGATCAGGCCGGCGACGAAAATCGCCCCGCCGAGCGGCAGCCGCCGGACCTCGACGTCAAATTCTGGCCGGACCACGAGAGCGTCCTCGGCGGTCGAGGCATCGATGCGTCCTGTGTGCTCAGTGGTCCGATTGGCGGCAAAGATCGTCACCGCGGCGAAGGTTGAGCGGACGAGCCGCGTGGAGGGATGCGGAATGAAAATGGCCTCGGCGAGCCGATCCGGCGGGATCATCGACAGCGCTGCCGGCGACAGCGGCGCGGCGTCGGCGGCGTGATAGGCGTCCAGCCAGGCGCGCTCGATCCGCGCGACGTCGGCGAGCCACGGCAGCTCCGCCGCATGCGGATAGATCTCGATGAAGCTTGGAAAGTCGCGACCATATGCGAACAGCAGCGGTGATGTCGGCGGGGTCTGCCGCAGATGACTGCGCGCCATCTCGCGAAAGAACGCCTCGCCCGTGATCCGCTGCACCGCCGGATAGATCGCGGCCAGCGCATTGAGCAGGCTCACGGTGACGTTGTTGCGGTACACGTCATAGCGTCGGCCCGCAGGCCTGCCGCCAGGCCCGGTGACGCCGGCGGGCGCCGCCGCACCCGGCACGAGCAGGCCCGCGGCAAACGCCCCTGCGTAGTCGAACGATGCGTCAGGCTGCATGGCGCGTGCCCTCGGCCGCTCGATCGAGAATGCGCTGCGCCGCGGCCGCCTCGGCCTTGAGCACCTGCCATTCCGGGATGTTGCTGTCCCACTCGACCAGGGTCGGCAGCGGTCCGCTCCGGGCGATGACGAGCTCGAACAGCTTCCAGACGGCGTCGGCCACCGGTCCGTCATGGCTGTCGATCAGCAGCACATCGCCATCGTCGTCGCGCTGCTCGGCATGGCCGGCGAGGTGGATCTCGCCGACCATCGCGAGCGGAAAATCATTCAAATAGTCCAGTGCCGCGAAGCCGTGATTGGTCGCGGACACGAAGACGTTGTTGACGTCGAGCAGCAGGCCGCAGCCGGTGCGTTGCGAAACGCTGCGAAGGAAATCGGTTTCGCTGATCGTGGAGTCAGCGAAGGTGACGTAGGTGGCGGGATTTTCCAGCAGGATCGGTCGCCGGATAGCCTCCTGGACCTCGTCGACATGGTCGCAGACCCGCGCCAGCGTTGCCGCGGTGTAGGGCAGCGGCAGCAGATCGTTGAAGAAGCTGGTGGCATGCGTCGACCACGCCAGATGTTCGGAGACGAGCGTCGGCTGGTAACGCGCGACGAGCGCGCGAAACCGGGCCAGATGATCGCGGTCGACGGGCGAAGGCCCGCCGATCGACATGCAGACACCATGCAGCGACAGCGCATGATCGCGGCGGAGACGTTCCAGCGCATGATGCGGCGGGCCGCCGGCGCCCATGTAGTTCTCGGCGTGGACCTCGAAGAAGCCGCGCTGCGGCGGCTCTCCGAGAATGGCGGGGAGATGCTCATGCTTGAAGCAGGTCCCTGCCACACCCCCGAGCGGCGGAGGGCAGCACAGGGGCATGGGGATAGATTCCCGCAACGCGACCGCATGTGTCATGCTGTTCTTCCCTGCCCCTGTTCGTCGCCAGCTCAGATCGGCTTCAGCGATCCGCGCTTGCCGTTGGGCAGCTCGATATTGGCGCAGGTGCCGCCGGCGACGAACTTCCAGGCGTTGCCCTGGTAGTCGGTCGTGGACGTGCCCTGGCAGGTCGTGCCCGGGCCCGCGGCACAGTCGTTCTGGCCCTTCAAGGCGACGCCGAAACATTTCTCCTTTTTCGCGGCGACGGCGGCATCGACCTCGGCCTTCGTCAGCGGCCCGGCGGCGGCGAGCGAGGCGAGTGCGGTCGAGACGGCGCCCGCCAGCGCGAGCGAGGTGATGGTGGTCTTGGTGGACATTCAAGTCTCCTCTCGGTTTGCTTCGCCCGGACCGGCGAATTGCACTGTCTCCTTCGGAGCGATCGGGACCGTCGTTAGCAACGGCCCGATCACAGATCCGTGAGACATTCGACATGCGCCCGCGTCGTGCTGCGCCGGGATGAATTAGTCCGGAGCCGATGGCCGCGCGCCAATGCCTTGTGTCTATGGCGACGTGAGCGAATGCGCATTGGCCCGCTCGGCGCATGGCGTGCAAAGACCTGACGTAACGAGCGAAGCCGTCGAGACGTAAGGCGATCAAGGCATGTCGGCCGGGCATGGAGGATGGACGATGGCTCCGCACACGTCGCATCGGAAAGCTCGGTCCACCGCCTACGGAGTTACCGTCAGCATTCGCGTGGTGGTCTCGGCGATGGTGCTGGCCGCCATCCTGCTCACCGCGGTCGCCTGCAGCCTGGTGTGGTGGCGGACGGCCGACGCGACCAGCCGCCAGCTGGCGTCGACCATCAACGACCAGATCGTCGCCGCCGTCCGCAAGGAGGTCGCATCGATCGTCGACCAAGCGCACGCGGCGCACACCGCGATCCGCACCCTGTTTCTGCAGAACGTGCTCGAGACCCGCGAGGCCGACAAGCGCGAGTTCGTCTTTCTGTCCCAGCTGCAGTCGCATCCGACCATTTCCTGGGCAGCGTTCGGCTGGCCCGATGGCGCGTTCTTCGCGGCTCACAAGCTCGGGGATCGCCGGCTGGAGATGATGGAAATCTCGCTGACCGATCATGCGGGCGAGCGCCGCATCGACGAATACGACGTCGTCCCCGGCGACATCGAATTCTCCAGCCGACGATTCGTGCCAACCGATTTCCGCGTCACGGACCAGGCCTGGTTCAAGGCCGCGATCGCGGCCGACGGTCCGGCCTGGTTCAAGATCACGGAGCATCCGACCGGCGAGCGTGCGGCGATCGCGTTCGCCGGGCCGATCGACGTGTACCAGGAACGGCAGGGCGTGCTGGCGATCATCATCGAGTATACGCGGCTGTCGCGCTTCCTTTCTCAGCTGGAGGTCGGCCGCACCGGGGCCGCCTTCATCTTCGACGGCAGCGGTGCGCTGGTGGCGTCGCCCGACGCGAAGGCTGACGAGATCAACCCCGCGCAGGCTGAGCAGCCGGCGCTGCTGCCTCTGGCGCGTCAGGCGGTTGGCATGGCCATCGCGCAGAAGATGGACGAGGCCTGGCGCAGCCGTCTCGTCGATGCGGCCGAGGCCTATGAGACCACGGTGACGCCGCTGCCGTTCCCGGGCTGGCGGCTGGTGACGGTGCTTCCGGAAGCCGAGTTTCTCGGACCCGTCCAGGCCACCCTGCACCGGCTGATCCTCATGCTGGTGGCGGGCGCCGCGCTCGCGGCCATCGCCTCGGCGATCCTGGTGCGCTCCATGATCGCCGTCCCGCTCGCGCGCGTCGTCGGCGAATTGCGCCACGTCGAGGCGTTCGCGCTCGAAGCGGTGCGCCGCCATCCGTCGCGGCTGCGCGAGATCGGCAGCCTGTCGGGCGCCATCGCCGAAATGGCGTCGGGCCTCTCGGCGTTCCGCAAGTTCATCCCGACCGATCTGGTGCGCGGACTGCTGCGGCAGGGCGTCGAGGCGAAGCCCGGCGGAACGCTGCAGGAGCTCACCGTGATGTTCATCGACATCGCCGGATTCACCGGAATGTCGGAGCGCATGGGCGACGGCATCGTCGGGCTGCTGTCGCGCTATCTCGACCTGGTCTCCGAAGTCGTCGTCGCGCATGGCGGCACGATCGACAAGTTCATCGGCGACGCCGTGATGGCCTTCTGGGGCGCGCCACAGCCGCAGTCCGATCACGCCCTGCGATGCTGTCTCGCGGCGCTCGCCTGCCAGCGTGCCATCGCCGAGGCCGGTCTCGTCGACGATCTCGGACAGCAGTTGCGGATCCGGATCGGCATCAACACCGGCCGCATGCTGGTCGGCAATATCGGCTCCGAGCTGCGGCTGAACTACACCGTGATCGGCGACGCCGTGAATGTCGCCAGCCGGCTGGAAGGCGCCAACAAGGCCTACGGCACGACGGCGCTGATGGGAGAGGCCACCGCGAACAGCGTCGGCCGATCGATCATCGTCCGCGAGGTCGACCGCATCGGCGTCTACGGCCGCGAGCAGGGATTGGCGGCTTATGAGCTGGTCGCGCCCGCGGCAGATGCACCGGCCGGCCAGCGTCCGAACTGGATCATCACCTATGAGCGCGCTCTGGCGCGCTATCGCGTTCGCGACTTCGCCGGCGCCGCGGCCGGATTTGCGCAGGTGCTGATGGACCGTCCCCACGACGGCCCCGCGACCGTGATGCTGGAGCGCAGCAGGCGCATGCTCGCCGATGCCGACGACACCGCGTGGCAGCCCGTCGCGGCCTTGACCGAGAAGTGACGCCGGCTCGAATCGATCTTGGCTCGCAGAGCTAGACAAGCTCTAGAACGCCGCCTTGCCGATCGAGGCGCCGCCGTCGACGTGGAGGGTCTGGCCGGTGATGAAGGCAGCCCCCTCCGACAACAGGAAGGCGATGGCGGCGGCGACCTCCTCCGGCCGGCCGAACCGTTTCATCGGGACACCCGCGAGGTAACGACGCTCGCCATCGCTGCCGGGCGGATTGTTGGCGCGGAACAGTTCGGTCTCGGTCGGTCCCGGCGAGACCGCGTTGACGGTGATGCCGGTGGTTGCAAGCTCGAGCGCCCAGCTGCGGCTGAAGCTGACCAGCGCTGCCTTGGCCGCAGCATAGGCGGTGCGCTCGATCGAACCGAGCACCGTCAGGCTGGAGATGTTGACGATGCGTCCCCAGCCTCGCTCCATCATGCCTGGAAGCACGGCCTGCACGGCCTGCAGCGCCGGATGCAGATTGACCCGCATCACCTCGTCGAGCGCGGACAGCTCGACCGCGCCGAGCCGCTGGGGGCGGACCAGGCCGACATTGTTCACCACGCCGTCGACGCGGAAACGGACAACGAGTTCGCGAAGCACCTCGCCGGTCGCGCGGGCATCCGCGAGGTCGGCCGAGACGAGCGTGCCGGGGAAGTCCGCTGCCGCGCTGCGCGCGAGGCCGACGACCTCGTGCCCGTCCTGCGTCAGACGATCGGCGAGCGCCCGGCCGATGCCCTTGCTCGCGCCGGTGATGAGGAAAGTACGCGTCATGAGGACCTCGCGAGAACCATTGTCGATCGGGAGACGTGCGGGTTCGGCTAGACGGCGACGGCAGACGCGCGGCGGAGTGCCGGCAGCATGTCCTCGGGCTCTGGCCGGCGGGTGTAGTCCGGATTCACCTCTGCATAGAGGATCCTGCCGTTCTGCCCGATGATGTAGCGGGCGGGCATCGGCAGCGTCCAGCCCGGATCGCCGTTGAACGCCGGCAGGTCGTTCTTCAGGCTCTTGTAGAGATCGACGAGATAGTCTGGCAACGCGAAGCGCAGGCCGAAGGCGGCGGCGACATCATTGCGGACGTCAGACAGGATCGGGAAACGCAGTTCGTTCTGGCGCACCGATTTGCGGCTGTTGGCCGCCGTCTGTGGCGAGATCGCAACGAGGCTGGCGCCGAGTTCTTCGAACGCGGGCAGAGCCGCCTGCAGCGCCTGCAGCTCCATGTTGCAATAGGGGCACCAGACGCCGCGATAGAAGCTCACCACCAGCGGTCCTTTGGCGAGCAGATCCGCCGAGGACACCGGCTGGCCCTCGGGATCGTTGAGCGTGAAGGCGGGCGCCGTATCGCCCGCCTTCAGCGCGCGCGCCGCGGCGCCGCTGGCGATCAGCTCCGCGGTGGCGCGGTGCATCGTCTCGATCACGGACGGCGGCACATTGTAGGGCGGCTTGCCTGCTTCGAAATCGGCCTTGAAGGCATCGAGCCTGGACTGAAGGGTCATGGATGTTTCTCCTGAGGTTCAACTGGCGGAAGGGTGAGGGTTTGAAGAACGGGGCAGCAGCGGCGCCGTGCGACTATCGTTCATTCCACGCGGGAATAGCCCGGCGAGCGCCATCGCTCAGGCGGCAGGAACGAGCGCGCTGACGCGCGCAATGGCCCGCTGAACGGCCGGCCGGCCTTCGATATCGGCGTACCAGCGCCGGACGTTGGGCGTGTCCTCGAGACTGACACCGGCAAATTCGCGCCGCCACAGCCAGCCGAAATGGGCAATGTCGGCAATCGTCAGCGCCTCTCCGGCGACGAAGCGGTGCCGGGCGAGGACGCCATCGAGGATCGAGACCGTGCGGCTGGCCTCGCTCGAGAAGCGCTCGATCGCGATCGGCTGCGGCTCGGCCGCGAAGCGCCGGAAGAAGCCGGACTGGCCGAACGCGGGACTTAAGCCTGAGGCGTGGAAAAAGAGCTGCTCGAACACGCGCGCCCTGCCCTCGCCCGAGCCCGGCAACAGGCGTCCGGTCTTCTCGGCGAGGTAGACCAGGATGGCGGCAGACTCGGTCAGCACCAGATCGCCATCGACCAGCACCGGCACCTTGGCGTTCGGGTTGAGCGCGAGAAAATCGGGCGCCTTCTGCTCGCCCTTGCGGACGTTCACGCCGTGCAGCGCATAGTCGAGCCCGAGCTCCTCCAGCGCGACCGGCACCTTGACGCTGTTGGGCGTGGCAAAAGCATAGACGTCGAGCATGAGCCGTCCTCTCCTGGAATGCAGCCGCCTGGGCAGGACCGTGACACCAGCCCGATGTGCGCCTGCAGCGGCTACCGGTGATCGGATTGATCAGTCAGCACAGCGGATTGATGCGCCTTGACCGCTCGACAGGGCAGCGGGCCATGAGCGATAACGCTCATTCCAGGGAGGAATGACGTTGGACCGATATCAGGCGATGGCGACATTCGTGCGGGTCGTGGAAACGGGCTCCTTCTCGGCCGCGGCGCGGCACCTCCATGTCGGCCAGCCCGCCGTGTCGAAGACCATCGCACAGCTCGAGGACAGGCTTCAGGTCAGCCTGCTGATCCGTTCGACGCACGGACTGACGCCGACCGAGGCCGGGCAGCGCTTCTACGAGCGGGCCAAGGCCGCGATCCAAGAGGCCGATGAGGCCGAGCTCACGGCGCGTGGAGCGGGCGCCGGACTCTCGGGCTGCCTGCGCGTCTCCGCTGCAACGACCTTCGCGCGCTTGCACATCGTGCCGCTGCTGCCGCGCTTTCTCGACCGGCATCCCGAGCTCGACATCGACGTGATCCTCGACGACCGGGTGATCGACCTCGTGGCCGAAGGCATCGACGTCTCGCTGCGCATGGGCGCGCTGGCCGACTCGTCCGCAGTCGCCCGCAAGCTTGCGACCGGCCGACGCTCGGTCCTGGCCACCCCCTTCTATCTCGCGCGCGCGGGCGAGCCGCGGAGTCCCGCCGATCTCGCGGAGCATGAGGCGGTGATCTACAGTCAGCTTCCGAACGTCTGGTCGTTCACGCGCGACGGCGCCGAGGTGTCGGTTCCGGTGCATGGGCGCATCAAGGTGAGCGCAGCAGAGGGGCTGCGGGCTGCGGTGCTCGCGGACATGGGCCTGACCATCGCATCGGACTGGATGTTCAGCCCGGAGCTCGCCAGCGGCGCCGTGCGCCGCGTGTTGAATGATTGGAGCCTGCCGCCGCTCGATCTCTGGGCGGTGTTCCCGGCAGGCCGCCTCGCGAGCGCCAAGGCGCGCGAATTCGCACGTTTCGTCGAAGCCGCGTTGGCCGAAGGCGCTCCCGGCGCTGCGTAAAGCTCTCCCTGAGACGCGAGCCTCGCTCCCGGACGACTTGGCTGTTTGCTCTCGCGCCGTCGATCATGGAAGCGGCCGTGAGCCAATGGTCGTCAAACTCATCGGATGCGTTGGCTTCCATCGGAGGCGGGCGACAGCATGGCCAGAGCCTTTTCGAACGCCGCCTCACGAACCTCGGCGGCGAGCACCGCGTCGGGGATCGTCCGGGCGAGCACCATGCCGCCCACGCTGAGCGCCGCCAATGCCAGTGCAGTGGTGCGGCGGTCATCGCGCGGCTCGGGGATGGATCTTTCATACAGCCCTATCATCGCCTTCAGCAGCTCCTGGTACGCCGTCTGAACTTGCGGCTCTGCCCTCGCGATGTCCGACGGCAGCGCGATCATCGGGCATTGGCCTTCGAGCTCGCCGAGATGCGCCGGCGACAAATAGCTTCGGAGCATACTCGCTGCATCCTCCAGACCAGGGTCGATCGGATCGACCCCAGCCTCGGCGCGCCAACGCGCGCCCCGCCCCATCAGGAAACTGGAGACGGCTGCGGCGAACAGCTCCTGCTTGTTGCGGAAATGGCTGTAGAAGCCGCCACGCGTCAGCGACGCCGCCTCCATCACCATGTCGATAGTCACCTTGTCGTAGCCGTGCCGGTTGAACAGCAGGCGCGCGTTTTCGACGATGCGCGCGCGCGTTTCGGCCTTGTGTTCCGGTCGATAGGGCAAGGTGACGTCTCCCGTCACAACGGTAGCAGCCGGCAGAATATGTTCTTGAACATATTCTGCCGGAGAGCATCTGTGGGCGTCCATCGACAAAGCGCGAACGGGAGACCAGACCTTGGCGACGACATTTTCCGGCGGCTGCCTCTGCGGCCGCGTCCGCTACACCTGCACCGCCGAGCCGATGATGGCCGGCCACTGCCATTGCGAAGACTGCCGCCGCAGCAGCGGCACGGGGCATTCGTCACACCTGGCGGTCCCGGCGGATCATGTCAGCATGACCGGGACGACGAAGGCCTATGTCAGGCCGTCTGCCAGCGGCAATCCCGTCACGCGGGCGTTCTGCCCGGAATGCGGCGCCCCGGTGTTCTCGACGAACCCCGCTCTGCCCGGCATGCTGTTCCTGCGCGCATCGAGCCTGGACGACCTCGAGGTGTTCAAGCCACAGATGCATGTCTGGACCACGCGAGCGCCGAGCTGGGACGCCCCGTCCGGCGCGCTCCCCACGTACGACAAGATGCCGCCTGGGATGTGAGGCATCGTCTCGCGGCAGTGTTGCCGGCGGAGCGTCTGCTCCGTCCGGCCCGATGCGACACGGCTCCAGGCTTCGACCCCGGCGTGATCGCGACGATGGTGCGCTGAGGTAGACTTCCCCTGCCGACGATTGGCCGGCCTCAATCCGGCCGATGTGCCCGTACGGACGCGTACCAAGAACCGTCGCGCCTTTGCGTCGACATCCGTGCTGAATTGTTGAAGGGCGGTGGAAGCCAACGATCCGCCCATTCGGCACGTCGATCGTCGGCAGGCTCGACGGAGTTCCTCGATGAGCAGAAGACGCAAGCGCACCTCCCCGACCTCATCGCTTCGGGAGCGGCTGCTGGAATTCGCGGCGCAGGCCCATGCCGCAGCGAAGGAATTGCCGGCCGGGACCGCACGCCGCGACCTGCTGAAGAAAGCGTCCGCGGGCGCAACAGCTGAGGAGATGGATCGTTTTCTTTCACGCTCGGACGACGTTCGCGCGCAGCAACCAGTTGGTCCGTCGAGATCCGGTCCGGTGCCGCGCCAGCCTCGCCGTCAGGGCGATGATCCGTCGTTCACAGAGCATGAGCCTCTCCACCGCCAACGTCATCGCACGCAACAGGAGCATTGAGGCCGGCGAGCTGCGTTGGAGAGGGTATCGATCCGTACGGAAGATGAAGACAGTAGCAACAGATGCGCAGTGTTGGCTTGGCACTATCCTTCTCCGGCTTGTTGGCAATCACGCAGGTCACCAGCGCCACTGCGGCCCCGCTGACGTCGCTTTCGGCAGCTGCCAAACCGCTCGAACGAGCTTCCAGCATGCGAAGCGACGTGACGGAAGTCCGTTGGCGTGGCGGCTGGGGGATCGGCGCCGGTCTTCTCGCCGGCGCGCTCATCGGCTCCGCCTTTGCCGCTCCCTATTACTACGAGCCGTATCCGACTTATTATGGCTACGGCTACTCGTACGGGCCGGCCTACTACCCCCGCTACGCCTACCGACCTTACTGGGGCGGATATGGATGGGGCGGCGGCCCTCGCTTCTACACCGCCTACGGCTACGGCGCCGCTCCCTGGGGCTACACGGTCCGGCCGCATTGGCGAAACAGCTATGGCTGGCAGCCGCGGCCATGGCGGCGTCACCACCACGGCATCATTCGCGCGCACCATCGCTGGTAGGCGACGCGGTCGATACGAGCGGCGTTGCTCGCTGATCGCTGCGACCCTCGCCACCAGATCTCATCGTCCCGGCAGCGCATCCAGCAAGAGGTGCGCTGCCGGACCGACCGCCGATTCGCGAAGGACCGGTGGCCTACCGCCATGCGACTCGGCGCCTCGCATCAGGTGCCTTCGCAGCAGACGTCCGCAGCGGCTCCGCAGTTGGTACGCGCGCGTACCAACTTTCACGCGCGTGTGTGCGGCATGGCGGGAACATGGCTGCGAAACCAAACTGCCGACTCAAGCGTCTGTGAGAGTTCTTGATCCGCTGTCGATCTTGCACCAATCTGCGGGCCACCGAGATCTCGACGCTTCATGCCCATACAGCCCCTGGCCAGGACCATTCAGGATTTCATCCTGAAGCACATTCACACTGTCGCCCAGATGGAAGCCTTGTTGTTTCTTCATGCTCATCCGCAGGAACGCTGGGCTGCCGCCGACATGGCCAAGCGTCTCTATGCCACCGAACGAGAAATCGCCATCCCCCTGACCGAACTTCATCGCGATGGCTTTCTTCATGAGAGCGACGGCCTCTATCAGTTCCAGTCGTCGCCCGAGCGCGCCACCCTCGTGGCGGAGTTTGCCGAGGCGTACCGGCATCAGCTCATCCCGATCACGAACCTCATTCATGGCAAGCTTCGAAGCATCAACGCCTTCTCGGATGCCTTCAAGTGGCGCAAGGACCGCTAGCATGGCTGGCGTCATCTACACGCTCTGCGCGCTGACGAGCGCCTTGTGCACGGGCCTGCTCGCCCGCGCCTACGTCCGCTTCAAGTCGCGCCTTCTGCTCTGGAGCGCGGTGTCCTTTCTCGGGCTGACGCTGAACAACATCGCGTTGTGGATCGACAAGATCATCCTGCCCGCAGCGGATCTGTCACCCGTCCGCAACGCAATCGCGCTGGGCGCCATGCTGGTCCTGATCTATGGCCTCGTCTGGGAATCGGAGTAGATGGCACATCTCGGTCCGGTGCTCGGCGGCAGCGTCGCCGCCTGCTCTCTCGTCGTCGCTCTGTTCTTCCTCAAGTTCTGGAGGAGAACCGGCGACCGCTTCTTCCTGCTGTTCTCGGCCGCCTTTGCGGTCGACGCCGGCTCGCGGTTTGTTCTCGCAGCCGTCGCCGTGTCCGACACGACCGAGCCGATGTACTACGTCCCTCGGCTGGTCACCTTCGGCCTCATTCTGACGGCAATCGTTCAGAAGAACGCGGGCCGCAAGGCGCACGGCTCAAGCGACCCAGATTAGGAGACGTCCCATATCCCGCCGCTCCATGCTTCCGGCCGGACGAATGATCCGGTCTGCAGGTCAGCTCATGCGCCGCCCGGCAGCGAAATATCTCGCGCTGACGGCCGTTGCCGTCGCGATCGTCGTGGCCGGCCTCGTCATTCTCGCCTCTGTCCTGATCGAAAGCTGGTCGCGGCAGGACGTCGATCTGCGCTCGCGGCTGGTGTTTCGATCCGTCAGGGATCGGATCGTGGCGGCAGCGGCCTCGCCTCAACAGGCCGATATCGGCGCGCTGTTCGAGCGCATCACCGAGGACGAACGCATCCTTGCCCTCGGCTTCTGCACGCCCGGCGGCGAGCTGCGCTATGCGACCAAGGATTTTCCGCGGGGCATCACCTGTCAGGTCGTCGACCGTGACAAGCGCCGGACCTTTGACACCAGCAGCTCCGGCCGCCGCATCAATGTCGGCATCTTCCCGGTCAACGCTCCGCAGGCCGCCGGAGACCTCCTGGTCATCCACGATCTCGCCTATGTCGACGAACGCGCGGCCGAGGCGCGCGTCTATGCCGCCCTGGCCCTCGGCGGGATCGCGGCAGGGCTCGGCCTCTTCGCTTTCGCCGTCATATCCGCCCTGACCCGTTCCTGGGCGCGCTCCATTCGAAACATTCTGCAAGGCCCGTCCGTCGCCGGCGAGCCATCGACGCCGTTCAGCGGCTCTCCCATCGGCCGCGCAGTGCACGCCACCTTGACGGAGCTGCGCGCCGAGCGCCGCTTCGGCAGCGACATCAATGTCGACTGGTCGCCCAAGACGCTGCACCGCCTGCTCGACGAGCGACTGCCGGATTCGCAAGTGATCGTCGTCTCGAACCGGGAGCCCTACATCCACAACCGCTCAGACGACGGCACCGTGCTGCAGAACCCTGCAAGCGGACTGGTCGCCGCGCTCGAACCCGTGATGCGGGCGTGCGGCGGCGTCTGGATCGCCCATGGTTCGGGCTCTGCCGACCGCGACACGGTCGACCGGCACGATCGCCTGCAAGTTCCTCCGGCCGATCCGGCCTATACGTTGCGCCGGGTCTGGCTGACCGAGGAGGAACAGACGGGTTACTACTACGGTCTCGCCAATGAGGGCCTATGGCCGCTCTGCCACATCGCCTTCGTTCGCCCCACCTTCCGGGAAGCCGACTGGCTGCAATATTGCAGGGTCAACGAGCGTTTCGCCGAGACCGTCGTGCAGGAGGCCACGCGCGACGATCCGATCGTGCTGGTGCAGGACTATCATTTCGCGCTATTGCCGCGCCTGATCCGTGACCGGCTGCCGAAAGCCACGATCATCACGTTCTGGCACATTCCCTGGCCGAACGCCGAGACCTTCAGCATCTGCCCGTGGCGTAACGCCATCATCGAGGGCCTGCTGGGCAGCACCATTCTCGGCTTTCATACCCAGCTTCACTGCAACAACTTCCTCGAGGCAGCCGACCGGTTCATGGAAAGCCGCGTCGACAGGGAGCACATGTCCGTGACCTATCGCGGCCACGAGGTGCTGGTGAGGCCTTATCCGATCTCGATCGAATGGCCGCCGGCCGCCTTGGCAAACCAGGCTCCAGTGGCATCCTGCCGGGCCTCCGTGCAACGGCGCTTCGGCCTGTCGCCGGACGTGCGGATCGCGGTCGGGATCGAGCGTTTCGACTATACCAAAGGCATTCTCGACCGGCTCAAGGCCGTGGACGACCTGCTGACCCGCCACCCCGAGTGGAGCGGCCGCTTCGTCTTCATCCAGGCCGCGGCCCCGACCCGGAGCAAGCTCGGCGCCTATAGCGCCTTGCAGGAAAAAGCCGAGACGCTGGTCGGCTGGATCAACGCCAAGCATGGGACGGGGCATTTCGAGCCCATTCGGCTGGTCATCCGTCACCACGAACCCGATGAGGTGTTCGAGCTGTTCAGGGCCGCCGACATCTGCGTCGTGTCGAGCCTGCATGACGGCATGAATCTGGTCGCAAAGGAATTCGTCGCCGCGCGCGACGACGAACAGGGCGTGCTGATCCTGTCGACCTTCGCAGGCGCCTCACGCGAATTGTCCGAGGCCCTGCTCGTCAATCCCTACGATACGCACGGCATGGCGGACGCCTTGCAGCATGCGATGCAGATGTCCCCGTCCGAACAGCGCAACCGCATGCGGCTGATGCGAGAGCTGATCCGGGAACGAAACGTGTATCGGTGGGCGGCGCAGATGCTGCTCGACGCATCGCATATCCGGCAGCGCCAGCGCATCGGCTCGGCCGAGCCGGAGCGACGGTCGGCCTAGATTGATCTCATCCGGCAATTCGGCGAGCTCTGGAGGCGATGCCGCGCTCAGCGCAAGGCCGGTGCCGTCTGACGCAGCAGCCAAAGTCGCCACGTCGCCAGGGCCAGTGTTGCGACGCCGCTCAGCGCCACCGTGACGGCCGCCGATCCAGGCAGTTCGATGAAGGCCGGCGACAGGATGGCCGCCATCGACGCCAGGACGAGAATGTATTCCTCCCACGCTTCGAACGCCGTCAAGGCCGCCACACTCGTGACACCGATGACAGCCCCCAGCACGCCGGCCGTCTGAGTTGAAGTATTTGTGACAGGACCGCCGAAGCCAAGGACCCAGGGCGAAGAGAACAGGAAGATCCCGACAAACAAGGTCGCAACGTCGCACCATGCGCCGTTGACGGAAGCTGCCCTCGCAGTTCTCCTGACCGAGATCGTTCCGAAACGGCTCTGAACTGGTGCATGAACGCGCGCCGTCCGGGAGCGCCATGCGTTGCTTTCGACCGTCATTGAGCTTCCCTCCAGGTCGTTGTTTCGTCGATCCAGCACCCAGATCGGCCAGGGGCTGCAGCGAATCCGGAGCAGCGCTCGCGCCGCTCCGGATCACTATCGCTTACATGTTGCTCGGGTACTTGAACGACGGGGCAGCCTTCAGCTGCTCTGCCGTCGTGTCCATCGAGGCATGCCAGCGCCTGTCGTTCTGATCATACTTGATCTTGATCGCCGACGGACGAACGGCCACATACTGATCGCCGATGCCGAGAAAGCCGCCGACCGACAGAATGTAACCGTCGACACCGTTCTCGTTGAACGCGATGTCCTTGATGGTGCCGATGTTCTGCTTGGCCATGTTGAAGACGTCGAGGCCGATCACCCGCGATCCAAGTCCATCTTTCGCCGGAACTGACGTGAAGGCGCCGCCGGGCGCTGCATCCGAGGCGGCGGCAGCCGATGCGCCATTGCTCGCCCCGACCGTCGCGGGTTCGTCCATCGCATTCGCTCCCACGAAGACCATTATCGGATTGCCCGACCGGTCCTTCGCCTGGATGACGGTCGGGGCGGAGATCACCTTCACATTCGTGAAGCCGGACTGCTGGAGGCCAGCGACGATGTCCTGGCGGCTATTCTGATTTGCCGCCGTCGTCTGCGATGCAGACTCACCGAACGCCGCCGTGGATGCCAGGGCTGTCAGCGCCAGCGCTGCCGTTATGTTTCGCATACTATCGATCCTTGTAAGTGAGTGCATTTGTTCGGAGCCTTGGATGGTGCCATGAGGGATCACTCGTCCTCACGATCTGGCCGCTACTCATGGGCAGGGGTGGCGTTGCCCGTCATAGCCGAGATAGGTGCCAGAGCTCGGGTCGTAGGATTTGAACCGCTGTGAGCAATAAGCGTTCGTCTCGGCCGCTTGAGCGCGACTGTTGGCGATTGCTCCGCCGATCACCGCACCTGCTGCGAGACCGCCGATCGCCGGACCCCAGCCGTAACCGCGTCCATAGCGATGGTGCCCGCCGTATCCCCGATGCCCATGGCGCCAGCCACCGCCGCGCCAGCGCGCTTCGATCACGTTGGACCCATTGACGACGCTTCCCGAAGAGATCGGTGTCTTTGGGGAGATGACGGTCGCGGCGGACGCCATATCGGCGCTGGATAGGATCGCGACGAGTGCAACGGCTGCAGTTGGCACTGCATTTCTGGTCCGCATGTAGTTCTCCTTCGTTTCGATTGACGAAGGACCAATCCGCGTCACGCCTCCGAGTTCTCTTGAAGTGTACCGCTGCGTACCAGCGATGGAATGAGGACGAGAGCCACGCGGTCTCATTGCTAGCGACAATCTGTCGCGACCGCCCCGCCTATTTGGTCAAATCTCCGAGCCATCCTTGCGAAACGCCATATCGCACAATGTCGGCTCTGGTGGACAGGCCGAGCTTCTCGACCGCCCTCGACTTGTGCGTCTCGATCGTCTTCACGCTCACCTCGAGGCGCCCAGCGATTTCCTTGTTGCTGAAGCCCTGCGCGATGAAACGCAGCACTTCGGTCTCGCGCGGCGTCAGCTCGTGCTGATGCGCTTTGCCCGGATTCGACTCGTCGACCCGTGCAGCCGGCAGCACCTTCTCCGCGACAGCAGGATCGAGGTAGACGCCGCCCTCGGCAATGGCCCTGATGGCGCGTACGAGATCCTCGGCAGCGGAGCGCTTGAGCAGATATCCGCGCACGCCGGCCTGCATCATCGGTTCGACATAGGCACGATCCTCGTGGACCGTGAGCGCGAGCATCCGCACCGACGGCACCTTGTCCGCAATCCGGTGCGCCAGCTCGATGCCGCCGATGACGGGAAGCGAGATGTCCAGAACCGCAATATCCGGTGTTTCACGTGCGATGACCTCGAGCGCGGTCTCGGCGTCGGTGGCCTCGCCGACAACCTCCATGTCGCGGACACGCTCGAGGAGCGCCTTCATCCCCGCGAGCACGAGAGGATGATCATCCGCGAGCGTGATCCGGATCGGCGTCAAGAGATCAGACTCCCGCTGACTACCGGCACGGTCATGAAGAGCGTCGTTCCGTGCTGGGGCTCGGTTTCGATCGCGAGCGTCCCGCCCAGGAGCGACATTCTTTCTTCGATGAACGAAAGCCCAAGCCTCTGACTCGCGCCGTCAGGACTGGCGCGGCGACTGGGATCAAATCCCTCACCGTCGTCTTCGACGATGACGCGGAGCTCGTCTTCGCGCCGGTCCAGGACGACGCTGACATGCCGCGCCCCCGCATGCTTGGCCACATTGGTCAGGGCTTCCTGGATGGCGCGATAGATCGCGCTTTCGACCTCAGGAGGAAGCCTGTCAGTCCGTCCCAACGTCTGTACATCCGTGCTCACGCCGAGCCGTCGAGACCATTCCGAACAGAACGCCTCCACCGCCTTATACAATCCGAGATCGTCCAGCGCGGTGGGACGAAGATCTGCAGCAATCTGGTGGATGTCACGCCCGATGTCGCTCGCAAGCACCTGTAACGCGTGCAGGCCTTCGAGCTGTGCTGCCTGCCCGGGGAGTTGCGCCATCGCCTGCTCGACGTTCTTGAGGCCAAGCAGCAGGCCTGTCACGGTCTGGCCGATCTGGTCATGCAATTCCCGCGACAGGCGCTTGCGTTCATCCTCTTCCGCCTTGCCAAGTCGCCTCAGCAGACGCTGCCGGTCGAGCTCTGCACGCTTGCTGTCGTCGATGTCGACCAGAACGGCGACAACGACCTCTCCACCTGTATCCGACCGATGCGAGCAGCGGCCGTTGACGCGCAGCCAGCGCGCCTGTGGTGCCGGCGTCCTAAAGTCGACCGTGATCGCCTGATCTCCGCGACAGCGCAGCAGCGCGTTCCTGACCGCAGCGCGGTCGGCCGGCTCGATGGCCTCGACGATGCGATCGAGTGCGAGAGTCAGGTCCTCATGGCCGGCCACATCGCTCAGTTGGAGCATCTGGAGGGCTCGTCCCGACGCAATCACCTCACCCGCCGATACGTTCAGACTGAAGACGCCGAGGTCGGCGGCATCCACCATCATGCGGCGGCGCTCTTCGCTGGCCTTCAGGGCCAGCGCCGCCTGGGCCTCCTGCTCCAGCCGCCGCTGCGAGATATCGCGGGCGGTAAACCACACCAGCGCCATGCCCAAGGTCAAGCTGACGGCACCTCCACTGGCAAGCACGATGGCCGACCGGCGAACCGGCGCATCAAGCTCATCCGTCGGGATTCCGAGATGAACGGACCAGCCGCTGGTGCCTGGCAACTCCTTGAAGATCGAATCGACGCGGACGCCTTCCGGAGTCGTTCCCGTGTAGTTTCCTTCCGATCCTTCCGAAATCGCCTGCCGAACGGCAGCGCCGGCGGGCCTTCCGAGTTCGAACGCCTCGCCGATTGTCCGCGCGACGATGTTGCCCTTTGCATCGACGACGACACCGACCCATCCGGGTGGAGCGCCGGCGCCCTTCAAGATTTGGCTGACCGCATCCGGCACCAGAGCGACCGTCAGCACGAATTTCAGTTCACCGTGCCGTTCGACTGGCGCCCTGAGCGCGACCAGCCGTTTGCCGGAAATGGGGCCGATGGGCCCGATACCGCCAATGGCCGCCTTGCGGGTCGTCAAAATCCGTTCGAAGTTCTCGCGGTCCGCAGTGGCTCCGAGGTCAGCCCCGATGGGCCGCAGCAGATTGAGCACCTGATTGCCCTTGGGATCGACGAGTTCGATCGTCTCCCAAAGCGGCCTTGCCTGTTTGATGCGGAGCGCTTCGATGTAGAACGAGTCCAGATCCGGTGCATCCAGGCTCGCAGAGGTCGCGAGTGTCTCCGCGATTTCGACCTGGAGGCCCAGTTCCGATGACAGGCGGCCGACGACGCGGTTGAGCGTCTCGAGTGCAGCGAGGCGCGAATCGGTTCGGGCCTGGCGAGCATTCAGGAAGACCACCCAGCCCGCAAACAGGATCAGGGGAATTGCGGCGGCCATGACCAGGAGCACCAGGGATCGTCGGGCGGCACTCGCTTTCTGGCTGGTCAATCTATCCCTCAAAAAAGATCCTCCCAGGGTCAGGTTTTTCCTGACGGAGCCTCACCGTCAGCCCGACTGGGATCAGCGTCCTGCACTCACCATCAATAGTCAAATGGCGATGGTGAGGACGACTGATATGCTGAAAACCGATACGATACACGATCGCACGTGGACCGCAGGACCACCGCGGACCATCAACGCCAACGGATTGCTTTGCTCCGATCCGCAGGAGACATGCAACGCGCTGCTGAGCAGGCTTCCGCATCGCTCCCGCCAGAATCTGCTCGAGCGCTGCGACAAAGTCGACCTTGCGGCCAGAATGCGTCTTCAGGATCGTGGAGTTCCCATACAGTACGCCTATTTCATCGAATCCGGCGCTGCATCCGTGAGCACCCGAGCCGGCGACTGCCTGCAGGTCGAAATCCAGACCCTAGGCAAGAAGGATTTCGTCGGCATTCCCCTGGTTCTCGGGATGCGGATTTCCCCCCATGCATGCACGGTCCAGGTGCCGGGAACTGCGCTGCGTATTCGCACCGAGGCACTGATCCACTTGATCACCACTGATCGCGACATCGAAAAGATGCTGCTGCGGTACGTTCAAGCGACGCTCATTCAAAGCTCCCAACTCGTCGCGTGCAACTCGCGGCACAGCTTGAACCAGCGGGTCGCGCGATGGCTCTTGGTCGCCAGGGACCGGACAGACAGCGCGGAAATCGGCATCACCCATCGCTTGATCGCGCAAGCCCTCGGTGTACGCCGCGCAAGCATCACCGATACGTTCGCCGAAATGGAGGTGGCAGGACTCATCCGCCGCAGCCGAAAGCACATTGCAATCACCAACGAGGCCTGCTTGGCGGAACTCAGTTGTAATTGCCACCGCGTCATCCAAGCCGCCCACGAGAACTCCCTATTCGGCAATCCCGGTTTGCACACCGAGCCGGAGTGACCGGGAATGTGCCCGGCTTGACTGCGGCGCCTGCTACCGCACCAGCATGTGAAGCCTTCGAGAGGAACAGACCATATCGGACCGGCTTTCCTCGGGATGAGTTCGTGGCTCCACTAGCCGTCAAGCCGACACAGTCTGGGCTGCGTCCTGGCCTCGCCACGTCCGCCGGGCAGCACAACGCCACCTCAGAGGAGCGAAAGTGAATTGGCGTTCTCCCTCCTGGACCTGAGCGCGATCCTGCTGGCGCTCTCGGCACTCTTCGGCTGGCTGAATCAAAAATACAGCCCCTTGCCACACACCATCGGCCTCCTGTTGATGAGCGTTGTGGTGTCAGGCATTCTCGTCGCAATCGATGTGGCCGCGCCGTCCCACCACCTGTTCGCGCCGTTGACGAACGCGCTGTTGCAGATCGACTTCACCTCGGTTGTGATGAACGGGATGCTCGGCTTTCTCCTGTTCGCTGGCTCCCTCCACGTGGATCTCGAGAAGCTCAAGCGCCGGGCAATTCCGGTTCTCACGCTTGCTCTGTTTGGCACCGGCATATCGACCTTGGTAGTCGGCTTCGGCTTCTACGGTGCATGCCAGTCAATCGGCCTCCCGATCTCGCTCGCCTGGTCCCTGGTCTTTGGCGCACTCATCAGTCCCACCGACCCGGTGGCGGTGATGAGCACGCTCAAGAATATCCGGGTTCCACCCGACCTGGAGATCGAGATGCAGGGAGAGTCGCTCTTCAACGACGGCATCGGGATCGTCCTGTTCACCATTCTGGTTCGCTATGCCACGGGCGGCGGAGATGTCGGTGCTGTCGACATTGGCAAGCTGCTGCTGTTCGAAGCGGGCGGCGGAATTCTCCTGGGTCTGGCGGGCGGTTACATCGCCTACAGGGCCATGCATGCGATCGATGACTATGCGATCGAAGTTCTGCTGTCCCTGGCGCTCGTCACCTCCGTCTATGCGGTTGCCCTGCGGCTTCATTGCAGCGCGCCGCTCGCGGTGGTCGCTGCCGGATTATTAATCGGAGATCGCGGTCCGCGATACGCGATGAGCGAGCAGACCCAACGCTATTTGTTCGGACTGTGGACCCTGATCGACGAGATCCTGAATTCGGTTCTCTTCCTGCTGATCGGCCTGGAGGTTCTTCTGCTCCGCTTCGGCACGCTGGCGCTGCTGGGGGCCGCAACGGCCATCCCGATCGTGCTGCTCGGCCGGCTGACCGCTGTCAGCCTTCCGTTGCTGTTCCTGGCGCGGACCACGCTCGTCTCGGCACACAACATCCCCTTCCTGACCTGGGCGGGTGTTCGAGGCGGCATCTCGGTCGCCCTGGCGCTGTCGCTTCCGGAAGGAGAGGCCAAGGCTCCCATTCTCGCAGCCACCTATGCAGTCGTCGTGTTCAGCGTGATCGTCCAAGGGTCGACGCTCGGCCTCGTCGCGAAGCGGACGTTGTCTCTGTCGGGCAAGGCGGATTGACAGTAAGGGGGCCCTTCCCTGCTCTGTGCAATCGTCAGCGATGACCGCGCGGCCAGCAAGCCAGACGAGCAGTCCACTCATCGACGATATCGCTGCCGACACGCGGCGGCGCGGGCCACGCTGAGCGTGTGACCCGCGCCCGATCGGCCGCGGACGATTGATCCGATTACTTGCTGCTCTGGCCGCTGCCGTTCTGCATGGTGCTGGAGCTGCCGCCCGAATGCGCCGCACCGCTGGCGCTGCCGGTGGTCTGGCTCTGCGGGCTGATCTCGCTGAACATCGTCAGCGAGTGCGGCCCGATCACCATCATCACCGGATCATTGTTGCTGTCCTTGGCGCTCACGATGAACGACCCCGGCACCACATTGATGTCGGTGAAGCCCTGCTTCTGCAGCTTCTGCTTGATCTCCTGCGGGATCGGCTGCGACGCCGAATTGCTCGCCTGACTGTTCTGGGTTGCGGCCTGAGAGCTGCTGCCCTGCGCGAACGCTGGAGCCTGGGACGCAGCGAGAACCAACAATGACGATGCGATGAGCCGTACAAACATTCCATGTCCTCCTGGATTGGATCGTGATGCGGACCTTGAACCGATGCGGGTGAGGAAGGTTCGACTTATCAAAGCCGCTCCGTACGGTCTCGTACTCTGATTGCTGGCGTCCCCGCCGATCGCCCGGGTCTCACGTCCTTTTCACTCTGACCGACCTGGCTGGCCGCACGGCAGCGCGCTCGATCGCGAAGACCGGAACGGCCGACAGGGCTGGTCGCGGAACAATCCTGGAGAGGAACCATTGACAGGCGGCGGCCTCATCCCCGCCGCCGCCCCGCCCCCTCCTGGCTGACGCACCACCGCCCAGCGAGGGCTTCTGATCACGCGCATCGAGGACCCATGACTGCACGTTTCCGCAAGATGCTCGACGATCTCGCAGAGACGTTCTGGCTGGTGCCGGCTCTGATCGTTCTGCTCGGCATCGGCATCGCGTTCATGGCGATCGAGATCGACCGCGGCACCATCGTTGCTGACTGGCTGCGCGACGAGTGGCTCTACACTGGCGGCGCGACCGGCGCCCGCACGCTTCTCGGCGCCATCGCGTCCTCCACGATTGGTGTCGCCGGCACGGTGTTCTCGATCATGATCGCGGCGCTGTCGCTCGCAGCCGGGCAGATGGGGCCGCGGCTGCTGCGGAACTTCACGCGCGATCGCGGCAACCAGATCGCGCTCGGCGTCTTCCTCGCCACCTTCTGCTACGCGCTCATCGTGCTGCGGAGCGTGCGCACCCCAGCGGAAGGCGCGTTCGTGCCGCATCTCGCGACCACGATCGGCATCGTGCTCGCCTTCCTCTCCGTCGCCACTCTCGTCTATTTCGTCGGTCACATGTCCGGACGGATCAATGTCGACACCGTCATCGGCCTGGTCAGCGACGACGTGCAGTCCATGATCCACTCGCTGACGCGCGAGGACAGCCAACCCGCGCCGCCGCCCGCGCGCTTCTGGCAGGACGCTGTTCCGATCGTCGACGCGCGTCAGGGCTATCTGGTCCAGCTGGACGAGAGCGGACTGGCGACGTGGGCGTGCGAGCACGACACCGCCATCCATCTCCTCGTCCGGCCTGGGGATTACGTTTTTCCCGGCGCGCCGATCGCGACGGCGACCAGGACTCGCGATGGAATCGAGGAAGCGATCCGCGATGCGACCGCGCTCAGCCCGCAGCAGGTCACATCGGCCGATCTCCGCTTTGCGGTTCGACAACTCGTCGAGGTCGCGGTCCGTGCGCTTTCGCCGGGGATCAACGATCCGCATACGGCGATCACAGTCGTCGACCGGCTCGGTGCAGCCTTGTGCGAGATGCAGCCGCTGCGATTGCAGACGGGCGTCTGGATCAAGGACGGAAAACCGGCGCTGGTCGTGCCGCATCTCCGCTACGATGAACTGGTCGCCGCCATGTTCGACATGATCCGGCAGAACGCGGCGAACGCGCCCCCCGTGCTGATCCGCATGATCGAGGTGATGGTCCAGGTCGTGAGCTGCGACCGCGACCCGCATCGGATCGAATGCGTCCGCAAGCACGCCGATCTCGTCCTCGCGGACGCCGAGCGGAGCATCCGCAATCCCAGCGATCTCGACGCCGTCCGTAGCCATCATCGCATCTTCACTGCGGTCTGCGAAGATGGCCCGCTGGGCCGCTTCCGGAGCTGATGCATTCTGGGCCAGCTCTGCGCCGTGATCATCTGCGATCGACGTTGTTTGCGCGGTGTGCCCGACAGAATGCGTACGGTCGCGGACGATGTTTGAGCAAACGCGAGCCCAACGGGCGGCGGTCGAGGGAACCAGCGCGTCGAAAGAACATTCCTTTGCTGTTGCTGCTGTTGCTTAGAAACCGTCGCCGCCGCGCCGGCAGGCCATCTAGCTTGGAATCCTCGATTTGACCTCATCTCACCGGTACCCGCTCGGTCCGATCATTGTCCTCGTTGCTGCTGCCGCAGGTGTGCTGCTCGGACTCTACTATTATTTCACACCTCTGACGGGCATCACAGGAGCACCCGGCGTGCTGCTCGTCATCGGCTCCAGCTTGGCCCTCGTCCTCGACGCCTTCATCCTGTGGTTCGGCGGGCGCGGATGGCTGTTCGGGGTGTTCTGGGTGCTCGGACTGCTCGGCGCGCTCGGCACGATCGTCGCCGCCTGGTTTCTGCACGCGTGGTGGCTGGCGGCGGCGATCGTCTTCGTCTTCGCCGGATTGATCGTGACGCTTGCCGGCCCCTCCCAGCCCCGGAGGGCCGCAGCATGACAACCCGCGCACTTCTCCGTATCGCTCCGGCTGCGGCGCTCGGGCTGGCGCTGATGGTCGCGCTGCCAGCGGCCATCGCCCAGAACGACACGAGCAATCCGGGCGCGACCTCGGGGGGCATCTCCGGCCAGGAGCAGCATGAACCATCGGGCCCAGGCTACGGGCCGCCGCGCGGCAATGTGGTCGCCCCCTCGTCCGCTCCGGCCACCAGCCCATCGTCGACCACCGACGCCGCCGCGCTGCAGCCCTCCGGGGCTCTGCCCGCACCGAAGCCAATTCCGCTCGTCCCGTCGCATCCCGTCTGGAATACGTTCCACGGCCAGCTCAACGCGCAGAAATATTCCCCGCTGACCCAGATCACGGCCGACAACGTCAAGTCGCTGTTGAAAGTCTGGGAATATCACACCGGCGACATGTCGGACGGATCGGGCGAGCGGCCGACCAGCGTCTGGTCCGCCACGCCCATCTTCGCCAACGACACGCTCTACATCGGCACGCCGTTCTATCGCGTGATCGCGCTGGATCCCGGGACCGGCCAGGTCAAATGGACCTTCGACTCCAAGTCGACGCTGAAGGCGTTGACCCAGCCGGCGCTGAAGAATCGCGGCGTTGCCTATTGGCAGTCGCCGAACCCTGTTGCCGGCCAGCCATGCCAGAAGATCGTCTATCTCGGCACCATGGACGCGCAGCTGTTCGCGATGGACGCCGACACCGGCAAGCTCTGCCAAGGTTTCGCGAACAACGGCGTGCTCAACGTCGACCAGTGGAACGACGTCAACAACAAATATCCGCTGTCGCTGCTGCAGCCGCCGACGGTGGCCGGCAATCACGTGATCATGGGCTGGGCCGGCAAGGACTGGGCCTACGCCGAGGCCCCTCCCGGCACCGTCTTCTCCGTCGATCCGCAGACCGGCAAGCGGCAGTGGTCGTTCGCGGCGCTGCCGCCGGACATTGCGCCGCGCACCGGCACCGCCAATGTCTGGACGGGCATGTCGGTCGATGAGGGACTAGGACTGATCTATCTCCCGGTCTCCAGCCCGTCGCCCAACTACTGGGGCGGCAACCGCACCGAAAAGATCCCACTCGCCACCTCGACCACGGCGCTCAACCTCGATACCGGCGAGGTCGTCTGGTCGCGGCAATGGGTGCATCACGACATCTGGGACTACGACATCAACTCCGCGCCGACCTTGATGGACATCACCGTCAGCGGACAGCAGATCCCGGCGCTGATGCAGGCCACCAAGATGGGCTTCCTGTTCGTCGTCGACCGCCGCACCGGCAAGTATGTCTGGCCGATCGAGGAGCGCAAGGTGCCCGGTGGCGACGGTTCGATCCAGGGCGAAGTCTATGCCCCGACGCAACCATTCCCGACCAGGCCGGCGCCGCTGCTGGATCAATCCAAGAAGCCTCCGATCTGGTGGGTCGCCGACGCCCTTGGGCTCGGCCAATGCTCGAGGCTCTGGAAGAGCCTCGACTACGCCGGCATGTACTCGCCGCCGACTCACAAGGACAACGGCGTGCTCGCCTATCCCGACTCGGCCGGCGGCGTGCAATGGGGCGGCGTGGCCTTCGATCCGCGCGGCAAGACCGCGATCGTCAACTTCTCGCACGTGGTGCAATCCATCAAGCTCTACCCAAGGAAGGAATATGAGCAGCTTGCAGGCGGCTCGGGCAACGAACAGGGCTTCTATCCGCAGGAAGGCGCGCCTTATGGCATGTCGCTCGACAACGCGCTGAACTGGCTCGGCATGCCCTGCTGGGCCCCGCCGTTCGGCGAGATCGCCGCCATCGACATGTCCACCGGCGACATCAAATGGCGCCGTCCCATCGGCGCGTCGCAGAAGTGGGGCTTCTACATGCCGGAGTCGATGGGCTCGGTGACGATCGGCGGCCCGGCGGTGACGGCCGGCGGCGTGATCTTCATCGGCGCCTCGATGGACGCCAAGGTGCGGGCCTATGCGCTGGCCGACGGCAAGGAGCTGTGGTCCGACATCGTCCAGGCCCCCGCCGTCGCCAATCCCGCCATCTATGAATACAAGGGCCGCGAATACGTCGCCTTCATCGCGGGCGGCAACACGGTCCTCAAGGATCAGGTCGGCGATCAGGTCGCCGTCTATGCCTTGCCGAAGTCGTAGCTGGCCACAGCAAACAAACGCCATGCGAGCGGCCGGCTCAACAATTGGCGGCATCTCGTCGCCCCAGCATGGTTGATTGCCTGCCAGCGAGCCATACAGGACACAATGTCACGTTCATTGCCCTCTGCGTTCCATCGTCTCGTCGCGAGCCAGGCCGGCGCTGGCATCATTCTGATGATTTCGGCTACCGCGGCGCTGATCGTCGCCAATACTCCGGCGTCAGAATTCTACTTCGCTTCACTCCAACGCTACATCGCCGGACTTTCGATCCTGCACTGGATCAACGACGCGCTGATGGCGGTGTTCTTCCTGCTCGTCGGGCTCGAGATCAAGCGGGAGTTCCTGGATGGGCAGCTCTCGACCTGGCCGCGGCGGGTGTTGCCGGCATTCGCAGCAACCGGCGGCATGGTCGTTCCCGCGCTCGTCTACATCGGCTTCAACCTGAACACCGCGGAGACCTTCCGCGGATGGGCAATCCCGACCGCCACCGACATCGCGTTCGCACTCGGGGCGCTGGCCCTGCTCGGCTCACGCGTGCCGAGTTCTCTCAAGATCTTCCTGACCGCCCTGGCCATTCTCGACGACCTCGGCGCCGTCACGGTCATCGCGGTGTTCTACACGGATCACCTCGCGCTCGGATGGCTCGCCGCGGCGGGCGCCGTTCTGGCCGTGCTGGTCGTCTTGAATCAGACCGGCGTCGCGCGGCTCTCGGCCTACCTCGTGCTCGGCGCCGCACTCTGGGTCTTCACGCTGAAGTCGGGCGTCCACGCCACGCTCGCCGGTGTCGCGCTGGCCTGGACAATTCCGGCCTCCCCGCGCAAGCAGTCCCCGCTCCTCACGCTGGAGCACGCGATCCAGCCCTGGGTGGCCTTCGCGATCCTGCCCATCTTCGCTTTTGCCAATGCCGGCGTCTCCCTGGTCGGGATGAGCTGGTATGTCCTGAAGCAACCCGTGACTCTCGGCATCATCGCGGGCCTGTTCGTCGGCAAGCAGAGCGGCATCCTTGCCGCAACGTGGCTTGCGATCCGTCTCCGGTTGGCGCGCCTGCCCGAAGGAGCCGACTGGCGCCAAGTCTACGGCATCGCGGTCCTCTGCGGCATCGGCTTCACGATGAGTCTGTTCATCGGATTGCTGGCATTTCCCGGTGCCGAAGCGCTTCAGAACGAGGTCAAGGTCGGCGTCCTGCTGGGCTCGCTGCTGTCGGGCCTGTTCGGCATGGCGCTGCTGAGTTGGCCGGGAGGGGGCAAAGGCGCCGAACGGACGATGTGAGATCGGGACTCCCGCGGCGTCCAGAGGTTGCTTCCTGGGATCGTCAACCTCGCTCAGCCGCCATGCTGCTCGACAGGGCCGCCGACACGGGACTGCTCCTGGCCCGACTCTTGCTTCTGCTTCTGCCAGGAGGCCCGCAATGCTCAGCATTCCCCGTCGCTACAGCCACTTCGTCTTTGCGGCCCTTCAGTCCGGACTGACCTGCTTCGTCGCCGCCGGCATCGCCAGCCTTCCATCCTTTGCGACGGGCGACTTCGTCTCCAACTGGCTATCGTCATGGCTGATCGCCTGGGCCACGATGTTGCCTATCGTCGTCATGGCCGCGCCCGTCATCAGATCGCTGGCCGTCGTGCTGACGCGGGACGAGCAGCCAGACCCGAAGTAACGCCGGCCTGAGGTGGCGCGCGGACCACCTCCCAACATCGTCGCCATCAACGCGCTGAACACGGGCCCCTTTGCAACGCCGCTGCGGAGCACCGCCATCGACACGCCTCTCCACGTCTCAAACAGCAGGCATGGCTGAGCCGTCTCGCGGCCGCATGCGCCCGAGCTTTGCTTTTCGATCGACCTCTCCTTGTGAAGAAGAGGCGCAGGGAAGACCGGGTACCGACTGATACCCGCGGTCCGCGTGCAACAAAAAGCACGCGGCAGAACCACAGGTTCAGCCCAATATCCGGCCTTCCCTGCGCGGCGGTTTGACGGGTTATAGGCGCTCTCCCCGGGGATCGGCTGTCTTGCCCCCGTCGCCAGCGGATCATCATCACCGCCGGCTTGGCATCAGCACCGCGATGCCAGGACCACACCATTTCGCCGTCGCCTCGCTCCGTTCGTCGGCACGGGCTGTGACACCCGGCTGCAGAGCAACGCGCCCGTCGCATCTCCGGCTCGACGCTTCATGACGATCGCGAAACGTCCCTCTTCAACGAGCCGGGATGCGCGGAAATGTGCAGGTGATTTGCCCGACATGGCAAGGGATGAGTGCGCGACAAACTGGCACGACGGGTAGTTGGTGCATGCGGGGTGTGCAAGGATTGCCCGTCGGGCAGATACTCAATAGGACGACGACGGGGGGGTCCGCGCGGGCTATCGTCGTCGCTATGTCGCGACCAACTTTCTCAATCGCAGCAAGAGCCAACAAATTTCGTGCACTGTCACCATAACTCCAGAGAGCCAAGGAATTTTGTGCACCCCAACTCGCTATCATCGTCCCCCTCTTTGAGCCGACGGGCCTGCCAGAGGGATTGCCGCTCTGCCCCTTTGTGAAAGACTTGGTCCCTTTTTGGCGTTTCTCCTTTCTTGAAAATCAACTTCTGATAGCCTTCTGTCTTCTCCGATTGTGCACACACCCGAGGTTGAGTTGGCACGCACCGACGACATTCCGCCGGCCGAAGGTACGGTTCAGGCGATCCACCGTAGCCGAGGCTCAACCGCGTCCGAAAGGCTGCTGGCCGACCTTGGCGAGCATGCGTTTCTTGACCTGTGGTCTTACCCCAACCTATTCTACGAGAAGAAGCAGGGAGGCGTGGGCGACGGCAAGGAGCTGTGCGACATGCTCGTTGTCTGTGGGGATGACGTCATCATATTCAGCGACAAGCATATCAAGTACCAGGACGACAAGCCTATTCAAGTCGCGTGGCCGAGGTTCTACCGCAAGGCCATCGAGGGGGCGGTAAAACAAATCAACGGCGCCAACAACTGGATTACCCGCTTCCCCGAGAGGATCTTCACCGACTCAGCCTGCACACAGAAGCTTCCCATTGACCTTCCGCCCGTTGAGACCCGGCGCACGCATGGCGTGGTGGTGGCGACGGGGGCCCATCGGGCTATCCAGGACGCGCTCAACGACGACAGCGGCTCATTCATGATCATGCCTTCGCTTAAGGGGCAGGAGGCGATTGATTTCTCACAGCCGGGATACATGCCCTTCTGCGTTGGCGACGTGAATCCCGGGGGAATGTTCATCCACGTGTTCGACAATGTCGGCATCAAGCGCGTCCTTGAGCACCTGAATACAATCACCGACTTCACCCGCTACCTCAACAAGCGCGCCGAGTACATCCGCAGCGGCAAGTTGTTCATGTGCCATGGCGAGGAGGAGCTACTGGCGAACTACCTCAACGTCGGCATTCGGACTGGCGGTGAGTACGATTTCGAGCTTCCCCGCAAGAAGGGCAACGAAGACGCCGGCATGGTAACCCTGCAAGGGGAGTGGTCGCGTTACGTGCTTTCAGAGGGTTACTTCGCGAAAACATTGGCCGACGACATCTCCTACACGTGGGACAGGCTCATCACCGTGTTCACTGAGAACCTGCTTGCCGGCACCACCGAGACAATCCTTGGCGAGACCGCCACCATTGCAACAGCCGAGCGAGGCTTGAGGTTTATGGCCGCTGAGGGGCGGTTCGCCCGGCGGATGCTGGGTGAAGCTGTGGACGGCGCCCTACGCAAGGCTATGGAGTTCAAGCAAGACCGGTATGCACGGGTGATGTTCCCGAGCCAGATCAACGCCGACGACAAGGTTGCCTACGTCATTGTTGTTGTGGCCTACCCGGTGGAGCTGGAGGCTCGCGGCGGGTTGAAGCGTGGGTATGTCCAATACCGAGAAACGAGAGCGAAGATTCTTGAGGCTTATTGCCTCGGTGTCCTTCACGACAACCGCAACCTCAACACCGTGGTAGCGATCGGGATGGACGCGCACTCCTCACAGACTGGTCGCAAGGGCGGTTCGGAGGACATGCTCGCCATGCGGATTGACGAATGGACGGACAGCCTAATCGAGAGCGCGCTGAAGGCGAAGGAGCACTACGACGTTCTACGCGAGAACCGCATCATCAAGCAAAAATTTTCGCGTGATGAGTACCCTGCCCTTGGTGAGCCGACCGAGCGGCGGTGGCCGAAAAACAGGCCGTCGAGCAAGAGGTTCAAGAAGCGGAAATGAAAAGCTCCGAGAAAGGAGCCTTGCCTGCCGATTCTCCACCAGCACAGATTCGGGCACGCATTTTCTCGGCCAATACGACGAGGCCGCAAAAGCCGACACTGATATTCACGGGAAACAGTAGTATGACTAATTAGTCGCGTAGATTTCGCAACTACGGTGCCAGTTCACAAATTACACGCCGCGCGGAATCCTCAGATCAGCACCTTGAATGAAGCCACAAACTTCCGGTCAGCCGCATCCCAACCCTCCAGGGGTTTGCGCTTCATGACCTGCACGAGGAAGGTGTGCGGTCCGGAGACCGTCGTCAGGCCGCCTCCCCATACATTGTCGCTGCCGAAGTTGAAGCGCTTGGCGGGGAGCATGGCGCCGCTCGCCGACTTGATTTCGGTCTTGTCGATCGAGAGGAATTCGCCCGATACGCGCTCCACCAGTCCATCGAGCATGGACTGCTTCATCAAGCGGGCTTACCTTGAATCGGCCAGGCCGCATGGAAAACGGCGAAGGCCTTGTTTCCGTCCTTGGCGAGAAACGTCGTCGACGAAAGCCCGAGCAGGCCGCTCGACTTTTCCTCGGGCGGCGTCGGAAACTCGATCGAGAAGAAATGCTCGGCGGGAGCGATCGCGTGGCCAGCGATGGCCGGGGCTGGGATGACGGCGCCACTGAGGCTGGACAGCAGATGGCGTCGCGATATCCCGCTCATGACGACCTGCCCTACTCCCACTCGATTATCTTGCGTGAGATTAAGTCATTGATCAAAAACGTCTTTTTACGCAACGCGGCCTCAAGACGCCATGGTGAGACCAACGATTTTCTTTGGTGTTGATTCCACGGGAATTTCTTGTGCGCTGATGCTGAGCGCCATCTCAGCAACTATCGGCGACTATTTCCTGCGCGGCAGCAATTAACATCTGACCTCGGTGCCGCGATCGAATGGAAAGCTGGACGAACGCTCTCGATCGTCGTCAACTGGTGGCGCAAGGCGATAGCCGACAATGTTCGACGTCTTGTTAGCAGCCGTCGAATGGCAAGCAAGGCAGCTCGGCGAGACGATGACAAGCGACGTAGTGGTCTGGGCCGATCGCACCCAGCACCGGGAGACGCTGCGAGCAGGAATCGATCGCGGCCGGACAGCGCTGCGCGAAACGGCAGCCGGGCGGCGGGTCGACCGGGCTCGGCGGATCGCCCTTGACGAGATGGCGTCGCTTCAACTCGTCGCGCATCGGTCCGGGCGGCGCGGCGGCCGCGATCAGGGACCACGTGTAGGGATGGCGGGGTGCGGCGAAGATCTCGGCGGCCGGCGCCTGCTCGACGATCTTGCCGAGATACATCACCGCGACCTCGTCGCAGAATTTCTGGATCACGCCGAGGTCGTGCGAGATGAAGATGTAGGTGAGATCGCGCTCGCGCTGCAGCCGTTTCAACAGGTTCAAAATCTGTGCCTGGATCGCCACGTCCAGCGCGGATACCGCCTCGTCGCAGACGATCAGGTCGGGCTCGGGCGCCATCGCGCGTGCGATGCACAGCCGCTGACGCTGGCCGCCGGAGAACTGGTGCGGATAAAGGTCGGCGGCCTGCGGCGGCAGGCCGACCTCGGCCAGCAGCCTGCGCACCCGCTCGTCGCGCTCGCTCCGCGTTCCAATTCCAAGCAGGTCGAGCGGCTCGCGGATCTGATCGCCTGCGCGGCGGCGTGGATTCAACGCCGAGAACGGGTCCTGGAAGACGATCTGCAGATGCCGCCGCACCTCGCGCAACGCTCGACCGGTGAGGCCGGCGATGTCGCGATTGCCGAACACGATCTGACCTGACGTTGCCGGCACCAGCCGCATCACGGCCTGCGCGGTGGTCGACTTACCCGAGCCGCTCTCGCCGACGATGCCCAACGTCGTGCCGCGACGAACGCGAAAGCTGACGCCATCGACCGCATGCACGAACGACGGCCGGCCGTGGCGGCGCCCGGCCGGAAAGTGCACGACAAGATCGTTGACGTCGAGCAGCACCTCGCGGGTGCCCGTTCCGCGGATTGCCTCTGCCATGCTCATGCCGCGAGCTCCGTCTTGCGCCAGCAGGACACCGCGTGGCCCGGCGCAATCGGCTCGAGCGTAGGCTGCGGCTTTGCACGGCAGACGTCGCAAGCCTGCGCGCATCTTGCAAGGAAGGCGCAATCGGCCCCGCGCGCGCCGAGTGGCGGCACCATGCCGGGGATCTCGCCGAGATCGACCCAGGGCTGCGGCGGCCCGCCGACGGCGAGGTGCGGGACGCAGTTGAGCAAGCCCCGCGTGTAGGGATGACGCGGCGCCGTCACGATCGCTTCCGAGGCCCCCGCCTCGATGCAGCGTCCGGCATAGAGCACGAGCATCTCGTCTGCGAGCTCGGCGACTGCGCCGAGATCGTGGGTGATCAGCAGGATCGCTGTCCCGGTGCTGCGTTGCAGTTCGGCCAGCAGATCGAAGATCTGCGCCTGCACGGTCACGTCGAGCGCCGTCGTCGGCTCGTCGGCGATCAACAGCTTCGGACGCCCGGCCAGCGCCATCGCGATCATCACGCGCTGGCGCATGCCTCCCGAAAGCTGGTGCGGATAGGCATCGATCCGCTGCTCGGCGGCAGGGATCTGCACCGCGCGGAGCAGCGCGATGGCGCGCGACCGCGCCGCGGCGCGGTCGAGCCCCTGGTGCCAGCGCAGCACCTCGCCGATCTGGTCACCCACGGTGAACAGCGGATTGAGCGCGGTCATCGGCTCCTGGAAGATCATCGACATGGCGCTGCCGCGCAAGCTCCGCATCTGCTTCGCCGGCAGGGTCAGCACGTCCCTGCCCTCCAGCACGATGCGGCCCGAGGTAATGACGAAATCCTCCGGCAGCAGCCGCATCAGGGCCAGCGCCGTCATGCTCTTGCCGCAACCGGATTCGCCGACCAGCGCCAGGGTCTGCGCCGGAGCAACCGCGAACGACAGGTTCTCGATGACGGGTACAAGGCGGCCGGACCCGTTGCGCATGCTCACGTTGAGATTATCGACTTCGAGCAGCGCGCTCATCATGACCTCCGCCGCAGACGCGGGTTGATCGCATCGTTGAGACCGTCGCCGACCAGGCTGATCGCGAGCACCGCGAGGAAGATCGCCGCGCCTGGGAACATCACCGCCCACCACGCATCGAGAATGTAGTTGCGGTTCTGGCCCAGCATCAGCCCCCAGCTCATGACGTTCGGATCGCCCAGGCCGAGGAAGCTCAGGCCGCCCTCGAACAGGATGGCGACCCCGATCGCGAGCGTCGCCGACACGATCACCGCGGGCAGCGCATTCGGCAGCAGCACTCGCAGGATCAGATTGGCGCTGGATGCACCCGCCGCGCGCGACGCCTTGACGAAATCGAGATCGCGCAGCCGCAAGAATTCCGCCCGCGTCAGCCGCGCCACCGAGGTCCAGCTCACCCCGCCGATCGCGAGCGTGATCGTGGTCAGCTTCGGCCCGAACAGCGTCACCAGCACCATCGCGAACAACAGCGGCGGCAGGATCTGGAAGAACTCGGTGATCTTGACCATGATGGCATCGATCGCGCCGCCGAAGAAGCCGCTGACAGCGCCTATGACGAGCCCGATCGCGATCGTGATGAGCGCTGCGACGGCACCGACCGCGAGCGTCGCGCGCCCGCCATGGATCAGCCCGGCCAGTACGTCGCGGCCGAGATAGTCGGTGCCAAACCAGGCATCGGCATCAGGCGGCATGAACGGCGCGCCGACGAGATCCAGCGGATCGACCGGATAGAGCGATGGCCCGATTACGGCCACCAGGATGATCAGGAGCAGCATGCCGGCGCCGGCCACGCCCGACGGGCTCTTCATGAACTGCCGCAAGGCCAGGCGCCAGGGCGGCACGGCCGCCGGCGCGGAAAGATCGATCTGCGGCGCCGCCATCGGCGAGGATGTCTCGATCGTCATCGCCGCCCCGTCCGGATGCGCGGGTCGACGAGGCGGTAGATCATATCGGTCACGATGTTTGCGGTCATCACCATCAGGGCGGAGAAGAACAGCACGGCCATCAGGGTCGGATAGTCGCGACGCAGGATGGAATCGAACACGAGCCGGCCCATTCCGGGCCAGCTGAACACGGTCTCGACCAGCACGGCGCCAGCGAACAGATTGCCGAACTGATGACCGGCGACGGTCACGATCGGGATCAGCGTGTTGCGCAGCGCGTGTTTGCCGACCACCAGCCATTCCGGCAGACCCTTGGCGCGGGCGGTTCTGACATAGTCCGCCGACAGCGCCTCGATCATGTTGACGCGGGCCAGCCGACTGTATTGCGCGATGAACACCAGGGCCAGCGTCAGCGACGGCAATACCAGATGGCGGCCGACATCGAGCACATAGGCGAAGCCATGCTTGGGATTGACGACGTCGGCCATGCCGACCACCGGCAGGATCGGCCACACCGAGCCGAACAGCAGCAGCAACAGAAGCCCGGTCCAGAAGATCGGCGCCGCATAGCCTGCCAGCGACACCACGGTGACGGCATGGCTGAACAGGCCGTTCGGCCGACGGGCGCTGACCACCCCGAGCATGGTGCCGATCGCGAGCGCAGCGGACAGCGCGCACAGCGTGAGATAAAGCGTCGCCGGCAGCCGCTGCAGGATCAGGCCGAGCACGGGCTGGTTGAAGTAATAGGAGTAGCCGAAATCGCCGACGGCGACGTTGCCGAGATAGATGGAGAGCTGCTGCATCAGGCTCTGGTCGAGGCCATATTTGGCGCGCAGCGCCGCAACGACCTCTGCCGACGCCCCTCCCATCTCGCCTGCGATCACCTGGACGGGATCGCCGGGGGCGAGATGGATCAGGCAGAAGTTCAGCACCAGCACGGCAGTCAAGAGCGCTATCGCATTAATGATCTGCCTGGCCAGATGGGTGGCGAATGCCATGGTGCAGCAAGTCTCCTCGTCGCTTTCGGGGACACCAATGTCCGGTCGGAACCGCCTCAGGTCTTCGGCGGGACTTCCCAGTAAAGCTCATCGAGCGGCGACATCATGCCCCAGATCGAGTTCGGGAGATTGCCGAGCCCCTTGGCGAAGGCATTGTAATAGGGGCTGACATTGATGAAGTAGATCGGCACATCGGAAACGACGATCTTCTGGAACTCCGAGTAGAGCGCCCTGCGCTTCTCGGGTGAGGTTTCGACCGCCGCCGCCTGCAACAGCTCGTCCACCTTGGGGTTGGAATATTGCTGCGTGTTCGACCAGATGATGCCCTTGCGGATGTTCGACGTCAGATAGGTCCGGTTGACGCCGATCACCGGGTCGCCCCAGTTGTAGACGGTGTCCATGGTCAGGTCGAAATCGAAATTCGAGACGCGCTGCGCCCAGGTCGGGAAATCAGGCGCGGCGCGCACCTCGAGATTGATGCCGACGCGCTTGAGCTGCGAGCGCATGTATTCGGCGACGTTGCGCTGCTGCTCGTCACCGCCGGGAATGTAGTCGATGGTCAGCGAAAAGCGCGAGCCGTCCGCCCCCTTTGCGTATCCTGCAGCGTCCAACAGTGCCGCCGACTTGGCGTAGTCGACCTTGTATGCCTCCACCCCGGCTTCGGCGAGCGGCGAATCCGGTGCGATCGGTCCCAGCGCCGGCGTAGCCTTGCCGCCCATCAGCTTGGACACGATGAAGTCGCGGTTGGCCGCATAGGCGACGGCCTGACGCACGCGGACATCGTCGAGTGGCTTCTTCCTGGTGTTGAAGGCGAGCCAGTTGAGCGGGCCGACGCCGGCCATGCCCTTGTCGGTCACGACCAGGTTCGGCGCCTTCTGCAGCCGATCGATGTCGCGGGCGCCGGCGATGAAGGGAAACGCGCTGAAGTCGCCGCGTTCCAGCGAGACCACGGCCGCGTTCTGATCCGACACCAGCCTGACCACGATCTTGTCGAGCTTGGGCCGGCCGGGGATGAAGAACTTGTCGAACTTCTCCAGCGTGTAGTATTCGCCCTGCTTGTATTCGGTCAGCTTGAACGGGCCGGAGCCGATCGGCTTCAGATTGGCCGGGTGCGTCTTCAGATCCTGGCCATCGCCATAGATGTGCTTGGGCAGGATCGGCATCAGCGCCGGCGACATCGCCAGGAGCAGCGACGGGCTCGGGTTCTTCAGGCGGAGGATCGCGGTCGCGGGATCGGGCGTCTCGACCTTGTCGACCGCCGCCAGCATCGTCTGGAACGGATGGTTGGCCTTGATCGCCATGATCGAGAAGGCGACGTCCTCCGACGTCACGGGGTGACCGTCGTGGAAGACGGCATCCTTCACCAGGTGCAGCGTGACGGATAGTCCGTCAGGCGCGACCTCCCACGACTGCGCCAGGTATGGCTGCGGATTCCATTTGTCGTCATAGCGCAGCGGGCTCGCGAAGATCTGGGCCGTCGGCATGGCTGTTGCCATGCCCGATTGCACGGCGCCGTTGAAATGGCGCGGCACCTGCGTGGTGGCGACCACCAGCGTATTGCCACCGGATGATTGCGCCCGCGCCGCGGGCGACGCGAACGTGGCTGCTGCGACGAGACCGAGAGCTCCGAGCACGAAATGTCGTCTGATCAACATGGCTATCCCGCTTCCTGATTCACGACAGGGTGGATGATGAGAAAGTCGCTTGGTGGTCCGATTGGCCTCGAAGTCATCACGTCACGCCGCAGCGGTCAGGGCGCGATCGAGGATCGCGTCCAGTTCGTGATCCGATGGCAAATTCGCGGTGCCGACGCCAGCCAGCGTGATCGTCTCGGCCACATCAGGCGCAGCATCGTCCGCCGGCGTCAGCGACCAGTTGCGCGACACCAACTGGAACACCTGCGCCCGGTCGTCGCCGTCGACCAGGCAAATCCCCTTCAGCCGCAGCAATTGGCCCGGCAGGTCGAGCACGGCCGCGGCAAGCCTGTCGCGATCGAAGCATCCGACACGCCGATACGTCCAGCGACGGAAATCGCTTTCGTGGTCAGCCGTCTCCGCGACCGGCTCGGCGCGGAAGCGCGCCGTCCGCCCTCGTCCGAAAACGGCTTGATGCACGGGAGTGAGCGCCGACAATTGCTCGATCGGCACGTCAGGCCGGATGGCGCCGATGACGGCGCACGCCGCATCGCGCTGGCTCTCGCTGGCCAGGTCGCATTTGCTGAGCAGCACCACGTCGCATTTGGCGAACTGGTTGCGGATGGTCTCGCCGATGTGCCGGTCCTCGCACTGTGTCGCGATGCGGGTCGCATCGGCCAGTACGACGACGCCGTCGAGCCGCAGCGACGGCTCGACAAGTGCGATCTCGGCGATGCGCCAGGGGTCGCCCACGCCGCTGGCTTCGATCACCACGCGATCAAAGCTCCCGACATCATCGAGCAGCCGCGCCAGCGTATCGAGAAAGCCGGTCCCGATGCTGCAGCAGACGCAACCGTTGGTGAGCGACATCGTCGTGCCGTCGTGGCTCCGGATCAGCGCGGCATCGACATTGATCTCGCCGAAATCGTTCACCAGCACCGCGCAGCGCTCGGTGCTGGCGCACAGCAGCCGGTTGAGCAGCGTCGTCTTCCCGGCGCCGAGAAAGCCGCCGATCACGGTGAACGGAATGGGCGCGGATGTCGTCATGCGCGCGGCGCCTCCTTGACGGCGCCGCCGACCACCGTTCCCCAGACCGCAACGTCCTTCAGGTCCTCCGGCGCGACCGTGAACGGGTCCTGCTCGAGGACTGCGAAGTCGGCATACTTGCCGGTCTCGATGCTGCCGACGAGATGATCGAGCTTGAGCGTGTAGGCCGCACCGATCGTGATGGCGCCAAGCGCCTGCTCCACGCTCAGCGCCTCGGTCTCGGCGCCGAGCTTGCGGCCCGATGAGGACACCCGGTTCACGGCGCACCACGCGGTGAACAGCGGCGACAGCGGCGTGACCGGCGCATCGGAGTGGATCGAGAACGGAACGCCTATCCGCTGCGCGGTGCCCGTGGCATCGAGACGCCCCGCCCGCTCCGGCCCCATCGTCAGCTCGTAGTGGGAATCGCCCCAGTAGAAGACGTGATTGGCAAACAGGTTGACGCACATGCCGAGCGCCTTCATGCGGCGGAATTGCGCCGCGTCGGCCATCTGGCAGTGCTGCAGGGTGTGGCGGTGGTCCGGCCGCGGGTGAGCGGTCTGCGCCTTCTCCACCGCGTCCAGCGCCAGTTCGGTGGCTTCATCACCATTGGTGTGGATGTGAAGCTGGATGCCGGCCTTGTGGTACAGATCGACCAGGCGCGGCAGCTCGTCGGGCGCGATGTACCAGAGGCCGTTCGGCGCGCCGTTGTGATAGCCGGGCCAGCGCAAGCGCGCCGTGAAGCCCTGGATCGAACCGTCGACGACCAGCTTGACGATGCCGTAATGCAGCTTGTCGTTGCCGGACTCGCGCAGCACCGTGATCTTCTCGATCGCCTTGTCCGGAGGATGCGTAGCCGAGGCCAGCGCCGGCACCAGGCGCACACCGAAATCCGCCTGCTGCGTCGCGGAGCGGTAGAGGTCCAGCGTATTCTCGGTGAGGTCGTTGTGCAGATCGGTGATCGTGGTGACACCCTGCACGCAGGCCGATGACGCGTAGCGCTGCACGTCGGACATTGTCAGCAGTTCCGACAGCGGATTGCCGACCAGACGGAAGGCCCGCAGCCGCGCCGCGATGCCTTGCAACTCGCCGCTGGCCCGGCCGTCGGCTCCGGCGACGACGCCGGAGATGTCGGTGGCATGCAGCAGCTGCGTGCGCTCCAGCACCAGCGTGTTGACCACGCTGATGTGGAAGCTGGCGTGGATCACCATGATGGGCCGCGTCGTCGAGACCCGGTCCAGCGCTTCGCGCGTCAGCTTCTCGCCACCGATATGCAGCGGATCAAAACCCCAGGCAAACAGCGTCGCGTTCGGATCGGCCATCGCGGCTTCGGCCTCGCGGAGCCGTGCAACGATCGCATCGATGTCGGGCACGCCGGCCACCGCCCTGCCCTCCGGCGAGCGCCTTTCGAATGCCCCAACGTAGGGCAGCGACCACATCATGCCTTCCATGATGTGGCTGTGGCCTTCGACGAACCCCGGCAGCAGCACCTTGTCGCGGAAGCGCATGTCGATCCCGCCCTGCGGGACGAACTGAGCGATCTCGGCTTCACTGCCGGCCGCGACGATCCGCCCCTCTCTCACCGCAACGTGCGTCGCAAAGGGCCGCGACGGATTCATCGTCACAATCCTGCGGGCCACGTAGACGACGGTATCTGAGCTCACCGCGAACTCCTCCAACTTCCCGAGACCCCACCAACACCCGTTTTACCAAGGCCCGGTTTACCAAGAGCCGTTGTTGAAACCTGCGGCGTCGGATGAGTCCAGGCCAGCGCCAGATGCCATGCACAAATGGAGCCAGCCCATGCGAAACGCGGCCTCAGGCGTTCCGCCATGGCGCGGTTTTTGCTTTAATTTCAGCACCTCACAGGGTCAGGACCAAATATTCGATGGCAAAATTCGCGCCCTTGCTGCGATCCGAAGCGGACCGGCCAACAGTTCCGATTCACGACGTGCTGTTCTGGGTCTCGCTGTTCGACGGTCTGGACCGCGGCGGCACCTTCCTGCAACTTCAGATCCGACAGATGATCGTAACAGCGATCGAGGATGGTCGTCTGCCGCTCGGCGTCCGCATGCCGTCCAGCCGCGATCTCGCGGCACTGCTGAAGGTCTCCCGAAATACCATCGTCATCGCCTACGAGCAGCTCGTCGACCAGAACTTCCTGGTCTCGCGCGAGCGCAGCGGCTACTTCGTGGCGGGCCTGCCCAAGCATATCGGCGAAGCCCAGCAACCTGCAACGGAGGTCTACAGCCGGCGGTGGACCGAGCGCTTCGCGCTGCAGCCATCGGCGCTTCGCAACATCGTCAAGCCGCTCGACTGGCAGACCTATCCCTATCCCTTCATCTTCGGGCAGTTCGATCCGAGCCTGTTTCCGACCAACGACTGGCGTGAGAGCGCGCGCGCGGCACTCAGCGTTCCCGAGATCAACAACTGGGCGCGCGACATGATCGACGGCGACGATCCGGCGCTGATCGAACAATTGCAGCGGCAGGTGCTGCCGCGCCGCGGCATCCGCGCCCGCGCCGATGAGATCATGCTCACGATCGGAGCACAGCACGCCCTCTATTTGATTGCCAAACTGTTCCTGCAGCCCCAGACCCCGATCGGCATCGAAGACCCTGGCTATCCCGACGCGCGCAACATCTTCGGCATGATGACATCGCAGGTCGTGCCGCTTCGGCTCGATGATCAGGGCCTGGTGCCCGACGAGGCGTTCGCACGCTGCGCGCTGGCCTATGTCACGGCGAGCCACCAATGCCCGACCACGGCCGCGATGTCGCGGGCGCGCCGCGAGGAAATTCTCAGGGTCGCGCGCGAGCGCGACATCGTCCTGATCGAGGATGACTATGAAAGCGAGCTGATGCCGGAGGGCAGCAGCCTGCCCCCGCTGATGAGCCTGGATCGCGACCAGAGCGTGCTCTATGTCGGCAGCCTCTCGAAGGCCTTGGCGCCCGGCCTGCGGCTCGGCTACGTCGTGGCGCCGGCCCCCGTCATCCGCGAGTTGCGTGCGCTGCGCCGGCTGATGCTGCGCCATCCGCCGCTGAACAACCAGCGCGTCGCAGCCTTGTTCATCGGCCTCGGGCACTACCGGTCGCATCTGCAGCAGGTCGGCCGCGTGCTGCTCGAACGCGCCGCACTGCTCGACACGCTGCTGCCGCAAGCACTGCCGGGCTGCAGCTGGTCGCGCGGCCCGGGCAGCACCAGCTATTGGATCCACTGCCCCGAGGGAACGGACGCGGTGCGGCTGTCGGAGGTGGCGCGCGCCGAAGGCGTGGTCATCGAGCCCGGCGACGTGTTCTCGATCAACCCGGAGGCGACGCGCAACTGCTTCCGTCTCGGCTTCTCCTCGATCCGCACCGACCGGATTGCGCCGGGGATCGCGAAGCTCGGCCAGATCTTCGCCCAGCACATGTCGTCGCAAACCACTTGAGCGGCTACAGCAGGTCGCTCAGCCCCTTGAGCGCGCTGCCGAGGGCGACCACTGCGAGACTCGCCATCGACACCCGGCGATGCAGCGTATCGCTGCCACGGTGAAAGCCGAGATCGCCGAGCCAGGTGCCGACCAGCATCACGGGAATGCCGAGCGCGGTCAGGACCGCGATGTGCAGGTCGAGGAGATCGAACCACGCCAGGCTGGCGGTTGCGACGATCGAGGAGACGAGGAAGAACACCATCATCGAGGCACGGGCGGCGATCCGGCCGAATGCGCCCGCATTGTAGTAGACGATCACCGGCGGTCCGGGCATGCCCGCAAGGCCATTGAACAGCCCGGCGGTGAGACCGACCAGCGCCGTGATCCAGCGCGCCGGCGCTGCAGTCAAGCGAAACCCCGCATTCAGCAGCACGACCGCTCCGACCGTGATCAGGGCAATCAGAAGACGTGCCGCCGATGCCGAGACCAGGCTGAGCACCAGCGCGCCGACCGGCGAGCCGATCACGCTTCCGAGGATCAGCCAACGCAGCGAGGACCAGTCGCAGACACGCGAGGCGCGCGGCAGATCGCCGATCCCGATCAGAAGCTGCAGACAGACTGCGACCGGCACCGATTGCGTCGGCGGCATGAACAGGCCGAGCAGCGGCACGGCCGTCAGCGCAAAACCGAAGCCCGTGAAACCACGCACCAGCGCCGCGGCAAAGATCGACAGCGCCGCAGCGAGCACCAGTGCGGCGCTCGGCAGAGAGGTGGCGGCGATATCATGGACCGCGACGGCCAGTTCCTGCAGGGCCATCGTCAGGGTGTGATGTAAGGGCACAAAGGCGGCGTCATCGGCCCAGTCAGCAGGATCGCCATGACTGCGAAAGGGCCAGCAGCGCCCGACCACCGGGCCAGTACTGGCTACAGAACTCGCCCGCTCTGGTTCTAGAGCCTCCAGCCGCTGCCGTGGCACATGCGAGCCAAGCTCCAGCCGCGGAGGACATGACATGGCCGATCTCGAAACCGTCCGCAGCGAACTGCTCGTTACGCTGTTCGCCGCCTTCAACCGTCACGATGGCGCAGGCGTCATGGCCTGCATGACCGATGACATCGTGTTCGACGCGGCCGCAGGCCCCGACAGCTGCGGCCGCCGCATCAGCGGCGCGGCCGATGTGCGCGCCGCATTCGAGGCGACCTGGGGCGGCATGCCCGACGTCAGCTGGGAGTGCACGCGCCATGCGGTGTTCGGCGACCGGGCCCTGTCCGAATGGATCTTCCGCGCAACGGCGCCGGATGGCCGCCGCATCGAGGTACAAGGCTGCGACCTGTTCAGCTTCCGCGGCGACAAGATCTGCACCAAGAGCGCCTTCCGCAAGGACCGGCCGCCGCAGCCGGCCGCGAGCGGGAGTGCCACGCGATGAACATGCATGCCTTGCCGACGGCCGCGTATGACCCGCACTACGACCCGCTGGTCGCTGATGGTCCCGGTCGCAACCGCGACTACGCTCCGACCTACTGGATCGCGACCGCCGGCACGCCGCCGGAGAGCGACGGTCCGATCACGACGGACACGACGGCGGACGTCGCCATCATCGGCTCGGGCTATACCGGTCTTGCCTGCGCTATCTTCCTGGCGCGCGAGCACGGCATCAAGGCGATCGTGCTCGAGGCCAATCGCGTGGCCTGGGGCTGCAGCACGCGCAATGGCGGCCAGGCCCAGAATGCCTCGGGCCGCCTGACGCGCTCGCAATGGATCAAGCGCTGGGGACTCGACGTCGCCAAGCGCATGCATGCCGAGATCTCCGAGGGCTTCGAGGCGTTCGAGGAACTGGTGCGATCGAGCCCTGTCGATGTCGAGCCGCAGCGCGGCGGTCATCTCTACATTGCTCACCGCCAGCGCAATCTCGACAAGATCGCGGCGGAATCCCAGGTGCTCAACGATGTGTTCGGCTATGCCTCGCGCGTCATCTCGCGAGAGGAACTGGCGAGCGACTTCGTCAACGAGGCCGAGGCCGTCGGCGCGGTGCACGAGCCGCTTGGAACCGGCGTGCATCCGGCCAAGCTTGCCTTTGGCTATCTGCAGATGGCGCGCGCTCTCGGCGTACGGGTTCATACCGCGAGCCCCGTGACGCGCATCGAACAACGCAACGGCAAATTCGTGCTGCATACGCCGGGCGGCGCCGTCAGCGTGAACGGCGTCGGCATCGCCACCGGAGCCTATACCTCGCTCGGCCTCACGCCGGAATTGTCCGGCCGCTGCATGCCGATCCTGTCGAACTCCCTGGTCACGCGCCCGCTCACGGCGGCTGAACTTGCGGCGACCGGCTTCAAGACGCGGCAGGTCATCACGGACACGCGCACCTTGCGCTTCTACTACCGGCTGCTGCCGGACGACCGGGTCCAGATCGGCAGCCGAAGCGCCATCACCGGCGCCGACGCCACGCATGACCGGCACCTCCAGCTTTTGATCGATGGCCTCCATCGCAAATTCCCTGCCCTCACGGGCATCGAGATCGATTACTCGTGGTGGGGCTGGGTCGATGTCAGCCATGACATGATGCCGCGCATCGTGCGTCCCGATCCCCAAGCAAAGCTGGTCTATGCGCTCGGCTATGGCGGCAACGGCGTGTCCTACTCAGCACAGGCAGGCCGCCGCATGGCGCAAATGCTCGCCGGCCAATCCTTCAAGGGACAGGACCTGCCGATCTTCACCTCGCCGCTGCCGACGCACCCCTTCGCGCCGTTCCGCCGCATCGGCCAGCGCCTGCTCTATCGCTGGTATCACCTGCGCGACGAGGCGAGTTGAGCGTCTCCCATTTTGGCCAAGATCCTACGGGCGAACGACGTGCACCACGCTAGTCGGCTGGTGTCCCCTACGCGTTGCTCGAAATCAATAACTGCGAACGAAGCCGAGCCCGGCGCCTTATGTCCGCCAGAATGATAGCCGGCACAGGCGCCCAGCGCGCTGGCGCCAAGTCCGGGGGGCATGATGATCCCCCTGAGCGACGGTAGCCATAACGGCCCGTACACCGAGGAGAACGCGCCGAAAGCGTGAAAACCATCGCGCGGGGAACGCCTGGTGTTCTTGGCTGAATCTGTGGCGACTGCCGCCTGCTATTCTTGTTGCAGGCGGGCCAAGGGTGCGGCCAGCGCCCGGCATTCGCCGCGCCCTCTTCCTTGAAGGGCGGACCAGACTGAAGAGCCTCGGACGCATCTGCGCCGCGTGAGTGCTCCACGATGTCTGGCTTCCGGCCCCCGACCGACCCGCTGTTTGATCTCCAGTCCGGCTGCGCACCCGTCAGGCGGTGCGGTCCCGACCACTACGGCCGATCTTCGCCGCGACGAGATAGGACAGCGGCATTGCCACCACGAAGCCGACCAGGGCCGCCAGCGGCAGATCCTTCGTCGGGCTCGCCACCAGCCCCTGCACCGTCAGCAACGCCGTGACCGCGCTGCCCGCCAGCACCGTGCCCAGCATGACCCAGATGAGAACTGCGACCTTGAACATGTTTCATTCTCCGTCAGTAGGAAGCATCGATCCGCTTGACGTCGAAATGCTCTGCCTGAGCTCCTCACGCATCATTGATCTGGAACAACCGGGCCTGACAAAAAGAGGGAGGAGCGTCGGCTCCTCCCTCGTTACTCATCAGTTGCGACCGCGCAGCAAGTGGCCGAGCCGATGCGGGCTCAACGGCTCCCCGGCACGAAGTGATCGTGCTTGCTCACCGACGCACCGGTCGCAGGATCGGTGATCCGGATCTCGATATCGACCGGCGCGGGCGGAAGATCCGGTCCCTTCGCCTCGATCGACATGCGGATCTCCCGCGTCTGGTCCTGGCCGACATCAATCATCATGCGGCCATCCTGCTCACGCACCTCGCCGGCCACCGTCACCTTGGCGTTCGGCAGGCCGACGACGTCGAGCACGAAGTCGCGCGCGCCGCGCTTGTTGAGCAGGCGCACCGTGTAGTCGTTGCGCACGCCGCCGTCCGACAGCTGCACGAACAGCGGGTTTCGCTCATGCAGGATATTGATACCCATGGTGCCCCGGGTTGCCAGCGTGTAGAGCATGATGCCGCCGACGATGGCGATGAAGCTCGCATAGATGATGGTGCGCGGCCGGATGATCCGGTAGATCTCCGACTTGCCCTCGCGACGCCTCGCCAAGTTGATGTCGGTGTCGTAGCCGATCAGTCCGGTGGGCCGGCCGATCTGGGTCATCACGCTGTCGCACGCGTCGATGCACAGGCTGCACTGAATGCAGCCGAGCTGGATGCCGTTGCGGATATCGACGCCGGTCGGACAGACGTTGACGCATTGATGGCAGTCGACGCAGTCGCCGGCCGGCGCGCCCTGCAGCCGCGCGGCGTCGGCCTTCTTGACCGACATCCGCGGCTCGCCACGGTCGCCCTTGTAGGTGACGTTGAGCGCCCATTCGTCAGTCAGTGCCGCCTGGATGCGCGGCCACGGGCACATGTAGATGCAGACCTGCTCGCGGGCGTGGCCGGCGAACACATAGGTCGTCGCGGTCAGGATGCCGATCCACAGATAGGCCGTGAACGGCGCCTGGAAGGTGGCGAGGTCCTTCACCAGGGTCGGCGCATCGTCGAAATACAGCACCCAGGCGCCGCCGGTCCACCAGCCGATCATGATCCAGAGGAAGTGCTTGAGCGCGACCTGACGGATATGCGTGAACGTCCAGCCGCGCTTGTCGCTGAGCATGCGCTCGCGGCGGTCACCCTCGACCCAGCGCTCGACGGCGTAGAACAGATCGGTCCACACCGTCTGCGGGCAGAGATAGCCGCACCAGAGCCGGCCCGCGACCGCGTTCATGAGGAACAGCGTCACCGCCGCGATGATCAGCAGGCCGGTGAAGTAGTAGACCTCCTGCGGCCACAGCTCGATGAAGAAGAAGTAGAAGCGGCGGTGCGGGAAATCGACCAGCACCGCTTGACTGGGCATCCCAGGCCCGCGATCCCAGCGCACGAACGGCAGCAGATAGTAGACGCCGAGCGTGATGCACAGGATCATCCATTTGATGCGGCGGAAGCGGCCATGCACGGCTGCCGGATAGACCTTGTCGCGCGCCTTGTACAGCGGCCCGACAATATAGGTTTCGCCCTGGTCAGCCATGATGCCCTCGCTTCATCGTCATCTCGCCCCACCGCACCCCGGCTCAGGAGAACGCGTTGCCGCTGCGCAGTCCCAGCTTCTTGAACACCATCGCCGCCGGGCAGAAGCCGGTGAACGACGCCTGGATCATGTTGAGTCCGGCGAAGGCCGTCAGCAGAAACCAGTACGGACTGACGTACAAGCCGAGCGCGAGGCTGAGCAGGACGACGAAGCCTGCGAAGGTGAGAACCGCTTTGTCGACGTTCATGGCATGGTCCCTCATCGTTGCATTTGAGCGTAATCAAGCCGGCGCAGCGGCGTCATTGCCGCAGGCCGGACATCGTCCAGGCGACGATCCGTTGCGAGTCCATCGCACCCGAGATCCGCTGGAGCTCCCGGCCCTGCTGCAGCAGCAGCAGGGTCGGAATTCCTGAGATGCCGAACCTCGCCGAGACCTCCGGGGCCTCGTCGGAGTTCAGCTTCAAGAGCTGCACGCGCGGCTCGAGCTCTTGCGCCGCGCGCGCGAACATCGGCGCCATTGCCCGGCACGGACCGCACCAGGGCGCCCAGACGTCGACCAGGAGCGGCAGGTCGCTGTGCGCCACATGCCGTTCGAACGCGGCCTGGTCGACCTCGATCGGATGGCCGGAAAACAGCGGCGCATGGCATTTGCCGCATTTGCCCTGGCCCGGCGCGCGGCCCGCCGGCAGGCGGTTGATCTGCCCGCAATGGCCGCACACCAGCTGAAAGGTCTCGCTCATGTGCCCGTCCTGACGTCCTTGATCTTGGCGATGTTGAGCCGGTCGAGCAGGAACTTCTCGTAGAACGGCTCGGGCGTGCCACGCCGCATCTTGCGCAGGAAATACTTCTCGAACGCGACCTTGGCGTAATGCACCCACTCCCCCTTCGACGACCAGTTGACGTTGCGCGGCGGGATCTGCGGCTGCGCCAGGAAGGCGACGCCGGAATCGCCGAAATCGGCAAGGCAGATCGCATTCCAGGTCGGCTGCGACTTCGGCTCCTGGCCGCGCAGCAGCGCACCGATGTTCAGGGCGGTGGCGGTGACCATCGACTCGATCATGAAGCCGGTCTTGGGCACGCCGACCGGCACCGGCGTCGGCCCGATCGGCGGGATCGCGACGCAGACGCCGATCGCGAAGACGTTGGGATAGGCCGGATTGCGCTGATGCTTGTCTACGACGACGAAGCCACGCGGATTGGTCAGCTTGTCGATGCCTCTCACGGCGCCGACGCCGCGGAACGCCGGCAGCATCATCGAATAGGCAAACGGCAGCTCATGCGTCTTGCGGACGGAGCCGTCGTCCGCCACTTCCTCCACGAACATCCGCCCGTCCTCGACCTTGGCAACGCGCGCGCTCGTGATCCACTTGACGTGCTTCTCGCGCATTTCGCTTTCGAGCAGCCCCTTGGTGTCGCCGACGCCGTCGAGGCCGAGATGGCCGATATAGGGCTCCGACGTCACGAAGGTCATCGGCACCTGGTCGCGCACCTTGCGGCGGCGCAGCTCGGTCTCAAGTATGAAAAGGAATTCGTAGGCCGGCCCGAAGCAGGATGCCCCCTGCACTGCGCCGACGATGACCGGCCCGGGCTTGTCAGCCAGCTTGTCGAAGGCAGCCTTGGCATGCGCGGCATGGTCGACATGACAGACCGACTGAGTATGGCCGTCGGGTCCGAGCCCGGGAATCTCGTCGAACGCGAGCTCCGGGCCGGTGGCGACGACGAGATAATCGTAAGCAACCATGGTGCCGTCGGTGAGCTCGACCTGGCTGTCGTCCGGATGTACCCGCTTGGCGCCCTGGGTCAGCAGGCGGATGCCCTTGCGCTGCATGACGTCGACGAGATCGATCTCGATGTCGTCGCGCTTGCGCCAGCCCACGGCAACCCACGGATTGGACGGCACGAAGTGGTATGAGGATCCCTGCGAGATGACGGTCACGCGATCCTCCTTTCGCATCTGGGGCAACAATTCATAGGCCATCAGGGAGCCGCTCAGCCCCGCTCCGATCACGACAACGTCCGCCATTGGGTCCTCCACAACCTTGCTTCGTTCTTGTTTCGCTCGGCCGCGACTTTCCGGGCCGGCCTTGACTATATATTCGTATATCCGTATATTCGCAACTATGAAATTCGATGCTGACATCATGGAAGTGGCGGCCGACCAGGCCAGCGACCTGCTGAAGGCGCTGTCGAACCGACACCGGCTCCTGATCATCTGCCAGCTGGTCGACGGCGAACGGTCGGTCGGCGAGTTGGCGACATTACTTGGGCTGCGTGACTCGACCGTCTCGCAGCACCTCGCACTGCTGCGCAAGGACGGCCTGGTCACCGCCCGGCGCGACGGGCAGACGATCTACTATTCGATCACCAGCGAGCCGGCCCGCGAGGTCCTGAAGACGCTCTATCAGGTCTATTGCGCGACGCCGCCGCCAAAACCCGTACCTACCCTATGACCATTCGCGGCCCACGACTTGAGCAGCGTCAAGTGGGAACCCGCACTCCGATGGGATGTCTGGACCGCCCGTTCGGCTCGACCACCCGATTTGATTCAAAACAGACAGGATGAGGCCAATGCGCAGATTATCGCTCCTGAGCTTGATCGCCGCGCTGAGCTGGCAGATGGGACCGGCCCGCGCCGAGACGCTCACCGTGACCCCGCGCCAGGTCGCCGACGAGAAGGCGGTGTTCGCGACCGTAGAAAGCATCAGCGTCGTTCCGGCCCGCGGCCGCATCGGCGGCACGGTCGCCCAGCTCTCCGTCCGCGAGGGCGACCCGGTCAAGCGCGGCCAGCCGATCGCCCTGATCGGCGACGACAAGCTGGCGCTGCAGGTCAAATCGCTCGACGCCCAGATCGAGGCGCTGCAGGCGCAGGCCAACCAGGCGCAGATCGACTTCACCCGCACCGAGGGTCTGGTCGAGCGCGGCACCCTGCCGCGCGTCAAGCTCGACGAGACGCGCACCGCGCTCAACGTCGCCGAGAACGGGCTGCGGGCCAAGACCGCCGAGCGCGCTGTGGTCAACCAGCAGATGAGCGAAGGCCAGGTGCTGGCGCCGGATGACGGCCGCGTGCTGAAGAAGCTCGTGACGGTCGGTTCTGTGGTCCTGCCCGGCGATCCCGTGGTCACGGTGGCGCAGCAGAACTTCAAGCTGCGGCTGCGCGTCCCCGAACGCCACGCGCTGTTCCTCAAGGCCGGCGACAAGATTCGCCTGGATGGCGCCGCGTTCGGCGAGAGCGGCGACAAATGGGGCGTGATCGACCTCGTCTATCCGCAGATCGAGGAGGGCCGCGTCGTCGCCGACGCGATCGTCCCTGGGCTCGGCCAGTATTTCGTCGGCGACCGCCTGAGGGTGTGGATATCAGGCGGCCGGCGCGATGCATATGTCATCCCCGCCCGCTACGTCACCACCCGCTTCGGCATCGACTACGTCCAGCTGCAGCAGGGATCGCAGAAGGTGAGCGTTCCGGTTCAGCGCGGCCGCGCGCTGCCGAGCGCCGATCTTCCCGACGGACTTGAAATCCTGTCCGGCCTGCGCGCCGGCGACCAGTTGGTGCAGCCGTGAAACTTGGACTCTCGGGCAAGCTGACCCAGGCGACGATCGCCTCGCCGCTGACGCCGCTGTTCCTGCTGGCGTCGCTCGTCGTCGGCCTGATCGCCGTGGTCGTGATCCCGCGCGAGGAAGAGCCGCAGATCAGCGTTCCCATGGTCGACATCCGCGTCAACGCCGACGGCCTGCGCGCGCCCGATGGCGTCGAGCTCGTCACCAAGCCGCTCGAGACCATCGTCAAGGCGATCGACGGCGTCGAGCACGTCTACAGCCAGACCGAGGATGACCGGGTCATGGTCACCGCGCGATTCCTGGTCGGCACCAAGTTCGAGGACGCGATCCTGCGCGTCCACGACAAGATCCGCGCCAATCTCGATCGTATCCCTGTCGGCATTCCCGAGCCGTTGATCGTCGGGCGTGGGATCAACGACGTCGCCGTCACCGTGCTGACCCTGTCGCCGAAGCCGGAAGCCGCCGAGCGCTGGTCGGACAAGGACATCTACGAGCTGGCCGACAAACTCCGCGCCGAGCTGACCAAGGTGGACAATATCGGCCTGACCTACATTGCCGGCGGCGGCGCCCAGCAGATCCGCGTCGAGCCCAACCCGGAAAAGCTGTCGCTGTTCGGCGTGACCCTGCAGCAGCTCGTCGCCAAGGTGAAGGATGCCAACCGCTCGTTTCTGGCTGGCGACGTGCGCGACGGCGGCATCATCCGCAACGTCGCCGCCGGTCAGACGCTGACGGGCATTCCCGACATCGGCCTGCTCTTGATCTCGACCCGCGACGGCCGCCCCGTCTATGTGCGTGACGTCGCGACCGTCGTCATCGGCCCCAATCTCGCCGAGCACCGCGTCTGGGACGACGCGCGCAACGACAAGGGCGCCTGGCACCGCGTGCCGGCGGTGAGTCTAGCGCTCGCCAAGCGCGCCGGCGCCAATGCCGTCGTCGTGTCTCACGACATCGCGCAGCGCCTCGAAGGCCTCAAAGCCAGCCTGATTCCGAGCGGCGTCTCAGTCACGGTGACGCGCGACTATGGCGAGACCGCCAACGAGAAGGCCAATGAGCTGCTGTTCCATCTCGGGCTCGCCACGATCTCGATCGTCGTGCTGATCGCGATCGCGATCGGCTGGCGCGAGGCGCTCGTGACCCTCGTTGTCATCCCGACCACGATCCTGCTTACGATGTTTGCCGCCAACCTGATGGGCTACACCATAAACCGCGTCAGCCTGTTTGCTCTCATCTTCTCGATCGGCATCCTGGTCGACGACGCCATTGTCGTGGTCGAGAACATCGCCCGTCACTGGGGCATGGGTGACGGCCGGCCGCGTCTGCAGGCCACCATCGAGGCAGTGGCCGAGGTCGGCAATCCCACTGTCGTGGCGACCCTGACTGTCGTCGCTGCCCTGCTCCCGATGCTGTTCGTGTCGGGCCTGATGGGCCCCTATATGGCGCCGATCCCGGCCAATGCGTCGGCCGCGATGCTGTTCTCCTTTTTCGTCGCCATGGTCGTGGCGCCCTGGCTGATGCTGCGGCTCGCGCCGCAACAGACCGCGGCTGCGGCCGACGCGCATCAAGATGCCAGCCACGATGCCCATGGCGAAGGGCGGCTCGGCCGCATCTATCGCAGTGTCGCCCGTCCGATCGTTGCCAGCAAGCGCTCCGCCTGGATCTTCCTGCTCGGCGTCGGCATCGCAACCCTGCTGTCGATGACCCTGTTCGCGACCAAGTCCGTCACCGTCAAGCTGCTGCCGTTCGATAACAAGTCGGAGATCGCCGTGATGGTCGATCTGCCCGAGGGCGCGAGCCTGGAGGATACCGAGCGGACACTGTTCGCTGCCGCCGACATCGCGCATCAGCTTCCTGAGATCACGAATGTGCAGAGCTATGCCGGCACCGCTGCGCCGTTCAACTTCAATGGTCTGGTCCGGCACTATTACCTGCGCGAACGCCCGGAGCTCGGCGAGCTCCAGGTCAATCTTGCGGCGCGCGGCGACCGCAAGCGCGCGAGCCACGACATCGCGCTCGATCTGCGGCAGCGGCTGAAGGCGGTCGCGGTGCCCCCGGGCACCAGCATCAAGGTGGTCGAGGTGCCGCCTGGCCCGCCGGTGCTGGCAACGCTGCTCGCCGAGGTCTATGGCCCGGATGCCGCGACAAGGCGCGCCGTCACCAACGAATTGAAGAAGGTGTTCGCCGACGTGCCCTTCATCGTGGACATCGACGACTCGATCGGCCAGCGCCGGCCGCGGCTGCGGCTGTCGATCGACCAGGACAGTCTGGAGTTCTTCGGCGTCGAGCAGCGCGACGTCTACGACACCATCCAGACGCTGTTCGGCGGCGTCTCGGTCGGCTACTCGCATCGCGGCGAGGACCGCAACCCGATCGAGATCGCGGTCCAGTTGCCGAAGCGGACCAAGAGCTGGAGCCAGGCCCTGGCCTCGACGCCGGTGCCGGCCAACACCGTGCCCGGCAGCAAGACCGTGGTCGAGCTCGGCCAGGTTGTGAAGGCCACGATGGAAGAAGGATCGCCGATGATCTTCCGCCGCGACGGCCGCTTCGCCGACATGGTGATGGCCGAGCTCGCCGGCCGCTTCGAGGCCCCGCTCTACGGCATGCTCGCGGTCGCCGATCGCATCGACGCCCATGACTGGGGCAAGCTGCCGAAGCCGGTGATCGGCTTCCATGGCCAGCCCAAGGACGAATCGCATCCCACCTTGCTGTGGGACGGCGAATGGGAGATCACCTATGTGACCTTCCGCGACATGGGCGCGGCGTTCGGTGCGGCGATCCTCGGCATCTACGTGCTGGTCGTGGCACAGTTTAAGAGTTTCAAATTGCCACTGGTGATCCTGACGCCAATCCCGCTGACCTTGATCGGCATCCTGCTCGGTCACTGGCTGCTGGGCGCGCCGTTCACGGCGACGTCGATGATCGGCTTCATCGCACTCGCCGGCATCATCGTCCGCAACTCGATCCTGCTGGTCGACTTCATCCGGCATAGCGGCGGCGAAGGCAAGACGCTGCGCGACGTGGTGCTGGAGGCCGGTGCCGTCCGCTTCAAGCCGATCCTGCTGACGGCGCTGGCGGCGATGATCGGCGCGGCGACAATCCTGCTCGATCCGATCTTCCAGGGCTTGGCGATCTCGCTGCTGTTCGGCCTGGCGTCGTCCACCCTGCTCACCGTGCTCGTCATCCCCGCGATCTACATCGCGCTGCGCGATCCGGGTAAACCCACCCAGAAACTGCCTTAGGAGGCCATCATGGACAAGAACTACCCCGAGCTCTGCAAAGATATTTCCGGCAACCTCCGCACGCTGCGCAAGGATATCCCGGAGGTCATGCACGGGTTCTCGGCGCTGGCGCAAGCCGCGAGCCGTGACGGTGCGCTCGACAAGAAGACCAAGGAGCTGATCGCGCTGGCGATCGGCGTAGCCGTCCGCTGTGACGGCTGCATCGGCTTCCACGCCGACGCGCTGGTGCGTCTCGGCGCCACGCGCCAGGAAGTCGAGGAAACGCTCGGCATGGCGATCTACATGGGCGGCGGGCCGTCGCTGATGTATGCGGCGGACGCGATCGGCGCCTTCGAGCAGTTCCAGCAGCAGGCGGCCACCTGAGGCGAGCATCACCCGCAGATGTCGAGAATCGCCAGCATGTAGATGCGGATCATGTCGAGATAGTCGGGAATGTCGACGCGCCCATCCGGCATCGTGTACCGGCCGCTCGGCCCGCAGACGATGCCCTCCATGCCGCCTGACTCATAGAGATGGCCGGCGTCGGTCCCATAGCAGATCGGACTGCAGTCGATCTGGAACGGTCGGATTTGGTGATGTCATCGAAGCATTGGACGGACACGTTCCCGCCGCTGCAGAAGTTGCCGCAGGAGATCTTCGCGCAGCTGCGTCAAGCCACCCTGATCGTGGAGCTTCCTGAAGGCAGCCGCATTTTCGGTCCTGGTCAGGCTCCGGAATCCTTCCTGCTGCTGCTGACGGGAACTATTCGCGTTCAGCAGACGTCGGAGTCCGGACGCGAGATCGTGCTATACCGCGTCCAGGCCGGTGAGAGCTGCGCCCTGACCACCGCCTGCCTGATGGGCTACGAGGAATACCAGGCCGAGGGCATCGCCGAGACGCCGATCCGTGCTGTGGCGATCCCGCGTGCGCTGTTCGACCAGCTGATCGCCACCTCGCGCGAATTCCGCCAGTTCGTCTTCACGGCGTTCAGCCGCCGGATCACCAACCTTTTTCGCGTCATCGAGGAGGTGGCGTTCGAACGGATCGACGTGCGGCTGGCGCAGAAGCTGCTGGAGCTTGCAGGCGCAAAGCAGCAGGTTGTCGCCACCCACCAGGATCTTGCCAACGAGCTCGGCAGCGCCCGCGAGGTGATCACCCGCCAGCTCACCGAATTCGCCAGGCGCGGCTGGTTGCGCGTGGCTCGCGGAATCGTCGAGATCACCGACAGGCCGGCGCTCGCGCGGCTGGTCCAGCGTAGCTAGAACGCCCACGGTCTCGGTGACTTAGTTACAGACCCTCGCCGCCCTACCGCTCTACGTTTGCTCCATCGCAACGCCACAGGGGAGCGTCCCATGACACAGAATGTTGGCAAGATCGACCGGCTGCTCAGGATCGTCGTCGGACTGGCGGTTCTCAGTCTCATGTTCGTCGGCCCGCAGACGATGTGGGGCTTGCTTGGTCTGATCCCGCTCGGCACCGCGCTGGTCGGCTGGTGTCCGCCCTACGCCTTGCTCGGCATCAACACCTGCGGAACGAAGTCGAGTCCGACGTCTTAGATCCGGCAGAATGACAGAGGGGCACGGGGCGGCGATGCCGCCCCGGAGCTTCATCGTGGAGCAGCAGCCATGTCCTACCCGATCGATCTCCGCATACGGCCCAAGGTGGCCGGCTTCTTCGATCCGGACACCAGCACGATCAGCTATGTGGTGAAGGATCCGTCATCGCCGGCCTGTGCGATCATCGATCCCGTCCTCGACATCGACTATGCGGCCGGCCGCCTCGGCACCCGCTCCGCGGACACGCTGATCGACTACATCAGGATGAACGGTCTGCGGCCGGAATGGCTGATCGAGACGCATGCCCATGCCGATCATCTCTCGGCCGCGCCCTACATCCAGGACAGGCTCGGCGGCAAGATCGGCATCGGCGAGCACATCCTCGCCGTGCAGGAGACATTCGGCAAGGTCTTCAACGAAGGCACCGAGTTTCGCCGCGACGGCAGCCAGTTCGACCGGCTGTTCAAGGACGGCGACACCTATCAGGTCGGGCAGATGGCCGCCTTCGTGATGCACACGCCCGGCCACACGCCGGCTTGCGCGACGCATATGATGGGCGATGCGGCGTTCGTCGGCGACACGCTGTTCATGCCCGACGGCGGCACGGCGCGGGCCGACTTTCCCGGCGGCAATGCGCGGACGCTGTTTCGATCGATCCGCCGGATCCTCGAAACACTGCCGCGCGAGACCCGGCTGTTCATGTGCCATGACTACGGACCTGATGGACGTGAGGTGCGGTGGGAGACGACGGTCGGCGACGAACGGCTCCACAACATTCACGCCCGCGATGGCATGACGGAGGATGCGTTCGTCACCCTGCGCGAGGCCCGCGACAAGACGCTGGGCATGCCGCGGCTGATCATTCCCGCGCTGCAGGTGAACATCCGCGCCGGACATCTTCCTCCCGCCGACGAAAGCGGAAAGACCTTTCTCAAGGTGCCGATCAACGCGCTGTGACCTCGGTTGCGCGGCCGCGGCGTCACGAAGATGTCAGTTGCCAACCACGAGCGGTCCGCGCGACCTGTCTGTGCTGGAGAAGCGAGCCGAAGATGAGGCGATTTGGTTTCAAGGTGCCCGTGCTGACCCGCCGCCTCGTGGCGGCGCTGCTCGCGGTCGCCATGAGCCTGATTCCGCTGCTCGGCACGCTCGAAGCTGCAACGGCGACAACGGCCGCCGGCGTCCATGCGCAGCAATGGTCGTCGACCACGACACCTGCGCCGAAGCCGTGCCGGAAGGCCGTGCTCCCCGGCACCATCAACCTCTGTCCCTTCTCCGCGGCGAGCCTCACCGCTCTCCCGGCAGATGACGGCGCAACGGCGCAGCCGCTAGCCGCCTCCCGGACGCTGTCGTGGCATCCCCGGCATGACGCGCTGACGACGCAATGCCACGCATCATCGCCCTACCGTCCTCCCTGTCGCCGCTCCTGATCATCGTTTCGCGCGCGGCGTAACGCTGCGGCCCGAGCGAGCGAATATCCATCATCGATCGCGCATCGAACGGATCGCGTAGCGCAGCCGCGTCTTCGGGCCGCCTTGCGTCGAACCGCGCGGCACGACCGCTTGAGACATGCGCTGACCGCGCAGGGAGATCATCATGTCCATCCGCCATCCTGGCTGGCTCGGCCTGCTGCTGGGCGCGCTTCTCTTTGCGACGACGGGTGCGCGCGCCGGCGCGTCGCGGCCTCAACCGAACCTCGAAACGCGCCTGGTGGTCGGCGACGTCGCACGCGCCGACAGCGGTGTGACGACGGCCTGGGCGGGCCTCGACGTCAGGCTCGACGCCGGCTGGCATACATATTGGCGCTCCGCGGGCGACGCCGGCGCGCCACCGGAGTTCGACTGGACCGGGTCCACCAATGTCGCTGATGTCACGGTCGAATGGCCGGCGCCACGCCGCTTCAGCGAGCAGGACATCGACACCTTCGGCTATGAGGAGCACGTCCTGTTTCCGTTGCGGGTGCGCTTTCGGGATCAAGCTGCGCCCGCGCATCTCAAGCTGAAGGCAGTCCTGTTCGTCTGCTCGATCATCTGCACCCAGCAGGAGACGCGGCTCGAGGCCGACATCCCGGCGACGTCGCATCAGCCGAACGATCAGGCGCTGATCGAGGAATGGCGGCAGAGCGTGCCGCGCGAGACCGCGCCCGGCCTCTCTGTCACCGCGCTACGCATCGAGCGCCAGCCCAAACCGCAGCTGCGTCTCGAGGCCCGGGCCACGCCGCCGCTGCGCGCGCCCGACGTCTTCGTCGATGGCAATGAGGCGGTGTCCAGTGGTCGTGCTCAAGTCAGCAACAGCTCAGATGGCGCCGTCACGATCCATGTGCCGTTGCGAGGCCTCGATCAGGCCGCCGCTGGACAAATATTGCGGGTCACGCTGATCGATGGCGACCGAGCGATCGAAGCCACGCTGCCCGTGGACGCTGATGCGGTCGCCGCCAAGTCGGCAACGGCAAGGCCGCATGCCGCTGCGGCATCGATCTGGAGCGTCCTCGGCGTGGCGCTGCTCGGCGGCTTCATCCTCAACTTCATGCCCTGCGTGTTTCCGGTGCTGTCGCTGAAGCTCGTCTCCTTGGTCGATCACGACCCGGCCCGCGCGCCGTCACGGCGTCCGGCCTTCCTGGCGACGGCCGCCGGGATTATCGCGTCATTCGTGACTCTCGCCCTCGTCCTCTCCGGCCTCAAGGCCGCGGGCGCGGAAGTCGGCTGGGGGCTGCAGTTTCAGCAGCCGGCTTTCCTCATCGCGATGATCGCCGTGCTCGCCGCCTTCGGCGCCAACCTGCTCGGCCTGTTCGAGATCCACCTGCCCTGGTGGATCGCCGGCCGCCTCGGCGGCGCCACCGGCCGCAACACGATGGCGGGGCACGCCATCAACGGCTTCGTCATGACGCTGCTGGCGACACCCTGCTCGGCACCGTTCGTCGGCACCGCCGTCGCGTTCGCGCTGTCACAGGCTGCGCCGCAGATCCTGCTGGTGTTCACCGCCCTCGGGCTGGGCATGGCCGCCCCCTATCTGGGCCTCGCGGCGGCCCCGCGCTTGGCCGCGCTGTTTCCTCGGCCGGGGCGCTGGATGCTGACGCTGCGCGCCGTTGCAGCGCTCGCGATGATCGCAACGGCATCGTGGCTGCTGCGCGTGCTCGCGGACATCAGCGGCGTTGCGACCGCGGCCGTGCTCGCCGCCGTCTTGCTGGTGCCCGCGCTGATCCTGACGATGCTGCGCTTTCCGTTGCGGCGAACGTTCGCTGGCGCGGGCGTCATCGTCGCGATCGGGCTGATGCTGACCGCTGCCACCGTGATCAGTCCGCCGGACAGCCCGGGACAATCGGGCGAAATCGCCTGGCGGCCGCTGGTGCCGGCAGACATCGCGGCCCAGGTCCGCGCCGGACATACCGTGTTCGTCGACATTGGCGCCAGCTGGTGCGTGACCTGCAAGGTCAATGAGAAGCTCGTGATCGACAGCACCGCCGTGCGCAGCCGTCTCACCTCCGATGTCGTTGCCGTCAGGGCGGACTGGACCTCACACGACGATGCGATCGCGGCCTACCTGCAATCCTTCGGCCGCTACGGCCTGCCCTTCAACGTCGTGTTCGGCCCTGGCGCCCCCGCCGGCATCGTCCTGCCCGAATTGCTCACACCGCAGATCGTGCTCGACGCGATCGACACCGCATCGACCATCTCACAAAAGGAGACCCACAAGACATGATGACCAGGAAAACCTTTGCCGCATCGCTCGCGACGCTGCTGCTGCTCACCGCTGCCGTGCTGCCGCTCCAGGCCCGCGCCGAGGATGACGACGGCGACATTCTGAGCGAGGCGCGCATTCTGCGCGATCCCGCCATTCCCGTCCTCGGCAACGCCGATGGCGACATCACGATCGTCGAGTATTTCGACTATCAATGTCCGTATTGCCGCAAGATCAGCCCGGAGCTCGCCAAGGTGGTGCGCGACGATGGCCACGTCCGTCTGATCTTCAAGGACTGGCCAATCTTCGGCGGCCCGTCGATCTACGCGGCACGCATGACGCTGGCGGCGAAGTACCAGGACAAGTTCGCCGAAGCCCACGAGGCGCTGATCTCGCTCAAGGAAAAGCTCTCCGAGGCAAACGCCGACGCAGCGCTCTCTGCCGCCGGGATCGACCTCGCGCGCGCCAAGGCCGATCTGGCCGCCAAAGGCAGCGAGATCGATGCCATCCTCGCCCGCAACCACGAGCAGGCCATGGGCCTCGGCTTCCAGGGCACCCCGGCCTTCATCATCGGCCGCTTCCGCGTGCCCGGAGCGCCCAACGCCCAGGCCTTCAAGCAGGCCATCGCCGACGCGCGGAAAGCTGCGCGGAAGTGACGACCGTCATCAAAAGCTTCGATGGCGGGTATGTTCAGCCGATCTTACCGGTCGCCTAAGCGACCGGGCCGCCCTGCGCGCGCCAGCGGCTCATGCCGCCGGCGTAGTGGCAGATGTCCTGCCGACCCGCCGCCAGCGCTCGCCGCAACGCCGTGGCCGAGCGGCCGCCGGCCTGGCAGATCAGGATCACCGGCTTGTCGCGCACGAGGCTGTCCGGATCGAAACGCGAGAGCGGATGATTGATGGCGCCCGGGATATGGCCGCCCTTGAACTCGTGGGGCTCGCGGACGTCGACGATGACACAGCTGCGCTGTTGATGCGCCTTGACCAGCTCGTCGTGCTCGATGGCCGGCACGCTGGTCGATCCCGTCAGCTTGTTGAACAATCCTGCCAGCATTGGGTGAACCTCTCGACTGTTGATGATGGGCGGATCGGGCGAAGCGGCCTAACCTTGCGCGCGCCTCGCCTTGGCCTCCGAAGCCTCGACCCAGAAGAAGAACGCGCCGGCGCCGATCGCGAGCGCGGCGAACCAGACACCATCCGGCACGCCGGTGATATCGGGCAGCCGGACCTTGCCGAGCGCCCAGACATTGAGAATGTGAGCCTTCACCCAGTCGAAGCTCAACGCATAGAGGATGGCGCCGACGATCATGCCGAAGGCTCCGACCGCCGCGTGGACGCTGCCACTGGCGATGGCGCCGAGCGCCGTGCCCGGGCAGTAGCCGTAGACCACCATGCCGATGCCGAACAACGCCGCGCCGAGCGCGACGGCAAGCATGTTGGCGTCCTTGACGTAGTATTTGGTGTTGCCGGTGTCGACCAGCAGCAGCACGCCGATGCCGCCGACTACGATCGCCGTGCCCATCACCTTCAAGACGGTGAAGTCACGCAGCCGGAACTGGTTCTCGATCACATTGCAGCTCGTGACCTTGCCCTGCTGCAGCAGATAGCCGAACACGGCGCCCATCAGGATCGGGCCAGCGATGCTCATCAATGACGTCATGACCTCTCTCCCTCTCAGGCTTTGCGGAACATGAGCCGCGACACGACCAGGCCGGTCGCAAACATCACCGCCAGGAATAGCCAGCTCGACAGCGCCAATTGCAGCCCGCCGGATATGCCGTGCCCGCTTGTGCAGCCACCGGCCAGCCGCGCGCCATACATGATGACGATGCCGCCGAGAAAGGCGGCGACAAATCGCTTGAGCACCGACGGACCGAAGCGCTCCTTCCAGACCTCCGGCACCAGCTCGAGGCGCCACGTTCCCAAGATGATCGCCGACAGGAACGCGCCGAGCGGAATGCCGACCAGGAACCAGACGCCATAGTCCCATTTCAGCGGCATCGACCTCCAATAGCTGTTGGCGGCGACGACGTCGGATCCGACCACAGGCGCGGCAAACAGCGAGGCGACGCGGGAAAACGCCGTCGTCACGCCGAGCGGATCGCCAAACCCCGCAAAGGCCACCCAGCTGAGGATGCCGATGCCGGCACCGACCAGATAAGGCGACCAATCGATCCGTCTGGACTTCCTCGCATCTCCGACTACGACGTCGGTCATGATCGTCATGACGCCTGTCCTCCCTGCTGGCGCGCGGCGCACGCCGCACTGATGTCGCGCATTATATCCGTATATTCGCACTTGTGAATATAAATTATGGTCGCGTCGTCGCGCCCGACAGCGTCTCGCGCAGCGCCTGTTTGGCACCGAACAGCCAGCGGTCGACGATGAAATCCGTCACGGCCGCGCCCAGCCACATGCCGCCGAGCACGATCCAGGCCGTCAGCGCGAACACCGAGGCTCCGGTCACACCGGCCCCGACGGCGCAGCCTCCGGCCAGCATCGCGCCGAACCCCATGAGGACGGCACCGATCAGATAGCGACGCATGCCGCGCCCATCGGAGAAGCCTTCTAGATTGAGCTCGCGGGCCAGCGCGGCGGCGACGAACGAGCCGAGGAAGACGCCCGGGATGATACCGAGGTCAAAGCCGGGCTTCAGCTGCTGGCTGGCCAGCACCTGCATCAGGAGTTCGGCCGAAGGGCCGCTAAAGGTCAGGCTCTTCAGCGGCACCGGCGCGAACGAGGCTTGGCCGAGCTGATAGGTCAGTAGCCAGCCGGCGGCGACTGCCGCGCCCGCGGCCACGGCCGAGCGCAGGACCTTCGCGCCGACCTGAAACTTCGACACCGCCGCGAGCCCTGCCACGAACCACAGCATGCCGAAGCCGAGTTTCTCGGCCGTGCCGCCGCCGAACAGGCTCATGATGTCGCGCGACGGCCCGCCATCGACGAGCCAGAGATTGGTGAGCCACTCCCGCGCCGGCGCGAGCAGGCCACGATAGGCCGACTGCGCCGTCACCGCGAAGATCAGGCCCGAGAGCAGCGCCCGCAGATTGCCGTTGGCCGAGAGCACCAGGAGCCGGCTGGCACAGCCACGCGCCAGTATCATGCCGCAACCGAACATGGTGCCGCCGATCATTGCGCCGGAGATACTTCCCTGCTGCGCCAGCTGGCGCGCTTCGGACACATTGAGGAGGCCCATCGCCACGAGCGCCTGGGTGCCGAGCAGCGCAGAGGCGAAGGTGAGGAGCCACACCGCCAGACGCGGCCCGCCCTGCCCGCGCGCGAACTCGACCGTCGCCGCCCGCAGGCAGAAGCGGCTGCGCTGGGCGAAGAAGCCGAACGCGCCGCCGACCGCGAGCCCGCACAGCAGCGACACCAAATCCTCACCCAGTCGGTCGATCAATGCGGTGAGCACAGGCGCTCTCGTGGTTCACGTCTGCCGCTAAACCCGCCGGGCGGCTCCGGCACGTACCCATGCACTCGCTACGGGCGCAAATAGGCATATCCGCTCTGCTGCAGCTCGGTGAGGCGCACCACCCCGCCCTTCTCGGCCACCGCGAAGCCGGGCAAGAGGTCGTCGAGCTTCACGCCTTGCGCCTTCATGGTGTTGGCGCAGGCATCAAAACCCACGCCGGCTTTCATCAGCCGCTCCACCAGCGCCGCAATGGTCTGGTCGGCCGAGATCGCGTGAAAGGCCCGCAAGCCCGGACCGTGGATCACCAGCCGGATGTCGGCGCGACCGGGCCCGCCGGTACCGTCGACATGGTTCTGGATGTTGCCAAGCACGAACAGCGCGCGATCCTGGTCCGCCAAATGGTAGGCGACGCGCTGGCGCGGAGACTCCGTCGCGGCCCGAGCGATACTGACACCCAACATTCCGAACAGGCTGGCAAGCCCGGCTTGCATCAAGGATCGTCGTTCCATGGTCACTCCTAACGCGCGGCTGCAATGAATCCTGCGATGCGATCAGCGGCATCCTCGGCGGCGAGATCACGAAAGAAGTGATCGGCTTCATCGATCGTCTCCAGCCGGACACGGCTGCCGGCGCGAGCGGCCAGCGGCGCGAACGAGGCCGCCACATCCGGAACGGTCTTGTCTTGCGCGGCGGCAAGCACCAGGATCGGTAGGCCGACGTCCTCGATCAGCGCCGCCGTGTCCTGGCGTCGGTCAGCGCGATAGAACGCGGCGAAGGCGCGCGCGGTCACCTTGGCATCGCGGCAGTAGATGAAACCCGGCACCGACATCCAGTCGCCGCCGCGTCCAGCTGATACAGCGCCTTCGGCCTTTTCGAGCAGCGGCGCCAAGGGCTGGCCATAGCTCTCCGCATAGGCCGCCCTCAGGCCGGTCTCGATACCCGCCGTGGCCGGCGCCAGCAGGATCGCGCCTTCGATCGCGGCCTTGGGGTTGGCGACCAGATAGCGAGCGAGCTGATTGGCGCCGCGTGAGTGGCCGAGCACGAAGATGCGCGACGAGGTCTTGCGCGCCTCGGCGAGCCATGCGGCGATCTCTTCGACGGCATCATCCGGCGCGTAATCATGCGGCTTGGCGCAGTCGTACATGCCAGTGCGGCGATCGAGCCCGAGCACGAGGTTGTGCGCCAGCGAGGCGATGCCGCGCTCGGCCAGCGCCTTCGACAGGCCCTGGATGGTCTCCATGTCCTTGTGCGCGAGCGTGCCGTGCGTCATCAGCACCAACGGGACATCCGGCCCCGACTGCGCCGGCAGCCGGAGCGTGGCGAGCGCCGTACGGCCGCCGATCACGAGCTCGCGCGGCTCCTCCGCCGCGAACGCGACCGAGGCAACGAGACAGAGGACGAGAGCGAGCCACCAGCGCATCGCAAATTCCTTCAGGGACGTACGATCGTCCAGTTCTTCTCCGACAGCTCAAGCAGAGTCGCGACCCCGGTCTTGACGACGGTGACGCCAGCGAGCAGCGGCGGCTGCCGGCCCTCCTTGCTGGCGAGCGTCTCCAAGGTGTTGCCGCAGGCAATGAAGCTGACATTGGGCATCGACTTGGCGAAGCCGAGCACCCGCTCCTTCACCGGCGAGCGGTCGGCCAGCAGCATGTCGAGCCCGCCATTGAACGCCACCACCACGATCTCCACCTCGTCGCCCCCGCCCGAATAGTGCCGGGACACGTTGGCGGCGACGTCGAGCACCGCACGCATCTTGGCCGGATCGTCGTCGCTGATCTGCAGCGCAAGCCGGTGCGGCTCGGCTGCGGCGGCAATGGAAACGGCCCCGCTTATCGCAAGGGTGACGGATGCGGCCGCCAGCAACATTTGGCGGCGGCTGCATCCGGCCATCGTCACTCGACGCCCCGCGGCTTGCCGTCCTTGTCCTCGGGCGTGACGTCGACGGCGGTCGCACGTCCGGTGATCTTGACCGGCGCGATGCAGTTCTTCATGCACGGCTCCTTCTGCCAGAAGGCTTTCTCGCTGGTCGCCCGGTCATCCATGATGAACCCGCCCTCGTTCGGCATCTTGATCGTGGCGAGATTCTTGTCGGTCAGCTCGAAGTTTTGATCGGTGATGACATCATTCAGATAGAGCACATAGGCGACCAGCGCGTAGTACTCGTCGACCTTCAGCGACTGCGGGCTGCCGAACGGCATCGCGTGGCGAACATAGTCGAACAAGGTCGAGGCGTAGGGCCAGTACGAGCCGACTGTCTTGACCGGGTTGTCCGAGGTCAGCGAGCCCTTGCCGCCGGCGAGCACCGGCCAGCGGCCGGCCCCCTCGCCGAACTCGCCATGACAGCTGGCGCAATTGTCCATGAACAGCTTTTCGCCCTGGGCGACAGTGCCCTTGCCGGTCGGCAGACCCTGCCCGTCCGGCCGCACGTCGATGTCCCAGCCGCGGATCTCCTCGACCGTCGGCGCGCGCCCGATGTTGAAGCGCTGCGGCGCGTTGGCTTCCGTCTTCGCCTCGGTCTTCGGCTCGGACTTTGACTCGGTCTTGGCCGCGATCTTCTCCCCCGGACCACCGGCGAGCGCGACCGAACCCGCAAAGGTCGCGAGCGCGACCGCAATGATCAGCTTAGGCGACCTCGACATTCTCGACCTCACCGTTTGCCTGCACATGCCAAGTCTGGATGCCATTGTTGTGATAGATGGAGTTGTAGCCGCGCACCTTGCGCAGCTCGGCCTTCGACGGCTGGACGTATCCGGTCTCGTCCTGCACCCGCGACTGCAGCAGCAGCGGCTCGCCGTTCCAGTCGAACTCGTAGTAGAAGCGCGTCAGCGCCTTATCGAGCACAGGGCCGTCGATCCGCGCCGGCCACCAGTTGCGGCCGCCATCGAGCGACACGTCGACGCGCTTGACCTTGCCGTTGCCGGACCACGCCAGGCCCGAGACGATGGTGAAACCCTTGCCGTGCCTGATCGGCGCCTGCGGGCTCGGGCTCGTGATCACCGACTTCGCATCCATGGACCAGGTGAATCGGCGCGCCTTGCCGTTCGGCAGCAGGTCCGTGTATTTCGACGTCTCCTCGCGCGTCTGCCAAGGTTGATCGCCGACCTCGATGCGCCGCAGCCATTTGACCCAGAGATTGCCCTGCCATCCCGGCACCACAAGCCGCATCGGATAGCCCTGCTCGGGATACAGCGCCTCGCCGTTCATTTTGTAGGCGATGATGCAGTCGTCGAGCGCCTTCTCGATCGGCAGGCTCCGATCCATCGAAGCGGAGTCGGCGCCCTCGACCAGCAACCACTTGCCGCTCGGCTTCACCCCGGTCTCTTCCAGCAGCGTGCGCAGCGAGACACCGGTGTATTGCACGCAGTGGATCATGCCGTGGGTGAACTGGCAGCCGTTGAGCTGGGCGCCGCGCCATTCCATGCCGGAGTTGGCGGCGCATTCCATAAAATGTATGCGGTTGACACGCGGGTAGCGCTTGAGCTCGTCGAGCGACAGCAGCAGCGGCCGCTCGACCAGGCCGTGGATCATCAGCCGGTGATCGGCCGGATCGACCTCAGCGACGCCGCCGTGATGGCGCTCGAAGCACAGCCCGTTCGGCGTGATAATGCCTTCGAGCTCATGCAGCGGCGTGAAACTGACAGAGGATTCGCGCGAGGCCGTCAGCCATTCGACGTCGCGGCGGATGACGTCCTTCTCGAACTTCGACGGTTTACCGTAGGGGCGAACGGCGACGCCCTCGCCGAGCGTGCGCGTCCATTCCGGCACGTTGGGCGGCTGGTTGGCGGGGTTGCCGGCACCGGCACGGGCCTGCGTGGCCAACGCCGTCGCCGCAAGTCCGCCGGCCGCGGTCAGGAAGCCGCGGCGCGACGCGCGAGGTACTGAGGAAAGAGATTTGTCCTTGGACATCGTCGTCACACTCCGGAGACTTTGACGGCCCGGTTGGGCTCGAGACGAACGGTTTTCTGGCGATGCAGATAGCTCGACACGACCTCCCAGATCGGCGGGCCCTGCGTACCTTCATTGACGCTGGCCCAGCCCGCGACCTGATATTCGCGCGCCGGGTCGATCGCGGCGCCGGTCTTGATCAGGCGCATGTCGGAGATACGCTGCCCCTGCGGCTTGCTGACGTCGATGGCGTAGGACATGCCGCCGATGCGGACCATGTCGCCGCCCTGCTGGTAGTACGGGTCGACATTGAACAGATTGTCGGCGACGTCCTCGATGATCTCCTTGAGGCGCGTGCCGGTCATGCCCATGCGATAGACAGCGGGATAGGTGATCGCGGTGGCGTTGGTGACGTCCTCGAAGGTGATGTCCTGGCCCGGCATCACGCTGGTGCCCCAGCGGAAGCCCGGCGACAACGCGATCTCGGCATCGCGCTCCTGCAGCAGCGCCTGGCAGATCAGGTCGTCGAACGTGCCGTTGAAATTGCCGCGGCGGTACAGCAGCGTTTCGGTCCGCCCGAGCGCGCGGCCGAGATCGGCAGCAAACGGCTTGCGCACCTCGGCGATCTTGGCCGCCATCGCCGCATCCGGCGTGATCACGTCGGAAAACAGCGGGATCAGCTTGTAGCGATAGCCCTTGAGCTCGCCATCTCTGAGGTCGAGATCGAGCCGCGAGACGAACTTGCCCGAGGAGCCGGAGGCGATCAGCAAGGTCTTGCCGACCTTGACCGCTTCAGGCAGCGCATCATGGGTGTGACCGGTGAGGATGACGTCGAGGCCCTTGACCCGGCTCGCCAGCTTGCGGTCGACGTCGAAGCCGTTGTGCGACAGCAGCACGACGAGGCCGGCGCCATCCTTGCGCGCCTTGTCGACCTGGGTCTGGACGTCCTCCTCGCGCACGCCGAACGACCAATTCGGAATCATCCAGCGGGGATTGGCGACGGGCGTGTACGGGAAGGCCTGACCGAGCACCGCGATCTTCACGCCGCCGCGCTCGATCATCGTCGAGGCTTCGAACGCCGGCTCGTTCCACTCGGTATCGCGGATGTTGAGACCGAGGAACGGGAAGCCGAGCGCGTCGACCGCCTGCTTGACGCGCTCGGTGCCGTAGGTGAACTCCCAATGTCCGGTCATCACATCGGGCTTCAGCAGCGCCATGCAGTCGATCATGTCCTGGCCGCGCGTCTTCAGCGACGTCCAGGATCCCTGCCAAGTATCACCGCCGTCGAGCAGCACGACCTTGTCGCCACGCTCGGCGCGGATCGCCTTGATGACGGTTGCCGCACGGTCGAGCCCACCGATGCGGCCGTAGGTCTTGGCCAGCGCCTCGAAGTCCTCCGACGTCAGCGCATAGGCCGCCGACGAGCCCGGCGCGATGCCAAAGCGGGTGAGGAAATCCTTGCCGGTGACGTGCGGCGGCTGGCCCTTTGCGTCGCCAACGCCGAGATTGGTCGAGGGCTCACGAAAATACAGCGGCATCAGCTGGCCGTGAATGTCGGTGACATGCACCAGCGTGACATTGCCGACCGGCTCGAAGGCCAGAAGCTCCTTCTCGGTCAGCTTCTGCTGGGCAAAGGCCCGGGACGTGCCGCCCGTCAAGGCAGCCGCCGCCAATGCGACCTGAACGAATTCGCGACGCGATATCATGATGTGTCTTCCTTGTGTCCGCTAGTTGCGGACCGACGGTGTCTCGACGGGCAGGCCGATGCCGCGCCAGGCGACGTAGAGCTCCAGCGCAAGGAACTCGTCCGACAGCGGCTTGTAGGGCACGCCGCGCACGTCGAACATGCAGCCCTCGAAACGCTCGTGCAGCGGGATCAGGCGCTGATCACGCAAGCGATAGGTCGGAAAGCCGTTGGTCTGGCCCTGGCTGAGAAAATCGGCGCGCATGAACTTGCCGTTGTTCTTCTCGTGGCAGGAGGCGCAGGCGAGATCGAGCTGGCCGACCCTTGTATAGTAGATCTCCTTGCCCTTCTCGAACCATGGCGACATCGGACCGTCGGTCTTCACCGCCACCGGCATGCCGCGCGACTGGAAGCGGACGAAGGTCGTCATGTCCGTCAGCTCCTTGGACTTGAAGCCCCAAGGCTGCACTTTCATATGCTCGCTGCGGCAGATGTTGATCTGCTGCTCGAGATTAACCGGCTTGTTGAGCTTCTCGCTCCATTTGGGCATGGCCGCGCCGACGCCCTTCATGGTCGTTTCCGCCTCGCCGTGGCAGCTCATGCACGACTTGCCTTCGCTGCCGTCGACCGTCTTCCACATGTCGGCGGCCCGCTCCACCGCGAGGAAGCCCGGGTTCTCCAGGTCGTCATCCTGGAGCGCACGCGTTTCCTTGGTACGGAACTGATAGCCCGAGATGATGGTCTTGAAGACATGGCCGGGAGGCGCCGGAATGCCCTTCCGTTCCGCCTCCTGGCCGAACACCGCAATGGCCGAGAGGGTGAGCGCGGCCGTGGCCAGGACAGCGAGAGAACCGTAGCGAATGGACATCCGTCACTCCCCGTAGCGATCAAACCCGGCCAATCAGGCCTTCAACGCGATCTTTTCCTCAGCCATCACCACCGAGCCGTCATCATCCGTCCAGGCGAACTTGAAGGTGCCTTCCTCGTCGACCTTCGCGTCGAACTGGATGTACGGATTGGCGGAGATCGCCGGCTCCAGCACGCAGGAGAACACCGGCTTGTCGTTGAACTCGCAGGTGAACTTGTTGATGATCTTGCGCGGGATCGGTTTGCCCTGCGCGTCCTTGCGTTGGCCCGATTCCATCAGATGCGAGACCAGCGTCTTGATCTGGATGATCTCGCCCTTCCTGGCTTCCTTCGGAAGCTTGATGCGCGGCTTGTCTGCCATGTTTTTCTCTCCCCTGTCTCAGCCGCCGCAGCCGCCGATGGTGACCTTGACGGTCTTGCGCTCGGTAAACAGCGAGCCGTCGCTCATCTTGGCCACCGCGATCACGTTCTGGGTCTGCGCCAGACGGATGCGGATGGACGCCTCGGCTTTGCCGGACATCGGCGTGAACATCAGCGTCGCGACGCCGGCGTTCGGATTGCCGTCGGCCACGAACAGCACTTCCTTGACGTAGTTTTCGGCGGTCATCGGGCTTTCGACGGTGAGCGCGAGCGGCACGGTGTTGCCGTTCTCGGCGATCTCAGGCAGATCGAGCGTGATCTTGCCCTTGGCCGCTTCCTTGCCGCCGGTGAACTTCTTGATCATCTCACCCGCGTCGTTGCTCGGCTCGGCGTTGGCGGCCATCGGCAGCACCGTCAAAGCGACGAAACCGCCGCCGAGAAGGAACGCCTGTCGTCTGTTGATTGCGCCCATGCATCATCCTCCAGAGGCGGTTATTTCAATGTTTCGAGAAACGCGACAACGTCCTCGACCTGCGCGGCCGTGAGGACGGACTTGCCGACGAATTCCGGCCTGACCCGATTGAGTCCGTCGCTTTTGTAGAAGGCCGGCATCACCGTGTCGGTGAAGATGCGCTTGGGATCGGCAACGATCAGGCGCAGCTGCGCCGTATTGTAGCGGGTCGCGACGCCATCCAGCGACGGACCGAACTCGCCGTGAAACTCTTCAGACTTCAGCGCCGAGACCTGATGACAGGCAAGGCAGTTGCCCAGCGTCCGCGTCAGAAACACCTTCTTGCCAGCATCCGCATTGCCGGGCGCACCCGTCAGCGATTTCGGAATGGCGAAGTCGATGATATCAAGCCTGATCGGCTCGTCGCCTCGCGCCGTCGCCGAGAGCAACGCGCAGAACAAGGCGGCCGGAATCAAACGGCGCATGTTTCCACCCTGACCGACGAGGCTTCCCCTCGCCTGCTGATGCGACGAACTTACGGCTCGTCATATTCACGAATTATGATTTGAGAATACGATGAGTGTCAATCGAATTCGATGCGGCAGCGCACTCAATCCTTCGACGACGTGAGATAGTCGCGGAACGAGCCGCGCTCATAGGCCTTGTCGCGTACGAAGCGGAACATCGCGAGGAAATGCGGCGGCTTGAGATAACCGGGCGCGCGCGCCACCTCGCGTGCGAGCGGCTCCTTGGCTGCAACGCCATCGACAGACGGCGGAAAGAACTGGAGCGTCGGCGTGAATCGGATCGCGTAGCGCTCGGCGAGCTCCTTCTCGGTCAACTCCCGGCCATCGAAATCGATCACCTTGCGCGCGCCGAGCAGGTTGAGTTGCAGCACCTCGAAATTGGCACGGATGTAGTCCGCGATCGCTTGATCGGCGAAGTTCACCAGATGGGTCTCGCGGCAATAGGGACAGCCGCGCAGCTCCCACATTACAGCAAGCCGCTTGCCCTCGGACGAGGCGCTCTCGAGGTCCTCGCGCAGATCCAGGAAACTGTTGAGGAACCAGGACTGGTGATAGAGCCCGTCATCGCCGAGCACCGCGTCGGCGCGCGCCGGCGTGTGTATGGCGCCGAACGCGGCTGCTGCAGGCAGCAGCGCAACCAGATCGCGTCGGGTCATCGTCCGGTTCGTCATCATCAGCCCGCTCGCGCGCTTTGCCAAGTCCATGGAATTTCGATACATAATATTCGAATAGCAGAATGTGAGAAGGGACATTCGATGCTGCGCCGCGCCATCCTGCTGTCGCTCGTGCTGTCATGCCTAGCGCATGGCCTCCGCGGGCATACCGAAGAGAACGCAGATGTTGCGGCCTTCATGCACGCGGCGATGGCCAGTCTGCGCACAGCCGCGAGTTATGGGCGCACCGGCAATGTGGGCTTGGCGCAGCTCGAGCTCGACGACGCCCGGACCGCCTGGGCCAGGCTAAGCCGGGCCGCCGAGCGCTCCAATACGTCGTCTTCGGCCCAATCCCTCGCCGCGCTGATCGCCACTGGACAAGATCGCCTGAAGCAGGCGGACGAAGCGCTGGCCGCGGGTGACGGAGCCCGTGCTGCGGCGGCCATTGCCGCGTTGCGCCAGTCGCTTCACGCCTTCAGAGGCGAGGCCGGCGTGGTCGAGCTCAGCGATTGCGTGTTCGGCCTGTCACCTGTCATGAACGAGTTGCGCAACGCCGCGATATGGTTCGCGGCGGGCAAGGCAGATGCCGGCGATGTCGTCCAGGCCGGCACCGCGCTGCGCGAGCGGCTGCAGCGCTGCAGCGGCCTGGCGCCGCCGGACGTTGCGAGCCAGGCCGAATTCCGCCGCCTCATCGACGGCGCCACAGCAAGCGCAAGCGAGATCGGCCGTGCCGCACGCGAGGGCGATGCCGGCCTCGTGCATCGCTATGAGATCGAGCTGCAGTCCTTCGTCAATCTGCTGGACTTCCGCTTCGGCTGATCATCCGATCGTGGCTAGCGAGGGAAAACGCTCGAAGATCCATTCCGACATCCGCGGGACCACGCCGGTGAGAAAGGCCGCGCCGGTCAGCACCAGAAAGCCGCCCATGGTCTTCTCGACCAACGCGAGATGCGGCTTGATGCCCTTCAGCAGGGTCATGAACTGGCTCATGAAGGCGGCGGCGATCAGGAAAGGGATTCCGGTTCCGAGCGAATAGGCCGCGAGCAGCAGAGCGCCCTTGGCGACTGTCGCCTCCGCGCCGGCCATCATCAGCACGGCGGCCAGAACCGGCCCCGCGCAAGGCGTCCAGCCGAAGGCGAAGGCCAGCCCCATCACGAAAGCACCGAGCAGTCCGGCCGGCTTGCGGCCGACATCGATGGTCGCGCTGCGGTAAAGCAGCGGAATCCTGAGCAGCCCGAGGAAATGCAGGCCCATCATGATGATGACGAGGCCGGCGACGAGGCCGAGCTGGCTGAGGTGGCCGGCGATGAATCGGCCGAACACGGAGGCGGTGGCGCCGAGACCGACGAAGACAAGCGAAAACCCGGCGACGAAGCAGAGCGCCGTCAATACCGTGCGCCGCCGCGGCACCGGTGCGGCCTCAGCGACGGTCTCGGCCGCCGACACCCCGGCCATGTAGCACAGGAACGGCGGCACCAGCGGCAGGATGCACGGCGACAGGAAGGACAGCAACCCCGCGGCCAGCGCGGCGCCCAGCGTGACGTCGATATCCATCAGTCCTCCCGGGCTGGACACCCCTGCCCCATGCCGCCCGCCTTGACGACGCGGGCTTCGGAAACGGAGCACTAGTACATATTCGAATTCAATGATAGATTGGACCGTAAGTCCAGCAAGAGGATTGCGGCATGACGCTCAAAATCGCAAAGCTCGCATGGGCGGTGGCGGCGGGCCTCTGTCTCTCGTTGCCGGCCGCCGCCTCCGAGCTCGTGATGTTCGAACGCGCGGGCTGCGGCTGGTGCGTCCGGTTCAATGCCGAGATCGCACCGATCTATGCCAAGACGGATGAAGGCCGCGCATTGCCGCTGCGGCGGGTCGACCTCGGCCGGCCGCTGCCGGCGGATCTCGCCGGCATCGATCCGGGCGCGTTCACCCCAACCTTCGTGGTGGTCGATCAGGGCCGCGAAATCGGCCGGATCCGCGGCTATCCCGGTGATGCGTTTTTCTTTGGGCTGCTCGGCCGTATAATGAATGCTACAAGCGGGGCGCCGGCCCGCTCCTGACGGACAATCGAGGATCCAGAATTCATGCCGCTGCCGAAGTTGAAGGACATCGAAACCTCCGCCGAGCTCGAGCAGATGATCGAGAAGGCGCGGGAAGCCAGCGAGATGCTGAAAGCGCTGTCCCACGAGTCCAGGCTGCTGCTGCTGTGCATCCTCTCCGAAGGCGAGAAATCCGTCACCGAGCTCGAGCAGTTCCTGGGCGAGCGGCAGTCGACCGTCTCGCAGCAGCTCGCCCGTCTCCGGCTCGACCGGCTGGTCACGACGCGGCGCGAGGGCAAGACGATCTACTACAGCCTCGCCAGCGAGGACGTCCGTAAGATCCTGACGGCAATCTACGACGTCTTCTGTGAGCCCGTCCGCAAGCGCCGCCGCTGACGTTCGTCGCATTGTAATCGTTTGGGAGCCGACAGCCGGGCCCAGCCGCAGGCAGGCGCGAGCCGCAAGCAGTGGGCGCGGCAGGAGGTCTGGCCTCGCCGCCGATCCTGGCGCACAATGCCGGGACGAAAACAAGGACATCGGGGGGTATGCTCAGTCCGTCAGCATTGACGTTCATGTGCGGTCTGCTGGCAGGCGGCGTTCTCGGCGTTGCCGGGCGCGCCGGCCGGTTCTGTACGCTCGCGATGCTGGAGGACGCGTTTTTCGGTGCGGATACGCGGCGCCTCAAATCCTTCGCCCTGGCTGCGGCAGTGGCGCTGGTGGTCACCCAATTGCTCGCGAGCTTCGGCCTCGTCGATCTCTCGCGCTCCATCTATCTGACCTCATCCATTCCGCTCGGCGGCGCCATCCTGGGCGGCTTTCTATTCGGGATCGGCATGGCGCTGGTCGGCACCTGCGGCTTCGGCACGCTCGTCCGCATCGGCGGTGGCGATCTGCGCGCCATCGTCGTGTTCCTGGTGCTCGGCGTCTCGGCCCTGGCCGCAATGCGGGGGCTCACCGGATTCCTGCGCATTGGACTCATCGAGCCGCTGTCGCTGCGCCTGCCGGAGACGATGAGCCAGGGCATCGACGTTTTGCTGTCGGCGGTGCTTGGATCATATGCGCGGCCGGCCGTCGTCTCCATCGTGGCCGTCGCGCTGACCGCCTGGGCGCTGGCCGACGGGGGCCTCGTCAAATCGCCACGGCTGCTGCTCTCGGGCCTCACCGTCGGCAGCGCGGTCGCGTTCGGCTGGTTCGCGACTGGCTGGCTCGGCCATGACGACTTTGATCCGCAGCGGGTTACGTCCCTCACCTTCGTCGCGCCGCTAGGCAATTCATTGCTCTACATCGCCACGCTCTCAGGCAGCCATGCCGACTTCGCGATCGGCTCGGTGGCCGGGGTGATCCTGGGATCGTTCGTCGCGGCAATGTTCTCGCGCGTCTTCCGCTGGGAAGCATGCGACGATGCCCGCGAGCTGAAGCGCCACATGGTCGGCGCCCTGCTGATGGGCACCGGCGGCATCATGTCGATGGGCTGCACCATCGGCCAGGGCCTGTCCGCATTTTCCACACTGGCGTTATCCGCACCACTCACGATGCTCGCAATCACCTGCGGCGCACGCATCGGACTCGAATACACGATGACAGGCGAGTGGCGGCCAGCCTTGCGCAACCTGCTCCGCCTGAGCCACTGAGGTCTGGGCGCGACGCAAGCTCGAACCGGCGTCGTAACGAAGATGATGCAGACAGCGCGCGATCTCAACCCCAAGCGTTTTCTGGACGGAGAGTTTCGTGTTTGTCTAAAACGCCGGCAGCACGAGCAGCGTCAGGATCTCAAGGAGATGATGCCGCCGATGACGTCGGCCACCAGCGGCGCCTCATGGACCTCGGCGCCAACGCATGTCGTGACCACTCATCGCAGAGTCAACCGAGACTGATCGACCCTTAGCTCGCCGTGCTTCGCCATCTGCGCCAGCGTACGATAGAGCGCTTCATGTGTCAGGCCGAGTTCCGCCGCCCAGTCCTTCTTAGACTGGGTCAGATCGACGACACCCCCCTCCCCCTCGGTCTCGATGAAGTGCACGATCCGTTCACGCGCGGTCTTGAGGCTCAGCCTTTCCGTGTGGGCGCGCACCTTCCGCAGTTCCTGCGCGAGATGGGCGATCCACCTGTTGCGGAAGCCCTCGACGGCGAGCGCATCGGTGAACAGCCTTCGTGGGATGGCCAACAGCCGCGTCGGTGCGGCAGCGACCGCATCACAGTGGTAGGTCGGCTGATCCAGGCTGGCTTCGGCCAGAAAGCCGCGCCATGTCCGCTGCAGAACGACCTCACCGCCAGATTTAGATCGACGGAGCAGCCGCACCTCTCCCGAAAGCACGAAGAACATCGCGCGCGGGCGGTCGCCGCATCTAAACAAGGTGCTATGGCGCTGGAGTTCCAAGAACCGCGTGAGCCGCTGGGCCGACTCCGGCAGGGCCGCCAGAAGCGGCGATTCAAGTGCCAGAGACTTCCAGTCTACAGCAGGACGGGTCGGAGCCTTGAGCTTGTTGGCATTCATATGATCAAGATCATATGCCGTCGCACGCGCGCCGTCTATGCGCATCCATGAAAGCAAGGAAATGTGCCATGCGTACACTTCTCGCCATCGCAGCCTCGACCACCGTGATGCTTTCGGCTGGCCTTGCCACCGCCCAGCACCGCAAGCATCAGGATCAGATGGGCCGAATGAACCACATGGATCACGGCGCCCCTGCGGCTGACTCGCGCGAATTCGTGAAATTTCCGCCAGAGCTTGTCGATCACACGCTGGCCAATATGCGCGATCACCTCCTCACCCTGCAGCAGATCAATGAGGCCCTCGCCACAGGCGAGTCGGAGAAGGCCGGGAAGATCGCGGAGGAGCGTCTCGGCATGAGTTCGTTGCGACTGCACGGCGCGGCGGAGGTGGCCAAGTACATGCCGCAAGGCATGCAGGACGCCGGCACGACGATGCACAAGGCCGCGAGTCGTTTCGCTATCGAAGCGCAGAATGTGGGAGTAACCGGCGAGATGAAGCCCGCCCTCGGAGCCTTGGGCGAGGTGATGAGCGCCTGTGTTTCCTGTCACGCAGGTTACCGGCTGAGGTAGCTCTGTCGAGGCAGTTTCGCCAATGCTTCTTGATGCCGGTGCAAGTGAGAACGCTATGACGAGATCCTTCCGACGCATGCACGACGCAGCCAGAGAGCAGTCCCATCACGAGCGAACCGGAAGTGTGATGCAAGCACGAAGGCCGCCTTGCGACCGATTTGACAGCGCGAGCTGACCGCCATGGGCCTGGACCACAGACAACGCGATCGCAAGGCCAAGACCGATCCCGCCAGTCTCGCGATTTCGCGATCCTTCCACCCTGTAGAATGGCTGAAATACCCTGGTGAGTTCCTGCTCGGGAATGCCTGGACCGTCGTCTTCGATCGTGATCTCGATGCCCTGAACTGTCGACCGGATCGCGCAGCGCGCCTGCTTGCCATACTTCACGGCGTTGTCGATCAGGTTGGTTATCGCCCGCTTCAAGGCCGCTGGCTGGCATTCACGGATGAGTGGCAGGGCGGACTCCATCGCAACCGGTAGTCCGGTGTCGGCCATGTCGTCGACCACGCTGGCCAGCAGCGCTGTCAGATCCGTTCGGCGATGCGGCTCAGCCTTCGCTTCGTCACGCGCGAACTCCAGCGTCGCAGCAATCATGGCATCCATCTCGGCGATGCTCGCCAGCATCTTATCGCGCTCTGGAGCGTCCTCGACATTTTCGGCGCGAAGCCGCAGTAGCGTCAGAGGCGTGCGCAGGTCGTGCGAGATCGCAGCCAGCATCCGCGTTCGATTTTCGACGAGGCTACGCAGACGCGCCTGCATCGTGTTGAACGCCCGCGACGCCTGCCGCATCTCCACCGTGCCGGTCTCGGCCATCGGAGGAGCGTTCAAATCATTGCCGAGCAGTTCGGCCGCCGCCGAGAGCGAGGCGAGCGGCGCGGTCACACGCCGAACGACCCATATCGAAACCGCGAGGATAACGACCGCCATCAACGCCATGGCAATGAGGAGTTGACTCGAAAAGGCCGGCCCCCCCTGGGGCAGCGCGGTGGCGAAGGAAAGCCACTGACCATCGGAGAGCGGAACGGCGACTTTCAGATCACGGAAGCCCGCGAAAGGACCGAAGCCGCCAAAACCATGCATCATCGGGCCACGCCCCATCATAGGGTGCATGGTTCCGAATACGGTGTCGGAGGCGGCAGGCCAATAGGCGGATACGCGAGGTTGCCGCCCCGATTTGAGCGACAATTGATTGACCAGAAAGTCCTTGATCGCCTCGGCGACCTGCCCATCGTCGTCGCCCGGTCCCGAGGCAGGAGGCTCGGTTGAGAGAGCCACCCGGAATGTCTGGTCGCTCAAGGCATCAACGATCCGCTCGCGCGACCCGCGTGGGGTCTCGTCCACAAGCCGGGTGAGATTTGTGATGCGCTGCGCAGCCGCCAGTCCACCGACGGCGCGGACTGCTTGCTCCCGATCCAGCGAATAGATCCAGGATCCCGCCGCATGCGAGATCACTAGGCCGACCAGCAACGCAAGCAGCGTTTGGCCGAACAGGCTCCTGGGAAGAAACCCGCTCATTCGTGCTTCACCGGAAGCGCGAAGGTATACCCGCCGCCCCACACCGTCTTGATGATCTTGGGATCGGTGTGATCCAATTCGAGTTTCTTGCGAAGCCGGCTGACTTGAGTGTCGATGCTGCGGTCGATGGCAACGGTGGTGCGCCCGCGGGCCAGATCGAGCAACTGATCGCGGCTCAGCACGCGCTGCGGGCGTTCGACAAAGGCAAGCAGGAGATCATATTCACCGGTGCTGAGCGGCACTATGACCCCGTCGTCGCGACGGAGCTCTCGTGTGCCGGCATCCAGCTGCCAGCGATCGAAATGGTAGCGCTTGGCGTGATGATCGGTATCCGGCCCCATCGCTTGGTCGCGACTGCGTCTCAGCACAGCCTTGATACGCGCGACGAGCTCGCGGCTGCCAAACGGCTTCGGCAGATAGTCGTCCGCGCCCATCTCGAGGCCAATGACGCGGTCGATCTCGTCGCCCTTCGCTGTCAGCATAATGATCGGAATCTTCGATTCGATTCGAAGCGAACGACAAAGCGACAGGCCGTCCTCGCCCGGAAGCATCAAATCAAGCAGGATGAGATCGATCCGACCTTCGGCTAGGACCTTGCGCATCGCGCGGCCATCCGCCGCCGAGCTGACACGGAAGCCCTCCTTCGTCAGCGCGCGCGAGACCAGATCGCGAATCTCGCGATGGTCGTCGACGATCAGGATGTGTGACGAGCCCTGCATGCGTCCAATATAGACCAACATCCCGCGGCTTTCGCGGAAATGTGCGCCGGGGTGTGACTGCGGTCGCATTTGACAAACTTTGTCACAACTCCCCTCGTCCCTGAAAAACTTGAGTGACACCCGATCGCTTCAGTGTGCACAAGCAACGGACCCTCTGTTGCAGGAGCATCGGAGATTCAGATGAGAAGGAACGTTCTGATTATCGGCAGCGTCGCGGTGGCCGGCTTGCTTGTCGGGGGGTGGGCTTTGGCGCAATCCGCCGATCACGGCCCGGGCGGAATGCACCGCATGGCCATGGGCATGGGCATGCACGACCGGATGGGGCCGGGCATGCGGGGCCCAATGGGCCCCGGCATGATGGGCATGGGCCCCGGAATGATGGGTATGATGGGCGGCTCTGCCACCATGGAGGAGCGCGCCGGCATCCACGGCCTGCTGTTCAACCACGATCGCGTCGAACGCACGGTGACGAACCTCCCGGACGGCATTCGCACAGTCACGGAATCGGACGACCCGGAGGTCGCGGCGACGATCAAGAAGCACGTCGCCGACATGGGAAAGCGGATCGAACAAGGACGTGATCCGGGTCTGCCGATCGAAAGCCCGGCTCTGCATTCGCTCTTCCGGTACAAGGACAAGATCAAGACAACGTATGAGACCACCGAAAAGGGGATCATCGTCGTTCAAACGTCGACCGACGCGAAAACCGTCAAAGCTCTTCAGGATCATGCCGCGGAGGTGACCGATCTTGCCCAACGCGGCATGGTTGCGGCGCACGAAGCCATGATGAAGAACGGCGGAGGCATGATGGGAATGCGCATGCACGGTGGCATGGCCGAACCGCAGCGCGAAGACTGAGGCCCGACGACGGCGCAGCACGCAATCTTCATCGCGCGCTGCGCCAGAGATCGAGATCACGCGGTCGTCCTTCGAACCGACACGCCATACGGCTTGCGCAGGCACTCGGCCGAAAGGACGGCAACATCCCGCGAGGGCGATTTGTGACGGTCGCTGGCGCGCATCTGCTCTCGTCTCGTACTCATTCGCCAGCCCGCGAATTCGGGTCATCTCCCCGGAATTCAAAGCGGCTGAACTGAAAGCGCTGCGTATGGCCGCCGGGGGTCAGGTGGTCGTGCCTCCGCGAGCCGACAAGTTCGAAGGCAGGCCCCAGCGTGGCCGACAGCGCCTCCGGATCGTACCGGACGATGGGCAGTCCGCTACACCGTTTTGGACCATCGAGCGCGAACGTCGCGATGATCACATGCCCCCAGGACGCACGGCCTTTTTCAGGCAAGCGACGTAGGCCGCGCGATCGGCGGGATCCGTCAGGAAGTGGAAAGCGGCCCGGTCGTGCCACAGGTCGTAGGTGGTCGGAGGATCCCAGGTCGTGACGTCCGCGACAATCCAAGCGACCGCTTCTCCGTGCGGTCCGAGCCGCCTCTTCGCCGCTTCGAGAGCTTCCGCGGACAGGTCAAGGACAGCAATCCGGCTGAAACCCCGCTCAAGCAGACCATCGACCAGACGTGAGGCACCCCCACCAACGTCGATGACGCCCGCGTTAGCCGAGATCCCTGTCTCGGCGATGAGATCCAGCGATGGAGCCGGATCCTCCTGAAACCAGCTGACCTCCCTTTCCGCTTTCGTCGCGTATACGCTCTGCCAATGAGCCTGACGGTCGAGCTCGTTCATGGCTGCATCCCTTCATTCACTCGAGGTGCATAGATGACTGCTCCCCCTATCTTCGGCAATAAGGATCCGTCGGCTCCGTCCGTTTTCCTGCCAGCGGCATTGATGCGGGAAGCGCGTCGGCAGCCAGGCGCGCCGTGGGCGTGCTAAGCCTGCCTTGAGGGCACCGAACCTTTGAAGGGCAGATCCTCTTACAAAGCATGCTCCGGACGCAACTAAGCCTGCTTGACGGGAGTCAAGTCGCTATCGCCAGCCCGATCTCTGGGGTCTCCGGATTGTCGTATGCTTTCAACTCGACCGTCGCGATCGAAAGGCGGCGGTACAAATCACGCCTTCGGGCGAGCGGCAGCCAATCGTACAGAAATATTTCAAGGGGCCGCCAGTTCGCTACCCACCCAAGAATGAGAAAGCTTTCCTCAACCAAGCGCCTGAACGGGCTATCAATCAGATGACCGCTGGCGACATGTGCCGAGACGAGACATATGATCAGAATCGTGATCCCGATCGCAAGAGAGCGCCGACCGACCCGAAACAGCTCCTTGATCTCCCGCTGAATGGTCCCGGCGTGTTCGGAAAAGTAGCGATTGAATGCCTCGCTTAGCTCCCGAGCCGCCCTTGACTGGGTCTCGGACTCAGGAGCGTGAACGACGATTCTTATCGATCGATCCCCGGGCAATTCGCGGGCCCAACCGACGATGAACTCTTCTACTTCCTTGTCGAGATCCCGCTCCCGGAATGGGAATGGATCCAGCGTGTGAAACAGCTGCACAACTTTATGGACACGCAGCTCAATCAATTGGCCGGAGGCGCCTTCTGTCATCGTCGATCCGGTTTGAAATCGTTTTGGTCACACTCGATCCGTTATCATCTTGGCCATCGCGATACTTGCGCTGGCTCAACATGCGACCGCAAATGCGAGGATGGTCAATCGAAAGCCCAGGTCGATGGAACCGTAGTGGCTGCCGATCGGAGTCAACGGAGTTGATGCGACTTGCATGCGTCTGAACGACGCCACAGCAGAGTGAACAACGGCTATGCTGTTCGCGTCGTCCCGGGGTTGATCTTGGTTGCTTTCGCTTCATGGGCTGGTGCACTTTACGGTCAGCGGCTGGCTGAGAGCATGACGGCCTCTTGGATGGGCCCTGATTTTGATCAAACCCTTCCTCAATCGAATTGCGATCGAGATCGTCTTGCCCTGAGGATACGCAGGGTGCACGTATCATTCCATCCGAGGAGAACGTCGAATGTCTATCGAGGCTGCTGACTCGCCGGGCGGGTCGCAGCGCCTTTTGCGGTCACTGACGCTGACCCATGCGGTGCTTTATGGCCTTGGCGTCACCATCGGAGCAGGAATTTACGTCCTTGTCGGGATCGCCGCAGCACGTAGTGGTATGCATGCGCCACTCGCCTTCATCGGCGCAGCACTTGTGATGGCGTTCAGTGCAGCATCATTCGCCGAATTGGGAACGCGGATGCCGGTGAGCGCCAGCGAGGCGGCCTATGTGCAGGCCGCCTTTCATCGCGAATGGCTCAGCCTCGCGGTCGGGCTTCTCGTGGTCGCGACCGCAACAATCTCGGCCGCGACCATCAGCGTTGGCAGTGCGGGCTATGTTGCGGTGTTTCTGCCTATTTCGGCTCCATGGATCATCTCTGGCGTGGTACTTGCGATGGGTGTCGTGGCATGTCTCGCTACGGTACAGTCGATCACTTTCGCCGGAATCATGACGCTCGTCGAGGTGGGCGGCCTCGTGCTGATTATCGTTGCCGGCCTCGGTCACGGGACCGATGTTGTCACCCGCCTCCCGGAAATTTGGCCTTCAGCACGAGATGCGACGGCCTGGATTGGAATCGGCGGAACGACGCTCATCGCGGTCTTTTCCTTCATCGGCTTCGAGCATCTGGTCAACGTTGCGGAAGAAATGAAGGACCCGAGCCGTACCCTGCCCCGCGCGCTGTTCCTGACCCTCGGCTTGACAGCGCTGATCTACGCGCTGGTTGTGTGGATCGCGGTGACGGCGGTGCCCCCACAAGAACTCGCACGCTCCTCGGCTCCACTCGCGCTTGTCTTCGAGCGGCTGACGGGCCTCCCGCTCGTTACAATGAGCGCAATTGCTGTTGTGGCCACACTCAACGGGATCATTGTTCACATGATCATGATTGGCCGCGTGATCTACGGTCTCGCTGATCAGGGCAATTTGCCCAAGGTCTTCGCACAGCTGAATTCGGTGACGCACACACCGCTTCTAGCTACGGCATTCGGCATTGGAGCGATCCTGGTGCTCTCACTAGCCGTCCCGCTTAGTGGACTTGCAGATTTAACGGCACGCTTCACTCTCGTTGTTTTCGCGGTCGTTAATGTCGCGCTGATCCGAATCAAACGTAGAAACGAGGCGCCGCCGTCTGGGGCGTTCATTTGCCCAATGTGGGTGCCATTTTTTGGCCTCGCTTCCAGCCTCCTACTTCTCACTATCGATCTTGTCGTGTGAGGAGCGGCGTGGTCAGCCCGCTGATTTCGATGTTCCCCGCCAAGCTGGCCTCCGCTATCCACGACGCTCTGGCCAGCGTAAGCCGGAATCATCTTGCGTTGCGAGCCGTGCTCAGCACAGCTTCGTGCACCACTCGTTTTATTGAAGCGCAGATTATTTTTTTCCAGGAGGCCCCGACGCCCGGCCCTTCAATTTCACAAACGTACGATCCGCTCCCATAAATCCCCTGACCATGGCGACTACCAAGCGGCCAGGATCTACAGCTTCTTGACTGGACTGCGATGCTACGAGCTCAGCGTATATTAGCAGATCGCGATGTACCGCCGCCGGGATCTCGACGGTGATTTTCACCGGTTTTTCGTCTGGCAACGCCGCTATTTTCAGCTTCATGTGCTGTCTTCCTATCCGCGATACGGCTCGAGCACGAGATCCCTGTTGACGATCACCCGGACCGGAAGTCCTGGCCTCACAGTTAACGTCGGTTGGATGTTCATCTGCTGGCGGACGAGCTGTTGGCCGGTCTGGCTCATGGCATTGCCAAAGCCCTGGCGCAGCGTTTGAATGATGGTGGCGTTGTTCGTGTTTGGGTTTGCGCCTGCATTCACCTCGCTTCCGACCGAGAGCGAGGTCGAAAGGAGCGCAGCACCGATCAGTTCCTTCCAATGGCTGTCGACCTCGTCCGATAAACCTGAGTAGCCACCAGCATCAGCGCCCGGCTGCCTTTCGAGCACGATCGAGCGGCCATTGGGCATGATCAGCCGGGTCCAGACCAGAAGCACACGCGACTGTCCGGCCGTCACCTGGCTATCGTAGACCCCGATCAGCCGCGCTCCCTGGGGCACCAAGAGGAAACGTCCCGACGGAGTATCGAAGACGTTCTCGGTGACCTGGGCCGTGAACCGTAAACCGCTTCAGAAACGGAATGGCCTGCGCGTCTTCACCAGTCTCGCGGGCACGCTGCCGCTCATCCGACGGCACGAAGCGATCGGCATAGACGACCGTAACACCACGCTCACCCTTACGCACATGGCCCGCCACCGAGAGCGCCTGCCGAAACGTCAGCCAGCTCTGGCCGGTAAACCCACGCTCGATCACGGCCCCCCAGAGGATCAGAACGTTGATTCCCGAGTACGCCCGCCCCGTAGTAGCATTGCGGGGCAACGCCAACTGAGCCTTCGTCGCCATTTTCCCCCAGGGCTGGACCCAGGGCACGCGGCCAGTCTCCAGCTCGCCGATGATCTTGCTCGTGATCTCCTCGTAGAGGCTCGCCCGGCCCTCACCGACGCGCGCTCCAACTCTCCGTCCCTGCATCGCAGATCTCCGCGACGGGCGCGGCAGAACTCTCTCGCCGCTTCCAACCCGTCACGGCCAATCCGGCCTGCACTCTTCCTCTGACATGCGGGCCACATCCCGAGACGCTCATTGTGTTGAGCGGATGCAGCGGAACCTGACGTCTGCTGCGTGGTTCGTTTCCATTCCAGGGAGCAGCCAATGTCCATCAAGCAATTCGACGGCACCACGCCGATCTTCCGGCCGGAGCGCTTCTTCCATGGAAGGCTGGAAGGATGGGCCGTGCTTGAAAGCCTGATCGGCGGTCTGCTGAAGCGCGCGACGATCACGGCGGAGGGCCAATGGGACGAGGCGAAGCAGGTCGTTCACTTCGTCGAGACCTACCGCTTCGATGATGGACACGAGGACACGCTCAATTGGACGATCCAAAAGCTTGGCCCCTGCAAGTACAAGGGGTTAGAGCCACACCTCGACGGAGAGGCGGAAGGCGAGCAGTCCGGTTGCGCATTCCATTGGCGTTACACGAGGGACACACCGCAGTCCGACGGCAAAACCACAAAGCTGAATTTTGACGACTGGTTTTATCTCATCGACGACAACGCCTGTATCGTTCGCGGATCAGCCGGCCGCGCCGGGCTTCCATTCGCGACCGCCCATGTGACCTATCGAAAAATTGCCGGGCCATAGCGGCTTCCGTTCGCGCGACTCGCTTCGCTTCCATCTGCTCCCATAAGCGGAAACTGCTGAAACACAGTAGCAGCCGAAAAAGGGCAGCCGCTCGATCCGATCTTTGCTCGGTAATGAAATGGCGCACCGTGGATGGCCGAGCTCATGCCGAAGCGGAGCGAAGGCAGAGAAGGCACCCGCAGGAGGGTCAGCATAGCGGCCGCCGCGCGAGCGGAGGGACCCGGGACCGAGTGCAGTCGCGAGACCGGATAAAAAGGCACCCGCGCGAAGGCAGCATAGCGGCGCCGCAGTAAAGCGGAGGCGGCCTTCGCGCGAGTGCCTCCGGCGAGCGACACAATACCCGGGGGTTTGATGGACGAAGGCTCTTCCGTCCCAATTGGGTTGAACGTCAATTCCCCTGCTCGCCGTAACGGCGTCGGAACCCACCCCGTCCAAACGTCTTGAATCCGGACCGCTTCAACCCTGGAGTTCCGCGTAAATGGCCCCCCGCGCCAACTGGAAAGGCTTCCTGCGTCTGTCGCTCGTCACGTGCCCGGTAGCCCTCTACCCAGCCACGTCCGAGTCCGAGAAGATCTCGTTCAACCAGCTGAACAGGCAGACCGGCCACCGTATCAGGTACGTGAAGGTCGACGCTGACACGGGCGAAGAGGTCCCTAACGAGGACATCGTCAAGGGCTATGAGCTCGAGAAGGGCCAATACATTGAGGTCTCGAAGGAGGAGCTCGAGGAGATCGCCCTTGAGTCCACGCGCACGATCGAGATCGACGAGTTCGTGGACAAGGCGGACATCGACCCGCGCTATCTGATCCGCCCCTACTACCTGCGTCCCGACGGCAAAGTCGGTCACGATGCCTTCGCCGTGATCCGCGAGACCATCCGGGAGATGAACAAGGTCGCGATCGGCCGGATCGTGCTCACCAACCGCGAGCACATCATCGCGCTCGAACCGATGGACAAGGGCCTCGTCGGCACGCTGCTCCGCTATCCCTATGAAGTGCGATCGGAGCAGGAGTATTTCGAAGAGATCCAGGACGTGAAGATCACCAAGGACATGCTGGATCTCGCGCGGCACATCGTCGAGCAGAAGGCTGGCACCTTCGCGCCAGAGAAGTTTGAGGACCACTATGAGACCGCGCTGATCGACCTGATCAACCAGAAGCGTGCGGGCAAGACGATCCGCCCCAAGGATCGGCCGAAGGGCGAGAATGTCGTCGATCTGATGGAGGCGCTGCGGCGGTCGGTCGGGCAGAAGGCACCACCGACGGAGGCGGCTGCTAAACCGGCGAAGAAGCCGAAGAAAGCTGCCGCCGGGCAGAAGGAGATGCTGATGCCGATCGCGGGAAAGAAGACCGCCGGCAAGGAGGCGTCGGCGAAGAAGCAGGCATCCGGCCGGCAGCGGAAGTCGGCTTGAAGTATCCCGTAACTCCGGATGGACGCTACTTCGTCGTCCGCGGCCGCCTCTGGCGCATGACCGATCCTGCCATCAGCGAGGACAAAAGAGCTCAGCTGACCACGCAGCTCATGTCGGCCAGGCGCGCGGTTCGGGCCGCCAAAGCTTCGAAAGATCCAGATGCCGAAGCCGCAGCCCACCGCGCCGTGGATCACGCTAAGAGAGCGCTGGGCGAGCGGGGACCGGTCTGGTGGAGCGACGGCTCGCCCGATCTGAACCGCCACATGGCACGGAACACGCCCTACGCCACGTGGTATGCTGCAGTCTCACAGTCGCCTAGGTAAGCTCCGGTGCCGCGTAAGCTGAAGACCTATCAGACCTCACTTGGTTTCTACGATCTCGCGATCGCGGCGCCCTCCATGAAGGCCGCGCTGAAGGCATGGGGCGCCGGCAGCAATCTCTTCCACCAGGGAGCCGCCACGGAGACCGAAGATCCGGACGTCGTTGCCGCCACCATGGCAAAGCCGGGCGTGGTTCTGAAGCGTCCCGCCGGGTCGACAGGACGATTTGCCGAGCAGTCCGAATTGCCCGATCTGGATCATGAGCCACGTGCTCCGAAAAGGAAGGCCAAGCGTCCGGAGGCAAAGCGGCGTGCGGCTCCAAAGGTGAGCGTTGAAGATTCGCGTAAGGCCGCCGCGCAGTTCGACCGCGAACAGCGGCGTCGAGACGCCGAGCGGCGCAAAGAGGAGGCTATCAGGGAGAAGGAACGGGCTCGGCGCGAAAAGCTGATCGCGAAAGCGCAAGCGGCGCTGGATGCCGCGCAGCGGGAGCACGATGAGCGGCTTGGGAATCTCGAAGCCGAGCGGCGCGATCTCGAGAAGCGGATTGAAGCCGAGGACTGGCGCTGGGAGGCCGAGCGGGAGAAGCTCAGAGACGCACTACGCCGCGCCCACGAATAGATCGGCCCGCCGACGTTACTCGGGCGGACACTCCGGGCAGGTATCGCCGATCGAATCCAGCACGTGGCGAACTTCCGCGACCGCATCTTCGCGAGAAACGCCAGTCGGCGGATCCTGCGTCGCGATCTGAAGGGCTCGCTCCCGCGCATGCGGGTCAGCCCGCTCCTTCGCCCAGCCATGCTCTTCGCATTCCTGGATCGCTCCCGCCTCCTGCAGCACGGAGATCGCCCAGCCGCGCAGGCTACGGATTGCCGCCCGTCGTTCCGTCGTCATCAGCATCGAAGTCGCTCCTGCTGAATGAATCCTTCCACCCGCCTGCTCGTTCCGAGCAGTTGCCGCGCAGCAGGGATTCGCAATCGTCGGGGCTCCGGCGTTTCTTACCAGTTCGGCAGGGCCACGCCGAACGCTAGCCGAAAGGCGCGGCGTCCTCTTTCGGCCCGGTCGCCACGATCTGTAGCGCGCCGTCTGGCAGCGGCCGCTGCAGCGCTTTCGCCTCGTCCCAAGGGGCGCGCAGCCAGGCGTCACACTCCACGGGAGACGTCAAGATCACCGGCATCGCCTTGGGATGTACGCGGCCGACCTCGGCGTTCGGCTCGCACGTCAGGAAGCCATAGACATCGACAGTGACCTCGCCCTCCCTCGCCTTGCGGACGGAGGTCCAATTGGTCCAGAGGCCGGCGAACGCCAGCAGCGGCCTGCTCTCGTCGGGCGCCAACCAGACTGGCACTTTCTTGCCGTCGATGGTGTCATACTTCAAAAACTGGTAAACCTAACCACGCATATATTTTCCGCACCGAGCCAGCGCGCCCAGTGTTTACGCTCACCTTGCGGATGTTGATAGTGCCGCCGTCCGGCTCCATCCGGAGCAGTTTTTTGAAGTCGACCGTCTTGCCTTTCGCCTGCAGCTCCTCGGCGCGTTGCTTCGTGGCCTGCAAGATGGCTTGGCCCGACGGACGGCACGCACCGCGCGGTCGCGAACTCCCGGCCATCGGTGCCATTGCGCACGATTGGTGCCTTGTAGCCGGGGAAGACATTAGAACATCTCCGTGTTGGCCGCTGGCAAAAAACATCTTCCGATCGGCGAACGGCGGGATTTGATGAAATAGAAACTCGCTGCTGAGGACACAGAACGACGGAGATTGACATGAGAAGACGCAGCCATCTCCGATCGTCAAGCAAAACGCCAGGCCGGAAGATGTCTCGGAAGGAAGACCCCGCTCATCGCTCCTGGACAATGGCGCAAGTCAAGTCCAAGAACACCGCCCCTGAGATGGCAGTAAGGCGAGCAGCACATGCCATGGGGCTTCGCTTTCGGCTTCATCGCTCCGATTTGCCGGGAAAGCCCGACCTGGTATTCCCGCGCTGGCGCACGGCCCTATTCGTGAACGGCTGCTTTTGGCATTCACACCAAAGCTGCGCTAGAGCGCGAATGCCCAAGACCAACGTCGAATATTGGACAAAGAAACTTCTAAGAAACGCCTTGCGTGACAGAGAGACTGGCAGGCTCCTGAAAAAGATCGGCTGGCGCTGCGCGGTGATCTGGGAATGCCAGGCAAAAGATCCCGCCAAGCTAGCCAGGATCCTCCGCCGTCTATTCGTCGCCGCCGATACTAGCTGGCGGCAACGTTCGCTATGAACGGCGGCGCAGGCGGCCTCTCGCCGGCCATTTCGAGCGCGCGCAGCGGCCGACGTTCTAGGTCGAACGTGTCGATCGGCAACGTACGGACGCCGGCGGACGCGACGCCCAGCCGAGTCAGCAGGGTCGGATCCGCGCGCCAAAGCGGATGGATGACGATTAAACGCCGATTGACGCGCTGTTGCCCATCGGTCTCGATGAGGCACGGCAGCCCCATCGGCCCTGCCGGCTCCGCTCGCCAGAACCGAGGCCGCATCGAAGCGACGGATTCCGCCAACGCATGCGCCTTCGGCAGCCAGCCCTCGAGCTCGGGATGAGTATTGAAATCCCCATCAAGGCCGCACTGAAAGCCGGGATCCGTCATCGCGCGCAGGTAGGCCAAGCCGAGCCGCCAGTCCAGCAGCGGATGATACCGTCGGTTCTGGTACTGCTGGATGCACATGTAACAGGACGTGTTGCACTGCGCCTCGTGGTCGGCGTCCATGAAGTCTACCAGCGGCCACTCGTTCTTCGCGGTCAGTATCTCCTCGATCATTCGCGCGATGTCGGGACGTCCCCCAGCGTCGGCCTGGCAAAGCCGACGGCAAAGTCCGGAGCCGTTGATCAGCGTATCGGCGATCTGCAGCAGCGGCCGACCGTGGCGCAGCCGCGGCTCTAGGGCTTCGAACTCGTCGGGCGCCACGTCGAGCTCGAGCGCGGCCTTCTGCACCAGAAGATGCGTCGCGCTGATGGCCGCCGCCCTCGCGGCGATGTGCGTTCGTTCGCCGGCCTTCGCGACGAGGTCGATGTTGAGCCGCTGGTTGAACTTCATCGCCTCGACGAAGACGGCGTCGGTGGCCTTCCTCGCGAAAAGCCCGAACTGACCCACGCCGTCGTCGGTCTTCAGGAAACGCATGTTCTTGCGGTCGATGGAGACTCCCTGGTCGATCGCCTGCATCGGCAATTGCAGGCTCTTCCGGAACTGAACCACCTCCTGGTCGGTCATGATGTCGACGGTAAAAAGCTCCTGCTCGCCCAGCTCGTTCGGGCGGCCGTCGTTCAATTGCATGATGGTCGTGCCGGCCCCGGCGTGGATCCGGATGCTGCCGACGTCCTGCGGTTTACCCTCGCGGGCGACCGTCGCGACGGTCCTGGTTGACATGATGCCGATCTCGTCGAGGTCGCCGGCCTCCGGCCTGAAGTCGGTCCTGAACGCCATCGGAGAGACGTAGTGACGGAAGTCGGCTGGAAGCAGGTCGCCGTGGCAGTCCTCGCACCGCACGGCGCCGGCTGGAGCCTCGCGCTCATGTGTGGCGGCGCCGCATGCGAGGCACGATCCCACGTACCCGTACTCGCTGATCCAACTGGTCATCGGCGGATGAACGACGATCTTGTTTCCCCGCCTTTCGGGATCGATGAGATTGCCGGTGAAGCCGACGACCTTGTGCTTCTGCTTGTCCTTGACGAGCATGCTGCCGGGCGCGAATTCGAAGATCGCCATGTCGAGGTCGCGGTCCATCGACAGCCACGACAGCTCTTCCTCGGAGCCCGCCCCTTTAGTGCGCATCTTCAGGTAGAGCTCCCGCACGCGCGTCGGCATTCCGTACATGGGCAACAGCCCCTGCTCGGCCAGGAATTGCGCCAGGCCCGCGCTGTCGCGTGGGGCTGCCTCCCTCTTTGACATGATTTCGGCGATGAGCTTCTCCGGCGTCGCCTCGGCGAAAAGCCTCTTCCGTTGAGCCGCATCGAGCACCGCGGAGTTCACGAACCCGTCCCGGATCTCCTGCGTCTGGCGCAAGCCCTGCAGCAGCCGGTCCGGCCACAACGAGCCGGCCTCGTAGAAGGGACCGGTGGGAACGTACTCTCCGTGCACATCGGGCGGCACGAGATCGTCGCCCGGGAACGGCTCGCCGCGGGTTATGCAGTCGTCCCTCACCACGGCGAAGGCGGCACGCAACCAGACCTTTCGAAGGAGCCTGTGCGGGATGGGGTCGTGGTCCACCGCAAGGAACGGAGGCGGCGGCGCGTCGCCAGTGATTGATTCCGGATGTCGGAAGTAGAAGGCGTCGTGGCTGCGACCGCGGCAGAAGGTCGTGACGAAGGAGAACGCCTGGCCGCGGCGGCCCGCGCGGCCAACGCGCTGCTGATAGTTGAACCGCTGCGGCGGCATGTTCGCCTGGTAGACCGTTTGCAGCGACCCGATGTCGATGCCAACCTCCATCGTGGTGGTCACCGAAAGCATGTCGATTTCTTCGGCGAGCCGTCCGACCTCGTTGGTCTGCCCGACGAAGATGTCCTTGAAGCGACGCAGGCGATCCGAGAAATCCTCGGTTTGTCCGCTCAGCTCCTCGCATCTCAGGCGGAAGCGCTTGATGCCCTGGCCGCTGCCGCGGACGATGCGTCGGCCGAGAAAATTCGAATCCCACAAGCTCTCGACGGTTCCGGTCTGCGTGTCCGGCAACGGAAGATGACAGCGCGTGCAGATCTGCTCGCCCCTGTGAAGATGGACGCGTTCGCAGGATTCGCATCGCCAGAACGGATCGCCGGCCTCCGCGACGCGCAGATGGAGCTTTCCGATTTCGATGACCCCGCCCTTGTGCCCGATTGCGGCGAGATCGTCGAGAACCTGCTTCAAGCCTGCGTCTACCGACGCCCCGAAGACCTTGTTGGCGAACCGCCGGACCCTGTTCCTCTGCGGCACGACGCTCGGCTTGTCCCAGGTCTGAAAGTCGTGGCGGTCGAAAAATTTGCCCTCCCGGACCCTGGTGGCGCTGGCGAACACGCGCAGCCAGGCGTCTAGCTTCCGGGACTTGTCGGTCGACTCGCGCGACAGCGACGGATACGCAAGCCCCGTCTCCTCCAGGGCGAAGAACGTGTTGGCGAAGATCACGTCCTCGACCAGCTCGTACTGGTTCTCCATGATCTTCCTCTCGAGATCGAGCCGCTGATCGGCCGCCAGATCGGGAGAAAAACGGCTGACGCCGCCGGAGCGGGCGAAGGCATTCCACCACGGCTTGTCGTCGAACTCCTCGCGCCCGACTTCGTCGAACGGATGGATGCCGAGCCCGACGAACTCGGCCGTGATGCGTGAAAGCGCGTCGCCGCGGCTGCCGTACTGCAAGAGATAGTCCAGGCGGATCTTCCTTGAGCCGAGGTCGATGTCCTTGAGCTCGTCGTCGATCTTAGTCCACTCGGCCATTCGGGCCATCATGGCTTTCATGTCGCCCTTGAGTTCGCCGAGAAGCCGCTGCCTTTCCTCATCGCTAACGTACTTCGCCTGCGCCTCCGCCAGACACTCCCGCGCGGCCGTCACCAATATCTCTCGGCGAAGGTCCCTAAGATGAAGCCGCTCGATCTCCAGCGACTGGTTGGCGGCGTCCTGCCGGCTGTCGGAAAAGACGATGCTCTTCGCCTGAGCGCCGATCGCGTGCAGCAGCTCGAATAGCTCGGTCGCGACCATCTGTGACGCCTTGCCGACGCCTGTCCTGAACGCGCGGATCGGTGAATTGGCGCGCCCGGTGCGCTTTCTGAGGGAATAGTCCGTGCCGCACTTCGGGCAGCAGAACGGCTGCGCCATTCTGAGCCGGACCTGCTTTCCCCTGGCGTTCTCCATCGCGTCGTCGGTCTGGAAATAGACGTAGCCGCCGATATGGCCGGCTGGAACGTCGTCGCGCTCGGTGACGGCTCCGGATGTCGGATCCAACGACGCCCTGTCCCAGCGGTCGTAGCCGCGCTCCGACGTCCGGGGCTCCGCCGTCTTGGGCCAGAACACCGCGAACTGCTCCCAGGTCATCTTGTCGTAGTATTCGGACCCGGTCTTCTCCGGGATGGCCTCCAGGTTCGCCGCAGAAGGCAGAAGCTCGGTGACCTTGGTGCTTCCGGAGGAGGATCCGCGCTGGCCGCCCAGCAAGAGCTCGCCGCAGGCCTCGCAGTAGAGAAGTTCGAAAAGCCGACGTCCCCGCACTTCGCCTTGGGCCGGCTTGCCGTGGGAGACGCCGCGCTCCATCGTGAGGTCCGCGATGCGGGCGCCGGCGTTTCCGAGATCGATCGATCCGAACAGGCCCTCGACATTCCGGATGAAGCCGTGGAAGCGGAAAGACGGCAGCCCCACCGGAGTCTCGGCTTCATGACCTTCGCTTTCCGGAAGCGCGCGGGCGAGCAGAAGCCCGCGAAGCGCCTTCATGGCGGTCCTTGAGCCGAAAAGCGTTTCCGCGAGCTCGTCGACTGCCGTCGCCCGCAGATTCCCCTCGACGACGCATGCGCTCGTCAGCATTTCGGCGGCGCGCGCCGAAAGCTTGGGCACGAAATCCGCGCTTGCGGCATTGAGGCCCATGGCTGCCGCGACGGACGCCAACGCGGCCTTCACTTCCTTCGTCGGCTTGACGTCCCGCACGAGACGCACGCCATCCGGATCCGAGGCGTCCACGAGCATCTCGAAAGGCGCCGTCGGAAGCGTCCTCAGCTTGACCTGATCGAGGTGGGGCTCTCCGGGCACGACGCAGTCCAGCCAAAAGCCGATGTCCTGTTTGCCGGCGTCGGCCGGGCCTTCGCTCGTGCCGTATGGCGCAAACAGATCGTGGAGGTACTGCAGACTGCGCGCCCTGTTGTCGCCGTCCAACGGGAGCGACGCGCTGGACGCGAGGACGCGAAGCTTGTGGAGCTTCTTCGGATCGTCGAGACCCAAGCGCTGCAGCAGTGACTTGATGAGGAACGATACCTCCGTGCCGGCAGACCCGCGGACGAGATGGAGCTCGTCGACGACCAAGAAAAGGTACGCCTCCGGATCGTTCGCCAGCCACTCCCGCGTCGCCTCGAAGATCTTGTCCTCGACCTCGCGCGACAGCATCGTTCCCAGCATGGAGGCGTTGGTGACGAGAATGTCCGGCGGCGCGCGGTGCATGTCCCAGCGGCTCACCATCTCGCCGCCGTCCACGGACGGAAAGATGAAGCGCGTCGCATCCGGCGCTTTCTTGCCCGCCGCCGCGGCCTTCAGGCGCTCCTCCCGGTCGTGCTCGCGTGCGGCGTCCTGGTCGCTTTCGAACCGGCGCATGTCTTCGCGGAGATGCTCGCCCCGTCTCGCACGCCTCGCCTTCTCAGCCTTATCCTGGGACTTCCGCGGATGCTTTTCGTAGCCTGTGACCGGCGTAGCGCTCGTGTACTGTCCGAAGAAGATCCTGTTTCCAGCGAACCGCTCGTCCATCACGGTGCGCGCTTCGTCGGAATCCAATGTCCGGCGCAGACGGACCATCTGGTCGTCGACCAAAGCGTTCATTGGGTACAGGATGATGGCGCGGAGCGCCTTTGGCCGCTGCTGGCTTTCGTGGCGGCGCATCGGCACGAACGCATCGCCGCCCCCCCACCATCTCTCCTGGAGGAAGCTCGGCCCGGGAGCCGGCCACGTCACCGCCTCGTTGGCAATGGTCGCGAGGATCGGCAGCATGAAGCTCTCGGTCTTTCCCGAGCCCGTGCCGGACGTGACGATTCCCGGCTGCCCGGCACGAGAGCCGCGGAAGAGCATCTCGACCTGATGGATGTACGGGTTGTACTTCGATGCACGCTTGACAGCACCCTTCGAGTTCTTGCCGTCGAACAGGCCTGACAGCGCCAACTCGACAAAAGCCTCCCGTCCCTGCTTCGACAGATGGGAGAGGCGCGGGTCGTCGATCACCTTCTCTAGCGGGTCGTCGTATTGGCGATAACGCGGAACGGGTTCGATGAATGGAGCCGTGGCGAGCGCGCCGTCAGCTTCGAGAAGCGCTCGGCGCCCAGCCGCGACATCCCCATTCGATATGCGGAACGCGGTCTCGACATACGAGATGAAGAAGTCCTTGATGCGTTCGAAGCCGCCGATTGGGTCAAGCACGCGACGGTCCTCCGTTGTCTATCAGTTTGAGATGCTTGGGCTTCGCGTCCGCGGAAAAGGAGTCCAGGACTTCCTTCAAAAACGCACCCGCATCGCCCTTGAGGATCGCTTTGGCGGTCGGCGCGAATCCGGCCAGCCATTTGGCGTTCGTGATCGACACGCGCGCGGACCCGATGAGCGCCAATGCCGCCGACTGATCGGCGGCGACGCCGGAAGCATCGACGAAGCGCAGAAAACTCTCGTCGGCCAACGACGCCACGGCGGCCGCTCCGGCGTTCCGTTCGAGCCATCCTTCTGCTCGGAAAGACAAGGGCGAACCTGCGGTCTCTGACTCGTCCTCCCCTCCGCGCGTCACACAGAGGAGAAAGCCGTTCGGAAAGCTTTTTTGCTTGCCGGCGCGCCTCAGTGTGTCGATCCAGAATTGCGCCGGCGCCAGATCGGCACGCCGGATCGCGCAGAGCCTTACGGTCGAAGTTTTCCTCACGTCGGAGAGCGCCTGCCCGATCGCCGTCGGCTCGCCGCTTCCCGGACGGCGCCAAAGATCCTCGTAGCTGATCACCGTCGGATCGCAATCGAACGCGGTAACGACGCCCGCAGCCAGCATCGACGCGAGCACATCGAGCACGTCGTCGGCCTCAGGGCCATCGACGACCGGCACACCGCCGCTCAGGATGAGGGCGGCGACGCGTGCTGCCCCTCGCCGACCTGCATCCGTGAGCAAGTGCGACTCCTTGAGCCAATCCGAAATTTCACCAACTGCCAGCGGGCGAGCCGACGGCGAAGGGCTTGTGAGCGGCATGAGCGGCCCCGCCGTCGGAGCGCTGGCGCGGTCGCCCACCTTCCGAAGCACCTGCTCCATGCGCAGGAGACGGTCGACGTCCTCCTTGCGGTCCACGGCCTCCAAGGACAGCCGGGTGATGTCGGCGTTGATAGCGTCGATCTCGCCTGCCTTGGCGCGGTTCTCGTCGAGCAGCGCGTCGCGCGAGTTCTGCAGCTCCTCGACGGCCCTCTCGAGGCTCGATCTCTTCATCTCCAAGGACGACAGCGCCGTGTCCTGCTGCGCATCCAACCTCGCCTGCAACTCCTGCAAGCTGGAGGTCTCGAGGTCACGCAGCTCCGCCTCGAGCTTCGCACCGCGTTCGCGCCTCACGGCCGCGAACTCCGCCTCCATCGAAGCTGTCAGCTCGGCGGTCAGCGCCACGCGCTTGGCCTCGACGGCGCCGGACGTCAATCGAGCGATCTCCTCATCGATGCGCGCTCTGATCGATGGATCCCGCTGGAGGACCTGCATGAAGTCGGCGACAAGCGCCGGCCGGGAGGTCACGATCTCGCCCAGGCGCCGGGATCGCGAGATCTCCTGCAACACTTCGGGATCGGGCTCCCCGGCTCCGGAGAGCAGGCTTCCGAGCCTGCCGGCGTGCGCCAGCAGCGTCGCCCCGATCGCCGCCCGCGCTTTCTGCTCGTCGTCGTCGCCGGCGAGCGCCGACCGAACGATCTGCTCGACGTATTGCGCGTCGCTCATCCAATTCGCGAGTCTGGTCTCCGGAGACTGATGGTTCTTCTCCATCAGCGAGATGGAACCGCCGGGCGTCGGAATGGCGAGAATCTTGGCTGGATCAAACGCGTACACTGGAAGCCGCGCCATGTCGGCCGCCGTGGCGCGGGTCCGTCCGTCATCCGACTTGACCATCTTCACCATGATCATTTCGTCGGCGCCGATGCGGTAAATCTTTTCGCCCACGAAATTGTCCTGCAGGCCGGTTTCGACCAGAAGCCTGCGCGCCGCCTCCGATCCGGTCATGCCGCTGAGATCTTCGAACGGAAGAAGCTTCCTCGCGGTAGGCGACACCCAACGCTGACGCCGAGGCGGTCCGTCGAGCACGGGCTTGGCGATCACCCAATCGTCCTGCTTGAGAAAGGCTCGCGCTCCGCGTAGTTCGATTTCTCCTTCCGGCGGGAATTCCGCCTGCGCTGTGTGGGTGAGATCCCGCATCACGCCGTCGACCGATTGCGCGCGCGCCTTCATGAAGACGTTGTCGCGCACCCGCGTGCATTGTCCGACCAGAAATGTGTTGCTCGCGCTCATGCGTTGCTCCGTTGCGTCGTACCGTACGGCGTCCTGCCTGAGGCGATGCGCCCGTCCGTGAAGATCAATCGTTCTGCGAACCCGCTGCGCCTCGCCGAGGCGACGGCGTCCCAGGACGGACGGAGGGTTTCCCCCGCGTCTATGGCGCCAAGCAGAAGCTTCGCGATCATCACCGCCTGGCTACGACTTGCCTCATATGCGTAGCCGCCGGACCCCGCCGGTTGCGGATTGGCCAAATTTTCATACCGCAGCCAATGCGCGATCTGGTCGGGCAGAAAGCCGTCGCGCCCGGTGCGTATCAACCGATCCGTCTCGAAGCGGTACATTGCCTTGCCGGCTTGCATGTGCGCGTCGACGATGGAGCCGCAGCGAGACACGAACATCCGATCGCGGCCGGCCATGGAGACCACGTAGACATCGTGATCGCGTCCTCCGAGATGAACCCAACGCGCGAGCCGGACGCGGGAGGGAGCGCTTTCGGAGGCGAAACGGCCCGCGTCCCACGACCAGAGGTACTCTCTTCGATAGGCCTCCAGTCGCCGCTGCGGCTCGTCAGCGAATGCGGCGGAACGCCGTCCCGGCATCGTCGGCGATTTGAGCGGCCAATCGAGCTGCTGGCGCAACCTTTCGATCGGAACGCCGGTAGCGCCCATCAGGGGAACGCTCCACGGCGACCGCATTCGCCTGAAGACGCGGCCACCGAGCGCCTTGACGGCCTGCTTGAAATCGCGACGCTGAAGCGCCGGGACGCAACCGTCCGTCAAGACGAAATCTTGGGTGCGAGATCGAAGCGGCACCAACGACGCCTGGCCCAGAATCCAAGTGCGGCCGCGATAACGCGCCCGCAGGAGCGGCGTCAGGATCGTGGCGTCCTGCAGGCTGCGCAGGAAGTCCCATGGGCTTATGTCGGCCGGAAGGATCCGTTCAAGCAGCGGAATCAGGTCGATTTCCGCCCAGCCTCTGCGCCCGCCGGCGTAGACGGCTTCGAGAAGGTCGTCGAGCGCTTCCGGAACGGAGTCCCAATCTTGGGGCGGCTCGGCCGACTGCCCGAGCATTTTGACGCTGTCGTTCCACTCGGGCGCGTCTACAAGATTTGTGGTCCTTTGGCCATCGTGCAAAAACGCGTCCGCCACGAAACGAAGCCGCGCCGCGGTGCTCGCGGAGCTCCTGAGCTCGAACGCGCCGCCGACCGCGCGCCGCGCCTTGATCGCGTACCTGTTCGGCTCGATCTCGTTGCAGACAAGCGCCGGAGCGTCGTCATCTCCTTCGGCCACGATCGTAGGCAAGCCGAGATCTGTCACGATCATCGGCAGGACCGAACGACGACCGAGCCAGTGGTGATCCGTGCGTACGCCTCCGACCACTGCCGCGCTGGAAATGATTTGCGGAAACTCACCTTTCGCAAGCAGTCGGCGGAGCGCGTCTTCCGCCCGTGCTATGGAGACCGGATCGACGGTCAGGCTCCAGTCGCCGCTGAGCCGAAGCGCGCCTAGCTTCGTGCCGACCGCTGCCGTGAGACGACTACAGAGACCGACCTTCACTTCGCCGCGGCAATCGGAAAACCTGGGCACGGCGCTCCATCGGGACGTGCCGATGCGCTTGAAGACGATATATCCGACGTCCGCCACTTTCTGCAGGTTTGACGGGCCGAGCCTCGCGATCGCCGCCACGGCCAATTGCAGCGTTGCATGCACGCTCGCGAGGTCTGACTTGTCGGCGACGTCGACCCTGAAGTTAAGCAGACCATCTTCGTCGGGATAGACCTCCAAGGAGGCGTTAATCGGCATCTGCACATTCCGCGCGGACGCGACCGACAACACCAGCTTCCAAAATCGGTGGTCTGCAAGCGAACGCTGATCCTGCCCGTAAGCGGCGTAGAATTCGTCGAAGGCGTCGTGAAGGCCTTTCGACGCGTTCGAGCGGTCGACTACATTTCGCAGGCCCGCGAGCATCGCCTTCTCGTCGGACGCGATGCCAGGATTATCGTCGAAGAAGTTCCCTAGGAACGTGCGGTCGCGTCGCGACGGAAACGACAGCCGCAACGTGTAACCGATCTGAACCCAGCCGTCCGCATCGGGCAGAACGAGCTTTCGGAACGGCTTTCCCGCCTTTACCTGCCGCGCGAGCCAATCCCGCAACGACCTCCACATGGTGGCGACGCCGGTGAGTTTCGAGAAGGATCTGTCTACGCCGAGGAATGCGGCGAGCTTCGGCCTGAATTCGGCGGCCCCAACGCCGTCCCGCTGGCTGTCGACGAAGATCGTCAACGCAAGGTACGCAAAGCAGCCGGGGCAGTTGGGCGCGAGCTTTCTGTCGAAACTCCCATCCTCCAGGGCGGAGTATAGGCTCCAGTCGGCCAGCAGCGCTTTTTTGAAGGACAGTACTGCTCGATCGCCGGCGGAAGCGTCCAAGCCTACCGCCATTGCGAGCGTTTCCGGACTAATATCGAATGACCTGATCGGACCGACGCCCTCGCCCGCCGCGGTCAAGAAGCGCCGCGTCAGCGCGGCTTCCCAATCGGCCAGGCTGGTGGGCAGGTCTTCGCGCATCTCAGACCCGCAGCTCGAGCTGGCCCCGCCGGCTCTTCTCCGCCCGTCCGCGAGCCACGCGCTTTGACTTCGGCGCGTCGGCCCCGCGAGGTTTTTTGATCGAGCGCAGCAGCGGCGTCAGCAGCTTGCCTCTGATGAAAGACACGACTGGGACGGCGACACCGTCACCGATGACGCGGAACGCGTACTCGTAGACGTCAGGTAGCTGATAGCTCGCCTTTAGCCCCATGAGAGCCGCCGCCTCGGATGAAGCGAGAAGTCGCGTCCTGACGCTGCCCCCCTTGACGACGATAATGCGAGGCCTCGAACCTCCGCCTTTCGGCGTCCGGAGACAGCCAGCCAAGCCGCGGAAACAGATCTCAGTGCGTTGCACGGTCTTTCCGTGCAAAGGCCGCATGCGCAGCGAGAGCGTACCGACCATCCGCCTGCCGGACCCTTTAGCTTCAGCAAGCTTCTGTTTGTGCGAATCGGACATCATGCTGACCAAGCGCTTGGTCTCTGCGGGCGTGTGCCACTCGACGCCGATCGGCTTGCTCTTGACGATCTGATTGAGTGTCTTGTTGAGTTCGGGCGCTGGGCCGAGATTGAACCAGATCCACTGCTCGCGGCATTGCGGCGACAGCCTGCCGACAGCCTTCACCAGCGTGTCCGGATGCCAAATCGGATGCGGCTGTTCGCGAACGAGCTCTTGAGCCAGCGTCGACGTCTTGGCGATTGCGATGATGAAGACGCGTGGCCGTGACTGCGGAACGAAATGCCGAGCATCGACGACGACCGCGCCGGCCCGCATGCCGAGCCTGTCGAGCGACGAAATGACCGTTTTGAACTCCTCGCCGCCGTTGATCGTCAGGAGGCCGACGACATTCTCCAAGACTACGATGCGGGGCATCCGCCCTTTTGCCTTGAGCCCCTTCATCAGGTCGATGAACGCCCAGAACGTTCCGGACCTGGTGCGGTTAGCGCCGGCCGCCTCGCCGATGCCAAGGCCGTTTCCGGCAGTTGACAGGTCTTGGCAAGGGAACGAGGCCCAAGCGAGATCGACGCGACGACCAAGATCTTGGGGCTCCACCTCGTGGATGTCGCCCTCGACGATTTCCGCGTCGCCCCAATTGTCAGCGTAGACCTTGACCTTAAGCGGGTCGAAATCGTTCGCGAACTGGCACTTCCACCGGCCGCCCAGGCCCGCGCGCACCATTCCCCCGCCAGCGAAGAACTCAAGATAGCTAGGCACCTGTATCGACCTCCGACAAGAGGAGACCATGATTTCCGACGCAGCAAGCCGCCAGACGGTTGGCGAAATCGATTCGCCCGTCACCCCTTATGAAATTCATGTCCCTTCCCTTACCCTCGAGGTTGGAACCCCGCGGGCTTTCCTCTCCCGTGCTCCCTGCGGCTCAACATCGAGGTGCTGATGCCGCCCTTTTGGACCCGGTAGGTCGACTTTCTGGACGGATTAGCCTTGGTCTCCTAGACCATGTGCCCGTGAAAGCAGCAAAATCGTCTCACGGGTTGAATATTTCAGCAAGCTCAATCAATCATATACTTAGTCTATTACCGAATGGATTGCCGATGCGAAAAGCGGAACGGGCGCAACGGCAACGTCTATTTCGGGAAGCCAGCTCGACGATCGCGGGCGCGCCGTTGCGCGTTTATTTCTTCCCGTCGTGATGCCGCTCGAGCCACTCCGCGGCCGCCTGCTCCATCACCAGCGAGGCAGTCGTTTCGCGCAGCGCGGCCGCCGATTTGATCCTCCTGATGATCTCCGGGTCCATCGACGTCAGTAGTTGCTTCTTCACGCCCGGCGGCGGCTTCCGTCCCGGCCTGCCGGCCTTCTTCTTTTCCGCCATCGGTCCCGTGGTCCGCATGCTGTTGGATCAGCAAAAATTCCACGGGTCGCGCAAGGCCGCAAGCCCTCGCGGGGGCGCACGGTCGATTTCCCACACCATCGACGTCCCGCCCTCCCCCCGAAACCCCAAAATATCGCCGGCTCGATAGAGCTATTTGAAATAGATTTATCTTGTCTATCATATTTATTGACTTTAGCGGCCAGCCTCGGTCGTAGACCAAGACCCACAACACGTGTTGCGTCGGTGCGTGACGGCTGGCGTGGTGCTGAGGTACTGGCGTGCGGAGCTGCGGGAAATTCTTCCGGACTTCTTCGGTCCGCGCCGGCCTGCACGGATCGCAAATCCGGCGCCACGGGAGGCGACAGGCCCCTGCTCTCGTCCCCCCGCCGCGGCGAATCCGACCCCCGCGGAGGCGGAAAGGCGGAGGGAGAAGAACCTGTGTCAAAGGATACCGACCGGCGGAAGTTACCCGACCGCAGGTGTTGCAACGTCTGACCTCAGGGTACGCTAGAGCACCCTATTGCTTCCATTCGCTGGCGGAGCTTTCCGATTGCCCTACCGACAGGCGTATGCCTGTTTCATTCGAGTTCGATCGGCTTCAATTGCTGCGTTTCGCACAAGGATATCGATCATGGCTCGCCACGAAGACACGGGACTAAGACGAACAATCCGGCGGCATCAGCTGCGTGAAATGGTCCCTCTCGCCGACACCACCATCTACGAAATGGAGCAGCGCGGTGAATTCCCGCGACGCTTCGCGCTCTCCCCTCGCTGCGTCGTGTGGGACCTGAGTGAGGTGGAGGCCTGGCTTTCGCTGCGCCGGAGCACTCCCCTCACCCGTGCTCCACATCCAGACGTGAACCTGCGACAAAGCCGCCCGGTCAAAGGGCCGGATCGGGCTCGAAGATCAGCATCGAAGGCGGAATGAGGGTTGGCGCGTATTTCTGACCTCCAACCCACGCGTCGATGATGTTCGACCACTCCTGCATCATGTGCCGGCGCTGCAGCTCGTACTCCGCCTTGTTGTAGACCCCGCGCGACGAGCGGCCATCCTCGTGCGCCAGGCACTTCTCGATCCAATCGCTGTTGAACCCGAGCTCGTTGAGCAGCGTCGACGCTGTCCGCCTGAGGTCGTGGACCGTGAAATGTTCGAGCGGCAGCCCCTCACTCCGGGCGCGCTCGACGACCGCGGTGGTGACACGATTGAAGGTCGCGCGCGACATCGGGCTGTCGGCATCATACCGGGATGGAAGCACATATCGCGAGTTGCCGGCACAGGTCTTCAGTGCGATGAAGATATCGAGCATCTGGCGCGAGAGGTACACGTTGTGTGCCTTCGACCGCTTCATCCTCTCCTTCGGGATGGTCCAGACGGCATTCTCGAAGTCGACCTCGTCCCAGGTCGCATCCTGCAATTCGCTTTTCCGCACCATCGATAGGAGATAGAGCCTGACGCCCAGCCGGATGGTCGGGAGCGTCGCAATGTGCTCCAGCTGCTTGAGCATGATGCGGATTTCTGCCGGCGACAGCGAGCGATCGCGAGGGACGAACTGCGCGATGGAGGATGGGCCGACGTCGTCGGCTGGATTGGCGACCTTCTCGCCGTGCAGAATCGCAAAGCCGTAGATCTGCTTGACGATATCACGCACGTGAATGGCGGTCGCCGGCGCGCCACGATCGACGATGGCCGCACAGTGCTTTCGCAAATCGTCCGGCGTGATTTCGGACAACAGCCGCTTGCGCCAAGGCGGCAGCAGCTCTCGCTCGAAAATTGAACGGCGCATGGCCCGGGTGCTGTCAGCCATGGGAGCCGCCGTGAGCCACTTCTCACCGAACTCGCCGAATGCCTTGGCTTCCATCAGGCGCCGCTTTGCGCGCTGCTTCTCGATGGCCGGCGAACGCCCCTCCTTGATGGCGCGCCGGGCGTCGATGCAGAGCTCTCTTGCCCGCGCAAGCGACAGGTCGGCCGGACCGTATTTGCCGAAGGTGATGGTCTCCCTGCGTCCGTTCATCCGATAGTCGAGCCGAAACGAGATCGAGCCCTTCGTGCTGACGAGGACGTACATGCCGTCCCGGTCGGTCACCTTGTAGGATTTTTCCTTTGGTCTCAGATGCTTAAGCGCGGCATCGGTCAGCATTTGTCCGCCTTCTGGGTTCGATACCGTCATGCCGATTTCGGCCGCGGATCTGAAGGAAAGCGACGCTATTTCAATTGGTTGGACCAAAAAAAATACCGTCAGGGCTCATTTCGAGCTGACGGTATCGATCAAAACGGGGTGGGAATATGGAAGCCGATGCCGTCAGACAGTCCGGCACGCGCGACCATCGTCCACCGATAGTCCGCGATAGGTAGCGGCAGGATTTATTTTTGATTTCAAATGGTTAGGGCGTAGATTTGGACAGATCCGGCGAGCTTCGGATAGCCGCGAATTATTCCCACTCAATCGTCCCCGGCGGCTTGCTCGTCACGTCGTACACCACCCGGTTCACACCCTTCACCTCGTTGATGATGCGCGTGGCGGTGTTGCCGAGGAACTTCATATCGAAAGGATAGAAATCCGCCGTCATGCCGTCGGTGGAGGTGACAGCGCGCAGGCCGACGACGTAGTCGTAGGTGCGGCCGTCGCCCATGACGCCGACGGTCTTGACGGGGAGCAGCACCGCGAAAGCCTGCCAGATGGTGTCGTAGAGGCCGGCTTTGCGGATCTCGTCGATGTAGATGGCGTCGGCCTTGCGGAGGATGTCGAGCTTGTCGACCGTGATCTCGCCGGGGCAGCGGATGGCCAGCCCAGGGCCCGGGAACGGGTGGCGGCCGACGAAGACGTCGGGCAGGCCGAGCTCGCGGCCGAGCACGCGGACCTCGTCCTTGAACAGTTCGCGCAGCGGCTCGACTAGCTTCATGTTCATGCGTGCCGGGAGGCCGCCGACATTGTGGTGCGACTTGATCGTCACCGAGGGGCCGCCGGTGAAGGAGACGCTCTCGATCACGTCGGGATAGAGCGTGCCCTGCGCCAGGAAATCGGCGCCGCCGATCTTCTTGGCCTCGGCCTCGAACACGTCGATGAAGAGGCGTCCGATGGTCTTGCGCTTCGCTTCCGGGTCGGTGACACCGGCGAGCTCGCCGAGGAAGAGCTTTGAGGCGTCCACATGCACCAGCGGGATGTTGTAGTGGTGCCGGAACAGGTCGACGACGGTCTCGGCCTCGTTGAGCCTGAGCAGGCCGTGGTCGACAAACACGCAGGTGAGCTGGTCGCCGATCGCCTCGTGGATCAGCACCGCGGCGACGGCGGAATCGACGCCGCCGGAGAGACCGCAGATCACCTTGCCTTGGCCTACCTGGGCGCGGATCTTCTTGATCTCCTCGGCGCGGAAGGCGTGCATGGTCCAGTCGCCGCCGAGGCCTGAGATGTTGCGGACGAAGTTGCGGATCAGTTTTGCGCCATCGGGCGTGTGCACCACTTCGGGGTGGAACATCAGGCCGTAGTACTTGCGCGCCTCGTCCTGGATCACGGCGAACGGCGCGTTCGGCGAGACGCCGGCGACCGAGAAGCCCGGCGGCATCTGGGTGATGCGGTCGCCATGGCTCATCCAGACCTGGTGCTGCTCGCCCGGCTGCCAGACGCCGTCGAACAGGCGGCTGTTGGTCTTCACCTCGACGTCGGCGCGGCCGAACTCGCGGTGGTGGCCGCCCTCGACGGTGCCGCCGAGCTGGGCGGCCATCGTCATCTGGCCGTAGCAGATGCCCATCACGGGGACGCCCGAGTCGAAGATCAGCTGCGGGGCGCGCGGGGAGCCGGCCTCGTGGACCGATTCCGGGCCGCCGGACAGGATCACGGCCTTCGGGTTCATCTCGCGGAAGGCGGCCTCCGCCTTCTGGAACGGCACGATCTCGCAATACACGCCGTCCTCGCGCACCCGGCGCGCGATCAGCTGCGTGACCTGGCTGCCGAAATCGACGATCAGGATCTTGTCGTGGAGCGCGGCCACGGAGGTGTCGGCGGCGGCGGTCGGGGTGTTGGGCTGGGCTGTCATGGCAAGGAATTACGCCGAGAGCACGAGTCTCGCAACCCTTGGAGGGGGCCAAGGCGCTCTCCTACTCGTCATTCCGGGGCGCGCGCAGCGCGAGCCCGGAATCCATAACCACGATCGGGAGTATGGATTCCGGGCCCGCGCCAAGGGGCGCGTCCCGGAATGACACCGTGGGTGGGGTCACCGCTGTCGTCCCGGCCAAGCGGGCTGGGGCAATGCGCAAGCATTGCACCGGACCGCGCCGAGCCGGGACCCATAACCACAGGGGGACGTTTGTGGCACGCTGTGGCCACAGCTCGCGCCTCATAACGGCTGCGGAGTATGGGTCCCGGGTCGGCGCCCCACGCGCTACGCGCGCGGGGCTTGCCCGGGACGACGGCGATGGGTGTTCGCGGCAGCTAGGCCTTACGCAGCACCGACACGAAGAAGCCGTCCGTGCCGGTGCGGCGGGGGGTCATCAGCCAGCCTTCGGGCTGGCGCAGCGCGGCCTCTCCGAACGCCTCGGCCTTGTCCCAGAGGACGGTGGCGGTCTGGTCGGGGGGCTGAACCGCGAATTCCGGATGGCGCGCCACGAACGCCCGCACTTGGTCACCGTTCTCCGGCTGGAGCACCGAGCAGGTGATGTAGGCGATGCGGCCGCCGGGCTTGACCAGGGAGGCCGCGCGATCAAGCACTTCGGCCTGGTCCTTGAGACGGATCTCGAGCGCGCCGGGGCGCATGCGCCATTTGGCGTCGGGGTTGCGGCGCCAGGTGCCGGTGCCCGTGCAGGGGGCGTCGATGACGACCAGATCGGCGGAGGCCTTGATGTCGGCGAGCGGGTCGGCGTCGCCCTTCGGGCTGCGGACATCGGCATTGTGAACGCCGGCGCGCGACAGCCGCTCGTGGATGGGCGCGAGCTGGCGCTTGTCGTGATCGGTGGCGATCAGCCGGCCCTTGCCGCCCATCATCGCCGCCAGCGCCAACGTCTTGCCGCCGGCGCCGGCGCAGAGGTCGATGACCTGCTCGCCGGGCTTGGCCGCGGTGAACAAGGCCGCGAGCTGCGAGCCCTCGTCCTGAACCTCGATGTTGCCCTTGATGAAATCCTCCTCGGCATGAACGCCGGGATTGCGCGCATCGGCTCCGAGCGCGATGCGGAGCCCAATCGGCGACCATGGCGTCGGCGTCGCGCCGAGATGCTTGAGCGAGGCTTCCATCTTCTCGCGCTTGGCCTTCAGCGTGTTGACGCGCAGGTCGAGCGGCGCGCGGCTGGCCATCGCCATGGCTTCCGCGACGCGGTCGTCGCCGAACACGGCGGCGAGATACGGATCGAGCCAGTCGGGATAGTCGCCGGCGACCGGCGGCGGCGCGCCCTCGGTGGTGCGCGAGGCCAGCGCGTGCTCTTCCCGGGCGCTCAGCGGCGGCGGCGCGAAGCGGCTGCCGTCGCACATCGCCGCGATGGTCGGCACATCCAGGCCGCGCTCCAGCTTGAGCATGCCGAGCACGCGGGCGCGCGCGGTGTCCTCCTCCATCACATAGGCGCTAGAGGCGCGGCGGCGCAGCACGTCCCAGACCAGGCCGGCGATGGCCGCGCGATCGCCGGAGCCGGCGAAGCGGTGGCTGGTGCCCCAGTCCTTGAGGGCCTTGGCCGCCGGCGCCCTCTGGGCCTCGATGGTTTCGATGATGTCGATGGCGGCGGACAGCCGGGCGGCGGGGGTCATTCAGGATGGTCCAATTCTAGATCAGGAGAAGCATCTTCAGGGCGAAATACAGCCACATCGCCAGCAGCACCAGGGCCGAGGCGGTCCAGGCGAGGCCGCGCTGGCGACTGTCCGCAGGCCGGGCAACCAAGCCGGCATTGGCGAACCGGGTGACCACGAACACCCAGGACAAGAGCACGATGACCAAGTCGGCATGGCGCAGCGGCAGCGCCAGCGCGATCAGCGCGTAGAACAGGGTCGGCAGGCCGAACTCGTCAGCGGCATCAGTGGCTTGCGCCCGGGCCTTGGCCCAGAACAGCAGCGCGAAAGTGAGCCCGACCTCGACGAAGACGGGCAGCAGCACCATGGTCAGCGACATTCGAAAATCCCCCTGGGAAGGCCGAAGGCCCGGCGTGATGCCGGGCCTCGGTGGATGAACCGGTTCCCTCAGGACTCCCGATAAGCCCTCGTGGTTCCCGTGATTTTACGGCTCCGCTGAACTTTCACATCAAGTGTGGCTCAGGCCTTGTCCGGCCCGACCCGCACCAGCTGCTTGCCGAAATTGGCGCCCTTCAACAGGCCCATGAACGCCGAGGGCGCGTTCTCCAGGCCCTCGGTGACGTGCTCCTTGTACTTGACCTTGCCGTCGCGGACCCAGGCCGACATGTCCTTGAGGAAGTCGCCATGGCGGCTGGCGAAGTCGGAGACGATGAAGCCGCGGATGGTGAGCCGCTTGGTCAGCACGTTGCGCATCATGGCGCCGGCCCATTTCGGCGCCGCCGACTGGGTGTCGTTGTAATGCGCGATCAGGCCGCAGACGGGCATGCGGGCGAAGGCGTTGAACAGCGGGAACACCGCCTCGAACACCGGGCCGCCGACATTCTCGAAATAGACGTCGATGCCCTTGGGACAGGCTTCCTTGAGCTTGGCGGCGAGATCGGGATCGCGATGGTCGAGGCAGTCGTCGAAGCCGAACTCTGATTTCACATAGTCGCATTTGTCCTTGCCGCCGGCGATGCCGATGGCGCGGGCGCCCTTGATCCGGGCGATCTGCCCCACCGCCGAACCGACTGCGCCGGACGCTGCGGCGACCACGACGGTCTCGCCTGCCTTGGGCTGGCCGATGTCGAGCAGGCCGGTATAGGCGGTCATGCCGGGCATGCCGAGTACGCCGACGGCAGTTGAGATCGGCGCGAGCTTCGGATCGACCTTGGCGAGGCTCTTGCCGTCGGAGATCGCATGCGTCTGCCAGCCGGCGCGCGCCAGCACGATGTCGCCGGGCTTGAAGCCGGAATTGTTGGAGGCCACCACCTCGCACACGGTGCCCGCCTCCATGACGCCGCCGACCGGCACCGGCTGGGCATAGGACGGCCCGTCGCTCATGCGGCCGCGCATGTAGGGATCGAGCGACAGCCAGATCGTGCGCAGCAGCACCTCGCCCGCGCCGGGCGTCGGCACGGCGTAGTCTTCGAGGCGGAAGTCCGTCGGCTTGGGCTCGCCGACCGGACGGGCGGCGAGAACGATGCGCTTGGCTTGGGACATGGTGTTTCCTCTTCTTTGTTATGACCGAGAGCGTTGGGGCCTCATGGTTCGAGACGCGCCGCAAGGGCGGCGCTCCTCACCATGAGGGTTGAGAGCGTCTCCGCAGAAAAAGTCCTCGTCCTGAGGAGCGCGCCCACTTGGGCGCGCGTCTCGAAGGACGGCCGCGAACTCCGTCGCGCTTACGCCCCGCCCGGATAGTTCGGGCTTTCGCGCGTGATCGTAACGTCGTGGACGTGGCTCTCGCGCAGGCCCGCGCCGGTGATGCGGACGAACTCGGCCTTGCTGTGGAACTCGGCCAGATCCTTGGCGCCGACATAGCCCATGGCGGCGCGCAGGCCGCCGGCGAGCTGGTGCATGACGTTGCCGACCGGGCCCTTGTACGGCACCTGGCCCTCGATGCCCTCAGGCACGAGCTTCAAGGTGTCCTTGATGTCCTGCTGGAAGTAGCGGTCGGCCGAGCCGCGCGCCATCGCGCCGACCGAGCCCATGCCGCGATAGGCCTTGTAGGAGCGGCCCTGCCACAGGAACACTTCGCCCGGCGTCTCGTCGGTGCCGGCGAGCAGCGAGCCGACCATCGCGACATCGGCGCCGGCGGCGAGCGCCTTGGCGAGGTCGCCGGAGAACTTGATGCCGCCGTCGGCGATCACGGGCACGTCGGCCTTCTTCGCGGCTTCGACCGCATCCATGATCGCGGTGAGCTGCGGCACGCCGACGCCGGCGACGATGCGCGTGGTGCAGATCGAGCCCGGGCCGATGCCGACCTTGACGGCGTCAGCGCCGGCATCGATCAGCGCCTGCGCGCCGTCGCGGGTGGCGATGTTGCCGGCGATCACCTGCACGGCGTTGGAGATCCGCTTGATGCGGTTGACCGCCTCGAGCACGCGCGAGGAATGACCGTGCGCGGTGTCGACCACGATGAGGTCGACGCCGGCTTCGATCAGCTTCTCGGTGCGCTCGAAACCGCCCTCGCCGACCGTCGTCGCCGCGGCCACGCGCAGCCGGCCCTGGCCGTCCTTGCAGGCGAGCGGATGGGCGACCGCCTTCTCCATGTCCTTGACGGTGATCAGGCCGACGCAGCGATACTGATCGTCGACGACCAGCAGCTTCTCGATGCGGTGCTTGTGCAGGATCTTCTTGGCCTCGTCCTGGCCGACGCCCTCGCGCACGGTGACGAGGTTCTCATGCGTCATCAGCTCGGAGATCTTCTGGCGCGGATCGGTGGCGAAGCGCACGTCGCGGTTGGTGAGGATGCCGACCAGCTTGCCGGGAATGCCCTTGGCGCCGCCAGTCACCACCGGAATGCCGGAGAAGCCGTAGTCCTTCATCAGCGCCAGCGCGTCGGCGAGCGTCGCCTCCGGCGAGATGGTCAGCGGGTTGACCACCATGCCCGATTCGAACTTCTTGACCTGGCGCACCTGGGCGGCCTGGCCGTCGGGATCGAAATTGCGGTGGATGACCCCGACACCGCCGGCCTGCGCCATCGCGATCGCCATGCGCGCCTCGGTGACGGTATCCATGGCGGACGCCATGATCGGGATGTTGAGCGGGATCTCGCGGGTCACGCGCGAGCGGATGTCGACCTCGGAGGGAAGCACATCGGAGAGGCCCGGCTTCAAGAGCACGTCGTCGAAGGTGAAGGCTTCGCGAAGTGTCTGGACGGTCGCCATCGTCAACTCCTTGTCTGCAGCCAGAGCGGCCGCGATGCTGATGCGGATGAGCGGCGCCGTCGTCGAGACCATGCCTCGCCGTCGAATCGGAGCCCATCAGTGGGGGTTGACGCGGGTCGATAGCATGGGGCTGTGACGAATCAAAGGGCCGATGCGCCGTCCTCCCGCAATTGCGAATGACGGCGCCGGGGCGCCCTGACCGACCCGAAACGGGTCATAAAACATCCCGAACGCCGCGATTCCGGACCAGATGTTCCGCGCCGTCAGCGCCAGGCGCCCGGCGGCGGGCCGTAGCGCCTGATGGCGTCGACCACCTCGCGGTGCCGCCGGTCCTCGCGCCGCATGTGCACGGCGATCAGGGCGTGCGCCGAGGGCACCAGCAGCAGCACGTGGAAGAACAGGCCGAGGACCAGGCACACCACACACAGCAGCAGGTTGAAGATCGCCGCGAAGGGCTGGCCGTTGAACAGCAGGCCCAGCGGCGGCACCAAGGCAGCGAGCAGATAGATCATCGGCACACCTCCAGAACGGGACGCGACAGCGTCGCGCTGGATTTAGGGGGCCATGCCAGCAGCGCAATGGCCTCCTTCGTCGCAGGGTGATAAAGCCGCCCCGCCCGCCTGCCCCTTTCTCCCGAATCCCTCGCCGATGAACAAGCAACGCATCATCCCGCTGATCGTCGCCACCGCCCTGTTTATGGAGAACATGGACTCCACTGTCATCGCGACCTCGCTGCCGGCGATCGCCAGGGACATCGGCACCAGCCCGCTGACGCTCAAGCTCGCCATCACCTCCTATCTGCTGTCGCTCGCGGTGTTCATCCCGGCGAGCGGCTGGACCGCGGACCGTTTTGGCGCGCGGCGGGTGTTCTCCAGCGCGGTCTTCGTGTTCATGATCGGCTCGATCGGCTGCGCGCTGGCCAATTCGGTCGAGAACTTCGTGTTCGCGCGCATCCTGCAGGGCATGGGCGGGGCGATGATGACGCCGGTCGGGCGCCTCGTTCTGCTGCGGTCCGTCGACAAGAGCGCGCTGGTCGGCGCGATGGCCTGGGTCACGATCCCCGCGCTGATCGGACCGGTGATCGGCCCGCCGGTCGGCGGCTTCATCACCACCTATTTCTCCTGGCACTGGATCTTCCTGATCAACATCCCGATCGGCATCGTCGGCATCATCATGGCGCTGCGCTTCATCGATCCGATCAAGGCCGACAATCCCGAGCCGTTCGACCTCACTGGCATGGTGCTCGCCGGCATCGGTCTCGCCGGCCTCGCCTTCGGCCTCTCCGTTGCAGGCCTCAATCTGCTGCCCTGGTCGGTGGTCGCGAGCCTCGTTGCCATCGGCGCGATCTCGATGACGCTCTATGTCCGGCACTCCCGGCGGACCAATTCGCCGGTGCTGGATTTCTCGCTGCTGCGGCTGCCGACCCTGCGCGCCTCGATCGTCGGCGGCTTCATGTTCCGGCTCGGCATCGGCGCGCTGCCGTTCCTGCTGCCGCTGCTGATGCAGCTCGGCTTCGGCCTGTCGCCGTTCCAGTCCGGCCTCGTCACCTTCGGCTCCTCGGCCGGCGCGATGGGCATGAAGGCACTGGCCGCGCGCCTGATCCGCGCCTTCGGCTTCCGCCACCTGATGACGGTCAACGCCGTCGTCAGCTCGGTCTTCCTCGCCGCCTGCGCGCTGTTCACGCCGGCCACGCCGCTGCTGCTGATCGTCATCATCCTGTTCGTCGGCGGCTTCTTCCGCTCGCTGCAGTTCACCGCGATCAACACCGTCGCCTATGCCGAGGTCGAGACCGCGCAGATGAGCCGGGCCACGACGCTCACCAGCGTCAATCAGCAGCTCGCCATCTCCGCCGGCGTTGCGGTCGGTGCCTTCTCGGTGGAGACCACGATGTGGGCGCATGGCGCCAGCCAGCTCACGGCGACGTCGTTCGCGCCGGCCTTCATCGTCGTCGCCATCACCTCCGCGCTGTCGTCGTTCTTCTTCTGGCAGATGCCCGACGATGCCGGCAGCGAAATCTCGGGCCGCAAGGTCGACGCGATCGCCAGCCGCAAGGGCGCCGAGAAGGGCGTGGAGAAGGCTGCCAGGAAGTCGGCGAGCGAGACGACGCAGGACGCACGAGATCAGCGGCTGTGATAGCCGGTCCCTTTCGCTGAGCTTTGCCGTCCGTGCGCGCGGCACTCGCGCAATCCAGCCACGCGACCGTCGATCTGAACTGGTCGAGTGCCCAGACGCTCCACAGCGGCAGTCGCGACACCCGTCCGGCGATCCGAAGAGACGCACGTTCGCCCTCCCGCGGCAGGTCATGCCCGAGGTCTGCTGCGACGTTTCACCCTCGCAAAGTCGGAGGGCGCAGGGAATGCCGGACGATGGCCTCGCCCATGGCCCGCCTGCGGAAGAAAATGCAGGCGGCAGGTACCACAGGTTCAGCCGATCAACCGGCATTCCCTGCGCGACGGTCTTCACGCTTATACGCAGTCTGCCTGGTGCGCCGGGCTTGTTGGCCACCATGATCCGCGCGGCGCCTCGAGCGCCGTCGCGAACGTGACACCAGCGTCGGGGTGTCAGCACGCTGCGACTTCACGTCCGCAGCCTCACCGTTCGTCCGCGCATCCGTGAGGATACGCTGCGGCAAAACCACGGCCATTGCTCCCCGCCCCGCGTGTCGTGACGATCGCGCGCAACGCCCCTTCCGAGTGAGGCGGGATGCGCGCAATAGAGCATGTTTTCCGATATTCGTAAATAGAAATCTGCACCGGCCTCCGCGGCACGGAGATTGTGCACCCGTCAGCGGCCGACGAAGCCGCGGCGGGCCAGGCCTGCAAGGGCGCCGCGCAGGCGTGCGCGGCCGGTGATGACACCGCAGGAGGAACTGAACAGGCGGACGACCAGCTGTCGCCGCTGGGACTCGCTCGGCTGCAGGCGGAGATGCGTGGTCTTTCTTGAGATGACTTCGACGGACGCGTCGATCCAGCCCAGACCCTCGAGATGAATGGGCATCGCGGTCCCCTGCCGCGCCATGCCCGGGCGCAGGCCGGCCACACGCGCCGACGACAGCGACAGCGCTTCGAGCCGGCACGGCACGACCTCCCCGTCGCTCGCCAGCCAACCGGCCTCCTCGCTCGGAAACAGATCCTCGGCCCGCGGCAGCTCGAAGCAGACGAGGAACGCGATGAAGGCGATCAGCATCGCGATGCCGGCCCAGAGCAGGTTGAAAAAGTCGATCGACGAGATCTCGCTGGCGGCATTCGGCGACACGAACGCCCACACGATGGCCGCCGCCGAGCTCGCGGCGATCAGACCGAAGATCGCGGCGAGCCTGCCGTGGACGCGCGGCTGCGAGCGGTCGCCGCCCTTGTCGGTCACCTTGAAGGGGCGGCCGAACGGCCTGACAGCAGCACTGAGCAACGTCGCGGTCACCGCAAAGCAGGTCACCGCATGGGTCGCCTCCATGAACAGCGGCAAGGTCTTGGACCGCGAGATCCAGCCCATGTAGATGATGGTGCCGAGCAGCGCCGGCACGCCGTAGCGCAGGAACGACAGATAATCAGCCTCGAACGCCGGCAGCCCCGCGAACCAGTAGATCGGCGGCGCGATCAGGAGCAGCACCATGAACGGCTTGCACAGCCAGTTCAGCACGCCGTGCAGGAAATGCCAGCGCTGCGTGAAACTGTAGCCGCGACTGCGCAAGGGGCCATCGCGCAGCAGCGCGACCTGGATCGTGCCGAGGCACCAGCGCGCACGCTGGGTGATGTATTCCGGCACGCCTTCGGCCGACAGCCCGAAGCTCAGCGGCTCGTTGAGCCAGACCGTGCGGTGGCCGCGCTTGAGCAGCGTGTAGGTGAGATTGAGATCCTCCGAAATCGCCGCATGCGGAAAGCCGCCGATCTCCTCCAAGCGCTCGCGGCGCACGACGAAGGAGGTGCCGACGCAGAACGCGCAGCCCCAGGCGTCCTTGGCCGGCTGGAACACGTCGAAGAAGAAGCGCTGGTCGTCGACCCAGTGGCTCGACGCCAGCAGATTGTGCTGGATCGGATCGGGGTTGTAGTAGAATTGCGGCGTCTGCACGACGGCGATGTCGGGCTCGGACAGCAACAGGCCGACGGTACGCTGCAGGAAGTCGCGGCGCGGCGCGAAATCGGCGTCGAGCACCAGGATGACCGGCGCGTTCGACAGCTGCGCTGTCACCGTCAGCGCGTTGTTGAGATTGCCAGCCTTGGCGCCCTTGTTGTCGGGCCGCGTCAGATGGCGGGCGCCGACCTCATCGCAGAAGGCGCGCAGCCAGTCGCGGCGGGTGTCGTCGAGCACCCAGACGGTCTTGTTGGCATAATCGAGTGCCAGCGCGGCGAGGATCGAGCGCTCGACGATCTCCATCGGCTCGTCATAGGTGCAGATGAAGACGTCGACCGCCGGCTGCTCGCCCTGCTCCGCCAGCGCGCGCTGCGCGGTATCGGCCTGCCCCGAGCGATCGATGCTGCGGGTGAGGATCAGGATCGACATCAGCGTATATGTGATCGCGATGATCTCGAGCGTGATGAACAGCCGCGGCCACAGGGCCTGCAGGGTGAGATCGAAGGTCGGCAGCGTGTCGTGCCAGCGCCACAGCGTGTAGATCAGCAGGAACGAGGCAGCCGTGACACCGAACAGGACCCGATCCCGCAGCCGCGTGGGATCGAGCAGCCGGGCCATGACGAGCAGCCCGAGCAGCACGCCGAGATCGGTCGAGAGCACCGACGCATCATTGCTGGGAGATGGAAACATCAGGGCACCCTCGCGCCGGTAAACGGATTCCAGCCGGTCTCGGCGAGGACGGCCCAGGCCGTGGCGCCCAGATGCGGCCGTTTGTAGTAGAAGAAGTCCTGGATGGTGGTCGCGCCTGTCGGATCGATCGACAGGCCCGTGGTCAGCCGGGCGTTGCGCGTCGCGTTCAGCAGTCCCGATTCAGTGCGATCGCCGCGCAGGCCTGCCAGCAGCCGAAGGCTCGAAGCCGGATCGCCGACCATGCGATAGGCCAGCACCGCCTGCGCCGTGCCCTCGACCCAGACGCCGTCGCGGTCGCCGTTGAAGTCGAAGCCGTTGTCGACCGCGAGATGCGTCTGCGCAAAGCCGAGCGCCTTGCGCCAGTCTGGTGCATCGGGAACCGCCATCCACGGCCAGAGCTGCACGTCGAGCGCGAGCAGAGTGTCATCGGCGAGGCTGCCATCCGGCTTGGTGCCGAGCAGGAAGTGGTCGCCGCGGAACGTGCGATCGAGCAGCCGGCGTGCTGTCTGCGCGGCGTCCTGATAGCGCGGCTCCGAGGTGACGCGGTAGAGCCAGGAGGCCACGGCGTAGACATCGGCATTGTGCTCGGTCGACATCCAGGTCAGGCGCACCTGCTGCGAATCATAACCATGCAAGCCGCCGCTGAAGCCGGCGGCCCCGTTCCTCGTATGGGTGATGATCCAATCCATCAGCCGCTGTGCGCCGGACAGATAGGCCGCCTCCCCGGTCGCCTGGTGCAGGGTCAGCAGCGCCAGCGCGGCCCAGGCCACGTTGCCGGTCGCGGTGCCGTCCTGCGCAGGGTCCTCGCCCCAGAGATTGTTCTGGTGATCCCACCAGCCAGGCAGCAGCGCGGCGCCGGCACCGACCGGACCGGCACGATACGCATTGCGCAGACGGCCGTCATAGAAGGTGCGATCGTTGCTGGCTGCATGCACCAGCGCATTGCCGATCACGCGCCCGTCATTGACGTGACCGCATGCGACCAGCGCAATCGCGGCCAGCGCGTTGTCGTAGGTGAACGCCGTGGTGGAGAGGCCGAGCGGCAGCTCCTCTTCGTCGACGCCAGGATCGTAGCTGCGGATGAACGCCGCGCCGTGACCGGCGAGCTTCGGCCCGACGGCCTGCATCAGCCCAGGACAGAACGACATGTCGGCCCGCGCGGCCGGGGGAACGCCAAACAGCGCCATCGCCATGATCACCGCAGATATGAGCCTCATTGCGCCGACACCGCGCGCGCCGCCGGCAACCAATGCTCGTCCAGCTCAGGCAGAGCAGCCGCCGGCTGTGAGCGCAAGGCGGAGTCGAGCTTGGCGACGCCTTCTTTCCGAGTGGCCGCGTCAGGCTCGGCCGGATCGAAATTTGTTAGCGACGCCACGAGATGGCCGAGCCGCCGCCATGTCACCGACATCGACGGCACGATGCCGTTGTCGCGGGTGACCGTCACCCACTGCCCCACCGTGCAGGCCGGCGTCGCCGCTGACGCCGGCTGCGCCGCAGGCGTCTCGGACGCCGCGTCCGGCGCGATCATCACATACAGCTCGCGCCGCTCCGTCTGCGGAAACGGCACGGCGAAACGCTCGTCGACCTTGTCGCTGGTTTTCGGCAGCACGGCGCTGACCGTGCCGCTGTGATAACCGCCGCCCTCGATCCGGACCTTGGTGCCGGGCTTCATCGATTCACCCTGGCGATAGGAGAAGATCGCGACGACGAAACGCTTGTCGCAATCGACCACGGAGGCGATCGTATCGCCGGCGCTGACTTGGCGTCCGGTCTCGGCGCCGACGGCGAGCACCTTGCCGGACCCTGGCGAGAGCACGTCGGCTGCCGCGAGCCGGGCCAGCCGGGCGCTCTCGGATTTGAGCAAGCCTTCGAGATCGTCGAGCATCGCCGATTGCTGCTTCTCCTCGATCTCCATTCGCCGTGCGTCGAGGTCGATGTCACGGCGCTTCTGGCCGAGCATGTTGAGCGCAACGAGATCCTCGCCGACATAGATGCCGGCATCGAGCGCCTTCAGCTGCGCCAGCTTCTGGTTCAGCTTGGCGGTCTGCGCGTCGGTGTCGTGCAGCGCCGCCGCGTATTGCTGCTCGGTCGGCTTCAGCATCTCGGAGCTGGCGGCATCGCGCGCGACCATGCGGTTCTGGCGGTCGACGATGGCCCTCTTCTCGCTGCTCATCGCGTTGGATTGCGCGACGCGGGCGCGCAGCTCCTCGATCTGCGACTGCAGTTGCGCTTTCAACTGGCCGGCCTGGCTCGCGATCTCCCGATCGAGCGAGGCCACATAGGCGACATCGGACTCACGCTTGGCGCGCGTGGCGTCGAGCCTCTGGCGCGCGTCGCCGGCCTTCTCCTGCAGCGAGATCAGCGTAGCTCGGTCGAGCCGCGGATTGGTGATCTCCGCGAGGCGATCGCCGGAGCGGACCTCGCCGCCCGGCCGCGCCGCGAGCGCCTCGACCTGGCCTGCGATCGGCGACGTCAGCAGCATCACCGGCGCATCGACGACCGCGCGATCGGACTGGTCGGCCACGATCGGCGGCACCACGGCGGTCAGCATCAGCGCCGACAGGATGCCGGCGACGCCGATGGCGGAGGCGCGCAGGATCACCGGATGGCGAGGACGCACCGCTCTTGGCTGAGCGGCAGGAGGTGGTACGGCGGCGGGCTTGAAACCGTCATCGAAGCGATCGGTCATCGGGTCTCTTTCGGTTTGGGTTGTCACGCCCCGAAAGACGCTTCCTCAGCTGATCCGGAGTTCCAGGCTCCAGTTTCGATGGTTCAACCGCAACCGGATCGCGCGCCCATCGTTTCAAGCCGGAGCCGATGTTTGCCCGCGCGCGCGGTCACATTATGTTGCGGTGCGGTAGCGAGGTTTTCGCTTGCGCGCCATGTGCAATCCTCACTCGAGGGCCAGCGGCTCCGTTCATCTTCAACGGATTCGGCCGCCTCGACGGATCGGCGCACCGGACCGCGCCTCAGGGCACGATCGCGCCGGTGAATGGATTCCATCCCGTCTCTGCAAGTGCGGCCCAGGCGGTCGCGCCGAGATGAGGACGCCGATAGTAGAAGAAGTCGGGCTTGGTGCCGGTCGGATCGATCGACAGGCCGGTCGTCACGCGCCGGCTGCGCGTCGCGTTGAGCAGTCCGGAGGGCGTCTGATCCGCGCGCAGTCCCGTCATCAGGCGCTGATAGGACGCGTCGTCACCGACCAGCCGATAGGCCAGCGCCGCCTGCGCCGTGCCCTCGACCCACACGCCGTCGCGATCACCGTTGAAGTCGAAGCCGCCGGCGACGGCGAGATACGTCTGGGCAAAGCCGAGCGCATCACGCCAGGCGCGCGGCGCATCGGTCACCGCCATCCATGGCCAGAGCTGGACATCGAGCGCCAGCAGGCCGTCATCCGCAGGACTGCCGTCAGGCTTGGTGCCGAGGCTGAAATGATCGCCGCGAAAGCTGCGATCGAGCAGGCGTCGCGCCCGCTGCGCGGCCTCGTCGTAGCGCGGCTCCCCGGTCAATCGAAACAGCCAGCGCGACACGGCGTAGACGTCGACATTGTGCTCGGTCGACGACCAGGTCAGCCGGACCTGCTGCGGGTCGTAGCCGTGGACACCGCCGCAGAACCCATCCGCTCCGCAGGACGTCGTCATCACCCACTCCATCGCACGCCGCGCGGCGGACAGAAAGGTCCGCTCGCCGGTCGCCTGATGCAGCGTCAGCAGCGCGAGCGCGGCCCAGGCGACGTTGCCGGTCGAGCTGCCGTCCTGCGCCGCATCCTCGGCCCAGAGCTTGGCGCGATCGTCCCACCAGCCCGGCAGCAGCGGCACCGCGTCATAGACAGGTCCGGCGCGGTACGCGTTGCGGAGGCGGCCGTCTGTGAAGCTGCGATCGCGCCACGCCGCGCGCGCCAGCGCCTCGCCGATTGCCCTCGCGTCGGCCACCCGGCCGCACGCCACCAGCGCGATCGCGACCAGCGCATTGTCGTAGACGAAGGCGGTCGTCGAAAGCCCGGCCGGCAGGCGGCTTTCGTCAGGGTCGGGCTCGTAGCTGCGCAGAAACACCGCGTCGGCGACGCGAAGCTGCACACCGACCGCCCGCTGCAGACCATCGCAGAACGGCCGCTCCTCGGCTGCGCCGGCGGCACGGCCGCCTGCCAGCAGCGCGAGAGCAAGGACGATTGCAGCCCGCCAACGCATCGGACGATTCTCGGCTTCCCAGTGTGTCGCAGGATACGATGGATCCCTGCGGCTGCGCCATCAATCCTCGTTCGCCTTGAAGCGGCCAAGCCCCTTCAGCGCGAATGGCGCGACCAGCGCAATCAGCGCGACGGCCAGCAGCGTCGCCGAGATCGGCGATTGCAGCAAGGTCATGGGATCGCCGAGGCTGATCGCGAGCGCACGCCGCAGCTGGCTTTCGGCGATCGGACCGAGGATCAGCCCGACCACGACCGGCGCGATCGGAAAGTCGAAGCGGCGCATCAGGAAGCCGAGCACGCCGAAGCCGGCCAGCATCGATAGCTCGACCACCGACGGCTTCGCCGCGATCGTGCCCATCGTCGCGAACACGAGGATGCCGGCGTACAGCCACGGCGTCGGGATGGCGAGCAGCTTCACCCACAGGCCGACCAGCGGCAGATTCAGCACCAGCAGCATGGTGTTGGCGATGAACAGGCTCGCGATCAGGCCCCAGACCAGGTCCGGGCGTTCGGCGAACAGCAGCGGTCCCGGGTTGAGGCCGTATTGCTGGAAGCCGGCGAGCATCATCGCAGCGGTCGCGGACGTCGGCAGGCCCAGGGTCAGCAGCGGCACGAGCGTTCCGGCCGCAGACGCGTTGTTCGCAGCCTCCGGGCCGGCGACGCCTTCGATCGCGCCCTTGCCGAACTGCTCCGGATACTTCGTCAGCCGCCGCTCGGTCGAATAGGACAGGAAGGTCGGAATCTCGGCGCCGCCCGCCGGCAGCGCGCCGATCGGGAAGCCGAACGCGGTGCCGCGCAGCCACGGCTTCCACGACCGCTTCCAGTCCTCGCGCGTCATCCACAGCGAGCCCTTGATGGCCTCGATCTTCTCCTCGCTGTGATGCCGGCGCGAGGCGACGTAGAGCGCCTCGCCGACCGCGAACAGGCCGACCGCGAGCGTCGTCACCTCGACGCCGTCGAGCAGCTCGGGCACACCGAAGGCAAGCCGCGCCTGTCCCGTGAGCTTGTCGATGCCGATCAGCCCGAGCGTCAGCCCGATGAACAGGCTGGTCAGCCCGCGAACGGGTGAATCGCCGAAGGTCGCGGACACCGTGATGAAGGCGACGCACATCAGCGCGAAATAATCCTCCGGTCCGAAGCGCACGGCGATGTCGACGAGATACGGCGACAGGAACGCGAGGCCGATGGTGGCGATGGTGCCGGCGACGAAGGAGCCGATCGCCGCGGTCGCCAGCGCCGGGCCGCCGCGACCGGCCTTGGCCATCTTGTTGCCTTCGAGCGCCGTCGCCATCGAGGCGCTCTCGCCTGGCGTGTTGATCAGGATCGCGGTGGTCGATCCGCCATACATGCCGCCGTAATAGATGCCGGCGAACATGATCAGCGAGCCGCCGGGATCGAGCTTGTAGGTGACCGGCAGCAATAGCGCGACGGTGAGCGCCGGGCCAATGCCCGGCAGCACGCCGACGGCGGTGCCGAGGAACACGCCGATCAGCGCATAGAGCAAATTCATGGGCTGGACGGCGATCGCCATCCCATGCGCGAGCGCGGCAAAGGTGTCCATCAGAGCAGTCTTTCGAGCGGGCCGGCGGGAAGGCTCAAGGTCAGGAGGCGGTCGAAGGCGAGATAGATCACCGTCGTCAGCACCGCGCCGATGATGAGATCGGTGACGAAGGCGCGGCGGCCGAAAGCGGCCGACGTGGTCACGAACAGTGCCGTCGTCGCCAGGATGAAGCCGCCGCCGAAGCCGATGATGGCGATCAGCAGCGCGAGGCCGGCGAGGATCAGGAGCACCGCGACCGGATCGGCGCTCTCGCGCGCCGGCAGGTGGCCCCTGACCGCATCGATCAGATTGGCCAGTGCGAGGATGCCGAGACCGATCGCGATCACGACCGGCATGACCTGCGGGCCCATGCCGTACATCGTCGTCGCCGGGATCTGGTTGGCGTCGTAGACCAGCACCAGGGCGACGGCGGCGAGCAAGCCTGCGATGACGATGGCGGCCTTGTCGACGCCTCGCGAGGCGGATGTCTCAGGGCCAGCGCTGTCCGTCGTCATGACTTCACGAGACCGACCGACCTCAGCACGTCGGTGACGCGAACGTTCTCCTTCTTGAGAAACTCCGCGAAGGCGTCGCCCGGCAGATAGGCATCATCCCAGCCCTTCTGCTTGAGGATGTCCTTCCACGAATCCGACTTCACCATCTTCTCGACGGCCTCGCTGAGCGTCTTCTTCTGCTCCGGCGTGATGCCGGGGGCTGCGACCACCGAGCGCCAGTTGGCGAGCACGAGGTCGATGCCCTGCTCCTTGAAGGTCGGGATGTCGACGCCCGGAATGCGGTTCTCCGAGGACACGCCGATCGCGCGCAGCTTGCCGGACTTGATCTGCCCGTCATACTCGGACAGGCCGGAAATGCCCGCGGTGACCTTGCCGCCGAGGATCGCGGCCAGCGACTCGCCGCCGCCCGAGAATGGGATGTAGTTGACCTTCTTGGCATCGGCGCCGACGGTGCCCGCGAACAGCGCCGCCATCACGTGATCGACGCCGCCGGCCGAGCCGCCGGCGAAGGTCACCTTGGCGATGTCGGCCTTCAGCGCCGCGGCGAGATCCTGCGCCGTCTTGATCGGCGAGGCGGCCGGCACGACGATGACCTGGATCTCCTCGGTCAGCCGCGCGATCGGCGTCACCTGCTCCAGCGTCACCGGCGACTTGTTCATGGCGAGCGCGCCGACCATGACGAAGCCGTTGACCATCAGCTGGTTGCCGTCGCCCTTGGCGCCATTGACGAACTGCGCGATGCCGACGGTACCGCCGGCGCCGGCGACATTGGTCACCTGGACGCTGCGCGCGACGCCCGACGCGACGAAGGCCTGCTGCATCGCCCGTGCGGTCTGGTCCCAGCCGCCGCCCGGGGCGGCCGGCGCCATCACCTTGAGCTCGAGCTGCTGGGCAGAGGCCGGAGCACCGGCGAGGAACGTCACAACGAACGTCACGGCGACGGATGCGCCGATCAGGCGCGCACAAAACGACTTCAAAGGACCCCTCCACGGCCGCGCGAGCGGCTCTCGTTTCTTAATCTTGCCTTCCGAAAGCAGGCTGGCCGTCCGGCGCCTGCCGCCCGTCCGTGCGGCCATGGAACGCGTCCATGACGGACGCCGGCCGCTCCCGGATTCTCAAGATACGACAAGAGCCTACAGGTGTAGGGGGGGCGTTCAAGGCGCGCGCCTGCGACAGGATAGCGCACCTTCAGGCGCGCCCTCCTCGCCGAACCGCTGCACGCTCAGAAATCTAGCCGCAGGTCCAGACCATGCCGACCGGCGTCCGGGTCCAGCACGGACCGAAGCTGCCGCCATTGTAATGGCCGCGATAGAAGCCGGGCTGGCCGAAATAGTGCCACTCGCCGTTGTAGAGCATGTATTTCGGCGTGCCGTCGATGTACCAGTTGCGGCGGCTGCCGCGCGGTCCGTTGCGCATCGCCTCCTTGTCGGCATAGAGCGGCAGGCTGTTGTTCGGCGGCTGCTTGTAGCCCGGCAGGAAGCCGTAGCCGTGCCAGCGCGGTTGCTTGCGCTTGTGCGCCGGCGCGGCGAAGGCGATCGTCGGCACCAGCAGCAGGAGCGTCACGATCGAAACGATGAAGCGATGCGGCATGGCGGCAGCCCGATTGCGAGGATGTCCCGGATCTTGAGCGTGATCGCGCGGCACGGCAACGGCCGTTCCGTCATGAAATGTTTCAGTGATGCCGCCGATGCGCGCGGCGCGGCGGAGGCGCCGGCGGCGCATAATACGGATTGAGGTCGCACATCGCCGCCCGGCCCGATGCCGTCGCACGACATTGCGGCAGCGACGTGTAGCTGCAGTCGATCCACTCGCCACCGCCACCAAACCGGCCGCCTTCATAGACCTTCATGCAGACGGGATAGCGCGGATCGTAGGCCTGGGCGTGAGCCGGGGCCAACATCAGGGCGAGCGCGAGAGCGCTCCAGGCCAGGACACGCATCAGAACCTCCACCGCAATTCGTCTCGTCAGTCGGCCGGCGAAGCCGACTCGCGCCGCCGACAGGGCTCTTTATCGGTCAACCGCAGCTGTCGCAACGCGCGCATTCGTGCAAGGCTCCGAAATGCCGCATGCGTGGCCGAGCGGGCACGGCAGAGCATTCAGAAGGGAGCGCAGCTTCATGCCGAAGATCGAGATTGCTGCGGTTCCACGCCGAAAGGGTTCCGGCTATCCGGCGCCTCACGATCAGCCCTGCTCCGAACGGATCCGGCGGCGCCTCGGCGAGGCCGGCGGATTGGTGGATTTCGGCGTCAACCTGATGCAGCTGCCGCCCGGCGGCTGGTCAAGCCAGCGCCATTGGCACTCCGACGAGGACGAGTTCGTCTACGTCCTGGCGGGTGAGCTGATCCTGATCGAGGATGGCGGCGAATCGATCCTGCGTGCGGGCGATTGCGCGGCCTTCGCAAAGGGCACTGGAAACGGGCATCACATGGTCAACCGATCGGAGATGACGGCAATCTATCTCGAGGTCGGCTCGCGATCGCCTGATGACGTCACGACCTGCTCGGACGTCGACATGATCAGCAGCAATGCCGACGGCCGCTTCCTGCACAAGGACGGAACGCCCTATCCGGAGCGCTAGGCCGACGTCCTTCGCGGATCAGCCCGCCTGCTCCGGATCCTGGCTTCCGCGAAAGCCCATCGCCAGCACGTAGCGCTCCGACGAATCCTGCCGGCTGGCGGACGGCTTGACGTGCCGGACGCTGGCAAAGTCGCGCTTGAGCTGGGTCATCAGGTCGGCGTCGGCGCCGCTCTGGAACGTCTTGGCGAGGAAGCTGCCGCCGGGCTTGAGCACCTCGCCGGCGAAATGCGCGGCGAGCTCGACGAGGCCGACGATGCGCAGCTGGTCGGTCTTGCGGTGGCCGGTGGTGTTGGCCGCCATGTCCGACATGACAATATCGGCACGGCCGCCGAGCATCGCCCTGAGCTTCTCCGGCGCATCCTGGGCGTGGAAGTCGAGCTGGGCGAAGGTGACGCCGGGAATCTCGCCCATCTCGAGGAGGTCGATGGCGATCACCTTGCCCTTGCCTGCGTCGGCGCCGACCCGGCGCGCCGCGATCTGGCTCCAGCCGCCCGGCGCCGCGCCGAGGTCGACCACGGTCATGCCGGACTTGAGCAAATGATGCTTGTCGTCGATCTCGATCAGCTTGTAGGCCGCGCGCGAGCGATAGCCGTCGCGCTTGGCCTGCACGACATAGGGATCGTTGAGCTGGCGCTCCAGCCAGAGTTTCGAGGACAGCTTGCGCTTTCCGCCGGTCTTGACCTGCACATACATGCGGCCGGTGGTGTCTTTTGCCATGCGGGTCTCTGTGTCGTGACCTGTGCTGCGTCGACGGGACCGAACGATCCGCGAGCCGACAACAGCAGATGGGACGTCCACCCTCCCCTGGAGGGGAAGGGTCGATCGGGAGCGAAGCGAGCGATCGGGGTGGGGTGAGCCACAGCGGCACCGCCCGTGTGATTCACCCCACCCCGTCTCACATTCGCTTCGCTCAATGTGAGCCGACCCTCCCCTCCAGGGGAGGGTGAAGAATCTACGCCGTACGTAGCGCGCCGTCCTCGCGCATCATCTCGACCAGCATGCCTTCGCGCAGGCCGCGATCGGCGACCCGCAGCCGCGGCAGCGGGAACGCATCGCGGATCGCATCGAGAATGGCACAGCCGGCGAGCACGAGATCGGCGCGGTCGATGCTGATGCAGTTGTTCTCGGCACGCTCCTGGTAGCTCATCGCGAGCAGCTTGGCGATCGTCGTCGTGACGTCGGCATCGTTGATCCAGATGCCGTCGACGCGGCGCCGGTCGTAGCGCGCAAGGTTCAGATGGATGCCCGCCAGCGTCGTCACCGTGCCGGACGTGCCGAGCAGATGCATGCCGGCGAGATCGCCGCCATGCTCGGCCGCGAACGGGCCGACATGGCCCGCGACAGCCTCGACCATCGCGGCATAGATCTCCGGGGTGACATCGCGGCCGCCGAAGCGCTCGGCCAGGGTGACGACCCCGAGCGGGATCGACATCCAGGCCTTGATGCGCGGTTCCGCATTGCGGTCGGCCGGATCGCGCTCGATCCGGACCAGCTCGCTGGAACCGCCGCCGATGTCGAACAGGATCGCGCCCCGCCCGCCCGGATCGAGCAGCGGTGCACAGCCCTTCACGGCCAGCGCCGCCTCGGTCTCGCGGTCGATCACCTCGAGCTCGATGCCGGTTTCTGCCGCCACCCGGCTGCGGAACCCCTCGGCATTGGCCGCCGCGCGGCAGGCCTCGGTCGCGATCAGGCGCAGGCGGCGCGCCTTTTTCGACTGGATCTTGTCCCGGCAGATGCTGAGAGCGGCGATCGCCCGCTCCATTGCCGCGTCACTGATGCAGCCGGTGGTCGAGATGCCCTCGCCCAGCCGGACGATGCGCGAGAAGGAGTCGACCACGCGGAAGCTGTCGCCCGAGGGACAGGCGATCAGGAGCCGGCAATTGTTGGTTCCAAGGTCCAGGGCCGCGTAGACGCTGCTGCCATTGCTGGCGCAGGAAGGCGTCGCGACGTCCAGACCCGGATGCATGCCGGGCTCCAGGTTCCCGCGCGGCCTCGGACTCTCCCGCAGCCGCGTGTCATTGATCATTCAAATGTCTTTCCGCTGGCCGAACCGGCCCAGGAGGAAGTTCTCTTTCGTGAGACATTATCAGTGGATAGCGCCGGCGCAACAGCCCCTCCGTCAGGCGTGATGCACCATTCCTAATCAACCGTTGTCGGGCCGCAGGCGCTGCACTATCTGGGAACAGCCCGCTTTTGCGCTCCATTCAGCTCCCCGGATCCTCATTCCATGCAAGATCACACCTCCCCGGCCTCCCTCGAAAACGCGATCGCGCTGCAGAAATACGGCGTCGGGCAGCCGGTCCGGCGCAAGGAGGACGACACGCTGGTGCGCGGTCACGGCAAATATACCGACGATGTCAACCTGCCCGGCCAGGCCCATGCCTGGATCGTGCGCTCCAGCCACGCCCATGGGATCATCAAGGGCATCGATACAACGGCCGCGAAGGCCATGCCGGGCGTGCTCGGGGTGTGGACCGGCGCCGACCTCGCGGCGGCCGCCTACGGCCCGTTCACCTGCGGCCTGCCGCTGAAGAGCCGCGACGGCTCGCCGCTGCTGCAGACGAACCGCGGTGCGCTTGCGACCGACAAGGTGCGCTTCGTCGGCGACCCCGTCGCATTCGTGGTGGCGGAAACGTTAGCGCAGGCCCGCGACGCGGCCGAGGCGGTCGAGCTCGACATCGAGCCCCTGCCCGCTGTCACCAATGCCGAAGAAGCGGCCAAGCCGGGCGCACCGCAGCTCTATGACCACATCCCGAACAACGTCGCGCTCGACTACCATTACGGCGACACCGCCAAGATCGACGAGGCGTTCGCCAAGGCCGCGCATGTGACCAAGCTCGACATCGTCAACACCCGGGTCGCCGTGGTGTCGATGGAGCCGCGCGTCGCGCTGGCCGCGTTCGACGGCAAGACCGAACGCTTCACCCTGCAGGTGCCGACCCAGGGCGTCTCGGGGAACAAGGCGACCTTGGCAAAAATCCTCAACGTCGCGCCGGACAAGGTCCGCATCCTGACCACCAATGTCGGCGGCTCGTTCGGGATGAAGAACGTCTCCTATCCCGAATATGTCTGCATCCTGCATGCGGCCAGGCAGCTCGGAAAGCCGGTGAAATGGCGCGACGAGCGCACCACTGCCTTCCTGTCGGACAGCCAGGGCCGTGACCAGATCATCCATGGCGAGCTGGCGCTCGATGCCGACGGCAAGTTCCTCGCCGTGCGTCTCTCCGGCTATGGCAATCTCGGCGCCTACATCATGGGCGTGGCGCCGCTGCCGCTGTCGCTCAACGTCGGCAAGAACCTCGCCAGCGTCTACAAGACGCCGCTGCTCGGCGTCGACATCAAGACGGTGCTGACCAACGTCACGCTGATGGGTGCCTATCGCGGCGCCGGCCGGCCCGAGGCGAACTACTTCATGGAGCGCTTGATCGACGCCGCCGCGCGCGAGATGGGCATCGACCGCCTGACGATCCGCAAGCGCAACTTCATCAAGCCGAGCCAGATGCCGTTCCCGGCGGCGTCGGGCGTGACCTACGACTCCGGCGATTTCGCCGCCGTGTTCGAAAAGGCGCTGCAGGTCTCGGACTATGCCGGCTTCGCCAAGCGCAAGCGCGAGAGCCGCAAGGCCGGCAAGCTGCGCGGCATCGCGGTCGGCTCCTATCTCGAGGTCACCGCGCCACCCTCAGGCGAGCTCGGCAAGATCACCTTCGATGCCGATGGCGGCGTGACCCTGACGACCGGCACGCTGGACTACGGCCAGGGCCACGCGACGCCGTTCTCTCAGGTCTTGTCGGCGCAGCTCGGCGTTCCCTTCGACAAGATCAGGCTCGAGCAGAGCGACTCCGATCTCGTGCGCTTCGGCAACGGCACCGGCGGCTCGCGCTCGATCACAGCAACCGGCCAGGCCATCGTCGAATCCGCGCAGCTCGTGATCGCCAAGGGCAAGCAGGCCGCGGCGCATCTGCTGGAGGCGTCGGAAGCCGACATCGAGTTCGCAGGCGGCCAGTTCACCATCGCCGGCACCGATCGCAGCATCGACATCATGGAGCTGGCGCAGCGCATGCGCGAGGGCAAGATGCCCGACGGCGTGCCGGCCTCGCTCGACGTCGACCACAACTCGACGGCGACCGAGTCGACCTTCCCCAATGGCTGCCATGTCTGCGAGGTCGAGATCGAGCCGGACACCGGTGTTGCGCAGATCGTCGGCTATACGGCGATCAACGATTTCGGCACGGTGATCAATCCGATGATCGTCGCCGGCCAGCTGCATGGCGGCGTCGCCCAGGGCATCGGCCAGGCGCTGATGGAGCATCTGCGTTACGACGAGAGCGGCCAGCCGATCACCGGCTCGCTGATGGACTACGCGCTGCCGCGCGCCTCCGACGTTCCGATGATGACGGTGGACAACCATCCGGTGCCGGCCAAGAGCAATCCGCTGGGCACCAAGGGCTGCGGCGAGGCCGGCTGCGCCGGCTCGATGGCGAGTGTGATCAACGCCGTGATCGACGCGCTGTCGGACTACGGCGTGACGCATCTCGACATGCCGTTGACCACCGAGAAGCTGTGGCGCGCCATCCAGGACGGCAAGGCGAAGTCGGCGGCGTGAGCCACGCCGTCGTTAAGGGGTGCTGAGTGAGTGCTCGGCTCTCTCCATCGTCATGGCCGGGCTTGACCCGGCCATCCACGAGTCCCAGCGACGATCGACGTGGATGCCCGGGACAAGCCCGGGCATGACGACTGATTGTTCGGATGCATCGTGTCCTCTCATGCCGTCCGAGTAAGCCGCGCTGCTACGTCACCCTCAGCTGTCATCGTCCGCGCAGGCGGACGATCCAGTACGCCGGGACAGTTGTGACGAACGTGACGCCGCGGCGTACTGGATGCCCGCCTGCGCGGGCATGACGGTTGTAGATGGAGAAGCTGCTTGCCTCTTCCCAAGCCTAGCCGCTACGCCGCCTCCGCGCGCGGCTGGTAGATCGCGACGTGGTGGCAATGTGCCAGCGGCCGCGTGCCGTTCGCGACCACCAGCGCGTCGATCTCGACGAAGCGGTGGCCCTTCTTCTCGTAGTTGGCGACGACACGTCCCCGCGCCGTGATCTCGTCGGTCTCGGCGATCACCGACAACAGCTGCATCCGGCTCCCGACGTGAATCCAGGGACCGAGAACGACATTGTCGACCAGCAACCGGTTCATCACCCGCTGCAGCATGCCGGGATGGCCGAGCCGTTCGCTGGCATAGATCGGATCGCGTTCGCGAATCTCGTCCAGATACATCGTTGCCGCCTGTCCCGGCCAGGCGCGTGGCGCGGTGCCGAGCCAGCTGCCGACGGCGAATGACTGCGCGCTCACAGGTGGCCGCACGGCTGCCGGGGGAACATCGCGATACTCCGCCAGCACGACATCCGGCGCCGTCACCGGCAGTGACGCCGAACCGGTGGCACAGGGCTGGCCCTGGCTCATGACCTCCAGCGCGAGGCCGTCGGCGGCATCGCTCGCCAAGACCTCCGCCATCTCGCCGTCATAGACCGGCTTGAAGAAGCGCGCCTCGATCAGGCCGCGCTCGAGGAACGCCCGGCCCCAGCGGGCCACCGGCTGGTGAAGCATGTAAGCCAGCACCTCGACGCCGGGGACGAGGCCGCCAGCGAAGCCGAAGCGGCGCGCCACGCTGTCGTCGTGCATCTTGTTCTCGGACTTCTTGGCCGTGTTGAACGCCTCGACCGCATAGGCCGCGATTCCTGCCATCCGTGCCTCCCTTTGACCCCTTTTCGGCGATGGTAGCGGCCGGACAGGTCCTGGCAAGCGGCTCGCAATTCCGGCCGCGATGGGGTACCAACCGGCCATTCGAACAGATGGCCCGATGACGACCGAAACCACCGAACCCGCCGCTCTCAGAATCTATGTCGACGCCGACGCCTGCCCGGTGAAGGACGAGATCTACCGCGTCGCGCTCCGGCACGGCGTGCCGGTGATCGTGGTCGCGGGCGGCTTCATCCGGGTGCCGGACGATCCCTTGATCACGCGCGTGGCGGCGGGCAGCGGCATGGATGCCGCCGACGACTGGATCGTCGAGCGAGTGAACGCGGACGATGTCGTCATCACCGCCGACATTCCGCTGGCGAGCCGCTGCGTCAAGGCGGGCTGCGCCGCGATCGCGCCGAACGGCAAGCCGTTCACCGAGGAATCGATCGGCATGACGCTCGCGGTGCGCAACCTCATGACCGACCTGCGCTCGTCCGGCGAGGTCACCGGCGGGCCGCGCTCGTTCACGCCGCGCGACCGCTCCACCTTCCTGTCCACCCTCGACACGACGATCCGCCGCATGCAGCGCCAGCGCGCCGCGCGGATCCAGCAGCAAAGCTAGCAGAGCCCATGGCGCCTCCTCTTATCCAACTCAAAGACATCCGCCTGACCTTCGGCGGCACGCCCCTGTTGTCGGGCGTCGAACTGTCGGTGTCGCCCGGCGAACGCGTCTGCCTGATCGGCCGCAACGGCTCCGGCAAATCGACGCTGCTGAAGATCGCCGCAGGCCTGGTCGAATGCGACAGCGGCACGCGCTTCGTGCAGCCCGGCGCAACCGTGCGCTATTTGCCGCAGGAGCCGGATTTCTCCGGCCATGCCACCACGCTGTCCTATGTCGAGGCCGGGCTTGGGCCCGGCGACGATCACTACCAGGCGCGCTACCTCGTCGAGCAGCTCGGGCTGACAGGCGAGGAAGATCCCGCGCATGTCTCCGGCGGCGAGGCGCGCCGCGCGGCACTGGCGCGCGTGCTGGCGCCCAACCCCGACATCCTGCTCCTGGACGAGCCGACCAACCATCTCGACCTGACGACGATCGAATGGCTGGAGAACGAGCTCGACGGCCGGCGCTGCGCGCTGGTGCTGATCAGCCATGACCGCCGCTTCCTCACCAATCTGTCGCGCGCGACCGCCTGGCTCGACCGCGGCCAGATCAAGCAGATCGACCGCGGCTTCGCCGGCTTCGAGGCGTGGCGCGACGAGGTGCTGGCCGAGGAAGAGCGCGAGCAGCACAAGCTCGACCGCAAGATCGTCAACGAGGAGCACTGGCTGCGCTACGGCGTCTCCGGCCGGCGCAAGCGCAACGTCAAGCGGCTCGCCAACCTGCATGCGCTCAGGCAGCAGCGGCGCGACTATCGCGGCGCCGCCGGCAGCGCCAATCTCGCGGCTGCCGAGGCCGACAAATCCGGCAAGCTCGTCATCGAGGCCAAGAGTGCGTCAAAGAGCTATGGCGATCGCAAGATCGTCGACAATTTCTCGATCCGCATCCAGCGCGGCGACCGCATCGGCATCGTCGGCCCCAACGGCGCCGGCAAGACCACGCTGGTCAACCTGCTCACCGGCGGCAGCGAGCCCGACAGCGGCAGCATCCGGCTCGGCGTCAATCTGGAGACAGCGACGCTGGACCAGCATCGCGAAAGCCTCGATCCGAAGACGACGCTGGCGGAAGCCCTCACCGGCGGCCGCGGCGATCACGTCATGGTCGGCGGCAAGCCCAAGCACGTGGTCGGCTACATGGAGGACTTCCTGTTCGCGCGCGAGCAGATGCGCACGCCGCTCGAAGTGCTCTCCGGTGGCGAGCGCGGCCGCTTGATGCTGGCGCGCGCGCTGGCCAAGCCGTCGAACCTGCTGGTGCTGGACGAGCCGACCAACGATCTCGACCTCGATACGCTGGACGTTCTCGAGGACATGCTCGGCGACTACGAAGGCACCGTCATCCTGATCAGCCATGACCGCGACTTCCTCGACCGCGTCGTCACCTCGGTCATCGTGCCGGAGGGCGACGGCAAATGGCAGGAATATGCCGGCGGCTATAGCGACATGCTGGTGCAGCGCGGCGCCGATCTGAAGCGCGAGCACGCCGCGGCGGCAGCGGCCGCCGCCGACGAAAAGAAGGCGGCGAAGCCTGCCGCTGCGCCGTCGAGCACCTCGAAGCGCAAGCTGTCCTTCAACGAGAAGCACGCGCTGGAGACGCTGCCGAAGACGATCAAGAAGCTGCAGGCCGAGATCGCGAAGCAGCAGAAGCTGCTCGACGACCCCGCGCTCTATGCGAAAGACCGCAAAAAGTTCGACGCCGCCTCCATTGCGCTGGCCACCGCGCAGGCCGAGCTCACCGCCGCCGAGGACCGCTGGCTGGAGCTCGAGGTGCTGCGCGAGGAGATCGAGGGCGGGTAGACGCGCACGGGACGCGGTCGCCCTGATCTCAAACCAGTTGAAATTCCCGAGCCGATTGTCTAATCAGCCGCTGTCGAAAAGAGAGCAGGCTGTTCGGTAGCACGGCCACCGCCTTCCAGGCGGCGTCTCACGCCTCACGGCACCCCCGCGACGTTCGGATCCGACTTCAGGTCGGTCGATCGTCTGTGGGTGCGTTCGGCACCCGGTCGTTTGGTGACGAGGGTGCTTTGGGTCGACGTCAAGATTGCAGTTGGTTTGTGTGCGCAAAGCGCCCCTCGGGTCGCGCGGACGGCACGCGGCTGCGTCTCTTTCTTCAGCACGCCACTTCTCCTCGCCATGCGCCGCTTCGACCCGTCCATCGGAAGGCGCACGCAGCCACTGTCCTGCGGGAGCCTCCGATGACGCCGGCGCGTCCGCGCGCCGTCTCATCATTGCGATGCCCCACCCCCATCCAAAGGACGTCACCATGAAAGTGATCATCATCGGCGCCGGAATCGGCGGGCTCTGTCTTGCGCAGTCGTTGAAACGGTCTGGCCTCGACGTGGCCCTCTATGAACGGGACGCTGCTCCGTTCGATCGTCGTCAGGGCTATCGGCTCCACCTCGATGCCGATTGCGTGTCCGCCATCAAGGAGGCCCTTGCGCCAGAGCTGTACGCGCTGTTCGAGGCCACGTCGATGAACCCACTGCCCTACACCACGATCATGGATACGCAATTCAACATCCAACGGCGCTTCCAGACCGACGACTACAGCAAGACGCAACACCACGTGGCGGATGGCATCGCCACGCATCTCAACGTCAACCGCGCGACCTTGCGGGAAATCCTCCTGCACGATCTCGCCGACATCTGCCATTGGGGTGCGCAATTCATCCGTTTCGAAACGGATGAAGGCGGCGTGACGGCCCATTTCGACGGCTGTGCGCCGGTTCACGGCGACATCCTGGTGGCGGCCGATGGCGCAGGGTCATCCGTACGCACGCTGCGAGCACCGCAGGCGCGGTTCATGGATTCGGGCGTCCGCGCGATCTACGGCAAACTGACGCTGGACACCGCGCGCAAAGTCCTGCCCGCGCATGCGCTGGCTGACATCTTCACCGCGGCGTTCGATTCCTCCAAGAAACTGATCCTGGGCGTGGGTCCCGTCATCTTCCCCATGCGTCCTGATCTTGCAGCTGAATCCCTGCTTCCGACGGCCCCGCTCAGCCGGCAGGACGACTACGTCGGCTGCATCATCTCAGGACGCAAGGAGCTGTTCGGCGACGACGCACATTTGCAGGCGATGGACAGCCACGATCTGCAGGCTGTCGCCGCGGATCTGCTGCGGCCCTGGTCCGCCGAGGCGGCCCGCGTTCCGGAGGCCGCGAATCCAGACTCGTTCTTCTTCATCCGGATGACGTCGAGCATTCCATTCGAGCTTGCCCCGATGCCGCGCGTCACGCTGCTCGGTGACGCCATTCATGCGATGACGCCCAGCCTCGGGCGTGGCGCCAACGTGGCGCTGCGCGATGCGATGCTGCTGGCGCGACACATCAGGGACATCCGGAATCAGGAGGTATCCATCGATGCCGGGCTCCAGGCCTACGAGACGGAGATGACAGGCTACGGCTTCGGCGTCGTGCGCCACTCCGCCGAGATGGGCGCTCGTCTGCTGGGCCAGGATCCCCTGCCGGGAACCTAGCGGACGCCAGGCCCGGCGGGAGATGCGCTGATGCTGCATATGAGACCGACGGGTACGCCCGGCGGTCGCCGAGGTGATTGCCAGACGGAATGGGTTGGGCCATGAAGCACCCGATCCCCCGCTTGAAAGGACCGCCATGACCACGCCGCTCGCCGCCAAGATCGCCAGGGAGTACGGCACCCCGTGCGCCGTCATCGACATGGACAAGGTCGAGCGCAACGTCGCGCGGATCCAGGCGCAATGCGCAGCGGCGGGCGTGGCCAACCGCCCCCACATCAAGACGCACAAGAGCCCTGATCTGGCGAAGCTGCAGATCGAGGCCGGCGCGCGGGGCATCACCTGCCAGAAGATCGGCGAGGCCGAGATCATGGCGGAGGCCGGCATCGCTGACATCCTGATCAGCTACAATCTGATCGGCGAGGAGAAGATGGCGCGGCTCGCCGCGCTGCAGGCCAAGGCCGACATGACGGTCGCCGCCGACAACGCCACCGTGATCGCCGGCCTGCCGCAGGCGGCCAAGCAGTCGGGACGGACGCTCTCCGTCGTGGTCGAATGCGACACGGGCCGCAAGCGCGCCGGCGTCGAGACGCCGGCCGAGGCGATCCAGCTCGCGCGCCAGATCAAGGCCAGCGCAGGCCTGCGCTTCGCCGGCTTCATGATGTACCCGACCGAGACCGGCTGGGACGAGGCGCAGCGCTTCTACGACGAGGCGCTGGCCGGCGTGCGCGCCGAGGGGCTGGAGGCGGCCATCGTCTCGACCGGCGGTTCGCCGAACCTGAAAAATCTCGGCAAGCTCAAGGGCGCCACCGAGCACCGGCCCGGCACCTATATCTACAACGACCGCATGCAGGTCGCCGCCGGCGTTGCGACGTGGGACGACTGCGCGCTGCACATCTATTCCACCGTGGTCAGCCGCGCCGCGCCCGAGCGCGGCATCCTCGATGCCGGCTCGAAGACGCTGACCACCGACACCGGCGGGCTCGATGGCCACGGCCTGATCCTGGAGCACCCGGAAGCCAAGATCGCACGCTTCGCCGAGGAGCACGGCTTCCTCGATCTGTCGCGCAGCAACACCCGCCCCAACGTCGGCGACGTCGTCCGCATCGTCCCCAACCATGTCTGCGTCGTCGTCAACATGATGGACGAGGTGGTGATGGTCCGCGGCGAGGAGATTCTGGGCGTGTTGCCGGTCGCGGCAAGGGGCAAGCTGCGGTAGGCGCGCGCTCTCTCCACCGTCATTGCGAGGAGCGAAGCGACGAAGCAATCCAGAGTCGCACGCGCGGCCCTGGATTGCTTCGCTTCGCTCGCAATGACGAGAAATCTGTAGGGTGGGAAAAGACGCGAAGCGTCGTGCCCACCGCGTACTTGCTCGAATGCAGAAGGTGGGCACGCTGCGCTTTGCCCACCCTACAATTCAAGCCGTTTCAACACGCCCTTCCCTGCGGCGGCCCCGGTCGCGAACGAGGCCTGCAGCAGGTAGCCGCCGGTCGGGGCCTCCCAGTCGAGCATTTCGCCGGCGGCGAATATGCCGGGGAGACGCTTGAGCATGAAATCGGCATCGAGCTCTTCCCGCGCGATGCCACCGGCGCTAGAGATCGCGCGCGCGAGTCCGGCGGTGCCCGTCAGCTTGACCGGCACGGCGTTGATCAGCGCGGCGAGACGATCCGGCGATAGCGACGACAGCGAGAGGCCTTGGGCCTTCGCTGCCTCCTGCAGCAGCCCGATCGCGACGGGGGACAGCTGCAGCGCCTTGCGCAGCACATTCGAGAACGACTGCTTGCCGCGGGGCGCCGACAGCCGCCTGACCAGATCGGCGGTCGCAAGGTCGGGCCGCAGCGCGACGTGCAGACTCGCCGCGCCGTCGACAGCAATCGCCTCGCGCAGCTCGGCCGACAGCGCATAGACCGCGCCGCCCTCGATGCCGTCACGCGTGACGACAGCCTCGCCGCGGACGCTGCGATCAGCGAACGACAGCGCGATGCTCTTCAGCGGCTGGCCCTCGAAGCGGTCGCGGAAGATGTCCGACCACGCGGCGGTAAAGCCGCAATTGGCCGGCCGTAGCGGCGCGATCGCGACGCCCTTCGCGGTGAGACGTGAGACCCAGCCGCCGTCGGAGCCGAGCCGCGGCCAGCTGGCGCCGCCGAGCGCGAGCACGGTCGCGTCGGCCGTGACCGCGCTCGGTCCTGCCGCTGTCTCGAATGTCAACCGCGCCTTGCTGTCCCAACCGGTCCAGCGATGCCGCAGCTCGACACGCACGCCTTGCGCTGCCAGCCGACGCAGCCATGCCCGCAGCAGCGGGGAGGCCTTCATCGCAGTCGGAAACACGCGGCCCGAGGAACCGACGAAAGTGGGCTCGCCAAGCGCCTGGCACCAGTCGCGCAGCCGCTGCGGCGGGAAAGCGCGGATGGCCGGCGTCAGCCACGCCGCCGCCTCGCGATAGCGCGGCAGGAAGGCAGGCAGCTCTTCGCTATGTGTGAGGTTGAGGCCGCCGCGCCCCGCCATCAGAAACTTGCGCGCGACCGACGGCATCGCGTCGTAGACGGTGACGGCCGCGCCACCTTCAGCCAACACCTCGGCCGCCATCAGCCCGGCCGGCCCGGCTCCGATGACGGCAACCTTCTTTTGCAGGCGGTTGGCCACGTCCGACACGACATCTCCAGGCATCGGTGTAGACCCTCATCCTGAGGAGCGGCTGCAAGCCGCGTCTCGAAGGATGAGGCCCGTGCACGGCCTCATGGGTTCGAGACGCACGGCTTTGCCGTGCTCCTCACCATGAGGGTCTACGACTTTGCACTTACAGCTTGAGCCCCAGCCGCGCCGCGGCCTGGCCGACGTACTTCTGCGTCTGCTCGAACGCGCCCTGCAATGCCCTCGCCTTCGACATGTCGCTGATCTCGGCGAAGTGCGCGGCGACCGCGTCCGGTGTCCACTCCTCCGGCGGCAGATTGATGCCCTCGCTCTCCAGGATCTTGATCACGGCAAAGGAGCCGGCGCCCGCGCCCATGATGGTGCGGGTCGGCGCGTCCTCGCTGAGCAGATATTCCACCGCTGGCGTGATCGATTCCGGTCGCATCAGCTGCAGCGCCTGCGGCGGCAACAATTCCTCGGTCATGCGGGTGGCCGCCGTCGGCGAGATGATGTTGACGCGGATGTTGGTCTTGCGGCCCTCCTCCGCCAGCACGTTCATCAGACCGACCATGCCGGTCTTGGCGGCTCCATAATTGGCCTGGCCGAAATTACCGAACAGACCGGACGACGAGGTCGTCAGCACGATGCGGCCGTAGTTGCGCTCGCGCATGCCGTTCCACACCGCCTTGCAGCAGTAGAAGCTGCCGACCAGATGCACATCCAGCACCTTGGCGAAGTCGGCGACCTCCATCTTGGCGAACGACTTGTCTCTGAGGATGCCGGCATTGGCGCACATGATGTCGACACTGCCCCACTCCCTGGTGGCGCGATCGACCATCGCGGTAACCTGCTCGAAGTTTGACACGTCGGCGCCATCGGCGATCGCGGTGCCGCCGGCTTTGCGGATCTCCTCGACCACCGTTTCGGCCGCCGTCATCGAGCCGCCAGTGCCGTCGCGGGCGCCGCCGAAATCATTGACCACGACCTTGGCGCCGCGGCTCGCCAGCCCCAGCGCATGCGCGCGTCCGAGACCATTGCCTGCGCCGGTGACGATGGCGACGCGTCCGTCAAATCTGATTGCCATGATGCTGTGTCCTATCAGTTAGCTCGTTATGCCCCGGCCCGACCGAGCCTCCATCAAGAACCGAACTTGTCGCTCAGTGATGGATCGCCGGGTCAAGCCCGGCGATGACGAGAGGAGGATGACGAGAGGGTTAGCTGAGATAAATGAGGCCGATCCAGTCGGCGACCAGGGCGGGCTTCTCCTCGCCCTCGATCTCGACCGTGACGTTGGTGCGCGACTGCAGCTCCTTCGGCTTGCGCAGCGTGGCTTCCGCCAGCACGAAGCGGCCGCGGACGCGCTTGCCGGATTTCACCGGCGAGATGAAGCGCAGCTTGTCGAAGCCGTAATTGACACCCATCGCCGTGCCCTCGATCGCCGGCATCACCTCATAGGCCATCACACTGAGCATCGACATCGTGAGGAAGCCGTGCGCGATGGTGGTGCCGAACGGCGTCGCCTTGGCCGCTTCCGGATCGACATGGATGAACTGATGATCCTCGGTCACCTCGGCATAGGTGTCGATGCGCTTCTGATCGAGCACGTGCCATGACGACACGCCGATCTCCTGGCCGATCATGGCCTGATAGGCTTCCAGTGAAATCGGCGGCTTCTTCCAGATCTTGTTCATGCGTCTTCGTCTCTCTCCAAGACCATCAATCATCGTTGCACAGAAATCGGCGCGGTCACGGCTCTAGCCTTCGGGCCCCGGCCGCGCCTTCTGCAATTCCGGGAAATCCTCTTCACGAAACTCGACGCCGCGCAAACCATCGCTGCGGTTGTCGTCATGCTCCAGCCGCCGCAGCTGCACGCGGCGGATCTTGCCGGAGATCGTTTTCGGCAGCTCGCTGACCAGCTCGAGCCGGCGGATGCGCTTGAACGGCGCGAGCCGCGCCTGCAGATGCGTGAAGATCGACAGCGCCGTCTCGCGCGACCGCTCCGCGCCTGCTGTGAGCAGCACATAGGCCTTCGGGATCGCGAGGCGGATGGGATCTGGGCTCGGCACCACGGCCGCCTCGGCGACCGCCTCGTGCTCCAGCAGAATGCTCTCCAGCTCGAACGGCGAGATCCGATAGTCGGAGGACTTGAACACGTCGTCGGAGCGGCCGACGAAGGTGAGATAGCCCTCGTCGTCCTGGAACACGACGTCGCCGGTACGATAGCGCGTGCCGTCGGCACCCGACAGTTGGCCGTCATCGCCCTGATAGCCTTGCATCAGGCCGGCCGGACGCTCACCGGTGAGCGCCAGCGTGATCTCGCCTTCGCGGGCCGGATTGCCATCGATATCGGCGACCTCGACGCGATAGCCCGGCAGCGGCCGCCCCATCGAGCCGATCTTCAGCGTCTGCCCCGGCGAATTGCCGACGATCGCGGCGGTCTCGGTCTGGCCGTAGCCGTCGCGGATCGTCAGTCCCCAGGCGGCGCGCACCTGATCGATCACCTCCGGATTGAGCGGCTCGCCGGCGCCGCAGGCCTCGCGCAAGCTCACTTTGAAATCGGCGAGATGCTCCTGGATGAACAGCCGCCACACCGTCGGCGGCGCGCACAGCGTGGTGACGCCGCAGCGGCGGATGATGGCGAGCAAGCCCTTGGCATCGAAGCGCGGCTGGTTGACCACGAACACGGTGGCGCCGGCATTCCACGGCGAGAAGAAACAGCTCCAGGCGTGCTTGGCCCAGCCCGGCGAGGAGATGTTGAGATGCACGTCGCCCGGCTGCAGGCCGAGCCAGTACATCGTCGAGAGATGGCCGACCGGATAGCTGCGATGGCTGTGCCGTACCAGCTTCGGCTTGGCCGTCGTTCCGGAGGTGAAATACAGCAGCATCGGATCGTCCGGCTGCGTCGGCCCATCCGGCGTAAACGCCTCGGCGGCCTCGGCAGCCTGCTCGAACGCCAGCCAGCCATCCGGCGCAGCCGGCGCGCCCACCACGATGCGGACGAGGCCCTCGGCGCCGAGATCGGCGAATTTCGCGACCTGGTCCTGCGCGGCGACAACGGCCTTGGCGCGGCCACGCTCCAGCCGGTCGCGCAATTCGTCGACGGTCAGCAGCGTGGTCGCGGGAATCACGACGACGCCGAGCTTCATCGCCGCGAGCATCGTCTCCCACAGCGGCACGACATTGCCGAGCAGCAGCAGCAGATGATCGCCGCGCTTCAAGCCTTGCGCGCGCAGGAAGTTGGCGACCTGGCTGGAGCGGCGCGACAGCGCGGCAAAGGACAGCTTGGTCTGGCGGTCCTGCGCGGCGTCGAAGATCCACAGCGCCGTCCGGTCGCGGCTCTCGGGATCGGACGCCAGCTCCGCATCGAACCAGTCCAGCGCCCAGTTGAACGGCGCGGGATCGGGCCAACGGAAACCCTTCACGGCCGCATCGTAGTCGGTGCGATGCGCCAGGAGAAACGCGCGTGCGTCCTTGAATGTCGTCATCAGGGGGTCCCGGCGAGCTTGCGGACGTGCTGAATGATGCCTGAGAAATCGACGCAACCATGGCCGGCGGCTTCGAACGCCTTGTAGATCTCCTGGGCGTGCTGGCCAAGCGGCGTTGCAGCACCTGCCGCCTTGGCCGCATCCTGCGACAGCGTGAGATCCTTCAGCATCAGCGCCGTGGCAAAGCCAGGCTTGTAGTCGTTGTTGGCTGGCGAGGCCGGCACCGGGCCCGGCACCGGGCAATAGGACGTCAGCGACCAGCACTGGCCCGACGAGGTCGAGGCGACGTCGAACAGCGCCTGGTGCGACAGGCCGAGCTTCTCGCCCAGTGCAAAGGCCTCGCCGACCGCAATCATCGAGATGCCGAGGATCATGTTGTTGCAGATCTTCGCAGCCTGCCCTGCACCGGCGCCGCCGCAATGGACGATCTTCTTGCCCATCTTCTCCAGGATCGGCTTGGCCGTGGCGAAGGCGTCCTCCTCGCCGCCGCACATGAAGGTGAGCGTCGCGGCCTTGGCACCGCCGGTGCCGCCGGACACTGGTGCGTCGATGGCGGCGACGCCGTGCTTGGCGGCAAGCGCATGCGCGGCGCGCGCACTTTCCACGTCGATGGTTGACGAATCGATGATCAGCGCGCCCTTGGCCATTGCGGGCACGACATCGTTCCAGACCGCCAGCACGTGCTTGCCGGCCGGCAGCATGGTGACGACGGCATCGGCGCCCTTTGCGGCAGCGACGGCACTGCCGGCAATCTCAGCGCCGTCGGCCTTGGCCTGCGCGCACGAGGCTTCGGCCAGATCGAACGCCACCACCTTGTGGCCGGCCTTGACCAGATTGGCGGCCATCGGACCGCCCATGTTGCCGAGGCCGATGAATGCGATCGTTGCCATGGTTCGTTGTCTCCCTCGACCTGCTTGTTATCTCGTTTGCGGGAACGTCAGTTCGTCGGCGCCGATCTCGGCGAGATAGCGCGCCAGCATCTCAGGCGTGACCTGATCGACATCCGGCGGCGACCACCGGGGATTGCGGTCCTTGTCGATGATCGCGGCACGCACCCCCTCGCGGAAATCATCGCTGCGGAACACTTCGAGCGCCGCACGATATTCGCGCACCAGGCATTCCTCCAGCGACGTCGCGCCGCGCGCCAGCCGCAGCAGCTTCAGCGTCACGACCATGCCGCGTGGCGACTTCTCCTTCAGCGTCTTGAGGGTCGCGAGCGCCAGCTCGGAGCCATCGGCTTCGAGCGCCGCAAAGATGTCGTGCATGCTGTCATGGGCAAACCATGCATCGATCCTCGCCTGCTGCGCGGCAACGGGTCCGGCGGTCTCGCCAATGGCAAAGCCTGCGATCAACCGGTCGATCTCGACGGACAGCGTGCCCGGCCTGACCTTGGTCAGGACCTCGCGCAGCGCCGGCCATTTTTCGGTCGGCACCACGGCATCGGCAAAGCGGGCATGGATCGCATCGGGCCCGTTCATGGTCTGGCCGGTCAGGCCGAAATAGGCGCCGAGCTCGCCGGGCGCGCGCGACAACAGCCAGGTGCCGCCGACATCCGGAAAGAACCCGAGGCCGACCTCGGGCATCGCGAGCCTGGTCTTCTCGGTGACGATGCGATGCCGGCCATGCGCTGACAGCCCGACGCCGCCCCCCATCACGAGCCCGTCCATGTACGCGACATAGGGCTTGGGGAACGCCGCGATGCGCGCGTTCATGATGTATTCCTGGCGCCAGAACACCTTGCCGAGATCGCCATTCACCTTCGAGCTCTCATAGAGCCCGCGGATGTCGCCACCCGCACACAGGCCACGCTCGCCCGCGCCTTCGAGCACGACGACTGCCACGGCGGCATCAGCCTCGAACTGATCGAGCGCCGCGTCGATGCCCATCGACATTTCCAAGGTCATCGCATTGATGGCCTTGGGGCGGTTCAGCCGGATGATGCCGGCCGAGCCTTCGCGGCGGACGATGAGATCGCCTTCGACCAATTCGCTCATCGCGCCGCCTCGATCAGCTTGCGCGACACGATCAGCCGCATGATCTCATTGGTCCCTTCCAGGATCTGGTGCACGCGCAGGTCGCGCACGATCTTCTCGATGCCGTATTCGCTCAAATAGCCATAGCCACCATGCAGCTGCAGCGCCTGGTTGGCGACCTCGAAACCGACATCGGTGCCGAAGCGCTTGGCCATCGCGCACAGCATGGTGGCGTCGGCATCCTTGCGGTCGAGCGCCGCCGCAGCCCGCCAGACGAAGGTGCGGGCAGCTTCCAATTCGATCGCCATGTCGGCGATGCGGAATTGCAGCGCCTGGAATTCGTCGAGCCGTTTGCCGAAGGCCTTGCGCTCCTTCGTATAAGACAGCGTCTTGTCCAGCGCGCTCTGCGCACCGCCAAGTGAGCACGCCGCGATGTTGAGACGACCGCCGTCGAGTCCGGCCATCGCGATCTTGAAGCCGATGCCCTCCTCGCCGAGCCGGTTGGCCACGGGCACCCGCGCATTCTCGAAGATCACCGCGCGGGTCGGCTGCGCGTTCCAGCCCATCTTGCGCTCATTGGCGCCGAACGACACGCCAGGCGTTTTGGCATCGATGACCAACGTGGAAATGCCGCCGGGACCATCGGCGCCGGTGCGCACCATCGCCACCAGGATATCGGTGGCGCCGGCGCCGGAGATGAACTGCTTCTGGCCGTTGATCACGTAGTCGTCGCCGTCGCGCACCGCGCGGGTGCGCAGAGCCGCCGCATCGGAGCCAGCGCCCGGCTCGGTCAAGCAATAGCTCGCGATCAGATCCATCGAGCAGAGTTTTGGCAGATAGGCCTGGCGCTGCGCCTCGGTGCCGAACGTGTCGATCATCCACGATGCCATGTTGTGGATCGAGATGAAGGCCGACACCGTGGGACAACCGGTCGCCAGCGCCTCGAAGATCAGCGCGGCATCGAGCCGGGAAAGCCCCGAGCCGCCGACATCGTCGCGGATGTAGATGCCGCCCATGCCGAGGCTCGCCGCCTCACGCATCACGTCGACGGGGAAATGCTTCTCCTCGTCCCAGCGCAGCGCATGCGGGGCGATCTTCTCCGCCGCGAAGGCGCGCGCCATGTCGCGCACCGCGATCTGATCCTCGTCGAGAGCGAACTGCATCCGTTCTCCGCGTTTCCCTGATCTTGTTATATTGGCCGTGGCACTTCTTCACACTCCGTCATTGCGAGCGAAGCGAAGCAATCCAAAGTGTTTCCGTGGAGGCAGCCTGGATTGCTTCGTCGCTTCGCTCCTCGCAATGACGAATTGGGAGCCCTCGCGGGCTCCCACTCTTGTCACCCGGTCTCGTCACTTCATCAGCGGGATCGAGAACTCCGCGCCTTCCTTGACGCCGGACGGCCAGCGTGAGGTGACGGTCTTGGTCTTGGTGTAGAAGCGGATCGAATCCGGGCCGTGCTGGTTGAGGTCGCCGAAGCCGGACTTCTTCCAGCCGCCGAAGGTGTAATAGGCGATCGGCACCGGGATCGGCACGTTGATGCCGACCATGCCGACATTGACCTTGGCCGCGAAGTCGCGCGCCGCGTCGCCGTCACGGGTGAAGATCGCAACGCCATTGCCGTAGTCATGCTCGGACGGCAGCGCCAGCGCTTCGGCATAGTCCTTGGCGCGGACGACCGACAGGACGGGACCGAAGATCTCTTCCTTGTAGATCCGCATGTCCTTGGTGACGTTGTCGAACAGGCAGCCGCCGAGATAGAAGCCGTTCTCGTAGCCCTGCATCTTGAAGCCGCGGCCGTCGACGGCGAGCGTGGCGCCTTCCTTGACGCCGATGTCGACATAGTTCTTCACGCGCTCGACCGCCTCGCGCGTCACCAGTGGACCGTAATCGGCCGACGGATCGATCGAGGTGCCGATCTTCAGGCTTTCGACGCGCGGGATCAGCTTGTCCATGAGACGGTCGGCCGTGGTCTTGCCGACGGGGACGGCGACCGACACCGCCATGCAGCGCTCGCCGGCGGAGCCGTAGCCGGCGCCGATCAGCGCATCGACCGCCTGATCGAGATCGGCGTCGGGCATGATGATGGCGTGGTTCTTGGCGCCGCCGAAGCACTGGCAGCGCTTGCCGTGCGCGGCCGCACGCTCATAGATGTACTGCGCGATCGGCGACGAGCCGACGAAGCCGATCGCCATGATGTCCGGATCCTCGAGGATGGCATCGACCGCCTCCTTGTCGCCGTTGACGACGTTGAGGATGCCTGCCGGAAGGCCCGCTTCGATCATCAGCTCCGCGAGCTTCATCGGCACGCCCGGATCACGCTCCGACGGCTTGAGGATGAAGGCATTGCCGCAGGCGATGGCAGGCGCGAACTTCCACATCGGAATCATCGCCGGGAAATTGAACGGCGTGATGCCGGCAACGACACCGAGCGGCTGGCGCATCGAATAGATGTCGATGCCGGGGCCCGCGCCCTCGGTGTACTCGCCCTTCATCAGATGCGGAATGCCGCAGGCGAACTCGACCACTTCGAGGCCGCGCTGGATGTCGCCCTTGGCGTCGGGCACGGTCTTGCCGTGCTCGCGGGCGAGAAGCTCGGCGAGCTGGTCATAGTCACGCTGGGCGAGTTCCAGAAACTTCATCATGATCCGCGCGCGGCGCTGCGGATTGGTCGCAGCCCAGGCCGGTTGCGCGGCCTTGGCGTTCTCGACGGCGGCCCGGAGCTCGGCGCGCGAGGCCAGCGCGACCTTGGCCTGGACGTCGCCGGTCATCGGCTCGAAGACGTCGGCCGTCCGGCCGGACGTGCCCTTGACCTCTTTGCCGCCAATGAAATGGCCGATTGAACGCATGGGGTATCCTCCGCAGGGGGTAAGCAAAGCCGATTTGGCCGGCATCTTGCAGTCTTTGCGCCGTTTGGGAAGGGTCTAGGCGCTGACCGGCGCTGCGAAATTGCCGCCCCTTCGCGGCCCGGGCAAAGCCCGTGGCCGCGTTGCGTCCTCACGTCCGACGGCCGGCTCAGCGCTTCGCAGCGGAGGTCTTGCTTGCGCGCTTCTTGGCCGGCGCCCGCGCCGGCGCCTTGCCGGTCCCACCGCCAGTGGCCGCAGCCAGAGCCGCCTCGCGGCCGGAGCTCAGGATGTCGTCGGAGAAGTCGCCGCCGCCGCTCACCCGCGCCATGATCACCGTTCCCATCAGCGTTGCCAACATGGCCGACGCCCGCTTGCGCGCGGTCTTGCGCGGCACGTCAGGGATGTAGTCGGCGAACAGATCGATCAGCTCATCCAGCTTCGCGGCAAAGGCCTTGCGGGTCTTGGCGCTCTCGCGCGCGATCTCGGCGCCGAGCGCAGGGATCGCGCAGCCATGGCCGGGATCGTCGCAATGCTCAGGCGAAAGATAACCGTCGACGATCGCAACAAGCCGCTTCTGCGGCGGCAGCTCGTCAAGCAGCTTGCGCCAGCGCTGCACCGAACGGTCGACCGCATAGCTGAACGCCTCGACGACCAGCGCCTCGCGCGAATCGAAATGCGCATAGAAGCCGCCATGGGTCAGCCCCGCCTCCTTCATCAGGTCGGCGACACCGACGCCATGAGCGCCCTTCTCGCGCAGCCGAACCGACGCCTTGCGCACGATTCGCGCGTGGGTTTCCGCTTTATGCTCAGGAGAGTAGCGCATGGTCGTCCCATTGAATGTCTGCAGTCATACAATAGCAGTTCTGCGCCCTGCTCGCTGCAGCAATTTGATGAATTCGAGTTGATCTAAATCAAGACCATGACACCATCCCGGTCGAAACCGGAACTCACACGACAACTCCGAAGAGGCCCGCCATGGACATGCCCAACTCCTTCTGCCGCGTGAGCCGCGACGGCCGCGGCGTCGTCCGGCTGACGATCTGCAATGCGGGGACACTCAACATTCTCGGCTCCGCTGCAATCATTGGCATCCAGGCAGCGCTGCAGTCGCTCGCCGCCGATGACGGCATTCGCGCGCTCGTGCTGGCGGGAGACAGCGAGAAGAGCATGATCGGCGGCGCCGACATCAAGGAAATGGCCACGCTCGATCAGGCCTCCGCGGAGGCGTTCATCTCGCGACTCGCCGGGCTGTGCGAGGCGGTGCGCAACTTTCCCGCGCCCGTGATCGCACGGATGCCGGGCTGGTGTCTCGGCGGCGGGCTAGAGGTCGCTGCCGCCTGTGATCTGCGCGTTGCGGGACATGACGCCAAGTTCGGCATGCCAGAGGTGCGCGTCGGCATCCCCTCGGTCATTCATGCCGCGCTGCTGCCGCGGCTGATCGGCTGGGGCCGTACGCGCTGGCTGCTGATGACGGCCGAGATGATCGATGCGCCGACCGCGCTCGCCTGGGGCCTGGTCGATGCGGTTGCGGCGGAAGGAGAGCTCGATCGCGCGGTCGAGAAGGTCGTCGAATCGCTGCTCGCCTGCGGGCCCGAAGCGCTGCGGGCGCAGAAGGCCCTGCTGCGGCAATGGGAGGACCTGCCGCTCGAGGACTCGATCGAGGTCTCGATCACAGCCTTCGGACGCGCATTCCTCACCGACGAGCCGAAACGCCTGATGCAGCACTTCATCGATCGCAAGCGCTAGCGCGCAAGTTTCCCCAAGTTTCCCGGCGCGGCTCTCGGCAATCTCGCGTTGTCGTCACGACAGCTTGAGCGAGATCACCGGGGTTTTCTTTTCCGTGGCAGCATTATATGATAATCATCATTCTGTGGTATCAGGAGGCTGCCTTGGCCTCGTCCGATCCCGTCGTGACTCGTCAGTCGCCGGCATCCCGGCTTCATGGGCAAACTGTCACGGCTCGGAGCGCATGAGATCAAGCCGGGGCTCCAACGCCAGACCGCGGCAATGTCCTGAAATGAGGGAACATTGTCGTTCATGTCACCCGCCCGCTCTGGCAGACTGAGCGGGTCTCGTTCCCGATGGCACCAGGACTCTCATGATCTCGAACCAGCTCGCAGCGGCGCTCGGCAGGCGCAACATCCACTACGGCTGGGTCATGGTCGCCGTGACCTTCTTCACGGCGCTGGTGTCCGCCGGCACGGTCGGCGCGCCCGGCGTGTTCATCGTGCCGCTGCAGCAGGAGTTCGGCTGGAGCACCGCGGAGATCTCCTCGGCGCTGTCGATCCGCTTCGTGCTGTTCGGGCTGATGGCGCCGTTCGCGGCTGCCCTGCTCAACCGCTACGGCCTGCGCAACATCACCATGCTGGCGCAGCTGATCGTGGTGTCGGCGCTGGTGGCCTCGCTGGCGATGACCCAGGTCTGGCAGCTCGTGCTGCTGTGGGGCGTCGTGATCGGCATCGGCACCGGCATGACCGCGATGGTGCTCGGCGCCACCATCGCCACGCGCTGGTTCGTCGCGCGCCGCGGCCTCGTGGTCGGCATTCTCACCGCCAGCGTCGCCACCGGACAGCTGGTGTTCCTGCCGCTGCTCGCCAGCCTGACCGAACGGCTCGGCTGGCGCGTGGCGCTCGGGCTGATCTGCGTCATGCTCGGCATCTCCGCGAGCGCCGTGCTGCTGTTGATGCGCGACCGCCCGAGCGATCTCGGCCTGCGCCCATTCGGCGACGAGGGCACCGCGCCGATCGCGCCGCCCGCGCCCGTCACCACCCCGATCCTCGCCGCCGCCTTGGGGACACTGCGCGATGCAGTGCGAGTGCCGGTGTTCTGGATGCTGTTCGCGACCTTCTTCATCTGCGGCGCCTCGACCAACGGCCTCGTCCAGGTGCATCTGATCCCGATGTGCCTCGACTTCGGCATCCCACAGGTGCAGGCCGCAAGCCTGCTCGCCGCGATGGGCATGTTCGACTTCGTCGGCACCATCCTGTCGGGCTGGCTGTCGGACCGCTACGACAATCGCTGGCTGCTGTTCTGGTACTATGGCCTGCGCGGTCTCTCGCTGCTGTTTCTCCCATTCACCGACTTCTCGTTCTACGGCCTGTCGCTGTTCGCGATGTTCTACGGTCTCGACTGGATCGCCACCGTGCCGCCGACGGTGCGGCTGACGGCGCAGCGGTTCGGACCGGAGCGCGCCAACCTGGTGTTCGGCTGGGTGTTCGCCGGACATCAGCTCGGCGCCGGCACCGCCGCCTTCGGCGCCGGCCTGTCGCGCACCTTGCTGCAGAGCTATCTGCCGGCGTTCTTCACCGCCGGCGCGCTCTGCATCATCGCGGCGCTCCTCGCGCTCGCCATCGCGCGGCAGGCCAAGCCCGCCGCGGCGTAACCTCACGGCCGCGTCGTCATCGCCTTGGGCGGCCCGGGCGTCCGCAGCGGCTCGGCGAGGCGCGCGAACTCACAAAGCAGCGTGCGCGTCTTGCGCGGGTCGATGATTTCCTCGACCCAGAACTTCTCGGCGGAGCGGAACGGCGAGCGCAGCTTGTTGAGCCGGTCCTCGATCTCCTTGAGCTTGGCCTTCGGATCCGGTGCGGCATCGATCTCGGCGCGATAGGCCGCCTCGATGCCGCCTTCGAGCGGCAGTGAGCCCCAATGGGCCGACGGCCAGGCATAGCGGATCGAGAACCGGTCGGCCGGCTGATGCACGACGCCTGCGACGCCGAAATTGTTGCGCACGATCACCGTGCACCACGGCACCGTCGACTGGTTGACGGCGGCCATCGCGCGCACGCCGTGGCGAATGGTTGCCGCCTTCTCCGCCTCGAGGCCGACCATGAAGCCGGGACAATCCATCAGATAGACGATCGGCAGATGGAAGGTCTCGGCGAAGTCGACCCAGCGGATCACCTTCTGGCAGGCATCCGCCGTCCACGACCCGCCATAGTGATAGGGATCGCTTGCCAGCACCATGACCGCGCGGCCTTCGAGACGCGCCAGTCCCACGATGAGCGGCCGGCCGTAGTTCTGCGCCACCTCGAAGAACGAGCCGCTGTCGACCACCGACTCGATGATCGGCCGCATCTTGTAGACGCGACGGCGATCCCGCGGCACGGCGCTGATGAGCTGCTCGTCGGTCCGCTGCGGATCATCGGTGCACGGCAAGGTCGGCGGCAGCTCGTAGACCGAGGACGGCAAATAGGACAGGAAGCGCCGCGCACAGGCGAACGCCTCCGCCTCGGTGTCGACGGCATGGTCGACGCCGCCGGCTTTGGTCTGGATGTCGGCGCCGCCGAGCTCCATCTTGCCGAGGTCCTGCCCCAGCCGCTTCACCACCGGCGGGCCGGCGACGAACATCGCCGACGTCTTGGTCATGACCGAGTAGTGGCTCGCCGCGAGCCGTGCCGCGCCGAGTCCTGCGACCGAGCCGAGGCCGAGCGCGACGACCGGCACCAGCGACATGTTCTCGGTCGTGTAGCGGTACCAGCGATTGCCGCCGATGCCGCCGGGCAGATTGGCGGCGCCCTTGGTCTCGATGGTCTTGACCGAGCCGCCGCCGCCGGAGCCCTCGATGATGCGGATGATGGGCAGACGGAAGTCGTGCGCCATCTCTTCCGCCATCAGCGGCTTGGCCGCGATCGACGCGTCCGCCGAGCCGCCGCGCACCGTGAAATCATCGCCGACCACGACGACGGTGCGGCCATCGATGCGGCCGCGCCCGAACACGCAATTGGCGGGCGTCACATGCGTGAGCTCGCCCTGCTCGTCATACTCGCCGATCCCTGAGACCGCGCCGATCTCGTGGAAGCTGCCGGGATCGACGACGCCGTCGATACGCTCGCGAACGGTGAGGCGGCCCTGGTCGTGCTGACGCTTGACCTTGTCAGGCCCGCCCATCTCCCGCGCGAAGGCCTCGCGCCGGGCCAGTTCCTCGAGCTCCGGCTGCCAACTCATTCGTTCCCCCTGCCCCGGTGATGGTCTTGTTCTTATGATTGGTCTTCGTGGTCACCTGAAGCGGCTTTCTCTCCATCCGGCTGTTGAAGACATCGGCTTCGGCGCCCTGCAGCAGGGCCGCGATGCTGCGGCCAAGCTCGCGCATCGGCTGAGCGACTTCGTCGTGCAGGCGCTGCTCGTCATACATCGCCGACAACAGCCCGATCGTCAGCACGACATAGGTCTGGTACTGCGGCGACCACAGCGGCAGAGCGAGGCCGTTGATGTGCGGGCTCCACAGGCCGCAGGCTGTGACGTAGCCATGCTCCTTGAGGAACTGCCTGTTGTGCTCCAGCCGCGGCCGAAGCAGCTTGGCGGCATCCGGCATCTCGCGCTCCATCTCGGCGAGCAGCGCGTCACCAACCTCGGGCTCGAGCGCAGCGACATAGGCGTGCCCCGCGGCCGTCGAGGCCATCGAGATGCGGCTGCCCGTGGTCTCGTGCAGGCCAAGCGCGTTCGCGGCGCGGCCGAATTCGAGATAGACGAGGTGGAACTGGTCGGGAATGACGAAGCCGACCGTTCCCGGCAACTGCTCGGCGACGTCCTGCAGCCGCTGCCGGATCAGGTTGCGCAGCTGCAAGCCCCTGGTCATCGACGTGCTCATGGCCACCGCGCTCGGACCGATGCGGTACTTCTGATCACGCGGCAGATAGACCAGCTGGCCCATGCGCGTCAGCGTGTGCGTCAGACGCGACACCGTCGACCGCGGCAGGCCACAGCGATTCGAGATTTCGAGATTCCCGAGCCGCGAATCGTGCCCTTCGAAACACCGCAGCACGTCGAATGCCCGCGACACCACCTGAATGACCTCGCCCTCGCCGGCGAGATCTCCGGGCAGCATGCCCGCCCTGCTCAATCGCTCAGACCGTCGTCCCATGCGTTTCCACCAATTCCGTCCTGCGGAATGATATTCCGCTTATTGAACAAGCTAGCGCAGGCTTTTTGCCGTCACAACCGTAGACCCTTTCGAAAAGCCAACGTTCTTCAGCGTGTTGGCACAAGACTCGGCGCACCGGCGCAATTCGGGTTGGCATGCCAGATATCGAGATTGATCGCGGTGCAGCAGCACCTCGCCAGCGCTCGAGCGGTTCCGGAACCGGACCGCGAGCCCGCCGTGATCGCAAAATTCGACGGCTCAATCGCTGAGCAGCGGCAACATTTAACCAGCGTTGCACCAAGTGTGGGCTGGCTGCCCCACCGCGGCTGCGACATAACCACCGCGCAATCGAGCCCCCACCGAGCTTGCCATGACCTCCGAACAACCGCGGCCCCTCCGCAATCCCCAGCATTGGGCCTCCGCCGCGATGCCGCCGCTGCAGCGATTCCTCTCGGGCTGCCACGCCGATTTCTGGCCCGATCATGACGGCGCGGTCGCGAACTACATCCCCGAACTCGGCAAGGCCGATCCGGCGCATTTCGGCATCAGCCTCGCCGCGCTCGACGGTCACGTCTACGAGGTCGGCGACAGCCAGGTGCCGTTCACGATCCAGTCGATGTCCAAGCCGTTCGTGTTCGCGCTGGCACTGGACATCCTCGGCTCCGACGCGGTTGAACGCGTGATCGGCGTCGAGCCGTCCGGCGATCCCTTCAACTCGATCCGGCTCAACACCGCAAATCATCCGTTCAATCCGATGGTGAACGCCGGCGCCATCGCCTGCAGCGGCCTGATCCGGCAGGCTCGGCACACCGATGCCTTCGAGACGATCCGCGATGCGCTCGGCCGCTTCGCCGGCCGCAAGCTCGACGTCGACGACGCCGTGTTCGCATCGGAAGCCGCGACCGGCGACCGCAACCGCGCCATCGCCTATCTGCTGCGCACCTCCGACGTCATCAAGGAGTCCGTCGACGACGTGCTCGCGGTCTATTTCCGGCAATGCGCCGTGCTGGTGACCGCGCGCGACTGCGCGATCATGGCGGCAACGCTCGCCAATCGCGGCGTCAATCCGGTGACCGGCGAGCAGGTGGTGACGCCCTATGCGGTGTCGCGCACCCTCTCGGTGATGACCTCCTCGGGCATGTACGACTTCGCCGGCGAATGGATCTACCGCGTCGGCATTCCCGCCAAGAGCGGCGTCGGCGGCGGCATCCTGGCAAGCCTGCCGGCGCGGCTCGGGCTCGGCAGCTATTCGCCGCGGCTCGACAGCCACGGCAACAGCGTGCGCGGCATCAAGGTCTGCGAGGCGCTGTCGGCCCACTACGGCCTGCATATGCTGAACCGCTCCGACGATGCGCGGACCTCGATCATCGCCGACTACGACATCGGCGCCAATCCGTCGCGGCGCAGCCGCCGCGCGCAGGAGCGCCAGATCCTGGCCGCCCATCCGGACGCAGTACGCGTGCTCGAGCTGGTCGGCACGCTGTCCTTCTCCAATGTCGACTACGTCTCGCGCCAGATCGCAGCGGGCGCGCGTCCGCAATTCGTGATCTTCGATCTCCACCGCGTGACCGCGATGACACCCGCAGGGCTGCGCCTGCTCGCCGAGCTGTTTCACGAGCTGGCCGACTTCAACGTCACCGTGGTGCTGTCCGGCGTCCGCCGCTCCGCGCCGGAATGGCAGGAGATCACCGCGCTCACCGGCGACATCAGGAACGTGCGCGACTTCTACCTGCTGGATACCGCGATCGAATGGGCCGAGGACCAGATCGTCTACCGCTACGGCGGCGCGATCGACTTTCTGGAGACCACCGAGCTCGCCGAACAGCCGCTGCTCGCCGGCATCACCGAGGAGGAGCGCCACGAGCTCGCGGCGCTGGCGACCATCCGGCACTATCAGCAGGGCGAACGCATCCTCGCCGCCGGTGACGTCGCGACCTCGCTGTTCTTCCTGCGCTCCGGCGTCGTTCACGTCACCCTGCCCGACGGCATCCGGCTGGCGACGCTGACCGCGGGACAATGTTTCGGCGAGATGGCGCTGCTGGAACCCGTGCGCTCCGCCGACGTCATCGCTGACTTCTCGGCCACCGCTTTCGAGATCGCGCTGGAGGATTTCGAACGTTTCCGGGTGCGCCATCCACGCGCCGGCGAGCGCATCATGCGCAACCTCGCGCAGCTGCTCGCGGAGCGTCTCGGAATTGCCAATGCGCGGCTCAATCTGCTCGCGGCGGACTGATTTCACGGCGCCCGAGACCGCCATTAAGGCGTCACACGCCGTCGAGGCACACAAAAACTCAAGGTTGCAATTCACAGCAGCTGATAGCCTGCAGTCGATTATTCTCATCACTCGTATTTGTACGGGCTCGCCTAAACGTTACCGGAACTCGGTCGCAGGACAACCATACGCGAGCCCAATTCACGCCGCATTACCCGACGATGTTCTGAACCGTCGATGAACGCCGAGTGGGGACTCGCGAAGCAGACATCGATGTGGGGTATTCCGAGTAAAATTCCAGCCGCCGTCGCGTGCGTATTTGCGCAACGGAGAGTCGTGTCCAGTGTCCAGGGAGGAAACGGCATGAAGGAAGCCACAAAGAGGGCAACATCGGAAGCACTCGCACACATGCTGGCCGTGACGTCGATGATCGTCATCGCCAGCGTCCTGTTCTACGGGCGATGAAGGGCTGTCTAGAGGTTCTGCGTCGCAGTTGCTTCATCGCCCGTAGGTGGGATTTGTGAGCTTGATTGCTCACGCGAACGACCGAGTTGAGTTGCGTTTGAGTTAGTAAGCGTAGCGTATCAGTATTGCGTCAATCGCGCGGCGATCCGGGTCGGGACGAAAGTGTTCAGCGTATCGTCCCGCCTCGACGGCCCGCGGTCGGCGTGTTCAGTTTTTTTGTGCGGCCGGCCGCGTCATTTCGGTTTCCCGAAGTACGGCACGGTACCGCCTGCAAAGGCCGCGAAGCGCGCTTCGACCGGGTCGCCGATCGCAAGATCGTGGTCGCCATGGGCCATCATGCGAAAACCCTCACGCATATCCACCAGCACGATGTTGTAGGGCACATGCGCGCGCGTCTCCGGTGTCGCGGCGCGGCAGACCAGTGACGTCGCGTAGATGGTGCCCGCCCCGCTCGCCGCATGGTCGGTGAGCGCAAGCGAGCCGCAGGCGGCGCAGAAGTCACGGCGGAAATACTGGACGTGCGAGCAGCATGCGCAGCGCTGATAGCGAATCGCCGCCACGCCCCTGGTCCAATCGGCCTCTTCGCTCATCGCACCCGCTCCCAGAACATGCTGACATGCGACGACAGCACGCCGCCGTCGCCATGCAGCAGCGTCATCGCCGCATCGCGCACCTGACGGCGGCCCGCCCGCCCGGTCATCTGCAGATGCGCCTCGTTGAGATGCGCCATCGCGCCGCCGACGCCGCAATGGCCGTAGCTCAGCAGCCCGCCATGCGTATTGAGCGGCACGGCGCCGTCACGGCTGAAATGGCCGTCCCTGACCCGCGCCGCCGCCTCGCCACGGCCGGCGAGGCCGAGATCCTCGAGCAGCATGCACAGCGTGATCGTGAAGCTGTCATAGACTGCCGCGTAGTCGACGTCGGTGATCTCGACGCCTGCGGCGGCCTTGGCCTTCTTGATCGCGATCTCGGCGCCGAGCTCGCTCAAGCGAGGTGCCGCCGTGACGTGCTGATGCGTATGCGCCTGGGCGCAGCCGCGCACGCGTATCGCAATGTGTCCGGTCGGCTCGCGGCTGACGATGATGGCGGCGCCACCGTCGGACACCGGGCAGCAGTCGAGCAGCTTCAGCGGCTTCGCCACCGGCTTCGACGCCATGACGTCGGCGATCGTGATCGCCTCATGAAACTGCGCGCCGGGATGATCGAGTGCGTGCTTACGCATCAGCACGGCGAATTCGGCGAGGTCCGCTTCGGTGACGCCGTACTCGTGCATATAGCGCGAGGCGACGAGGCCGTAATAGGCGGGGATGGTCGGCCCGAGCGGCAGCTCGTAGTCGGGATGCCCGACCTGGGCCAGCGCCTGGATCGAGGCGTCGCGGCTCTGCCCGGTCAGCCGGTTCTCGCCGGCGACCACCAGCATGTGCCTGACCACGCCGGCCTCGACCAGGTGATGCGCGAGCATCACCATGGCAAGCCCCGTGGCGCCGCCGACCTGCACCGCGTGGGCATAGGACGGCGTGATGCCGAAATGCTCGGCAAACACGGTCGCGAGCATGATGTGCGGCGACACGGTGGAGTAGCCGGACAGGATGCCGTCGATATCGCTGCGCGTGAGCTCGGCATCATCGAGCGCGAGCTGCGCGGCCATGCTCATGAGATCGAGCGACGAGCGGCCATCGTGCTTGCCGAACGACGTGAGGCCGGTGCCGGTGATGTAGGTCATCGTCCCCCACCCTCCGCCGTCATTCCGGGGCATCGCGCAGCGATGAACCCGGAATCCATAACCACGGGATGCCGTGAGGGGCACACGCGTGGTTGGCATCCCGTCTCACGATATCGGCCTGTGGCTATGGATTCCGGGCTCGCCCTTCGGGCGCCCCGGAATGACAGGGGGAGAGAGCGGGTGCGTGTCATCGTCAGAACTCATCCTCAATACGACTTCGGCATGCCAAGGACCTTCTCAGCGATGAAGCTCAGGATCAGTTGCGGGCTGATAGGCGCGATGCGCGGGATCAGGGATTCGCGCAAATAGCGCTCGACGTGATATTCGCGCGCGTAGCCGAAGCCGCCATGGGTCATGACGGCCTGCTCGCAGGCGTGGAAGCCGGCCTCGGCTGCGAGATATTTCGCGGCGTTCGCCGCCGGGCCGCAAGGCTGGCCCTGGTCGTATTGCCAGCCGGCCTGCAGCACCATCAGCCAGGCCGCCTCCAGCTCCATCCAGTTCTTGGCCAGGGGATGCTGGATGCCCTGGTTCTGGCCGATGGGACGATTGAACACGTTGCGCACCTTCGCATAGGACGAGGCGCGGGACAGCGCGAGATGGCCGAGCCCGACCGCTTCCGCTGCGATCAGGATGCGCTCAGGGTTCATGCCGTGCAGAATGTAGTCGAAGCCCCGTCCCTCTTCGCCGAGACGGTCTTCAACTGGAATTTCAAAGTCCTCAAAGAACAGCTCGTTGGAATCGACCGGCTTGCGGCCCATCTTCTCGATCTCGTGGACCTTGATGCGGCTGCGATCGAAGTCGGTATAGAACAGGCTGAGTCCATGCGTCGGGCGCTTCACCTCCTCGAGCGGCGTGGTGCGCGCCAGCAGCAGGATCTTCTCGGCGACCTGCGCCGTCGAGATCCACACCTTCTGGCCGTTGACGATGTAGCGGTCGCCCTTGCGCACGGCGCGCGTCTTCAATTGCGTGGTGTTGAGACCGGTGTTGGGCTCGGTCACGGCGAAACACGCTTTTTCACTGCCATCGACGATGCCCGGCAGCATCCGCGCGCACTGCTCCTTGGTGCCGAACACGACGACCGGATTAAGGCCGAAGACGTTCATGTGGATCGCCGAGGCGCCGGACATCCCAGCGCCGGACTCGGCGATGGAGCGCATCATGATCGCCGCATCGAGGATGCCGAGGCCGGAGCCGCCAAACTCTTCGGGAATGCAGATGCCGAGCCAGCCGGCGTCGGCCAGCGCCTTGTGAAAGTCGGCGGGAAACCCGCCCTCCTTGTCCTTCTTCAGCCAGTAGGCATCGTCGAAGCGTGCGCAGATTTTTGCCACCGCATCGCGGATCGATTCCTGGTTGGCGGAGAGCGCGAAATCCATCGGGTCACTCCCTTGCAGGCGACGGCGTGGTCGCGCCGTCGCGGATCATCGTGGCGATCTCGTCAGCGGAGTATCCGAGCTCGCGCAGGATCTCCGCGCCATGCTCGTTCAGCCGGGCCGCCAGACGCTGCGGCTCGGCCTTGGTCTCGGACCAGGTCGCCGACACGCGCGTGGTGCGGATCGGGCCTTCGGTCGGATGCTGGACGACGGGAAAGAAATTGGTCGCGACGAGATGCGGATCGTGCAGCAGGCTTTCGAGGTCGTGCATCGGCATGACCGGGATGTCGGCTTCGTCCAGCAGCGCGGTCCATTCGGCCGTGCTGCGGGTCTCGAAGATGCGTGCGAGCTCGGCATAGACGATGTCGATATTGGCGGCGCGCCGGGCAAAGCTGTTGAAGCGCTCATCCGCGCGCAGATCGGTGCGGCCCGACGCCGTGAAGAACGCGTCCCATTGCTTGTCGTTGTAGACGATCACGCAGATATGGCCGTCAGCGGTCTTGTAAGGCCGGCGATCGGGCGAGAGATGCCGGGCATAGCCGCCGCGGTCGAGCGGCGGCTCGTAGGTCAGCCCGCCCATGTGGTCGCCCATGATGAAGGCCGCCATGGTCTCGAACATCGGCACGTCCAGGCGCTGGCCGCGCCCGGTGCGGTCGCGATGCACGAGGCTCGCACAGATGGCGCCGACGGCGGTGAGGCCGACGATGCGGTCGACCAGGGCGTTGGGCACATAGCGCGGCGTGCCGTCGCCGGCGACCGCCATCAGATACGACAGCGCCGCCCCGCCCTGGATCAGATCGTCATAGGCGGGCTTGGCGGCATAGGGACCATCCTGGCCGAAGCCGAACACGCCCGCATAGACCAGCCGCGGATTCAGCGCGGAGACCAATTCATAGCCGAGGTTCAGCCGGGCCATCGCCTGCGGCCGGATGTTGTAGAGCAGCACGTCGGCGTCCTTGACCATGCGCAGCACGGCGTCGCGGCCGGCCGGCTTTTTCAGGTCGAGGCAGATCACGCGCTTGCCTCTGTTGGTATTGAGCGTCACCGGTCCCATGCCGGGATGGCGCCAGGGACCGATCTTGCGGGTGACGTCGCCGTCCGGCGATTCCACCTTGATGACGTCGGCGCCGTAATCGCCGAGCGTCTGGGCGGCATACGGCCCCATCAGCACGGTGGTCATGTCGATGACCTTGATGCCCGCAAGCGGTCCCATCGCGGCGTATGCTCCCTCTTCGTTGTGGCCAGAGCTAACGGCACTGCGGGTTTTGGGGCAAGCCGCTCCACGCGTATGGGGCCATGCACCGCGCCGTGACACGGAATTTCGAGGGGCCCTGACCTTATGGTTCTCAGTCTGAGGAGCAAAAGCCGAGGCACTGCACACCGGACCATGAACACGCCGAGAGGCGTGTTCATGGAGAGGGTCGAGAGCGATGCTCGTATGAACGTCTTCGACATCTCGGGGAGGCTGTTTCCCCTCACCCTGAGGAGCCCGCCGCAGGCGGGCGTCCCGAAGGGCAAGGCCGCCCTTGGGCCTCATGGTTCTCAAGGCGATGCAAGAGCATCGCCGGAACGCGCCTTCGGCGCTCCTCACCATGAGGGTAGAGAGCGCCGACCGGATGAAGCTCTCTGACATCTCGCCGCTGCGTCGCACCAGATGTTCCATGCGGACTCCTGCATTCTGCGATTCCCTTTCGCCGTGCAGCTGTGTCAGCATGTCGGTCCAACATCCAAAAACACGACACAGGGAGAACGCTGTCATGACGCTCTATCAGGGCAAATGCTTTTGCGGCACCGTCGAGCTCGAGGCCGATGGCGAGCCGGAGGCGATGGGCTATTGCCATTGCGCGTCCTGCCGCTCCTGGTCGGCCGGCCCGGTCAATGCCTTCACGCTGTGGAAGCCCGCGAATGTGCGCGTGACCAAGGGCGCGGAGGCGATCGGCACCTATCACAAGACCGACATGAGCCACCGCAAATACTGCACGAAGTGCGGCGGGCACCTGATGACCGACCACCCGCCGCTCGGCATGATCGACGTCTACGCCGCGACAATTCCGACGCTGAAATTCGCGCCCGGTGTGCACGTCAACTATGCGGAGAGCGTGCTGCCGATCAAGGACGGCCTGCCGAAGCTGAAGGATTTTCCAGCCGAGTTCGGCGGCTCCGGCGAGATGATGCCGGAGTGAGGCGAGCACTGCGGTTGGGATAGGCACGAGCATCAGGGGCCTCGCGACAGGATCTGTCCGAGCTGTGCTGATCGACGCCGCCCTCCTCGAAACAGAGGGCGCAGGGAAGGCCGGGTGCCGACTGGCACCCGTGGCCCCCGTGCGAAAGAAAGCACGGGGAGAGAACCACAGGTTCAGCCGGACCGACCCGGCCTTCCCTGCGCGATGGTTTTCACGCTTATTTCGCGCTCTCCTCGGTGCACCGGCTTTTGGCCACCGTCGCCCTTGGGATCATCATCACCCGCCGGCTTGGCATCAGCATCGGGATGCCGGGACCACGCGACTTCACGTCCGCGCCATGCCGTTCGTCCGCGCAGACAAGCTACGCTGCGACATGTCGCGGCCACCGCATCCCCGCTTCAACGTTCGTGACGATCGCGAAGCGCCCCTCGTGGCGAAGCAGGATGGCGAGAGTGAAACATATATTCTGGAAAAGCGAAACAAGATTATTTTTCGCCGGAGGACTGGACAGGGCAAATCAGCTTGAAGGCACTGATGAAATTCGGCTATCCGCGCAGCAGGTCGGAAGCCATGAGCGCGGCCCTTGCCACAGCGTCATGGCCGGGCTTGTCCCGGCCATCCACGTCGACCAGCGCGCTGGAACGACGACGTGGATGCCCGGGCCTTCGCCGCGTCGAAGCGGCTTCGGCCGCGCAGGCGGGACAAGCCCGGGCATGACGAGCAACTCATTGGCTGACAGCCGTTTCGCCACCGCGGGGCGCTCCGTACGTGAATGCCTCGCCCCTGCTCTGCAAGCGGCAACACATCAGATCAAACCTGCACCCTCTCCGTATCCTCCTGCGGCGCCAGCTCCGGCGCGGCATCGGGTGGCCGCTGGTCCAGTTCCTCGATCATGCCGCGCGCGATCTCGCGCTCGCCCATGATGACGACATCGGCGCCGAGCGACTTGAGGTGATCGACCTCGGCATCGGAATGTGCCCGCGCGACGATATGCAGCGCCGGGTTGGCGGCGCGCGCCTGCTCGACGATCTGCCCGGCCTCGAACGCCTCGGGAATGGCGACGACGAGCGCATGCGCGGTCGCGGGGCTTGTGGCGCGCAGCACGTTGCCGCGAGCGGCGTTGCCGGTGATGGTCTCGATGCCGGCGTCCTTCAGCTGCTTGAGAATGTCGTCGGAGGTCTCCACCGCGAGCAAGGCATGGCCGCGCTGCTGCAGGGCCTCGCCGACGAGGCGGCCGACCCGGCCATAGCCGACGATGATGGTGTGCTCGGTGAGCTCGGTCACAGGGATCTCGGCGGGCGGCGGCGCTGAAGGTGCCGAGGCATCGGCGCGGCGGCGCTCCAGCCGCGGCAGCAGCCAGTCGAGCGCGGCGAACATCAGCGGATTGAGCATGATCGAGATGATGGCGCCGGCCAGGATCAGGTCGCGGCCGGCCTTCGGCAGCAGGTTCGAGGCGCCGCCGATCTCGGCCAGGATGAAGGAGAACTCGCCGATCTGCGCCAGACTCGCCGAGATCGTCAGCGCGGTCGAGACCGGATGGCGGAAGACGATCACGATCAGGAAGGCGGCAAGCGACTTGCCGAACAGGATGATGAACAAGGTCGCGAGCAGCGGCCATGGCTCGCGGATGACGCTGGCCGGATCGAACAGCATGCCGGCGGAGACGAAGAACAGCACCGCGAAGGCATCGCGCAGCGGCAGCGATTCCTGCGCGGCGCGCTGGCTCAGCGGCGACTCGCCGAGCATCATGCCGGCGAAGAAGGCGCCGAGCGCGAGCGACACGCCGAACAGTTTTGTCGAGCCGAAGGCGACGCCGAGCGCGATCGCGAGCACCGCGAGACGGAACAATTCGCGCGAGCCGGTGTGGGCGATGTAGTGCAGGATCCACGGGATCAGCCGGCGGCCGACCAGGAGCATCAGCGCCATGAACACGCCGATCTTGACGAAGGTCAGCAGCAGCACGCCGGTCAGGCCGAAGCCGAACCAGGCGGCGAGCGGATCGGCGGTGAGCACCTCGCCGTTGCCGCTGGAGACGCTGGCGAAGGCCGGGATCAGCACCAGCGCCAGCACCATCGCGAGGTCCTCGACGATCAGCCAGCCCACCGCGATGCGGCCACGCTCGGTGTCCATCAGCCGGCGCTCCTGCATCGCGCGCAGCAGCACCACGGTGCTCGCCACCGACAGCGCGAGGCCGAACACGAGGCCGCCGCCGATCGGCCAGCCCATCATCCAGCCCAGCGCCATGCCCATCAAGGTCGCGACGGTGATCTGCACGATCGCGCCGGGCACCGCGATGGCGCGCACCGACATCAGGTCCTTGAGCGAGAAATGCAGGCCGACGCCGAACATCAAGAGGATGATGCCGAGCTCGGCGAGCTCGGTGGCCAGCGCCTGGTCAGCGACGAAGCCCGGCGTAAACGGACCGACGGCGACGCCAGCGAGGAGATAGCCGACCAGCGGCGGGAACCGGAACCGCTGTGCGATGGCTCCGAAGACGAAGGCGAGGCCGAGGCCCGCGACGATGGTTGCGATGAGAGGTGTGTCGTGCGGCATCCGAACTTCTTGCACAGGACGCCGGCCAATGCACCGCGACCAAGTGAGGCACAGTTCCGCGGGAACTATCTTGTGGGGATGCGGCAGAGGCCGGCGCGAAAAGCCATGGTCAATGCCGCATGCAGGTCCCTATGATCGGTCGGGAGACATCATGAGGACGCTCGACACGATGCCCGCCGATCTCGTCCAGACCTTTCGCGCCTTCGCCTACAACAACGCCTGGGCCAACCATCGCCTGCTGACGGCCTGCGCACAGCTCAGCGCCGAGGAGTTCGCCGCCGACCGCACGGGCTTCTTTCCGAGCCTGCAGAAGACGCTGAACCACATCTACATCATCGATTTGTTCTACGTCGACGCGCTGGAGGGCGGATGGCTCGGGCCGATGGCGTGGCAGAACCAGGTGCCGTTCCCGCGGCTGCCCGATCTCGCCAAGGCGCAGAGCGCGATGGATCGCCGCCTGATCGGCTTCTGCGAGACGCTGACGCCCGCCCGGCTCGACGACACCGTGCGCATCAACCGCGAGACAAGGGTGCAGAACGAGCGCTGCGATCGGCTGCTGCTGCATCTGTTCCAGCACGACATCCACCACCGCGGCCAGGCCCATGCGATGCTGGCGGCGACGTCGGTGAAGCCGCCGCAGCTTGATGAATTCTTTCCGGCGGACGATGCGAGCTTGCGGACAAAGGATTTCGCCGAGCTGGGGTTCAGCGAGGAGAAGGTGTGGCGGAGCTGACGACGCCTGCGACAGCCTCGCCCCGTCGCACACTCTCCGTCATTCCGGGGCGCCCAAAGGGCGAGCCCGGAATCCATAGCCACCGCCACTGATGCGAGGCGCGATGCCAGTGGCGCCGTGCCCACCATCTTGCTCCGAACCCTGCCGCCAGACGGTGGGCACGCTGCCGCCTTCGGCGGCCGCTCTGCCCACCCTACGGCATCTCGCTTTTGGCCCACGCGTCTCGCGCGAGCCGGTACATGACCTGCCGCCGGAGCGGGCTGTCGGCTGAGACACGCGGATGATCGAAGTCCGACGCCGCATCTCTGATCATGCCGAGCTTGCGCATGACCTGCTGAGAGGCCTCATTGGCCGGCGCCGCGTAGGCGATGATCTCGTCGAGCTTGAGCCGCGCGAAACCAAAGTCCAGCGCCGCCCGCGCCGCTTCGGTCGCGATCCCCTGCCCCCAGGCCTCGCGCGCCAGCCGCCAGCCGATCTCGACCGCCGGTGTGAACGGTGCATCGAACAAAACCCGGAATAGTCCGACCGTGCCCAGGAACGCGCCCGACGTCCGGCCCTCGACCACCCAGAAACCAAAACCATGCTCGGCCTGATGCGCGATCTGGACGTCAATCCATTGATCACACGCCTCGCGTGTCGGCAGCGCGCGCAGGAACTGCATCACCGCCGGATCGGCCGACATTGCCGTGAACGGCGCACGATCGTGCTCGCGCCAATCGCGCAGGATCAGCCGTTCGGTGTCGATGATCATTGGCGTATCACTCCTTCCAGGCCGACGAACGATGTGACGGCCGCACTAAAATCGCGAGCGGTGGGCGGCCTTCCTCCCGCCTGCAGCGGCAATTGACAGCCGCGACCGCCTGCGTCAATCTAGCGGTAGGTTGATACGACCTGCCGGTTGCGCCCGCCATGGGAACGGTGAACGTATCGAGCCTTTGTGGCCTCCCCCTTTGCCCGAGCGACCGGGTCAGCAACGCAACCACCTGACATGCCTGGTTCGCTCCTGCAGAGGATCAAGCGATGCGCGATTTTCGCGATGCCAAGCTCATGGCGCAGACACTGCGCGACTCCCTGAATACGAAGTCCATCACCATCAGCCATAGTCTGAGCCTGGAGCTGGTCTCCCGGATGTTCGGCGCGGCCGACTGGAATACGCTGTCGGCCCTGATCAAGAGCGGCGATGGCGCCAAGCTGCCAGAACCACCGGTGATCCAGACGGCAAGGCTGCGGCGTCCTGCGCTTCCGCTGCGCGACCTCGTGCCGTTCCCCGGCAGCACCTATCCGCTGTTCGTCGGACGCGCCAAGACGGTCAACGCGCTCAACGAGGCGTTCGCCAAGCAAACCGACGTCGTGATCACGCTGCAGAAGCAGCGGGCGGTCGACGAGCCCGGCTTTGGTGATCTGCATGAGATCGGCCTGCGCGCCGACCTCATCGAACTCGCACCGCTGCCCGACGGCACGCTGAAGGTGCAGGTGCGCATCGGCCGGCGCGTCCTGGTCAGGTCCTTCAGCAACGACGGCAGCGCCTTCGAGGCCGAGGTTTCCGACGTCGGCGAGGACACGGCCGCCGATGCGCCGGACCTCATCCTGCGCGCGGTGGCGCGCCTCGAGCGCTACGCCGCGATCCGCAACATCCGCCTGTCCGAAAGCTGGCCGCCGTTCGGAGAGGCGCGCCAACCCGGCACGGTCGCCGACATCATCGCCGCGCAAGTCCTGCTGCCGCTGGCGCACAAATACGAGCTGCTGGCGGTGCTCGATCCGGTCAAGCGCCTGGAACTGGTCGAGGCGCTGCTGGACGTGACGGCTCGGCCGGTGTCGTCAGCGCTGCAGTCGACGCGCCAGCGTGCGATCACCCATGCGCGCGACCGTCGCCACCGCTACGCCACCCTCGAGCATCTGCTGCTCGCGCTGATCGACGACGACAGCGCCGCAGCCGTGATGCGCAGCTGCCGCGCTAGCCTGAACCAGTTGCGAGCGAAGACGATTGCCTATGTCGACGAGGAGCTCGCCCACCTCGCAGCCGAGGATGGTGAGATCGCGCGGCCCTCGCCTGCGTTCCTGCGCGTCAGCGACCGTGCTGCGCTCGCTGCCCAGGAGGTTGGCTACCCTCTCATCACAGGCGCCAACACGCTGCTCGCGCTGTTCTCGGAGACGCGCAGCCCGGCCGCACGCCTGCTCGCCGAGCACGGCGTGACCATGGTGCGGGCCGCGAAGTCGGTGGCTGACGGAGTGGGCAAAGAGGAAGTCTGAGTAAGGCCGTCCCCTCCCACCCGTCATTGCGAGGAGCAACGCAACGAAGCAATCCAGAGTGGCGTACGCGGCCCTGGATTGCGTCGCTGCGCTCGCAATGACGGCGGATGGAGCTTTGGCCTTTTGGCCCTACTTCACCGGCTCCAAAATCGACACGTAGTTGGCGACAGCGGCGCCGCCCATGTTGAAGATGCCACCGAGCCTGGCGTTGGGGAGCTGCATGCCCTCGGGCGCGGTGCCGGTCAGTTGCATGGCGGTCATGACGTGCATGGAGACGCCGGTGGCGCCGATCGGGTGGCCCTTGGCCTTGAGGCCGCCAGAGGGGTTGACCGGCAACTTGCCGTCCTTGAGCGTCCAGCCCTCCTTGATGGCGCGGGCGCCCTGCCCCCGCGGGGTCAGGCCCATCGCCTCGTATTCGATCAGCTCGGCGACGGTGAAGCAGTCATGGGTCTCGACGAAGGAGAGGTCGGACAGCGTAACGCCGGCCTTTTCCAGCGCGCGCTGCCAGGCGACCGTGCAGCCTTCGAAGGCGAGGATGTCGCGCTTGGACATCGGCAGGAAGTCCTGCGCATGCGCTGTCGCGCGGACATTGACCGCCTTTGCGAACGACTTCGCAGTCTCGCTGTCGGCCAGCACCAGCGCGGCGGCGCCGTCGGAGACCAGCGAGCAGTCGGTGCGCTTCAGCGGGCCCGCGACATAGGGGTTCTTCTCGCTCTCGGAGCGGCAGAACTCGAAGCCGAAATCCTTGCGCATCTGCGCATAGGGATTGGCGACGCCGTTCTTGTGGTTCTTGGCCGCGATCAGCGCCAGCGCATCGGACTGATCGCCATATTTCTGGAAATAGCCCTGCGCGATCTTGCCGAACACGCCGGCGAAGCCGCCGACGGTGTCGCCGTCCTCCGGGAGGTACGAGGCCTTGAGCAGGTTCTTGCCGATCTCCGGTCCCGGCGTGCGGGTCATCTGCTCGACGCCGACGACCAGCACGATCTTGGCCGCGCCGGCGGCGATGGCGCGGATGCCCTGGTGGACAGCGGCAGAGCCCGTCGCGCAGGCGTTCTCGACCCGGGTGGCCGGCTTGAAGCGCAGCGCCGGATCGGCCTGCAGCACCAGCGAGGCCGTGAAGTCCTGGGGCGAGAAGCCGGCGTTGAAGTGGCCGAGCACGATCTCGTCGACGTCGCCGGCTGCAATGCCGGCGTCGGCGAGCGCCTCATTGGCGACCTTGACGACGAGGCTCTCGACGGTCTCGGCGTCGAATTTTCCGAACGGCGTATGCGCCCATCCGACGATGCTGGCGGTCATGCTGTCTCTCCCGAATGTCTCCCTGCCCTCAAATGGCGCTTTGCGCCATGCGAGTCCAGAGGCTGGTGGCGGTCTCAGGCCACGAACTTGCCACCGAGCTCATCCTCGATGTGGATCCGGATGATGTCGTCGAAGGTCTTCTCCTCGGTGGTGAAGCCGAGCTCGCGAGCCCGCTTGGCCTCGAAATTCCGCGGCCAGCCGGCGACGATGCCGACGATGAATGGATCGGGCTCGCGGCGGATGCGGGCGGCCACGGCATCGCCGGCGACGCGCCGCAAGGCGGCGATCTGCTCGCCGACGGTCGCGGTCAGCCCGGGCATGGTGAGGTTGCGGCGCGGGCCGATCTTGGCGGTGTCCATGGTCGCGGCGTGCAGCAGGAAGCCGACAGCCGAGCGCGGCGTCGCATGCCAGTGCTGGACGTCCTCGGACACCGGCAGCACGGCCTCCTTGCCGGCCAAGGGCTCGCGCAGGATGTTGGAGAAGAAGCCGGAGGCGGCCTTGTTGGGCGCGCCGGGCCGGATGCAGATGGTCGGCAGGCGGATGCCGACGCCGTCGAAGAAGCCGCGGCGGCTGTAGTCGGCCAGCAGCAGTTCGCCGATCGCCTTCTGGGTGCCGTAGCTGAGCAGCGGCGCGTTGACGAACTCGTCGCCGATGGCGTCCGGGAACGGCGCGCCGAACACCGCGATCGACGAGGTGAACACCAGCCGCGGCTTGTAGCCGTCGCCGATCAGCCTGACCGCGTCGAACAGCATCCGCGTGCCGTCGAGATTGATGCGGTAGCCCTTGTCGAAATCGAGCTCCGCCTCGCCCGACACGATGGCGGCGAGATGGAAGATCACGTCGGGACGGCCGGCGACCAGCTTCTCCGCAAAGCCTGCGACCGCGAAATCGCCGGCGATGGTCTCGACCGCGATGGACGTGTCGGGCTTCGCCGGCGCGACGATGTCCTGCAGCGTCATGCGGGTGATGGCGGCCTCACCGAGACGGCCGTCGCGAACGAGCCGCTCGACCAACTTGCGGCCGACCATGCCGGCGGCGCCGAGAACGAGAATATGCAAGGGGATGCTCCTTGTTTTTTGTTGTTTGATCACAGCTACAGTGATCGTCGCCGCGAGTGCGATCGACATTACTGCGCCCTCTCCCCTTGCGGGAGAGGGCATCACCGACGGCGCCGCATGCGCGCTTGGGTGAGGGGTTGGTCCTACGGGCACCGCCGTCGCGGAGAGATACCCCTCACCCGGCGCCTTCGGCGCCACCCTCTCCCGCAAGGGGAGAGGGGGCACTGCCCGTGCGGCGGCATTGACGTTTGCCGCCCTACTCCTTCACCGCGCCGGTCATGGCCGACACATAATGCTCGACGAAGAAGGCGTAAAGGATCACGAGCGGCAACGAGCCGACCAGGGCGCCGGCCATCAGCGATCCCCATTTGTAGATGTCGCCGTCGACGAACTCGTTGACGATCGCGACCGGCACGGTCTTGTTCGGGGTCGATTGCAGGAAGGTCAGCGCGTAGATGAACTCGTTCCAGCACAAGGTGAACGAGAAGATGAAGGCCGAGATCAGGCCGGGCACCGCCAGGGGCACCACGATCTTGACCAGGATCTGCCAGCGGCTGGCACCGTCGATCAGGGCGCATTCCTCGAGCTCGAACGGGATGGTCTTGAAATAGCCCATCAGGAGCCAGGTCGAGAACGGGATCAGAAGCGTCGGATAGACCAGGATCAGCGACAGCGGCGAGTCGAACAGGCCGTAGGCCTGGATCACCGAGGCCAGCGGGATGAACAGGATCGACGGCGGCACGAGGTAGGCGAAGAAGATCAGCACGCCCACGGTGTCCGCGCCCTTGAAGCGCAGCCGCACGATGGCGTAGGCGGCGAGCACCGAGGCGAAGATCGACAGCGTGGTGGCGCCGACCGCGACATACATCGTGTTCCACAGCCAGCGCGGATATTGCGTCTCGAACAGCAGCTTGGAGATGTGCTTGAAGGTCGGATGCACCACCCAGAACGGGTTGTACTTCTCCATGTCGATCAGCTGCTCGTCGGGTTTGATCGACGTCAGTCCCATCCAGTAGAACGGGAACAGCAGCACCACGAGGATGATGAACAGCGGCAGATAGAGCGTCACCAGCCGCCGCGGCAGCGACTCCAGGTAGCTCATGCCCTCGGATTCGTCGGAGCCGGCGGTGGTGGGCGCCTTGGCGTGCAGGGTGGTGTCGGTCATTGGTCGGATCCTTGCTGCCATTTGCGCCGTTGCATGCCGAACCAGGAGATCGCGATCGCCGCGGCCAGGAACGGGATCATCGCGGTGGCGATCGCGGCGCCCTCCCCTAACCGCCCCGAGATGATGCCGCGCTGATAGCTGAGCGTCGCCATCAGATGGGTAGCGTTGACCGGGCCGCCGCGGGTCAGCGCCCAGATCAGCTGGAAGTCGGTGAAGGTGAACAGCACCGAGAAGGTCATGACGACCGCTATGATCGGCGTCAGCAAGGGATAGGTGATGAAGCGGAAGCGCTGCCAGCTGGTGGCGCCGTCGAGCGTGGCGGCCTCATAGAGCGAGGGCGACACGGTCTGCAGGCCGGCAAGCAGGGTGATCGCGACGAACGGCACGCCGCGCCAGATATTGGCGATGATGACGGAGGCGCGCGCCCAGGAGGTGTCGCCGAGGAAGTTGATGTTCTGGGTGATCAGGCCGAGCTTGATCAGCGACCAGGAGATGATCGAGAACTGCGAATCGTAGATCCACCAGAACGCGATCGCCGACAGCACGGTGGGCACGATGAAGGGGATCAGCACGATGGCGCGGATCATCGCCTTGAACGGCATGTGCCGGTTCAAGAGCAGCGCCAGATACAGCCCGATAGCGAATTTGATGGCCGATGCCACGATCGTGTAGAGCAGCGTGTTGAACACCGACAGCCAGAAGATCGAGTCGTCCCAGAGCCATTCGTAGTTCTCGACCCCGACGAAGACGCCGCTGCGGCCGATCTTCTCGTCGGTGAAGCTCATCCAGACGCCCAAGCCCAGCGGATAGGCCAGGAACAGGATCAGGAACGCCGCCGCCGGCAGCATGAACCACAGCGCGATGACGTTGCGGTTGGTCTTGAGCCGCACCCATGCCGAGGGTTCGCTGATGGCGACGCCTCGTGGCAACGAGGTCTGAATGGTACTCATTTATCCAGCAGCTCCCTTCGCGACGGATCCGTAGGGTGGGCAAAGGACCTCGGCACGATGCCTGCATCGTGCTGAGGGCCGTGCCCACCGCCAGGTGTGCGACCGATCCTCGGTGGGCACGGCGCGAGAGACATCGCGATCTCTCGCCTCGGTCTCGGCGCGCCTTTGTCCACCCTACGCAGTCAACAAGTGCCAGCGCGTCTGATACACGCCGGCGCTCATCGCCTCAGCGGAAGATGCGCTTGGCCGAGCGCTCGGCGCTGGCCATCGCCGTCTTCACGTCCTCGCGGCCGGTGCAGTAGTTCGCGAACATGTCGACCAGGACGAAGTCGGCGATCGCGGCCGCAGCCGCCTCGCCGAGCTTGCCGAGACCGGCCGGCGTGGTCGCGGTGGCGGCGACTTCGCGATACGGCGTGTTCTTCGGATCGACGGTCCAGATCGGGTTGGCGTCGTAGGCCTTGAGGAAGTGCGACAGATAGCCCTGTGCCGCCTCGATCCACGGATTGAACTGCTCCGGCTCCAGCATGAAGGCGGTGAACGCCTTGCAGGTCTGCGGATATTTGGAGAAGTTGAACACCAGGATCGGGAAGCCCAGATGCATTTCACGGGTCTTTCCGTCCAACCCGGGCGGCAGATGCGCGTGATTCATGTCCTCTGCGATCTGCGGCGCCTCCTTCTTGGCGGTGACGTAGATCGAGATGCCGTTGACAGTCGCGTAGAGCTGGCCGGCGAGGAATGCCTTGTTGTTGGACGAGTCGTTCCACGACGCGGTGCCCGGCACGAAATTGTCGTACAGACCCTTGACGTATTCGAGCGCCTTGGCGGTCTCCGGCGAGTTGATGACGACCTTGTTGTCCTTGTCGATCAGATTGCCGCCATGCGCCCATAGCGCCCAGTGCACCCAGCCATTGGCGTCGCCCGAGGCGTGGCCGAGCGCCATGCCGCCCGGGGTGCCGTTCTTGTTCATGGCCTTGAAGAACTCGGAGAGGCCGGCGAGGTCCTTCGGGAACTCCTTGAAGCCGGCCTTCTCGGCGGCCGAGATGCGGTAATTGACGAGGCCGCCGGTAGCGGCCACCGGGATGCCGATCCACTTGCCGTCGAGCATGCCATAGGCCTTGCCCGAGTCGGTCCAGCCGCCGCACTTCTTGCCGAGGTAGTCGGCGACGTCGGTCATGTCGACGCATTTGTTGGAGAACAGGAAGGGCAGCGTGTAGAGGCCCCACACCATGTCGAGCCCCTGCCCTGTATTGGCCGCGACCGAGGCCTTGGGCTGGACGTCGTCATAGGATTCGTTGGAGATGTTGATGGTGACGTTGTTGGCCTTCTGGAAGGCGTCGACGATCTTCATGAAGGCCACGTCCTCGGCCTCGACGAAGCGCTTCCAGCGCATCATGTTGATCTTGGCGCCGGGCTCCGGCTTGAACGGCGAGGTCTGCGCCCAGGCCTTGGCGTAGCCGAGCAGATCCTCGGCCGACATCGTGGCGGCTGCCGCCAGCAAGGTCGCGCCACCCTTGAGCAGAGAGCGCCGATCGGTGGGGAAATAGGTCATCTGAAGTTTTCTCCCGTTGAATATTTTGCTTGTTTTGTTTGTTGTCAGTTTCTTGGTCTTGTTTTTGTCAGTCCGGCGCCGCGCGGCCGGATCAGAGTCTCCGGCCGGTGTCCTTGTCGAACAGATGCGCCGCCGACGCGCGCGGACGCAAATGGATCTTCGCACCCGGCACGACCTCGTGGCGGTCGCGGAACACGGCGATGATGTCCTGGGTGCCGATGCGGGCGACGATCTGGGTCTCCGATCCCGTCGGCTCGACGACGACGACCTCGGCCTCGATGCCGTCATCGGCAAGCTCGAGATGCTCCGGCCTGACGCCGTAGACCACGGGACGACCGTTGGACGCGGCCGGCGCGGTCAGGATCGGCAGCTTGGCGCCGTTCTCGGTCTCGACATAGACCGAACCGTTGGACTTGAGGTGACCGTTGAGAAAGTTCATCGCCGGCGAGCCGATAAAGCCGGCGACGAACTGGTTGTCGGGCTTGTCGTAGAGATCGAGCGGCGAGCCCATCTGCTCGACAATGCCGTCATGCATCACGACGATCTTGTCGGCCATGGTCATGGCCTCGATCTGGTCGTGGGTGACGTAGACCGTGGTGGTCTTGAGCCGCTGATGCAGCTCCTTGATCTCGGTGCGCATGGCGACGCGCAGCTTGGCGTCGAGGTTCGACAGCGGCTCGTCGAAAAGGAACACCTGCGGATCACGCACGATGGCGCGGCCCATGGCGACGCGCTGGCGCTGGCCGCCGGAAAGCTGGCGCGGATAGCGGTCGAGCAGCGGCGTCAGCGCCAGGATCTCGGCGGCGCGCGCCACGCCTTTCTTGATGTCCTCGGGCCGCGCGCCACGCAGCTTGAGCGAGAAGCCCATGTTGTCGGCGACCGTCATGTGCGGATAGAGCGCGTAGTTCTGGAACACCATCGCGATGTCGCGCTCTTTCGGCTGCACGTTGTTGACGACGCGCTCGCCGATCGAAATCGTTCCGGCGGTGATGTTCTCCAGCCCTGCGAGCATGCGCAGCAGCGTCGACTTGCCGCAGCCCGACGGACCGACCAGCACGACGAACTCGCCATCCTCGATCGGAATGGTCACGCCGTGCAGGACCTCGAATCCGCCGAACGATTTGCGCACGTCGCGAATTTGCACCGACGACATCAATTCCCTCCTCAAAGACCGACTGCATTGGCTGCATGTCGGCGGCATCCTGACCGTTGTTCTCGGCCGTTTGATCTGGCCGCTTGTCGTTATCGCGTCTGGTCGTCTTGTTCTTGTTGTCTTGCTTCTTGTTATTGTCGATCGCTCTGGCTGCGTCCGAAACTGGAGACCAGCTTCGCAGAGATTGTCCGCAGTTCAAATCTTTCGCAATGCTTCGCTTAGCAACTGCGTGATAGCGCTGTCAATATTGCTTGTCTGGCCCTTCGCCTATGCTATGAGCAACGCATGGGACGGAAACGTATCAAGCCGGGCAAAGTGCGGCTGACCGAAGTTGCGGCACTGGCGGGCGTCAGCCCGATCACGGTGTCACGCTTCTTCCGCAATCCCGACACCGTCTCGGCCGGCCGCCGGCTGCGGATCGAGAGCGCCGCCAAGGATCTCGGCTACGTCCCGAACCTAGCCGCGCGCGCGCTTGCATCGCAGCGCACCGAAGTGATCGGCGTGCTGATACCGTCCCTCACCAACAACGTGTTCTCCGACGTGCTGCGCGGCATCTATGACGCGTTCGAGGGCAGCCGCTACAGCATCCAGCTGGCGAACACCCGCTACAGCGTGCTGCAGGAGGAGCGGCTGCTGCGGCTGTTCCTGATGCAGAAGCCGGCGGGGCTGATCGTGACCGGCGTCGACCAGACGGCGGAGGGCCGCGCCATCGTGCAGGCGGCTGACTGTCCGGTGGTGCAGATCATGGAACTGGGCACCGATCCGATCGACATGATGATCGGCTTTTCGCATGTCGACGCGTGTTCTGCAGCGATTTCGCACCTTCTCGCCCAGGGCTGCCGACGGATCGGCTTCCTGGGCGCGCGCATGGACCCCAGGGTGCAGCGCCGCCTTCAGGGCTATCAGAACGCGATGAAGGAGGCGTCGCTGTTCGATCCGCGCCTCATCGTCACGACGGCCGTTCCGACCTCGACCACGATGGGCGGCAGCCTGTTCTCCGATCTTCTGCTGAAGGCGCCGGATCTCGATGCCGTGTTCTGCGCCAATGACGACCTCGCGCTCGGCGTGCTGTTCGAATGCCAGCGCCGGCACATCGCGGTGCCCGAGCAGATCGCCATCGTCGGCTTCAACGACATGGAATTCATGGCATCGGCCGTTCCCACCCTCACCAGCGTCCGGACCAACCGCTACGAGATGGGCCTGCGTGCGGCGACGATGGTCATGGACGAGATCGAGGGCCGCGAGGTCACTCAGCGCGTCGTCGATCTCGGCTTCGAGGTGATCGAACGGCAGAGCTCGACCCTGTCGCGCGCCGCCACGGCCGGGCCGGCGCCGGGCGAGCGGGCCTCAGGAACAAAATGGTAGCGCAACCAAAATTGCTGAACTAGAACGACGCGAACCGACGACGACTTGAACGAAAGACGTAGACGATCATCGAAGCCGGCCCGTTGAACCTGACTGCGGCGTTTCGCCTCGCGCCATCGATGCGTGGGTGTTGCACCGCGAACAGGAGCGGCCGCGCTACGTTTGCACCGCGGGAGGAAGACAATGACAAAATCCAACGGACATGCCGGCAACGGTGCTGACAAGAGCCGCAAGCTGCGCTCGCAGGCCTGGTTCAACGACCCGCACAATCCGGGCATGACCGCGCTCTATCTCGAGCGCTATCTCAATTACGGCCTGACCCGCGCCGAGCTGCAATCGGGCAAGCCGATCATCGGCATCGCCCAGACAGGTAATGATCTCTCGCCCTGCAACCGCCACCACATCGAGCTGGCGCATCGCGTCCGCGAAGGCATCCGCGCCGCCGGCGGCATCGCGATGGAATTTCCGACCCACCCGATCCAGGAGACCGGCAAGCGTCCGACGGCGGCGCTCGACCGCAACCTCGCTTATCTCGGCCTCGTCGAAATCCTGTTCGGCTATCCGCTCGACGGCGTGGTGCTGACCACCGGCTGCGACAAGACGACGCCGGCCTGCCTGATGGCGGCGGCCACCGTGAACATTCCGGCGATCGTGCTGTCGGGCGGGCCGATGCTGAACGGCTGGCACGAGGGCCAGCGCACCGGCTCCGGCACCGTGGTGTGGCGTTCGCGCGAGCGGCTCGCCGCTGGCGAGATCGGCTATGAGGAGTTCATGCAGATCGTGGCGTCGTCGGCGCCGTCGGTCGGGCATTGCAACACCATGGGCACGGCCTCGACGATGAATGCGCTCGCCGAGGCGCTCGGCATGTCCCTGCCCGGCTGCGCCGCGATCCCCGCGCCCTATCGCGAGCGCGGCCAGATCGCCTATGAGACGGGTGAGCGGATCGTCGACATGGTCTGGGAGGACCTCAAGCCGTCGGACATCCTGACGCGCAAGGCGTTCGAGAACTGCATCGTCGCCAATTCCGCGATCGGCGGCTCGACCAACGCGCCGATCCACATCAATGCGCTGGCGCGCCATGTCGGCGTCGAGCTTTCGATCGACGACTGGCAGAGATTCGGCCACGACGTGCCGCTGCTGGTCAACATGCAGCCGGCCGGATTCTATCTCGGCGAGGAATTCCATCGCGCCGGCGGCGTGCCGGCGGTGATCGGCGAACTGATGCGGCACAAGCGCATCCACGAGGACGCGATCACCGTCAATGGCCGCAGCATGGGCGACAATTGCCGCGAGGCGCCGAAGCCCGATGGCGACGTGATCTGGTCCTACGACAAGCCGCTGGTGAAGGATGCCGGCTTCCTGGTGCTGCGCGGCAATCTGTTCGATTCCGCGATCATGAAGACCAGCGTGATCTCCAAGGAATTCCGCGACCGCTATCTCATCAACCCGAAGGACCCCAACGCCTTCGAGGGCCGCGCCATCGTGTTCGAAGGGCCGGAGGATTATCACGATCGCATCGACGATCCGTCGCTTGCGATCGACGAGCACTGCGTGCTGTTCATCCGCGGCGCCGGCCCGATCGGCTACCCCGGCGGCGCCGAGGTCGTGAACATGCAGCCGCCGGCGGCGCTGATCAAACGCGGCATCATGTCCCTGCCCTGCATCGGCGATGGCCGGCAGTCCGGCACGTCAGGCTCGCCGTCGATCCTCAACGCCTCGCCGGAAGCCGCCGCCGATGGCGGGCTCGCCATTCTCAAGACCGGCGACAAGGTGCGCATCGACCTCAACAAGGGCTCGGCCAACATCCTGATCTCCGATGAGGAGCTGGCGGCACGGCGCGCTGAGCTGAAGGCCAAGGGCGGCTTCCCGCATCCGGCCAACCAGACGCCGTGGCAGGAGCTCTATCGCAACACCGTGGGCCAGCAGGCCACCGGCGCCTGCATGGAGCTCGCCACGCGCTACCAGAACATCGCTGGCACCGTGGGCGTGGCGAGGCATAATCATTGAACCAACCGGTGTCATTCCGGGACATCGCGAAGCGATGGGCCCGGAATCCATAACCACGATCGGGAGTATGGATTCCGGGCTCGCCCTCCGGGCGCCCCGGAATGACGGCAACAACAAACAGTCAGTTTCGTTCAAGGAGCCCCCATGTCCGACCGCCTCAAGGGCAAACGCGCCTTTGTCACCGCCGCCGCTGCCGGCATCGGCCGCGCCTGCGCCATCGCCTTCGCGCGCCAGGGCGCCACCGTGTTCGCCACCGATATCGACGAGAAGGGTCTCGCGACCCTGAAGAGCGAGGGCATTGCCGAGGTCGCAACCCTCGACGTCCGCAACACCGCCGCCGTCAACGCGATGGCCGAGCGCGTCGGCAAGGTCGAGATCCTGCTCAATGCCGCCGGCTTCGTGCACAACGGCACCATCCTCGACTGCTCGGACGACGACTGGGAGTTCTCGTTCGACCTCAACGTCAAGTCGATGCATCGCACGATCCGCGCCTTCCTGCCGAAGATGCTGGCGGAGGGCGGCGGCGCGATCGTCAACATCGCCTCCGCGGCCGGCGTGTTCAAGGCGGCGCCGAACCGCTACGTCTACGGCGCCACCAAGGCCGCCGTCGCGGCGCTGACCCGCTCGGTCGCAGCCGACTTCGTCGGCAGGCAGATCCGCTGTAACTGCATCTGCCCGGGCACGATCGAGACACCGTCAATGCTCGGCCGCGCCGCGTCGGTCGGCCCGAACGGGCTGGAAATGTTCATCTCGCGCCAGCCGATGGGCCGGCTCGGCACCGCCGAGGAGATCGCGCATCTCGCCGTCTATCTCGCCAGCGACGAGAGCGCGTTCACGACCGGCGTCGCGCATACGATCGACGGCGGCTGGACGTTATAAGACACTCTCCGTCATTCCGGGGCGCGCGTCAGCGCGAGCCCGGAATCCATAACCACGATCGGGCGTATGGATTCCGGGCTCGTCGCTTCGCGCCGCCCCGGAATGACGACACAAAAAGCACCGGGGAAGCACATGAACCAAATCGACCTTACCCATCGCTGCGCCGTCGTCACCGGCGGCGCGCAAGGTTTTGGCCGCGCCATCGCCGAGCGCTTCAAGGCCTCGGGCGCCAAGGTCGCGATCTGGGACCACGACATCGCGCTGGCCGAGAAGACGGCGCAGGAGATCGGTCCTGAGGTGCTGGCGTTGCAGGTCGACGTCACCGACACCAGGGCTGTCGAAGGCGCGCGTGACGCCACGCTGGCCGCGTTCGGCACCATCGACATCCTGGTCAACAATGCCGGCATCGCCGGCATCAACAAGTCCGTGTGGGAGACCGATCTCGAGGAATGGCGCAAGGTGCTGCGCATCAATCTCGACGGCCCCTTCATTTGCGCCAAGGCAATCGTGCCGGTCATGCTGAAGCAGGCCTATGGCCGCATCGTCAACATCGCCTCGATCGCCGGCAAGGAAGGTAATCCGAACGCCGCGCACTACTCGGCTTCAAAAGCGGGGCTGATCGCGCTGACCAAATCGCTCGGCAAGGAGCTGGCGCAGCACAATATCACCGTCAACGCGGTGACGCCGGCCGCCGCGAAGACCGCGATTTTCGACCAGATGACCGAAGCGCACATCAACTTCATGCTGTCGAAGATCCCGAAGGGCCGCTTCGTGCTGGTGGAAGAACTCGCGGCCCTGGTGTCGTGGCTCGCATCAGAAGAGTGCTCGTTCTCGACCGGCGCCGTGTTCGACATCTCCGGTGGCCGCGCGACGTATTGACGACGCCCTCAACCCTGTAGGGTGGGCAAAGGCGCCGCCGTGCTGCATCTCCACACGAGATCGCGACCGCGCCGTGCCCACCGTCTGGCTGATGCGCGCGCCGATCGACGGTGGGCACGCGCCGCCTGTCGGCGGCGCTTTGCCTACCCTACGAACGACGAACTCAGTTGTGCTTCTTCCAGAAGATGCGGGCGCCCTGCACCGATTGCGCGACATTGATGCGGGCGCGCTCGAACGGCGTCACCACGCCGTCGGCCTTGGCCTTGTTCTCGAGCTTCTGCACGTGAATCTGGCCGCGGACCAGCTGCTGCGTCTCCGGATAGGTCAGCCGGCCCGATACCGCGCCATTGTAGATGCGGTCTGACTGAGCGTTCTGCCGCGCATCGATCAGCGGCGTGCCCGCGAAGCTCGCGCCGGACGTGACCACCAGTGCCAGCGCGGCAATCAGGATAGACTTCATTTCACTCTCCTGTGGTTGAGGTCCACTGGCGTGAAGACGTCATTGTCCGCACATCTCCAGCGAACCGCGGACAGGATGACCGGGACAGGCGAAGCCGACCGTGCGCGGGATCACACGCCGCGCGGCCACAACAGTGGCCTGTAGGGTGGGCAAAGGCGCTGCCGTACAGCGTCTCCAAACGAGATCGCGATGGCGCCGTGCCCACCGTGTGGCTGATGCGTTCGCTGATGGGCGGTGGGCACGCGCCGCCTTGCGGCGCTTTGCCCACCCTACGAACTAGCTCATCGTCGACGTCCGATAGAACGGGGTATGCGCAGCGCTGTCGAAATAGCCGTCGTAGAACTGCTTGACGTGCGGGAACACGGCGAGGCCGAGCTCGCGGCGGGCGACCTCCTCCTCATTGCGCGGCTTGGCGAGAATATCTGCGATCTCGGCCAGCACCTCGTCGCGATTGACGTGGGTGAAGCGGCCGTCGGAATAGACGATATCGCCGCCGACATAGACGGCTGTCACATGCTGCGACTTGGCGCGCTGCACCAGCGCATCCAGCATCGGAATATCGGGATCCTGGAACGGATACACCGCCGCGTTCCAGTCGATCAGCACGGCGTCGAACAACCGGCCCTGCTCCAGTCTGCCGACGCTATCGCCGAACGCCGTAGTCTTGGCGCCGCCCTCGGTGGCCATGCGCACGATCTGCGGCACCGTCGGCACCTCGTCGTCCATGCCGGGTGTGCGATGGACGCGGAGCGCCAGCTTCAGCTCCTGCAGCATGTCGCGGTCCTCGTTGATGCCTGCTTCGTCCAGGCCCATGCCGATGGTGATGCCCTTCTTCTCCCAGACATTGAGCGGCGCGAGCCCCGAGCGCAGCCGGAAGTTCGACGAGCAGTTGTGGCAGATGCAGGTGCCGGTCTCGGCGACGATGTCGATGTCCTCCGCCATCAGCCAGACGCCGTGGCCAAGCGTCATGTGCGGGCCGAGCACGCCGAGATCATGCAGGTGGCGCACGGCGGTCTTGCCGGTGCGCCGCTTCGCATATTCCTTCTGATAGGCGGTCTCCAGCAGGTGCATGTGCATCGGCACCTTGGCGGCGCGCGACTTCTCGTGCAGCGCCACGAGGCCGTCATCGGTGCACCAGTGCAGATTGGCCGGCGCGAGCTGGATGCGCGTCAGGCTCTGCCCGGCATTCTCGGCCGTGAGCACGTCGAACAGCTTGATATAGTCGTCGAACGGCACCTGCTGCGCCTTCAGATGCGCCGACAGGCGCGCGTTCCACGGCGCCGGCAGGCGGGCGCAAAATTCCTCGTCGGCCTCATAGACCAGCCGGTTCTGCTCGCGCACGGCGTAGCAATAGGAGGCGCGCATGCCGATTGCGCGATAGGCCTGCAAGACCTTGCTGGCGGCGCCATGGATGGCGTCGAAGCCACCGGCCATCCAGCCGTGAATGTGCTGCACGGTGGTGACGCCGGAGGCGATCATCTCGAACGCCGAATACAGCGTGTCGAGATAGAGATCGATCCGGCGCGCCGGCAGGCGGCTGGCGAACCACAGTTCCAGCGCATGATCGGGCGAGCCGAGCTGCAGCGGCGTCAGCCCAACATGGTGATGGCTGTTGACGAAGCCCGGCAGCATCACGTGGTTCGGATGCCGCTTCACATTGGCCTGCGGCGCCAGCCGTTCGAGCTCGGCGAACGGACCCACCGCCACGATCACGCCGTCGCGGGCGAGCACGGCGCCGTCCTCGATCACAACCGGTGTATGCCGATCCTGGATTCCGGAGACGACCCACTTCGCCCCGACCAAAACTTCCGCCATCTCGCTGTTCCTCCCGGTTGTTTCGTTCACAGGCCCGACTGCTCGGCGAAGGCCTTGTCGACCTCGGCGGCGAGCAGCTCGGTGAAATAGTCGCGATATTCGTGATAGCGCGGTGAGCGTGTCGGGCGCGGCCGCGGCAGGTCGATCGGCACGATCGCCTTGACCCGGCCCGGCCGCGCCGTGAACACGATGACGCGGTCGGCGAGGCTGATGGCCTCGTCGATCGAATGGGTCACGAGCAGCACCGAGGCGCGGCTGTCCTGCCAGATCTGCAGCAGGAAATCCTGCAGCTTGGCGCGGGTCTGGACGTCGAGCGCGGCGAACGGCTCGTCCATCATCAGCACGCGCGGCTGCATCACCAGGGCGCGGGCGAACGCTGCGCGCTGGCGCATGCCGCCGGACAATTCGTCCGGCTTCTTGTCGAGCGCGTCGCCGAGCCCGACGCGGCGCAGGATCTCCCGCGCCTTCTCGCGCCGCCGCTCCGGCAGCTCGGCGCGGATCGCAAGGCCGAAGGCGACGTTGTCCAGGATGGTGAGCCAGGGAAACAGCGAGGCCTCCTGGAAGATCAGCCCGCGCTCCGGCGACGGACCGGAGATCGCGAGGCCATCATCCTCGATGACGCCGTTGCTCACGCTCTCGAGCCCCGCGATCATGTAGAGCAGCGAGGACTTGCCGCAGCCGGAGGGGCCGAGCAGCACGACGAACTCGCCCGGCGCGACATCGAAGGAGAGATCATCGATCGCGCGCAGCGGCGGGCGGCCCTCGACGTCCCAGGTCTTGCCGACGTTGCGGATCGATACGGCGGGACGCGCCATCTAGAGCCCTCCCCGTTGTGGCGCGACCCACCACAGCATGCGGCGCTGGATCTGGCGCAGGCCCCAGTCGCTGAGGAAGCCGAGCGCGCCGATCACCGCCATGGTGAAGAACACCAGCTTGGCGTTGAAGGTCGCGCGCGCCATCGAAATGATCTGGCCGAGCCCGGTGCCAACACCGACGGTCTCGGCGATCAGCACCACCATCCAGGCGCCGAAGAGGTTGAGCCGCAAAGTCATGAACAGGCTCGGCAGGATCGCCGGCAGGATGACGCGCCAGAACAGCTGCGTCTGCGTCGCGCCCATGATGCGGGCGACATGGATGTAGTTGACCGGCACGCTCTCGATCTGCGCCGAGGTCGACAGCACGATGGTGAAGAACACCGTGATGAAGACGAGGAAGATCGCCGGCACGTCGCCGATGCCGAACACGAAGATCGCGACCGGCAGCCAGGCCACCGGCGAGATCGGCGCCAGCAACAGCACCGTCGGCATCAGGAGATTGCGCAGCCAGCGGATGTAGTGCAGCGCGGCGCCGACGGCGACGCCACTGACGAAGCCGAGCGCGAGCCCGGTGAAGACGCGGAACACGGTCCAGAACATCGTGATCCCAAGCGCGCCGACGCCGCCGCCCGAGGCGACCGAGCCGACGCGGTTGGAGCGGTCGAAGAATATCAGCGTCCCCGGAATGTCCTGCAGGAACAGATGCGGCGGCGGCAGCAGCAGCGGGTTGATCTTGCCGACATACCACAGCGCCTCCCAGATCAGCGCAAACAGGCCGATCGAAAGCGCAGCCCAGCCGAACGCCGCGATGCGCCGCCGCGCCTTGCGCCAATTGCGCGCAGTCGCTGCAGGCGACACAGTGCCCGACACTGACGAGGCGACAGCGGTCTCAATGGCCATGGACTGATATCCGCGAGGCGGTGTTGTTTCGTTGATTGTCACGCGCGGCCATCCTTCGAGACGCCCGCCTCCGGCGGGCTCCTCAGGATGAGGACTTTGCTCTTGGCGGGAGTCCAGATCCTCATGGTGAGGAGCGTCGCGTTTGCGACGCGTCTCGAACCATGAGGCCCGTCCAGCGTCACGCTGATTTCAGCTTGAGCCCGTCATACAGCGCCTTGTTGTCGGCGATCACGGCCTCCAGCAGCGACCAGTCGAAGGCCCCCTGGTCGGGCAGCTTCTTGACGTAGCCGAGCTCCTTCATCGAGGCGCCGCGATCGATGATAAACTGGGTCTGGCTGCGCTGGTCGACCACGATTGGCTGCTTGGAGGAGGCATCGATGGCCGCCTCCATCGAGGTCTTGTAGTACTTGCCGACGGTGTCCTTGAGCGCGGCCGCCTTGTCGGCCTCGGCCTGGCTCTGTGCCACCATCAGCGCCTTGATCACGGCCTTCACGGCGGCCGGGTTCTTCTCGATCAGCGGCACGCGCGCGGCCAGCACGCAGTCCGAATAGCCCTTGCCGTAGATGTCGGTGCCATCCGACAGCACGGTCGCGCCCTTGCGCTGCTGCACGCATTGCGTGGCATAGGGCTCGATGTGGCAGATCGCGTCGAGCGCGCCGGCCATGAAGGCCTGGGCGAGCTCCGGCGAGGTGTCGAGATATTTGATGTCGACGTCCTTGAACGACAGCCCGGCCTTCTTCAGGTAGTCGTAGGGCAGCACCTCGAGCGTATCGGCCTGGAACGTGCCGAACGTCTTGCCCTTGAGGTCGGCGGCCGATTTGATGCCCTCCTTGGCGACGATGATGCAGCCCTGTACGCCGCCGCCGGCAACGATTTTCACCGGTGCGCCGGCATCGTAGAGCGTCATGAAGTTGGAGTACGGGATCATCGAGATGTCGACGAGGCCGGCGCCGAACATCGTGGTGATCTCGGTGTTCGACGGCGTCACCACGAATTCGAGCTCGACGCCATCGGCGACGGTGAGGTTGCGTTCCTTGGCGAGGAAGATGCCCATATTGCAGAAGCCGGAGCCATGCGTCGCCTTGATGGTCGTCGCGGCCATGGCCGGCGTCGGCGTCAGCAGCGTGGCGAGATGGGCGGGAACGGCAACGGTGGCGGCCGCGGCGGCCACCGAGGACTTGATGAAATTGCGGCGAGAGAAGCTGCGATAGAAGGTTCCGTCACGATCACACATGCGAGTCTCCATCCATGACGACGGGATGGACCCCATGAGGGTGACGAGCTGACAGCTCCATCGACGGCGGGCGCGATCTCAACATCGTCCCACCGACCCAACGGGGATCCCGACGATGGGCACGCCAACCCATGAGAGCGAAGCTCTGCGCTGGACTGAACTACGCAAGCCGTGTGCCAAGGGGCGCATGTTGAACTGTCAGCGGAATTTGTTGTTGTGCGGCGCAAGGTCCGCCGCGCTCGCTCAATCAGGCATCAGCCTGCCCATGGGTGCAGCATCATGACGTAACCGGCGGCGTCGCATGCTTGGTTGCGGCACCCGCCTCGGCCTTCGCCACAAACCCTTGGTCAGCGCGACCGCGGCCGCGCCGACCACCAGCCCACCGGCGACGAACAGCACCCGCCGCTGCCACCGCGCCGAGGTCAGCTTGAGCCAACGCTTGCGGCGGGGTGTGATTTTCAACATGGGCGCGGCACGGTCCGAACTTTACGCAGGTGCAACACCCTCGACGAAAATCAGCCGGCGGTCCAGCGCCGTCCGGCGCTCGCCCAGGGCTTCGGCGTATTCGGGCGACGCATACCATTCGCGAAGCCGCGCCATCGACGGGAACTCGACGATGATGAGGGTCTTCGGCGGCGGCCCACCTTCGATCGTCTCGGCGGGGCCGCCGCGGACGAGATAGCGCCCGCCATATTGCGCGATCGAGCGCGCCGCACGGGTGCGGTACCGCTCCATCGCCTCGGCGTCGCGCACCTCGACTTCGGAGATGACGTAAGCCGCCATGGCCGGGCTCAGGCGATGGTGTCGATGATGCCGCCCTCGACCCGCAGCGCGGCGCCGTTGGTGGCCGACGCCTCCTTGGACGCCACGTAGACGACCATGTTGGCGATCTCCTCGACGCTGGCGAAGCGCTGCAGCAGCGAGGCGGGCCGGTGCTGTCTGACGAAGGAGGATGCCGCCTCCTCCTCCGACTGGCCGTTCTGGCGCGCCAGATCCTTGACGAAGGTCTGGACCCCTTCCGACATCGTCGGCCCCGGCAGCACGGCATTGACGGTGACGCCGGTGCCGCGGGTCAGCTTGGCAAGCCCGCGCGACACCGCAAGCTGGGCGGTCTTGGTCGTGCCGTAGTGGATCATCTCGGTCGGGATGCTCAGCGCCGACTCCGAGGAGATGAAGATGATGCGGCCCCAGTTGCGCTTCAGCATGCCCTGCATGTAGGCGCGCGCCATGCGGACGCCGGACATGACGTTGACCTCGAACAGGCGGCTCCAGTCCTCGTCGGGAATGTCGAAGAAGTCCTTCGGCTCGAAGATGCCGGCATTGTTGACGAGGATGTCGACCTCGGGGATCGCCGTGACAACAGCGTTGCCGCCGTCGACCTGGGCGACGTCGCCGGCGATGCCGCGCAGCTTGGCTGCGGGGACCGACTGCCTCAGCCGCGCGACGGCGTCATCGACGCGGGCTTGATTGCGGCCGTTCAGGACGACCTCCGCGCCGGACGCGGCGAGTCCCTTGGCGATAGCAAAGCCGATCCCGGCCGTGGAACCCGTGACGAGTGCGGTCTTTCCCGAGAGGTCGATGTGCATGGGCAGCTCTCCGTTGTGCTGAAGCAACGGATGTGGGGCGTCCTCCTCACGACGCAAACGCGCTGCACGCAGATCTGATCTTTTTGGCTTTCGGGGCCAGGGCTGACCGGCGCGCCCGAGACCCGGCGCCTGGATGAACGAAGCGATATCGGGGTCATAGGAGCCGCGCGGTTGAACCCGGATATCGGTTCGCTCATCCGGGCTACGATCCCCGAACGAAAACGGCGCCCGAAGGCGCCGCTTTGCAAAACCTGATCGGATCGTCGCTTACGCGGCCTCCGAGGTCTCCTGCACCGGGCCGGAATCCTGGCCCTTGGCATCGACGTCGCGATCGACGAACTCGATCACGGCCATCGCGGCGTTGTCGCCGTAGCGGAAGCCGGCCTTGATGATGCGGGTGTAGCCGCCGTTGCGGTCCTTGTAGCGGGGCGCCAGGACGTCGAACAGCTTCTTGACCTGGTCGACGTCACGCATCTCGGAGATGGCCTGACGGCGCAGCGCCAGTCCGCCCTTCTTGCCGAGGGTGACGAGCTTCTCGACGATCGGCCGCAGCTCCTTGGCCTTCGGCAGCGTGGTGACGATCTGCTCGTGCTTGATCAGCGCTGCGCACATGTTGGCGAACATCGCCTTGCGATGCTCGGCGGTGCGGTTGAGCTTCCGATGAACCTTGCCGTGACGCATAGTTTTAGTCCTTCATTTCAATCTGCCGCGACGGTTCGTCGGACATTTGCTCAGGTGGGCTGCCTGCGTTCGCCCAGAATGGCGAGTAGCGAATTGCGAATAGCGAATGGTGTGGTCCCCAATTCGCTCTCCCTACTCGCTATTCGCTATTCGCCACTCCCTATTCGCTCAGTAATGATCCTCGAAGCGCTTGGCCAGCTCGTCGATGTTCTCCGGCGGCCAACCCGGCACTTCCATGCCGAGATGCAGACCCATCTGGGCCAGCACTTCCTTGATCTCGTTCAGCGACTTGCGGCCGAAGTTCGGGGTGCGAAGCATCTCCGCTTCCGACTTCTGCACGAGGTCGCCGATGTAGACGATGTTGTCGTTCTTCAGGCAGTTCGCCGAACGCACCGACAGCTCGAGCTCGTCCACCTTCTTGAGGAAGGCCGGGTTGAAGGCGAGGTCCGGGATGATCTCCTGGGCGACTTCCTTGCGCGGCTCTTCGAAGTTGACGAACACGTTGAGCTGATCCTGCAGGATGCGGGCGGCGTAGGCCACCGCGTCCTCCGGCGAGATCGCGCCGTTGGTCTCGATCGTCATGGTCAGCTTGTCGTAGTCGAGGATCTGGCCCTCACGGGTGTTCTCGACCTTGTAGGAGACCTTGCGGACCGGCGAGAACAGGCTGTCGATCGGGATCAGGCCGATCGGCGCGTCCTCGGGGCGGTTGCGCTCGGCCGGCACGTAGCCCTTGCCGGTCGCGACCGTGAACTCCATGCGGATCTCGGCGCCCTCGTCGAGGGTGCAGAGCTGCAGGTCGGGATTGAGGACGACGATATCGCCGACGGTCTGGATGTCACCAGCCATCACTGCGCCCGGGCCCTGCTTCTTCACGACCATCCGCTTCGGGCCTTCGCCCTGCATCTTGATCGCGATGTCCTTGATGTTCAGCACGATGTCCGTGACGTCCTCACGAACGCCAGCGATCGAGGAGAACTCGTGCAGCACGCCGTCGATGTGCACCGACTGCACGGCTGCGCCCTGCAGCGACGACAGCAGGATGCGACGCAGCGCATTGCCCAGCGTCTGGCCGAATCCGCGCTCCAGCGGCTCGGCGACCACGGTGGCGAAACGGGTCGCGTCGGAACCCGGCGTGACCTGGAGCTTGTTCGGCCGAATCAATTCTTGCCAATTTTTCTGGATCGTCACTGTTTCACCCATGGGCCAGTCCATCGCGGCGACTGACTGGCGTTGGAGAACCGCGCATCGGATCGCGGCAATCGAAATGGTTCAAAAGCAAGACGAGGCGGACATGCTGTCCGCCTCTTTCACATCAGACGCGCCGGCGCTTGCGCGGACGGCAACCATTGTGCGGGATCGTCGTCACATCGCGGATCGAGGTGACGGTGAAGCCCGCAGCCTGCAGCGCACGGAGCGCCGATTCGCGGCCAGAGCCAGGGCCGGCAACCTCGACCTCGAGGGTGCGCATGCCGTGTTCCTGGGCCTTCTTGGACACGTCCTCCGCCGCAACCTGCGCGGCATACGGGGTCGACTTGCGCGATCCCTTGAAACCCATCGTTCCGGCCGACGACCAGGCAATGGTGTTGCCCTGCGCATCGGTGATGGTGATGGTGGTGTTGTTGAACGACGAATTCACGTGCGCCACACCAGAGGCAATGTTCTTGCGCTCACGACGGCGGACACGTGCGGCTTCCTTGGCCATATAAGTACCTTTCTCGAGATCTCAACGCCGCCGTAATGCCAGCGGCTACACCAAAAGAGCGAATGGTAAATAGCGAGTAGCGAATAGGGATCACCCCTACCCGCCACTCGCTATTTGCAACTCGCCAATTACTTCTTCTTGCCGGCAATCGCCTTGGCCGGGCCCTTGCGCGTGCGCGCATTGGTGTGGGTCCGCTGACCGCGCACCGGCAGGCCGCGGCGATGACGCAGGCCGCGATAGCAGCCGAGATCCATCAGGCGCTTGATGTTGATGCCGGTCTCACGGCGGAGGTCGCCCTCGACGACGTAGTCACGGTCGATGACTTCGCGGATCTGCAGGACCTCCTGGTCGCTCAGCTGATTGACGCGACGATCCTCGGCGATCTTCACCTTGTCCAGGATCTCACCCGCGATCTTCGGGCCGATGCCATGAATGTACTGGAGCGCGATCAGGACGCGCTTGTTGGTCGGGATGTTGACACCGGCAATACGGGCCACGGACTTCTCTCCTGTCGCCGATCCCAGGACGGACCGGCCTTCATTCTCGCTATCTCGGGCAGGTGTCCGCAAACGCGAACAAGACGCCCACCCCTCGATTCGTGGGGCCCGGCATCTTTCGAAAACTATCCGACTTGGATGCGGGCTTATTAATGGATTCACACGGCGGTCGTCAACCGCTCCTAGAAGATTCGATCACCTCGTTGCACGCTTTTTTGCAGCCTTTGCAGAGGTTTTCCGGGTTCCCTTCGCGGTCTTCACGGCCGCCTTGGATGCCTTCTTTGGAGCCTTCTTGACGGCCTTGGCCGGCTTTTTGGCCGCTTTGCCAGCCTTTTTGGTGGGAGCAGCAGCTTTCGGGGCTTTCTTCGCGGCCTTTTTGGCCGCTTTCGCCGGCGCCTTGGCGCTGCGCTTGGCTGGGCTCGCCTTCTTGGCTGCCCGGCTGCCGCCGCTCTTGCCGACGGCGGCCAGGATTCGTCCGATCTCGGCGGTGACCTGCTCGATCGACATCATGCCGTCGACGGTCGCCAGCATGCGGTGGTCGGAATAATAGTGGATCAATGGCTCAGTCTGGTCGCGATAGCTGGCCAGCCGCTTGGTCAGGACCTCGGGCGTATCATCCGCCCGGACCGCCTCGCCACGCGCCCGCATCTCTGCCGCCCGGCGCTCGACGCGCTCCAGCAGCACGCCTTCGTTGACCCGGAGCTCGATCACCGCGTCCAGATTCATCTGCTTCTGCTTGAGCAGCGCATCCAGCGCCTCAGCCTGGGGCACCGTGCGCGGGAAGCCGTCGAGGATGAAGCCATTGGCCGCATCCGGCTGCTCGATCCGGTCAGCGATGATGCCGACCACCACCTCGTCCGGCACCAGGCCGCCGGCGGCCATGATGTCCTTGGCCTTCAGCCCGATCGGCGTCTGCGCGGCCACGGCGGCGCGCAGCATGTCGCCGGTCGACAGCTGCACGATACCGTGCTGCTGCACCAGGCGCTGGGCCTGTGTTCCCTTGCCCGATCCGGGCGGTCCCAGAAGAATGAGTCTCATCGAAATTTCGCCCCCCGGCACACGGTGAGCGACCCTCCCGCACACCTTGTTCTTGGCTTTTTGGTTCCCGGGCCGCGATCCGCCGCTGTCAGCGGCGGCGCCCCCGCAACTTCGACTTCCTGATCAGCCCCTCATACTGATGGGCGAGCAGATAACCCTGAACCTGCGCCACGGTATCCATCGTTACGCTGACCACGATCAGAAGCGAAGTGCCACCAAAGTAGAACGGGACGGAAGCGTAGGAAATCAGAATTTCCGGGATCAGACAGACGATCGCCAGATAGATGGCGCCGAGCACGGTGATCCGGGACAGCACGTAATCGATATATTCCGCGGTGCGCTCGCCGGGCCGGATGCCCGGGATGAAGCCGCCATGCTTCTTCAGGTTGTCCGCCGTCTCGGTCGGATTGAACACGATCGCGGTGTAGAAGAAGGCGAAGAACAGGATCAGCGCCAGATAGAGCACCAGAAACAGCGGCCGGCCGTGGCCGAGCTGAGTGGTGATCCACTGGAACCACTCCGGTCCCTTGCCGGCGTTGAAGTTGGCGACCGTGGTCGGCAGCAGCAGCAGCGACGAGGCGAAGATTGGCGGGATCACACCCGAAGTGTTCAGCTTCAGCGGCAGATGCGAGGACTGGCCCTCGAACATCTTGTTGCCGACCTGGCGCTTCGGATACTGGATCAGGAGCCGGCGCTGGGCGCGCTCCATGAACACGATGAAGGCGATCACGGCGACCGCCATCACGATGACGACCAGGATCAGGCCGGTCGACAGCGCGCCCTGGCGGCCCAGCTCGAGCATGTTGGCGAGCGCCGACGGCAGCTCGGCCACGATGCCCGACAGGATGATCAGCGAGATGCCGTTGCCGATGCCGCGCGAGGTGATCTGCTCGCCCAGCCACATCAGGAACATGGTGCCGCCGGTCAACGTGATCGCGGTCGAGAGGCGGAAGAACAGGCCGGGATCGGCAACCACGTTGCCGGCGCCTTCGAGACCGACGGCGATGCCGTAGGACTGCACGGCAGCCAGGATCACGGTGAGATAGCGGGTGTACTGGTTCAGCATCTTGCGGCCCGACTCGCCCTCCTTCTTGAGAGCTTCGAGCTGGGGCGAGACGGTGGTGAGCAGCTGGATGATGATCGATGCCGAGATGTACGGCATGATGTTCAGCGCGAAGATCGCCATGCGGTGGATGCCGCCGCCGGCGAACATGTTGAACATGCCGAGGATGCCGCCGGCCTGGGTCCGGAACACCTGCTCCCAGATGTTGGGATCGATGCCGGGCAGCGGAATATAGGTGCCGAGGCGGTAGACCAGCAGCGCACCGAGGGTGAACCAGATGCGCTTCTTGAGCTCATCGGCCTTCGCAAACGCGCCGAAATTGAGGTTTGCCGCGAGTTGTTCCGCTGCTGAGGCCATGTCTAGCTTTCTCCCGTCGCCCCTCTTGACCGCATCAGCCCCGCGAGGGCTCGCGGGGCTTGGGCAGACGTTGGGATATTATCTGGTGCGCAGGCGCATTCTGTCCATCGCCCTGCCCGCTCAGGCTGACGCCTGTGGCGGGGCGATGACGCAGAAGTTACGCGGCTTCGCCTTCATCCTTGGCGGGCGCCAGGATCTTGACGGTGCCGCCGGCCTTCTCGACCGCCGCGATCGCCGACTTCGAGGCGCCATACACCTCGATGTTGATCTTGGCCTTGAGCTCGCCGCGGCCGAGCAGGCGCACGCCGTCCTTAGGCCGCCGCAGGGCACCCGACTTCACCAGGGCCTCGGCGTTGATCACGCTGCCGGCATCGAGCTTCTTGGCATCGATCGCCTCCTGGATCCGGTCGAGATTGATCTCGACGAAATCGAGCGCGAAGATGTTGTTGAAGCCGCGCTTCGGCAGACGGCGATGCATCGGCATCTGACCGCCTTCGAAGCCCTTGATGCGCACGCCGGAGCGCGCGGTCTGGCCCTTGCCGCCACGGCCCGAGGTCTTGCCCTTGCCGGAGCCGATGCCGCGGCCGACGCGCATGCGCTTCTTGCGCGCGCCGGCGTTGTCGGCGATATCGCTGAGCTTCATCGCCCTTCTCCTTACTTCTCGTCAACGATGCGGACGAGATGATGAACCTTGGTGATCATACCGCGAACCGCCGGCGTATCCGGCAGCTCGGTCACCCGGCCGATCTTGTTGAGCTTCAACCCGATCAGCGTCTCGCGCTGCGAGTGATGCCGGCGGATCGGGCTGCCGATCTGCTCGATCTTGATCGTCTTGGCGCTAGCCATCGTCTTCACTCCGAGTTGCGCCATCCGCGGGACGGCGCGCGTTCGTTAGTCGGCGGCTGCTTCGGCATCGCCACCGACGCGGCGGGCCTGCAGGGTCGACACCTTGATGTTGCGGCGGGCGGCCACCGAGCGCGGGCTATCCTGGTGCTTCAGCGCGTTGAAGGTCGCGCGCACCATGTTGTACGGGTTCGACGAGCCGATCGACTTCGCCACCACGTCCTGGATGCCGAGCGTCTCGAACACGGCGCGCATCGGGCCGCCGGCGATGATGCCGGTACCGGCCGGAGCCGCGCGCAGATAGACGCGTCCCGCACCGTGACGACCGAAGATGTCGTGGTGCAGGGTCCGGCCCTCGCGCAGCGCGACGCGGGTCAGGTTCCGCTTGGCGGAGTCAGTTGCCTTGCGGATCGCCTCCGGCACTTCGCGCGCCTTGCCGTGGCCGAAACCGACCCGGCCCTTCTGATCGCCGATCACGACGAGCGCCGCAAAGCCGAAGCGCTTACCGCCCTTCACGACCTTCGCGACTCGGTTGATGTGGACGAGCTTGTCGACGAACTCGCTGTCGCGCTCCTCGCGCTCCTTGCGATCGCGACCGCCTCGTTCCCGTTCACCTGCCATGGTGCTATCCAATCTTCTGTGGGGCTCTCGCGCCCAAATCCGTTGATGTTAGAAGCTCAGCCCGCTCTCGCGCGCCGCGTCGGCCAGCGCCTTGACGCGCCCGTGATAGAGATAGCCGCCGCGATCGAACACGACTTCCTTGATCCCCGCCTTCACCGCGCGCTCGGCGAGCAGCTTGCCCACCGCCTTGGCCGCATCGATGTCGGCACCGGTGTTGCCGGCCGCGCGCATCTCCTTCTCCATCGACGATGCAGAAGCGAGCGTCTCGCCCTTCTGATCGTCGATGACCTGAGCGTAGATGTGCTTCGACGAACGGAACACAGACAGACGCGGACGGCCGCCGGCGGAGCGGCGCAGCGACAGCCTCACACGCTGCTTGCGCCGGGCATTCGTAACCTTGGCTCTCGACATGTCCGGCTCCGTTACTTCTTCTTGCCTTCCTTGCGGAAGATGAATTCACCCGCGTACTTCACACCCTTGCCCTTGTAGGGCTCCGGCGGCCGGTAGGCGCGGATTTCGGCGGCCACCTGGCCGACGCGCTGCGAGTCGATGCCGGTCACCGTGATCTCGGTCGGCTTCGGCACCGCGATCGTGATCCCCTCCGGGATCTGGTAGACGACATCGTGGCTGTAGCCGAGCGCGAGCTGCAGGTTCTTGCCCTGCATCGCGGCGCGGTAGCCGACGCCGGTGATCTCGAGCTTCTTCTCGAAACCCTTGGTGACGCCTTCGACCAGATTCGCGATCTGGGCGCGAGCGGTGCCGTAGAGCGAGCGGGCGCGCTTGGTCTCGGCGCGCGGGGCAACCTTGACCTGGCCGTTCTCGAACTTCACCTCGACGTCGTCATGGACGAGGAACTGAAGCTGGCCCTTCGGGCCCTTCATCTTGACGGTCTGGCCGTCGACGGTCGCCGTCACACCGGACGGCACCGTCACAGGCTTCTTGCCAATTCGTGACATTGCTCAATCCTTCTTAGAACACCGTGAAGAGAACTTCACCGCCGACATTCGCGTCACGCGCGCTATGGTCGGCCATGATTCCCTTCGGCGTCGACAAAACAGAAATTCCGAGCCCGTTGTTCACGCGCGGCAGGTTCTTCACCGAGGTGTAGACGCGCCGGCCGGGCTTGGAGACGCGCTCGATCTCGCGGATCACGGGCTCGCCGTCGAAATATTTCAGCTCGATCTCGATCTCGCTGCGGCCCGACGGATGCTCCACCGTGGCGTAGCCGCGGATGTAGCCTTCGGACTTCAGCACTTCGAGCACGCTGGCGCGCATCTTCGAGCCCGGAGTCGAGACCTTCGACTTCGAGCGCATCTGCGCGTTGCGGATGCGGGTGATCAGATCGCTGATGGGATCGTGCGTTGACATTGTGCGACCCTCCTTACCAGCTCGACTTCACGAGGCCCGGAACCAGGCCCTTCGAGCCCAGCTCGCGCAGCGCGATGCGGCTCAGCTTGTTCTTGCGGTAGTTCGACCGCGGCCGGCCCGTCAGCTCGCAACGGTTGCGGATGCGGGTGGCCGACGAGTTGCGCGGCATTTCGGCCAGCTTCAGGGTAGCGGCGAAGCGCTCCTCCATCGGCTTGGTCTTGTCGGCGATGATCGCCTTCAACCGCGCGCGCTTCGGAGCGGCGTTCTTCGACATCCGCTTGCGCCGGTTGTTCTTCTCGATTGAACTCTTCTTTGCCATGCTTGGCTCCTGGGTATCCGCGTTTGAGAAGCTGTTCAGCGTCTCACTGCCGGAACGGGAAATTGAATGCGGTCAGAAGGGCACGGGCCTCGTCGTCGGTCGTCGCGGTGGTGCACACCGTGATGTCCATGCCCCAGCTCTCCCCGGCCTTGTCGAAGTCGATCTCAGGGAAAATGATGTGCTCCTTGATGCCGAGCGAGTAGTTGCCGCGGCCGTCGAAGCTCTTCGGGTTCAGGCCGCGGAAGTCGCGGACGCGCGGCAGCGCGACGTTGATCAGGCGGTCGATGAACTCGTACATCTTGGTCTTGCGCAAGGTGACCTTGCAGCCGATCGGCTGGTTCTCGCGCAGCTTGAAGGTCGCGATGGCGACGCGCGAATAGGTCACGACGGCCTTCTGGCCGGCGATCAGCGACAGGTCTGCCGCCGCCGTCTCCGCCTTCTTGCGGTCGTTGACGGCCTCGCCGATGCCCATGTTGAGCACGACCTTGTCGAGCCGCGGCACCTGCATGACGTTGGCGTAGCCGAACTTCTCGGTCAGCGCGCTCTTGATCGTGCGGTCGTATTCCGTGCGGAGGCGCGGAGTGTAAGCAGTCTCAGCCATCGATCTCAGCTCCCGAGCTCTTGGCAACGCGGACCTTCTTGCCGTCCGCCTGAATCTTGAATCCGATGCGCGTCGGCTTGCCGTCCTTGCCGACATAAGCGACGTTCGACAGCTGGATCGGCGCTTCCTTGGTGATGATGCCGCCCTCCTGGTTCTGCGTCTGCTTCTGGTGACGCTTCACCAGGTTGATGCCACGCACCAGCGCCGTCCCTGCGTCGGGACGCACCTCGAACACCTCGCCGGTGCGACCCTTGTCGCGGCCGGTCAGGACGATCACCTTGTCGCCCTTGCGGATCTTGGCAGCCATCACAGCACCTCCGGGGCCAGCGAAATGATCTTCATGTGGTTCTTGGCGCGCAGCTCGCGCGGCACCGGCCCGAAGATACGGGTGCCGACAGGCTCCGACTGGTTGTTGATCAGGACGGCCGCGTTGCGGTCGAAGCGGATCACCGAGCCGTCGGCGCGGCGGATGTCCTTGCGGACGCGCACCACGACGGCCTTCATGACGTCGCCCTTCTTCACCTTGCCACGCGGAATGGCTTCCTTGATCGACACCACAATGATGTCGCCGACGGTGGCATAGCGGCGCTTCGAGCCGCCCAGCACCTTGATACACATGACACGGCGTGCGCCGGAATTATCGGCCACGTCGAGGTTGGTCTGCATCTGAATCATTGATGCACCTCGTCCTCTTCATCTGCTGCGCAGGAAAGCTGCGCCTTGTTTGATCCCGAAAGCGAAACCGGCCCCTTCAAGAAGGGCCGCGTTGCGCGCCTCAGGCGGTTTTCTTGTGCTCGCCCCGGACCACGGTCCAGCGCTTCAGCTTCGAGATCGGCTTGCTCTCCTCGATCCACACCATGTCGCCCGGCTTGAACTCGTTGCTCTCGTCGTGGGCGTGGTAGTTCTTCGAGCGGCGGATGGTCTTCTTGTAGATCGGGTGGGTGAAGCGCCGGTCGACGCGCACGACCACGGTCTTGGCCTGCTTGTCGCTGACGACCACGCCCTGGAGGGTCCGTTTCGGCATGTCGAGCCTCTTACTTCGTCTTGGCGCGCTGCTGCGCGGCGATGGTCTTGATACGGGCGATGTCGCGGCGCGCCTCACGAAGGCGCGAAGTGTTCTCCAGCTGCCCGGTGGCACGCTGGAAGCGCAGGTTGAAGCGCTCCTTCTTCAGATTGACGATCGCATCGTCCATCTGATCGGGGCTCATCGCGCGAATGTCGGCAATCTTCATCTCGGCCATGACCATTACTCCGCAATGCGTTCGACGAAGCGCGTCTTGATCGGCAGCTTGGCGGCAGCAAGCAGCAGCGCCTCGCGCGCGATCTGGTTGCTCACGCCGTCGATCTCGAACATCACCCGGCCCGGCTTGACGCGGGCCACCCACAATTCCGGCGAACCCTTGCCGGAGCCCATGCGGACTTCGGCCGGCTTCTTCGACACCGGCAGGTCCGGGAACACGCGGATCCAGACGCGGCCGGCACGCTTCATGTGACGGGTCAGGGCACGACGCGCAGCCTCGATCTGGCGTGCGGTGACGCGATCCGGCTCCATCGCCTTCAGCCCGAACTGGCCGAAGGCCAGCGTCGCGCCCGAGGACGCAACGCCGTGGATACGGCCCTTATGCGCCTTTCGGAACTTGGTCTTCTTTGGTTGCATCATGGCTTTGAGCCCTCAAACCTGTCTTGTCGCGGCTGATCGATCAGGCCGCGTCGCGGCGCGACCGGGGCTGCGAGCTCTCGCCGCCGCCTTCGTTCATCCGCTTGTCCTGTGCCATCGGATCGTGCTCGAGGATCTCGCCCTTGAAGATCCAGACCTTCACGCCGCAGGTGCCGAAGGTGGTGAACGCGGTGGCCACACCGTAGTCGATGTCGGCGCGCAGCGTGTGCAGCGGCACCCGGCCCTCGCGGTACCATTCCATGCGGGCGATTTCCGCGCCGCCCAGACGACCCGAGCAGTTGATGCGGATGCCCTCGGCGCCGAGACGCATCGCCGACTGCACGGCGCGCTTCATGGCGCGGCGGAACGCGACACGGCGCTCGAGCTGCTGCGCGATCGATTCGGCGACCAGCGTGGCATCGAGCTCCGGCTTGCGGATCTCGACGATGTTGATCACGACGTCCGACGAGGTGATGTCGGCGACGCGCTTGCGCAGCTTGTCGATGTCGGCGCCCTTCTTGCCGATCACGACACCCGGACGCGCCGAGTGGATCGTGACGCGGCACTTCTTGTGCGGACGCTCGATCACGATGCGGGCGACAGCCGCCTGCTTGAGCTCCTTGTGCAGGATCTCGCGGATCTTGACGTCTTCATGCAGCAGCTTGCCGTACTCGGCCTTGCCGGCGAACCAGCGCGAATCCCAGGTCCGGTTGATGCCGAGACGCAGACCGATCGGATTGATCTTTTGACCCATCGTATTCTCCCAGCGCCTTAAGCGCTCGCCTCGACCTGACGAACAATGATCGTCAGCTGCGAAAACGGTTTGAAAACCCGGCCCGAACGGCCACGGCCGCGCGGCGAGAAACGCTTCATCACGATTCCCTTGCCGACGAAAGCCTGCGTGACGACGAGATCGTCGACCTCGAGCTCATGGTTGTTCTCGGCATTGGCGATCGCCGATTCCAGGCACTTCTTGACGTCGACTGCAATCCGCTTGCGCGAGAACTGCAGGTCGGCGAGGGCTGCCGACGCCTTGCGGCCGCGGATCATCTGCGCCACCAGGTTCAGCTTCTGCGGGCTCACCCGAAGCATCCGGGCCACAGCCTTGGCCTCGTTGTCGGGGAGGCTCCGTTCGCGCTTTGGTTTGCTCATCGCTTAATCCTCAAGCCTTCTTGGCTTTCTTATCGCCCGAATGGCCGTGGAAGGTGCGGGTCGGCGAGAACTCGCCGAACTTGTGGCCGACCATCTCTTCGTTGATGGCCACCGGCACGTGCTTCTGGCCGTTGTAGACGCCGAACGTCAGGCCGACGAACTGCGGCAGGATGGTCGAGCGGCGGCTCCAGATCTTGATGACGTCGTGACGGCCTGACGCGCGCGCCGCATCTGCCTTCTTGAGCAGCGACGCCTCGACGAACGGGCCTTTCCAGACTGAACGAACCATGTCCGTCGTTCCTTACTTCTTCCGCTTGTGGCGGCTCAAGAGAATGAATTTGTCGGTCGACTTGTTCGTGCGGGTCTTCTTGCCCTTGGTAGGCTTGCCCCACGGAGTGACCGGGTGACGACCGCCCGAGGTACGGCCTTCGCCGCCGCCGTGCGGATGGTCGATCGGGTTCATCGCGACACCGCGGTTGTGCGGGCGGCGGCCCATCCAACGCTTGCGGCCGGCCTTGCCGATCGACGTGTTCATATGGTCCGGGTTCGACACCGCACCGATGGTGCCGCGGCAGCGGCCGTGCACCAGGCGCTGCTCGCCCGAGTTCAGGCGGACGATCACGTAGTCATGGTCGCGGCCGACGATCTGGGCATAGGTCCCGGCCGAACGGGCGAGCTGGCCGCCCTTCCCGATCTTGACCTCGATGTTGTGGATGATCGTGCCCACCGGCATGTTGCCGAGCGGCATGACGTTGCCCGGCTTCACGTCGACGTAGTTGCCCGCGACGATGGTGTCGCCGACCGCCAGACGCTGCGGCGCCAGGATGTAGGCGAGCTCGCCGTCCTGATACTTGACCAGGGCGATGAAGGCCGTGCGGTTCGGATCGTACTCCAGGCGCTCGACGGTCGCGGGAACGTCGACCTTGTCACGCTTGAAGTCGACCGTGCGGTACGACTGCTTGTGGCCGCCGCCGAGGAAGCGGACGGTGATGCGGCCGGTGTTGTTGCGGCCGCCGCTCGACTGCTTGCCTTCGGTCAGCGCCTTGACCGGCTTGCCCTTGTAGAGGGCCGAACGATCGACCATCACCAGCTGGCGCTGGCCTGGCGTCGTGGGATTGAATGTCTTCAGTGCCATGGCAGCTCAGCCTTACAGTCCGGTGGTCACGTCGATGCGGTGGCCCTCTTCGAGGGTCACGATCGCGCGCTTGCTGTCCGATTGCGAACCGAGATTGCCGCGAAACACCTTGGTCTTGCCCTTGCGGACGAGCGTATTCACGCTCCGGACCTTGACGTCGAACAGCTTCTCGATCGCCTCTTTGATCTGCGGCTTGGTCGCCTTGGCGGCCACCTTGAACAGAACCTTGTTCTGCTCGGAGGCGAACGTCGCCTTCTCGGTCACGACCGGCGCGATGATGATGTCGTAGTGGCGCGGATCAATGGTCTTCATTTGAAGCGCGCCTCCAGCGCATCGATCGCCGCCTTGGTCAGCACGAGCTTCTGACGGCGCAGGATGTCGTAGACGTTGATGCCCTGGATCGGCAGCACGTCCAGGTTCGGGATGTTGCGGGCCGCAGCGGCAAAGCCGTTGTGCAGCTCGGCGCCGTCGATGATCAGCGCGTTGGTGAGGCCGAGACCCGAGAAGTGACCTATCAGCGCCTTGGTCTTCGCCGCCTCGAGGGTGGCGTTCTCCAGCACGACCAGATCACCGTCCTTGGCCTTCGCCGACAGCGCATGCTTCAGCGCCAGCGCACGAACCTTCTTCGGCAGGTCGGTCGCATGCGAGCGGACGACCGGACCGAAGGCACGGCCACCGCCGCGGAACTGCGGCACGCGCGCCGAGCCGTGACGGGCGCCACCGGTGCCCTTCTGCTTGTACATCTTCTTGCCGGTGCGCCAGATCTCGGCGCGGCCCTTGGCCTTGTGGGTGCCGGCCTGGCGCTTGTTCAGCTGCCACTGAACGCAACGCTGGATGATGTCGGCGCGCGGCTCGAGACCGAAGATGGCGTCGGACAGCTGGACGGAGCCGGCTTCCTTGCCCTCAAGCGTGGTGACTTTCAGTTCCATTTATGCGCCCTCCTGCACGGCCGGCGCTTCGGCAGCCTGCTCACCCGCGACCTTGAACTTGCCGGGCTTCGGCGCTTCCTTCGGCAGCGGCTTCTTGACGGCGTCACGGACCGAGATCCAGCCGCCCTTGGAGCCGGGCACCGCGCCTTCAACCAGGATCAGGCCGCGCTCGACATCCGTCTGCACCACACGCAGGTTCAGCGTCGTGATACGGTCGACACCCATGTGACCGGGCATCTTCTTGTTCTTCCAGGTCTTGCCGGGGTCCTGACGGCCACCGGTCGAACCGATCGAACGGTGCGAGATCGACACACCGTGCGTGGCGCGAAGACCGCCGAAGTTCCAGCGCTTCATGCCGCCGGCGAAGCCCTTACCGACCGAGGTGCCGGTGACGTCGACGAACTGGCCGACGACGAAGTGGTCGGCCTGGATCTCGGCGCCGACCGGAATCAGCGAGTCCTCGCTGACGCGGAATTCGGCGAGCTTCCGCTTCGGCTCGACCTTGGCGACCGCGAACTGGCCGCGCTCCGCCTTCGGCATATAGACCGTCTTGCGGCTGCCGCTGCCGAGCTGCAGCGCGACATAGCCGTTCTTCTCGGTGGTGCGGTGACCGACCACCTGGCAATTGCCGAGCTTCAGCACGGTCACGGGGATATGTTCGCCGGTCTCCGTGAAGACCCGCGTCATCCCGACCTTTTGTGCGATCACTCCGGAGCGCATCGGCGTGCTTCCTGTTCTTCTCTATGTCCGCGATGGGGCGAACGTGAATCCAAAAACTTAGAGCTTGATCTCGACGTCGACGCCAGCCGCCAGATCGAGCTTCATGAGAGCATCGACGGTCTGCGGGGTCGGATCGACGATGTCGAGGAGACGCTTGTGGGTGCGCATCTCGAACTGCTCGCGGCTCTTCTTGTCGACGTGCGGCGAACGGTTCACGGTGAACTTCTCGATGCGGGTCGGCAGCGGAATGGGTCCGCGAACCTGCGCACCGGTCCGTTTCGCCGTGTTGACGATCTCGCGCGTCGACGTATCGAGGATCCGATGGTCAAACGCCTTGAGACGGATGCGGATATTTTGGCCGTTCATTGCCGTATCTTTCTTTGAGTAGTGAGTGGCGAGTAGCGAACAGCGAATGGATCTCTCCATTCGCTACCCGCCATTCCCTATTCGCTGTTGTTACTCGATGATCGAGGCGACGACGCCGGCGCCGACGGTGCGGCCGCCTTCACGGATGGCGAAGCGCAGCTTCTCTTCCATCGCGATCGGCACGATCAGGTGCACTTCCATCGCGATGTTGTCGCCCGGCATTACCATCTCGGTGCCTTCCGGCAGGTGAACGACGCCGGTCACGTCGGTCGTGCGGAAGTAGAACTGCGGACGATAGTTGGTGAAGAACGGAGTGTGACGGCCGCCCTCTTCCTTGGTGAGGATGTAGGCCTCAGCCTTGAACTTGGTGTGCGGCTTGACCGAACCCGGCTTGCACAGCACCTGGCCGCGCTCGACGTCCTCGCGCTTGGTGCCGCGGAGCAGCGCACCGATGTTGTCGCCGGCCTGGCCCTGATCGAGCAGCTTGCGGAACATTTCGACGCCGGTGACGGTGGTCTTCTGGGTCGGACGGATGCCGACGATCTCGATTTCCTCACCGACCTTGATGATGCCGCGCTCGACACGGCCGGTCACCACGGTGCCGCGGCCCGAGATCGAGAACACGTCTTCGACCGGCATCAGGAAGGGCTGGTCGATCGGACGCTCCGGCTGCGGAATGTACTCGTCGACGTTCTTCATCAGCTCGAGGATGGCGTCGTGGCCGAGCTTCTTGTCCGAATCTTCCAGAGCGGCCAGCGCCGAGCCCTTGATGATCGGGATCTTGTCGCCCGGGAATTCGTACTTCGACAGCAGCTCGCGAACCTCGAGCTCGACGAGCTCCAGAAGCTCCGGATCGTCGACCATGTCGCACTTGTTGAGGAACACGACCAGCGCCGGCACGCCGACCTGGCGGGCGAGCAGGATGTGCTCGCGGGTCTGCGGCATCGGGCCGTCAGCAGCCGACACGACCAGGATCGCGCCATCCATCTGGGCGGCGCCGGTGATCATGTTCTTGACGTAGTCGGCGTGGCCGGGGCAGTCGACGTGGGCGTAGTGGCGGTTCTTGGTCTCGTACTCGACGTGCGCGGTCGAGATGGTGATGCCACGGGCCTTCTCTTCCGGCGCCTTGTCGATCTGGTCGTAGGCAGTGAACGTCGCACCGCCCGTTTCGGCCAGGATCTTGGTGATCGCTGCGGTCAACGAGGTCTTGCCGTGGTCGACGTGACCGATGGTGCCGATGTTGCAGTGCGGCTTGTTACGTTCAAACTTTGCTTTGGCCATTTGACTCTCCGTTCAGTCGCTAAGCTGAGCTAACGACAATCAGGCAAACTTCTTCTGGACTTCAGCCGACACGTTGGCCGGCGCTTCAGCGTAGTGCGAGAACTGCATCGTGAAGGTTGCGCGGCCCTGGCTCATCGAGCGCAGGTTATTCACGTAACCGAACATGTTCATGAGCGGCACCATCGCGTTGATGACGTTGGCGTTGCCGCGCATGTCCTGGCCCTGGATCTGGCCACGACGCGAGTTCAGGTCGCCGATGACCGAGCCGGTGTAGTCTTCCGGTGTCACCACTTCGACCTTCATGATCGGCTCGAGCAGAACCGACTTGCCCTTCTGCAGCGCCTCGCGGAAGGCCGCGCGGGAAGCGATTTCGAAGGCCAGCGCCGACGAGTCGACGTCGTGATACTTGCCGTCGACCAGCGCGACCTTGACGTCGACCACCGGGAAGCCGGCGACCACGCCCGCGCCGAGCACGCTCTCGATGCCCTTTTCGACGCCGGGGATGTATTCCTTCGGAACCGCACCACCGACGATCTTGGACTCGAACACGTAGCCGCCGCCCGGCTCGTTCGGCTCGACGATCAGCGAGACTTCAGCGAACTGGCCCGTACCGCCCGTCTGCTTCTTGTGGGTGTACTTGACCTCGGCGTTCTTGGTGATGCGCTCGCGGAACGCCACCTGCGGCGCACCGATGTTGGCATCGACCTTGTACGTCCGGCGGAGGATGTCGACCTTGATGTCGAGATGCAGTTCGCCCATCCCCTTCAGGATGGTCTGGCCGGACTCCTGGTCGGTCGACACGCGGAAGGACGGATCCTCGGCCGCGAGCTTCGCCAGCGCGACGCCCAGCTTCTCCTGGTCGGCCTTCGACTTCGGCTCGATCGCGATCTCGATGACCGGCTCCGGGAATTCCATCTTTTCCAGGATCACCTGGTTGGACGGATCGCACAGCGTGTCACCGGTGCGGGCTTCCTTGAGGCCGGCGAGAGCGACGATGTCGCCCGCATAGGCTTCCTTGATGTCCTCACGGTTGTTCGCATGCATCAGCAGCATGCGGCCGATGCGCTCCTTCTTCTCGCGCGTCGAGTTCACGACGCCGGTGCCCGAGCTCAGGATGCCCGAATAGATGCGGCAGAAGGTGATGGTGCCAACGAACGGGTCGTCCATGATCTTGAACGCGAGCAGAGCCAGCGGCTCCTTGTCGTCCGCCTTGCGCACGACCTCATTGCCGCGGTCGTCGGTGCCCTTGATCGCAGGCACGTCGATCGGCGACGGCAGATAGTCGACGACGGCGTCGAGCAGCGGCTGAACGCCCTTGTTCTTGAAGGCCGAACCGCACAGCACCGGATAGAAGGCGCCGGTCAGCACCGCCTTGCGGATCAGGCGCTTCAGCGTCGCCTCGTCCGGCTCCTTGCCATCGAGGAACGCAGCGAGCGCGTCATCGTCGAGCTCGACGGCGGCTTCCACCAGCTTCTCGCGATATTCGGCAGCCTGGTCGGCGAGATCTTCCGGAATGTCGGTGTAGTCGAACTTGGCGCCGAGGGCCTCGTCGTTCCAGACGATGGCCTTCATCGTCACCAGGTCGATGCAGCCCTTGAAATTGTTCTCGGCACCGATCGGCAGCTGGATCGCCACCGGCTTCGCACCAAGGCGGTCGACGATGTCGGCCAGGCACTTGAAGAAGTCGGCGCCGGTCTTGTCCATCTTGTTGGCGAAGACGATGCGCGGCACTTTGTACTTGTCGCCCTGGCGCCAGACGGTCTCGGTCTGCGGCTCGACGCCCTGGTTGGAGTCGAGCACGCACACGGCGCCGTCGAGCACGCGCAAGCTGCGCTCGACCTCGATGGTGAAGTCGACGTGACCGGGAGTGTCGATGATGTTCAGGCGCTTGCCGTTCCAGAACGCGGTGGTGGCAGCCGAGGTGATCGTGATGCCACGCTCCTGCTCCTGCTCCATCCAGTCCATCGTCGCGGCACCTTCGTGCACTTCGCCGATCTTATGGCTCTTGCCCGTGTAGTACAGGATACGCTCGGTCGTCGTCGTCTTACCGGCGTCGATATGCGCCATGATGCCGAAGTTGCGATAGTCTTCGATGGCGTGTTGGCGGGGCATGGGTGTGTTCCCTGATTTCCGTCGGTTTCGCCGTTACCAGCGATAGTGCGAGAAGGCGCGGTTGGCTTCCGCCATCCGATGCACGTCTTCACGCTTCTTCACGGCGTTGCCCCGGTTGTTGGAGGCATCGAGCAACTCCGCCGAAAGCCGCTCGGTCATGGTCTTTTCGTTGCGGTCGCGTGCAGCCGAGATCAGCCAGCGAATCCCCAGCGCCTGCCGGCGAGTCGAGCGCACTTCGACCGGAACCTGGTACGTCGCACCACCGACGCGGCGCGAGCGCACTTCGATCGTCGGCATGACGTTGTCGAGCGCCTGCTCGAACACCGTCAGCGGGCTCTGCTTGGTCTTGGCCTCGATGAGACCGAACGCACCGTAGACGATACCTTCGGCGACCGACTTCTTGCCGGCGTACATCACCGAGTTCATGAACTTGGTGACGATGATGTTCCCGAACTTCGGATCCGGAAGCACTTCACGCTTTTCGGCTGAATGGCGACGCGACATCTGATCTGTTCCCGCTTTTCTCGAACGTCTTACTTCGGACGCTTCGCGCCGTACTTCGAACGGCGCTGCTTACGGTTCTTGACGCCCTGGGTATCCAGCACGCCGCGGAGGATGTGGTAGCGGACGCCCGGCAAGTCCTTGACGCGGCCGCCGCGGATCATGACCACCGAGTGCTCCTGCAGGTTATGGCCCTCACCCGGGATGTAGCCGATCACCTCGAAGCCGTTGGTCAGGCGCACCTTGGCGACCTTACGAAGCGCCGAGTTCGGCTTCTTCGGCGTCGTGGTGTAGACGCGCGTGCAAACGCCACGCTTCTGCGGCGACTGCTGCAGCGCCGGCACCTTCTTGCGCGACTTCTGCACTTCGCGCGGATTTGCGATCAGCTGGTTGATCGTCGGCATCTTGGCCTTCACCCTTCTCAACGTTCGAACGGAAACCGTCACCGGATTCCGCAAATTCTGTTCGAGGTTCCCCGCCTCATCGGGCCGCCCTGCGCGACGAAATCCGCGCAAAACGAAATCGCGCCTACCATTCATCGCTGAACGGAAAGCGCTTGACGCCACAGAGGACCGCGATCACCACCCTTCAGCTTGCGCTGACGGCGGCCTACCGAGGTCATGCATCCGAAATTGGTCTCAAGAGAACGAGCTCGAGAGATCTAATATCGTTCTGGCATTGCCTAGCTATGATCGACAGCGTTTGAGCGGCATTCGTCGAGGGTGGTGCCCGTCCCGCCCTTTTCAGGGTGGTCTGGGTGATCCGTACCGACGCTGGCGAAGCTCACCGCCTGTCGTTGAGTGCCGGCCTTTTATAAGCGGTAAAACCCCAAGTCAAGCAAAACGACGCCGCAGGTTGCGCAAAGAGGCGCTTCCGACCGTTGTCGCTTCCACCCCGGCAGCACCATCCCGCCAGGGTACTGCTGACCTCGGATCTTGCCCAGGACCTGGGCAGACCGGCACGCGCGCTCCCCCGGCAATGTTCCGACACACTGAAGATAAGGGTTTTTTCGGGTTTCGGCGACAAGGATGACGCTGCGACGAGGCGTCCCGTGACCCACTATACCGACATCGCGATCATCGGCGGCGGGCTGGCTGGCTCGATCACGGCGGCCATGCTCGGGCGCGCCGGCATAGCGGCGATTCTCGTCGACCCCCACGTCGTCTACCCGCCGGACTTCCGAATCGAGAAGATCTCGGGCGCCGAACAGATCGCCCGATTCCGTCGCACAGGCGTTGCGGACACGGCACTTCGCCGGGCGACGCTGGCGCCCGAGAACTGGATCGCCCGATTCGGCTATGTCCTCGACAAGGCGCCGGTGCACCAATACGGCATCACGTATGATGCGCTGGTCGCGGCGGTGCGGGAGGAGATTTCCGGGCCGGTCACGCGAATCGCGGCCAAGGCGGTCGCGATCACCCCGAGCGAGGATCGGCAGTCGGTCGTCCTCTCCAATGGCGAGACGATCTCGGCGCGGCTGGTCGTGCTTGCCAACGGGCTAAACGTCGGCCTTCGGCACATGCTGGGAATTACCCGCACGATCACCAGCCCGGCGCATTCGATCTCGGTCGGCTTCGATCTGGTGCCGGTCGACCGCCCGGCCTTCCCGTTCCCGGCCATGACCTATTTCCAGGAGCGGGCCGGCGCCCGGGTGCCCTACGTCACCCTGTTCCCGATCGGTGACCGCATGCGGGCCAACCTGTTCGCCTACCGGGAGGTCGACGATCCCTGGCTGCGGGCGGTCCGGCGCAGCCCTGCCGAGACCGTCGACGCCGCCCTGCCCGGTCTGCGGCGGATCACCGGCGCCTACGCCGTCAGCGGCGAGGTCAAGGTCCGGCCGGCCGACCTGACCGTCGACACCGGATATCGCATGCCCGGCGTCGTCCTGGTCGGCGACGCGTTCTGCACCACCTGCCCGGTCACCGGCACCGGCTCAGACAAGGTGTTCACCGACGTCGAGCGCCTCTGCAGCCTCCACATCCCGCGCTGGCTGGCCACCGACGGCATGAGCGAGGTCAAGATCGCGGCGTTCTACGACGATCCGATCAAGACGGCCTGCGATGCATGGTCGTTGGAGAAGGCCTGGAATTTTCGATCGGTCTCGATCGGCACCGGCCCCTATTGGCTGGCCCAGCGCTGGGCGCGCTTTGCGGTCTCGCTCGGACGCGGCGTGAGGCACCGGCTGGCGCGCGGATCGCTCAGCGCCTATTCCTCGTCATCCTCGTCATCCTCGTCGTCCTCATCGTCATCACTGTCGTCGTCGGCCTGATCGAGCCGGCTGGGCTGGTGACCCTGGTCGTCCCACAGCTTGCGATAGGTCCCGTTCTTGGCGAGCAGCTCGGCATGGCTGCCGCGCTCGATGGCGCGGCCGCCGGAGATCACGATGATCTCGTCCATCTCGACCACCGAGGTCAGGCGGTGGGTCGACCAGATCATGGTGCGGCCCTTCGCGACCTTGAGCAAGGTGCGGTTGATCGCGGCTTCCGTGGTCTGGTCGAGCGCCGAGGTCGCCTCGTCGAGCAGCAGCACGGAAGGATTGCGGATGATGGCGCGGGCGATCGCGATGCGCTGGCGCTGGCCGCCCGACAGGGTGTCGCCGCGCTCGCCGACGAAGGTGTCGTATTTCTGCGGCAGGCTCATGATGTAGCGATGGATCTCGGCCTTCTTGGCGGCCTCCTCCACCTCCTCGTCGGTCGCTCCCTCCTTGCCGAGCCGGATGTTCTCCCGCAGCGACATGTTGAACAGCATGTTGTCCTGGAACACCACGGCCATGCTGCCGCGCAGCGAATCGCGCGTCACCTTCCGGATGTCGACGCCGTCGATGGTGACGCGCCCTTCGTCGGGGACATAGAGCCGCAGAATCAGGTTGAGCAGCGTGCTCTTGCCCGACCCCGACGGTCCCACGATCGCGATGCGCTTGCCGACATCGAGCCTGAGGCTGAGATTGTCGAGCACCGGGGACTGGCTGCCTTCATACTGGAAGCTGACGCGCTCGAAGGTGATGTCGTGGCTGATGCGCGGCAGATCCGGCGCGCCCGGCCGGTCGGCGCCGCGGGTCGGCTCGTCCAACAGCTCCTGCATGTGGCGAATCGCGGCCGCCGACGAGATCGACACCGGGACGAAGTGCATGACATGGGCGATGTTGTAGGACACCTCCCAGAACGCGCTCTCGAAGGTGACGAAGGTGCCGATCGTGATCTGCCCCTTGGTCGCCAGGTAGGCACCGAGGGCGAGCACCACGAGATGCAGCAGCAGCACCGAGATGGTGACGGTGCGCTCGACCATGGTCGACAGGAACATCGCGTCGGCCATCTTGCGCCGCGCCTGGTCGTTGCGGAACGAGAACCAGCCGAACACCTTGCGGTGCAGGCTGAAGGCCTTGATCACGGCCTGCGCTGCGATGTTCTCCTGGATCACACCGAGCAGGCCCGCCTCGTTGAGCTTCTGCTCGTAATTGGCCTGCACCGCCTTTGGCGTCAGCATGCGCGGGCCGATCAGGGTGATCGGGAAGACCAGCAGCGCGATCGCGGCGAGCTGCCAGTTGAGGAACAGCATCAGGATGATGCCGGCGATCAACTCCAGGAGCGGCAGCGCGGCGCTGTTGGCGAAGCTCTTCACCACGCCTTCGAACGCGGACATGTCGACCGAGAAGCGCGACAGGATCTCGCCGCGCTTGGTGCGTTGGAAATACGCGGCCGGCAGGTTCTGGACGTGATCGAACAGCCGCGTGCGGACATCCGAGATGATGCCGGCGGCTAGCCGCGCATCCCAGCGCTCGTAGAGCACGGCAACGATCGACGTGAAGATGCCGGCCACTGCCAGCACGCCGAGGATTCGGTAGAGCGCCTCGAAATCCTCCTCGCCGAGCGCGTCGTCGATCAGGAACTTCAGGCTGAGCGGCATGATGACGTTGAACAGCGTCTCGATGACAACGCCGATCGTCACGAAGGCCAGCATCTTTTTGTATTTTGACAGCAGCGGCCTGACGAAGCCGTAGATCGTCGCGAGCGCGCCGGCGGCCTCGCGCGCGCTATAGACGACGAGTTCCTCGTCATCATCATCGTCGTCGAGATCGTCGTCCTCATCCTCGCCGTCCTCATCGTCATCGTCGTCGGACGGCGGCGGCGCAGGCTTGCTGGCCTGTGGCGGCTTGGAGGGCTGCGCCGGCTTGGAGGGCTGAGCCGGCTTTGCTGCCGCCGGCGGTGTGCTGGCCGGCAATGGCGCGGAGGCTTCGGACGTCGGTGGCGGGGCGGCAACCGGTGCTTGAGTTGCCGTCGGCGATTCGGGCGTCTGCGGCGCCTCCGGCGCGGCGGTTCCAGAAAGCCGTTTTGCGATCTCGGCAGCGGCACCGGCGGCCGCCGCAATCCGTTCGCCGGCGATCCGATCGTCCGCGGTCTGACCGGGCGCAGCCGAGGCAGACCTGGATTTCGAACCTCGCTTCGAGCCTGATTTGGAGGCCGGTCTCGACTCTGACTCTGGTTTCTTGGGCGCCATGCAACCAACCGAAGCAGCGTGGCCGACGAAGCGCCGGCCCTGCGCGTCAGGCCTTTAACATCTACACAGCGCCGCGGCCAGCGTCCTCAATCTTCGTCCTCGACCTTGTCGAAGAAGGAGTAGCGCAGGCTGTCCGCGTCCGCGTACCACTGGCCCGGGCCCTTGTTGGCCGCCAAGGTCGCGGCCCACACCTCGTCGGTGCAATCGCGGCGGTGCATGGCGAGGTCGAAGCCGTTGCCGAAGAACAGCTCGGACCATTCCCACCAGGTGCCGAGCTTCTTGACCCCGCGCAGCAGATCGTAGCGGTCGACCAGCGCCGGCGCCATGTCCGAGGTGATCGAGCCGAACACCAGGCCGGTCTTGACCACGCGGTTGAGCTCGCGAATCGCCCGCGCCACCTGCTTGTCGCCGAGGTGGCAGAGGCAGGTCTCGAACACGAAGTCGAACTCGCCGGCCTTGAACGGCATGTCGGTGACCGAGCCGAGCTTGTTGTATTTCCGGAGCGCCTTCGGCGTCTTGCCGTGGATGTAGCGGTTGTTCTCGATGCCCCAGGCGTCGATGCCGCGGTCGCGCAGCGCCCCGACCAGCTCGCCGCTGGCGGAGCCCGCCACCAGCAGCTTGTAGCCCTTGTCTTTGCCTTTGGCTTTTCCCTGACCCTTGTTCCAGACGATCTTGATCAGGCTAGTCAGGTAGTCCGGATCGGTGAACTGCGCCCAGGCTTCGCCATACGGCCCCTGCCCGCGATAATCGTCGAAATAGCTGCGGTCGATCTTGTCCGACAGCGGCGTCTCGGCCTGCGAGCGAACGCGGCGCAGCCGCATCATCTCGGTCAGGATGATGTCGGTGGCGGCATCGGAGGAATCGAGCAGGCCGTTGAGGGTCGAATCGAACAGATAGTCGCCGACCACCACGATGCCGGGATGCTCCTTCGGCTCCGGCCGGTGATTCGTCATGACGTCGCGCACCGGCAGGCCGCCGGGCAGCGCATTCACCGACGACAGCCAGCGATGGATCTTGCCTTCCATGAAGTGCGCGCGCGCATCGCCCAGCGCCGCCGGCAGCGACTTCAGCGCGGCGTCGATCAGCTCCTGGTCCGACAGGTTGGCAAAGGCGAGCGCATCGGAGCCCGCGATCAGCCAGTTCAGCACGCCGTATTTGCCGACATCGTGGCGCGAGCCTTCGTTGTAGACGCAGCAGCCGCCGAACGCCTCCGACATGAACCAGGAGCCGGGGATCTTGTCGCCCCAGAACGGCGCATCGAACAGGATCGACACGCGCAGATAGTGCGCAGGCCGGTCGAAATAGGCGATGTGCTTGACCATCGACTGGCGCAGCTTCTCGCCGTCCCAGCCAACCGTCGACAGCCAGGAATGCGGCAGGCACACCAGCACGAGATCGAACTCGCGCGTCTCCGGCCCCTTGCCGTTCATCATGTTGAGCCGGTAGCGGCCCTGCTCGGTCTTGCCGATGCGAAGCACACGGTGGTTGAGCTGAATGTCGGCGTCGACTTCCGAACGCAGGCACTCGATCAGCTGCTCGTTGCCGTTCTGGATCGAATACAGGCCAATGTAGTCGTCGATATCCATCACGAAGTTCTTGAGCGCATTGAGCCCATTGGTGTTGTGCGCCTCGGTCGCGAGGTCGGAGCGCGACATCACCTTGAAGAAGCGCTTGGCCGTGGGATCGTCGACCTCCTTGTCGAGCAGTTCCTCGCAGGTGACGTACGCCCAGGGGTGCTCGTTGTCGTGGGCGCCGACGCCCTCGTAATATTCGACCGGCGACATCACCTCGGAGCAGCGATTGCGGAACGCCTCGACCGCGGCCGCCGTCTTCGGCCCATACTTGCGGCGCAGGCCCGGCACGTCGTCGAGCAGCTCGCCATCGAGCTGCACCTGCAACGCATCCATCGGAATCGTCTGCAGGCCGAAATGCTGGATCAGCTCGCGCAGCGGATCGGGACCGGTCATCGAGTAGTCGTAGATCTCGGCAACGCCCGCCTCGTACATCGCAGGTGCCGTGTCGAACTTGCGCGTCACGATCTTGCCGCCGAGACGGTCGGACGCTTCGAAGATCGTCACCTTGCAGAGATCGCCGAGCTTCCGCCTCAGGTACCAGGCGCTCATCAGGCCACCCGGACCGCCACCAACAATCGCAAGGTCAAGCATCGAAGTTCCGCCATCTCCGGCTGTCAGCGACGTCGCCGGTCGTCCGTGTCACGGGTCCTGCCACCCTCGGGGCTCGATCTGCCGCCGCGTACCCGCGCCCGCACAGGATTTGCGCCCGAGCAATCGGCGCATCGCCACGGCAGTGGACGGAAATCAGCTCAGCGGATCTGATGTTCCCAGAAGCGCCTTTGTCCCTGAAGGGAAGATGAACAACGGGGCAGCAGCGCGGCAGAGAGAGAAGATCCTGTCAAGAAAAGGCCGGCAAGAGCCGGCCTTTTCTACGGTTGATGAACGCACGGAAGAACCCGGCACCGCCGGGTCCAGCCGTAGCGCCCTTTTTACTCCGCCGGCGGCAGTGCGAGCGGCTGAGGCTCGGGCTGCGACGGCACGACCGCCGCCTGCTTCTCGCGCTCGTCGAGAATCAGCTTGTCGCGCTTCAGTGCGACCTCGCGGATGCGGGCCATGGAGGCACCGGTGCCGGCCGGAATCAGTCGGCCGACGATGACGTTCTCCTTCAGGCCCTCGAGCGGATCGATCTTGCCGTTGACCGCCGCCTCGGTGAGGACGCGGGTGGTCTCCTGGAACGAGGCCGCCGAGAAGAACGACCGGGTCTGCAGGCTCGCCTTGGTGATGCCGAGCAGAACCGGGTTGCCGGTGGCGGGCTTCTTGCCCTCCTCCTTCGCCTTCGCGTTCAGCACGTCGAACTCGATCTTGTCGACCTGTTCGCCCGAGATCATGTCGGTGTCGCCCTGGTCGGTGACCTCGATCTTCTGCAGCATCTGACGGACAATCACCTCGATGTGCTTGTCGTTGATGAGCACGCCCTGCAGCCGGTAGACCTCCTGGATCTCGTTGACCAGATAGGCCGCGAGCTCCTCGATGCCCTTGATCGCCAGAATGTCGTGCGGAGCCGGGTTGCCTTCGACGATGAAGTCACCCTTTTCGACGATGTCGCCATCCTGCAGATGGATGTGCTTGCCCTTCGGGATCAGGTACTCGCGCGCCTCCTCGGTCTTGTCGACCGGCTCGATCGAAATGCGACGCTTGTTCTTGTAGTCGCGACCGAACCGGATGGTGCCGGCGATCTCGGCGATGATCGCGGCATCCTTCGGCTTGCGCGCTTCGAACAGCTCCGCCACCCGCGGCAGACCGCCGGTGATGTCGCGCGTCTTGGCGCTCTCGGTCGAGATACGCGCCAGGATGTCGCCCGGCTTCACCGTCGCCCCGACGTCGACCGAAAGGATCGCGTCGACCGACAGCATGTACCGCGCATCGCCGCCGCGGGCGAGCTTGAGCACCTTGCCGTCCTTGCCCTTGATCACGATCGCCGGACGCAGGTCCGCGCCACCGCGCGTCCCGCGCCAGTCGATGACGACGCGCTTGGCGATACCAGTGGATTCGTCGAGCGTTTCCGAGATCGACAGACCTTCGGTCAGATCCTCGAACCCGATCGTACCCTCGGCTTCCGTGAGGATCGGACGGGTGTAGGGATCCCACTCGGCAATGCGCTGGCCGCGCTTGATCGTGTCGCCCTCGTCGATATGCATGCGCGCGCCGTACTGGATACGGTGCGTTGCACGCTCGGTGCCGTCGGCGTCGACGATCGCAACCACCATGTTGCGGACCATCGCGATCAGGTGACCCTCGCTGTTGCGAGCGATCGCCTTGTTGCGGATCACGACCTTGCCCTCGAAGTTGGATTCGACGAAGGACTGTTCGTTGAGCTGCGCGGCGCCGCCGATGTGGAACGTGCGCATCGTCAGCTGCGTGCCCGGCTCACCGATCGACTGCGCGGCGATGACGCCGACAGCTTCACCGTGGTTGACCGGAGTGCCGCGGGCCAGATCGCGCCCGTAGCACATCTTGCAGATGCCGTTGACGAGCTCGCAGGTGAGCGCCGAACGGATCTTCACCTCCTGGACGCCAGCCTGCTGGATGGCGTCGATATGGCTCTCCTCCATCAGCGTGCCGGCCTTGATCAGCACGTTGCCGGTGGCCGGATCGCGCACGTCATCGCACGGCACGCGGCCGAGGATGCGCGAGCCGAGCGAGGCCACGACCGTGCCGGCGTCGACGATGGCGCGCATCTTGATGCCGAGATGGGTGCCGCAATCGTCCTGCGTGATGATGCAGTCCTGCGCGACGTCGACCAGACGGCGGGTCAGGTAACCCGAGTTCGCGGTCTTCAACGCGGTGTCCGCGAGGCCCTTGCGGGCGCCGTGGGTCGAGTTGAAGTACTCGAGAACCGAGAGGCCTTCCTTGAAGTTCGAGATGATCGGCGTCTCGATGATCTCACCCGACGGCTTGGCCATCAGGCCGCGCATGCCGGCGAGCTGACGCATCTGGGCCGGCGAACCACGCGCACCGGAATGCGACATCATGTAGATCGAGTTGATGTCGGCATCCGCCCCCGTCGCCGTCTTCTTGGTGACGGAGATCTCCTTCATCATCTCCTTGGCGATCTCTTCCGAGGCCTTCGACCAGGCGTCGACGACCTTGTTGTACTTCTCGCCATGGGTGATCAGGCCGTCATTGTACTGCTGCTCGAAATCCTTCGCCAGCGTACGGGTGCTGTCGACGATCTTCCACTTGCCCGCCGGCACGACCATGTCGTCCTTGCCGAACGAGATGCCCGCCTTGAAGGCGTTGTAGAAGCCGAGCGCCATGATGCGGTCGCAGAAGATCACCGTCTCCTTCTGACCGCAGTGACGGTAGACCTGATCGATGACGCCCGAGATCTCGCGCTTGGTCATCAGCTTGTTGATGACCTCGAAGGTGACGCGCGGATGCTTCGGCAGCAGATTGCCGAGCATGACGCGGCCCGCGGTGGTCTCGATCCAGCGCTTGGAGATATTGCCTTCCTCGTTCATCCCCTCCCAGCGATACTTGATCTTGGTGTGGAGATGGATGGCCTTGGCGTGCAGCGCATGCTCGAGCTCGGCCATGTTGCCGAACGCCATGCCCTGGCCGTTCATGCCCTCGCGCATGATCGAGACGTAGTAGAGACCGAGCACGATGTCCTGCGACGGCACGATGATCGGCTGACCATTGGCCGGATGCAGGATGTTGTTGGTCGACATCATCAGGACGCGCGCTTCCAGCTGCGCTTCCAGCGACAGCGGAACGTGCACGGCCATCTGGTCGCCGTCGAAGTCGGCGTTGAACGCCGAGCAGACCAGCGGATGCAGCTGGATCGCCTTGCCCTCGATCAGAACCGGCTCGAACGCCTGAATGCCGAGGCGATGCAGGGTCGGGGCGCGGTTCAGCAGCACGGGATGCTCGCGGATGACCTCGTCCAGGATGTCCCAGACCTCCGGACGCTCCTTCTCCACCAGCTTCTTGGCCTGCTTGACCGTCGTCGACAGGCCCTTGGCATCGAGCCGCGAGTAGATGAACGGCTTGAACAGCTCGAGCGCCATCTTCTTCGGCAGGCCGCACTGATGCAGGCGCAACTCGGGACCGACCACGATGACCGAACGGCCGGAATAGTCGACGCGCTTGCCGAGCAGGTTCTGACGGAAGCGGCCCTGCTTGCCCTTGAGCATGTCGGCCAAGGACTTCAGCGGACGCTTGTTGGCGCCGGTGATGACGCGGCCGCGGCGGCCGTTGTCGAACAGCGCATCGACCGCTTCCTGAAGCATGCGCTTCTCGTTGCGGATGATGATGTCGGGGGCGCGCAGCTCCATCAGCCGCTTCAGGCGGTTGTTGCGGTTGATGACGCGGCGATAGAGGTCGTTGAGGTCCGATGTCGCGAAGCGGCCGCCGTCGAGCGGCACCAGCGGCCGCAGGTCCGGCGGGATCACCGGAACCACGGTCATGATCATCCATTCCGGCTTGTTGCCGGAGTGGCGGAACGCCTCGACGATCTTCAGGCGCTTGGCGAGCTTCTTGTGCTTGATGTCGGAGTCGGTCTCCTGCATCTCGGCACGCAGCGTCTGCTCGAGCTTCTCGAGCTCGAGGCCGCGCAGCAGCTCACGGATGGCCTCGGCGCCGATCATGGCGGTGAAGCTGTCCTGGCCGTACTCGTCCTGCGCCTTGAGGTACTCGTCCTCGGACAGCAGCTGACGGTCCTTGAGCGCGGTCAGACCCGGCTCGAGGACGACGTAATATTCGAAATAGAGGATCCGCTCGAGATCCTTCAGCGTCATGTCCAGCAGCAGGCCGATGCGCGACGGCAGCGACTTCAGGAACCAGATGTGCGCGACGGGAGCGGCGAGCTCGATATGGCCCATGCGCTCGCGCCGGACGCGCGACAACGTCACCTCGACCGAGCACTTCTCGCAGATGATGCCCTTGTACTTCATCCGCTTGTACTTGCCGCACAGGCACTCGTAGTCCTTGATCGGCCCGAAGATGCGGGCGCAGAACAGGCCGTCGCGCTCGGGCTTGAAGGTGCGGTAGTTGATCGTTTCCGGCTTCTTGATCTCGCCGTAGGACCAGGACAGAATCTTCTCTGGCGACGCAATCGAGATCCGGATCTGGTCGAAGACCTGAGCCGGCGTCGTCGGATTGAAGAGATTCATAATTTCTTGGTTCATCGTATTCTCCTCGCGGGCCGATCGGGGGTCGGCCGCAAATTCGAAAATCTCTTGCAGGCGGCGCCCTGTCCCTGACCCGCGGGACGAAGGCGCCGGCACCCGGCCGTCCGAGACGGCCGGGCCTGATCTATCGGCTTACTCGGCGGCTTCCGACGTCGGCGCCGGTCCGAGCTTGGAGTTGTGCAGGTCGACGTTGAGGCCGAGCGAGCGCATTTCCTTGACCAGCACGTTGAACGATTCCGGAATACCGGCCTCGAACGTGTCGTCGCCGCGCACGATCGCCTCGTAGACCTTGGTGCGGCCGGCGACGTCGTCCGACTTCACCGTCAGCATCTCCTGCAGCGTGTAGGCCGCGCCATAGGCTTCGAGCGCCCACACCTCCATTTCGCCGAAACGCTGACCGCCGAACTGGGCCTTGCCGCCCAACGGCTGCTGCGTCACCAGCGAGTACGGGCCGATCGAGCGCGCATGGATCTTGTCGTCGACCAGATGGTGCAGCTTGAGCATGTAGATGTAGCCCACCGTCACCTTGCGATCGAACGGATCGCCGGTGCGGCCGTCATAGACGGTCGACTGACCCGAGGCGTCGAGACCCGCGAGCTTCAGCATCTCCTCGATGTCGGCTTCCTTGGCGCCGTCGAACACCGGAGTGGCGATCGGCACGCCGCGGCTCAGATTGTGACCGAGCTCGATCAACTCGCTGTCGTTGAGCGACTTGATGGTCTCGTCCTCACCGTAGATCCGCTTCAAGGTCTCCTTCAGCGGCTTGACGTCCTGCTTCGACAGATAGGCATCGACCGTCTGGGCGATGCGCTTGCCGAGGCCGGCGCAAGCCCAGCCGAGATGCGTCTCGAGGATCTGACCGACGTTCATGCGCGAGGGCACGCCCAGCGGGTTCAGCACGATGTCCGCGTGGGTGCCGTCCTCGAGGAACGGCATGTCCTCGATCGGAACGATCTTGGAGACGACGCCCTTGTTGCCGTGACGGCCGGCCATCTTGTCGCCCGGCTGGATCTTGCGCTTCACCGCGACGAAGACCTTGACCATCTTCATCACGCCCGGCGGCAGTTCGTCGCCACGCTGCAGCTTCTCGACCTTGTCGAGGAAGCGCTGTTCAAGCCCCTTCTTCGACTCGTCGTACTGCTTCCGCATGGCCTCGATCTCGGCCATCAGCTTGTCGTTGGCCGAGGCGAACAGCCACCACTGCGACTTCGGATACTCGTCGAGCACCGCGCGCGAGATCTTGGTGTCCTTCTTGAAGCCCTTCGGACCGGAGATGCCCTGGCGGCCATCCAGCATGTCGGCGAGACGGCTGTAGACGTTGCGGTCCAGGATCGCCTGCTCGTCGTCACGGTCCTTGGCGAGACGCTCGATTTCTTCCCGCTCGATCGCCAGCGCACGCTCGTCCTTGTCGACGCCGTGGCGGTTGAACACGCGGACTTCGACGATCGTGCCCTGCACGCCCGGCGGCACCCGCAGCGAGGTGTCGCGGACGTCCGAGGCCTTCTCACCGAAGATGGCGCGCAGCAGCTTCTCTTCCGGCGTCATCGGGCTCTCGCCCTTCGGCGTGATCTTGCCGACCAGGATGTCGCCGGCGCGGACTTCCGCACCGATGTAGACGATACCGGCTTCGTCGAGGTTCTTCAGCGCCTCTTCCGACACGTTCGGAATGTCGCGCGTGATTTCCTCCGGACCCAGCTTGGTGTCGCGGGCCATCACCTCGAATTCCTCGATGTGGATCGAGGTGAAGACGTCCTCCTTCACGATCCGCTCGGAGAGCAGGATGGAGTCCTCGAAGTTGTAGCCGTTCCACGGCATGAACGCGACCAGCACGTTGCGGCCGAGCGCGAGCTCGCCGAGGTCGGTCGACGGACCGTCCGCGATGATGTCGCCCTTCTTGACGATGTCGCCGACCTTCACCAGCGGACGCTGGTTGATGCAGGTCGACTGGTTGGAGCGCTGGTACTTCATGAGACGGTAGATATCGACGCCCGACTTGGTCGGATCGAGATCCTCGGTGGCGCGGATGACGACGCGGGTGGCGTCGATCTGGTCGATCACGCCCGAGCGGCGCGCTGCGATCGCAGCGCCCGAGTCACGGGCGACGACGCCTTCCATGCCGGTGCCGACGAACGGCGCCTCGGCGCGAACCAGCGGCACCGCCTGGCGCTGCATGTTCGAGCCCATCAGCGCGCGGTTGGCGTCGTCGTTCTCGAGGAACGGGATCAGCGCGGCGGCGACCGAAACCAGCTGCTTCGGCGACACGTCCATGTAGTCGACCTTGTCCGGCGTCACCGGCAGCACTTCGCCGGCGTGACGGCAGACCACCAGGTCCTCGGTGAAGCGGCCCTTGGCATCGAGCGGCACGTTGGCCTGCGCGACGCGATAGCGCCCCTCCTCCATCGCCGACAGATAGATCACCTCGTCGGTGACCCGACCGTCCTTGACCTTGCGGTACGGCGTCTCGACGAAGCCATACTTGTTCACGCGCGCGAACGTCGCGAGCGAGTTGATCAGGCCGATGTTCGGACCTTCCGGCGTCTCGATCGGGCAGATGCGGCCGTAATGCGTCGGATGCACGTCGCGCACCTCGAAGCCGGCGCGCTCGCGGGTCAGACCGCCCGGGCCAAGCGCCGACAGGCGGCGCTTGTGGGTGATCTCCGACAGCGGATTGGTCTGGTCCATGAACTGCGACAGCTGCGACGAGCCGAAGAACTCGCGCACGGCAGCGGCGGCAGGCTTGGCGTTGATCAGGTCCTGCGGCATCACGGTGTCGATGTCGACGCTCGACATGCGCTCCTTGATGGCGCGCTCCATGCGGAGCAGGCCGATCCGGTACTGGTTCTCCATCAGTTCGCCGACCGAGCGGACGCGACGGTTGCCGAGATGGTCGATGTCGTCGATCTCGCCCTTGCCGTCGCGCAGGTCGACCAGGGTCTTGATGACCGCCAGGATGTCTTCCTTGCGCAGCGTGCGCTGGGTGTCCGGGGCATCGAGCTCGAGGCGCATGTTCATCTTGACGCGGCCGACCGCGGAAAGGTCGTAGCGCTCGGCATCGAAGAACAGCGACTGGAACATCGCCTGCGCGGAATCGAGCGTCGGCGGCTCACCCGGACGCATCACGCGGTAGATGTCGAACAGCGCGTCCTCACGCGTCATGTTCTTGTCGGCCGACAGCGTGTTGCGGATGTACGGACCGACATTGACGTGGTCGATGTCGAGCAGCGGCAGGTCCTTGTAGCCCTGCTCGTTCAGCACCTTGAACAGCTTGTCGGTGATCTCCTCGCCGGCCTCGGCGTAGATCTCGCCGGTCTTCGGGTTGACGAGATCCTCGGCGATATAGTTGCCGAGCAGCTCCTCATCCGACATGCGCAGCGCCTTCAGCCCCTTCTCCTGGAGCTGGCGGGCGGCACGGACGGTGAGCTTCTTGCCGGCTTCGAGCACGACCTTGCCGGTGTCGGCGTCGATCAGGTCGTTGACGGTCGAGTAGCCGCGGAAGCGGTTGGCGTCGAACGGAACGCGCCAGCCTTCCTTGATGCGCTTGTAGATCAGCTTCTTGTAGAAGGTCGACAGGATGGTCTCGCCGTCGAGGCCGAGCGCGAACATCAGCGACGTCACCGGCAGCTTGCGGCGACGATCGATGCGCGCGAACACGATGTCCTTGGCGTCGAACTCGATGTCGAGCCAGGAGCCGCGATACGGGATGACGCGGGCGGCGAACAGCAGCTTGCCCGACGAATGGGTCTTGCCCTTGTCGTGGTCGAAGAACACGCCGGGCGACCGGTGCATCTGCGAGACGATGACGCGCTCGGTGCCGTTGACGATGAAGGTGCCGTTCATGGTCATGAGCGGAATGTCGCCCATGTACACGTCCTGCTCCTTGATGTCCTTGACCGACTTGGCGCCGGTTTCCTCATCGATATCGAACACGATGAGGCGGAGCGTCACCTTGAGCGGCGCAGCGAAGGTCATGCCGCGCTGGCGGCACTCGTCGACGTCGTACTTCGGCGGCTCGAACTCGTAGCGGACGAATTCCAGCATCGAGGTGCCCGAGAAGTCGGAGATCGGGAACACCGAGCGGAACACCGCCTGCAGGCCCTCATCCGGCCGCCCGCCCGTGGGCTCGTCCACCATCAGGAACTGATCGTAGGATGCCTTCTGAACCTCGATGAGGTTCGGCATCTCCGCGACTTCCTTGATGTGTCCAAAAAACTTGCGAACGCGTTTGCGACCGGTGAATGTCTGCTGCGCCATCGTGGCCTCTCATGTCGTCGCCCGAAGGGGCGATCCTTCCGAAACAGCGGCTGCCACCGCCATCCCGGGTTGAATTTCGATCCATCTCGAAGGTCGAAAGCGCAGAGCGCGGAACGGAAACGTCCCAGATCTGTTCTTCAGACCACCAAAACGCAAAACGACGCGCGAGGCGCGAGGACGCACCCGCTCGTCACAACCATCTCGTCACGGACTGCAAAAGCCCGAAATTGCCTATCTCCCAACGGTCCACGGACGGAGACGCCACTCCACCGATAACCGGCTTTTCGTGCTGCCGACCCAATATGGGCCGACGATAACCGAGATTCGAGGGGCAAGCCCCACAATCTCCACACATTTTCGTGTCTGGCCCGCAACGGGCGATCCTGTTGCACGCCTTTTGCAGCAATTTCGAGCTACGCCCGACACCTCTGCAAAACTCCTTGTCCGCATGATGACCGGGCGATGTTACCACCCGGTCACCAGAATTGCTCGAAACGCTCGGGCCTGCCTGATGGCCGCCCGAGAGCCTCGCCTCGCGATCGATTACTTGAGCTCGATCTTGGCGCCAGCCTTCTCGAGCTGAGCCTTGATCTTCTCGGCCTCGTCCTTGTTGACGCCTTCCTTGACCGGCTTCGGAGCGCCCTCGACCAGGTCCTTGGCTTCCTTCAGGCCCAGGCCGGTGATGGCGCGGACTTCCTTGATGACCTCGATCTTCTTGTCGCCGGCCGAAGCCAGGACAACGGTGAACTCGGTCTTCTCTTCCGCCGGAGCGGCGGCAGCAGCGGCCGGGCCAGCCACCGCGACGGCGGCAGCGGCGGACACGCCCCACTTCTCTTCCAGGAGCTTCGCGAGCTCAGCGGCCTCGAGAACGGTGAGGCTCGAGAGGTCGTCGACGATCTTCTGCAGGTCAGCCATTGATGTAGTTCCTTGAGTAGGTTCGGTTCGAAACCAGGTTGTGAGTGTTTGCGAAGGGCGTCAGGCCGCTTCGCCCTTTGAGGCATGAGCCTGAATGACGCGCGCGACCTTGGCCGCGGGTGCATTGGCGAGCTGAGCGAGCTTGGTCGCCGGAGCCTGGATCAGGCCGACGAGCTTGCCGCGCAGTTCGTCCAGCGACGGCAGCGAGGCGAGAGCCTTGACGCTGTCGACATTCAGGACGGTTTTACCCATGGAGCCGCCGAGAATGACGAACTTATCGTTCGCCTTGGCGAATTCCATGGCAACCTTGGGCGCCGCGACAGGATCGTTTGAAGTTGCGATCACGGTCGGCCCCTTCAACAGGGGACCGATGCCGACGACGTCCGTGCCTTCAAGAGCAATTTTGGCGAGACGGTTCTTCGAGACCTTCACCGACGCGCCCGCCTGCTTCATCTGCGTGCGCAGCTTCTGCATCTGGGCCACGGTGAGGCCGGAATAGTGAGCGACGACCGCGACGCCCGTGGTCTTGAAGACCTCGTGCAGCTCGTCGACCGCCTCTTTCTTTGCCGCTCGTTCCACAGCAAGCTCTCTCCGGTTGGCGGCCTTCGCCCGTAAGCGGGACCGCCGGGTTAAACCCGCCGCCCCACCGAACCCGACCTCTTGGACGCAAAAGACCTCGAGGACACGTCAGGCAGAACGACGATGAATAGCCTGCCCTTCCCAAGGCCTCTCGGCCCGGGGAGTGTCGAGGTTCGAACCAAACCTGCACGCCACCGCGACAAACGCGGACAGACATGGCGAAATCCGGTCTTCACCCGTCTATGCAGGCCGTATGATTAAGCCATTGAGGAAATTGCATTTCCGCGCCGGCGCCTGCAGTCTCGGACAGGACGAGGGGATCGGCGGACCGACCTCCCCCTGCGGCATTTTCGAGAGCAGAAGATCCTCGTTCCTTCTGAGTCATCCGATCGGATATCCTCAAAAAGAATGCTGGCTCTCTCCAAGCTTTCGGAATGCGCGCACGGGCGAGCCAGCAACAGCCAGCCCACCCGGAAGCCGGTTCTTTAACGGGTGAATGGCGACTTGCCAAGACCCCAGGAGCAAAAATCGCACCACTTGCGACGGATGAGGAGCTGCGATCCCTCTCCGTCAGCGGCTCAAGCCTACAACGGCGGAGCAAGAGCCTGCCGTGGTAAAACGATCAGGTCAACCCTTCGGGCAGGCCGCGCCGGCGTCGGCCCAGGCCTTGATCAGCTCGCCGAACTGCTTCTGGCTGCCCGGCGCTGGCGTCCGCCCGGCGCCCGGCGTCCAGCCCCAGCCGACCAGCTCATCCTCAGCCATATGGTGAACCAGCTGGGCCATGGTCTTGCCGCCGTTGAGCTTCGGATCCTTGATCTGGCTGCAGATCTGGCCGAGTGAGCGGCCCTGCCAGGCCATCTCGATCGGAGCCAGCTGCCACTTCGGATTGCCGGGCACCCGCGCCGCGTCGAAATTGGCCTCGTGGTGACAGGTCGTGCAGGCGAGCCCGCCGGGCGCGCCCATGCCGGCCTCGCCGCGGACCACCAGCGGCTGGTGCGGAATCATCCGGTCGGTCTGGGTCGGCCGATCGCCGGCCGGGTGGCAGTTCATGCAGCGCGGCGACTGCAGCACCTTGCCGGCTTCCTCGAACAGCGCCACGGCGCGCTCGTTCTTGTCCTTGATCCCACCGAAGTCCGCCACCGGCTTCAGGCTTCCAGCCACGCGGCTCGCCTCCGGCGCCGCATCGGCGCGCCGCAGACCCGGATAGGTCGCGATCGCAATCGCAACCAGGCTTCCGGCGAGCAGCGCCATCGTCCCCGTTCTGACCAGGCTCATGCGCTGTCTCCCGGCCGAATCGGCAATTGCGTCGGTCGCGGCAGGCCGAGCTTCGCCATGGCGTTGGCGACCGCAGGCCCCAGCGGCGGCACGCCGGGCTCGCCGACCCCCGACGGCTTCTCCGTCGACGGCACGATGACCACCTCGACCTCCGGCATCTCGTTGATGCGCAGAGAGCGGTAGCTGTCGAAATTGCCCGCCACCGGACGGCCCTCGTCGAGCGGCTGCTGTGCATAGAGGATGTGGCCGAGGGCAAAGCCGATGCCGCCTTCCATCTGGGCGCGGATGATGTCCGGATTGACCGCAACGCCACAGTCGACGGCACACCAGACCTTGTGCACGACGGGTCCCTCGGCGCCCATCGACAGCTCGACCACCTGGGCGACAAAAGTGTTGAAGCTCTCGACCACGGCGACGCCACGGGCGCGGCCGGCCTCGACCTTGGCGCCCTTCCAGTCCGCCAGCTTGGCGACCGCCTTGAGCACACCGGCATGGCGCGGCTTGTCCGCCATCATGGCGAGGCGCCCCTCCACCGGATCCTGCCCGGCGGCCTCGAGCAGCTGGTCGACGAACGCCTCGACGGCGTAGCCGGTATGGGTATGGCCGACCGAGCGCCACCACAGCACGGGCACGCCGACATCGACCTGGTGCAGGTCGCAGCGGAAGTTCGGCACCTGGTAGGGAATCTCGTTCGAGCCCTCATAGGCGGTCGAATCGAGGCCGTTCTTCATGGTCATGGCCTCGAACGCCGAGCCCTTCATGATCGACTGGCCGACGATCGTATCCGACCAGGCCACGATCTTGCCGTCGCGGACCACGCCGCGCATACGGTGCAGGCTGAACGGCCGGTAGTAGCCGCCGCGCATGTCGTCCTCGCGGGTCCACACCAGCTTGACTGGACGGCCCGGCCCGATTGCCTTGGCGACCTGGGCCAGTTCCAGCGCGACATGGGTCGATTGCTGCGCGCGCCGGCCGAAGCTGCCGCCGGCCAGGATCGTCTTGAGATCGACCTTGGCGATGTCGAGCCCGAGCACTTGCGCGATGACGGCATGATCCGGCGTCGGGAACTGGCTGCCATAGCGGGCCGAGGCGGTGTCGCCCTTCCAATGCAGGAAGGCGTTGATCGGCTCCATCGGCGCATGCGCTAGATACGGGAAGACGAACTCGGTCTCGATCAGCCGGCCGCCCTTGGCGATTTCGGCGTCGACGTCGCCCTCCTGCTTTACCAGGGCGCCCTGCTTCTTAGCGCGGGCGCGAAACTCCTCTAGCAGCTGCGCCGTGCCGCGCATCTCCGCCTTGCTGTCGTCCCAGCTGATCTTGAGCAGATCCCGCGCGGTCTTGGCCGGCCAGAAGCCCTCGGCATAGACGGCGACGCCGTTCGGCACCTCCCTGACATCGATGACGCCAGGCACCGCCTTCGCCGCGGCCGCGTCGAACGAGGCCACCTTGCCGCCGAAGCGCGGCGAGCGCGCCACCAGCACGGTCAGCGTCCCCGGATCCTTGATGTCGAGCGTGTATTCCGCCGAGCCGTTCGACTTGGCGACGCTGTCGAGCCGCGTCACGGCGCCGTCCTTGCCGATCAGCCTGAAAGCCGAGGGATCCTTCAGCGGCGGGTTCGCGGGCACCGGCTGCTGCATCGCCTTGGCTGCGAGCGCGCCAAAACCGCTCTGCTTGCCGGAGGACGTATGGCGGATGATGCCCTTCTCGACCGTGATCTCCTCCGCCGGCACCTTCCATTCGTCGGCGGCGGCTGCCACCAGCATGGCGCGCGCGGCAGCGCCGACTTTTCGCATCTGCTCGTAGGAATTGGCGATTGCGCTCGATCCGCCAGTGCCTTGCACGCCGAAGGCGAGGTTCTTGTAGAGCACGGGATTGGACGGCGCGTGATCCGCGCGCATCTGCGCCCAGTCGGCATCGAGCTCCTCGGCGACCAGGGTGGCCATGCCGGTGAACGGCCCCTGCCCGAACTCGATATGCTTGCACAGCACCGTCACGGTGTCGTCCTGGCCGATGACCAGGAACGTGTTCGGCGCGATGTTGACGGACTTCGCCGCGGCAGCATCCTGCGCGTAGGCGATGCCGTTTCGCGCGACATAGGTCGCCAGCACGAAGCCAGCGCCGGCTTTCAGCAGCGAGCGGCGGGACAAGGTCGCGGCGGCTTCAGATTTCACATGAAGGTTCATGATCAGCCCTCCAAAGTCTTGGCGGCCGAGTGAATCGCGGCGCGGATGCGGACATAGGTGGCGCAGCGGCAGATGTTGCCGTTCATGGCGAGATCGATGTCCTGGTCGGTGGGCTTGGGATTGAGACCGAGCAGCGCGGCGGCGCTCATGACCTGCCCGGACTGGCAATAGCCGCATTGCGGCACGTCATGCGCGACCCACGCCTTCTGCACGGCCACCGCTTCCTTGCCGGTCAGCCCCTCGATGGTGGTCACCTCGCTCTTGCCCACCGCCGACACCGGCAGCGAGCACGAGCGTACGGTCTGGCCGTCGAGATAGACCGTGCAAGCTCCGCATTGCGCGACGCCGCAGCCATATTTGGTGCCGGTCAGCCCAACATTGTCGCGAATGGCCCAGAGCAAGGGAGTGCCGGGATCGACATCAACCTGATGCTCGCGCCCGTTGATCTTCAAGGTGAACGCCGCCATTGCCGCCCTCGCTATCCTCTGTCCGAACAGCGAGAGTTAGAAGCATTCGAGAATGGTTCGCAATTCACAGAGAAGTGCAGTGCATCAAAATATTTCTGCGCGGGCGAGGAACGATTTGGCGGCTTGCGCGTGCACGCGCCCGAATAGCATCGCGTAGCGCCCAGGGACGATCGCTGACGCTAGTGGTAGCCCGCATGTCGCTTCGCTCATGCGGGCTACTTCACCTGATACGGCAGCTTCTCACCGGCGAAGAACGCCGTGAGATTGGCCACCACGCAGGCCTGCATCGCGACGTGCGACTCCCTGGTGTTGCCGCCGATATGCGGCGTCACCACCACGTTCGGCAGCGACGTCAGTTCATCCGGTGCATGAGGTTCAATCTCGAACACGTCGAGGCCGGCGCCGGCGATGGTGCCGTCCTTCAACGCGGCGACGAGCGCCCGCTCGTCGATGACCGAGCCGCGCGAGATGTTGACGACATGACCGTCCGGACCCAGCTTCTTCAGCAGGTCGGCATTGACCACATGCGTGGTCTCGGCACCGGCGCGGACCGCGATCATCAGCACGGTGCACCATTGCGCGAGCGCATCGAGGCTCGGGAAAGATTGATACGGCAGGTCGTCGTAGCGGGTGCGGTTGAAATAGCCGATCTCGGTCTCGAACGCGGCAACGCGGGCGGCGATCTTGCGGCCGATCTCGCCCATGCCGTAGACGCCGACCTTGCAGCCGGCGAGATTCGGCGGCGGCTTCATCAGCGGCGACGGTTTTGCCCCGGCCCATCCACCATTGCGGACGTAAGCGTCGGCGACCATCAGCCGCCGCGTGCTCGCCAGCATCAGCATGAGTGCGACATCCGCCACCGCCGCGGCATTGGCGCCGGGACTGTGGCCCACCGCAATGTTGCGCGCCGCGGCCGCCTTGAGGTCGACGCCGTCATAGCCGGTGCCATAGCAGACGATGGCCCCGAGCGCCGGCAGCCGGTCCATGTCGTCAGCTCCCAGCGGCGTCCCGCCGGCCGTGATCAGAGCCCGGATCTGCGCGACCTCGTCCGCCGGAAACACCTCGTGCGCCGGCTTGCCGCCACCGTCGAGCAGCTCGAAGCGGTCGGCGAAGCGCTGGGTCAATGACTTCGGCAGGCGGGAATAGATCAGGACCTTGTCGGGCATCGCGAATACCTATTTGGGCGGTCGTACGTCGCCCGATCAATGTCGCGTCAGCATGCTCGCCAGAATGACGATGATGATGAATTGAAGCGCGCAGAGCATCCTCCAGAACAACAGCGGGTTGCGGTCGTGAAGCGAGCGACGCCTGGCGATCGCCGGACCTGCCCATGATGCGCCGTTCTCCAACTCATGCGCGAATTCGATGGCATCAGCGTAGCGCTGCGCGGGATCGACGTTCAACGCCTTTCCGATCACGGCGTCGAGCCAGGCCGGCAGTTCCGGCCGGTAGCGCGAGATCGGCACCGGCTTGCCGAAGCGCGGGCGCGAGAACGGCTCGATTTCGCCGAACGGATAAGAGCGCGTGAACATGCGGTAGACGGTGACGCCGAGGGCGAAGAGGTCGGACGCTTCGTCGCCCGGCTTGCCGGCAAACAGCTCCGGAGCCATGTAGCTCGGGGTGCCCGGAATGTCCTCGGCCGGAAAGTCCTCGAACCGCGGCACGCGCGCGACCCCAAGATCGATCAGGCGCAAGCCGCCGTTCTCGAGCAGGATCACGTTGTCCGGCTTGATGTCGCGATGGATGATGCCGGCCCGGTGCAGCGCCACCACCGCGCGCACGAGCTTGGTCGCAATCGCGGTGCCCTCGGCGAGCGACAATCGTGGCGGCCGGTTCAGACGCTGCTCGAGCGTCTCCCCCGCGTAGAACGGCATCGCTGAATAGAGCCGGGTCTGGCGCTCGAGGGGAAGCTCGATGATCTCGCCGATCCAGATGCTGCGCACGCGTGCGGCGACCCAGGCTTCACGAATGAACGCCAGGCGGAACGAACCTTCGCTCGCGATGCGCGGATGCGGAAATTTCAAGACGACCTCCCGGTCGCCCTGCCCCGCATCGATCGCCTTGAACAGCCGGCTGTAGCGGCCATCCGAAAGGATATCGCCGAGCTGGAATCCGTCGATCACGTCACCGGGCGAAGGCAGCTCGCCGATCGGCAGGGACGAGATCGAACCGGTGAGCTCGTCGCGGTCAGCCGGCGGAAGATCGACGACGTCGAGCACCAGCGCCGTCGAATTGTCGTTGCTGCCGGCCGCAAGGGCGGCGGCGACGATTCCCCGCGCGGAATCCTCCGGGGGAGTCCGCTCGGCCAGGATCTCCTGAAGGCGCGAATCCGGCAGGATGCCGTGGATCCCGTCGCTGCAGATCAGAAATCGGTCGTGCTGACGCATGCCGATCGTCGTGTAGTCGAAGCGGGCGAACTGCTCGAAACCGATGCCTCGGTTGAGGATGTGGGCAAGGTCAGCGCGGCCCGCGACATGGTCGGTCGTCAGACGCTCGAGGCGCCCTTCGCTCAGGCGGTAGACGCGAGTGTCCCCGACGTGGACGACGTGGCAGGTTCGCCGCGACAGCACCACCGCGGAGAAGGCGCAGCTCATTCCATGCAACGCGGGGTCGACGCGGCCCTGCGCATGAATCCAGCTATTGATCGCTTCCAGCGCACGCGCGGCACGGCTTCGCACGCCCGCCGTCTCGGGCAGAGAATCATAGGCGTCGATAAAGCCGCGGACGGCGAGCTCCGCCGCCTCACGCCCACCCTTGTGGCCGCCGACGCCGTCGGCGACGGCGGCAACGATATCGCGATCCGTCGCCCCCTGCAGGCCGAGGCGGGCACCGACATAATCCTCATTGTTCGGCCGCTTGCCGGTCTCGCTGGCGAAGCCAACGCGAACCTGAAGATTGCGATGCGCGCCGGCCACGCCTGAACACCTTGCCTATGGAGCGACGGCGCGTCGGGTCAGACGCGCGCGCCGGAAACGGCGCCCCAGGTGGTGCGCCAACGGACCTTGACCATGGCAAGTCCGACGAAGCCGAGCAATGCCAGCAGACCAAAGAAGAGGAAGCCAGCGCCGAATCCGCCGGTCATGCCCTTGGCCGTGCCGAGCGCCTGGGCGAGGAAGAACCCGCCGATGCCGCCTGCACAGCCGACGAGGCCGGTCATCAGGCCGATCTCGTGGCGGAAGCGCAGCGGAATGAGCTGGAACACCGCGCCATTGCCCATCCCGAGAGCGAGCACGCCGATCGAGAACAACAGCACGGAAATCCACGCAATGCGTGGCATGTCCGTCAGCGACCAGCCCGCCTGGGCCGGCGCAGCCGGCCCTTCCGGCATGAAGGCAATCACGACATAGGCGGCGACGACGATGCCGAAGAGGATCGAAAGCGACCGGATGCCACCGATCCGGTCCGCAATCAATCCGCCGACCGGACGGAAACCGGAGCCGAAAGCGACAATCAAAGCCACCAGCAATCCGGCCGCCACTCCGGAGACATGGTACTGCACCGAGAAGTACAGCGGCAGGGCGTTAGCGAGGCCGACGAAGCCGCCGAAGGTGATGAAGTAGAAGAACATGAACCAGCGGCTGTCGGGATCGCGCAGCAGGCCGCCATAGGCTTTGAGCGAGATCGGCTTGCGTTCACCGGGCGCATCCTTCGCAGCAAGGATGTAGTAGATCAGGACCATGACCATAGGGATGAGCAGCACCCCGAAAACAGCCTGCCAGCCCCAATGTTCGGCGATCGTCGGAGCGAGCAGCGTGTCGAGCACGACGCCCATGTTTCCGGCCCCTGCGATCCCCATCACGATGCCCTGATACTGCGGCGGATACCAGCGGCTGGCCTGAGGCAGCGCGACGGCAAACGAGGCGCCGCCAATGCCGAGCACGATGCCGAAGAGCTCAACTGCCAGCTTGCTGGGGAGTCCGAAATAGGCGACGCACGCAGTCGCCGTCATGACCACCAGCTGCGCCATCACGCCCGTGCGCTTGGCGCCGATGATGTCGGCCAGAATGCCCATGGGGACGCGCAGCAGCGCGCCCGCCAACACGGGAATCGCGACCAGCGTGAATTTTTCGTTGACCGCAAGGTTCATGTCGCGGGCGACGTAGACGATCAGCGGTCCAAGTGCGACCCAGGCCATGAAGCTGATGTCGAAATAGAGGAAAGCAGCCAGCAGTGTCGGCCAATGACCGGCCTTCTTGAAGTCGTCGAGCTTCATGGTCTCAAACCTCGTGACGCAGGCGCGCGCGAGCAGGCTCGGTAGGAGCTGCGTAAAGGGGGACAAATTGTCGGGTGAGCTGAGCGGCGGTCTCGTCGTTGAGATACGCCCGATGCTGCTCGCCTTCGAGCAAGTTTCGCACCAACTTTGGCAACTCAGGTTTTTCCCAACGCGTACCGGCGCTTGAGACTTCGAGCGCCGGTTCGGCAAACTCGCCGATGCTCAACATGAACGCAAAGCCCGCCTAGACCGCGCGCAAACTGATGGCTTTTTGAGCGCCCGCCAAAGCCGGCGCGATCGCCGATCGACAGCCGCGTCTCCCGCTGATCATGCACATAATCTGATCGGTCCGCGGCTACTATTTGAGCGCCGGCGCCACCAAACATCGCGCAAGCCACGGCTCGCCCCCTTGAATTATTACGATTTCCGTCGCCGACATGAATGGCACAAGATTTGAATTACCGGCTCGCGATCGTCATTGGCGACGATCAGCTCTGCCCGCAGTTGGGCCTCCCCCCAAATTTCAAACATGACCAAAGCGACCGATGGGCCGACGCCCGTTCGCGTCGCCGCTGGATGTCGTTGGCATTCGAAAGGCAGACCATGCTCGACAAGACGATCAAGCAGAAGCTGGTGGTGATCGGCAACGGCATGGCCGGCATTCGCACGGTGGAGGCGCTGCTCGAGCGCGCACCTGATCTCTACGACATCAGCGTTTTCGGTGCTGAGCCCTACGGCAACTACAACCGCATCCTGCTGTCGCCGGTGCTCGCGGGCGAGAAGACCGTCGACGACATCATCCTGAACACCGAGCAATGGTACGCGGACAACCAGATCACCCTGCACCAGGGCGAGACGGTCACCATGATCGATCGCCGTACCTGTGAGGTCGTCACCGAACAGGGCGAACGCTATCCGTATGATCGGTTGCTGATCGCGACCGGCTCGAACCCGATCGTTCTCCCGGTCCCCGGCGCCGCCCTGCCCGGCGTCATCGGCTTCCGCGATATCAAAGACGTCGAGCACATGGTCGAAGCCTCGACGCAACATCGCCATGCGGTGGTGATCGGCGGCGGCCTGCTCGGCCTCGAGGCCGCCAACGGCCTGATGAAGCGCGGCATGAAGGTCACCGTCGTGCATCTTCTCGATACGCTGATGGAGCGGCAGCTCGATCCGGTTGCCGGCGGCATGCTGCGCAAGTCGCTGGAGGAGCGCGGGCTGGAGTTCAAGATGCCGGCGCAGACGCAGACCATCCTCGGAGAGACCCACGTCAGCGGCGTGCGCTTCACCGATGGCACCGAGGTCGCCGCCGATCTCGTCGTGATGGCCGTGGGCATTCGTCCCAATATCGAACTGGCAAAGAAGGCCGGGCTGCATTGCGAGCGAGGCATCGTGGTCTCGGATACGATGCAGACCTATGACGGTCGGATCTACGCGGTCGGCGAATGCGTGCAGCACCGCCGTCAGACCTATGGTCTGGTGGCGCCGCTGTTCGACCAGGCGAAGGTCTGCGCCAATCATCTCGCGATGAAGGGCTTCGCCACCTATGACGGATCGGTCGTCTCGACCAAGCTGAAAGTCACCGGGATCGACCTGTTCTCGGCCGGCGACTTTGCGCCGGGACCCGACAAGGAGGAGATCGTTCTGCAGGACGCCAATCGCGGCGTCTACAAGCGGATCATTCTGCGCGACAAGAAGATCGTGGGCACGGTTCTGTACGGTGACACCATCGACGGGCCCTGGTACTTCCAGCACATGCGCGACGGCACCGACGTCTCGCACATGCGCGAACGTCTGGTGTTCGGCTCGGCGCATCTCGGCGACGGCGGCCACGGCGGACAGAACTCGATCGCGGCCATGAGCGACGACGCCGAAATCTGCGGCTGCAACGGCGTCTGCAAGGGCGCGATCGTCCAGGCGATCAGCGAAAAGAAGCTGTTCACGCTCGACGATGTGCGCGCCCACACCAAGGCGTCGTCCTCATGCGGCTCCTGCACCGGCCTGGTCGAACAGGTTCTGGCCTTCACCCTCGGCGGCGACTACTCCGCGGCACCCAAGGTGAAGCCGGTCTGTGCCTGCACCGACCACAGCCATGACGACGTCCGGCGCGTGATCGTCGAACAGCAGCTGAAGTCGATCCCCGATGTCATGCGATTCATGGATTGGAAGACGCCGAATGGCTGCCATTCCTGCCGGCCGGCCCTGAACTACTATCTGCTCGCGACCTGGCCCGGCGAGTATCGCGACGACCAGCAATCTCGCTTCATCAACGAGCGCGTTCACGCCAACATCCAGAAGGACGGCACCTACTCCGTGGTGCCGCGGATGTGGGGCGGCGTGACCACGCCGAGCGAATTGCGCGCGATTGCCGATGTCGCCGACAAGTTCAACATCCCGACCGTCAAGGTCACCGGCGGACAGCGTATCGATCTGCTCGGCGTGAAGAAGGAAGATCTTCCGGCGGTATGGGCCGATCTCAACGAGGCGGGTATGGTCTCCGGCCACGCCTACGCCAAGGGTTTGCGCACCGTGAAGACCTGCGTCGGGTCGGAATGGTGCCGCTTCGGCACCCAGGACTCGACCGGCCTCGGCATCAAGATCGAGAAGTTCATGTGGGGCTCGTGGACGCCTGCGAAGGTCAAGCTCGCCGTCTCCGGCTGCCCGCGCAATTGCGCCGAATCGACCTGCAAGGATGTCGGCGTCATCTGCGTGGATTCGGGCTACGAGATCCATTTTGCCGGCGCCGCCGGCCTGCACATCAAGGGTACGGAATTCCTGACCAAGACGGCGACCGAGGACGAGGCGCTCGAGATCATCGTCGCGCTGACCCAGCTCTATCGCGAGCAGGGCTGGTACCTGGAACGAATGTACAAATGGTGCGACCGCGTCGGCTTCGACAACATCCACAAGCAGGTGGTCGACGACGTCACGAACCGCAAGGCGCTGTTTGAACGCTTCGCCTATTCGCAGCAATTCTCGCAGAGCGATCCATGGGCGGCCCGCGCCCGTCGCGGCGTCGATCGCAACGAGTTTACGCCGATGGCTGAATTGGAGCTCGCATGACCCCCTGGTTCCAAGTCGGCCCTCTCGACGATATTCCTCACCTCGGCTCGCGCGTCGTGCGCACGCCGCGCGGCAACATCGCAGTCTTCCGTACCGATGGCGACGAGGTCTTCGCGCTGGACGATCGCTGTCCGCACAAGCAAGGCCCGTTGTCGCAGGGCATCGTCCATGGCCGCCGCGTGACCTGCCCGCTGCACAATTTCGTCATCGAGCTCGCGACCGGCCAGGCCGTGGCACCCGACCAGGGCTGCACGCCGTCCTATCCCGCGAAAGTCGAGGATGGCGTGGTGTGGCTGTCCCTGCAGCAGACGGCCGCGGCCTGAACGGTATCGCATGAGCGTCAGGACGACATGCCCCTATTGCGGCGTCGGTTGCGGCGTCGTCGCCGATCGGGATTCTTCGGGCAGCATCAGCGTCCGAGGCGATCCGCAGCATCCCGCCAATCTCGGCCGGCTGTGCGGCAAGGGATCGGCGCTCGCGGAAACGATCGATCTCGGGGGACGTCTGCTCGAGCCGGTCGTGAACGGGCGCCCAGCCGCCTGGGATGAGGCGCTCGACCTCGTTGCGAGCCGGTTCACCGACATCATCCGCGACCACGGCCCCGATGCCGTCGCATTCTATGTCTCGGGGCAGTTGCTGACGGAGGACTATTACGTCGTCAACAAGCTCGCCAAGGGCTTCGTCGGCACCGCCAACATCGACACCAATTCGCGCCTATGCATGGCGTCGAGCGTCGCGGGCCACAAGCGCGCGTTCGGCAGCGATACCGTCCCGGGCTGCTACGAGGACCTGGAGCAGGCCGGCCTGCTGGTCCTGGTGGGCTCCAACGCAGCCTGGTGCCATCCGGTGCTGCACCAGCGCATGCTGGCGGCCAAAGCGCGCAATCCCGGCTGTCGTCTGGTCGTGATCGATCCGCGGAGGACCGCGACCTGCGAAGGCGCCGACCTGCATTTGCCGCTGCGGTCCGGAAGCGATGCGGTGTTGTTCAACGGCCTGCTCGCCTATCTCGCGCGAGGCGGCCATGCGGACGCTGGTTTCGTCAGCGATTTCACGACCGGCGCCGAAGCGGCGCTGCAGGCCATAGGCCCGCAGACGGTCGCCGAGACGGCGGCGGCCTGCGGGCTGAGCGAGGGCGCGGTCGAGCTGTTCTTTTCATGGTTCGCGAAAACGGAGCGCGTCGTCACGCTCTATTCGCAGGGCATCAATCAATCGAGCAGCGGGGTCGACAAGGTCAATTCGATCATCAACTGCCATCTCCTGACCGGCCGCATCGGCCGTCCCGGCATGGGACCGTTCTCGCTGACCGGCCAGCCCAATGCGATGGGAGGCCGCGAGGTGGGTGGCCTGGCCAACCAGCTCGCCGCGCATCTCGAGATCGAGAATGCCGAGCACCGCGAGCTGGTGAAGCGATTCTGGCGGTCACCGGTGGTCGCGCCAAAAGCGGGGCTGAAGGCGGTCGAGATGTTCGACGCGATTGCCGATGGGCGCATCAAGGCGGTCTGGATCATGTCGACCAACCCCGTGGTCAGCCTGCCCGACGCCGATCGGGTTCGTGCCGCGCTGGACCGCTGCGCGTTCGTGGTCGCGTCCGATTGCATGCGCGACACCGACACCAACCGGCACGCCGACGTCCTGCTGCCCGCGCTCGCCTGGGGTGAGAAGGACGGCACAGTGACCAATTCGGAGCGCCGGATCTCGCGGCAGCGAGCGTTCCTGCCCGCACCAGGCTCGGCGCGCGCGGATTGGCGCATCATCTGCGACGTCGCGCAGCGGATGGGATTCGCCGGTTTCGACTATGGCAGCGCCGCCGAGATCTTTCGCGAGCACGCGGCGCTGTCCGGCTTCGAGAACAATGGCGCGCGCGACTTCGACATCTCGGCGCTGAGCACGCTCGACAGCCGCGCCTATGAGGCGCTGGCGCCGATCCAATGGCCCGTGACGCGGGATTTTCCGACCGGCACGGCGCGGATGTTCGAGAACCGGCAATTCTTCACCGGGGATCGCAGAGCCCGTTTCGTGGCCGTCACGCCGCGACCGGCGCGGAACGCCACCAGCCGCGACTATCCGCTGGTCCTGAACACCGGGCGCGTTCGCGATCAGTGGCACACCATGACGCGGACGGGAAAATCCGCGCGGCTGCTCGCACACATCTTCGAGCCTTGCGCCGAATTCCATCCCGAGGATGCGCGCCTTGCCGGTCTGGAGAACGAGGCGCTGGTGCGGCTTACCAGCCCCTGGGGCAAGATGGTGGCGCGCGTCGTGATCTCGGCCGAGCAGCGGCGTGGCTGCGTGTTCGTTCCGATGCACTGGAACGAGGAATTCGCCGGAGCCGGCCGTGTCAACGCACTGGTTAATCCCGCGACCGATCCGCTATCGGGCCAGCCCGAGTCGAAGCATACGCCGGTGAAAGCCGAGCCCTATGCGCCGAACTGGCACGTCTTCATCCTGAGCCGGCATGAGATCCGCCGTCCGCCATACGAGTACTGGGTCCAGGGGAAGATCGGTGCGTGTTTCCGGCTCGAGCTTGCCTTCGACCAGCGGCCTGCCAGTTGGCGCGAGTGGGCCGCCGAACAGCTTGGGATCGCCGGACCGGAGATCGATTGGATTGCGTATCGCGACCCTGCCGCCGGTCGGTTCCGCTACGCGGCCGTATCGGATGGTCGGCTGGAGGGATGCGTCTTCGTCGCGCCAGACCACCGGCTGGGCTCGCGGTCGTGGCTGATTGGGCTGTTTGCCGAGCAGCTGTTGTCACCGAGCGCCCGCAATGCCCTGCTCGCGGGCCAGCCATCGGCGGCCGCAGACGACATCGGTGCCGTCATCTGCTCCTGTTTCGGAATTGGTCGTAACCAGATTTCGTCGGCGATCCAGAACGGTGCTGCGAGCGTCGACGCCATCGGCCAACGCTTGAAGGCCGGCACCAACTGCGGCGCCTGCAAGCCCGAGATCGGCAAGCTGCTGGCGGCCGCCAAGCCAAGCATGCGACCCGAGATCCGCACATCCGAAGGCGCGCGGGGGTGAGCCTCGTTTTGTCTTGCCGCGGCCCGGCGCGCGGTTGCGCGTGCGCAAATGCGAAGGGCGGGACCAGTTTCCCGATCCCGCCCCGCTTATCCTGGCTGTGCCTGACTGGCCTTACGCGAGCACGGTGCCCGGCTCGACCTTGACGCCCGGGCCCATCGTCGACGACACGGCGACGCGCTGGACGTAGGTGCCCTTGGCGCCCGCCGGCTTGGCCTTCACGACCGCATCCGCCAGAGCCTTGATGTTCTCGACCAGCTTGTCCTCGGCGAACGAGGCCTTGCCGACGCCGGCCTGGATGATGCCGGCCTTCTCGACGCGGAACTCGACCGAGCCGCCCTTGGCACCCTTGACGGCGCCGGCGACGTCCATGGTCACGGTGCCGATCTTCGGGTTCGGCATCATGCCGCGCGGACCGAGCACCTTACCGAGACGGCCGACCAGCGGCATCATGTCGGGGGTGGCGATACAACGGTCGAAGTCGATGGTGCCGTTCTGCACCTTCTCGACCAGGTCCTCGGCACCGACGACGTCGGCGCCAGCGGCCCGGGCTTCATCGGCCTTGGCGCCGCGGGCGAACACGCCGACGCGGAGCGTACGGCCGGTGCCGTTCGGCAGCATGACGACGCCGCGGACCATCTGGTCGGCGTGGCGCGGATCGACGCCGAGGTTGATCGAGACCTCGATGGTCTCGTCGAACTTCGAGACAGCGCGCTCCTTGATCATCTTGATCGCGTCAGCGAGCGGGTAGAGCTTGGTGCGGTCGATACCCTCGCGGGCCTTCTTCAAACGCTTTCCGATTGCCATGGCGCCTTACCCCGCAACTTCCAGACCCATCGAACGGGCAGAGCCCTCGACCATCTTCATGGCCGACTCGATCGAGTCGCAATTCAGGTCCTTCATCTTCTTCTCGGCGATCTCGCGCACCTGCGCCTTGGTCACCGCGCCGGCCTTGTCACGACCCGGGGCCTTGGAGCCCGACTGGATCTTGGCAGCCTGCTTGAGGAAGAAGGACATCGGCGGGGTCTTCATCTCGAAGGTGAAGGACCGGTCCGCATAGATGGTGATGACCACCGGGATCGGGGTGTTCTTCTCTTCCTTCTGGGTCTGGGCGTTGAACGCCTTGCAGAATTCCATGATGTTGAGACCGCGCTGACCGAGCGCGGGGCCGATCGGGGGCGACGGGTTGGCCGCGCCGGCCGGGACCTGAAGCTTCAGGTAACCGGTTACTTTCTTTGCCATTTTGCTTCTCCAACGCGTTCGCGTGTCTTGCCTGATGCGAACGCACCACCCTCCGGGCGACAAAACCCGTCGGGCGAGGTTTGGGACCGTGGTCCGGCGCGCTTTGTCCGGCTGGCAAAGCCGGCCGCGCCTCCCACGAACGAAATCGCCCCCCTTTTGGGGAGCGAAGGGCGCCCGATACACGAGATCGGACGAAAAGGAAAGCCCAGGACGCAGCAGGAGGCGGCGCCCCGGCCCTACTAACCGACGATCTTCTCGACCTGGTTGAACTCGAGCTCGACCGGGGTGGCGCGGCCGAAGATCGACACCGCGACCTTGACGCGCGAGCGGGCCTCGTCGATTTCCTCGACCACGCCAGAGAACGAGGCGAACGGGCCGTCGGCGACGCGGACGTTCTCGCCGATCTCGAACGACACCGAGGATTTCGGCCGCTCCACGCCTTCCTGCATCTGGTTCAGGATGCGCATCGCCTCGCCTTCGGAGATCGGCATCGGCTTGTTCTCGGCGCCGAGGAAGCCGGTCACCTTGGGCGTGTTCTTGATCAGATGGAACGCCTCGTCGGTCAGCTTCATCTTCACCAGCACATAGCCGGGGAAGAACTTGCGCTCGGCGTCGATCTTGCGGCCGCGGCGCACCTCGGTGACCTTCTCGATCGGCACCAGCACCTGCTCGAACAGGTCTTCGAGATTGCGCTGCTTGGCCTGCTCGCGGATCGATTCGGCGACCTTCTTCTCGAAGTTCGAATAGGCGTGGACGATGTACCAGCGCTTGTCGGAGCTTTGCGTTGCGGTTGCCATCAGTGAATGCCCAGCACGAAGGTGATGAGATAACGGATGATCTGATCGGCGGCGAAGAAGAAGATCGAAGCCAGCGCCACCATCACGAACACCATGATCGTGGTGATGGTGACCTCGCGACGCGTCGGCCAGGTCACCTTGGCGCTCTCCGAGCGCACTTCCTGCAGGAATTTGAACGGGCTGGTAGCCATCGTCAGGGGTCCGCGTCCGTCATCAGACGATTGAAGAGTTGATTGGAAAAGCCGAACAGCCGACCTTGGCCCACCCTCTTGTCGGAGAGATGAGCCGATCCACGGGCTCGCTTGTTCGGGGAGTGAAAAGCCGCGCCGGATATCCGCTTTTGTCGCGGGCCGGCTGCAGGTCGTCGATATCTACTGTCGGACCGGCCAAAGGTCAAGATATGGGCAGGCCGGGCCTCCCCGGTCATATCAGCGGCAGCCCCCGGCCTGCCCCGCCACACACCGGTTTTTCGTCCCGCGGCAGGCCATTTCCGCACCACGGCAGGTTGAGCAGGTGCCGCGACGAAATGCCCGTGATGCAGCGGTTCCCGCTCTTGCCGGTCCCGCGGCGCCCGCCCATGCTCGCGGGCACAAGAACAATCAGGAGGAAACCCATGACCTTTGCCAAGGGCAAGGGACTGACGCGCCTTGCCGCCGTCGGCCTTGTCGCCAGCCTTGCCGCATTCGCCCTCACTCCTGCCCGCGCCCAGGCCCCGCTGAAGATCGGCGTGCTCAGCGACTTCTCGTCGGTCTATTCGGACATCGGCGGCCAGGGCAATCTCGAGGCGACCAAGCTCGCGGTCGAGGAGTTCGGCGGCAGCATGTTCGGCAAGCCGATCGAGGTGATCAGCGCCGATCCCCAGAACAAGGCCGACATCGCCGCCTCGATCGTGCGCAAATGGTACGAGAACGAGAGCGTCGACATGGTCATCGACATGCCGACCTCGGCGACCGCGCTCGCCGGCATGGAGATGTCGAAGCAGTTCGAGAAGCTGATGATCGTGACGGACGCCGCAAGCTCCGACATCACCGGCAAATCCTGCTCGCCCTACACCGTGCACTGGACCTACGACACCTACGGCAACGCCCACACCGTCGGCAGCGCCATCGTCAAGAATGGGGGTGACACCTGGTTCTTCATCACCGCCGACTATCTGTTCGGCCATTCGATCGAGCGCGACACTGGCGACGTCGTGCGCGCGGCCGGCGGCAAGGTGGTGGGCAGCGCAAGACATCCGCTGAACAACCAGGACTTCTCGTCCTTCCTGCTGCAGGCGCAGGCCTCCAAGGCCAAGATCATCGGCATGGCCAATGGCGGCGGCGACACCATCAACACCATCAAGCAGGCGGCCGAGTTCGGCATCGTCGCCGGCGGCCAGAACCTCGCCGGCATCGTGATGTTCATCTCCGACATCCACAGCCTCGGCCTGAAGCTGGCGCAGGGCCTGATCATCACCGAGGCCTATTACTGGGACCTCAACGACCGCACCCGCGCCTTCGGCAAGCGCTTCTTCGACAAGATGAAGCGGATGCCGACCATGAACCAGGCGGCGACCTACAGCGCCACCCTGCACTATCTCAACGCCGTGAAGGCCGCGGGCACCCGCGACACCAAGCCGGTGCTCGCCAAGATGCGCGAGACCCCGGTCCGCGACGCCTTCACCGACAACGGCGTCCTGCGCGAGGACGGCCGCATGGTGCACTCGATGTTCCTGTTCGAGGTCAAGAAGCCCGAGGAATCGAAGGCACCGTGGGACTATTACAAGGTGCTGGCCGAGGTGCCGGGCGACCAGGTGTTCCGGCCGCTCAAGGACGGCAACTGTCCTTATGTAAAACAATAAGGACCTGCCAAAACGCATTCGGGGCTCGCGTGTCGCGGGCCCCGGCCTCATTGTCTCTGTCGATTTTGGCGGTAAGTGCTTGATCTCGCTGGCAGGAGTGGAGAGGCTCGAACTCCCAACCCCCGGTTTTGGAGACCGGTGCTCTACCAATTGAGCTACACTCCTAGCGAGCCGGGACTGCGTCGCCGGTTCGGGCGCTTTCAAGCATAGACCTCCACCCCAATGCAAGGGTGCAATGGGACAATTCGACTGGTCAGAGCACAACTTCCGCGCCAGACTTGATCCAAACCGACAACATTGCCCCAGGGAGAGCCCATGACCCCGCCAACCGCCGCCCCCAGCATGCCCTTTGGCGCGCTGCGCTCCCTGAGCCCGCCGCTGCCCGATGACCGCCCCGAGGCGCTCGGCCTGTCGGCTGTGCGGCTGCAGCGGGCGTCGGATGCCTTCAAGCGCGAGGTCGACAAGGGAACCCTCCCCGGCGCGACGCTCCTGGTCGGCCGGCGCGGCCGGATCGGCTGGTTCGACGCGATCGGCCGGCAGGCGCCCGATGCGGATACGCCGATGCGGCCCGATTCGATCTTCCGCATCTTCTCGATGACCAAGCCGATCGTCTCGCTGGGCATCATGATGCTGGCCGAGGACGGCGATCTCCTGCTGTCCGACCCGGTCGCCAAGTTCATTCCGGAATTCGCCGACCAGAAGGTCGGCATCGACAATGGCGGCACGCTGGAGCTGGTGCCGCTCGCCCAGCCGATGACGGTGCAGGACCTGCTGCGCCACACCTCGGGCCTCGCGTATGAGCACACCGGCACCGGGCCGGTGCACCTTCTCTACCAGCAGTCGCGGGTGCGCAGCCGCAAGATCACCAACGCCGAGCACGCGTCGATCGTCGCCGGCCTGCCGCTGATCTGCCAACCCGGTGCCGAGTTCAACTACAGCCGCTCGACCGACATCCTCGGACGGATCATCGAGGTCGTCTCGGGCCAGTCGCTCGGGGCGTTCCTCAGCGCGCGCATCCTCAACCCGCTGGGCATGAACGAGACCGGCTTCTTCACGAGCGAGGCCAACGCGCACCGGCTCGCCGAGCCGTTCGCCAAGGACCCCTGGACTGGCGAGGCGGTCAATCTGTTCAAGATGACCGAGCAGCCGCTGATGGAATCCGGCGGCGGCGGGCTGGTCGCCACCACCATGGACTACGCCCGCTTCTGCGCCATGCTGCTGAACCACGGTAGCCTCGACGGCACCAGGCTGGTCGGCCGCAAGACGCTCGAGCTGATGGCCTCCGACCATCTCGGTCCGCCTGTGAAGACGATGGGCACCCTGCTCTCGCCTGGTCACGGCTTCGGCCTCGGCTTCGCCGTCCGCCGCGAGGCCGGCATCGCGCCCTTCCCCGGCTCGCCCGGCACCTTCTTCTGGAGCGGCATTGCCGGCACGTTCTTCTGGATCGATCCGAAGGAGGAGCTGTTCTGCGTGTTCATGGCCCAGGCCCCGGGGCAGCGCGACTATCTGCGCACCCTGGTGCGCGACGTGGTGTACGCGGCGGTGGAGTGAGGGCCCCCTGGCCGTCCCGGCACATGCAGGACCATCGTCTGCCGGGATGTCCCAACAACCACAGCTGTCGTCCCGGCGAACGCCGGGACCCATAACCACCGCCGGGAATGTGACAGGCAACTGGCAGTGGCGTCCCTCGACAGATCACGCGGTGTGGGTCCCGGCGTTCGCCGGGACGACACTGGTGGGTGTGGCCGCACCGCCGCCCCCCCCACGGCTTACCTCAACTGATCGTCGCGCCGCCGTCGATCACCATGGTCTGTCCCGTCATGAAGTTGCCGGCGGCCGAGCCCAGGAACACCGCGGCGCCGGCGATCTCGTCGGGGATGCCGATGCGCAGCAGAGGCGAGCGGGCGGTCGAGGCCTTGAGGTTCTCCGGATTGTCCCACAGCGCCTTGGCGAAGTCGGTCTTGATCAGGCCGGGCGCGATGCAGTTCACGCGCACATTGTGCGGACCGTATTCGCAGGCGAGGTTGCGCGCGAGCTGCATGTCGGCGGCCTTCGAGATCGCGTAAGCGCCGAGGATGGTCGAGCCTTTGAGGCCGCCGATCGAGGACACGATGATGACCGAGCCGTCCTTGCGCGCGATCATCTGCGGCACGACCATGCTGATCAGCCAGTTGTTGGCGACGATGTTGTTGTCGAGGATCTTGCGGAACTGATCGTCGGAGATGCCCGCGAGCGGCCCGTAATACGGGTTCGAGGCGGCGTTGCAGACCAGCACGTCGATCTTGCCGTAGATGCGGTTGGCCTCGTCCACCAGGTTCTGCAGGTTCTCCTTGCTGGAGATGTTGGCTGCGACCGCGGCCGCCGTTCCTGCGCCGAAGCGGTCGTTGAGCTCCTTGGCAACGGCCTCGCAGACATCGGCCTTGCGCGACGATATCACCACCTTGGCGCCATGCTCGGCCATGCGCTCGGCGATGGCGAGCCCGATGCCGCGGGTGGATCCGGTGATGACGGCGACCTTGCCGGTCATGTCGAACAGGGTCATGGGTGTGTCCTCCTGGTTAGCAGATGTTGTTAGTTCAATGGTGCCAGTGAATGCGCCCTCTCCCCTTGCGGGAGAGGGTGCGCCGCGCGTGTGGCGACGTCACTTGAGACACCAGGATTGAGCGGATTTGCGAATGACGCGTCAGACAACTCACCCTCCTCCTCACGCCAGCTTGCTCGTCGTCACCTCCGGCCCGGCCGGCTGGTGCATCGCGTCGTGGGCGGCGTCGGCGATCCAGGGCTGCTGATTGACCATCGGCAGCCGCCAGGTGGAGGTGTCGCCGCTCACGATGTGATCGAGCCGCGTCACCGAGCAGTTGTCGATATCGAAGGCGAGGCCCTTCTCGACGAGGCCGCCGAGCGCCAACCCGACTGCAGCCTTGATGGTGCCGCCATGGCCGACCGCGATGACGTCGCGGCCCGCTTCCGTGGCGGTGATGCGCGTGATCGCCCTGGTGACGCGGGTGTAAAGATCGAGATAGCTCTCGCCGCCCGGCGCCGGCTGATCAATCGCAGCGAACCAGTTGCTGCCGGCGGGACGGCTGGCCAGGAACGCGGCGCGGTTCATGCCCTGCCACTGGCCGAGATGCTGCTCGGCAAAGGCGGCCTCCTTGATCATGGCGGCGGGCCGCGGAAAACCCGCCTCCCAGATCGCCTCCGCGGTCTGATGCGTGCGCATCAGGTTGCTCGCATACCAGACCGCGCTACGCGGCAGGATCTTGGCGACCGCCTTGAAAACCTCGCGGTCACCGGTATCGCATGCAATGTCGGACTGGCCGTAGATGTTGCCGCCGTCGCTGCGCACCGGCGCGTGACGCACCCACCACCAGCGCGTGGTGACGACCGCCGGTCTGTTCCCATCAGCTGTCATCGCGCAACCCTTCCCTCCGCTCGCCTCTCGCTGTACGTGATGAGTTCAGTCGTCTCAAGTCAGTTCGTCGTCCCCATGGCGGCGCCTCGTTTGAAACGGCGTTTGAATTCCGTTGCGCGGCACGCAACTGATCACGAAACAAGCAGGAGGAAACATGGGCCGCCTCGAAGGCAAATCCGTCATCATCACCGGCGCCGGCAGCGGCATCGGCCGCGCCGCAGCGCTGATGTTCACGAAGGAAGGCGCGCGGCTGATCGCGGTCGATCGCAGCGAGGGCGTCAAGGAGACGGTCGAGCTCGTCAAGCAGCAGGGCGGCATTGCGGAAGCCGTGATGGCAGACGCAGGCTCCGAAGCGGACGTGTCGTCCTTCATCGATCGCGCCGTTGCGACCTATGGCAAGCTCGACGTGATCTGGGCCAATGCCGGCGTCTCCGGCGGCCTGATCCCGATCGCCGACCAGACCGTCGAGCACTGGCAGGAGATCCTGCGCATCAATCTGATCGGCCCGTTCCTCGCGGTGAAGTACGCGATGCCGCACATGGTCCGGCAGCAGCGCGGCGCCATCGTCTGCACCGCCTCGGTCGCGGGCCTGAAGTCCGGCGCCTCGGGCCACCCCTACGCCGCCAGCAAGGCCGGTGTCATCAGCCTGGTGCAGACCACGGCCTATTCGCTGTCCGGGACCGGCGTGCGCATCAACGCGGTCTGTCCCGGCCTGATCGAGACCGGCATGACCAAGCCGATCTTCGACGGCGCCAAGGAGCGCGGCACCGAAGGCAAGATCGGCCAGCTCAATCCGCTGAAGCGCGCCGGCCAGCCGCACGAGATCGCCGCCATGGCCCTGTTCCTCGCCAGCGACGAAGCCTCCTACGTCAACGGCCAGGCCTTCCCGGTCGACGGCGGCCTGACGGCGTCGATGCCGTATGCGGGGAAACCGATCTAGCCGAGCTGCCACAACAAACACCGCTGTCGTCCCGGCGAACGCCGGGATCAAGAAACACGGGCCGGATTGAGGCAGGCAACTGACAGCGACGTTCCTCGATAGCGTCCGCGGTATGGGTCCCCGCGTTCGCGGGGACGACACCGGAGTATTTGGCGCGCAGCAGTGGTCAGGGGACCGCAGTCGTGCGGCAAAAGAGGTTGTCGTCCCGGCGAACGCCGGGACCCAGACCCCCAGGGAGCGGTTTGAGGCAGGCCGGCCATTGGCTTTTTGCCTCACACGTCTGCCGCGGCGTACGGATCCCGGCTCTGCGCACCGCCAGCGCATTCGTCCTGGCGGTGCTTGGCCGGGACGACGGTGTTTGTTGGAGCCGTCATCGCGAGCGCAGCTACGCGATCCAGAATCGTTGCTGGAGCCCTGGATTGCTTCCGCCTTCGCTCTTCGAGCTACGGCGGACAAGTCGCTGCGCTCGCAATGGCGGAGTCCAAACATGCGCGTTCATTCCCGCGGCGCGCCCTCGCGCCCGAGTGATCCGACATTCACCGCCCCTCCATCGAAGGGCGCAGGGAAGGCCAGGCGTCGGCTGACGCCTGCGGCCCGCCTGCGAAAAA
>NZ_BSCT01000003.1 GCF_030159255.1 Bradyrhizobium sp. SSBR45G | reverse complement strand
CCGAGAAGAAAACGTCGCTATCAAATGATGCTAAAACTATCTTAGCGCCTATGGGCGTTCGCCGGGACGACACCGTTGTTCGGGGCAGCCGCTCGACCTGCATTGGCATGAGCGTGCTACGCAAGGCATCAAAAACGAAATCGTGTCCTGCAGCAGCTTGCTGACGGTTGCTCACCGAGTTCCTATCTCCTCAAGAGATCAACCAGTCCCGGACGTCCCCTCCATGCCCACCCGTCAACTCAAGCTTGGCGCCTTCATGCGCCCGGTGTCGATCCATACCGGAGCGTGGCGCTATCCCGGCGCCTGGCCCGACGCCAACTTCAATGTCGGCCATCTCAAGCAGCTGATCCGCAAATTGGAGGCCGGCAAGTTCGACGCCTTCTTCATGGCGGATCATCTGGCCGTGCTGAACATGCCGATCAATGCGCTGAAGCGCAGCCACACCGTGACGTCGTTCGAGCCCTTCACGCTCTTGTCCGCGCTGTCGGCGGTCACCGAGAACATCGGGCTGATCGCGACGGGGTCGACGACGTTCGACGAGCCCTACCACGTCGCCCGCCGCTTCGCTTCCCTCGACCATCTCTCCGGCGGGCGTGCGGGGTGGAACATCGTCACCACGTCCAATCCGGATGCGGCGCTGAATTTCGGCCTCGACGACCATATGGAGCACGCCGAGCGCTACAAGCGGGCACGCGAGTTCTATGACGTCGTCACCGGCCTGTGGGATTCGTTCGCCGACGATGCCTTCGTGCGCGACGTCGAGAGCGGGCTGTTCTTCGATCCCGACAAGCTGCACGTGCTCGATCACAAGGGCAAATATCTCAAGGTCCGCGGCCCGCTGAACATCGCCCGCCCGGTGCAGGGCTGGCCCGTCATCGTCCAGGCCGGCGCCTCCGAGGACGGCAAGCAGCTCGCGGCGGAGACGGCGGAGGCCGTGTTCACCGGCGGCGGCAGCCTGGCAGATGGGCAGAAGCTCTACGCCGACATCAAGGGGCGGATGGAGAAGATCGGGCGCGATCCGGAGCATCTGAAGATCCTGCCCGGCGCCTTTGTCGTGGTCGGCGACAGCGTCGACGAGGCGAAGGACAAGCGTGCCCTCCTCGACAGCATGGTTCACTACGACAGCGCCATCGCCTCGCTCTCCGTCATCCTCGGCACCGATGCCTCCGGCTTCGATCCGGACGGCCCGCTGCCCGAGATCCCCGAGACCAACGCCTCCAAGAGCGGCCGCCAGCGCCTGGTCGACGTCGCGGCCCGTGACAAGCTCACGGTGCGCCAGCTGGCGCAGCGGGTCGGCGGCTATGGCGGGCTCGCCTTCGTCGGCACGCCTGCGACCATCGCGGACCAGATGCAGGACTGGCTGGAGAGCCGCGGCTCGGACGGGTTCAACATCATGTTCCCGTACCTGCCAGCCGGCCTCGACGACTTCGTCGACAAGGTGATTCCCGAGCTGCAGCGCCGCGGGATCTTCCGCAAGGAGTATGAGGGGCCGACGCTGCGGGACAATCTGGGCCTCCCCAGGCCGAAAAACCGCTTCTTCGAGGCCTAGGGGCGCAGATTCTGGCCGGCAAACCTTGACTTTGGGGGCCGGCTGGGTAGGTTGCCGGCCAACGGCGCCCCGTCTTTGGCCGGTGCCCACCCCAGATCCCATTGCAGAGGTTCAAGACATGGCCAAAGCGGTCACCATCAAGGTCAAGCTCGTGTCCACGGCCGACACCGGCTTCTATTACGTTGCCAAGAAGAATTCGCGCACCATGACCGACAAGATGGTCAAGAAGAAGTATGACCCGGTCGCGCGCAAGCATGTCGAATTCCGCGAAGCCAAGATCAAGTAAGATCGCGGTCTGCTGCGACTTCAACGGGGCCGTTTCGGCCCCGTTTTTTATTGTCCTTTGCTCTTCCAGCCATCCGCCGTTACCTCTGCTCCGCTCAAATCGGGCAACCTTCCCGGTTCGGTTGAAATTTGAGCTCCGCCCGTAAGGAACCATCAACCAAACCCATGCAATTCTGGGGTAACGAGGCACCCCGCAGCGCGGCGTCTCCCTTGCGTATCGTCTTTCGGGTGGACCAGCGATGACCGATCTCCAGACCCTGCAATCCCGTCTCGACTTCATCGGCATCGACAACGCGACCCGAGAGCACCTGCGCGAGTTGCGGCCGCTGATCGGCAAGGTGCTGCCCGGCCTGCTCGAGAACTTCTACAGGCATGTCGCCAAGTATCCGCAGCTGGCGAAGATGTTCACCGGCCAGGCCGCCATCAAGCACGCCTCGCAGGCCCAGCTCGACCATTGGATGTCGCTGGCGACCGCCAAGTTCGACGACGCCTATGTGAAGTCGGTGACGCGGATCGGCGAGGCGCACAACCGGATGGGGCTGGAGCCGCGCTGGTACATCGCCGGCTATTCGCTGATCGTGACCGGACTGCAGAAGGCGATCGAGACGGAGCTGTCGGACGGCTGGTTCGGCGGCCAGGCCGCGCGTGAGAAGCGGGCGGCGCTGCAGGCCGCGATCACCAAGGCGGCGATGATCGACATGGATCTCGCGATCTCGGTGTATCTCGACGCCGCGAAAAAGGAGCAGCACGTCGCCATGCGTCGCATGGCCGACGAGTTCGAATCCACCGTCGGCCAGATCATCACCAAGGTCCATGCCGATGCGCGCACGCTCGAAGTCTCGGCCAACACGCTGAGCCGGACCGCCGAGCAGACCCAGCAGCTGTCCACCAGCGCCGCCGCGGCCTCGACGCAGGTCTCGTCCAACGTTCAATCCGTTGCCTCGGCCGCCGAGGAGATGACCTCCTCCGTCCACGAGATCGGCCGCCAGGTCACGGCATCGACGACGATCGCCAAGGAGGCCGTCCGCCAGATCGAGCAGACCGATGTCGGCATCAGCGAGCTGTCGCGCACCGCCGAGCGCATCGGCGACGTGCTGAAGCTGATCACCTCGATCGCCGCCCAGACCAACCTGCTTGCGCTGAATGCCACCATCGAGGCCGCGCGCGCCGGCGAGGCCGGCCGCGGGTTTGCGGTGGTCGCCTCCGAGGTCAAGGCGCTGGCGTCGCAGACCGCCAAGGCGACCGAGGAGATCGGCCAGCAGATCGAGGGCATCCAGAACGCGACGCAGTCCTCGGTCGCATCGATCAAGCAGATCGGCGGCACCATCCAGCAGATCTCGGAGATTGCCGCCGGCATCGCCGCCGCCGTCGAGCAGCAGGGCGCCGCCACAGGACAGATCTCGCGCAACGTCCAGCAGGTGGCCGGCGGCACCGCGCGCGTCGCCGGCAATATCGACGAGGTCAGCCAGGGCGCAAGCGCCACCGGCAGCGCCTCCTCGCAGGTGCTCGCGTCAGCGCACTCGCTGTCGCGCGAGAGCGATCACCTCAAGGACGAGCTGGAAAAATTCCTGCGCAAGGTCCGCGCGGCCTGACGACAAGCCAAGGGCGGATCAGCCTGAGCTGTCCGCCCTGCGACCTTGCGAAGGCAAAGCCGGCCTACATGCCGTGACTTTGGAACACCGCCGAGCAGCGCTTGCTCAGCTTGGCCCGGTTCTGCGTCAGACAATTCTGAACCCCGAAATCGTCGCCGAGCTGACTGCGGCAGAGGCGCTTGGCATCGGGTGCGCACGCCTTCTGTTCTTGTGGCGTCCCCATGTGGCCCTGAGCCAGGGCGAATGACGGCAGAACGGACAGCGATACGGCAGCGGCGAATACCAGCTTTATCATTGGGGGCTCCTCCTTGGGTTCAGACAAACGTCTGCCGCACCGGGCGGTTCCGGTGGAACCACGACCTCAAAGGTCGCGGATGCCCCTGCGCTGACCGATGCTCCGACCGGACTAAGCCACGGCCCGCGTCAGCGCCGCGCGCGCGAGCAGCCGCGTCGAGTCCAAGGTCGGCAAAGGCGAGTTGGTGTCGTCGATGATCAGCGGGATCTCCGTGCAGCCGAGCGCGACGGCGTCGCAGCCTTTCGCCTTCAGCCGCGCGATGATCGCCTGAAATGCGGCGATGGATTGCGGCTCGAACCGGCCGCAGACGAGCTCATCCATGATGATGCGGTTCGCCGTGATGCGGTCGGCCTCGTCTGGTCGCGCGAAGCTCAGGCCGTGCGCCGCAAGGCTGTCGGGATAGACATCGCTGTCGACGAGCCATGTCGTGCCGGTGATGCCGACACGCTTGTAGCCTCTCTTGGCAGCTTCCTTCGCGACCTCGTCGGCGATGTGCAGCCACGGCAGCGGTGAGCGCGGCAGCACCAGCGGCAGCGCCTGATGGATGGTGTTATCGGGGCAGATCAGAAAGTCCGCGCCGGCCGCCGCGAGCTTGCGCGCCGAGGCCAGCATCAGCTCGGCCACCCCTTCGAGATCACCGCGGTCGAGACATGTCACGTAGTCGGCGAGCGACGGCGTATGCATCGACACTTCGGGATGCGCGTGCGCGCCGAGGAGCTCGGTACCCTCCTTGCAGATCGTGCGATAGCACAGCGCGGCGCCCTCGGCGGAGCAGCCGACGATGCCGATATGGTGTCTCATGCGTCGCGTCCTCTCACGCTGCCTCGCCGCTGATGTTCGGAAACGTACGACTTCTCCTGCATCATTGCGAGCGCAGCGATTTGTCCTCGCCAGAGCAGATCAAGCAGATCCGCCCTGGCGACGACCACCGCGATGTCCAGCGTCGGCGCCGGGTCGCGCGCAGCTACATCACGCCGCGCGACATCATGAGATGGGCCGTGTTGTCCTTGAACCGTTCGAGAGCACGGTGCGCGGCGATGTGGTCGATATCGACTCGGCTCAAGCCGATATCCACCAGCTGCGCCTCGCTCAGGTCACTGAGATCGAGTCTCATCCGCCTGCGCCGGCGACCGTCCTGAAACGCGAGCCAGTATTGCGCGAGCCGGCCAAGCCATCCCGGCGCCGCTGCGCCCGGCGGCCCCGCCGCGTCCTTTTCCGACACGGCGTCACGCAGCACCGCGATGGACGCGGCCGGTCGCGGCGCGGCTTGCACGCCACGTGCAGCGTTCGCCGCTGCGGTCTTGGCGCGATCGAGACCGAGAGCGGCGCCATCGCGCGCGATCTCGGCAGTGAGGTGGGTCTGGGGCGGCATCGGATGCTCCTGCTGTGGGGTGCCAGCAGGGAGCGTGGCCAACAAAAAGGCCCCGTCCGATGCCGGCGGGGCCTGGTGGAATGATCGTGTCGACGAAAACCTAGCGCACGACTCCTCCCACGGCCCGGCTGCAGCGGGTCGTATGTTTGCGGTTGGAGCGGCGCACGACGTTGATCATGATTTGCAAATACCACGAAGGTGACGCGAGATCAAGCGATGGATGCCGCTCTCATCACATCTCAGCTTGAGAGTCCGATCAGCTCGCGCGAGGGGCGCGCAACGCTCATGCTCACAGGCGCAGTATGATCTCGTTGTTGCCGCCGCCGCGCTCATCCGACAGCACGACCGTCACGCCGGCCTTGAAGACGGGCAGCTTGCGCAGGCGCTGCTCGATCCGCGTCATGTCGAACTCCGTATTGGCGAACACCTGCGCATCCGGACAGAACGTGATCTCCGTCCCACGCCGGGGCGTGCCATCAACGACCTCGGCATCGCCGACGATGCGCAAGGGTCCATCGGGACGGCCGCGGCGGAAGCGTAGGCGATGCTCCTTGCCGTTGCGCCAGATGCGCAGATGCAGCCATTCCGACAGCGCATTCACCACGAGCAGCCCCATCGGGCCTAGCGCGCCACGACGAGTCATGATGAGCTCGACGGCTGGGATGCCCTCGGTTGGATGCCTATCGGTGGGAATGCCGCGGCCATGGTCGCGAACGCTGACCGCGCCGTCGGCCTTCAGGACAATGTCGAGCCGATCGCCATGGCCGGCCAGCGCTTCGTTGATGGCATTGTCGACCACCTCGTCGATCATCCGGTGCAATCCCGAGCCGTCGGTCGTATCGCCGACATACATGCCAGGACGCTTCTGCACGGCCTCGATAGGATCCAAACGTCCCTCCTACAGGCACGCGGCGCGTGTTGCTTCAAGACAGACTGATGATCAGATCGATCATAGCACGCGGAGCTGATCAGCGTAAGCATCATCCGCGGACAGACCCTCGCGATGAAGACCGCTTGAGCAGGACCACGGGCATGGGCAGCGATGTGAGCGATTTGGAGCGATGCGATGACGAACCGTCATGACCTTGCCCGAGCCTGGATCGACTATCACCGACTGCCCCAGCGCGAGGCCAACGCCCACCCTCTCTTCTCTGCATGGGAAACGCTGGATGCGCTCGTCCGCGACCAGCCCGAAGCGGCGTGGCCGATCATCCGGGACCTCTGGGCGCTCGACCCGTCTGATCGCATGCTGGCCCTCATCGCCGCAGGCCCCGTCGAAGATCTGCTGTGTCAGCACGGCGCAGATTTCATCGGGCGGATCGAGCAACTCGCCCGGCAGGAGCCGGTGGTGAGAAAGATGCTCGGCGCCGTCTGGGGACAAAGCCGCATGGCTGACGACGTCTGGCGCCGACTGAAGGCCGTGGCAGGTCCGAGCTTCTAGCAACGCAAGATCGCCGACTCCCGGCGCCACGAGCCGGATCAGCACGCTGTCATCGCGGCCAAAAGCGAGCGGCGGATCACGCGGCACTGATCCGCCCCTCAGCGATTGACCGTGACCTGCCATCGGCTACATCACGCCGCGCGACATCATGAGGACATCGTCCTTCAGCCGGTCGAGCGTGCGATGCGCCGCGATGAAGTCGATCTCCGCGCGCGTGATGCCGATATCGGTCAGCTCCCGTTCGCTCATGTCGGACAAGCTCGCGCGCACGCCCTCACATTCGCGCCAGTCCTGGTATGTGCGCCACCATCGTCCGATCAGGCGAATGATGGTCCAGGTCGGTGCGGCCGGTGGTCCCGCGGCCTGCTTTTCCGACAGCGCATCTCTCGGCGCCGCAACGGGTGCATCGGGACGAGCCGCGGCTTGCGCTTCCTTCCATGCGGTGGAGAGGTCGACACCGAACGCGGCGGCATCGCGCTCCGTCTCGGCGGTGAGGTCGGTCTGATGAGGTGGCATCGGTCGCTCCTGCTGTTGTGCCGGCAGGGACCGTGGCCAAACAAAAGGCCCCGTCCGATGCCGGCGGGGCCTGGTGGAAAGATCGTGTCGTCGAAACCCTAGCGCACGACTCCTCCCACGCCCCTGCCGAAGCGGGCCATGTGGTTGAGGTTTACGATGCGCACGTATTTGCTCATGGCATCTAACTACCACAACAGCGCCACCGCATCAAGCGACATGTCGGTGTGATACGCAACCTCTCAGCGAATGGCAGGAGCTGTCAGCATGAAGGCCTATCTGTTCGATCTGGACGGCACGCTGGTGCAGAGCGAGGCGCACAAGGCGCGGGCTCTGGCCGCGGCATGTGCTGCGTTCGGGGCTCCGCACGCGGATCCGACATTGTATTCCGAGGTGATGGGCCAAGACTGGGAGACGGTCACCAGCCATTTTTTCACGACATATCGAATCGACGTCGGCCTCGCAGACTTCAACCAGCGGTTTCGCGCGATCTACAGCGATCTCATCGAAGCCGGCGTGCCCCTGACCGACGGAGCAAGGGAGTTCATCCGCGCCTGCCGGAACACGGGCGCGCTGCTCGGCCTCGTCAGTTCGGCCGATCACTGGATGGTCGACAGGATTCTCGATCGCGTGGGCATGGCCGATGGGTTTGATGTCATCATCACGAAGGATGATGTCATGCACCACAAGCCTGATCCGCAAGCCTATCTCCTGGCGATGTCGCGCCTGAACATCGCTCCCGAACGGACGCTTGTGTTCGAGGACTCGGCAGCCGGTCTGAAAGCGGCGACGGACGCCGGCTGCCGCTGCGTCGTGGTTCGCCATCCCTTCAACCAGCGCCATGACCTGTCGGCGGCGTTTCGCGAGATCGTGAGCTTCACTGAACCCGACGTCATGGGACACGATGCCTGTATCGGACAGAGAACCACATGACGAGATCTGACACGACGTCTTCGTTTCGGTTCGCAGCCCATCGAAGCGTTCAGCAAGTGTGATCCGCCGCACGATGGCGAGCAGCGATGAACGGCGGATCACGCCTGTTTGCCTCGGTCACACAGGTTGCGCTCTGCCGATCAGTCCGCCGGGCTTATGAGTTCGGCCGGGCGCCGCGCATCGCCGAGGATCAGCAGCGCCAGCGGCGCGAGTGGACCGACCATCGCGGCGGTCCACAGCCATCGCCGGGCTGATCGGTTGCGCTCGATGGCCATCGCCGATGCGAGCGGGATCGATCCGATCGACACGATCACGAAAATCCACCACGCCATGGTCTTTCTCCTGATCCTCAGCCGGATCTTAGCACGACGGCCGTCGGGTCGATCGATCCTCATCGAAAAGTGAGATTGCCCCCGGGCGACGCAGATCGCCGGACGCGCTGCGCCGAAAAACTCATTTGTTCAATCCGCTTCAAGGACTGTAGGGCGGATTAGCGCAAGCGTAATCCGCCGTTTCACGGGAAGACGAACGGCGGATTGCGCTGACGCTAATCCGCCCTACAGCCCAGGCGCTCGGATACGCAAAGTGATCTCGTTGTTGCCGCCATCCCGCCGATCCGACAGCATGACCGTAACCCCGGCCTTGAACACGGGCAGCTTGCGCAGATGATGCTCGATCCTGGCCAGATCGAATACCACATTGGAGAACACCTCCGGATTCGGACAGAACGTGATCTCCGTCCCGCGCCTTGGTGTGCCGTCCACGATCTCGGCTTCCCCGACGATGCTCAAGGGCGCCTCGGACCGACCGCGGCGGAAGCGCATGCCGTGCTCCTGGCCATTACGCCAGACACGCAGTTGCAACCACTCTGACAGTGCATTGACCACGAAAAGCCACGAAGGCTGACCAAACGCGTAGGAAAGGCGCGTCATGACCAGTTCGACGGCCGGGATGCCTTCCGATGGATGGATCTCGGTCGGAATGCCGCGACCATTGTCGCGGACGGTGACCGAACCTCCAGCATTCAACACGATGTCGAGCCGATCGCAGAACCCGGCGAGCGCCTCTTCGACGGCATTGTCGACCAAGACCTCAATCATCCGGTGCAAACCCGTGCCGTCGGTCGTATCGCCGACATACATCCCGGGACGCCGTTGGACGACATCGATACCATCCAAAGCCATGTGATCCATCACCGCGATCATAATGAGCCGGACAATATCATTTTGTTCTTTCTATTTTTCAGAATTCATGCTATCCCCCACGCATCCCACCTCGCCACGAGGGGCGCATCGCGATCGTCACGAGCGTGAGGTGGGTTGCGGTGGGCGTGTCGGGGTGCAGCGTGGCTTGTCCGCGCCGACGAACATCCTGATGCGCACGGTGAAGCCGTGTGGTCCTGGCCTCCCGACGCTGAGGCCAAGCGGGCGCGTGCTAACGACGCGCGCTCGCGACGGGGGCAAGAACGCCGGTCCCCGGGGAGAGCACGGAGTAAGCCGTAAAGCCATCGCGCAGGGAGGGCCGGATGTCCGGCTCGTACCTGTGGTTCTGCCGCGTGCTTTTTTGCTGCACGCGGACCATGGGTGCGACCTGCACCCGGCCTTCCCTGCGCCCTCTGTTCTCGAAGAGGGTTTCGATGGGCACAGCTCGGGCGCGGATGCGCGGCGAGGATGAAGCGTCATGTGTGGAAGCAAGCTGCTCCAAACTCGCCGTCATTCCGGGGCGCGACGCAGTCGCGAGCCCGGAATCCATAACCACGATCGGGAGTATGGATTCCGGGCTCGCGCTACGCGCGCCCCGGAATGACGATGTGGAAAGAGATTTGGCTACTCACACACGCCCGCACCTGCGGCGACCCGGCAGGTCGTCGCCCCTCTACCGGCCGCGGCCGGCCGCTTGTGGCAGGAACGGCGCCGGCGGGTTGGCAGGCGCGATCGCCACCGCGCGATTGCGGCCTTCGTTCTTGGCGCGGTACAGCGCGGTGTCGGCGCGCTTCATGACGTCGGCGATCGCCTCGCCCTTCTGCTCCAAGGTGGAGATGCCGATCGAGGTCGTGACCTCGATGCGCTTCTCGCCCTTGTGCACGGCGAACGGCTCGTTGGCGACCGAGCGGCGCAGCCGTTCGGCGACCATGCCGGCGACGTGGAGATCGGTCTCGGGCATCACGATCACGAACTCCTCGCCGCCGTACCGGCAGGCGAGATCGATGCCGCGGATCGACTTGCGCACGCGCATCGCGAACTCGCGCAGCACGTCGTCGCCGGCATCATGACCGTAATTGTCGTTGATCGACTTGAAGAAGTCGATGTCGAGCATCATCAGCGCCAGCGGCTTGCCGCGGCTCGCGGCCTGGTCGGCGAGCGTCGCCAGATGCGTTTCCATGTAGCGGCGGTTGTGCAGGCCGGTCAGCGCGTCGGTGATCGCCATCTCGATCGAGTTCTGGACGTTGTCGCGCAGATGATCGGTGTAGCGCCGCTTGCGGATCTGGGTGCGCGCGCGCGCCAAGAGCTCGTTCTTGTCGACGGGACGCAGCAGATAGTCGTTGACGCCGATCTCCAGCCCCCGCAGCAGCCGCGAATTGTTCTCCGCTTCCGCGATGGCCAGGATCGGCACGTGCCGGGTGCGCTCCAGCGAGCGCAGCTGGCTGCACAGCCGCAGGCCGTCGAAATCGTCGAGATCGAGCGAGACGATGACGAGGTCGTAGTTGCCGTCGGCCGCGTTGAACACGGCTTCCGACGGATTGGTCTCGACGTCGACGGTGTGGTCGGTGGCCAGCATCGGCCCCAGCCGTTCGTAGGACGAGGGCCGGTCATCGACCAGCAGAACCTTCCCGCCCCTGCCGGCATCCGCGACCGCGTTGCGCTCGGGCGCCTGCACGCCGATCTCGAGCGAGGTCAGCGCGCGCATGCGCAGCTCGTCGGTCATCATCTTGAGCCGGGTCAGCGAGCGTACGCGCGCGATCAGCACGACGTCGGACACCGGCTTGGTGAGGAAGTCGTCGGCGCCCGCCTCCAGGCCGCGCACGCGGTCGGACGGGCTGTCCAGCGCCGTCACCATCACCACCGGAATGAAATGCGTCGCGGGATTCGACTTCAGCCGGCGGCAGACCTCGAAGCCGTCCATGTCCGGCATCATCACGTCGAGCAGGATGATGTCGCATTCGGCGCGCTGGCAGATCTGCAGCGCCTCGGCGCCGTTCGAAGCGGTCAGCACGTCGAAATATTCGGCCGACAGCCGCGCCTCCAACAGCTTGACGTTGGCCGGGACGTCGTCGACGACAAGGATGCGCGCGGACACTGGAGAAGCTCCCTAGCCGATGAAACGTCGCACGGTTTCAATGAATTTTCCGACCGAGATCGGTTTCGACAGATAGGCCTCGCAGCCACCCTCGCGGATGCGCTCCTCGTCGCCCTTCATCGCAAAAGCCGTCACGGCAACCACCGGGATCGCGCGCAGGTCCGGATCGTCCTTGATCCATTTCGTCACTTCCAGGCCCGACACCTGCGGCAGCTGGATGTCCATCAGAATGAGATCGGGACGCGTGCGGCGCACGATGTCGAGCGCCTCCACGCCGCTGGATGTACCGGACGTCTGGTACCCATGGGCTTCCAACAGATCGCGAAAGAGCTTCATGTTGAGCTCGTTGTCTTCCACGATCAGGACGGTCTTGCCCATCCGCCCCTCCGAATCACTGACACCCGACTGCCCTCCGGTGGACGCCTGTCCACCGCTACCCATCTAATTCAAACTAGCCCCAGATTCGTTCAAAGCCGTTAAGGCGGTATTCCATCTTCGACCGAGATGGTTTCCACTTGCTTGAACCCGCTCCGAAGACTCGGGCATGATGGTCGCAAAGTAGAGACGACAAGTTAATGGAAAGGCAAATGCCCCGTTGAAAAAGCGTTCTCAAAAACCGCGCGAAGTCGCTGAAATCGTTGCCGTTCAGGCCCTCTCTTTCCTGGCCGGGGAGCCCGAGCGTCTCGGCCGCTTCCTGGCCGAGACCGGGATTGGGCCGGAAACGCTGCGATCCTCGGCCGCCGACCCGCAATTCCTGGTCAGCGTGCTCGATTTCGTGCTGCGCGACGACGAGACGGTAAAGGCTTTTGCCGCCCACTCCAAGTTACATCCGACCAATATCATGGCAGCAAGGCAGGTATTGGGCGACCGGCAGTGGGAGCGCGACGTGCCGTGACCACGACAGCGCCAGAGGGAGCGTCGCGCGCGGCCGCCGGGCCGACCTGCTTCTGCCGCGACTGTCTGACGGATCTGGAGATCGGCGCGCGCCGCTGTGCCGCCTGCGGTTCGCCGCGCCTGGTCCGGCACCGCACCCTTTCGGCACTGACGCTCGCCCATATCGACTGTGATGCGTTCTATGCGACCGTCGAGAAGCGCGACAATCCCGAGGTGGCCGACCGCCCCGTCATCATCGGCGGCGGCAAGCGCGGCGTGGTGTCGGCGGCCTGCTACATCGCCCGCACCTATGGCGTGCGCTCGGCGATGCCGATGTTCAAGGCGCTGGAGCTGTGCCCCTCGGCTGTGGTGATCCGCCCCGACATGGCGAAATATGTCCGCGTCGGCCGCGAGGTGCGGCAGGCGATGCAGGCGCTGACGCCGCTGGTCGAGCCGCTGTCGATCGACGAGGCGTTCCTCGATCTCTCCGGCACCGAGCGCGTCCACGGCATGATCCCGGCGAAGGTGCTGGCGCGGTTCGCCCGCGAGGTCGAGGCCAACATCGGCATCACCGTGTCGGTCGGGCTGTCCTGCAACAAGTTCCTGGCCAAGATCGCCTCCGACCTCGACAAGCCGCGCGGCTTCGCCGCCCTCGACCAGGACGAGGCGCGGCAGATGCTGGCGGACAAGCCGGTCGGCTTCATCTTCGGTGTCGGCCCCGCCACCCAGCAGCGGCTGGCGAGCCACGGCTTCCGCAGCATCGCCGACCTGCAGCGCGCCGACGAGATCGAGCTGATGAAGCAGTTCGGCGGCGACGGCCGGAGGCTGTGGCGGCTGGCGCGCGGCATCGACGATCGCAAGGTCGTGGCCGATCGCGGCGCCAAGACGATCTCGAACGAGACCACCTTCGACATTGATATCCGCGACTACGCGCCCCTGGAAAAGACGCTGTGGCGGCTGTCGGAGAAGGTGTCCTCGCGCCTCAAGTCGAGCCAGCTCGCGGGCTCGACCATCACCTTGAAGCTGAAGACGGCGGATTTCCGCCAGCGTACCCGCTCGCAGTCGATCGCGGCGCCGACGCAGCTGGCCGGCAAGATCTTTGCGATCTGCAAGGAGATGCTGGCGCGCGAGACGGATGGCACCGCGTTCCGGCTGATGGGCGCCGGCGTCAGTGCGTTGCGCCCAGGCTCCGAGGCGTCCGACACCGACATGCTCGATCGCCGCTCGGCCTCAGCGGAGCGCGCGATGGACGCATTGCGCAAGAAGTTCGGTCAGGCCGCCGTCATCCGCGGCATCGCCTATGACGGTCCGGAGCAGACGGAATGAGCACGCCGTCAGTTGCTGCGAAGTTAGTTGCTGCAAGGCTTGCCGTCCTTCGCGTCCTTGACGTCGAACTTGCCGAGCGCGCCGGAAATGACGAAGTCGTTGTAGTCGAGCACGAGGGCCCGCGAGACGCCGTTCTCGTACAGCTCGAACGACATCGCATAGACCGGCGTCTGCTCGCCCTCGGTCCGCTTGGCGTCGCGGTCATAATAGCTGACCGTGACTGGCCAGCGCGTCAGCGTCTTCATGTCGTTGCTGTCCGTCGAGGCATCCGGCTTGGCGGGAGCCTTGTCCCCGGTCACCGGCGCTCCGATCACGGTAAGCGTGTTGTAGACCTTCTCGCCATTGTCGGAGCCGTCATACACCGACAGCTCGAGCAGCGACTTACCCTCGCGCGCAGCCGCGATGATGCGCTGGATCTGCTCGGTCGGAAACACGGTCGCCCCGTCGAGCGTGAAGGTCTTCGCCTCCGGCTGCTTGAGCTTGACGGTGATGTGATCGCCGATGCGCTCGGCCATGCCGTCGACCGGGCTGGAGGCCTGATCGTTCATCCGCGAGTCGATCTTGAAGCGATAGCTCTTGCCGGCGCCGTCCTCCCAGGCCGTCGAGCGCAGGTCGCTCAGGGTCACCTTGCCCTCGCCGAGATCGAGCTCGGACACCTGGCGGAAGTCCGAGGTGTAGCCGCTGCAGGCGTTGCCGGAGAAATTATACAGGATGCGGCCGCGCGCGCTGTTGACCGGGCTCGACCCGCGCGACTTGACCAGGCTCAGCTCATACAGCGCCTGATGCGGCAGAAACGGCACGCCCGCCCCGGCCTGCGCCGGACCGAACGTGATCGCGGCAACAGCCAGCGCTCCCATCGACAGTCGAAACGAATAAGCCATGAGTTTTCCTCGGGGGGCGTATCTCTGAACCGTCACATTAAAGACCGCTGCATTACGTCGCAACTGCGGCTGTCTCACGGAAACGTGCGATCAAACCGGCAAGTTAACGGCCGCCGCGGCGGCTTGCATGTCACTGGCAACTGCGCCAAACAGGGCCGCGGTCCGGCACGGGACCGGCGCTCACGCGACAGAATGGGGATTTGAGATGGCGGGTACGGTTGAACAGACTCTGGCAGCACAGGGCATCACATTGCCGGCGCCGAAGGCTCCGGTGGCCAATTATGTCCCGTTCGTGCGTACCGGAAACCTGCTGTTCGTGTCCGGCCAGGTCTGCCTCGGCGGCGACGGCAAGATGATCGCAGCCGGCAAGCTCGGCGGCCCCGTGTCGATCGAGGAAGGCTATGCGGCGGCAAAGGGTTGCGGCGTCAATCTGCTGGCCCAGGTGAAGGCGGCGGTCGGCGATCTCGACAAGGTCGTGCGCGTGGTCCGACTCGGCGGCTTCGTCAACTCGGCGCCCGAGTTTCTCGATGGGCCGAAGGTGCTCAACGGCGCCTCCGACCTGATGGTCGCCGCCTTCGGCGACAAGGGCCGCCATGCCCGCACCACCGTCGGCGTCGCCTCGCTGCCGTCGGATGCCGCGGTGGAAGTCGAAGGCGTGTTCGAGGTCGAGTAGCAGAACGGAACGGATGGACGGGGCGAATGCGCGCACCTGACTGGCTGACGGCCCGCCCCGTCGCTCATCGCGGCCTGCACGATGCGGCCAGCGGCATCATCGAGAACATGCCGGCCGCCGCGCGCGGCGCTGTTGCCGGCAACTTCGCCATCGAATGCGACATCCAGCTGTCGGCCGATGGCGAGGCGATGGTCCATCACGACTACGGGCTCGGCCGTCTCACCGAGGGCTCCGGCCTGGTGATCGAGAAGACCGCCGCCGAGCTGAAGGCCGTCCGCTTCAAGCAGACCGACGAGCGGATGATGACGCTCAAGGAGCTCTGCGACCTGATCGGCGGCCGCGTGCCGCTGGTGGTCGAGGTCAAGAGCACGTTCCAGGGCGATCATCGCCTGGTCCGGCGCATGGCCGAGGTGCTCGCGTCCTATTCCGGCCCGGCGGTGGCGATGTCGTTCGATCCAGACCTGGTTCGCGTCATGCGCGAAATCGCGCCCGGCCTGACCCGCGGCATCGTCGCCCAGCGCACCTATCAGGACGGCTATTGGGAAAAGCTCACCCAAGCGCAGCGCGACGGCATGCTGCATCTCAAGCACGGCCTCGGCACGCAGCCGCATTTCGTGGCCTATTGGGTGCAGCAACTGCCGGCGGCAGCGCCCTGGGTCGCCCGCAACGTGTTCGGCTGCCCGCTCCTGACCTGGACGGTCCGCACGCCAGAGCAGCGCGCCATTGCGGCCCGGTACGCCGATCAGATGATCTTCGAAGGGTTTACGCCGGAGACGTGAGGTCAGCCTTGAAGTCGGTGCTGCGATGCACGATCTTGGGGGAGCAATCCAGACGCCTCCGCTGAGCGTTCCCTGCCAGTCTGATGTTCAAGGGTTCGATGGCCTCACCTGAGATTACGCTCGAAGCCGTTCCCGGGATCAGCGACATCCCGGCCGCCGCCTGGGACGCCTGCGCCAATCCCGCCGGCCGCGTCGCGCCGGGCTCATCCTCGGCCTGCGGCCCCTCCTACAACCCGTTCGTCTCGCACGCGTTTCTCTTGGCCTGCGAAGCCTCCGGCTCGGCCACGCTCCGCACCGGCTGGGCGCCGCGCCATCTGGTGGCGAAGCTGGGCGACGAGATTCTGGGCGTCGTACCCTGCTATCTGAAATCCCACTCGCAGGGCGAATACGTCTTCGACCGCGGCTGGGCCGACGCCTATGAGCGCGCCGGCGGGCGCTATTATCCGAAGCTCCAGGTCTCCGTCCCCTTCACGCCGGCGACCGGGCCTCGGCTCTTGATCCGCGCCGACCAGGACCGCGAATTGATCGGCAATGCCCTGGCGCAGGGGCTCAAGGCGCTGTGCGGGATCAGCGAGGCGTCCTCGGTCCACGTCACCTTCGCCCGTCAATCCGAATGGGAACTGCTCGCCGCGCAGGGTTTCCTGCAGCGCACAGACCAGCAGTTCCACTGGCACAACCAGGGCTTTTCCACCTTCGACGACTTCCTGGCGACGATGAACTCGCGCCACCGCAAGGCCATCAAGCGCGAGCGGCGCGATGCGCTAGCGAATGGCATCACCATCCATTGGCTGACCGGCAAGGACATCACCGAGGAGGCCTGGGACGCGTTTTTCGATTTCTACATGGACACCGGCTCACGCAAATGGGGCCGCCCCTATCTCACCCGCAAGTTCTTCTCGCTGATCGGCGAGAGCATGGCCGAGGACGTGCTGCTGGTGATGGCCAAGCGCGATGGACGCTGGATTGCCGGCGCCATCAACTTCATCGGCTCGGACACGCTGTTCGGCCGCAACTGGGGCGCCATCGAGCACCGCCCGTTCCTGCATTTCGAGGTCTGCTACTATCAGGCGATCGACTTCGCCATCCAGCACAGGCTGGGGGTGGTCGAAGCGGGCGCGCAAGGAGAGCACAAGATCGCGCGCGGCTACCTACCGCAGACCACCTACTCCGCCCACTACATTGCCGACCGCGGCCTGCGCCGCGCGATCGACGACTACCTCAAGCGCGAGCGCGCCTATGTCGAGGAAGCCAGCCGGGAGCTGGCCGAGGCCGCGCCGTTCCGCAAGAGCTCCGACGAGGCGCCTTGACCTCGGATGCATGCCGGTGAGAGTAAGGCGCAACGAGAAACTGCCGAGGGACCGCCCATGACCGCCTATGATCCCAACAACCCGTTCGCAAAGATCCTGCGCGGCGAATTCCCCTGCGTGAAGGTCTACGAGAACGACCATGTGCTGGCCTTCCTCGACATCATGCCGCGCGTGCCCGGCCACACGCTGGTGATCCCGAAGGCCCCGGCCCGCAACATCCTCGACATCACCGAGGACGACTACCTCCATGTCGGCCGCGCCGTGCGCACGATCTCGCGCGCTGCCAAGACGGCGTTCGCCGCCGACGGCATCACCGTGCAGCAGTTCAACGAGCACGCCGGCGGCCAGATGGTGTTCCACCTCCACGTCCACATCATGCCGCGCCACACCGGCGATTCCCTCTTGCCGCCGGCGAGCCGCAAGGAAGATCCGAAGGTGCTGGAAGAGAACGCCGCGAAGCTGATCGCGGCGCTGAAGGGCTGATCACGCCTCGTCGAGCCCGATGTCCAGCGCAGCCGACGAATGCGTGATCCAGCCGACCGAGATCAGGTCGACACCCGCAGCCGCGATGGCGGGCGCGGTGTCGACGGTGATCCGGCCCGACGCCTCGGTGATCGCCCTGCCCCGGGCCATGCCGACGGCCCGTTCGAGGTCCGCCGGCGTCATGTTGTCGAGCAGCACCGCATCGACGCCGAGCGCCAGCGCCTCCTCGAGTTGCGCGAGCGTGTCGACCTCCACCTCGATCTTCACGAGATGGCCGGCATGAGCCTTCGCCCTGGTGATCGCAGCCTTGATGCCGCCGGCGATGGCGATGTGGTTGTCCTTGATCAGGACGGCATCATCCAGCCCGAACCGATGATTGCCGCCGCCCCCGGCGCGCACGGCGTATTTCTCCAGCGCGCGCAGCCCTGGCGTGGTCTTGCGGGTGCACACGATCTGCGCCCGCGTGCCCTTCACCGCCGCGACCAGCGTCGCCGTCACTGTCGCGACGCCGCTGAGATGGCAGAGGAAGTTGAGCGCGACGCGCTCGCCGGTCAGCAAGGCCCTGGCCGGGCCGCTGATGGTGGCGATCACGTCACCAGGCGAGACGGCGCTGCCGTCGCCCCGGATGATCTCCATGCGCACATCGGGCGAGACCATCTGGAACGCAGAGCGCGCCACGTCGAGGCCGGCGATCACGCCAGGCTGGCGGGCCCGCAGCTTGAGGGAGGCGCGCTGCTCGGCCGGCACGATCGCATCCGTGGTGATGTCGCCGGCACGGCCGAGATCCTCGAGCAGCGCCATGCGAACCAGCGGCTCATAGAGCAAGGGCGAGAGAGGATTGAGGGTCATGACACGACGCTCCTGAGAGATGGACGCTCGCTATCCGCAATCTCCCGTGCGGCAGCGATCGCTGATGACAGCGTGAGGCTGGACGGCTGCGCGACGGGCAGCGTATCTGGACAGTCACTGCGGAAATGCCCGCCGCGGCTCTCCTCGCGCGCATGAGCCGCGACCGACATCATCAATCCGACCAGGGCTGGATCGGACGCGACCCCTGCCCCTTGCGCGAGCGGGAGAAGGCTTCGAACAGCCTCCGCCAGGCTACTGCGGTCCCGCAACACGCCGAGCGCGTCGGACAGCAGCGGCCGCACCGCCGACGGATCGGACGCTGGCGGGATCGCCGGGAGCTCGCTCGGCTCGCCCGCGCCGTGCGCGGCGCCGGCCACACTCTCCGCCACCCATTGCGCGCAGACGATCGCTTCCATCAGTGAATTGCTGGCAAGCCGGTTGGCACCGTGCAGGCCGGTGCGGCTGGCTTCGCCACAGGCCCACAAGCCCGCGATCGAGCTGCGCCCCATCGCATCAACGGCGATACCGCCCATATGGTAGTGCACCGCAGGCCGCACGGGAATCGGATCGACAGCGGGGTCGATGCCGGCCATGCGGCAGAACGCGCTGATCACGGGATAGCGCGCCGCGAACGCCTTGCCCGGCTTCTCTCGCGCATCGAGAAACACGCGGTGGCCCTGCGCGCGGCGGCGCCATACGGCACGCGCGACGATATCCCGCGGCGCCAGTTCGGCGCCGGGCTCGTCGGCCATGAAGCGCGTGCCGCTCTCGTCGATCAGCACAGCACCATCGCCACGGATCGCCTCGGTCAGCAGCGGCAGCGGACGGGACGGCCCGTCGAAGGCGGTGGGGTGAAACTGCACGAATTCGAGATCGGACAGCACGGCCCCGGCCCGCGCCGCGAGCGCCAGGCCCTGCCCGAAACAGCCGGATGGATTGGTGCTGTCGAGGAACAGTCCGCCGATGCCGCCGGTGGCGATCACGACGCGCGTCGTGGCGAGAACCACGGCCTCGTCGCCGCGCACCGCAACCACGCCGGTGATCACGTTGTCCTCCACGATCAGCCGGCGCGCCTCGACGCCTTCCAGCAAGGTGACGGAAGCACACCGCCTGACGGCTGCGATCAGAGCGCGCATGATCTCGCGTCCGGTGCCGTCGCCGGTGGCGTGGACAATCCGGTTGCGGCCATGAGCAGCCTCCAGGCCCAGGCGCCAGCGCCCGTCTGCGTGGCGATCGAACGCAACGCCGAGCCGGGCGAGGTGCTCGACCGCGACCGGCGCCGCGCTGACGATGCGGCGCGCCGCGGCTTCGTCGCACAGGCCGGCGCCCGCTGCGATCGTGTCATCGAGATGCAGCGCGGGATCGTCATCGTCACCGACCGCAGCCGCCAGCCCGCCCTGCGCCCACATGCTCGATGCCTCGGCGCCAAGCGGCGACTTCGACAGCAGCACGACGGGTTCGGGAGCCAAGTGAAGCGCGGTCATCAGCCCGGCCGCGCCGCCGCCGATGATCACCGGACGGCCTATCAGTTCAGCGAGATCGTTGCTCATAGCGCCAGCATCCTTTCCACCGAGCGCCGTGCGCGCTCGGCCATGGCAGGATCGATCGTGACCTCATGCGTGTTGGTCTCGAGCGCATGACGGATGTTCTTCAAGGTGATCCGCTTCATGTGCGGGCACAGATTGCAGGGCCGGACGAATTCGATGTCGGGGTACATCACGGCGACATTGTCGCTCATCGAGCATTCGGTCAGCAGCACGACGCGCGCCGGACGCTTCGCGCCGACATAGTCCGACATCGCCGCCGTGGAGCCGGCGAAATCGGCTTCGGCCACCACGTCCGGCGGGCATTCGGGATGGGCGAGCACGGTGACGCCGGGATGATTGTCGCGCAGCGTGCGGACATCCTCGGCGCTGAAGAGCTCATGCACCTCGCAATGGCCCTTCCACGCCGTGATCTTCACCTTGGTCTGGGCGGCGATGTTGCGGGCGAGATATTCGTCCGGCAGCATGATGACGTGATCGACGCCGAGCTTCTCCACGATCGCGAGCGCGTTGCCGGAGGTGCAGCAAATGTCGGACTCCGCCTTCACCGCCACCGACGTGTTGACGTAGGCGACGACCGGGACGCCGGGATGGCGCGCGCGCATCAACCGGACATCCTCGGCCGTGATGGACTCCGCCAGCGAGCATCCCGCCTCAAGGTCGGGGATCAGCACCGTCTTGTCGGGATTGAGCAGCTTGGCCGTCTCCGCCATGAAGTGCACGCCGGCGAGCACGATGATGTCGGCATCGACCTTGGTCGCCTCGCGCGCCAGCAGCAGGCTGTCGCCGACGATATCGGCCACGCCGTGAAAGATCTCGGGCGTCTGGTAGTTGTGCGCCAGCACGACGGCGTTGCGCCGGCGCTTCAGCGCCAGGATGGCTTCGACATCGTCTTCGAAGACCGCCCATTCCGGCGGCGGGATCACCCGCCTCAGACGGTCAGAGAGCGCGGAATTCGGCGCAATCGCAGGCAGGACAAGCTCGGCCATTTATACTCTCCATGAGCATAAGATGGATTATACTTATCCTGAGCATAAGTCTTGTCAAGAGCGCGGGATCACGACCGCGAGAGCGGGAGCTTGGTTCCGACCACGGCCCGTTCGGCCAGCACGCCCTGGCGAAAGCGAAACAGCTTGGCCGGACGCCCGATCGTGTCCGGGGCCATGGCCCCCGTTTCTTCAACGAGCTCCTGCTGCTCGATGAGGCGGCGGAAGTTCTGTTTGTGGACCAGCCGGCCAGCCAACGCCTCGACGCTGCGCTGCAGTTGCAGCAACGTGAATTCGTCCGGCATCAGCTCGAACACGACCGGACGATATTTGATCTTGGCGCGCAGCCGAGCGATCCCGGTGGCGAGAATGCGGCGATGGTCTGAGGTCATCGCGCGGCCGGGCACGATCGCCTCGCTGCCGCCCGTGTCACGGACGCTCTCCGGGATCAGCGCGGCCTCATACAGCAGCTCGTAACGCTGCAGCGCCAGCTCCTCATTCCACTCGCGGCCGTCGAGGCCGAAGGTGATGGCGGCGCGGCGCCACCTCGTCTTCTGCAGCGCCGGCTCGTCGGCGGCGCGCGCCCAGGCCTTGAGCTTCGGCGCGATGATCTTCGCCAGGATCGCCGGCGGTCCATCGCGATGATCCTCCCACGGGAAGTAGTCGTACCAGGATGACCATTGCGCATCCGCGCCCTCGCGCCCCTCCTCCTCGCGGGTGAGGCCGAGATAGCTGATCGAGATCCGGTGCGGCGCGTCCGGACCGCCGCTGCGACCGCGGTCGGCAAAAGTGTAGAGCTGCTCGACATAGCCGAGCGGATGGCCGGTCTGCGCCTCGACCCAGGCGCGCAGGCCCATCTGCAGCGAGCGGTGCCCGAACTGAAACGGTCCACTCGGCAGCGCCGCTTCGTGCTCGATCGTCATGATCCTGGGATCGCCGTCCGTCACCGCCACCAGTACGGCGACGAGGTCCGCGGTAATGGCATCCAGAGCCGTCACGGTCGTCTGTGGCCGCTTGTTCACTTTCGACATTCCTGTCCACCGGCCTGTCGGTCGATTTGTCCTGACAACATGCAAATCATCTAACTGGCTTCGCTCACGCTACGCCAGCACGATAGCTCATGTCAGACGTTTGCGGACTGCTTGCTTCCGAACCAACGGCTCGCTGCGGAACGGCTCGGCGACGACTTGGTGTTCGTCCTCGAAGACCAGATAGCCCGGCCTATCGGTCCTGATCTGACTGACCCCGATGCCGTTCCGTTCAAGAATGGCACTGAGCTCGCGCATTTTGCTGACATGTTCATAAGCGGTTGATTTGAGCCACGACACTCCGGCCGTCCTCCGGCGGTAAAATCCTTTCGACTTGCTGCGATTGAAGCGGCGCGGCACGGCGAGGTTCGCCCCGAGCCAGGACAGCACAACGTCCAACTCCTTGCGATCCTGCGACGACGTCTTCGGGTTTTTCTGGAGACCATAGGCGGCGCGGAAGATCCCCTCGTCCACCCCCGTATCGGGATGGGGCTGTTGCAAGACAAAACGCAGCAGATCTCCCGACAACTAGCTCGCCTCGCCCGCCGCCGCCGGCGTGAACACGCAGTGATCCGGTTTCAGGTCGATCAGCGGCGTTTCGTCGAGGCAATCGAGGCCGCGCACCAGCACGGTGCGGCCCTCCAGCGCGACGAAGCGGACGGTCGACACGCCGATCGGATTGGGACGCACCGGCGAGCGCAGCGCGAAGGTGCCGCGGGTCTCGCCATCATGATGCCGCGGGCTCTGCAGCACGAGATCGCGGCGCGCCCGGTTGAGCCAGTACAGCACCTGCAGATAGGGGAACGCCTCGATGCCCTGAAGCGCCTGCCCCCACGGCTCGAAGATCTCCAGCCGGCATACCGGACCCTCGAAGCTGCCCTGGCGCGGCGTCTCCAGCCGCGAGGTCCAGGGGGTGCGGATGCGGCCGATGAAGGTCAGCGCCGCGTCGCGCGGCAGCGGCGCATCGACGGCGACTTCGCCAGGGCGCAGATCGGTCTCTGTGGTCATCTCGGAGTCCTTCAGTCGTGACGGCAATCTAGCCGAACCCCGGCCTACCGCAATTGCGCACGCGCAACTCAGCCAAGCCACCATTTGCCGGCCAGCATGATGACCTCGCCGCAGACGACGCCGGCGAAGATCGAGCGGCGCGTGGCCATGAAAGCCGCGAGGCCGGCCACGACCGCGCCATAGCGCAGGCCCCAGGGCACGCTGGCGAGCGCGCCCGGCGGCTGCACCAGGATCTGGGCGATGACGCCGGCCAGGATCGCGGTCGCCACCGCCTTGACCCACATCAGGAGGTCCGAGCCCTCGTCGAGCCCGCTGCCGAACCACAGTCCGAGCAGCCGCCAGATCTGGTTCGGGATGACGCCTGCGACCAGCAGCACGACGAGCGCGTGCCAGTCGCCGATGAAATCGCTCATGCCGCCCTCCGCTCGCGCCATTTGTGGACGCTGAACGCGAGCGTGCCGGCCACGACGCCGCTGACGAGAATGTCGACACCGCTGTTGAGCTGCGCGGCCACCGGATAGAGCACGAGGCCGAGGCCGAGCGCGAGCACGTCGGCGAGCTCCCTGGCGTTGCGCAGGGTTGAGAACAGGAACGCCAGCGGAGTCAGCAGCAGCACCGCGGCCCCGAAGGTCTGCGACAGGTTGGCAGCGAGGAGATAGCCGATGATGGTCGCGACCAGTGCCACGCCCATCAGGCCGCAGCCGAGCCCGTGCACGAAGGCGATGCGGCGCTCGCGCGGCACATGCGGCAGGAAGCGATAGCACTCCACCCACAAGGTCACCGCGGTGAAATGCGCGATCAGCACCAGCTGCCGCCGCTTGGTGTCAGGCGAGCGGATCAGCGGCAGCACGGCGACGACCATCGGAAACAGCCGGATCGCGCTCATGGTGACCGCGATCGCCGACTGCAGGATGGTCTGGCCGGAGCCGAGCGTCGACACCAGGATGATCTGGGCCGGCCCGGCCCACACCAGTACGGTGCTCAGGATCGCCCAGAGCATGCTGAAATGGGTGTCGTGCGCGAGCGCGCCGATGCCGATGAAGGTGACGAACAGAACGACCGACAGGATCGTCGCCGAGGTCGCGCGCAGCCCCCAGCCGAAGGCGCGCATCGACCCGTGCCATTGCGGCGAATCGAGTGGAGGAAGTGTCACGGCAGCGAGCGGCCCAGCGGAATGGACCGCGATAAGGCTGGCGAAAGCCCCTCACGTCAACCGTCATCCGGCGCGCGCGGCTCTGCATCCGGCGCAAGCCGTCCCGGCGTCAGGCCCGGTTGCGCAGCACGAAGCACGCGCCGCCGGCCTGGCGGATGCGGCTGCAGAGGTTATTGGCCTCGGGCCGGGTCTCCGCGCCGATCCGCACCTGGTAGAACGCCCGGTTGCCGCGCGAGCGCATCACCGACGACAGCAGGCTCGGATCACGATCGCCGATGACGGGGCCAAGTCCCTTGATGGCCCGCGCATACATCGCGAGCGCCCTGTTCCGATCGAAGCCGGCCGCGAGCTGCACGCCCCAGGTTTTCGCGGCCGAGACGGCGACATGCTGCTCGAGCTGGGTCACGAACGGGTTCGGCGCGCGCTTCAGCAGCGCCATCAGCTGATGACACGAGGTCGGCCGCGCAGCCGGCGGCGTCTTGCTGCCCCTGCCGGCCGCCGCCCAGTCGTCGATCGACGAGCCCGTGATGGCCGAGACGTAGTTGCGGGTCTCCCAGGGAATTTGGCCTTTGCCGCCGAGCCAATCCTGAACGCGGCGCGGGCCGGCATTGTAGGCGGCGGCGGCCAGACCGAGATTGCCAAACTGATCGCGAAGCTCGGCCAGGAAATGCGCCGATTTCGGCAGCGCCTGCACCGGATCGAACGGATCGAGCAGCTGCCGCTCGCTCGCGGTGGCCGGCATGAACTGGGCGATCCCCTGCGCGCGCTGGCCGTTGCGGGTCACCGGCCCGACCGCGTCGGTCTGGAAACGGCTCTCCTGCCAGATGACGCGCGCGAAGAATTCGAGCGGCAGATCGTTGGCCTTGGCCGCGGATTCGATCATCAGGCAGATCGCCTCGCGCGTGCCGCTCTCCTTCGGCTCGGCCGGCTTTGCAGCCGCCTCATCGCGATCTTCCTGTGCCGGAGGTGCACCGTCCACCAACGGCCAGACGGTCTCGCCCTCGTTGGCGGCGACGCTACCGGTCGTCGCGACCATGAGACAGACGACGACACTGAAGGACTGGCAAGCTGCCGCGAGCGAAATAGGCATGGACACAATGAAAAACGGCCGGCCTGGCGCCGGGGACCTCGTGCGGACAGTTAAAGCCCCAGGCTCGCACTGGTTCCAAGGCGCGGCGCCTTGACACGGCTCGCCGCGCGCGAGCAAATCGCCCATGGCTTCAGGGACAAAGGCCTCAGGAACAAGGGCTGCAGGAACAAGACCGATGACCGCATCGACCGACGACAAGCTCGGCTTCGCGCCCGAAAGCGATGCGCCGCTGTCCTACATGGCGCGCACGCGCGACTACTATCTCGCGATCGGCTATGACACGCCCTATCGGTGGGCCCACTACACATCGGCGCCGTTCCAGCCGCTGCGCAAGCCGCTCGCGCAGTCGCGCGTCACGCTCGTCACCACGGCTGCGCCCTATGATCCCGCCAGAGGCGACCAGGGCCCCGGCGCGCCCTATAATGGCGGCGCCAAATTCTACGCGGTGTATGACGGCGACACTTCGGCGAAGCACGATCTGCGCATCTCCCACATCGCCTATGATCGCACGCATACGTCGGCCACCGACTCCGGCACCTGGTTTCCGCTACCGCAACTGATACGGCTCGCCCGCGACGGACGTATCGGCGCCATCGGCCCGCGCTTCTTCGGCGCGCCGACCAATCGCAGCCAGCGCGTCACGATGGCGACGGACGCCCCGGACATTCTCGCGCGCTGCCGTGCCGACGCGATCGACGCCGTCGTGCTGGTGCCGAACTGCCCGGTGTGCCACCAGACCGTGACGCTTGTGGCGCGGCATCTCGAAGCCAACGGCGTCGCCACCGTGGTGATGGGCTGCGCCAAGGACATCGTCGAGCACGCCGCCGCACCGCGCTTCCTGTTCTCGGATTTTCCGCTCGGCAATTCCGCCGGCAAGCCGCACGATTCCGCATCGCAGGCGTTCACGCTCGAGCTGGCCCTGCGCGTTCTGGAGAGTGCGCCAGCCGCACGGACGACCGTGCAATCACCCTTGCAATGGAGCGATGATCACAGCTGGAAGCGCGACTACAGCAATCCCGCCATGCTCGCGCCGGACGAGCTGGCGCGGCGTCGCGCCGAGTTCGATGCGCAGAAGGCCGCCGCACGCGGCGTTCGCGAGACGTTGACCTAGCTCTCGTGGACCCTGCGCTCTTGAACTGCTTCGGTCCTGTGAGAGGAAGTCAAACAATCTTACTTTCCTTCAGCCTTCGGCTCGGGCTTTTGAAATTGAATATTGCACTTCTTCGAGATCGAAGCCTGCTCGATGGCAACCATCTGCCCTTTCATATTGCCCAACTCGGCAGCCGTTTGCTTATCCCCACCGACAAGAAATGCTGCTGGCCAGAATATCACGACGGCAGCAGTGGTCGCGATCGTATCATTCGTCCGCTGCTTGTCTTGAGCCCCAGAAAGTGTGGCTGCACGAGTGGAGACGCTCTGGGCCTCCATCGCCAACTGCTGGCAATTATAGGACTGATAGATCATTGGCGAGACATATGTCGGCGTGATGTCGGCCGAACTCGAGGCACAGGCGCAAAGAAAAAGAGCACCTAGAAAACTGGTATTGCGCCAACGTAAAAACATGATTCACCCCTCGCCCCGAAAAAATGTGAAACAATCTGAGAGCGAACGCAAGATCCGCGGTGAATCTCCAATGGATTTCAGTTGGGATAATCTCGCGATACGGGCGAGGAGATGAATGGCGGTATGATTTAAGGGTACGTTTGTCGCGCTGCAACCGCGTCTCCTGGCGGCCGCAGCGCACGCAGCGGCCGCCACGGAGCTTAACCACCGGCCGCGCTCGCCTCTCCGGTGGCCACCGTGTCCACCGGCAGCGCAAACGCCTCGACCCGGTTGAGCGGCTTCTTGTTGAGCAGCAACCGTGTCACGTCGGGCCGTGAATAGTGCCCGGCCGGATCGGCGGCATTCTTGGCGATGCCGATCATGCCGAGATCGATCTCGGCGATCAGCAGGCCTTCCTGCTCCGGCGGCAGCTTCTCGGCGAGTGAACTGCCGTCGGGCCCGAAGATCGCGGCATGACCGCCGCCGACATGCAGCAGCGCGTGCTTGTCGGGCCGGTCGCACAGCTCATCGATCATCGCCTGCGAGACCGTGGCGCAGGGGGCCAGCACGAAGCACGAGCCTTCCACCGCATAGACGCGCGAGGCGGCGTTGTTGACCTCGGCGCCGAGCGCCGGCGCGAACGGATCGTACAGCGAGAAGCTCGGCCAGGCCGCGACATGCACCTGCTCGTTCTGCGCATACATCGCGTATTTCGACAGCGGCTGCAGATGCTCCCAGCAGCACAGCGCGCCGATCCGGCCGATGTCGGGACGATCATGGACGGCGAGATCGCTGCCGTCGCCCTCGCCAAACACCGTGCGCTCGGCATGGGTCGGCCGCAACTTGCGGCGCCTGGCGATGGTCTCGCCATCCGGCCCGATCAGCCATTGCGCGATGTACAGGCTGCCGCCGTCACGCTCGGACAGGCCGAGCACGGCCGTGAGCTTGGCCTTGCGCACCGCGGCGCGCAGCGCCTCGGCCTGCGGGCTGTCATAGGCCAGCGAATTGTCGAAATAGCGCTGCACGAAGCCACGCCCGATGCACCAGGCCGGCGAGTCCATCCAGATGTGCCAGGGGTAGCCTGGGATGAACACCTCCGGAAACGCGATCAGCTTGGCGCCCTTGTCGGCCGCCTCCTCGATCAGCGCGATCGTCTTCTTGATCGAGGCGTCCAGGTCGAGCCAGGCCGGTGCCGCCTGCACCACCGCCACCTTGTACTTCGGATGTGCCAGTCCCATCGCTGTCGTTCCCTGCTCCCGAGTGGCGGCGCGCGGCGCCGCGTCCTCGCCTACTCTTGACGCCGCAGAGCATTCGCGCTCGTCTCACAGGGAACGAAAACTCGACTGCGGTCGCGACCAAGGGGCCAGGCGGCCCGGAATTTGCTGCATTGCCGGTGATCCGATCGACACCGGTGCAGAGGGAGCGAGAGCGATGCCGATCCTGTTCACCACGGACGGAAGCCCGGGCCACCGCCGGCTGGCGCTGTGGCAGGACATCGTTTGTGACGTCTATGTCGGCCTCGACTGCACGTCCGATCTCGGCAGCGCGTTTCGCGGCTCGGTCACGCATATCCCATTCGGACAAGCCGTCTGCTCCGAGGTCTGCTCGGACCGGCAGCGCGTGCACCGCACATCGCAGCGCATCGCACGCGCGGATGCGGACTACGTGCTGGTCGCGCTGGGGCGCGAGGGACTCGGCGGCGTGATCCAGGATGGCCGCGACACGGTCATCCGTCCCGGCGAGTTCGCGATCTACGATACGACGCGTCCCTATGAGCTGCAGTTCGACGCCGCGTTCAGGCAGACGGTGTTCAAGCTGCCGCGCGAGATGCTGCAGCGCCGGCTCGGCGCCACCGAAGCGGTGACGGCGATCAGCTTCGGGGCCGACATCCCGTTGCAGCCCCTGGCCTTCGACTTCATCGTCAGGCTCTGCGAGCGCGCCGAGCACATCGGCGCCGAGCACGCCGATCGCCTCGCCGATCAGGCCGCCGACCTGCTGGCGATGACGCTGGCCGAGCAGCTCCGGACGCAACCCCTGCCCGCCTCCAGCCACCGCGCGGCGCTGCTGTATCGCATCAAGGCGCATGTGCGGGCACGTCTGGCCGATCCCGACCTCGCTCTGCCGGAGGCCGCGCGCGAGCTCGGCCTGTCGGCCCGCTACATCAACGACCTGTTCTCCGACGAGGAGACCTCGTTCCAGCGCTTCGTGCTGTTGGAACGGCTCAAGCTGTGCCGGCGCGATCTCGCGGCAGCGGCGCTGGCGCATCGCCAGATCGGCGAGATCGCCTTCAGCTGGGGTTTCAACGACCTCTCGCATTTCGGCCGCGTGTTTCGCGACCAGTTCGGCCTATCGCCGCGCGAGTGGCGGCGCAGCAGCCCGGCGCGCTAGACTGGGCCGATGCCGACTCCCTCGATGTGTCGGCCCGCTGACGGGATCGCCTGGATGCGCCGCTTCGCCATGAAAGCCCTGTTCTCCCTGCTGACCCTGCAGCGGGACGATGAGACACGGCTGCGCTGGGATCGCATCGTGCTGATCGGCTCGACCCTGGTGACGCTCGGGCTGATCACGCTTTATGCCTATGGCAAGGCGGAGGGCCGCTGGTAAGCCGCTGCAACCGAGACCGGGAAACGAGGCCCTCAATGAGACGAGCCGTACACGCGCTTGTGCTGCTGCTCCTGACCGCCACCGCCAGCCATGCGCTGGACAGCGAGCAGAGCCGAGGAAAAGCGCTCTTGCAAAGGCTTTGCAGCAGATGCCATGCGGTGGGGGCCAGCGGTGCGAGCCCGCATCCCGATGCGCCACCGTTCCGGACCTTTGGTGACAGCAAACTCTACGACGACGATTTTGCCCAGCGACTGCAGAGCGGCCTCTCCACCATCCACAAGGACATGCCGAGCTTCCGGTTCGATCGGGCCGATGCCGAGGCCGCTGTCAATTATCTCAAGGCGATCCAGGTCCACCCCAAACCGAAATGACGCCGGGGTGTGGCCGGCCGCGCTGGAACGACGTCTCGTCAACTCGCTTGCCTGGTCCCGTTGGTTGTCTGCGGCCCGGCTGCGGCCGGAGCCTGCATCATGACGCCGCCGACCCCGGTCCTGCATACCGACGGCCTGCCGCTGCCGCAGCGGACCTGGGCGATCGTGACGATTGCGCTCGGCATCGTGCTGGCCGTCGTCGATGGCGCGATCGCCAACGTGGCGCTGCCGACGATCGCCCGTGACCTCAATGCCAGCCCTGCGTTCTCGATCTGGATCGTCAACGGCTATCAGCTTGCGGTGACGATCTCGCTGCTGCCGCTGGCTTCGCTCGGCGAGATCATCGGCTACCGCCGGGTCTATCTCGCCGGGCTCGTGCTGTTCACCGCTGCGTCCGCGCTCTGCGCGCTCGCCGACAGCCTGCTGCTGCTGACGCTCGCGCGCATCCTGCAGGGGTTCGGCGCCGCCGGCATCCTCAGCGTCAACTCGGCGCTGGTGCGCTTCACCTATCCGCAGGCCCTGCTCGGCCGCGGCATCGGCATCAACGCCATGGTGGTCGCGGTATCAGCCGCGGTGGGACCGACGATCGCAGCCGGCATCCTCGCGGTCGGCAGCTGGCCCTGGCTGTTTGCGATCAACGTGCCGCTCGGCATCGTCACCTTTGCGTTCGGCTTCCGCTTCCTGCCGCACACGCCGCGCGCGCCGCACATGTTCGACTGGCAGAGCGCGGCGCTCAGCGCGGTCACGTTCGGCTTCCTCATCGCCGCAGTCGACAGCCTCGGGCATGGCGAGGCGCTTCTCACCTGCGCCATCGAGCTCGTCGTCGCCGTCACCGCCGGTGTGTGGCTGGTCTGGCGCCAGACCCACATGGCCTCGCCGCTGCTGCCGCTCGATCTCTTGCGCATCCCGGTGTTCGCGCTGTCGATCGCGACGTCGATCTCGTCGTTCTGCGGCCAGATGCTCGCCTTCGTCGCGATCCCCTTCTATCTCGAAAGCCATTTCGGCTATTCGCCGGTGCAGATGGGCCTGCTGATCACGCCCTGGCCGATCGCGGTCGGGCTGACCGCGCCGATCGCCGGCCGGCTGGTCGAGCGCGTGCCCGCCGGCCTCCTCGGCGGCATCGGGCTGGTGATCTTTGCCGGCGGCCTGTGCGCGCTCGGATTGCTGCCAAAGGACCCGTCGGCATGGGACGTCGTCTGGCGCATGGCGCTGGCCGGCTGCGGCTTCGGCCTGTTCCAGACCCCGAACAACCGCACCATGATCGCGGCCGCCCCGCGCGAGCGCGCCGGCGGCGCCAGCGGCATGCTCGGCACCGCGCGCCTCCTCGGCCAGACCACGGGCGCGGCGCTGGTCGCGATGTTCCTCGCCCTCGACCCGGCCGACGGCACCCGGCTTTCCCTGCTGACCGGCGTCGGCTTCGCGCTGGTCGGCGCGTTCCTGAGCATGCTCAGGCTGTCGCCGGCGGGGGCGCGCGGCGCCGAGCATGTCCGCGTTCACGACGCCCAGCGGCTCAAGGGCGAATGATGCACGCTCCGGAACATCATACCGGCTTCGGCGGGATCAGGCGAGACGAGCGGGCGACATGACGGACTGGACCATGCTCGCTCTGCTCGCGCTCGCCGCCTTCGGCTCCGGCATCGTCAATGCGCTGGCGGGCGGCGGCGCCTTCCTGACCTTTCCGACCCTGCTCGCGGCCGGCATCCCGGCCATTGACGCCAACGCCTCCAGCACCGTCGCGCTGTGCCCGGGGCAATTCGTCAGCGCCTTCGCCTCGCGCGGCATTCTCAACAATTCCGACGCGCCGTGGCGACGGGATCTCATCAGGCTGTCGGTCATCAGCCTGATCGGCGGCACGCTCGGCGCGGTGCTGCTGCTGGTGACGCCATCGGCCGCCTTCAGCCGCCTTGTGCCCTGGCTGCTGCTGTTCGCGACCGCGGTGTTCGCCTTCGGCATGCGCTTCACGCAGAAGGACGGCGCGCGCTGGTTCGGGCCGCTCACCATCCAGGCCGTGCAGTTCGGCATCGCCATCTACGGCGGCTATTTCGGCGGCGGCATCGGCATCATGATGCTGGCAGCGCTGGTGTTCTATGGGATGCGCGACATCCGCGCCATGAACGGGCTGAAGATCTGGCTGGCGGCGCTGATGAACACCATGGCTTCTCTGATCTTCGCGTTTTCAGGCCGCGTGCACTGGCTGGAGACGCTGACCATGATGGCCGCCGCGATGGTCGGCGGCTTCGTCGGCGCCCGGCTCAGCCAGATCATCCCACCGGCCCATGTGCGCCGCTTCGTCATCGCGGTCGGTTGCGGACTGACGGTGTATTTCTTCATCAAGCCGGCATGATCCCGTCGCAGAGAACATCCCGCCACAAACAAAAAGGCCGGCATGACGCCGGCCTTTTGCATTGGTTATTTTTGTCCGAGCCTCAGGCCTTGACCAGCGGGCCCTTGGAGGCCGGGCCCTTCGAGCCACCGCCGCCGGACTTCGGCTTGCGCTTGCGCGCCGCCGGCACTTCCGACTTCGGCGTAACCGGCCCCTCGACGAACTCGAAGCCGATCTTCTCCTCGACCCCGGACTCGTCCTTGACGAGGACGACGCGGACGTGGCCGCCGCCCTTCAGCTTGCCGAACAGCACCTCGTCGGCGAGCGGCTTCTTGATGTGCTCCTGGATCACACGGCCCATCGGGCGCGCACCCATCTGCTCGTCATAGCCGTGCTGGATCAGCCAGGCCTTGGCCGGCTCCGACAGCTCGATCGTGACGTCGCGGTCGGCGAGCTGAGCTTCGAGCTGCAGCACGAACTTCTCGACGACCATTCCGATCACCTCGACATTGAGGTGCGCGAACGAGACGATGGAGTCGAGCCGGTTGCGGAACTCAGGCGCAAACTGCCGATTGATCGCCTCGTGGTCGTCGCCTTCCCGCTTCGAGCGATGGAAGCCGAACGCCTGCTTGGCCATGTCGGCCGCACCGGCATTCGTGGTCATGATCAGGATCACGTTGCGGAAATTGACCTGCTTGCCGTTGTGGTCAGTGAGCCGGCCGTGATCCATGATCTGCAGCAGCACATTGTACAGATCCGGATGCGCCTTCTCGATCTCGTCCAGCAGCACCACGCAATGCGGGTGCTGGTCGACGCCATCGGTCAGCAGGCCGCCCTGGTCGAACCCGACATAGCCGGGAGGTGCGCCGATCAGGCGCGACACCGTGTGCCGCTCCATGTACTCCGACATGTCGAAGCGCAGCAGCTCGACGCCCAAGGTCGAGGCGAGCTGCTTGGCCACCTCGGTCTTGCCGACGCCGGTCGGACCCGAGAACAGATAGCAGCCGATCGGCTTCTCCGGCTCGCGCAGGCCGGCTCGCGCCAGCTTGATCGAGGCCGACAGCGAATCGATCGCCTTGTCCTGGCCGAAAACGACGCGCTTCAGCGTCTGCTCGAGATGCTTGAGCACCTCGGCGTCGTCCTTCGACACGCTCTTCGGCGGGATCCGCGCCATCGTGGCGATCGTGGTCTCGATCTCCTTAATGCCGATCGTCTTCTTGCGCTTGTTCTCGGCCAGCAGCATCTGCGCCGCGCCGGATTCGTCGATCACGTCGATCGCCTTGTCCGGAAGCTTACGGTCGTGAATGTAGCGCGACGACAGCTGCACCGCGGCCTCGATGGCCTCGTTGGTGTATTTCAGCCGGTGATAATCCTCGAAATACGGCTTGAGGCCCTTCAGGATCGCGATCGCATCCTCGACCGACGGCTCATTGACGTCAATCTTCTGGAACCGGCGCACCAGGGCGCGGTCCTTCTCGAAGTGCTGGCGATATTCCTTGTACGTCGTCGAGCCCATGCAGCGGATCGATCCCGAGGCCAGCGCCGGCTTCAGCAGGTTCGAGGCGTCCATGGCGCCGCCCGACGTTGCACCGGCACCGATCACGGTGTGGATCTCGTCGATGAACAGGATCGCGTTCGGATGCGCCTCGAGCTCCTTGAGGACCTGCTTCAGCCGCTCCTCGAAGTCGCCGCGATAACGGGTGCCCGCGAGCAATGTGCCCATGTCGAGCGAGAACACGGTCGCAGCCGAGAGCACCTCGGGCACCTCGCTGTCGACGATGCGCTTGGCGAGCCCTTCGGCAATCGCCGTCTTGCCGACGCCAGCCTCGCCGACGAACAGCGGGTTGTTCTTCTGGCGGCGGCACAGCACCTGGATGGCGCGGTTGATCTCGGAGTTACGGCCGATCACCGGATCGATCTTGCCGTCCCGCGCTTTCTTGTTGAGATTGACGCAATAGGTTTCCAGCGCCTCGCCCTTTTTCTTGGAGTCATCGGTGCCCTTGGTCTCGGTCTCTTCGTCGACGCCGCGCACGGGGCGGGCTTCGGAGACGCCGGGTCGCTTGGCGATACCGTGGCTGATGTAGTTCACGGCGTCGTAGCGCGTCATGTCCTGCTCCTGCAGGAAATACGCAGCATGGCTTTCGCGCTCGGCAAAGATCGCGATCAGCACGTTGGCGCCGGTCACCTCTTCACGGCCCGATGATTGAACGTGAATCACGGCGCGCTGGATCACACGCTGGAAGCCGGCCGTCGGCTTGGCGTCGTCGCTGCCGTCTGTGACCAGGTTTTCGAACTCGGTCTCGAGATAATTCACAAGACTGCCGCGCAGCTTGTCGAGGTCGACGCTGCATGCGCGCATCACGGCCGCTGCATCGCTGTCATCGATCAAGGACAGCAGGAGATGTTCCAGTGTCGCGTATTGATGATGACGCTCGTTGGCAATCGCCAGCGCACGATGCAGGGATTGTTCAAGGCTTTGAGAAAAAGTCGGCATGCGCGTCCTCTGTGGCCCCCTGCCATCATGATCGCCGCCGCCCGGTCAGGCAACAACAACCTTCGTCAAATATAGTTATAACCGAGTGCGACAAAAGACCGGACGAGCACATCGATTACGGGTTCACCGGATCGTCAATGCAAAACCCGTTCCGATTGCGGCAACACCGGCTGCGACAACCGAACGGCGCCCATCGGCCAGACCGGAGGGGATCCCGGCGCTGGCCGTGTTTCTGCGGGGCGGGCCTGGGGCTCGCGCTACCTGTGGCTCGCGCTACGCAGATCTGCCACGGAAGCCGCCGCGGGGGCCTGTCCTGCCGGCCGTCCCCGCCTGCGCGAGGCCCCAGGCTATTTCTTCTCCATCACACACTGCAACGGATGCTGGTGCTTGCGGGCGAAATCCATCACCTGCGTCACCTTGGTCTCGGCGATCTCGTAGGTGAAAACGCCGCACTCCCCGATGCCGTGATGGTGCACGTGGAGCATGATCTTGGTCGCGGCCTCGACGTCCTTGTTGAAGAACTTCTCCAGCACGAGAACGACGAACTCCATCGGCGTGTAATCGTCGTTCAAAATCAGGACGCGATAGAGATTGGGCCGCTTGGTCTTCGGCTTGACCTTGGTGATCACGGATGTGACCGGACCCCCGGTGCCACCGGACTTATTGTCGTTATTGCTCATCCTAGGCGCGGATCGGTTCAATCTGGAAGTTGGCTGCGACATCTTGCACGCGTTAGATATTGGCTGCGAGGACCCCAATAAAGGGTTTCTCGCATTGTCCTTGCCGGGTCACTTCGCCAACCCGGTCCTGCGTTCCAGATCGCCTGTCCCGGCCGACCGGTCCGGTCGGACCGACACCAGGAATATGGGTCAGCGGCCGGTTTGCCGCAAGCGCATCCCTGAACGGATCCGCGCTCCGGCAAGTCCGATTCCCTGCCCCGGCGATGAGTCCGAAGGTTAATCAAACCGACCGCATTTTACAAAGCCGATTCACTGGGCATTGACGGGGAACCCGCGCCGTTGCGAACGCGGTGCCATGCTGCGGTATTTGCTGCGTTTTTCGAGGTTTCGATTCACCCGCCCTTGACGAAGGCGGCCCGAAATGGCCCGCGGAAAACCATGATTGGTGAGCGACATGACCGCCGAGCCCCTCGTCCGCCTCTGCCGCCTTACGCTGCGACGCTTCGCCCGCGACCGCGGCGGCAACATCGCCGTGACCTTCGCCATCGCGCTGTTGCCGATCCTGGCCTTTCTCGGGGCCGGCATCGACTACAGCCGGGCCAATGCCGCCAAATCGTCGATGCAGGCCGCCCTGGACTCGACCGCGCTGATGCTGTCGCGCGATCTGTCCCAGGGCACGATCAGCGCAACCGACATTGGGACGAAGGCTTCCGCCTATTTCAAGGCGCTCTACACCAGCCCCGACGCAAAAAACATCTCCGTCACCGCCAACTATACCGCCTCGAGCAGCACCACGGCGTCCAACATCCAGCTCACCGCCTCCGGCCAGATCGTCACGCAATTCATGAAGCTGGCCGGCTTTCCGACCATGGACCTCAGCACCAAGGCGACCACGACCTGGGGTGACGTGAAGATGCGCGTGGCGCTGGCGCTCGACAATACCGGCTCGATGGCCTCCAGCAACAAGATGACCGCCCTGCAGAACGCGGTCGCCGGCAGCGGCGGGCTGATCGATCAGCTCAGCGCGCTCGCCAAGAGTCCGGGCGACGTCTACATCTCCGTGGTTCCGTTCGCCAAGGTCGTCAACGTCGGCGCCAGCAATTACAGCCAGAACTGGATCGACTGGACCGACTGGCAGAACCCGCCCAACATTCAGCCCAACAACGGCTCCTATCAGGCCGCAATCCCGAACGGGAGCTTCACCCAGGCGCAGTGGGACATGGTCGGACCGGGATCCTCCTGCCCGTTCAAGTCCGGCAACGGCTTCTCGTATTTCGGATGCGTCAGCGGTCCAACCACCGGCAGTTCGAGCACGTCGACGATCCCGAAGACCGGCGACGCCAATGCCGGCCAGATCTGTCCCGGCTACGATTCGGCCTCGCACAGCTACTACAATGGCTGCTGGACGACCGCCAAGACCTCGACCGTGGTCACCTACTGCACCGGCTCGAGCTGCAGGTGCAGCAATGGCGCAAATGAAAGCTGCACCTGCACCGGCACGTCCGGCACGAGCGGTTACACCTGCAAGGTGAACAACTACACCAAGACCTGGGTCGCCAACGCCAAGAGCACATGGACGGGCTGTGTCGCCGACCGCACCCAGCCGAATGACGCGAATGCCGTGTCGCCTGCGATCTCCGACGTGACGACGCTGTTCCCGGCCAACCAGCACATGGAGAACAGCACCCAATATTGCAGCAGCAGCGCCGCGACCAAGCTCGCCGAGATCGTCCCCCTCAGCTACGATTGGAGCGCGCTGAAGAGCGCCGTCAACGCCATGGAGCCCACCGGCGGCACCAACCAGGCGATCGGCCTTGCCTGGGCGGTTCAGTCCTTGATTCCGAATGGTGTGCTGAGCGCACCTGCGGAAGATGCCAACACCACCTACAATCGCGTGATCATCCTGCTGTCGGACGGCCTCAACACGGAGGACCGGTGGCCGGACTACGGCAACGGCTCGTCGCAGGCGTCGGGCAATCCGATCGACGCCCGCCAGGCCCTGCTCTGCTCGAACCTGAAGAGCTCCAAGGACGCGAAGGGCAACGCCATGTACACGATCTACACGATCCAGGTGAACACCAGCTCGCCTGCCGATCCGACCTCGACCGTGCTGCAGAACTGCGCCAGCAGCCCCGACAAGTTCTTCATGCTGACGAGCTCGAGCCAGATCGTGACCACGTTCAACTCGATCGGGACCTCGCTGTCCAAGCTGCGCGTGGCCAAATAGCGGCGGCGCCGTCCGACAGATCGTTTCAGCCAACAAAAAAGCCCGGCGCGAGCCGGGCTTTCCGCTGTCACGACGCGAAGGCTGCGATCAATGCGCGGCCGGCGGGGTGAACTTGGCAGCGATGCCTTCGAACGGCTTGAACGCCTGCTTGGCGAGGTCCGAATACAGGCCCGCGATCTTCTGCGAATCGGCGACGAACGTCTCGTAGGCCGACTTGGCGAATTCGGTCTGAACCTCGAGCACCTTGTCGATCGACTTCACGCCCTGGAGCTTCTCGACGAACGACTTGGTGTCCTCGAAGGACTTCTTGGTGTAGTCGCCATAGGCGGTGGCGATGGCCTGAAGCCCGTGCTGAACCGTGGTCGCGGAATTCACGACGGTCTCGAACTGCTCTTTGCCGTAGTTCTGGAAGTCTTCAACCTTAAACATGTGGCATTCCTTTCCCTGATTTTGAGCGCCCTCAGGGAAGCCCCGGCTCCCTGACGCATTCACAATATAGTGCATCGCACAAAAAGATCAAGAATCTTTGTGCAATGCACCATTGCTGGCATTGCGGTGGAGTCGGCGGCAAGGCGCCTCAGGTCAGGCCAGATCGCGCGAAATCTGCAGCATCGGCGCAAGGTTTCTTTAATCCTTTGGCAACTCGCCCGTCCTAACCTCTCCTGTGGTCCCGGCCAGCGTCGGCCGAACCGTAAAGCTGTTCTAAAACAGCGTCTTAACAAAACCTCAGTTCGGGCCCTTCGATGCAAAGCCGCGTCAAGGCGCGAACCGGAGGTCCGACAGGCAAAGATCACGGGGACGTTTTGGCACAATTTCGCCTCAACTCCCGGTGATCACGTCAGAAATTGGACGGGGATTTCATGCTTCGCAAAAACTTGGCTTCCTCGCGCCTGCTGCGGGTTGGCGTCTACGGTCTCCTCACCCTCACGGTGGCGGCAGTGGTCACGGTCGACAGCGCAGAAGCGCGCCGGCGTCATCGGCACCATCATGCGCGCCACTCCCCCCACAATGACGAGGGCAGCTACAGCCCGGCCTTCGCCTCGATCGTCGTCGACGGCAATTCGGGCGCGACGCTGACCGCGACCAATCCGGACGCCCTGCGGCACCCCGCGTCGCTGACCAAGATCATGACGCTCTATCTGCTGTTCGAGCGGCTCGATTCCGGCAAGTTGAAGCTCGACACCGAGATGCCGGTGTCCGAGCACGCCGCCGAGCAGTCGCCGACCAAGCTCGGGCTGCGCCCGGGCCAGACCATCCGCGTCGAGGATGCGATCAAGGGCCTGGTGACCCGCTCGGCCAATGATGCGGCGGTGGTGATCGCCGAGGCGATCGCCGGCGACGAGGACGAGTTCGCCAAGCTGATGACGCGCAAGGCGCGCTCGCTCGGCATGAGCCGCACCACCTACGTCAACGCCTCGGGCCTGCCCGCCGACGAGCAGATCACGACGGCGCGTGACCAGGCCACGCTGGGACGGGCGATCCAGGACCGCTTTCCGCGCCATTATCGCTACTTCTCGACCGTGGTGTTCAATTACCGCGGCCAGTCGATCCGCAACCACAACCACCTGCTCGGCAATGTCGAGGGCGTCGACGGCATCAAGACCGGCTACACCCGCGCCTCCGGCTTCAACCTCGTGACCTCGCTGCGCCGCGGCAGCCGTCATCTTGTCGGTGTCGTGCTCGGCGGCCGCAGCGGCGGCTCGCGCGACGCCATCATGCGCAACCTGCTCGCCGAGAATCTCGAGAAGGGCGCGACCAGGCGCACCGTCGCGGCGATCGGTGAGCGCGGCGGATCCGATGGCGGCGACGGCGGCGACCAGGGCACGGTCCAGCTCGCCTCGGCTGCGCCGGAGACGCCGGCGCCGAGCCGCGCCGCCAAGCTGATGTCGACCCTCTCGGAGGCGACTGCGGCACTGCCGCCGCCGGCACCGAAGGAAGCCAGGGTCGAGCCCGCCCCGATGACCTCCGGGGTGATCCAGAGCCAGCCGATGTCGATCGCTCCCGGCTCGACCGAGCCGATGAAGCCGGTCAAGGTCAGGACGGTCCAGGTCAAGGCCGGCGCCGTCAAGCTCGCCACCGCCGCGCCGCAGCCGGTGGCTCCCGCTCCCGCGCCGTTCGCGCAGCGCGTCGAGGCGATCGAGCCGGCGCCGCCGATCGCCCGCGCCGAGGCCGCCCGCCCCGACATGCCGCCGCAGCCGCCGGGCCATGGCACCGGCAACGGCATTCTCGGCGTGCTGCCGGCCTCCAGCCTCCCGCCCGCCTCGTCGCAGGCGATGGCCTATGCCGCGCCGCCGGCCCAGCCGGCACCGCCGCCGGCCCAGCTGGCGTCCGCCAGCCCCGCTTCCGAGTCCCCGGCCCGCCCGGCCGCGACGCGCAGCGGCTGGATCATCCAGGTCGGCGCGCTCGACAACGAAGCCGAGGCGCAGAAGCGGATCGAGGCCGCGCGCAGCTCGGCGCAGGGCCTGCTGAGCAAGGCGGATCCCTTCACCGAAACGGTCGCGAAGGGCGACAAGACACTCATCCGCGCCCGCTTCGCCGGTCTCGATCGTGATCAGGCGGAAGCGGTGTGCAAGAAGCTCAAGCGCGCCGACATCTCCTGCATGGCCGTGCACAACTAACTCACCGGCATCACCGCCGAAGATGAGGCCCGCGCGACACACGCGCGGGCCTTTTCATTTGGGGCAGCGCGCGCGATGCCGCGGCTGGCCAGTGCAAACCTCTCGTCAAGGATTTGCCGCTAGAACTTCTTCACCATGAAGAACGATCGCGCCGTGTAACGGCGAATGCCGCGGACCTCGATTTAAGGCCGCGGCGGCAGCAGGTTCTGATCTTGTGGCGTTGGTGGCGTTGCCGGAGTTAGCCGTGATGCGTACGAAGCAGAGTATCCTTGGCCTCGTTCACCCGGGCGGCGAGATACGTCGACCCCCCCTGGTCGGGATGCAGTTTCTTCATGAGCGCACGGTGGGCACGCCCGATCTCGTCGCGCCCCGCGCCCGGCTGCAGGCCAAGGATCTGATAGGCCTCCTCCTGCGTCATTTTGGAGCTCGACGCCGCGCGGCGCTCCCCCCCTGCCGCATCGCGCTGCGCGTGCTGACGCCAAGCGGGAAACCGGCGGTCCAGATACGTTTCAAGTAGCGCGCTGCTGTCGGCGTCGAGGCCCGGCAGCATCGCCACGAGCTGCGACGGATCGAACGCGTCGAGAGGCTGGCCGGCATGGACGCCGGCGATGAAGCGGCCCTGAAGCTGGCCGCTGCGGGGATCGAGCGTCAGCTCGATCAGCTGCGAGCTCATCCGCGAGCCCTGACCGGACGCCCGCGGCCCGCGCAGGCCGAACAGGCTGCCGACATGACCGAGGCCGTCCGGCGACCAGCCCAACAGCCCCGCCCCGAACAGCCCGATCGGGATCGCCACCACCAGCTCGCCACGCAGGCCGGTGAAGGCCGCGACCGCGAGGCAGCCGACGCCTCCAGCCATCTTGACGCCACGCGCCAGCGCCGCCGGATTGGCCGCGCGGAACATCTGCAGCAACAGATAGAGGGTGATGACGGCAATGGCGCCAGCGATCAGTGTCATCAGCCGTATATAAGGCGTGTCGGAGCAAAAAGCATGAACTGCGCCACTGCACCGGGCGGCGCATCCGGCCACGACGAATGGCGCAACGGATCTGCGGCCTCGGCATCACTCCCAGCTGACCCGAGAGACCTCCGGCGCGGGCGGTCAGTGGGTCAGCGGCTTCGCCGGCGTCGCCGTCTTGCCGACCGGCGCATAGGGCGCCACCGGGCCCGGATCGAGCAGCGGCGTCTTGGCCTTGACCGGCCCGATGTCGCTCGAGCTGTCGCTGTCGGCGAGGAACTTGTCGAGCATGGCCTGGATCGACGACTTGGCCTCGTCGGGTCCGGTGTCACGCATGTCGTTGTGCTGGAAGTCGGTCTTGACGACCGTGATGCCTTCCTTCTCGCAGATCTCGTTGTCCGGGATGACGCCAGGATCGGTCTTGAACTGCGGGTCGTTGGAGCGGAACGACAGGATCTTGAACTTGCCTTCCGTGACGAACGGAACGCGCAGATTGTCGAGCGTCACGACCTTCTTCACGTCGTCCGGATACTGCTTGGCGAAATACATCGAGATGTCGCCGCCCATCGAATGACCGACCATCGTCAGGTGCTCGTAATCCGCATTCGGCTGGATCTGGCGCATCTGCTCGACCGCAAAGCGGATGTTGGCGACGCCGCGCTGGATCTGCGGCAGCCGGCCGACATAGGGCTCGCCAACCTTGGTCACCATCGGCGGGTCGGTCGGCAGGTCATGCTGGATGCTGACCGCCATGTAGCCACGCGCGGCAAACACGTTGGCCACGAACGAATACTCGGTGAACTTCACGGTGTTGCCGTGATTGAGGATCGCGACCGGCAGCTTGATCATGCCGGCTTCGGCCTGCATCTCCTTGTCGCGGCGGATGGCCACGGAGACCTCGACGAGGCGATTGTCGCGAGAGGCGTCGTAGAACCGGACGGTCTCGTGCCGGATCGCCCACTTGCTCGCGGTGAAGTAGCCGACGGCCGCCAGGATGCTGACGGACAACAGGACGGTTATTCCACGCTTCATGTTCGTCCCTCGGGAGCTACAATCAAAGGTAGTTCGGAACCTGCAAGACTCTCGTGACCCGTTCTGTTTAGTATATGTAACGGCGCTGTGACAGGAAGGCCAAATGTTGTGTATTCATCGCCCGTTCGTTGTGCGGCGCACCTAGTTGCTGTGCAGCATAGGCCCGCGCCGGCCCTTTCCATGTGACTTGAACCCTGAACGTCGGGTTCAAATCAGTCATGAATTTGACGGTAATCTAGCGAAAAATACGGCCTCGGTCTTGACCTGCAACAAATCCGGCCGCCGGCCGGGGCCATTGACGGAGTCGCGGCGATCGCCAGAACCCATTGTCATGGTGTTGGGTCGTATTGTTAACCAACGCGCCGGCACTGGTTCAAGGCGCACGATGTCTCAGGCCGGGCGGACTCGCGGCGGCGGACACTTCCCCGCCCCGGAGCGCAGAGCGGGCTCAGGCGCTGATGATGTCGTGCAGATCGAGCGGCTTGTCGACCTGGGCGAACCATTCGGCGCGGTTGGCGGCGCGGCGGCGGCCGCGCTCGTCGAGCGGCAGCTTGAGCTGGCGCAGCAGGGTCGTGACTTCCTCGCGCGCCGTGACATGGCCGAGATTGGGGCGCGTGCCCAGGGTCGCCTCGTCGATGTCGTCCAGCGCGGTCAGCCCGCGCGGGAAGAACTCGCGATAGACGACGCGCTCGGCGAAGCCGTCGATGGCGCGAAAGCCGAGCCGCAGCGACAGATCCTTCAGCCCTTCGGCGACCAGCTGCTTGTTGCGCGACCCCAGCATCGACAGCCGGTTGCGGACCACGATCCAGTCGGTCATGGCGCCATCGACCTGGCGGCGCTTGCGCCGGACGTCGCGCACCATCTCCGCATAGTGGCTCTCACCGGTCACCGCATAGGTCGCGGCATCGACCGTTCCCAGCACGTCGAAGTCGAGGAAGCTGTCGTTGATCGGGGTCACCAGCGTATCGGCCATCGAATGCGCCAGCCGCATCAGATAGCTGTCGTTGCCGGGCGTATCGATGACGATGAAATCGAACGACCGTTCGACCGCGCTCACCGCCTCCATGAACTGCTGGAACTCGGTGTTCTCGTTCTCGTCGATCTGCATCGTCTGGCCGAGCTGGATGCAGTAGTGAGTCGGCAGCTCGAGGCGCAGGCCGGTGCGGCGCGCCCAGGCGCTGCGGTTGTTGATGTAGTGCGTGAAGCTCTGCTGGCGGCAGTCGAGATCGATGGTGGCGACGCGCTGGCCAGCCTTGAGAAGTGCCACGGCAATGTGCAGGGCGGTGGTCGACTTGCCCGACCCGCCCTTCTCGTTTCCAAGCACAACCACGTGGGCCGAGCCCGATTGTCCTTGGCTAGTCTGCACCAGCATGTTTTCGACCCCTTACGATCATCTTCGAGTCACGGTCGTCTGCGGTCAAGTGAAATGCATCATCATCGTGAATCCACGGGGGACGCTTCCTCCGCTACTACTTGGCGCGTGCGTTTACCAACTCCGCAAGTGATGCGGAGCTGTGCTAACAGGCGTATTCAAGTAGGCTGAGCGGTGTGCCTCGCCCTTGTTAAGGACGGTCGCAGAAGCGTCAAGGCCGAACAGAAGAACCGCGATTTTTCGCTGTGAGATCGAGCAAAAATGTCACGACATCCGCGCATCGCCCGCACCGTTACCGCCCTCCGCCGCGAGCTCGATACCTTGCGCACGCGAAAAGCCAGCATCGCGCTGGTGCCGACCATGGGCGCGCTGCATGAAGGCCACATCTCGCTCGTTCGCCTGGCGAAGCGCCGCGCCGACAAGGTCGTCGTGTCGATCTTCGTCAACCCGACTCAGTTCGCGCCGACGGAGGATTTCGGCTCCTACCCGCGTACCTGGAAGGAGGATGTTGCAAAGCTCAGCGCCGAGCGCGTCGATCTGATCTGGCACCCCGACGCGAAGGCGATGTATCCGGACGGCTTCGCGACTCGGATCGTTCCGGAAGGCGCGGCGCTGGCCGGTCTGGAGGATCGCTTCCGTCCGCACTTCTTCGGCGGCGTTGCCACCGTGGTCGCCAAGCTGTTCACGCAATGCCGGCCCGACGTCGCGATCTTCGGCGAGAAGGACTATCAGCAGCTCCGCGTCGTCGCGCAGATGGCGCGCGACCTCGATCTCGGCGTCCGTGTCGTCGGCTCGCGTACGGTGCGCGAACGTGACGGGCTCGCGATGTCCTCGCGCAATGTCTATCTCGGTGCAGACGAGCGGCAGGCCGCGCCGACGCTGCATCGTGTGCTGAAGCAACTGGCGCAGCGGCTGCGCGCCGGCGACGACATGCAGCGCGCGGTCCGTGACGGCGCAGCTGAGATCACCGACGCGGGCTTCACCCTGGACTATCTCGAGGTCCGCCACGCCGAGACGCTGGCGCCGATCGCCCCGACCGAGTCCGGCCCGAGGCGGATCCTGGTTGCAGCCAGGATCGGAACCACGCGCTTGATCGACAATATCGCGGGGTGAGACTTCCGAGGGAAAGCCTCACGAGCGCCGGAACCAGAACCAGTCGGATGAAACGACTGCGCCTTGCCAGTGACTGCGCCCTCTCCCCTTGCGGGAGAGGGCATGTACGGCCTCTCGGCCCGCTCGGTTGGGTGAGGGGTATCTATCCACGCCTCGCGCTCGTGGAGAGATACCCCTCACCCCAGCGCACGTGTTGCACTGTCCTACATGCCCTCTCCCGCAAGGGGAGAGGGCGCAGCAACTGGCGCCGCGCGGATGATGCATTGGCCCTGCTGTGGAGGCAGAAGTGCCTTTATGGCGCGTTGCTCACGCCAATGAGCCGCTACAACAACCCGAGATCCCGCAGTTCCCGGCGCAGCGGCTCGGGCATCGCTTCGACGCTGGCCGCGCTGGCCTTGCCGAGATCGGCCGGCGCGTCCTCTGCGCTGAGATAGCGCCAGCCCTGGAACGGGCGCATCGGCCGCGGCGACACCGCGATCACCTTAGGCTGCATGATGATGCGGCAGCGGCCGATGCCGTCGCCGTCGCGGAACGGCTCGAGGCCTGTGATCTTCTCGCGCGCGGCGACCTCGCCGCGAATCACCCAGTACAGCGAGCCGCCGGCGAGGATGTCCTCCACCCGCTTCGGCATCATGCGCGTGACATGGACGTGCTGCTGCGGCAGCCCCTTCTTCTTGGCCGCGAGCATACGCTCGGCGATCCACTCTTTCAGCTCTTTGACCGACTCACAGCCGACGGCCAGCTTGATCAGATTCAGGGGCATGATGGCGGTTCGATCAACGCATTCTACTCGTTGTTGGCCGGCTCAGCGGCGTCAGGCGCGGCCTGCGGCGCGGCCGCCGCGGGCTTCGTCCTCGGCGCGGCCGCCTTCTTGGCTGCGGCGGCCGGCGGAGCCTGGGCATGGCTGGCCGTGACACTTGGCGGCGCTGCAGCGGCCGGCGCGAGCTGGGTCGGCGGCTTCGGCGCCGCGGGCGCAACCGAACGCGTCGAAGCCGTCGGCTCGGGGTTCATGATGCTGACCGGCGGGGTGTTGGCCGAGCTGGGGAACTCCGCATTGGTCGGCTTGCCGGGCGGCGCCGACGGCGCAAGGCCGGCAAAGGTGCCGGCCGCCGGCTGGGCTTGCACGGCCGACGGCGGCGCATTCCACTGCGAGGCGTAGCGCGTCACCAGCCCCTCATAGGTCCGCCCCTCCATGTTGTTGACCAGCTGCTGGCGGTCGGCCACCGCGCGGAACATCACGCAATCATTGGGCGTGCAGCGGTCGCGCGTCAGCAGCACATAGGCCATCAGCCCGTAGCGATCGCGCTCGACGGCCCGGCGCAGCGCCAGCAGCTCCGCTGTCATCACCTTGTTGGCGTTGGCGAGGTCGCCGGCCTGGGACAGCCGGGTCAGTATCCCCGCCGCATAGCTCACGGCGGCCGCCGTCATCTCGGCCGATCCGAACAGGCCCCTCTCGCAATTCGACAGCACGAGGTCGCCGGCGAGGTCATCGATGCAGGCCAGAGCCGGCGGTGAGAGGCCGATCGAGGCGGTCGTCGCGGGATCGCCATTGCCGCCCCGCTGCAAGGCGTCCTGGCTGCGCATCATCGAGGCGACCGCGATTCCGACCGCAAGCAGCGTGATCACGGTCAGCGCGCCGTTGGCAACGGACTTCTCGGCCCGGAGCAGCGTGATCAGGACGATCAAGGCAAAGAAGCCGGCCGCGGCCACGGTGAGCCACATCGGAAACGACGGCGAGTTCAGGAGCTGGTCGAATGACGAGGGCAAAGTGGAATTCATGCGCGCTGATTCCTGACGCGGGCCCACGACAACGGCCCCGATGGCGTCCCGGCAAGGGCCGCCCGTGAAACGATCACCAAATTCAAATGACCACCCAAATCTCTGACCGCCCCACCCCACGACAATACGACGATTCCATGTGCCTTGCGGGCACAGGATGGTGTGAAGCTACCCGCTATCCCCAAAGGGATCGCGCAACACTTCCAAGACCCTCGCCCCAGAGGCTGTCAGCCCCGTGGCGATTGCGGCTTCTCCTTCCTCGATCCAAACCAGCAGAATCAGCCGGCGCACCATCGCTTCGGGCGACCGGCATGCGCGCAGCCGGCCCGCTCAAGACAAGGCCAATTGGCTCTCTCTGGCAACCCGCTCAAAGGCTTCCGTCGAGCTTTTGATCCGGTACTGGCAGTCGTCGCCTTCCGTCGGCAGCTGACGGATGATCTCGTAGGTGCCACTGGCCGCCGGGCGAGACACGTTGCTCGCGGTAAAATAGACTGTCGTTCCAATGGGAAACTTATGTTTCAACGCCCTCTCCTGCTCGCATGCCGGCAGGAGCCCCTGGTCCCGCTGCCCGGGCCGGCGTAACTGAAAACATGGCGTCTTATAGCATGAAGCCGCCGGCGCTGGCCAGCGGCCTCAGATAGGAAATTCGCAATTCGGCTGCTCTATCAGCGGGATACCATAGTCGAACCGGTTCCGGCGGGGGCCGGCAGGTTTCCGCTCAGGCCGAATGCGGCAGCTTGCCGTCGGGGCTTGCGTGGTCGATCGCCAGCGGCAGCTGTTCAGCCAGGATTTTCGACAGCTGGTCCACCGGCACGTTGAAGCGCGCGGCCAGCTGCCTGACGACATCGCTGCCCAGCACCGCCTGCAACTGCTCGGCGGAGATCGGGAGGTTCTGGCCGTTGCCGAGCCAGGACTTGACCTCGGCACCCAACCCGGCCTGCTCGAGCTTGGCCACGATGGCATTCAGGCCGCCCTGCCCGTCCTGGCCGAGCACCTCCTTGAGCACCACCGGCAGCACGGCCGCTTCCAGCTGTCCCAGGGCGCCCTGGAGCGCCCCGGAGTTGCGCAGCGTATCGAACAGTCCCATCGAAGGCTCCCGTGACTGAGATCTCAGCGCTCAGAGGACCGCGCCGGGGCGGCCGCGTCAAGGTTGCGCGGGATCTTCCGCGGTCAGACCTTCTCGACCCGGTCGATGATCCACGTCTCGGCCAGGCCGTCCCTCACCCAGGCCGCGAAGGCGGGCATCGCCATCATCGTGTCCATATAGGCTCGGGTCTCGGCTGACACCGGGACCGCGAAGCTGTGGAAGCGCGTCACGACCGGCGCGAACATCGCGTCCGCCCCGCTGAAGCGGCCGAACAGGAACGGGCCGCCGGCCCCAAAGCTGGCCCGGCAGTCGCGCCAGATGTCCTCGACCCGGGCGATGTTGGCCTTGGCGTCGGCGGACAGCTCCACCGGCCTGATCTCGCGGTGCAGGTTCATCGGACACTCGTTGCGCAGCGCCTGGAAGCCCGAATGCATCTCGGCCGAGACCGATCGCGCCTGCGCACGCGCCGCCGCGTCGGCCGGCCACAGCGCGGCCTCGGGAAAACGCTCGGCGAGATATTCGATGATGGCGAGCGAATCCCACACCGTCACCGCGCCATCGATCAGGATCGGCACCTTGCCGGCGGGAGAATGCTTGAGGATCCGCGCCTTGTCGGCGGGATCGCTGGTGTAGAGAGGAATCACGATCTCCTCGAAGGCGATGTCGCAGCCGCGCAGCGCCAGCCACGGCCGCATCGACCATGAGGAATAGTTCTTGTTGCCGATCACCAGCTTCAGCGTCATGTCGAACCGTCTCCGAGCTCAAGGCGTGTGTGGGCCGCTCATCGTCATCCGCGGCCTTGCTGTCGCGGACGCATACAGGATCAGCGGCCGCTGCGTCGACAGCGACATTGTCCCGGTGTGCCGCTGAGCTGGCGGCGCGCGCGCATGCACCGCCGGGTCAGCGGCTGAAATCCTGCGGCGTGAACGACATTTCGATGACTTTCCACTCGTTGTATCGATCCGGCGGCAGCATCGAATAAGGCTGGCAGGCGTTCAAGGCCTGCACCGCGCTCTCTTTCAGCTGGGCAGCCTTCGACGCCGAGACGACCTCGATCACCTCCGGCTCCGTCGCCAGCCTGCCATCGGGGCTCATCGCGAATCGCAGCCTGACCAGAACGCGATCGTTGGGGGACATCGACGCCGACGGGCGCGCGCAGCTCCGGACCCGCTGCCGCAGGACCGACTCGAGATTGGCCGCGAGGTTCGTGGTCGCGATCGCCCCGGTGTCCTTGCCGTCGTCCGGGCCGCTCGCCAGCGGCAGCGGCGCCGGCAGACCGAGCATGACGCCATATTTCACCGTGAGGTCCGGCTCGGGCGGCACGTAGCTCGGCGCGGGAGCCGGCAGCGGCGACGGCGCGGGCCTGGCAGCAAGCTTGGCCTCGGCCTTCGCCTCCGACTTCTTCGCGGCCCTGGGCGATTGAGTTGGGGTTGGCTGGGGCTGCTCGGGTGAAGGCGAGGTCTGCGGCTGCTTGGCCTCGCGCAGGGGCGTCTGCGAGGGCTGTGGCGCCGCAGGCGGCGCGGCGGCCGCCGGTGAGGCGCTCGGGAACGGCTGCGGCAGGGTCAGCTCGGAGGACGGCGATGGCGACGGCGTGGCGACGGGCTCGGGCGTCTTCTTCGGCTCGTCAGCGTCGACGATGCTGACCTCGATCTCGTCACTCTTGGGCAGCTCAAAGGGACGCACCGAGGTCGAGACCACGGCCCCGCCGACGATGAGAAAATGCGCGAGAACGGACGCAGCGATGCCCCAACGTATGACCTGCCAACGTTCCATGCCGCTTCATTTGCGCCCGCTTGCGACCCGGCGCATGCGCACGCGCCGTCGCGGCGATCATCGCCAGGATTGGGAGCGGACAAGCCGCCCGCCGCACGCACTCTAGCATGCCAGCGCGGGCGCCGCTCAATCCCATTTCGGTGCGAAGGCGAAGTTGGTCATCCGTCCCTCGGGGCTGCCCATGGCGAAGATGTCGGCCATGTCCTGCTCGGACAGCGCGAAGTCGAAGACGTCGAGATTCTCGGACAGCCGTTCGATCTTCGAGGTGCGCGGGATCGCCACCACGTTCTGCTGCACCAGCCAGCGCAGGCAGATCTGCGCCGTGCTCTTGCCGTGGGCGCGGCCGATCCGCGTCAGCGTCGGATCGTTCTTGATCCTGCCCTTGGCGATCGGGCTGTAGGCCACGACCGCCAGGCCATGCCGGGCACAGGCTTCACGCACCTTGGTCTGGTCGAGATAGGGATGATACTCGACCTGATTGCAGACCAGGGGTTCCGGCGAGATCGCCACGGCTTCGTCGAGCATGGCCACGGTGAAATTGGAGACGCCGATGTGCCGCGCCAGCCCAAGCGTCTTGGCATGCGCCAGCGCGCCCAGCGTCTCGGCCAGCGGCACGTGCGAATTCGGCCAATGCAGCAGCAGCAGATCGACCTCGGAGACGCGCAGGCGGACCAGGCTGTCCTTGGTCGAGCGCTCGAGATCATGAGGAGCAAAATGCGTGGTCCACACCTTGGTGGTCAGGAACAGCTCGCTGCGCCTAACGCGCGACGCGCGCAGGCCCTCGCCGACCTCCTGCTCGTTCTCATAGACCTGCGCGGTGTCGATGTGCCGGTAGCCGAGCGTCAGCGCCTGCTCGACGATGCGGGCGCAGGTGCGTCCACGCAATTCCCAGGTTCCGAGACCCAGAGCGGGAACCCTGGCACCATTGGCCTCGATCATCAGCATGGAAGTGCACTCCAAGCGCGTGCATGATTATGCACACCACACGCCTGCCGTGCCACGCGGGACCGGTTTTTAGCTTAAGTCTTAGCTAAGGCCGCGAACACGGTATCGGGCGCATGCGCGATGACCGTCAGTAGCGCGCGCGCCGGGCCTCGCGGCATGCGCTTGCCCTGCTCCCAGTTGCGAATGGTCTCGACGGGAACGCCGAGCTTGGCGGCGAACTCCTGCTGCGTCAGCTGCACCCGCCGCCGGAGATCGCGCACCTCGAGCGGCGCCGCCGGCGCAGCCGTCGACGGCACCAGCGGAAATTCGCCGCCATCGCGCAATTCCACGATTCGTCCGTCTGCCTTCAGCCGCAAGCGTTGCATGGTCCGACTCCGTCTCGCCACACAGTGTCGCCGAGCCGCGTTAAGGCCGGATTAACGATATAAGTCGTTCAGCGGCCGCGCTTATTTCAAGCCGAACCAGAGCGTGGCGATGCCCAGAAACGAGAAGAAACCGACCACGTCGGTCACCGTGGTAACGAAGGTTCCGGAAGCAACGGCGGGATCGGCGCGGACGCGTTCCAGCACCATCGGGATCAGGATGCCGCCGAGCGCGCCGGCCACGAGGTTGGAGATGATGGCGAGCCCGATCACGATGCCGAGCCCCGGCATCTTGAACCAGGCCACCGCGGCGATGCCGGTGATCAGCGCGAAGGCGAGACCGTTGACCAGCCCCACCAGGGCCTCGCGCATCACGACACGCATCGCGTTGTTGGGCCCGAGCTCGCGGGTGGCCAGCGCGCGCACCGCTACCGTCATGGTCTGGGTCGCGGCATTGCCGCCCTGGCTCGCCACGATCGGCGCGAGCACGGCGAGCGCCACCATCTGCTGCAGCTGGCCTTCGAACAGGCCGAGCACCGAGGAGGCCAGGAAGGCGGTGGCGAGATTGATCAAGAGCCAGTTGAAGCGGCCCTTGGCGATGGTCCAGACGCTGTCGGAAAGCTCCTCGTCGCCAGACACGCCGCCGAGCGCCTTGAAGTCCTCGTCGGCCTCCTCCTCGATCACGTCGACGACGTCGTCGATGGTGATGACGCCGGCCAGCCGGTTCTCGGCATCGACCACGGGCGCGGCGACCAGATTGTACTTGCCGAACAGCCGCGCGACCTCGGCGAGATCGTCCGTCACGGTGACGCGGCGGCGGTCCTCGTCGATCAGTTCGGCGAGCGGCACCGGGCGGCGGGCGCGCAGCAGCGCATCGAGCGCCACCGCACCCTGCCAGCGCCGCGCATCGTCCACCGCGTAGATCTCGTAGAAGCGCTCGGGCAGATCCGGCGTCTCGCGCATGTAGTCGATCGCCTCGCCGGCCGTCCAGGCCAGGGGAACCGCGATGAACTCGCTCTGCATGCGCCGGCCGGCCGAGCCCTCGGGATAATCGAGGCTGCGCGCCAGCACGTCGCGCTCCGACGGCGGCAGGCGCTCGAGGATCTCGTCCTTGTCCTCGTCGTCGAGGCTCTCGAGCAGCTCGACGGCGTCGTCGGATTCGAGCTCGCGAACGCCCTCGGCGACGGTGGCCGGCTCGAGCTCTTCGAGGATCTCCTCGCGGACGGCGTCGTCGACCTCGTTCAGCGCCGAGAAGTCGAAATCGGTGCCGGTCAGCTCGACCAGCCGCACGCGGTCGTCGGGCGCGAGCGCCGCGATCAGGTCGCCGAGGTCCGCCTCGTGCAGCTCGGCGACTTCGGCGCGCAGGAACGCCTCGTCCTCGGCCGCGATCGCAGCGCTCATGGCTGCGATGAATTCGGCGCGAATTTCGCCGGACTCCGTGCGCATCGCCGCGCGATCGGCTAGGGTTGCGTCGGCGGGGGCAACGTCCAGGGTGTCGTTCATGACGTGCCTCACGAGCCATCGTTCAGACCATTGGTCTGATGTGTGCTTTCACGCATTACATAATGCGCAACAGCGAGCGCAACGGGAAAAGATGTCTCAGGCACGACGGATAGCGCGATGGGTAAACGCAGCAGCCGCGGTCGCCGCGCTGCTCGTGATGCACGGTGCCGCCGCTCAGCCAGCCGACTGCCCGCGCGAGGGCACGCTGGGGACCTCGCGCGTGCTGAGCGTGAACCCGAAGAACTATCCGCGCGTCGGCCTGAAGAGCTTTCCCGATACCCTGCCGCTGCAGGACGGCGAGGTCGTACTCACCTTCGACGACGGCCCGTCGCCGCCAATGACCAACAAGGTCCTGGCGGCGCTCGCCAGGGAATGCGTGCGCGCGACGTTCTTCCTGGTCGGCCAGCCCGCGTCAGGCCGCGCCGAATTGGTACGGAAGATCGCAGCCGAAGGCCACACGGTCGGCCATCACACCTACACGCACGCGCATCTGGCGCACATCTCGCCCGATCAGGCGATCGAGGAGATCGATCGCGGCATCGCCGCGGACGAGAAGGCGCTCAACGGCGTCGAGACGACGACGCCGTCCACGCCGTTCTTCCGGTTCCCCTACTTCGAATCGACGCCGGCGACGCTCGACCTGCTGCAATCGCGCGGCATCGCCGTGTTCGGCGCCGATCTATGGGCCAGCGATTGGAGGGCGATGTCTCCGCAAGGAACGCTGAAGCTCTTGATTCGCAGGCTGACCCAGGCGCGCAAGGGAATCATCCTGCTGCACGACCCACAGCCACGCACCGTCGCGATGCTGCCGGCGTTCCTGCGATACTTGAAGGATCATGGTTACAGCGTGGTCCATGTGGTGCCGGCCAACCGCGAACAATCGCCGGAACTGCCCCATGAACAACATAGCGAGCGTCCCGCGCCGACGACGCCGCATGAAGGTGGTTAATCCGCCGTTCAGAGCGTCTGTTTACACTTGACTGCTGCGCCAACGGCAAATCCTGCCTCTTGCAACCATGCAACAGCCATGGGGCAAACCGGAACCAGGTACGATGTGATGTCGCGACCGCCGAACATCCCTGCTATGTCTTGGCGGTCGTATGCCCCCTTGGCGCGGCATGCGACATGATCGACCGTCGAACAGCTTCGGCCGAAGGAACTCGGCCGGTCAGGGGAATGTGACAGCGTGATGCGTGATCGTCGAAGGGCCTGCATCGGACGTCCAACATGGCTCGCAATGCTGCTTGGCACCGCCGCCTGCTTTGCCTCGGGTCTCGGATCGTCGGACGCATCGGCGGCGGATTGTCCCGGCCATCCCAACGCGCTCGGCACGTCGCGCATCCTGGTCGTCGACCCGCGCGAGCATCCGCGGCTCGGCGCCATGCAGTACAAGGAGACGCTGCCGCTCAAGGACCACGAGGTGGTCATCACCTTCGACGACGGTCCGCTGCGCAAGTACAGCAATCAGGTGCTGCAGATTCTCGCCGACGAATGCGTCAAGGCGACATTCTTCACGATCGGGCGCCAGGCCAAGGATGATCCCGAAGGCGTTCGCAAGCTCGCGGCCGCCGGCCACACCATCGGCACCCACAGCCAGAACCATCCGCTGAGCATGAACAGGATGACCTTGGACAAGGTCAAGCCGGAGGTCGATCAGGGCATCGCCTGGACCACGGCGGCGCTGACCGATCCGTCGGCGCTGTCGCCGTTCTTCCGCGTGCCCGGCCTGCTCCGCGGCGACGCCGTGGAGAGCTACGCGGCCTCGCTCGGCCTGCAGGTGTGGAGCGCCGATTTCCTCGCCGATGACTGGCGCAGCATTTCCGGCGCCAAGGTCCACGATCTCGCGATCAAGCGGCTGGAAGCGCGCGGCAAGGGCATCCTGCTGCTGCACGACATCCAGGCGCGCACCGTCGCGGCGCTGCCGAAGATCCTCGCCGATCTGAAGGCCAAGCACTACCGCATCGTGCACGTGGTGGCTGCAACGGCCGACCGGCCGGCGACGCCGACCGAGCCCGAGGACTGGCTGGTGCACCGGCCGTCGGACGAGATCCCGGTCGCGCAATGGCCGGCGATCAAGCCCGCTGATCTCGCCGGCGCCGAGACGGATGCGCGCGCGGCACTTGACGATTTCGGTCATCTCGATGTGCCGGCGGCCGCGCGCACGCTGCCCAAGCCCGCCTGGCCGCGTCCCGCGGTGACGGCGCGGATCGCGACGGCGCCGGCGCTGCCCGCCCCGTCGGCCGAGCTGTTCACCTGGCCGCCGGCTGCGCCGTTGCAGGCGCGTCGGCATCAGGTCGTCCGCGTCGAGGGCCAAGCCGCCGGCAGGCCGCAAGCCGCCGGCAAGGCGCAGGCCGCCGCCAAGCCGCCTGCCCGCCCGGTGCGCCTCGCCAGCCTGCGCAAGCGCTGAGGCTCGGGCCACCCAAACGAAAAAAGGGGCGCCAATGCGCCCCTGTTTCGATGCGTCCCCCGGTGCTGTGACGCAGGTCGTCGGCCGGTCAGTTGGTGATCAGCTTGCTGACGCAGAGAATGACGACGGCGGCCAGGAAGAACAGGTCCATGTAGGACTTCTGCTCGCCGTCCTTGCGCAGCGAACCGACGTCGGACACCACCTGCTTGTTGATGACCTGGCCGACCGGCCCTTCGCCGAGCATGCCGGCGAGCCGGCGAACGTCGGACTCCAGCTTCTCGATCCGTCCGAAGAAGTGGAAGGTGCGCACCACCGTCACGGCGCGCATGCCGGCATAGATCAGCACCACGAGCGCGAGCACGGCGCGGTTCTGGTACTTCTCGATGTAGTTCAGGCTGAGAAAGACGGCCGCCAGAAATGTGAAATTCGAGAAGAAGCGATAGGCGAGGCCCGTGAAGTTCATCTGTTCCCCCACACGATGTCAGGATCGCTGGCCGACAGACATCACGAATCGTGCTTCGCCCCGCGTCCTGGCCCAACCCACGCAAACCTAGTCGAGCCGGCTTGCAAATTCGTGAAGCCACCGGCCGCGTGCGGCCATCGCTTACCGATCGCGCGGCACGACGGCTCCTGTGGTAAACAATCAGCTGCAGGGAATGCCGGTTTGCAGCCTGTAATTGCAGCGGCCCCGGCATTCACACGTCCAGCGGCGTGGCCTGGCGAACCTACGCGCCGAATCGCGCCGGCGCACAGGCCGTGGCGTCGACGCTCGGCGCCTCGCCGCTCATCAGCTCGGCGAGGATGCGGCCCGTCGCCGGCCCCAGCGTGAAGCCCTGGTGGCCGTGGCCGAAATGCAGCCACAGGCCCTTGTGCCGCGCCGCCTGTCCGACGACGGGAAGCATGTCCGGCATGCAGGGCCGCGTGCCGAGCCACGGCTCGGGCTCGACCGGCTTGCCGAGATCGATCAGCTGGCGTGCCGCGGCTTCTGCCTTGCCGAGCTGCACCGGCGTCGGCTTGGCGTCCGGCGCTGACAGCTCGGCGCCGGTGGTGATGCGCACGCCCTTGGCCATCGGGTTCATCAGATAGCCGAACGCGGCGTCGCGCAGCGGCAAATCGAGCGGCGCGCCGCCTGAGTAGTGGCGGTGATAGCCGCGCTTGCGCACCATCGGAATGTCGTAGCCGAAGCGCTTCAGGAATTCCGGCGACCACGGCCCGAGCGCAACCACGACCGCCTCGGCCTCGATGCGGCCTTCGGACGTCGTCACGGCCCACCCGCTGCCCTGTGGCGCCAGCGTGGTGGCGTCGCCCTGCAGCAGCTTGCCGCCGCGCTTGACGAACAGGTCCGCATAGGAGGTCACGAGGCTGCCGGGATCCGACACCGTCCACGGCTCCTGCCAGTGCAGGCCGCCGAGGCCGCTCTCGTTCAGGCCGGGCTCGGCCTTGGCGAGATCGCTCGCGCTCAGCAGCTTGAACTTGACGCCGAACGCCTTGCCGATCGCCTCGGCCTCCCCGGCCTCCTTGTCGAACTGCTGTTGATTCCGGTGCAGCACGCGAAAGCCGTCGCGGCGCACGAGATTGCCGGCGCCGGCGGCTTCGATCAGCGGCTCGTGCTCGGGCGCGGCGCGCGAAATCAGCTGCGCATAGGTGCGGGTCAGCACCTCGTGGCGCGCGGGAAACGAATTCCACCAATATTGCAGCAGCGGCCGGACGTGATGCGGCAAGCCGGCGAGCGTGTAGTGCACGTCGTTGGTGTGCGCCAGCGCGATGTCGAGCACGCCGGCGATGTCATGGGGCATCGCGTAGGGCCGGACGGCCTCGCTCTGGATGATGCCGGCATTGCCGTAGCTGGTCTCGCGGCCCGGCTCGCGGCGATCGACCAGCGCCACCGACCAGCCCCTGCTCTGCAGATGCAGCGCTGTGCCGACACCGACCATGCCGCCGCCGAGAACGATTGCGCTTCGCATCGTCATGCCTCCTGTCAGGTCCGCGCCGCCGCGACGACGGTGACCTCTAGTCGAACGTCCGCGATCATCTGGGCCTGCACCGTGGTGCGCACCGGCAGCGGAGCCTTGAAATGCTTGCGATAGGCCGCGTTGTATTCGGCGAAGTCCGCCTTGTCGGCGAGATGCACCATGCAGGACACGACGTCGTCGAGCGTCAGCCCCTCGCCCGCAAGCGTCTCAGAGATGTGCTTGAAGACGAGGTCGGTCTGCGCCGTGATGCCCACCGGAATCGTGCCGTCATCGGCGACCGGGACCTCGCCCGACAGGAATACGAGGCCGCCGGCGCGGCGCACCAGCGAGAACGGCCAGGAAGATGAATCGGACATCGTTAGCTCCAGAACATGTTGATCATGACGGCGCGCCTCAATCCCACGCCATGAAGCCGGGCGCCTGCGCCAGCGGCGGCAGCGCGGCGAGCTTGTCGAGATCAGGCAACGGACGGCGCAGCTCGGCATCATCAGCAAAGGCCTGCTCCAGCGCCGCGGCGACACCGAGCACCAGCGCATCGCCGCCGCGGGGACCGACGATCTGCAGCCCGAACGGCAGGCCGTTCTCATCGACGCCGAGCGGCAGGCTGAGCGCCGGGTGCCCGGCAAGCGTCACCGCATAGGCCAGCGCCAGCCAATGGAAGTAGGACTTCGTCGCCACGCCGTCGATCTCGGCCGGATACAGCTCCGACCACCGCCGCGGACTGAGCGTGATGGTCGGGCTGATCAGCACGTCATGCGCGGCGAAGAAGCTCTGATAGGCGCGGTAGATGCGGGTCTGGTTGGCGGCCGCGCGCGAAAAATCCTCGAGGCTGTAGGACAGCCCCTCCTCGACATTGGCGCGCACGTTCGGCCCCAGCATCTCAGGCCGTTCGCGATAATTCTTGCCATGCTGGGTGAGGAACAGCGAGGCGCGCAGCACCGCGAAGGTCTCGTCGGCGCCGCTGCAATCCGGCGTCGCCTCGCTTGCGCCCGCAAACAGCGGCGCGATGCGTGCCACGCGGGCGCGGAAGGCGCGCCGGATCAGCGCCTCCGTCGGGGCAAAGCCAAAATCCTCGGTGAAAGCGAGCCTGAGCTTGCGCAAGTCGACCGTAGGCGGCACGGCCCAGCGCGCGGGCGTGCCGCGCACCGCCTCGCCCGGCAGCGTGTAGGCGAGCGGATCGCGCGGATCGTCGCTCGCCATCACCGACAGCATCAGCGCCGTATCGGCGACGTTGCGCGCCATCGGCCCGTCGGTCGACAGGCACGACCAGCCATGGGCGCGCTTGTCGCTGGCGACGAGCCCATAGGACGGCCTGATCCCGACGATGCCGGAGAAGCCGGCCGGGTTGCGCAAGCTTCCACCCGTGTCCGAGCCCGAGGCGAGCGGCGCCATGCCGCAGGCCAGCGCCACCGCCGAGCCGCCGGACGAGCCGGCCGCCGAGCGCTGGGGATCGAACGGATTGCCGGTCGCGCCGAACACGGGATTGCGGGTGTTGCCGCCCGCCGCCCATTCCGGCGTGTTGGTCTTGCCGAAGATAACAGCGCCGGCCGCCCGTAGCCGTGCCACCGAGGCCTGGTCTGCCGTCGGCACATTGTCGGCCAGGATCGGGCTGCCATAGGTGGAGCGCATCCCCGCGGTATCCTGGGTGTCCTTGATCAGCACCGGCAGGCCGTGCAGCGGACCCTTGTCCTCGCCCCTGACGAGCTCGGCCTCGGCCACCTTGGCCGCGGCGCGGGCGCCGGCCTCGTCCAGGGTCACGACCGCATTGACCGCCGGATTCACCGCCGCGATCCGCGACAGGCACGAATCGAGCAGGCCGACCGGTGAGATCGCCTTTGTTTTCAGGAGCTTGACCAGCTCGACGGCAGTCTTGTCGGAAATCGATTCCACGGCCACTTCTCTTTTCCAATTCGGAAAACTATTTAGCACATAAGAAATCGAATGCACGATCTGAAAACGCATTGTTCCACGGCAGCTCATGCATGCCGCTCAGGCTGACTCGCAAATGATTGAGTTTCCTGATCTTCTGCGCTGATCTTGCCGAGCCTGCCCCCCAGCCGATAATCTGATCCGCTAAACGGATTTTCCGGAGACCCCCGTGACCGACACAGCCGTCAGCGAGCACGCCTCCGAAGGTCCCCATTCCCAGCTCGGCCAGTGCCTGAAGGCGGCCCGGCAGGCGCGCGGGCTGACCCTGAAGCAGGTGGCGGAGAAAACGGGGATGGCGCTGTCGACGCTGTCCAAGGTCGAGAACGGCCTGATGTCGCTGACCTACGACAAGCTGCTGCAGCTGACCTCAGGCCTGCAGATGGACATCGCCGAGCTGTTCAGCCCGGCCGCGCCGCGCCCCGAGCCGGGCCGGCCGGTGACCGCCCGCCGCAGCATCAGCCGCGCCGGCCAGGGCCAGGTGGTGAACACGAGGTTCTACACCTACGTCTATCAATGCACCGACCTGATCGGCAAACGCATGGTGCCGATGATCGCCGAGGTCCGCGCCCGCACCCTCGACGAGTTCGGCCCCCTGCTCCGCCACAGCGGCGAGGAATACTTCCTGGTCACGAGCGGCACCATCGCCGTCCACACCGAGTTCTACGCCCCCGAGATCCTTCACGAAGGCGACGGCATCTACCTCGACAGCACCATGGGCCACGCCTACCTCAACGCCGGCGAAGCGGACTCGGCGCAGGGCGTGTGCCTGTGCACGAGTGAGCAGGCGGATCTGTTCGAGCAGTTGCATCGGATTGCGAAGAAGGATGCGGTGGAGTGAGATCCGCCCGCCTGGGCCTTGCAGGCAGGCTGCTGGACGCAACGTCAGACATGCGAGCTTCTTGTCACGGGGCGAACGTGATACATCACGCCTTCGAGGCTCGAGCGGTCAGCCGCGCCAGAGTCACAGCGAGCACCGCGAACCATCCCAGCGCCAGCGGCGGCACGATGGTGCTGAGGATCTCGAATGCCGGCACGAGTGAGCGCAGCGCGGTCGTTGCAAAGGCGGCACCGATCACCAGACCGGCGATACCGTTGATGCCAAGATTCGTACGCAGCAGCATGATCCCGACCAGCATCAGCCAGAGGCCGGAGAACAGCTGGACGCCCAGCAATTCGCCGACGCTGCCGGCATAGCTATTGAGCGCGACATAGCTGACCTCGGCCGCGACACGGATGATCGGATCGGTCGTGGCGGCATGGAGCCCGGCGAGGTTCGGCATCGCGCTCAGCCAGCGCACGATGCCGAGCGTCTTCAGGACGGCTGCCGCAACGCCCATGGCCGCCATCGTGTCGGACAAGCCGCCATGCAGGCCTTGCGCCTGTGCAAAGCGGCGCAAGGCGAGCGCGAGCGGCACCATCGCGGTCGCGGTCAGGAGATAGCCCCAATAGCCGATCTGCACGGCCATCGCGTGGCCTGCAATCAGCGGCAGCGCCTCGCTGGCAGGCAGACGCAGGCTGGCTGGCCAGCTGATCGCCCGGCCGAGCACGATCAGCGGGACGAGGAACAGGACGACCTGCGCGGCGACGAGCAGGACGAGCGTGAGCAATTCGGCGCGCGTCATCGGCGCCGCAGGCGATGCGGTGGTCATGGCTTCGATCCTCTTGGAGTTGTGAGTTCAGCTGACAGGTTGGAGCGCCGCCTTGACGGCGTCGTCGAGCGGCGTATGCGGCTCGGCGCCGAGCAGGCCGACGAGCCTGCGGTTGTCGAGCGCGAGGCTCTGCGTCCACAGCCATCTCATTTCCAGCACCTCGCGCATGAAGCGCACGAACGGCGCGCCGATCCAGAGCATGATCCACGGCAACGCCTTCACCGGCAGGTCGCTCCGGCCGAGAACGCGGCGCACCGCATCGGTCATGTCCTGGCCGGTCGCATCGTAATGACCGGCGAAGTTCAGCATCGTGTAGGCGGGCAGATCGGCCCTGATGTCGACGAGGCGCGCGAAGGTCTCGGCGAGATCGGGCACGTAGGCCCAGGCATGGCCGATGCCCGGCTGTGTCAAGCGCTGCACGGATGTGGCGGCCATACCGCCCTTCGCCAGCGCCTGCGCGAACCAGGAATTGCCGACACCGGGGCCGAAGAAGTCCCCGGCCCTGATCGCGATGACGCGGATGCCGTGCTCGTGCGCGGCCTGCTCCAGCATCTGTTCCATCTCCAGCCGCACCTGGCCCTTCCGCGTCACAGGCTGGCGCGGCGTGGTCTCGCTGACGATGGCTGGCGATGCCGACGAATAGACATAGACGTTGCCCGGAAACAGGATCGTCGCGCCGACCGCCTTCGCGGCGGCGATGGTGTGGGCGAGCATCGGCAGCGCGTCCTCGCGCCAGCGGGCATAACCCGGCGGATTGACGCCGTGGACGATCAGGCTGGCGCCTTCCGCCGCGGCGCGGACCGACGCCGCATCCAGGGCATCGCCGTCGCGCCAGTCGACCGCAAAGCCGAGCGCGGGCCGGTCTGCCGCCGGACGGCGCGTCAGGGTACGGATGGCAAAGCCGCGCCGCGCCAGGGCTGCGGCGACGGCGCCGCCAATGGCCCCGGTCAAGCCGAGCACCAGGGCGACGGGGGTTTGGGAGTGATGGGACATGGCTGATCTCCTTGCTGTCCCAGCAATCTGGAGCGGCCGCCGCAAAACGAAAATTGTCAAACAATCTTTAGTCGCTATACTTTTTTGTATGATCGAACTGTCCGACTGGAGCCTGCTGCGCTCCTTCCTCGCCGTCGTCCGGCGCGGAAGCCTGTCCGCCGCGGCGCGCGCCACCGGGCTGACCCAGCCGACGGTCGGCCGCCATATCGCCGAGCTCGAGGCTGGCCTTGGCGTCGCCCTGTTCACCCGCTCCCAGGCCGGCCTGCTGCCAACCGAGGCCGCGACCGCGCTGGTGCCGCATGCGGAGGCGATGGAATCAGCGTTCGCGGCGCTGGTGCGGACCGCCAAGACCGGCGGCGATGCGCTGCAGCCGCGCGGCGTCGTCAGGATCTCGGCGAGCGAGATCGTCGGCACCTTCGTGCTGCCGCCGATCCTCGCCGGCATCCGCCACCGGTTTCCGGACATCGTGATCGAGCTGGTGCTCAACAACCGCACCGACGACCTGCTGCGGCGCGACGCCGACATCGCGGTGCGGATGATCCGGCCGAAGCAGGACGGCCTCGTCGCGCGCCGGCTCGGCAGCATTCCGCTCGGGCTGTTTGCGCATCGCGACTACGTCGATCGGTTCGGCCTGCCGGATACGATCGAGGCACTTGCCACGCATCACGTCATCGGCTTCGACCGCGACGATCATTCGGCGCGCTCGGTCGCCAGCACGCAGCTGCCGATCTCCCGCGAGATCTTCTCCTACCGGGTCGACTCCGATGTCGCCCAGGTCACGGCCATCGAGGCCGGGCTCGGCATCGGCGGCATGCAGAAGGCGATGGCCAGACGCAATCCGGCGCTGGTGCCAGTACTCGCCGACAAGGTCGCCTTCACGCTCGACTGCTGGCTCGCGGTGCACGAGGACCAGAAGGACTCAGCCCCGATCCGTGCGATGTTCGATGGACTTGCGGAAGGGCTGGCGCGGTGGGTCAGCGAAGGAGCGCGGTGAGCAGCGCGCGGACCCGTCCCAAGTGGCGCTCGCGTCTGCCGCGCCGCGGCGTCATGCCGTGTACGACGACAGCCGCGCATCGAGCGAAAACTCGTGCGCGAGATGATTGATGATGGCGCGCACCTTGAGCGGAACGAAGCGGCGTGAGGCATAGACCGCGTGCATCGGCAGCGGCCGCGGCGCGTATTCCTTGAGCAGCACTTGGACTGCGCCGGTCTCGATCTCGCGCGAGAAGGCAAAGGTCGGGATCACGGCGATGCCGAGCCCACCGAGCACGCCATCGCGCACGGCTTCCGAATTGTCGGCGCGAAAGCGGCCACCGACCTCGACGGTGACCGGACCGTCGGGTCCCTCGAACATCCAGCGGTTGCCCGTGGCGAGCCGGGTATAGACGATGCATTGATGCGCGCTCAGATCGGCCGGCACCTTCGGCGCGCGATGCGCCTTGAGATAGGCCGGCGCGGCCACCGTCACGCGCTGCACCGTGCCGATGCGCCGGGCGATCAATCCGGGATCGGTGATGTCGCCGACGCGGATCGCGACGTCGATGCCCTGCTCGACCAGATCGGCAAAGCCGTCGCTCATGATGAGATCGATCGCCACGTCCGGATAGCGTTTCAGGAACGCCAGCAGCCGCGGCACCACATGCAGCCGGCCAAACACGACGGGAGCGGCGAGCCGCAACAGGCCGGACGGCTTCTGCCGCCGCCGCCCGACCGCGCCTTCCGCCTCGGACACGGCCTCCAGCGCGCGCAACGCGTGCTCGTAGAACACCCGGCCGTCATCGGTCAGCGTCAGTGCCCGCGTCGTGCGTGTGAACAGCCGCGTCCGCAGATGCTCCTCGAGCGCGCCGACCTGCCGGCTGATGGTCGGCTGCGTGGTGTTGAGCTCGGCGGCGACCGCGGTGAAGCTGCCGGTCTCCACCACCCGCACGAAGGTCCGCATCGGTCCCAGGAGATCCATCTCGGCCGCCTCATACGGAAAACGTATGAATGATATCAAACCGGCGCCAATTATCCAAGCCTGCCGAATGAGCGATGGTCTTTCCCGTCAGCCACAGCCGGCGCATCGCCGGCGCCACCGTCAGGGAGAGAGCCATGACCCCGTCCTACTTCACCCGCTTCGCCCATCTGCGATTGAGCCGCGATGCGCAGGGCGTCCTGCTGGTCGAGATGCACAGCGACGGCGGCCCGACCCGCTTCGACGCCCGCGACCATACCGAGTTCACCGATGCGTTCTATGAAATCGGCCGCGACCGCGACAACAAGATCGTCATCCTCACCGGCGTCGGCGACTACATGGCCGAGATCGACTTCGCCAGCTTCGGAAATGTCGGCGATGCCAATGCCTGGTCGCGCGTGCACGACGAGGGCACACAGATCCTGGAGAACATCGCCAACATCCGCGTGCCGCTGATCGCCGCGATCGAGGGCCGCGCCCACATCCACACCGAATATGCGCTGTTCGCCGACGTCATCATTGCCGGCCGCAGCGCGACCTTCCACGATCTGCCGCACTTCGCCGGCGGCATCGTTCCGGGCGACGGCATCTTCACCACCTGGTCCTACCGCGCCGGCGCCGGCCGCGCGCAGGCGTTCCTGCTGAACCCGCAGCCGCTGTCGGCGCAGGAGGCCGCAGGCTGGGGCGTGGTCAACCACGTCACCGACGACGGCAAGACGGTCGCCTTCGCGCGCGAGCTCGCGGCGCTCTATCTGCGCCAGCCCGAGGTCACCCGCCGCAACAGCCGCATCCATTTCATCCAGCCGCTGAAGGAGCGGATCGTCCGCGAGGTCGGCTATGGCCTCGCGCTGGAAGGCGCCAGCGCCAACGCGCTGGTGCAGCAGATGATGGCAGGTCAGCGCTGAGCTGCATCGAACATCCTCCCTGCACCACGCGCCCCCGCGCACTGATTGCATCTGGCGATGCCATCCGACCTCTCCGCGCAAGCGGCAGGCGATCGCATACGGCGCTCTATGTGTTGCGCCTGTCTGTTTCTACGTCGTCATGGCCGGGCTTGTCCCGGCCATCCACGTCGGTTTGACGTGGAAAGAACGGCGTGGATGCCCGGGTCAAGCCCGGGCATGACGGAGTAACTCATTGGCAGGCTCCCATGGAGCGCGCCGACATCTGCTCATATGCGATAGCCCTGCCGCAAGCGGGGAGAGTTGAAGACCGAGCAAGCCGCACGATCACACCAACTCATCAGGATCCCATCATCATGTCCCTGCAAACCGAACTCGATGCCTTCAAGTCCGCCTGGACCTCCCGCGTCGGCGACGATATCGCGAGCCTCGTCGAGAACGACAACGCAACGCTGCAAGACCTCGCAGCGCGCGCCGTCGGCGAAGGCGCAACGTTCCCCGCGCTCACTCTGCCCAACCACAAAGGCGGCGTCACCGACCTCGCGGCTGTCATGGCGGAGAGCGCCCTGATCGTGACCTTCTATCGCGGCGGCTGGTGCCCCTACTGCAATCTCGAGCTGCGCGCCTATCAGGCGCTGCTGCCGGAGATCTCAGCCCGCGGCGCGCGGCTGGTCGCAGTCTCGCCCGAGACGCCGGACCACACGCTGACGACGGCTGAGAAGAACGCGCTTGCCTTCGACGTGCTCTCGGACACCGACGGCCGCCTCGCCGACGCGCTCGGCATCCGCTACGAGCTGTCGGCGTCGATCAAGGCGCTGTATCAGAAGTTCGGTCATGACCTTCCCGTTCACAATGGCGACGGCCGCTGGTCGCTGCCGGTGCCCGCGACCTATGTCGTCGGCAAAGGCGGACGCATCCTGCGCGCTCACGTGAGCCCGGATTATCGCACGCGGCTGGAGCCAGCCGCTGCACTGGCTGCGCTCGCAGCCCCTGCAACCTTCGCTGCCTGATCACCGCGCGCGCCGAGGAGAAAATGCCATGACACTCGACGGCAAGGTCGCTCTCATCACCGGCGGCGGCAGCGGCATCGGCCGCAGCACCGCCCTCGCGCTCGCCGCACGCGGCGTTCACCTCGTGTTGTTCGGCCGGACCCGCGCCAAGCTCGCGGAGACCGCTGCGCTCGCCGCCGCTCACGGCGTCCGGATCGAGACGGTCGACGGCGATGTCGCCGACGGGACCGCCTGCACAGCGACGCTCGCCGCCGCAAGCGAGCGTTTCGGCCGGCTCGACATCCTCGTCAACAATGCCGGCAATGTGCGCGCCGGCCGCCTGGATGCAACCGATGTCGCCGAACTCCGCGCCATGATCGAGGTCGACCTGCTCGCCCCGATCCTGTGGACCCGTGCTGCGCTGCCCCAACTGCGCGCCAGCGGCGACGGCGCGATCGTCAATGTCGCCTCGGGCATCGCGCTGGTTGGCGCGCCGTTCTACGCCACCTATGCCGCAGCGAAAGCGGGCCTTGCACGCTTCGGCGAGGCCTTGCACCGCGAGTTGCTGGACGAGGGCGTGCGCGTGCTGACGGTCTATCCCGGGGCCACCGAGACGCCGATGATGGCAAGCAACAAGGCCGGTCCCGATCTCGGCTTCGCACGCGAAGCGCCGGAGATGGTCGCTGATGCGCTGGTCGAGGGCCTCGTGTCCGGCGCCCGCGAGGTGATCCGTGCCAACGAGACCCGGCGCGCGATGATCGCGCTCAACCGCGACCGTCCCGAAGCGATCGACGAGCGTTTCCGGCAGATGAAGGCGCGGCTCGAAGACGCGGTGGCCGGCCATCACGCGCCCTGACCGGCCGCGAGCCCGCGCATCAGTCGCAATCGACCGGCCCGGGCAGGTCCAGGGCCGAGCGGAGACGCCCCTGTCCCCGCCGGTACAGGGTCGCATAGCTCGCGGCCGCCAGCAGGTCATCGTACGGCACGAAACCCTCGACGACCTTGTTGAACGCAATGGCGCCGCAGCCCAGCGTTGCGCAGTCGCGCTTCTGCTTCGGGCAGCTGTTGAAGTCGCAGAGCCGGCCGAGATAGCGATCCGTCCCCGGCTCGATCAGGAAGATCTCCACCTGGTGTCCCACCGTGCCCGGCCCGGTCCCGGCCTTGTAGGCTGCAGACATGGTGGCATCGCGGGCCCGGCGGATGTCGGACAGACGATGCTGCGAGCTGATCCACACCGCAAGGTCGAGGTCCTTGCACTCGTGCCAGACCTCGATGCCGGCCCGGCGAAACTCGCGAAAGCGCGGCACCTCCTTCCACAGTGGCTTCGCAACCGAGCCGATCACGGCAATCGCCTCGATCTCCTCGAATGCGGCCAGCGCGTCGGTGACAATGTCCGCGGCCCTGCGGAAGTCGTGCTGTTGACGCAGCAGATAGTCGTTCTGCTGTTTGATCTCGGTGCGCGATACCATCTCGTTCCGGTCGGTCGTGCGCGGCTTTGGCGCTCAGGTCATTCCGCACTCATGATTGGGGTTCCATCGGGCCATCATGAGTCATGGTTATAACATTTCGAGCCTGCCTTTTTATTGCACGAGCTCGACATTCGGAAGTCTCGACGACGACCCTGCCCGTCGGGCGACTCAATCAGCGCCTTCACGCGGACGGCCGACCTCACGCGATTGGCGCGCGCCACATCCGGCCCGCGCGCAAGAGAATTTTTCTGCAGCGCTCTCAATGCACTGAGCGATTCTGCTCAGAGCGAGCGAAAGATTTTGCTTTCGTTTTTCCGAATTTCATGAAACACTGCCCCGTCCCGCCTCGTCATGAGGGGCGCTTCGCGATCGTCACGAACGTGGAGGCGGTGATGCGATGGGCGCAGTTCTGCCGCAGCATGGTTTTCCGTGCGGACGAACGGCAGGATGCGCCGGCGAAATCGTGTGGTCCTGGCATCGCGGTGCTGATGCCAAATCGGCGGTGATGATGATCCGTCGGTGACGGGGGCAAGACAGCCGATCCCCGGGGAGAGCACGTATAAGCCGGAAAACCGTTGCGCAGGGAAGGCCGGAATGTCCGGCTGAGCCTGTGGTTCCTGCCCCGTGCACTTCTTCACGCACGGGGGCCGCGGGTATCAGCGGATACCCGGTCTTCCCTGCGCCCTCTGTTCAAGAGAGGGACATCGTTCTGATATCACCCGGGTGCGCAACGCACCGCGGGATCGCAAGCGCACGGGCTGTTTGACATTCACGTCAGAACGACACGCACATGATGCATGTGTGCCAGCCTACGTCCCGTGGCCTACTTCCCGTCATCGAGATGGACCAGCACCGCGGCGTTGGCGATGATGATGGCATCGCTGCCGGCCTCAGCGGGAATCTCGAGCCCGCCCTTCACGGCGGTCACGGTCACCGTGCCATAGGGCAGCTCCTTGGCGACCGCTGCGGTGTCGACGGCCTCCGGATTCGGCACGGCGATCGTGACGTCGACCAGCATGTCCTGCGGCGTCTTGCCGACCATGCGGAAGAAGCCGAGGCTGGAATGGCGGATCGCATCGGACACCGCGCGCTTCGCAGCCTTGGTGGCGTCGCGGCCATGGACGTCGACGCCCATGCCCATCTCGGTGATACAGCGGATGCGCGCCATGTCTTGTTCCCTCGATATTGCGTTATTTGGCGCGCGACCTTAGCGCGCACGATGCCAAGCGCAACTGCGGAGAGGATCGCTCTGCTGTCCCTCAATGGGAGGCGCGCTGCGAACAGGCGCTTTGCGGCCGTCCTTCGAGACGCCCGCCTGCGGCGGGCCCCTCAGGACGAGGACCGAGTGCGCGGCCTGACCTCTTTGGCGAACCCCGCTTGCGACCCTCTCCATGAACACGCTGCTTATGACCAAACTACTGCGCCGATCTCGAAACCCGCCCCTCATGGTGAGGAGCGCCGTCTTCGGCGCGTCTCGAACCATGAGGCCCCCACAGCCGATCGCCGTGCCACTCAGGCGATCACGACCTCGCCGACCACGCCGCGCAGCGCAGCGAGCCCGGGCTCATCAGCAGCGCGCGCATCGGTGATCAGGCTGTCGATGCGGTCGGGCGCGCAAGTGGCGACGCGGCTGGTCTGGCCGATCTTGCTGTGGTCGGCGAGGATCAGCACGCGCTTGGCCGCGGCCGCCATCGCGCGGGCGACGTTCGCCTCCTCGATGTCGAAGCTGGTGGCGCCATAGCGATGGTCGATCCCGACCGGCGACAGCAGCGCGATATCGGCCTGCCAGCGCTGGATCTCGGCGACCGTGGTCGAGCCGAACGTCGCCGCCAGGGTGCTGCCGAGTTCGCCGCCGAGCACCATGACGCGGTTGCTGCGCTCCCCGGAAGCACCGCCGATGATGGTCGCGACCTCGAACGAATTGGTGACGATGGTGAGGCCCGCCAAGGTCGCGAGCTCGCGGGCGAGGATCGAGACCGTCGAGCCGACATCGAGAAACAAGGTCTGGCCAGGGCTGACCATGCGCGCCGCGGCCTGCGCGATGCGGGTCTTCTCGGCGAGGCGGACGCGGGCGCGGACCGTGATCGGCGGCTCGGCCTCCGGCGCGATCGCTGCGACGCCGCCATGGACACGGCGCAGTTCGCCGCGCGCTTCGAGCGCGAGGACATCACGGCGCACGGTCTCGCGGGAGACGCCGAGATCGGTGGCGATGCGATCGGTGGTGGCGCGGCCGACAGTGGCGAGCAGCGCGCGGATGCGCTGGTGGCGATCCTCCTGCAGCATCATCGGCGCCCGCCGCGCGCCGCCAGCCATTTCAGCGCCAGCTGCATCGCCAGCGCCGCCGCACAGACCACCAGCATGATGCAGGTCGAGAACGCCGCGGCCTGCGATACGAAGCCGGCCTCGTCGAGCCGCATTACAGACACCGCGGCGATGCCGAGCGAAGGCGTGACCAGGAAGATCACGGCCGACAGCGTCACCATCGAGCGCATGAACAGGAAGAAGAACACGGAGATCAAAGTGGGCGTCATCACCGGAATGATGACGTTGGCGAGCACCTCACCGGCACCGCTGCCGAGGCAGGTCGCAGCCTCCTCCAGCGCCGGCGGCACCGCGCGCATGCCGGTGACCATCGTGAGAAAGCCCTGGGTGTGGTAGTGATAGAAGTTGCACAGCGCGAGCAGCAGCGCCGACCCGTACAGCACCGACAGCGGCGATCCCGCGATGTTGAAGGCGAAGATGTAGGACAGGCCAAGCACGAGGCCGGGCACGCCGACCGGCATCGTCGCGACGAGATAGACGATCTTGGCCGGCAACGACGGCAGCCGGCGGATGCCATAGACCAGCGCGAACAGCAGGAAGGTGCCGACGCTCGCGGCCACGACGGAGACCAGAAGCGAGGTCCACAGCGGCGCATAGCCGCCGCTCAGGGTGATGTCATAGTGCTTGAGCGTGAAGGTCAGCCGGTACGGCCAGAGACGCATGAAGCTCGCATAGATGACGACGCCGATGACGGCCAGCACCGACAAGGTCGCAAGGCCCGTGACGATGGACAGCGGCACGTCGCGCGCCGGCACGAAGCTGAGCTGCGGCGGCACCGCCCCTTCGGCGCCGCCGCCGAACTGGCGCTGCGCGGCGACGCGCTCGATGTAGACGGCAATCCCGGTCGGCGCGAGCAGCAGCAGGCCGACGACCGCGCCGATGCCGAACTTCATCTGCCCGGTGACCTGGTTGTAGATCTCGGTCGCGAGCACGGCATAGTCGCCGCCGATGACGGCGGCATTGCCGAAATCGGTGATGGTCACCGTGAACACGACGAAGCCAGCGCTGAGCAGGCCGAACTTCACGTTCGGCAGGGTGATGTCGAAGAACTGGCGCCAGCGGCCGGCGCCCATCACCTCGGCGGCGTCGTAATAGCGCGCATCGGCATGGGCGAGCGCGGCTTTCAGGATCAGTACCGCCTGCGGCAGCGCGTACAGCACGTCGGCGATCAGGAGGCCCGGCAGGCCGTAGATGTCGATGCGCTTGCCGAGCATGCCGCTGATCAGGCCGTTGCGCCCGAGCAGGAAGATCAGGCCGAGCCCGAGCACCAGCGACGGCGCCAGCATCGGCAGCGCCAGCACCGCGGAGATGATGCGCGCGCCGGGCACGCGGGTCCGGGTCATCGTATAGGCGAGCACGAAGCCAAGGACGAGGCAGACGGCTGTCGTGGCGAGCCCGAGCGTCAGGCTGTTGAGGGTCGCCTTAAGGATGCCAGGCGTGCGCGCCAGCGCCACGTAGTTGGCAAAGCCGATGCTGCCGTCATCGGCGACCAGGCTGCGCCGCAGCATCATCGCCAGCGGGAAAACGAAGAAGATCAGCAGCGCGAGGCATGGCAGCGCGATGGCCGCAGCGATCAGCAGGCGATCGTTGCCGGCCCGGCGCAGCCGGAAACCGCTGCGCTCGGCGACCTCGACGGCGGCGATGCTCACGCGCGCACCCAGCCGCAGCCGGCGGCGTCGACCGACACCGCGACGGCAGCTCCAGGAGCGACGCCCCCGACATGGCCGGTCTGCACCATCAGCTCGCGGCCCTTCCAGGCGACCTTGGTGCGGCTGATGTTGCCGAGGAAGGTGACGTCGACCACCCTCGCCTCGCCCGCGTCGAGAGGTTGAAGCCGCACATGTTCGGGACGCAGGCAGGCGAGATAATCCGCATCGGCGCCGTCGGGGCGCGAATTCATCAGTGCCGGCATGGCGTCGCGCACCCAGTCGGTCGGCAGCAGATTGCTGCTGCCCATGAAGTCGGCCACGAACTTCGTCGCCGGCCTGAGATAGAGGTCCTGGGGCGCGCCGACCTGCTCGATACGGCCGGCATTCATGCAGACGATCCGGTCGGACAGCATCATCGCCTCCTCCTGGTCGTGGGTGACCATGACGGTGGGGATGCCAAGCCGGCGCTGCAGCTCGCGGATTTCGACGCGCAGATCGGCGCGCACCTTGGCATCGAGCGCCGAAAGTGGTTCGTCGAGCAGGATCAGCCGCGGATCGACCGCCACGGCACGCGCCAGCGCCACGCGCTGCTGCTGGCCGCCGGACAGCTGATACGGCAGGCGGTCGGCCAGATGCGGCAGCTTGATCAGCTCCAAGAGCTCGGCGACGCGCGCGGCGATCTTCGCGCGCTCGGCTTTGCGGATGCGCATGCCGTAGCCGATGTTCTCGGCCACCGTCATGTTGGGGAACAGCGAGTAGGACTGGAACACGATGCCGAAGCCGCGCTCGCGCGCCGGCACCGCGCTGAGGTCCTTGCCGTCGAGCAGCAGCCGGCCGCTGTCCTGGGTCAGCAGGCCGGCGATGATGCGCAGAAGCGTGGTCTTGCCGCAGCCGCTCGGCCCGAGCAGGCAGACGAACTCGCTGCCCTCGACCGTCAGGGAGATGCGGTCGAGCGCTGTGAAATCGTCGAACGTCTTGTGCAGGCGGTCGAGCTCCAGCGTCATGAGAGCCCCCGCTCAGCGGCCGATGCTGGTCTGCCAGTTTTTCAGGATGCCGTCGCGCTCCTTGGCGGAACGGGCGAAGTCGATCGGATACACCGCCTTGGCGACGTCGGCGGGAAAGCCTGCGGTCTGCGCGGCTTTCGACGGCGCGGTGCCGGCGATGGTCACCATCTCCTTGTAGCTCGTGTAAAGCGTGGCGGCCTCGGGCGACAAGGTCCAGTCGAGGAAGCGCTTGGCATCGGCCTTGTTCTTGGCCGCCTTCATCAGCCCGGAGGCCTCGAGCTCATAGCCCGCGCCGTCGGTCGGGATCACCATCTTGATCGGAAAGCCCTCCTCGATCGACTTGATCGCGGCGAAGGCCAGCGAGCCGCCGATCGCGAATTCACCGCCGCGCGCCGCCTTGCACGGCCGCGAGCCGGACTTGATGTACTGCGCGACGTTGCCGTCGAGCGCTTTGAGAAACTGCCAGCCCTTCTCCTCGCCCTGCGACTGCAGGATGCCGGCGATCTGCATGTAGCCGGTGCCGGAGGAGACCGGGTTCGGCAGCACCACCTCGCCCTTGTAGACGGGATTGGTGAGATCCTTCCACGAGGTCGGCATCGGCAGATTCTTCGCCTTCAGCACCTCGGTGTTGACGCAGAACGCGGTGACGTAGCCGGTGGCGGCGAACCAGCTGGCGTCAGCGCCCTTGGCGGAGGCCGGCAGCTTGTCGGCGCCCTTCACCTCATAGGGCTCGAGCAGCGCCGTGATGCGCGGATCGAGCATGTTGGTGACGGCCCAGCCCCAGATCACATCATGCTGCGGATTGCCGGACTCGGCGATGATGCGGGCGCCGAGATCGCCGGTCGACAGCCGGAGCACCTTGAGATCGACGTCGGGCAGCGCGGTCTTGGCGGCCTTCACGTAGTCGGCGATCTCGTCCTCTTCCAGCGCGGTATAGACCGTCACCGTCCCCGCCTGAGCGGCCGCCCCGAGCATCAAGAGAGCGAGACTTGCGGAGAGGCCCTTCAACAGCTGCAACATCGTCATGTCCCTCATGAGCCGCGGCGCAGGCCCGGTCTATTGTGGATTTGAGTGATTATTTGCAAATTTGTGGAACCGCGTCTACTCTGATTGCGCATATGTCGTGCAAATCAGCAATTGCCCACGATAGAGGCATCCGCTCTGGGCCGAGCGCTCGCGTCGCCTGGCCGGACCCGCGCATGCGGTTTGCAGGCGCAGCAGCGCGCGAGCGTTTGTTTGCGATGCCGACATTTGCCGCTGATAGTCACGGGACGGCGTGACGAGACAGGACAGAAGGCCAATGGGTTTTTCACACACGCTGGGCGGCACGATTTATCGCTTCGATGACCTCAGAACCCTGCTGGCGAAAGCCACGCCGTTGCGCTCGGGCGATGTGCTCGCGGGCCTCGCGGCGCAGGATGCGGCCGAGCGCGTCGCGGCGAGGATGGCGCTTGCCGACCTGCCGCTGCGGCACTTTCTCAACGAGGCCGTCATTCCCTATGAGAGCGACGAGGTCACGCGGCTGATCGTCGACCAGCATGACGGCCACGCCTTTGCACCGGTGGCGAGCCTCACGGTCGGCGCGTTCCGCGAATGGCTGCTGTCGGACGCGACCGACGCGACGATGCTCGCCGCGGTCTCGCCCGGCCTCACGCCCGAGATGGTCGCTGCCGTCTGCAAGATCATGCGGCTGCAGGATCTCGTCACGGTCGCCGCGAAATGCGAGGTGGTCACCCGCTTCCGCTGCACCATCGGCCTGCCCGGCCGGATGTCGACGCGTCTGCAGCCCAATCACCCACTCGACGATCCCAAGGGCGTTGCGGCCTCGATCCTCGACGGGCTGATGTATGGCGTCGGCGACGCCACCATCGGCATCAATCCGGCGAGCGACGACGTCGACACCATGATGCGGCTGCTCGACATGATCGAGACGCTGCGGCTCGCGTCCAACGCGCCGATCCAGTCCTGCGTGCTCGCGCATGTCACGACGGCGCTGAAGGCGATCGAGCGCCGCGCGCCGGTGGATCTCGTGTTCCAGTCGCTCGCCGGCACCGAGGAGGCCAACCGCGGCTTTGGCATCACGCTGTCGCTGCTGGATGAGGCGCTCGCCGCAGCCGAAAGCCTGCAGCGCTGTCCGGCCGGCGGCAACGTGATGTATTTCGAGACCGGCCAAGGCAGCGAGCTGTCATCAGCCGGACATTGCGGCGTCGACCAGCAGACCTTGGAGGCGCGCTGCTATGCGGTGGCGCGGCGCTACCGGCCGCTGCTGGTCAATACCGTGGTCGGCTTCATCGGCCCGGAATATCTCTATGACGGCAAGCAGATCATGCGCGCGGGGCTGGAGGATCACTTCTGCGGCAAGCTGCTCGGGCTGCCGATGGGCTGCGACGTCTGCTACACCAACCACGCCGAGGCCGACCAGGACGACATGGACGCGCTGCTGACCTTGCTCGGCGTTGCCGGCTGCACCTACATCATGGGCGTGCCCGGCGCCGACGACATCATGCTGAACTATCAGAGCACCTCGTTCCATGACGCGCTCTACGTCCGCAAGGTTCTGGGCAAGCGCGCCGCGCCGGAGTTCGAGGCGTGGCTGGCGGCGACCGGGATCAGCGACGCCCAAGGTGAATTGCGCTTCGAGCCGGCGCGGCTGATGCCGGCGCTGCCGCTGCTGGAGGCCGAGCGATGAGCGGCCCGGACGATGTGAAGACACCGGCGACGTCGTCACCCGACGACTGGACCTGGCTGTCGCGCTACACCGAGGCGCGCATCGCGCTGGGACGTTGTGGCCCGGGCCTGCCGACATCGGCGCATCTCGGCTTCCAGGCCGCACATGCCGAGGCGCGCGATGCCGTGCTGAAGCCGTTCGATGCCGAGGGCTTTGCTGTGGACGTCGCTGCGCACGGCTGGGATGCGCTCGCCGTGCACAGCCGCGCCGCCGATCGCGCCACTTATTTGCAGCGTCCCGACGCAGGCCGCCTGCTCTCGCCAGCGTCAGAGACGCTGCTGTCCGAGCCACGCGCGCCGGCCGACATCGTGCTGGTGGTGGCCGATGGGCTGAGCAGCCGCGCGGTGCAGGTCAACGCCCTGCCCGTGCTCGAACAGCTGATGCCACGTCTGGCGGCCACCGGCCGACGACTGTCGCCGATCATCGTCGCATCACAAGGCCGCGTCGCGCTCGCCGATCATATCGGCGAGCTGTTCGGCGCGTCCGCCTCGATCATCCTGATCGGCGAGCGGCCGGGCCTGAGCGCGGCGGACTCGCTCGGCCTCTACCTGACGTGGATGCCGCGCCGTGGCCGCGTCGATTCCGAACGCAACTGCATCTCCAATGTCCGCCAGGGCGGACTCGCGCCGGCGGATGCCGCGGCCCAGGCTGCAGAATTGATCGAACGCATGTTCCGCCATCAGGCCGCCGGCGTCAGCCTTGCGCGTCTGCCGCAGCTTCCAGCACTGGAGAACGATGGATCGTCATGATGCCGGCGAAGGCCGAACCATCACACCGCGCAATAGCGGTCCTGGATGTCCTTGTCGGCGAGCAGCGCGGCCGCGCTGCTCTCATGCACGACCTCGCCCTGATCGATGATGACGGCGCGATCGGCCAGCCGCAGCGCCCATTCGACGTTCTGCTCGACCAACAGAAGCGTCTTGCCCTGGTCGCGCAGCCGGCGGAACAAGACGCCCATCTCCTCGACCAGCACCGGCATGATGCCTTCCGACGGCTCGTCGAGCAGCACCATGCGCGGCCGCGCGATCAGCGCGCGGGCAATCGCCAGCATCTGCTGCTCGCCGCCGGACAGCGTGACGCCCTCCTGGTCGAGCCGCTCCCGCAGCCGCGGAAACGTCTCCGCGATCTCGGCGAACGCCGCGCGCTCCTCGATGTCAGCCTTGGCCGCAACGAGGCCCAGCCGCAGATTCTCGCGCACCGAGAGACCCGGCACGATGCGCCGCTCCTCCGGCACATAAGCGAGGCCGAGATGGAAGCGCCGATGCGCCGCGAGCGGCAGCAGGTCCTGGCCGGCGAAGCGCACCCGGCCCTCGGCCTTCGGCATCAGACCCATGACCGTGCGCAAGGTGGTGGTCTTGCCGGCGCCGTTGCGGCCGACCAGGGCAACCACCTCGCCCTCGTTCACGCGCAGGGAGATGCCGTGCAGGACATGGCTCGCGCCATACCAGGCCTGGACGCCGTCGAGCTCGAGCAACGCGGTCTCAGCCATAACCTTCACTCTGTCCCAGATAGACCCGGCGAACGTCGGGATTGCTGCGGATGTCCTCCGGCTTGCCGTCGGCGAGCAGCCGGCCGTGATGCAGCACCAGCACCCGCTGGCTCAGGCCCAGCACCATCTTCATCTTGTGCTCGACCAAGAGCACCGTGCGCCGCTCCGCCAGCCGCTCCAGCAGCGCGACCATCTCCTTGGTCTCTTCCGGGCCCATGCCGGCGGTCGGCTCGTCCAGCAGCAGCAGTTCCGGCTCGGACACCAATGCGATGGCGATCTCCAGCGCGCGCTGCTGGCCATGCGCCAGATACTTGGCAAGCTCGCCGCGCTTTCCTGTCAGCCCAACCGCTGCCAGCGCGGCATCGGCGCGGTCGCCAAGCTCAACGAGGTCAGCGCGGTTGCGCCAGATGTCATAGCTGACGACCATGGCCTGCGCGGCCACCCGCACGTTCTCGTGCACCGACAGATCGGGGAAGATGTTGGTGATCTGGTACGACCGCGAGATGCCCTGGTGCACGAAGCGATGCTGCGGCAGACCGTTGAGATCCCGCCCCTTGAAGCGCAGCGTGCCGCTGCTCGGCGGCAGCGTCCCGGAGAGGATGTTGAAGAACGTGCTCTTGCCGGCGCCGTTCGGCCCGATGATCGAGGTCAGCTCGCCCGCCGCGAACGACACCGAAATGCCTTCGAGCGCGACGAAGCCGCCGAAGCGGCGGCCGATGCCCTCGGCGCGCAACAGCTCGGTGCTCATCGCCGCTCCCTCGCCCACGGCAACACGTCCAGCAGCGTGCCCCAGATGCCCTTGGGCAGGAACAGCACGAAGACGACGAAGATCGCGCCGACCACGATCTGCCAATGCGGCGTCCACAGCGAGACGACGTCCTCCAGGATCAGGAAGGTCGCGGCGCCAATGAACGGTCCGAAGAAGCTGCGGGCGCCGCCGAGCAGCACCATCATCACGATCATGCCGGAGGTCTGGTAGTGCAGAATGTCGAGCGGGACGATCGACAGATGCAGCGCCGACATGCAGCCGCCAATGGCCGAGATCGCGCCCGACAGCATGAACACGATCAGCTTGCAGCGCTCGACGTCATAGCCGCAGGCCCGCGCCCGCTGCTCGTTCTCGCGAATGGCCTCGATGACGGCGCCGAACGGCGAATTGAGGATCCGCGACTGCACCCAGATGGCCAGCGCCGCAAAGGCCATCAGGACGTAATATTTGTTGAGCGGATCGAGAAAATTGACCTGCACGCCGAGCAGATTGATGTGATCGACCGTGAAGCCGCGCAGCCCGTTCTCGCCGCCGGTGAAGGACGACGCCTGCAACGCCACGTAGTAGACCAGTTGCGCGAGGGCGAGCGTCACCATCGAGAAATAGATGCCGCGGGTGCGCGTCGAGATCGTTCCGATGGCGGCGCCCAACGCCGTACTAGCGGCGATCGCCAGCGGCACCGCGGCGAACCAGGGCAGACCCCAGCGGCCGATGGCGATGCCCGTGAGATACGCGCCGGTCCCGAAGAAGGCGGCGTGGCCGAACGACAGCAGCCCGGTATAGCCGAACAGCAGATTGTAGCCCATCACCACGACGCCGTAGATCAGCACATTCACCGCGAGCGCCTTCGACGGCAGCAGCCAGGGCAGCAGCGCAAGGGCTGCTATCGAGACCAGCACGCGATGGTCGGCCAGCACCGCGAACAGGCGCTGCGCCTGGGGAAGCGGCGGTGCCTCGCCGGTCGACTGCACCGTCATCACGCTCTCCCCTTGAGGCCGAACAGGCCCTGCGGCCGGACCAGCAGCACCGCCGCCATCAGCGCGAACATTACGATGGTCGCCATTTCGGGCGCGAACAGCGCCACCATGCTGATGCAGATGCCGACCATCAATCCTGCGATGACGGCGCCGACGATCGAGCCGAGGCCGCCGATCACGGTCACGACGAATGCCTCCGCGAGCACCAGCGTGCCCATCTCAGGATTGACGCTGCGCATCGGTCCGGCGAGCACGCCGCCGAGCGCGGCGAGGCCGACGCCAAGCCCGAAGATCGCCAGCCACACCTTGCCGATGTCGACGCCGAGCACGCGCATGATCTGGGGGTCACGCGCGCCGGCGCGGACGATGAGGCCGACACGGGTCTTCTCCAAGGTCAGCCACAGCGCCACGAGCACGACGGCCACCAGCGCTATCACGAACAGCCGATATTTCGGAAAGAAGCCGACACCGAGATCGACGACGCCGATCAGCTGCGACGGTGTCGGAAACGGAATGCCGTCGCTGCCGAACACGATGCGCACGCCCTCGACCAGGATATAGCTGAGGCCGAAGGTCAGCAGCAGCGGATCATCGATGGAGCGGCCATAGAGACGCCGCACCAGGACGAACTCGATCAGCATGCCGAAGGCACCGACCAGCAAGGGAGCGAGCAGCAGCCCCCACCAGAAACTTCCGGTCAGCGACGCCAGATACAGGCCGGCATAGGCGCCGATCATGAACAGCGCACCATGCGCGAAATTGACCACGCCCAGCATGCCGAACACGATGGTCAGGCCGAGCGCGGTGATGACCAGCACCGCCCCGAGGGCGATGCCGGAAAACAGCTGCATGATGATCAGCGAGAGGTCCATGCGATCGGGATCAGGTCGCGTGGCCGAGCTCGCTGCAGCTGCGCAGCAGGTCCTCGGTGCCGGCATCGCTGGCCACGATCGTGAACAGATCGTTGTCGTTGGCCATCGCCGATTTCTTCTTGGACTCCAGCACCAGCACCGACTGGACCGATTGATGGTCGCATTTGCGATATTGCTGCGGCCCCTTGGTCAAATCGTATTTCAGCGCCTCGAGGGCGGCGATGACCTTGTCGGTGTCGGTCCCGCCAGCCGCTTGCATCGCCTGCAGCAGCGACCCGACGCCGGAATAGCCGTAGGCGCCGTAGTCGGTCGGGATCGCGCCGCCATTGGCGGCCCGGAACGCAGCGTTGAACTCGGCTGCGGTCTTGTTCTGGGTCTCGAGGCCCCAGTAATAGTTCGCACCGCCGACCACGCCCTCGAACACGTCGGGACCGACGGCGAGGCGCTGGTTGTGCAGGATCACCGGCACCACGATCTTCATCTGCTGCTTGATGCCGAAGTCGACCGCCTGCTTGATCGCATTGGCCTGGTCGCGGCCGAAATTGCTGATGCACAGCACGTCGGGGCGCAGCGACATCAGACGCGGCATGAAGGTCGAATAGTCGGGCGCACCGAACGGATGCAGGATCTCGCCGACGCTCTCGGCGCCGATCGTGGCCTGGGCGCGCTTGAAGCCGCGCAGCATCTCGTGGCCATAGGCATAGTCCGCCACGAGGTGCGCCACCTTCATGCCCTTCTTCAGGGTCTGACGCGCGACCGCAGCCGTGGTCATGTGCGGATTCAGCGCCTCGTGGAAGGTGTATTTGCTGAAATCCTTGACCTCGTTGATGGTGTCGGACTGGCTGATCGAGACGTAGATCACACCTCTCGCGCGGGTCACCTCGTTGACGGCGAGCTGGACGGCGCTGGACAGCGCGCCGACGATGGCGTGCACCTTGTCCTTCTCGATCAGCTCCAGCGTCCGCGTCGCCGCCTCGCCGGCATTGAGCTTGTCGTCGCGCACCAGGAGCTCGACCTTGCGGCCGCCGATGCCGCCCTTGTCGTTGACCAGCTTGACGGCCAGCTCCGCGCATTTGACCTGATCGCGCGCCTCGGCCGCGAAGGGACCGGTCAGCGGCGTCGGGAAACCGATGCGGATGGTGTCGTCCGCCGCACGTCCCAGGCGCGGCATCGCGAGGCTGGCGAGACCAGCCGACATTCCCATGAGCGCCGTGCGCCGGGACACTCCCGTTCGTCGCAGCTTCGTGTCGCGCCTAGCCATGATGTTCTCCCCTGATGATGTGTTCTAGAATCGCCCGAGCGCCTCGAGCACCCGCGCGGGCGTGATCGGAACCGCATTGATGGATGCACAAAATGGCGCGAGTGCATCATTGACCGCATTGAGGACGCAGGCGGATGCCGCAGCGGTGCCGGCCTCGCCGCAGCCCTTGGCGCCGAGCGCGGTGTCGGCCGTCGGCGTCTCGACATGCGCGATCACGATGTCGGGCATCTCCATCGCCATCGGCACGAGATAGTCGGCGAGCGATCCGTTGAGCAGCTGGCCGGTCTCGCCGTAACGGCATTCCTCGAACAGCGCAGCCCCGAGCCCCTGCACGACGCCGCCGCGCACCTGCTCGTCGACGAGCATCGGATTGATGATGCGGCCGCAATCCTCGACGACGAAATGCTTCAGCAACTTGATAAATCCGGTGTCGGCGTCGACCTCGACGTAGCAGCCCTGTATCCCATTGGTAAAGGCGAAAGGATAGCCTTGTGGCGCGAAATGATGACTTACCGTGAGTTGCGCCTGCGTGCCCGGCGGCAGCGTGTCGGAGCGGAAATAGGCGATCCGTGCGATCTCGGCGATGGCCAGGCGCGGCTGCCGCGTCGCGGCGTTGACGACCTCGCCGTCGATGATGTTGAGCGCCGCCGGCTGCTCCTGCAGCACCAGCGCCGCGATCTCCAGGATGTTCGCCTTGAGCTTTCGCGCCGCCTGCAGCGCGGTCTCGCCGCCGATGCCGGCACCGCGGCAGGCCCAGGTTGCCCCGCCATGCGGCGTCACCTCGGTGTCGCCGGTGATGACCTTGACGTGCTCCTGGGCGAGGCCGAGCTGGTCGGCGACGATCTGGCTGATGATCGCCTCGGTCCCCTGCCCCTGCTCGGTCACGGAGATCGCGCAGCGCACCTCGCCCGAAGGCGTGAGGCTGATGGTCGCACCGTCCTGGGACGAGATGCGGGCGCCGCCGACGCCATAGAAGGCCGGGCTTGGATTGGTGATCTCGACGAAGGTGGCGATGCCGATGCCGCGATGAATACCGCGCTGGCGCAGCTCGCTCTGCTCGGCGCGCAACGCGTCATAATCCATGATCTCGCGCAGGCGCTGCAGGCAGACCTGGTGCGACAGGGACTCGAACCTGTAGCCGGTCGGCGACGCCGTCGGATAGGCGTCGTCGGGGATGACGTTTTTGGCTCGGATCGCGAACGGATCGAGACCTATTCTGGCCGCGGCGAGATCGACCATGCGCTCGGTCACCGCGCAGGCGATGGGATGTCCGACCGCGCGATACTGGCTGGTCTGCACCTTGTTCTGGAACACGACCTCCAGCGCCGCACGATAGGACTTGAAATCATAGGGCGCACCGATCAGGCGGATGACCTGGTTGCCTTCGACAACGCTGGTGCGCGGATAGGTCGAGAAGGCGCCGATGGCCGTGGCGTCGTGCACGTCCATCGCGAGGATCCTGCCATCGGCATCGATCGCCATGCGCGCCCGGACGTGATGATCGCGCGCGTGAATGTCCGAGACGAACGATTCGAGGCGGTCGGCGACGAACTTCACGGGGCGGCCGAGCAGGATCGAGAGGCCGACCACCGCCATGTCCTCGTGATAGACATGCAGCTTCAGGCCGAAAGAGCCGCCAATATCCGGCGCGATCACGCGCACGCGTGCTTCCGGGATACGGTAGTGACGGGAATAGAGATCCTGGAACTGATACGGTGTCTGGGTCGCATGATGCACGGTCAGCATGCCGCCGTCGGGATCGTAATCCGCGACGATCGCCCGCGGCTCCAGTGTGACCGGCGTATGACGGCCGAAGCTGAACTCCTCCTCAATGATATGCGCCGCCGACGCAAACGCCTCATCGACCCCGCCACTGTCGAGCTGGGCACGGAAGCAGATGTTGGAGCTTCCAGCAGGATTCACCCGCGGCGTTCCAGGCTCACGCGCCGCGTCGAGATCGACGATGGCCGGCAGCTCCTCGTAGTCGACCGAGATCAGCTCCAGCGCATCCTCGGCAATCGCCCTGCTCTCGGCGACAACGGCTAAGACCGCCTGCCCCGCCCAGACCACACGGTCGAGCGGCAGCGGCAGCTGCGGCTCCGAGGTCATGCCTTTGAAATGATCGAGGGTGCCGGTCCAGGGCGTGCAGATTTTTGCGAGATCAGCGCCGGTGGCGACCAGATGAACGCCCGCGAGCGCGCGGGCCGCATCGACATCGACGCGCGCGATCCGTGCGTGTGCATAAGGGCTGCGCAGGAATGCCGCATGCAGCATGCGCGGCAGGCGAATGTCCGTGACATAGCGGCCACGCCCGGCCAGCAGGCGCTTCGCATTCGGGCGCGGCACGGAGCGGCCGATATAGGAGTTCGGACGGTCCAGCGAGGTGAGCGGCGTCATTCCGGCGAGCCCTTCTGCGACGCCTTTGCGGCGCGAGCGTCGGCCACCGCGGCGATCGCATCGACGATCGCCTCGTAGCCGGTGCAGCGGCAGAAATTTCCGGAGAGCGCATCGCGGATCGCGGCGCGGCTCGGCTCCGCGAGCCGGGACAGCAATTCGTGGGCATTGATCAGCATGCCGGGCGTGCAGAACCCGCATTGCAGCGCATTGCGTCGATGAAACTCGGCCTGAAGATCGGCGATATCGCCACTTTCGGACAGCCCCTCGATGGTATCGATCCGGGCGCCATCGGCCTGCACGGCGAACATCAGGCAGGCATGCACGGCGCGGCCGTCGAGCCGCACCAGGCAGGCGCCACAGGCCCCCATCTCGCAGCCGGCATGCGTCCCGGTCAGCTCGAGCGAATTGCGCAGGCAATCGACCAGCGTGTCACGTGGCGCGACCTCGCACGCGACCTTGCGGCCGTTGACGATGAAACGGACCCGCACCGCCTCCTCAGCCTCGTCGATATCGCTGCTCATGCCACCTCGCCAAGTCTTCCGAGCAACCGGCCGAGCAGCACCCGCGCCAGGTGCAGGCGCATGGCCGGCGGCACCTCGTCGCTCTCCGGCGGTGCGAGATCGCTGTCGAGCGCGGCCTGCGCCGCAGCGATCCGCTCGGCGTCGATACGGCCACCGCTCACGGCAGCCTCGGCCGACCTGGCGCGGGTCGGTACGTTGCCGACCGAAAAGAAGGCAATGCGGATGCCCTCGATCAGGCCATCCTTGCAGGTCGCCTGCATGCCGCACCCCACCAGCGCGTAGTCGCCGCGACGGCGTGCCAGCTCATCGAAGCAGATGCGCTGGTTGCAGCGGAACCGCGGGACAAAAATCGCGGTCACGAGCTCGCCCGGTGCCGCTGCCGTTTCGAACAGATCAATGAAGAACTCATCGGCCCTGACGCGGCGCCGACCCGAAGCGCCCGCGATTTCGATTTCGGCATCGAGCGCCAGCATCATGGCAGGAAACTCGGACGCCGGGTCGGCCAGCGCGACGCTGCCGCCCAGCGTGCCACGATTGCGAATGGCGGGATGCGCCACGAACGGAGCAGCGGCGCGCAGCAGCGGCGCAAACTCGGCGATCAGCGGCTCCGTCAGCATTTCGCAATGACGCGTCAAGGCGCCAATGCGCAGCCATTCGCCTTCGCGTGTCACGCCGCGCAGCTCTTCGATGTGGTTGATGTCGATCAGGATTCGCGGCGCCTGGAGACGCAGGGCGAGAGCTGGAACGAGACTCTGTCCGCCGGCGATGAAGCGCGCATCGTCGCCGTTGCTCGCGTGAGCGTCGAGCGCTTCGTCGACCGTGTATGCCCGACGATAGCTGAAAGCCCTCGCCTTCATCCATTTCCTCGCTGCCAGGGCTCTCGCGCCCGAAGCCCCAAATTTGTGACCATCTGGTCTCAAAACAGTTGCACAACCATACCTTCGCGGTCAACCGGAAACGAACGATTGGTCACAAATCTGCTTTCGGCTATCAAGCCAGCTCCGTGCACAATCGATTCAGGACATGGCCAGACCACCGAGGACAACGAGCGCAAACAAGGCGGCGGCCCGCGTCGGGCGCACGCGGCAGGCTGGCCGTCCCTCGCAGACGGGTCGCCGCAACATGCGCGCGGCCGACCGCGAGCGACTGATCGTCGACGAAGCGATCCGATTCTTTGCCGAGCGCGGCTTCGAAGGCCAGACCCGGGAGCTCGCCAAGCGCATGGGCGTCGCGCATTCGGTGATCTACCGGCACTTCCCGAGCAAGGAAGCGCTCATCGAGCGGGTCTATCAGGAGGTCTATCTGAGCCGCTGGTCGCAGGACTGGAATCCCCTGATCCGCGATCGCAGCCAGCCCCTGCAGATGCGGCTCACGAGCTTCTATCTCGATTACGTGGCCCGCGTGTTCGAATACAATTGGGTGCGGATCTTCGTCTTCTCCGGACTGAAGTCATTCGGCATTGCCGGACGTTATCTCGATCTCGTCAGGCGCGAGATCATCGAGCCCGCCGCCATCGAGTTGCGTCACGAGCTGAAGCTGCCAGATGTCGACACCTGCCCGCTGGGGAGCCGCGAGACCGAGATGTTCTGGGGGCTGCACGGGCGCATCTTCTATCTTGCGATCCGCAAGTTCATCTACGAGACGCCGGTTCCATCCGATCTCGACCAGACCGTGCGCGATGCGATCCTGCTGTTCCTCGACGGCGCACGCCTCGCGCTTCCCGGTCTGTTGCAGGACGGCGAGCTCAACAAGGCTCCGTGATCGCGCAGGGCGCCCGATCCGCGATCCGCATCGACGTCTTCACGCCGCGCGCACCTGCGATGCAGGTCTCATGACACCGCCGCGCTGCCCTTCGCTCGCGTCACCACGCGATGTCGAAGCGCCGCTGTGTCGAAACGCCATCATGTCGAAGCGCCATCCGCCGCGCCTGCAAGACTCGACCATTCGCGGCGATCATCCTCAGGTGGTGTCCGCTCAACTTGACGCGCATAACGACAGAAGTTATCCTGGTTGAGTATTGCGGTGCTTTCTATTTTTTTCGATACAAACTCATTGACGACTTGAACCATTTCAACCGGTCCGCGCACACACGCTTAACGACCACATTGCGCGAACCTCTACGCCAGATCGAGCCGACGATCGAACGGCCGTAAACATCATATCGCGATCGCATGGTCGCGGTGCTCTTCGCTACGTCGTTGCCAGCTGTGAGTTGCGGAGCGGGACGTGATTGATCAAGCGATGATTTTCCTTCGCGATCTGCTCAACGCGCAACTGATCGGGCCAGCCGTGCCTGGTCACGCGGCGCCCGCCGAAGATGCCGTGGTCTTTCTCGACGGCGACAAGACCGATCCGATCTCATTCCGCATCGGCGCCGTCACCACCATGCTGATCAATGTCGAGCAGGAGCCGATCCTGCGCGCCGCCAATCCCTACCAGCGACTCGGTTCCGACGGCACCGCCTATCGAATCCAGCCCGACGTCCGCCTCAACATGCGCGTGCTGTTCGTGGCGCGCTTCAAGCAATATGAGCAGGCGCTGTCGCGGCTGTCGCAGATCATCAGCTTTTTCCAATCGCATCCGGTTCTGGATCGCCAGACCATGCCGAACATGCCGGCCGGCATCCCGCAACTGGCGCTCGAACTGGTGACGTTGCCGCTCAACGAGCAGAACGATCTGTGGAATGCGTTGCGCGCGGCGTTCCAGCCGTCCCTGCTCTATCGCGTCCGCATGCTCGTGTTCGAGGACCGCCGGGAAGAGATGACGCGGCCGGTGTCCGGTCCGCCCGAACGGAGGCTGGAGCATGCCATCGGCCCCGCTGTTTGACGTCCGCGTGACGCACGACTACTACGCCGACCAGCGCTGCGGCGACTTCGCGATCGTGCCGGCAGCGGCAACGGAATCCGCGATGGCGCGGCTTCGGCTGACCTGCAAGAGCTTCGCCGATCGCATCCGCATCTACGCCGAGCTCGATGCCAAAGGTGATGTCGTCGCCGCGGCGGCGGCGCCGCTGTCCCTGCAGTTTGCGCTTCAGCCTCGCGGATCCAGCTATGCCGCGATCACCCGGCTCAGCGACATCGCCCAGCAGCCGGCGCCCCTGTTCACCAATGAGGGGGTCCAGCTCGCCGATCCGTTGCCGCTCCGCCTGACCACCCGCAGGGCAACAGCGCGCGAGAGCCTCGTGGTCTCGGCACCGGCAGCAGCGGAGACCTTCGTGCTCTCCGGCACGCCGCTCAACGGCACAGTGCCGGCGGATGTGACGGTTGCCGGCGCTGGCGCCGTCACGAGCGTGAGGCCCGGCTCCAAGCGCATCACGATCGATACATCCGCGCTGGCGCGTGGCACCGTTTTCCAGGTGTCCTACCCCGTCCGCGCCGCGACGCCACGCGGCGCTCTCGCGGAGATCGCATTGACGTTGGATGCACAGGCGCTGAAGCCGATGCCGGCGCCGCGGGGTTTCGTCGTTCCGCTGAGCTCGGCCGATGCACGCTGGGCCTATTATGTCGTGACGGATTTTTCCGGCGACCTCTCGACGCTTACCGTTGTCGATGCAACGGCCGGCAACGGGCCGCGCGCGATCACCGTATCCGATGCCGGCCGGGCCGAATTGACGACGGCGACGGTGGGTGCCGACCCGGTCGGCGCCGACCTGCTCGGACGCGCTCGCGGCCGGCGCGTCGTACGCCTGGTCTCCGACGCGGCCATCCCGACCCGCGACACGCCGCTGGGCGCGCTCGAGCTGCGGCTCGACAACGCGCCGCTGCTGTCGCGCCTGCCCAATCCGCCACCCGATCGCCTCGTGCTGCTGCAAACCGGCGCGCCGTCATCGCGCCAGATGGTCCGCTACCAAGTCCTATCGCTGCTGACGAACTGATTGCCTCCACCTCTCCTCACCACGTTCCGAAGGTGCATTGTCATGCCGATCTACAAGACCCCGGGCGTTTACGTCGAAGAGATTTCCCGATTGCCGCCCTCCGTCGCCGAGGTCTCGACCGCGATCCCGGCCTTTCTGGGCTACACCGAGAAGGGTCCGGCCATGGCGCGGATCAGCTCGCTGCTGGAGTACAGCGCCACGTTCGGAGGCGCGAAGTCGACCGCCTTCGTCGCCTCCTCGTCGACCGATCCGGCCACCGGGCTGCCGACGATCACTCTGACCGATCCCGCGGCGGCGACAGGGCCGAGCCCGGACCGCCTTCTCTATTATGCCGTCAGCCACTACTTCGCCAATGGCGGCGGTCCCTGCTACATCTTCTCGCTGGGCGACTATACCGCTCCGCTGGCCAAGGCCGACTTCCTCAAGGCGATCAACCTCCTGGCGCTGGAGGACGAGCCGACATTGATCGTGCTGACGGACGCGGTGCTGCTGGGCGCGGGCGACTATTTCGAGCTCGCCCAGGCGGCGCTGAGCCAGTGCGCGCGGCTGAAGGATCGCTTCACCATCCTGGACGTGCCGAAGGGCGATGTCACCGCCTTCCGCAATCAGATCGGCGTCGACTATCTGTCCTACGGCGCCGCCTATCATCCCTATCTCAGGACGTCGCTGAACTTCTTCCCCGACGAGAGCAAGATCCAGGTCAACATCACCGACGGGCCGGTGCCGCCGACAATCAAGGAGGTGCAATTTCCGGCCAATGATCCCAATGGCATGGTGATCTCGTTCCAGAGTCCCGATCCGGCCAGTACGCCGAAGGTCCAGCTCGTCGGTGGCGACAACGCGCAAGCGATCGACATCTCCGTCGCCAATGGCAAGCCGACCCTGATCATCACCAACATCGCCGGCGGCAAGACCGCCAAGGTGGTGGTCGATCGCTGGACGGCCGTGAAGGCCAGCCTGCAGGCGAGCGGCTTCGATATCCGCCTGCAGGGCAACGGCTCGGCCGCGCTGCAGCCCACACCCGCCGGTGACGGCGCCGACCTCGTCAAGGTCGGCGGCGGCGCGCCGCCGCCGCCCGTCCTCAAGGACATCAAGCTCAGCGACACCGCGCGCTACAACCAGATCAAGGATGCGCTCAGCCGCCAGCGCGTGACCTTGCCGCCGAGCGCTGCGATCGCCGGCATCTATGCCCGCGTCGATCGTGACCGTGGCGTCTGGAAGGCACCGGCCAATGTCGGCGTCATGGCCATGATCAGCGTCGACAAGAAGATGACGGATGCCGATCAGGAATCCCTCAACGTCGACCCCACCGCCGGCAAGTCGATCAATGCGATCCGCGACTTCACCGGCAAGGGCACGATCGTCTGGGGCGCGCGCACGCTCGCCGGCAACGACAATGAATGGCGCTACGTGCCGGTCCGCCGCCTGTTCATCGCCATCGAGGAGAACACCCGCAAGGCCTCCGGCTTTGCCGTGTTCGAGCCGAACGACGCCACCACCTGGCTGAAGGTCAGGGGCATGATCGAGAGCTACCTGTATTCGCTGTGGGAGCGCGGCGCGCTGGCCGGCTCGACGCCGGAGGCCGCCTATTACGTCAATGTCGGCCTCGGCAAGACCATGACGCCGCAGGACGTGCTCGAAGGCCGGCTGATCGTCGAGATCGGTGTCGCGGCCGTCAGGCCGGCCGAGTTCATCGTGCTGCGCTTCATGCACAAGCTGCAACAAGCCTGATCGACACCAGGACATAAAGGAGCGCAGAGATGGCTGTCAGCGCCAGCGAAATCAAGGCCACCTACCCGTTGCCGGTCTACAACTTCCGCGTCGAGATCGGCCCCAACGCTGTGGCGTTCTCGGAAGTGTCGGGACTGTCGATCCATTACGAAGTCACGACCTTCAAGGAGAGCCCGACCGGCGGCGGCAGCGCCGGTCCCCGCATCGTCCACATGCCGTCGCAGCCGCAGCCGGTCAACATCACGTTGAAGAAGGGCGTGGCGCGCAGCGCCAGCGTGTCGGCGCTGTACAGCTGGATCAAGACCGTCGCGCTGAACCAGGTCGAGAAGAAGGACGTCGTGATCAGGCTGTGCGACGAGCAGGGCAAGCCGGTGATCAGCTGGACGGTCATCAACGCCTTTCCGACCAAGCTCGATGGTCCGGCGTTCGACGCCAAGTCGAACGAGGTCGCCGTCGAGTCGCTGGAGCTGCGCGCCGACGCCATCACCATGACCGAAGGGTAATCGCGCCGATGCCCGACGACAAGGCGACGCAGAAGCGGCTCTACCCGTTGCCTGGATATAATTTCCAGGTCACGGTGGATTCGGACTCGGCGAGCTTCGTCGAGGTCTCCGGGCTCGCCAGCGAGTACGAGACCGTGACCTACCGGCACGGCTTCAGCCGCTGGGAGGGCGAGGACGTGACGCGCTTTCCCAAGCGCGGGCATGGCACGGTGACGCTGAAGAAGGGCGTGATGCGCGGCGGCAGCTTCCTGTCGCAATGGCTGAGCGCCGATCCACCGTCGGCGCGGACGCTCGCCATCAGCCTGTGCGACGAGGCCGGAGCGCCTGTCGTGGTCTGGCACGTCAAGGAGGCGATCCCGGTCAAGCTGTCTGCGCCCGGCTTCGACGTCAACACCACGCAGGTCGCCATCGAGACGGTCGACCTGCTCACGAGCGGAATCTCCGTCGAGTATCTGTGACATGCCGGTCAAGGACCTCCCCTTAAGCTTCCGCTTCGGCGTGTTCTTCTTCGTCGGCGGACTCGTGCCGAATCCGATCGACATCCGTTTCCAGAAGGTGTCGGGCCTCGGCGCCACCGTCGCGCTGAAGACGCATGCCGAAGGCGGGCAGAACCTCTACACCCACCGCTTTCCCGAGACGATCGGCTACCAGAACCTCGTGCTGGAGCGCAGCGCGCCGCTGATCTCGCCGCTCGACATCGAGTTCAACATCTCGCTGTCGCTGTTCAAATTCTCCGCCTCCAACGTGCTGGTGACGCTGTTCGACGACAGCGGCGCGCCGACCGCGGGCTGGATGTTCCTCAACACCTATCCGGTGCGCTGGGCGACCTCGGATCTCGACGCCGGGCAGAACGGCGTCGTGATCGACACGATGGAGCTCGCCTACACCCGCATGCAGATCATGAGGCTGTGACCATGCCTGTCGAAATCCGCGAGCTGATCATTCGTGCCGTGGTCGACCCGAACAAGGTCGACGCCCGCAGCCCTGCCGCGAACGCTCCGCCGCTCGACCACGACGCGCTGGTGCAGGCCTGCGTCGACGAGACCCTGCGCATCCTGCGCCGCGAGAAGGAGCGCTGACGATGGGCTTTCCCGACCTGTTCAAGCTCGAGAAGCTGCAGATCTCCGCCTTCACCGATGCCAAGCGGCAGAAGAGCAAGGAGATCGACGGCTCGCCCTTCGTGGCGATGTTCAACCCGCAGACCTTGAGCCAGACCCACAGCAACCTGTTCGAGCCAGGCAAGGCCGCCGGCGGCGCCGAGCAGGTCGCGACCTTCATCCGCACGCAGCCGAGCGCGATCGAGCTGACCTTGCTGCTCGACGGCACCGGCGTCGAGGAGATGGGCCTCGTCAACCTGTTCTCCGACACCAAGACGGTCAAGGACCGCATCGACGGCTTCCTCGCCATCGCCTACCAGCCGCAGAGCGACACGCACGAGCCGAGCTATCTGAACCTGAAATGGGGCAAGTTCAGCTTCAACTGCCGCCTCACCACCGTCACCATCAACTACACGAGCTTCGAGCGCGACGGCTCGCCGCTGCGCGCCGAGCTGGTGCTGAGCCTGACGGCGGACGACGATGTCGCCAAGCAGCAGTCGCAGCTCGCCTTCACCTCGCCGGACGTCTCGCACGCCAGGCTGGTGCGCGGCGGCGACACGCTGCCGCTGCTGGTCCATTCCGTCTATGGCAGCACGATCCATGCGCCGCGCGTCGCGCGCGCCAACGGCCTGAACCATCTGCGCGGGCTGGAGCCCGGCCGCACGCTGATCTTCCCGCCGCTGTCACGCTGAGGGCCTGGAATTGGCGGACGGCTTCACCATTCCCACCATCCTGGTCGCCGGCAGCGCGCTGCCGCCGAACCTCGCGCCGCTGTCGATCGACGTGACGCATGCGGTGAACCGCATTCCCACCGCGATCATCTCCATCCACGCCAAGGGCACGGTCGCGGACGAGACTCCGCTGCTGGCCGGCGGCCCGTTCAAGCCGGCCGCGGAGGTGGAGATCAAGCTGCGCCGCGCCGGCGAGGATGATGTCAGCGTCTTCAAGGGGGTCGTGACCGCCCTCTTCGTCCAGACGCGCGACGGCCTGCCGACGCTCGATGTGGTGGTCAAGGACAAGACCGTGAAGCTGACCGGGGCGCGCCGCAGCCGGATCTGGACCGACACCGCCGACAGCGACGCGATTCGGGCCATCCTGGGCGAGGCCGAGCTGTCGGTCGACGACGCACCCGATACGGCGCCAACGCACAAGACGCTGGTGCAGCATGACTGCACGGACTGGGACTTCATCCTGACCCGTGCCGATGCGCAAGGTCTCGCCGTCGTCGCCTTCGACGGCGCGGTATCGCTGAAGAAGCTCGCCGTCGACGGCGACGCCGCCTACAGCTTTTCGCTCGGGCTCGATCCGGTCACCGACCTGCATTTCGAGCTCGACGCCGCGAGCCAGGCGCCGAGCATCGAGGGCGTGGTGTGGGACCCGAAGGAGCTGGCGCCGGCGGAGCCTGCGACGGCCGAGCTGCTGAGCCTGCCCCAGGGCGAGATCGGGACGGCGTCGGTCGGCGATGAACTCGGCATGGCGCCCGTCCGTCTCACCCATATGGTCCCGCTGCAGCCCGACGAAGTCAAAGCGTGGTCGAATGCGCGCGCCGCCCGCGCCAGGCTGGCGCTGATCCGCGGCCGCATGTCGGTGGCCGGCCTTCCGAACGCCAAGCCGATGGACATCGCCGGGCTGGATGGCCTCGGCGATCTGCTCAACGGCAAGGTGCTGGTGACCGGCGTGCGGCACCGGCTCGACGCGCGCGGCTTCTCGACCGACCTGCAATTCGGCCTGTCCGCCGATCCTGCCGGCCGCCTGCCCGAGCTCGTCAACATGGCGGCCGGCGGCCTGCTGCCGCCGATCTCGGGGCTGCATCTCGGCACCATCGCCGACTCCTCCGAGCGGGACCCGGACGGCGAGAGCCGCATCCAGGTCAACGTGTCCTCGGTTCTCACCGATCCGCCGAAGCCGCTCTGGGCGCGCATCGCCAGTCCCGATGCCGGCGACAAGCGCGGCTTCTGTTTCCGGCCCGAGCCGGGCGACGAGGTCCTGGTCGGCTTCCTCGGCGGCGATCCGCGACATCCGATCGTGCTCGGCCGCCTCTGGGGCGGCAAGAACAAGCTGCCGGAGACGTTCACCGATGCCAAGCAGAAAGGTCTGATCGGCAAGCAGAATACGCGCATCGTGCTGTCGGAGGCCGACAAGCCGTCGATCACGATCAGCACGCCGGGCGGACGGACCATCATTCTCGACGATGACGGCGGCAGCATCACGCTGTCGGACAAGAACAACAACAAGCTGACGCTGGATGCCGACGGCATCACCATCGAGTCCGGCAAGGACCTCGTCATCCAGGCCAAGGGAGCCATCAAGATCAAGGGCAGCACGATCGACCTGAACTGATGTGAACCAAAAGCGGGCGCGGAGGAAGAGCATGCGTGATTTCATGGTGCAGCGGGCGGGCGGAACATGACGGCCTCCGCCGGCTATCTCGGGCGCGGCTGGGCGTTTCCGCCGCAGTTCGGGCCCAACGGCTCCGACGTCGCCATGGTCGCGGGCGAGGACGACATCGTCCAGAGCCTGACCATCCTGTTCGGGACTGCCCTGGGCGAGCGCGCGATGCGGCCGGATTTCGGCTGCGACGTGTCGCGCTACATGTTCGAGGAGATCGACCAGACGCTGCTGACCTCGATCCGCGAGGCGGTGTCGGACGCGATCCTCTATCACGAGACCCGCATTCGCCTCGACGGCGTCGACGTCACCGGCGACGGCCAGACCCCGGGCCTCGTTCTGATCGCGATCCGCTTCACGGTCCGCGCCAACAATTCGAGGTTCAACATGGTCTATCCCTATTACCTCAACGAGGCCGTGAGAGCTTTGCCGTGAGCGACGTGATCGTGATCGATGGCGACATGGCGAGCTTCCAGCCGGGCTTCGGCGCGGCGACGGTGGTCGTGCGCCCGGGCCCGATCACGGCAAGCGGCAAGGTGCGGGTCACCGGCAAGCCCGCCTGCGTCGCCGGCGACGAGGGCAGCGTCTCGGTCGCAGGCTGCATGTACACGGCCGGCCCGTATTCGATCCCCGGCACCGGGACGCTCTCGATCGCCTCGCTCGCGGGCGATCAGCAGGCCAAGACCTCGCAGACCGGCAGCAAGAAGCTGCTGCTCAAGGGCGGCTCGTTCACCGCGCGCTTCACCGTCTCGGTGCCGGCGATGCAGCCGCCGCCAGGACCCGGCTCGCCGATTCCCGATCCGACCCCGACCTATAGCGGCAGCGGCAACTTCATCGCCACCGACGCAACCGTCAAGGCGGGGTGAGCGATGGCGCAGCAGCCTCCCGCCGAGATCCCCCCGCCGCGGCGTGACGGCACCAGCCAGCACGCGCGGCTGCAGGCGGCCCGCGTCATCTCGGACCGCTCTCCCGACGGTATCGGCATCGACGAGCGGACGACCCGTGACCTGCTGGCGTTCCTGCGCAGCTATCTCGAGAACCTGATCTACTATGATGCCGACAACGAGCCGGCCGGCGACTGGTCGGGCCTGCTCGGCGATCTCACCGACGATCAGATCCTCGCCTTCATCGATAATCCGGCCGCGGCCGCCGACGAGCGGCTGCGTCGGCCGCATCTGGTGCTGCTGCTGGTCCTGTTCAAGCTGCTCGGCACCGCCCGGGACGCGCTGAACGGCGTGGTGCCGCGTCATCTCGACTACTACTATCGCGAGGTGCTGCGGCTCGCGCCGAGGCCGCCGGTCGCCGACCGCGTCTTCGTGCTGTTCGATCTCGCCAATGGCGCACCGGCGGTGCAGATTCCCGCGGGCACCCGGCTGCCCGCAGGGCGGGACGCCAGCAAGCGCGAGCGCTTCTTCCGCACCGAGAGCGACCTCGTCGTCAATCGCGCCCGGATCGGCGCGCTTGCGACCGTCTTCACCGACAAGCTCCTGATCGGGCTCGCCGAGGCGCGCGATCCGCGCAAGGGCGCGCTCGGCACCAAGGAGGACCGCTTCCTTGCGATGCTCCGGCTGGCGCTGGGCGAGCCCGCGCCCGGCGGCCCGCTGCCGCCCTATGCCGGCAAGCCGGTCACCTACCCGCTGCTGCAGTCGCTCGCCGCGCTGGTCGCCTTCGCGCCGGCAACGCTGCATCTGCAGCACTACGAGCTGCGCGAGCTGATCGACCGCAAGCAGAGGCGCGACAACGCCGCGGCCGACTGGGCCAAGATCAACGCCATCCTGCAGGCGGCGGGCCGTGACGCCCGCCACGATCCGAACTTCGTGCTCAACCCGGCCAATCCGCGCGACTTCAAGACCAACCTCGCCGCCGCGCTGAACGGCGCGCCGAGCTTTGCCGGCCTCCCGGAGATTGCCACCATCGACGACCTCTATGTGCAGCGTTATCGCCAGGACGTGCGGGATGCGATCCAGCAGAAGCTGCACATGTCCGTCGAGACCTTCGTGGCGATGATGGACCTCAAGCGCGCCTCCGATGCCGACTGGCGTGTCATCAACGGGCTGCTCGAACATGCCGGCCAGACCAAGCGCAACAAGACCGACTACAGCCTGCCGGTGACCGACCCCACCGATTTCGCCGCCAACATGAAGGAGGCGATCGGGCTGATCGACTACACGCCAACAGGCACGAATTCGATCGACACCTATGCCGCGGCGGTGCGCAACCTCGAAGCCAGCTTTTACATGTCGGCCGAAGCCTTCGGCAGCATGATGGCGACCGCCGAGCAGCCCGAAGCCGGCGTCACTGAAAACACCTGGCGGCTGACCTACGACACGCTCGAAGATGCATTGCGCAAAAAGGTCTTTGCAGCGCGGCGCGAGGCCCTGCGCAAGATGCGCGAGGCCGCGGTCGATCCTGAGACCGGGCTCCGACAGATCCTGATCGACGCCGCCGGGAGATCGAGCAGCGCCACGGCGATCCAGTTGCTCGAGGACCTGAAGGATTGGGTTTCGGCCGCAGACATGCAGGTCCTCAAAGCCGTCGCCGACGCGCCGAAGACCGCGAGCCCCAATCAATGGGTCCAGGTCTACGACATCCTCGAACGCGCGTCGCGCAAGCGCACGCAGCTGCCGGATCCGCAGCCGCAGCGCCAGGACTGGCTCAATCTGTACGCCTATGCCGACGCCTCCATCGTCCATCCCAGCGCGGAGCTCGACACGCGCTGGAAGACGTTCGGCGCAGCCCCGCCCGCGCAATCACCCGACCAAGCGCCGCCCGAAACCATCGGTGTCGCGATCGGCTCGCCGCTATTCGCGCTCAGCGCGGGGACGCGGCAGATCACCCTGGTGTTCGGCTTCTACGATGACGGCGGCGGCGCGATCGTGGTCGCGCCGGAGCAACCGTTCTCGGTTCAGGTCAGCACGGCCGACGGCTTCGTCACGCTCGGCGCCGACAAGATCGAGGTCACCGGCGATGCCGGCATCGACTACAGCAAGCTCGACGACATCGCGCCGATCCCCGGCACGACCAAGCTGATCGGGCTGCGCGTTCGCCTGACCTTGCCCGCCACGATGCCGGCGATCGCGCCGCTGCCGGCGGCGCAGGCGCTCGCCTCATGCCCGTGGCCGGTGGTCCGGTTGACGCTGCGCCAGATCTGGGACGGCACACTCAAGCGCTGGGTGATCCGCTACGCGCGGCTGCGCTCGCTGCGGTTGGCGCGCATCCATATGCGTGCGGCCATCGGGTCCTACGTCCTGCCGGCACCGAGCGGCGAGCCGCTCGGGCCGCTGGTGCTGGAGAACGATCTGGGCCCGCTCGACGGCAAGCGACCGTTCGAGCCGTTCGGCCCGCAGCCCGAGGCCGGGGCCATGCTCTGGGTCGGGCATCCCGATCTCCTGAACAAACGGCTGCGGGCGGCCAGGCTGCGGCTCGACTGGATGGGCGGCCCCGCAAATCTCAAGGAGACCTACAAAGCCTATCAGCTGGATCCGTTCACGACCAAGGTCAGCCTGATCTCCGGGCCGTCGATCACGCCGCAGGGCGACGCCAGCGCTCTGTTCATCAGCGATCCAGCCGACCGAAGCGGACGGACGCAGGATGCCAGCAAGCCGCAGACGCTGAAGATCGATAACATCAGCGATACCGTGCTGCCCTATGCCGTCCCCCCGGCTGCGGCGGCCTCGGCCCGCAACCTGCCGCACGCGCTGCGGCTGGAGCTGTCGGTGGGATTCGGCCACCGCGACTATCCCGCGCTGGCCGCCACCAAGGCCATCGCGCTGGCGGTCGACGCCGCGGTGTTCGCCAAGAACGGCGGCACGATCAATGCGGCCAGCTACGCCGTCGGCCTGCCCTACACACCCAAGCTGAAGTCGCTGACGCTCGACCTCCTCGCCGGACACGAGATCCGCATTGAGGCCTATCAGCAGGGCCCGTCGTCCGACATGGTGCTTCACCTGCATCCGTTCGGGACCGCAGAGGCCAGCGCCGCGGCCTCCGGCGTTCCGCTGCTGCCCGACTACGGCAATGAAGGCGAACTGCTGATCGGCCTCGACGGCCTGCGGCCGCCGGAGACGCTGTCGCTGCTGTTCCAGATGGCCGAGGGCAGCGCCGATGCCGACGTCGATCATCCCCAGATCCGCTGGAGCGTGCTCGATCAGAACGGCTGGGCCGAGCTGCCCGGCGAGGCCGTGCTGCAGGACGGCACGCGCGGGCTGATCAATTCCGGCATCATCACCTTCGCGCTTCCACAGGCCAGTCCGGACGCACGGCTTCCCCTCGGCCCCTATTGGCTGCGCGCCAGCGTGCCTGTCGGGGCCCGCGCCGTGTGTGACACGATCGCGATTCATCCCCAGGCGGCGCTCGCCACCCGCGAGCTGGCCGACACGGCCGCCGTCGACCTCACCCCTTTGCCGCCCAAGGCCATCAAGGCGCTGTTCGCACCGCTGCCCGGCGTCGCCGCGGTCCGCCAGCCCTACGCCTCGTTCGGCGGACGGCCCGCCGAGGATCCTGCCGCCTTCTATGCGTCGTCGAGCGAGCGGCTGCGGCACAAGCAGCGTGCGGTCACGGCCTGGGACTATGAGCGGCTGGTGCTGCGCCGCTTTCCCGAGATCTACAAGGTCAAGTGCCTGCCGGCGACCTCGAACGAGGCCGCGATCGACGAGCGCGACGCGCTCGGCCTCGTGCGGCTGGTCGTCATTCCGAACATTCGCGGCAAGAGCCTGTTCGATCCGTTCGAGCCCAAGGCCTCCTCGGCGCTGCTGGCGGACATTGCCGACTATCTGGCGCCGCTGCTGCCGGGGTCCGCGCGGCTCAGCGTCGAGAACGCCAGATACGTCCAGGTCCGCATCCGCGTCGGCGTGCGCTTCGTCGACCAGAGCAATCCGGCGCTGTGGAAGCAGCGGCTGGGCGATGACCTCAACCGCTTCCTCTCGCCCTGGGCGTTCGACGACGGCGCCGACATCATGATCGGACGCCGCATCTATGCCAGCAGCATCGTCAACTTCATCGACCAGCGCGCCTATGTCGACTACGTCGCCGGGATCAAGCTGTTCTCCAGCGAGGACGGCGAGACCTTCACGCTGGCGGCGCCGGGGAGACCCGACGGCGACAGCGTCGGCTCCGAGCGGCCCGACGCCGTGCTGGTGGCGGCGCGACGGCACGAGATCGACCTGATCGCCGACGAGATCTATCCGGCCGATCAGTTCAAGGGGATCAACTACATGAAGGTCGAGCTCGATTTCATCGTTGGTTAGAAGTTCACAGATGATGGCGATTGCGAGGTTCCCATGAATATCGATGACAACAAGAAATCGCGGGCGGCGCTCAAATCCTACTTCGTCAAGAATGCGATACCGACCGAGCAGCAATTTTCCCAGTTGATCGACAGCGTGCTCAACCAGCGTGATGATGGTGTCATCAAGCCAGGAAGTGGCGAGCCACTCTCGATCGAGGCGGTCGGCGACTTCGAGAAGGCGTTGAACTTCTACATGCAGATCACCGACGCCAGCCCCGCCTGGACGCTGTCGCTGCGGCCACGCTCGAACCCCGCCGATCCGCAGACCGGGAAGCCGGGCCTGTCCTTCAACGACCCGAACGGCGTCAGCCGCCTTGCGATCAATGCAGCGACGGGCTCGGTCGGCATCGGCGTCGTCACGCCAACTGAAGCTCTCGAGGTCAACGGGCGCATCAAGGCCACCCAGCTCGTGATCGGCCCGTGGCCGGCCAACCCTTCGCAATACGGGTTCGTCGGCGTGACGTCGCTGGATCAGACCCAGGGACAGAACTATGCGCTGCTGCAGAGCTCATCCGGCGCCGACCTGGGCACGACCTACCTGAACTCGCCGGTGGCCGTTCGCCTGCGCATCAAGAACGCCGATCGCATGGTGGTGACGACGAACGGCAATGTCGGTATCGGCACTGCGACCCCCGCCAACCTGCTCGAGGTCGCGGGCGTCGCGAAATTCGGATCGCTCGGCATCGGTCCGTGGCCGACTGGCGGGAACTACATGCATTTCGGGGTGACGACGCTCAATCAGGCAGCTGCCGGCAATTACGCGCTGCTGCAGAGCGCGGCCGGCGGCGATCTCGGGATGACGTTCCTGAACTCGCCGACCTCGGTGCGGCTGCGGATCGGCAATGACGACCGTCTGGTGATCGATCCCGGCGAGACCACCTCGTTGCGGCCCTTCAAGACGCAGGGCGCCCACATCATCAAGATCGGTCATCCCTCGCCCAACGGCCGCTACGGCAATGACGGCATCCGCGGCGAGCCCAATCTGTGGCTCGACTCCTCCGGCACGGTCTTCATCAAGCAGGGTTTCCAGGCCACCGGCCTCGACGTCGCCGAGCGTTTCCCGGCCGGCGAGCCGCTCGTGCCCGGCGACGTCGCGGTGTTCGACGAACACGATCGCAAGATTCGCCGCTGCGACCGCGCCGTCGATCGCCGCGCCGTCGGCATCGTCTCCGGTGACGCCGCCTTCATCCTGGGAATCGAGGCCGAGGAGGTGCCGATCGCGCTGTGCGGCCGCGTCGCATGCAAGGTGGACGCCGACATCGCACCGATCGTCGCCGGCGACCTGCTGACAACGAGCGCGACCCGCGGATACGCGCAGAAGGTCGACGATCCCGCAACCTGCGCCGGTGCGATCATCGGCAAGGCGCTGACGTCGCTCGCCAGCGGCCAAGGCGAAATTCTCGTCATGGTCCATGGGAGGTGAACATGTTCGTCGTCGGCACGACAAATCAGACAGCTGAGGGCCAGCCCGAGACGGAGCAATCGAGCATGGAAGACCGCCTCAAGGAGCGGCTGACGCAGTTGCGCGAGGAATTCGCCAACGGCCAGACCCAGCTGATGCAGGCCGAGGCGCGCGTGCGCGACCTGCGCGAGACGCTGCTGCGCATCAGCGGCGCCATCCAGGTGCTGTCGGAAGAGCTCGGCGAGACCAGCGAGGGCTGACATGGACGCCATGCCGATCTCCACCGGGCCGCCGGAGCACCCGCTGCTCGATTTCAAGACCCTGCTGCGGCAGGGCTTGTCCGAGCTCGAACGCATCGCCGGCGACCAGTGGACCGACTTCAACGCCCATGACCCCGGCATCACGCTGCTGGAGGCGATGTGCTACGCCCTCAGCGACCTCGGCTATCGCACCTTCCACCCGATCCCCGATCTGCTCGCCGAAGCGGGCAGCGACACGGCGAACGGGCTGTTCACACCGGCGCAGGCCCTGACCTGCCGGGCGGTCACTCCGGATGATCTCAGGCGCGTCGTGCTCGACGTGCCCGGCGTCAAGAATGCCTGGATCGTCGGCGCGGACGGGACCTCGCCGCCGCTCAGATATGATCCTGCCGCCAAGACGATCACGATCGATCGCGACCCGACGCCACCGGCGAACAGCGAGGCCGTGGTGCCGCGCGGCCTGTGGCGCGTGCTGGTGGAAAAATCCGATCTCCAGGACATCGATGCCTCGGTGGTCCGGCTCGCCGTCGCGCAGCGCCTCTATGCCAACCGGCCGCTATGCGAGGACTTCGACGATATCGTCATGCTCGATCCGATGCCCGTCGCGGTGCGCGCCTCCGTCGAGATCGGGGAAACCGAGAACGGCGCCGACGTGCTGCTCGGCATCTTCGAGCGGGTCAGCGCGCTGATCTCGCCGTCGGTCGGCTTCCTCCGGCTCGACCAGGCGCTGGGACGCGGCGCGCGCAGCGATGAGATCTTCGAAGGCCCGCCGCTGCTGCGCGGCTTCGTCGATGCCACGACCTTGCCGGGCGCCGAGCGCCGCGTCGCGCTGCATACGTCGGACGTGATCCGCGCGATCATGAGCGTGCCCGGCGTGCGCGCGGTCCGCTGGATCCTGCTCGCGCGCGCCGGCAGCGCGTCCGGCGAGCCGTGGTCGCTGACGCTCGACGAAACCGGCGCCGCGCGGCTCGATCTGACCGCAAGCCAGATCGAGCTCGTCAAGGACCGCCAGCCGGTGATCGTCGATACCGGGCGCGTGATCGGCGCCTTCGGCACGCGCGCGCGCACCGCGCAATTGTTTCCGTCGCTCGGCGCTGCCGATCGCGATCTGATCCCCAGCGCAGGGCAAAAACGGGACGTGGCGCACTATCTGCCGCTCGAGACCGACCTGCCGCGGCTCTATGGCGTCGGCGCCGGCGCCCTGCCCGACTCCGCCGACGAGGCACGCAAGGCCGAGGCCAACCAGCTGCGCGGCTATCTGACCGTGCTGGATCAGCTGCTGGCGAACGAGTTCGCCCAGCTCGGCTATGTCGCCTCGCTGCTGAGCATCGACGAGACATCGCCGCGCAGCTATGCCGCCCAGCTCGTCGGCGACGATCCCGATCGCGATCCGATCATCGACGCCGGATTCGGCCTCGACGATCTGGCCGAACTGGTCGAGCCCGCGCAGCCGCCGAGCGCCATGCAGCGGCGCAACCGCCTGCTGAACCACCTGCTCGGTCGGTTCGCCGAGACCGTGACCGACGATCCGTCACTGCCGGGAACGGCAGCGCCGCTCGATGCGGACAGCGCGACGGCCCGCCTGCTGCAGGCCAAGCGCGAATTCCTCCGCCGCATGCCCGAGCTCGGATCGGCGCGCGGCACCGGCGTCGACCTGCTCGCGCCCGGATCATCGCCGGCCCTGATCGACCGGGTGCGCCTCAGGCTCGGCTGGCCGGCGGAGGCCGGCAACCGCTTCCTGCTGGTCGAGCACATCCTGCTGCGCGTGCTGCCGCAGGACGAGGTCAACGCCTTGCCGCTGCTCGCCGCGGCCCCGCGCAACGATCCGTGGACGGCCCAGCTCACCTTCGTCTTCCCGGCGCGCTTCAGGGAGCTCGAAACCATGATCCAGCGCATCATGCGCGAGGAGACGCCCGCCCATCTGACCGCCTACCTGCTCTGGCTCGACCCCGCCCCCTTCGCCGCCTTCGCCGCGACCTATGACGATCTCCTGCTGGCGTTGCAGCAGCACCGGCTTGCCGACCGGCTCGGCGGCAAGGCCGGCACGCCGGCGCCATCGCCATGAGCGGCGCAACCACGAGCACCACCACGGTGCTGCGCCTGCGCGAGGCGCGCAATCGCATGCTCGACGCGCTCCGGCTCGGCGAGACCTATCCGGTGCGCGACCTACCGGTGCCGAACGAGCGGCTGACCGTGGCCTTCAACGACATCGCCACGATCAAGGTCGAAAGCAGCGAGAAAGGCGTCGAATACGGATTGCGCAACAAGGCCGGCGATGCCGTCGGCGCCACGCTCCTCGGCACGGGCGCCACGGTGGCGCTGACGACACCGCCGATCCGCGACGACGTCACCTTCACGATCCATGCGCGCGCACCGAGCGGACGCGAGGCGGACCTGCTGGAGACGGCCGGCGTCAAGGTCGGCCTCGATGGGTCGCTGGCGGCGATCCTGTTGCCCCAGGACGGGCCGTCGCCGCGGGTCCTGGACTACAACACGGCCGTCACGGTGCGACTGCCGTCGAGTCAGGACGGTGTCGACTATCGGCTGGTCCGCTTTGCGGGCGGCGATCCGGCGAATCCCGAAGACGTCGCCGCGGCCGCCCAGGACGACATCGTGTCGGTCGGAAACCAGGTCGTCCGCGGCACCGGCGGACCGATCGAGCTCCCGAGCAAGCCGCTGCAGGCCGACACCGAGATCAGGATCCGCGCGACCAAGACCTTCGATGCCGCCCTGGCACGTCCGCCGCAGACCAAGATTCTCGCGATCCGCCTGCCCGTCTTCGTCAGGGCCAATCCCGATCTCGTGCTGACGCCGGAGCCCGGCGCCGTCGTCGACTTCCAGGCGGTGCCGAAGGTGAAGCTCGCCGCCGCCCAGAGCGGGGTCGAGTATCGCGCCGTGATGCTGCGCCTGCCCGACGCGGCCTTCGCGCAAGGCGCGGCTCCTGGTCCCGGCCTGCTCGCCGTGCCGGTGCCGGGACAGCCGGACGCGATGATCCGCCTGCCGCCGCTGGCAACAGTGGATCCGAGCGTCGTGCCGCAGGGGTTCACGCTCGGCATCGACTGGCAGGCCGGAGGCAATGCCGACCTGCGGCTCACGTTGCCGCTTGCTACCGCCGACAGCGTCATCGCGATCGCGGCCCACAAGACTCATACGAACGGCGCAGCATCATTCTCGTCCTGGATCTGGCTGCGCCAGATACTTGCGGTGCTGGTGCGCCCGAACCCCCGGCCCGAGCTCGGCGTCACCGTGACGCTCGCGGGGGCGGCGAGCGACGGCGCGATGACCATCGCCGGGGGCCAGCCCGGCGTCTACTACACGCCGCGGCCGACGCCTCCCGTGCCCGGCATTCTTCCAGCCTATGTGCATCAGCGCAGTCCGGACGATCCCGCCGCCAACAAGGGCATCGGCCAGCTCGAGCTGGAGGTCGACTTCGCGGTCGCACGTGACGGCCAGCCGCCGCTGCCGCCCATCGTCGACACCGGCGCCGCCGCCGTCGGCAGCTCCTGGACCGTCGGCGCGATGGTGGCGCAGAGCCGCGTCGGCATCGATCTGCCGAACCCGGTGGTCATCGCCGCCGTGCCGGCCGCCCAGCTCACGGCCGGATTGATCGATCGCGGCGGCATCGCCCATGTCGCGGTGCCGGCGAGCGCGGCCACCGACAGCTATGCGCTGTTCCAGGAAGCCATGCCGAATGACGTTGCGATTGGCGCGGCGCGCGACGGCAACGGTCAGGCGCTCGACTTCGCCTCGGCCGCGATCGCCAACGATACCGTGCTGGTGCTGTCAGCGACGAGCAAGGCGCCGATTCCCGTGCGGCGCAGGATGCGCTTCACGGTCGCCGTGCGGCCCGATCCGTCGTGCCCCGTCCGTGCCGGCGATGCCGCGGTGCCCGCCGGCAACCGGACCAAGATCCTCGTCGACAGGACGCAGACCGAGATGAGCTATCAGCTGGTCGCGGCCGGCGCCCCGGTCGGCGCGGCGCAGCAGGGCAATGGCGACACGCTGGTGTTCATCACCGATCCGATCGGCGCGGCCACCACGTTCTCGATCACCGCGACCCGTATCAATCCGCCGGCCGCAACCGCAACGCTCGCCGCAACCGCCGCCGTCACGCTCAAACCGAACTAGGACCGTCCATCGCACCGCCATGTCGCAGCGTCACACCATCCATCGTGAGATCGTCGAGGTGACCGTCGCCCATGCGGCGACCGCCGAGCGCCTCAGCACGGCTGTCTCCGACGCGGTCCGCCAGGCGGTGACGCCGCTGCTGGAGCGCATGTTCGATGAGCTGACGCCGCAGGCCGAGCTGATCCGCATCGACCGGCTCGAGCTTGATCTCGGACGGCTCGAGCTCGCGACCCTGGCGCGCGAGCTGCCGGCCCGGATCGCAGCCCAGCTTCCAGCCGCGCTGCGGCAATCGGCGGCGCTCGCCGGCCGGTCCGACGTGGGATCGACCGGCCCGGCACAAGGCGCGCGAGCGAAGCCCGCGGCCGATGCCGCGGCGCTGCTGGTCATCAATCACTTCGCAGCCTCTGGCACCTTGCCATGGTGGTGCGACGGCCGCGAGCGCGAGCTGCTGGACCGCGCGGCCGGCGACGCGCTGCAGCGGTCGCCCGCCAGCCTCGGCCACAGCCTGCGCGGCCTGATCAGCAATCCCACCGCCATGAACCGGCTGGTTGGTCATCTCACTGACGCCACGCTCGAGCGGATCATCGCCGCGCTGGCGCCGGACCGCGCCGCCGATCTGCGCGCGCTCGCGATGCTGCTGCAGAACGTGTCGATCGACGATCTGACACCGCGGCAGACACGGCTCGCGATCTGGCGCGGACAGCTGCAGGCGGCGCTGGCCGGATCCCCGGCGGACGCCGTCGAGACCGCGATCACGGCCACGGCCGTCGCCGCGCGCGTACCTCTGCTGTCGATGCTGCAGGCCTGCGAGGCCGCGATCGCGAAGCAGCCCGCGCCAACGGATGCCACCGCTCGCGTAGTTGAGCTGGCGCGCCTCCATTCCGGCCTCGGAGCCGCACAGCCGGGGACAGCACTGCAGGCCGAGCTGGCGCCGCTCGGGGCCCGGCTGCCGGAGCACGCTCAGCCGGCCTGGACGGACGCTGTCATGCGGCTCGCGCAGGCTGCGGCGGGGCCGGGCTTCGACGCGTTGCTGTCCGCCGTGCTGCAGCCGTTGCGGCAGGCTGGGCTGATCACATCGGCCGATGCCGAGCGCCTGCGGGCGCGGCTGTCGCCGGCTCCAGCGCATCAGCCGCCGCGGCCGCGTAGCGATCCCGACGAGACCCATGCCGTGATGGCGGCGGGCGTTTGCCTGCTGTGGCCATTCCTTCGGCGCATGTTCGCACGGCGCGGCTTGCTCGACGACAAGGAGACCGGCTTCGTCAGCCTGGCAGCGCGGCAGCGCGCGGTGCTGCTGCTTCATCATCTGGCGACCGGCGAGACCGACGCGCCCGAATTTGCGCTGCTGCTGCCGAAGGTGCTGTGCGGCCTGCCACCATCAGACCCTTGCGAGATCGCCGAGCCGGTCACCGAGACCGAGCAGGCCGAGGCCGCGCAGTTGCTGGACGCCGCGATCGCCCATGCAAGCTGTCTCGGCGCGATCTCGCCGGCCGGCCTGCGCGAGACCTTCCTGATGCGGCCGGGCCTGCTCGGCACGCGCGACGGCGCGTGGCTGCTGCGGCTGGAGCGGCGCAGCCCCGACGTGCTGCTGGAGCGGCTTCCCTGGACCCTGCAATGGCTGCGACTGCCATGGATGCAGGCAGCGATGCGGGTGGAATGGTGAGCGCGCTCGAGCACAACGCGGCCGATCTGGAGGCCGAGCTGGGCTGGCTCGCGCAGCTGATCGACGCGCGCTTCAAGCTCTATTTCAACCTGGACGGCGCCGCGCCGGCGGCGATTGCCGAGCCGCCCGATTTGTCGGGATCGGCGTCGCCCTATGCGGCGTTCCTGCGCGAGAACCAGTGCGGTTTTGCCGAGCGGGTCGCGCTGGTGCTGGCGCTGGCGCCGCATCTGCGGCCGCAGCTGCTCGACGTCTTCTTCACCCGCAACCAGACCTTCGACCGCCGCTTCACCGAGTTCGGCGGGGTGCGCAAGGATGCGGACGCGGATTTCTGGCCGACCGGCGAGACGCTCGCCTTCATCATCGGCGGCACCGATCTCGCCAGCCGCTTCCGCCTCCAGGCGCTGTTCGAGCCGGACCACCTGTTTGCGCGGCGCGGCCTGCTGCGGGCCGCCGGCGCCGGCAGCGACGAGCCGGCGATGAAGGCGCGGTTGATGCTGTCCGAGGATGCGCTGGCGCTGTTCACGCGCGGCGAGCAGCGACAGCCTAGCTTCGGCGCGCATTTCCCGGCGCAGCTCGTCGAGACCAAATTGGACTGGAGCGACCTCGTGCTGCATCCGGCGACGCGCCAGGGCCTCGGCCAGATCGAATCCTGGATCGCGCATGGCGACACCCTGATGCACGACTGGCGGATGGCAGCGAAGCTGCGGCCGGGCTACCGCAGCTTGTTCTATGGCCCGCCCGGCACCGGCAAGACCATGACGGCCTGCCTGCTCGGCAAGTCGACCGGACGCGCCGTCTACCGCGTCGATCTCTCGATGGTGGTCTCAAAATTCATCGGCGAGACCGAGAAGAACCTCGCCGCGGTGTTCAACCAGGCCGAGGGCCGCAACTGGATCCTGCTGTTCGACGAGGCCGATGCGCTGTTTGGCAAGCGCAGCGAGACGCGCGACGCGCATGACCGCTACGCCAACCAGGAGATCGCCTTCCTGCTGCAGCGGATCGAAAGCTTCGACGGCATCGCGATCCTCGCCTCCAACCTGCGCGACAACATCGACGACGCCTTCGCCCGCCGCTTCGAATCCGTGATCTACTTCCCGCTGCCGCGCCCCGAGGAGCGCGAGCAGCTGTGGCGCCAGGGCTTCTCGCCCAAGGCCCAGCTGGCCGCCGACCTCGACTTCACGAAGATCGCGCACGACTACACGCTCTCCGGCGGCTCGATCATGAACGTGATCCGACTCGCCTCGCTGCAATCGCTGAAGGACAATGGCCGCCCGATCGGCCGCGACGATGTGGTCGCCGCGATCCGGAGCGAGATGATCAAGGAAGGGAGAGCGGCATGAAGCAGACGGCAACGCACGCCGCGCCCGCTTCAGCGCAGAGCCAGAGCGCGCGACCGCGCCGCGGCGTCGCGCTGTCGCCGCCCCCGGCCTTGCCCTCGATCGCAATGCTGCAGCCGCGGCTCGAGATCGGCCCGGTCGATGACCCCCTGGAGCGCGAGGCCGATGCGATGGCAAGCCGGGTGGCCGACGGTCCGCAGTCCGGCGCCATCTCCGCGGCAGCCCCTCGCGTCCAGCGCCGCACGGCGAGCAGCGGCACCGCGGCGGCGAATGCTGCGGCCGCGCCGCCGATCGTGCACGACGTGCTGCGGGCACCGGGCACGCCGCTGGACACGGCGGCCCGCGCCGATCTGGAGCCTCGCTTCGGCACGAGCTTCGCGGGCGTGCGCATCCACGCCGATGCGCAGGCCGCGGCATCGGCCCGCGCCGTCGGCGCCCAGGCCTATACGGTCGGCCGCGACGTCGTGTTCGGCAGCGGCCATTACGCGCCGCAGACCGCCGCCGGCCGCAGGCTGCTCGCGCATGAGCTGACCCATGTCGTGCAGCAGGGCCACCACGGCGCTGTCCTGCAGCGCCAGCCGGATCCGCCGCTGGAGTCGCGTCTGCAGGTCATCGAGGAAGGCGGCCCGGCGGCGCAGACGCGGCTCGATCAGATCCTGCGCAGCGGCGGCCCGGTGCCGACGAAGACCAAGGTGATCGGCGCGGCGATCATCGACATCGAGGGCTACACCGGCCCGAAGGAGATGCGCGCGATCAGCGGCGCCGATACCGACGCGCTCGGACAGGGCGCCGCGATCTATCACGCCAGCAGCCCGACCAGCCGGACGTTGTCGGGCACACGCAGCATCGCCGGCTCCGGTCCGCGGCGCGACTTCCCGTTTCAGCACGTCAACGATGCCGAGATGAAGCTGTTCGAGGACATCATCGCAAGGCTGCCGAAAGGCGCCAAGGGCACCATCCACTTCTCGACCGTCCGCGTCCGCCAGGTCAATGGCCAGACCGTGTTCGAGCCCTACCCTGCCTGCTCCGGCTGCATCCGCGCCAGCTTCGAGACCTCCGGCACGCTCTCGAAGGTCGATCTCGTCAGCCACGCGCCGGTGCATCCGACCGGCAGCGCCGACGTTGCCGAGACGCCGGCGCCGAGCGGCGGCGGCACGGGTGGTGGCGGCGGCGCGCGGGCTCGCTTCAAGAGCATCGGCATCGGCGTCGGCACGACAGCGCTCTCGATCGGCATCGGACTGCTGAGCTCCTATCTCAAGGCCCGCGTCGACCGCAAGATCGCCGCCGCCCAGATCGATCGCAACCAGGCCAAGGCGCAGAAGGTGATCGATGCGGAGGCCGACACCATCCTCAAGATGATGCTGACCAATCCGGAGCAGACGCTCTACGCGCGCGTCATGATGAGCAGCGCGGTGATCTCGACCCTCGACGTCAACCCAGCCGCCATGGAGCCGACCGTGAGCGATTCATCGCCGATCATCGACCTCACCGGCGTCGGCTTCACCTTCCAGAAGCTCGACCCGGAACTGAGCGACACGTTCCAGCAATTCGGCGGCGGCGGACGTCACTTCACGATGGTCCGTCTGCTCGTCAGCGAGATCCCGCTGGAGACACCGTCGATCGAGGATCTGATCGCCACCGCCAAAGCACGCAAGCTGCCGCTCGACGATCTGCTCAACTACGTGCGGACCAAGATGATCAAACTCGATGAGAGCGACCCGAACAAGTTCGTCGCCGACGTGAACCATTGGCAGCACATGCTCGACCTCATCAATCAGAAGGATGTCCCGGTCCAGAGCAAGCCGCCGCCCGCGCCCGCGCGTCCACCCGCGCAGGCCCATCCCAGTCCGCCCGGCTACAAGGCGCCGTCCACCAGCACCGGCACGCTGCCGTCGGTCCAGGAGCAGACCGGCACCGTCTGCCCGAACTGCCATACCCCGAACAAGAGCAAGGACAGCTGGAAGGATCTGAGCTTCGGCAGCACTCCCTCGCCATTCGGCAAGCTCCCGAATGACGAGGCCAGCCGCAAGTTGATGGAACAGTGGCTTTCGAAATGACCAGATCCGTTCGACCTGACCGACGTTCGAGAGCTGCACCGGGGAACAGCGAGGTCCGCCCATGAAAGCAGCCGCGTCCCATGCCGCCGCCGGCCCCCGCGCCGCCAAGGCCGAGCGGCCCGGCAGCGGCGTGGCGCTGCAGCCGCCATCGCCGCTGCTGCGGCCGTTGCAGGCGCGGCTCGAGATCGGCGCGGTCGACGATCCTGCCGAGCGCGAGGCCGAGGCGGTCGCGCACGCCGTCGTCGATGGCCCGGCGCGGCCGGCGGGCGTCGCGACGATGGGTGCCGGCACGGCGCGTCCGACCTTGTCGCTGCAGCGGCAATGCGAATGCGGCGGCACCTGCGCCTCGTGCCGGGAGGAGAAGCTGCGGCGCCAGGCCGCCCAAGGCGGCGGTGACGGCACGCAGGCGAGCCTCGCGCCACCGATCGTGCACGACGTGCTGCGCGCGCCCGGCCAGCCGCTCGACCGTTCCGCGCGTGCTGCGATGGAAAGCCGCTTCGGCCACAGCTTCGCAGGCGTGCGCATCCACACCGATGTCCGCGCGGCCGCCTCGGCGCGCGCCGTCGGCGCCCGGGCCTACACGGTCGGCCACAACGTCGTGTTCGGCGCGGGACATTATTCGCCAGCCTCCAGCGCCGGCCAGCGCCTGCTCGCGCATGAGCTGACGCATGTGGTGCAGCAGCGCGGGGCGGGCACCGTGCTGCGCCGTGCGCCCGACTACGGCAAGATGTCGATCGACCAGTTGCGCAAGCTGGTCAGCAGCGGCGACAAGATGGCCGTCGAGGTGCTGCAGGACCGCTATGCTGTGATGAGCGATGGCCAGCTCGCGCAATATGCCAAGGGCACTGATGAGCTCGCCATCCACGAATATGCCCGCCGCGTGATCAAGCCGGCCGACGCCGCCGGCCAAGGCCGCTTCTCACAGAACGGCATGCAGGATGTGCTGGCCAAGGATATCAAGGCCAATCGCGCCACCAGCGGCATCACCCGTGTCGAGCCCCATGCCGTCGCACCTGACATCGAGGTCCAGGGCGGCACCGTCGGCGCGGCCCGCACCGACATTCCCGGCCTGGAAAGCCGCAGCTTTGTCGGCCAGTCCAAGCTGGCGGGCGGCCCGGGCTACAACGCGCAATCCAACTTCCCGCCGCACACCAGCGCCGAGACGCTGCCGCACACCCATGGCCATGCCGAGCAGCACATCGCCGATCAGCTCGAGGAGGCGCTCGCGAAGATTCCACGCGAGCAGCTCAAGGGGCGCAGGGTCTGGATGCTGATCGAGCAGGAAGTGTGCGCAACCTGCGGCCAGGGCGCAACCAACGCGGAGACCGCCGCCGGCGTCCTCAAGAAGCTGAGCCTGAAATATCCGGAGCTGACCTTCGAGATCAAGAATCTGCAGAGCAGCAGCCTGACCATCCTGAAAGGGTCGGAGACCGCCGTCGCGGCCGCAGAAGGAGCCCAGGCCCTGCCCGGCTCACCGGCCGGCGAACAGGCCACCTCGGTGCAGGTCGAGACCAAGGTCGAGGTGATCAGCTCCACGCGCCAGGCGAATGGCACGACGGTCTCGGAGGTCCGCTACAGCTTCGGCAAGAATCTCGAGCAGGTCAACGGCACGGCACCGGCCGGCGCCAAGGTGCCCGAGCAGATCACGATCAGGATCACGCAGAATGCCGATGGCAGCATCGCCGCGGTCGAGTCGCTCTCCGGCCAGCCGCAGGCGCTGGCCGAGGCGTTGGCGCAGAAGACGCTGGCCGGCGCCGGCGGCGAAGCCGGCGGCCTCGAAGGCGCCGCCGAGGGCGCGGCAGCCGCCGCCAACACCGGGCGCCGCATGGCACTGCTGTTCAAGGGCCTCAAGATCGGCGGCCTCGCCGCCTTCACCATCATCACCGGCTATCAGCTCTACACCGCGACGCCGAAGCAGCGCCCGCGCGTGCTGGCCGGCGCGGCCGGCGGCCTGGCCGGCGGCGCGCTCGGCAGCTACGTGGTCTGCAACCTCCTGCTCGACATCGAGACCGCCGGATGGGGCATCCTCATCTGCGGCCTCATCGTCGGCGGCGCGACCGGCTATGCGAGCAGCAAGGGCAGCGAGGCCGCCTACGACGCCGCTACCGAAACCGATCTCGATCGCGCCTACAAGCAACTCTCGGGCAAGCGCCCGAACGAGATCGGCATCTACAACATGCTGATCGGCAGGATGGGCTCGGACGGCTGCGTCGACGCTGATTTCGTCAACGGCTTCATGCGGAGCTGTCCCGAAGGCCTCACCGACACCGAGACGATCCTGGTCGCAGCCCAGCTTGCCGACGCCTCGATCCAGGGCGTGCCGCCGGTCGCCCGCCTGCCGGCGCGACCTCCGTCCGCCAGCAAGGACGACGTCTGCCCGTCCTGTCACGGACGCCTGCCCAAGGACCTGCCCGGACCGAAGATGACGCCGGCCGAGGTCGAGGCGCTCAACAGGATTCCGACCTGCTCCAGCGTCACCGCACAGGCGCTCGCGGCGCTGCAGGCTGCCGTCAAGAACCTGCCGCCGCGGCCGCGCAGCCTGCCGGCGCAGGCCAAGCCGCAACCGGTTCCGCCGCGCGACCCGAACGCGCATCCGAATCCTCCCGGCTACAAGCCGCCCGATCCCAACCGCAACGCATTCCCGACGGTGCAGGAGCAACTCGGCACGGTCTGCCCGAACTGCCATGCGCCGAACCGCGGCCAGGAGATGTGGAAGGATTTCGGCTTCGGCAAAGATCCAAGAGGCGACGAAGCGACCCGCAAATTCCTGCAGGACTGGCTTGCCGGCAAGTAAGGCGGCCTGCCGCCCGATCCTCACCGACGAACTCGTCTGACAACGCATCGATACTCACAGAATGATTGCCGGAGGACAACATGACGCTCTCATCAGGTGAACTGGCCCAGATCGTCTGGGCGGAGACTAAGGCGCTGGGCACCGCGCCGGCCGACGGCAGCGGCAGCGTCAACGGCGTGAGGCGGCTGGTCGCGCAGCTCGCGGCCTCGGAGGATGGCAAGGGGTTCGAGCGGCGCGATGTGCTGCCGTCGGTGCAGGACCGCGACCTCGGCGGCACCGTGCGCGCGATCCTGTCGATCGCCGAGGATGCGCGCAACGCCGCCGCGCCGCAGAGCCGGATCATCATCTGGGAGGCCGATGGCGATAGCCTGCGACTCAACACCGCGACCAGCCCGCCGCCTCCGGCGCCTTGGGCCGATCTCGCGGCCGACAAGATCACCCACCAGCTGCACCAGGGGCTCGGCAACGGGCAGACGGTGGACGTCTTCGCGCGCGACGCCACGACCGACGCGAGTGCCGCTGGCGCCGCGGTCTTCGTCAACGCCATGACCGGCACCGGCGTGCCGGGCGGCAGCGCACCGATGGCCGAGCCGCGCGCGACGTCGAAGGCGATGCCGAGGACGGGCGTGTTGCTGTTCGTCGTCGCGCTCGCGCTGTTCGTGCTGTCGGCGCTCGGCTCCTACGGCATCGGGGTCGGCGCGCGGCTGTCGCTGGGGCAGTTCCTGCAGAGCGCCCGCATCGCCACCGACGGCTCCGGCGAGGGGCTCGACTGCACCGTGGCCACCGCCGAAAAGCCGAACGTGCTCGACAGCGTCAAATGGCGTCCCAAGGCCGACAAGGCCCAGGATTGCCGCACGCAGTTCATGGCCGCGCAATCCGCCGTGGCAGCGGCGCAATATCCTGCGCCCGATGCGAAGCCCGGCAGCAACGCCATCCGCAACACCACCTGGCCGGAATGGTTCGCGGGCAAGGCGCTGGAGTGGTCGAGCCTGGTCAACGGCACCATGTCGCTCGTGGTCCCGTTCTGCCTTGCGCTGCTGTCGCTGCTGCTGCTGTTCATCGCCTGCGGCTTCGGCATCACCGGACGCGCGCTGGGGCCGATCATCGACGAGCGCAACCGCATGAGCCTGACGCTGGCCCAGCTCGCGATCTGGTCCATCGTGCTGCTGTCGGGGCTTCTGGTCTGCGGTCTCTTCAACTACGGCTTCGGGGGACTGCTGATCACCGAACTGCAGCAGCAGGCGGCGGCCGCCACGCTGGCCAAGGAAACGCCCAACCCCGCCAAATCCGCGCTCGAGGCCTATAATCTGTTTCCGAGCATCCCGTTCTATCTCGCCCTCGTCGGCGGCTTCGCCGTCGCGACGCCATTTCTGTCGCGCCTGATCTCGAACTCGACCGTCGTCGGCACCCAGGACCAGACCGCGCCCGACGCAGCCTCACCGACACAGGCGCCGAAATATCTCGCCGACAAGGCCGGCCCCGAGAAGGCCGCGCTGTCCGACATGGTGCTGCAGGAGGTGAAGGGACGCAGCGACATGGTCGACATCAACCGGGTCCAGCATGTCGCGATCACCGGCATCCTCAGCATGAGCTATCTGCTGGTGCTGTTCGACGTCATCTCGAACATCGACGCCGTCCGCATCGTCTTCGCCGCCGCGCTCAATGCCTCGGTGCTGACCTCGATGCCGCAGATCGACGGCACCTTCACCTCGCTGCTGTTCGTCAGCCACGCCGCCCTGCTCGGCAGCAAGGTCTATGACAAGATGGTGCCGGCCAAACGGGAGGGCTGACGACGGCGCGGTTGCGCGCGGCGCGGCCCGGACAACTGATGAAACCTCGCACCGTGCGCACGCAAGCGGCGAGCAACGCTGCGCCCATTGATGCTCCCGGCGATTCGCTATCCGACAGCCCCCCTGCATCGCCTGCGCGATTTGATCATTTCTTGATGTTTTTTTGAACCGGATTTGACGACGAGCTACCATTTTACTGATCTAATTCCCGTCGATTTTAATCAAATGAGCCATTGAGCCGGACATATTCCGACCGGCGGTAACAGCATAGCGATCACGGACAACGCGGTAGCATTGCATCCGCAGATTGAGTTGACATCGGCGCGGGATCCCGGGCGGCCGGATTTCCCACGGTATTGCTACCCAGCGTTCGCGGATGACTCTCGCGGCTTTGCGCCTGCGCGTGGCGCGCAGATCACGGAGACCATGATTACCAGATCGTGATGACCCGAGGAGCTTTCCATGCAGGTATTTGAAGAACCATCAGCTTCGCAATATTCGCCGATCTTCGATATTCACCCGACCACCGGCATGCATTTCGAGGTCTTTTACTTCGGTCGGAGCGAGACCGCTGCGAAGGATTTTGGCGGCTGGTTCTGGTGGCCGAGGCGGCGGGGACAACCGCCCGAAGGCGCCGCCACCGGTGCGTTTCCGACCAGCTATGCCGCCTATCGCGACGCGATGATCGGCAGTGGCGTTCACCACCGCGTCGAGCGAAACGCGCAAGCTGCTGTCGGCGCCTAGGCAGGGTCGTACGGCTGCGACCATCGCACGAGGATCGCAGCGACCGCGCCATGACACGGCACCAAGACAGAGGCGGACGACGGCAGCGATTCTGCAGCCATGCTTGGGGCACGACGGGTCGTCATGCTGGATCACGCCAGCGTGACCGCGAGACTCACCACCGATGCGTACGGTGAACCTGCCAACTGGCGCCGCAGAATCAGACTGCGTGAGGCGGTGTCTGAGATCGCAGCGCGTGAGTGTCCGCTCGCCGACAATCGGCACACGGACCTCATCCCCGGCTCGTCGGATACAGCTACGAGATATTTATCCTGTGGATAGCCAGGCAAGAGATTTTTTTTGCGTGAACCGATCATGAGAAAGCAATGCCATGGGCCGGGCCGCCATCGACGAAAGCCAGGCCTTCTGCTCATCCGGCGATGCCGACCAAAGCATGGGACTTGCGCTGACGCGATTGCGTCGTTGCTGCTGAACCGACCCAAAGGCCCTGCAACCCATGCAGGTTTTTCCGGACTGCACCTATCGACCGTACTAATTGCCAGCCGGTCCGCCTTCCCTTACGCTTTTTCAGCATCTGTTCGGCCGACATGCCGGACAGCGAACTGAGCTGCATGCTGCGATGAGGCACGCTCTGCAGATGGTGTGGCAATTGCCAGCAGAGAACGAATTCAGCCTGTCGTTCGGGGCCTTCGTCCTCGATTTGAAAAGTGGTTGTGTTCGCGACCAGCAGGGCGAGATCCCGCTGCGGCGAAAGAGCTTCGGCGTGTTGTGCCATCTGGTGCGCAACGCCGGCCGGCTCGTCAGCAAGGACGACATCATCGCCGCTGTATGGCCCACCGCGAATGTGTCGGATGCATCGCTCGCACAATGCATCAGCGAGGTGCGGCTGGCCCTGCGCGACCAGAATCAGCAGCTCATCCGCACCGTCGTCGGTCGCGGCTACCGATTCGTTGCCATGGTTACATCGGCGTCTCCAGACGCAAGTGCCGCGGCCGTCCCCTGGCCTGGCGCGGACGCTGCATCGGATGCGACCGATCCTGTGGCGCATGAGGCGACCGAGCATCGGCACGCGTCCTCCCCGAGCACACATCCGCTCGGACCGACCACCCTGTTCGGGCGCGACGAGGAGCTCGAATGGATGCTCCGGCGCTGGCGCGAGGCGGAGAGTGGCTACGGGCAGGTCCTGCTGTTGAGCGGCGAGGCCGGCATCGGGAAGTCCCGTCTCGTCGCCGAGTTCCTGGCAAGAGCTGCGCCCGAGCCCCGGCAATGCCTTCGCTATGCTTGCTTCGCAGGGCGATCGGACAGCGCCTTCTACCCGCCCCTCGGCGAGATCGAGGCGGCCGCCCAGATCGCGGTGGATGACGCCATGCCAACCCGCTCGACGAAGCTCGAGGCCTTCCTGCGCGAGCTGCCGCTTGCCGCATCCGACCGGTCGATGCTGGCGTCCCTGCTGTCGCCTGCTGCCGACGCGCCGGAGGCGAACACGGATACCAGTCCGTCCGAGCGTCGCCAACGCATGCTCGACGCCCTGCTCCATCGCGTCGAGGCGCAGTCGCAGATCGCTCCGGCCATCGTGATCATCGAGGATATCCAGTGGATCGATCCCAGCAGCCTGGAGCTGCTGGAACGCCTTGTCGATCGCGCACCCGAGATTCGCCTTCTCGTTGTGTTGACGTTCCGGCCGGAATTCTCGCCGCGCTGGGTGGGCCAGCATCACGTCAGCATGCTCGCGCTCAAACGACTCAGTCCGCAGGATGGCCGCCAGCTGATTTCCAGACTGAGCGGCGCGAACCGCATCGCCGAGGATCTCACGGAGGTCATCCTCGATCGCAGCGAAGGCGTACCGCTGTTCATCGAGGAGCTGACACGCGCCGCCTACGACCGACGCATCACGCTCGCACGGGACCTGCCGTCGTCGCTGCAAGCGTCTCTGGCCGACATGCTCGACCGGCTCGGGCCAGCGCGGCGCATCGCCCAGCTGGCCGCCGCGATCGGCCGAGCCTTTCCCGTGACGCTGCTCGCCGCCGTCGCGGACCTCACCGTGGCGGACCTCATGCCGCGGCTCGAGCAACTCATGCTGAGCGGCCTGATCCAGCCCCAGCGACCAAGGACCAGCACCGCCTTCGTCTTTCGACATGCGCTGTTTCGTGATGCGGCCTATGCGACGATTCCCGAGCGCGAACGGCACGATCTTCACATCCGGCTTGCCGAGGCGATGCAGCAGCCGGATCTGCCGGCGCTGCGAACCGCGCCCGAGGTGATTGCGTCGCATTTCGCCGCGGGCGGTCAGCCGCTGCGGGCGTTCCACTGGTGGCGTCGCGCCGGGGAGGACGCGCTGCGCAACGCGGCCTTCGAGGAGACGTTCGCCCATTTCGGCAAGGCCATCGCGATCGCCGATGGTCCCGGTGCCGACAGCTCGAGCCCGCTCGTGACGGGGCCCAAACGGCTGGCGCTGCAGGTCGCCTACAGTCAGGCCGTGCTCTGGGCCCGCGGCATCGAGCAGGCCATCGAGGCGTTCGCCCGCGCCCGCGAGCTTGCCGCCCTCATCGGCGACACCTCGGTGCGGTTCGCGTCCTATTACGGTCTCTGGGCCGGCAACATGTTGAACGCGCGGCTACACGAGGCGTCCGCCGTTGCAGAGGCCTTTCTGCGCGACGCCAACGATGTCGGCGCGGTCGCCGAGACCGGCGTTGCGCATCGGGCGCTGGGCACGGCGTGCTGGTTCACCGGACGGTTCCAGCAGGCCCGCACCCATCTGATGCGCGCACTCGACATCTACGATCCGGAGCGCGATCGCGGCGTCGCGACGCGGCTCAGCATCGTGCCAGGACCACCTGCCAGGATCTGCCTCGCGCTGACCTGCTTCGTGCTTGGCCATTCCGACGAGGCCGCGCGCCTCGCTGCCGCGGCCATTGCGGAAGCCGATCAGATCGGCCACGTGCCCACCCAGACCTATGTGCTCACGGAAGCGCTGTTGCTCGATCTGATCGGAGGCGAGGCCGGCCCGGCCGACGCGTTGGCCTCGCGGCTGCTGCAGCTCAGCTCGGCGCATGCGCTTCCGCATATCGCCTACGCCCGCATTCTCGATCTTGCCACGCGCTTCCGGCTCGGTGGCCTGGCGGATGCACCGCATCGGATGCGCGTCGCCATCGAAGACCTCTGCAAGGCCGGCCGGCGCCTCGGCCTGCCCTGTTTTCTCGCCATTCTCGCCGAGATGGAAATCGCCGCCGGCGAGCCGACGATCGCGCTGACCACGGCGGACTGGGCCGCCGCGGAGGCTGAGCGCTCGGGCGAACGCTGGTACGCCTCGCCGATCCAGCATCTCCGCGGACGCCTCCTGCTGACACAGGGACGAATCGCTGAGGCCCGCACGGCTTTTGCAACCGCGATGACGATTGCCGACGATCAGCAGGCAGCGGGTTTCGCTCAGCGCATGGGGCCAACGACGGCGACGCTCGACTCCCCGCCCGACGGGCAACTCAGCTGAGCGATCCGGCGCGAACCAGCCGGCTCGCCGTCGACGTGCGCGCCGGCCCGGCTGCGCCGGACGCCGCATTTCACGTGGGCTATCAACGGGATCGATCATCCCGCCGGCCATGCCTGAAAATAACTCTTTCGCTTTTACCGAATTCATGGTTGAGTATCGCCGTCCCGCCTCGAGATGAGGGGCGTATCGCGATCGTCACGGCACGCGAGGCGGGGATGCGGTGGCCGCAATCATGCTGCAGCGTGCTGTGATGGCGCGCGGACGAACGGCTGGTTGCGGACGTGAAGACGCGTGGTCCTGGCGCCCCGAGGCTGGCGCCAAGCCGTCTGGTGACGATGATCCGGACGGCGACGGTGGCTAACAAGCCGGACACCGGGGAGAGCGCGAGATAAGCGTGAAAACCATCGCGCGGGGAATGCCGGGATGTCTCGGCTGAACCTGTGGTTCCTGCCGCCTGCATTTTTTTACGCAGGCGGGCCATGGGTGCGGCCAGCGCCCGGCATTCCCCGCGCCCTCATCTTCGAAAGGGCGGAATAGACCGGAGCAACTCGGACGCGACAGCGCCGCGAGAACGGTCCGTGACGTCCGGCTCCGCCTGCTCTCGTTCAGTGCGCTGTTTGATGCCGTGAACACCTGGCCTGCCCTGGCGCCTGTATGCCGCCGCGGCCGGTGTTCGCCGCGACGGGCCAGGACGGCGGCACGATCGTTTTATCGCGTCGACGGCACGAAGTGATCGTGCGTGCTCACCGACGTGCCGGTCGCCGGATCCGTGATCCTGATCTCGATGTCGACCGGCGCCGGAGGAAGGTCGGCGCCCTTGGCCTCGATCGACATGCGGATCTCGCGGGTCTGGTCCTGGCCGACATCGATCACCATGCGACCGTCGGCTTCGCGCGTCTCGCCGGCCACCGTGACCTTGGCGTTGGACAGGCCGACGACGTCGAGCACGAAGTCGCGGGCGCCGCGCTTGTTGAGCAGCCGCACCGTGTAGTCGTTGCGCACGCCGCCATCCGACAGCTGCACGAACAGCGGGTTGCGCTCATGCAGCACGTTGATGCCCATCGTGCCGCGGGTCGCCAGCGTGTACAGCATGATGCCGCCGACGATGGCGATGAAGCCCGCATAGATCAGCGTGCGCGGCCGGATGATGCGATAGATCTCCGGCTTGCCCTCCTTGCGCCTGACCACGTTGATGTCGGTGTCGTAGCCGATCAGGCCGGTGGGACGGCCGATCTGGGTCATCACGCTGTCGCAGGCGTCGATGCACAGGCTGCACTGGATGCAGCCGAGCTGGATGCCGTGACGGATGTCGACACCGGTTGGACAGACATTGACGCATTGATGGCAGTCGACGCAGTCGCCGGCCGGCGCGCCCTGCAGCCGCGCGGCCTCCGCCTTCTTCACCGACATCCGCGGCTCGCCGCGGTCGCCCTTGTAGGTGACGTTGAGCGCCCATTCGTCGGTCAGCGCCGCCTGGATGCGCGGCCACGGGCACATGTAGATGCACACCTGCTCGCGGGCGTGGCCGGCGAAGATGTAGGTCGTCGCGGTGAGAATGCCGATCCACAGATAGGCCGTGAACGGCGCCTGGAAGGTGGCGAGGTCTCTCACCAAGGTCGGGGCGTCGTCGAAATACAGCACCCAGGCGCCGCCGGTCCACCAGCCGATCATGATCCAGAGGACGTGCTTGAGCGCGGCCTGGCGGATGTGGGTGAAGGTCCAGCCGCGCTTGTCGCTCAGCATGCGCTCGCGGCGGTCGCCCTCGGCCCAGCGCTCGACGGCGTAGAACAGGTCGGTCCACACCGTTTGGGGACAGAGATAGCCGCACCACAGCCGGCCCGCGACCGCGTTCATCAGGAACAGCGTCACTGCGGCAATGATCAACAGGCCGGTGAAGTAGTACACCTCCTGCGGCCACAGCTCGATGAAGAAGAAGTAGAAGCGACGGTGCGGGAAATCGACCAGCACCGCCTGGTTCGGCATGCCCGGCCCACGGTCCCAGCGCACGAAGGGCAGCAAATAATAGATGCCGAGCGTGATGCAGAGGATCGTCCACTTGATGCGCCGGAAGCGGCCATGCACGGCTGCCGGATAGACCTTGTCGCGCGCCTTGTAGAGCGGCCCGACGATGTAGGTTTCGTCCTGGTCAGCCATGATGTCCTCGCTTCATCTTCATCTCGCCCCATCTTCCCCGACGGCTCAGGAGAACGCGTTGCCGCTTCTGAAACCCAGCTTCTTGAACACGATCGCCGCAGGGCAGAACCCCGTGAACGAGGCCTGGATCATGTTCACCCCGGCAAAGGCCGTGAGCAGGAACCAATACGGGCTGACGATCCAGCCAAGCCCGAGGCCGAGCAGGACGACGACGCCTGCGAAGGAAAGAACTGCTTTGTCGACGTTCATGGCATTTTCTTTCGTGGTTGCATTTGAGCGTAATCAAGCCGGCGCCACGGCATCCGTGCCGCAGGCCCGACGGCGTCCCGGCGAAGATTCGTGGCGAGGCTCGTCGCACCTGAGTTCCGCGCCACACCGGCCTTGACTATATATTCGTAAATACGTATGTACGCAACTATGAAATTTGACGTCGACATCATGGAAGCGGCGGCCGACCGGGCCAGTGACCTCTTGAAGGCGCTGTCGAACCGTCACCGGCTCCTGATCATCTGCCAGCTGGTCGACGATGAACGGTCGGTCGGCGAGCTGGCTGCGTTTCTTGGCCTGCGTGACTCGACCGTCTCGCAGCATCTCGCGCTGCTGCGCAAGGACGGCCTGGTCACCGCCCGGCGCGACGGGCAGACGATCTACTACTCGATCACCAGCGAGCCGGCCCGCGAGGTCCTGAGGACGCTCTATCAGGTCTTTTGCACAACGCGGCCGCCAAAACCGGGACCAAGCCTATGACGGCGCCGTACTCGCGACTTGAGCGGCATCAAGTGGGAACCGGCATGCTGGTGGGATGCCTGCATCATCAGCGGTCATCTCGCCTGACCACCCGATTTGAATCAAAACAGACAGGACTAGGCTGATGCGCAGAATATCGCTCCTGAGCTTGATCGCCGCGGTGGCGTTGCAGATCACCTCGCAGGTGGCGCCGGCCAGCGCGGAAACGCTGACGGTGGCGCCGCGCCAGGTGGCCGACGAGAAGGCGGTGTTCGCGACGGTCGAGAGCGTCAGCGTGGTTCCAGCGCGCGGCCGCATCGGCGGCACGATCGTGCAACTCTCGGTTCGCGAGGGCGATCCGGTCAAACGCGGCCAGCCGATCGCCCTGATCGGCGACGATAAGCTCGCACTGCAGGTCAAATCGCTGGACGCCCAGATCGAGGCGCTGCAGGCGCAGGCCAACCAGGCGCAGATCGACTTCATTCGCACCGAAGGCCTCGTCGAACGCGGCACCCTGCCCCGCATCAAGCTCGACGAGACGCGCACCGCGCTCAACGTCGCCGAGAACGGGCTGCGGGCCAAGACCGCCGAGCGCGCCGTCGTCAATCAGCAGATGAGCGAAGGACAGGTGCTGGCGCCCGATGACGGCCGTGTCCTGAAGAAGCTGGTCGCGGTCGGATCGGTCGTTCTGCCCGGCGATCCCGTCGTGACGGTGGCACAGCAGAACTTCAAGCTGCGGCTCCGCGTGCCCGAGCGCCATGCGCTGTTTCTGAAGGCCGGTGACAGGGTCCGTGTCGATGGCACCGAGTTCGGCGATACCTCGGACAAATGGGGCGTGATCGATCTGGTCTACCCACAGATCGAGGAGGGCCGTGTCGTCGCCGACGCAATCGTCTCCGGGCTCGGCCAGTATTTCGTCGGCGACCGGCTCCGGGTCTGGATCTCCGGCGGCCAGCGCGACGCCTATGTGATCCCAGCCCGCTACGTCACCACCCACTTCGGCGTCGACTACGTCCAGCTGCAGCAGGGATCGCAAAAGGTGAGCGTTCCGGTGCAGCGCGGCCGCGCCCCGCCGAGCGCTGATTTCCCCGATGGACTTGAAATCCTGTCCGGCCTGCGCGCCGGCGACCAATTGGTGCAGCCGTGAACCTCGGACTCTCAGGCAAGCTGACCCAGGCGACCATCGCCTCGCCGCTGACGCCGCTGTTCCTGCTCGCCTCGCTCGTGGTCGGCCTGATCGCCGTCGTCGTGATCCCGCGCGAGGAGGAGCCGCAGATCAGCGTTCCCATGGTCGACATCCGCGTCAACGCCGACGGCCTGCGCGCGCCCGATGGCGTCGAGCTCGTCACCAAGCCGCTGGAGACGATCGTCAAGGCGATCGACGGCGTCGAGCACGTCTACAGCCAGACCGAGGACGACCGCGTGATGGTCACCGCGCGATTCCTGGTCGGCACCAAGTTCGAGGACGCGATCCTGCGCGTCCACGACAAGATCCGCGCCAACCTCGATCGCATCCCTGTCGGCATCCCCGAGCCGATGATCGTCGGGCGCGGGATCAATGATGTCGCGGTTACCGTGCTGACCTTGTCGCCGAAGCCGAAGGCTGCCGAGCGCTGGTCGGATAAGGACCTCTACGAGCTCGCCGACAAGCTGCGCGCCGAGCTGACCAAGGTCGACAATGTCGGACTGACTTATATTTCCGGCGGCGGCGCCCAGCAGATCCGCGTCGAGCCGGACCCGGAGAAGCTGTCGCTGTTCGGCGTGACCTTGCAGCAGCTCGTGGCCAAGGTGAAGGATGCCAACCGCTCGTTCCTCGCCGGCGACGTCCGCGATGGCGGCATCGTCCGCAACGTCGCCGCCGGCCAGACGCTCACCGGCATCCCCGACATCGGCCTGCTACTGATCTCGACCCGCGACGGCCGTCCCGTCTATGTGCGTGACGTCGCGACCGTCGTCATCGGCCCCAACCTCGCCGAGCACCGCGTCTGGGACGACGCGCGCAACGACAAGGGCGACTGGCATCGCGTGCCGGCGGTGAGCCTTGCGCTCGCCAAGCGCGCCGGCGCCAATGCGGTCGTGGTGTCTCACGACATCGCGCAGCGGCTCGAAGGTCTCAAGGCCAGCCTGATTCCGAGCGACGTCGCGGTCACGGTAACGCGCGACTACGGCGAGACCGCCAACGAGAAGGCGAACGAACTGCTGTTCCATCTCGGTCTCGCCACGATCTCGATCGTCGTTCTGATCGCAATCGCGATCGGCTGGCGCGAGGCGCTCGTGACCTTCGTCGTCATCCCGACCACGATCCTGCTGACGATGTTCGCCGCCAACCTGATGGGCTACACGATCAACCGGGTCAGCCTGTTTGCTCTCATCTTCTCGATCGGCATCCTGGTCGACGACGCCATCGTCGTGGTCGAGAACATCGCCCGCCACTGGGGCATGCGCGACGGCCGGCCGCGCCTGCAGGCCACCGTCGAGGCGGTGGCCGAGGTCGGCAATCCGACTGTCGTGGCGACCCTGACTGTCGTGGCAGCCCTGCTCCCGATGCTGTTCGTGTCGGGACTGATGGGCCCGTATATGGCGCCGATCCCGGCCAACGCGTCGGCGGCGATGCTGTTCTCATTCTTCGTCGCAATGGTCGTGGCGCCCTGGCTGATGCTGCGCCTCGCGCCGAAACAGACCGCGGCTGCGGCCGGCGCGCATCAAGATGCCAGCCACGATGCCCATGGCGAAGGCCGTCTCGGCCGCATCTACCGCAGCGTTGCGCGCCCGATCGTTGCGAGCAAGCGCTCCGCCTGGATCTTCCTGCTCGGCGTCGGCATCGCCACGCTGCTGTCGATGACGCTGTTCGCGACCAAATCCGTGACCGTCAAGCTGCTGCCGTTCGACAACAAGTCGGAGATCGCCGTGATGGTCGATCTGCCAGAGGGCGCGAGCCTGGAGGACACCGAGCGCACGCTGTTTGCGGCGGCCGACATCGCGCATCAATTGCCGGAAATCACGAATGTGCAGAGCTACGCCGGCACGGCGGCACCGTTCAACTTCAACGGTCTGGTCAGGCACTATTACCTGCGCGAGCGGCCGGAGCTCGGCGAGCTGCAGGTCAACCTCGCCGCCCGCGGCGACCGCAAGCGCGCAAGCCACGACATCGCGCTCGACCTGCGGCAGCGGCTGAAGGCGGTCGCGGTGCCCACGGGCACCAGCATCAAGGTGGTCGAGGTGCCGCCCGGACCGCCGGTGCTGGCAACGCTGCTCGCCGAGGTCTATGGCCACGATGCGGCCACCCGGCGCGCCGTCACCGCCGAGCTGAAGAAGGTGTTCGCCGACGTGCCCTTCATCGTCGACATCGACGACTCGATCGGCCAGCGCCGGCCGCGGTTGCGGCTGTCGATCGACCAGGACAGTTTGGAGTTCTTCGGCGTCGAGCAGCGCGATGTCTACGACACCATCCAGACCTTGTTCGGCGGCGTGTCGGTCGGCTACTCGCATCGCGGCGAGGAGCGCAACCCGATCGAGATCGCGGTGCGGCTGCCGAAGCAAGACAAGAGCTGGAGCCAGGCGCTGGCCTCGACGCCAGTGCCGGCGAACACGGTGCCCGGCAGCAAGACGGTGGTCGAGCTTGGCCAGGTCGTGAAGGCCACGATGGAGGAAGGCTCGCCGGTGATCTTCCGCCGCGACGGGCGCTTCGCCGACATGGTGATGGCCGAGCTCGCCGGCCGCTTCGAGGCGCCGCTCTACGGCATGCTCGCGGTCGCTGACCGCATCGACGCGCACGATTGGGGCAAGCTGCCGAAGCCGGTGATCAGCTTCCATGGCCAGCCGCAGGACGAACAGCGTCCGACCTTGCTGTGGGATGGCGAGTGGGAGATCACCTATGTGACCTTCCGCGACATGGGGGCAGCGTTCGGTGCGGCGATCCTCGGCATCTACGTGCTGGTGGTGGCGCAGTTCAAGAGCTTCCGGCTGCCGCTCGTCATCCTGACGCCGATCCCGCTGACCCTGATCGGCATCCTGCTCGGTCATTGGTTGCTGGGGGCGCCGTTCACGGCGACGTCGATGATCGGATTCATTGCGCTTGCCGGCATCATCGTCCGCAACTCGATCCTGCTGGTCGATTTCATCCGGCACAGCGGCGGCGAGGGCAAGACCCTGCGCGAGGTCGTGCTGGAGGCCGGCGCTGTCCGCTTCAAGCCGATTCTGCTGACCGCGCTTGCCGCGATGATCGGCGCAGCGACCATCCTGCTCGATCCGATCTTCCAGGGGCTGGCGATCTCACTGTTGTTCGGTCTGGCGTCATCGACCCTGCTGACCGTGCTCGTGATCCCCGCGATCTACATCGCGCTGCGCGATCCCGGCAAACCCACCACCAAAATCTCCTAGGAGACAATCATGGACAAGAACTACCCCAAGATCTGCAAGGATATTTCCGACAATCTCCGCACGTTGCGCAAGGATATCCCTGAGGTCATGCAGGGTTTCTCCGCGCTGGCCCAGGCCGCGGGCCGTGACGGCGCGCTCGACAAGAAGACCAAGGAGCTGATCGCACTGGCGATCGGCGTCGCCGTCCGCTGCGACGGCTACATCGGCTTCCACGCGGACGCACTGGTGCGCCTCGGCGCGACGCGCCAAGAGGTCGAGGAAACGCTTGGCATGGCGATATACATGGGCGGTGGCCCGTCGCTGATGTATGCCGCCGACGCCATTGCTGCTTTCGAGCAGTTCCAACAGCAGGCGACCACCACCTGAGGTTGGGGTCAGCCGCAGATGTCGAGAATGGCCAGCATGTAGATGCGGATCATGTCGAGATAGTCAGGGATGTCGACGCGCTCATCGGGCATCGTGTTGTACCGGCCGCCGGGGCCACAGACGATGCCTTCCATGCCACCATGCGTGTAGAGATGGCCGGCATCGGTGCCATAGAAACAGCTCGGCGCGACCGGCCCGGTCGGCTGCGCCTCGCCGCGCACGGCGCGATAGGCCTCGTTGACGGCGCGAACGATCGGACTGTCGGGCGCGACCTCGAATGGCGGCATGGTCGGCACGCCGGCACGGTCCTCCGACATCAGATGGGCTTTGAGTCCGGGAAAGCGCGCCTCCAGCGCATCGAGCTCCCGCCGCATGTCGGCCAGCGCGCCCTGCTCGGTCTGTCCCGGCGCATAGCGGCCCGAGCCCTTGATACGGACGAAGTCCGCCACCTGCGGCGTCCGCCACTCATGCAACTCGCGGCCGAGCGCGCCGTGGACGACGCCGACATGGACGCGATTGATCGCCTCATGCGCCGGCGAACGCGCGCCGGAGAATATCATCGCGTTGAGGCGCGGGATGAGATCGCAGGCAGCAGTGATCGCATCGACCGCCTGCTCGCGCTTCGACAGATGCCGCGTGTTGCCGACGAGTTCGATGATGAACATGAACGCCGCCGCGTGCATGGTCATCGCCTGGAGATCGGTCGGCTCGGAGTTGATGAAATAGTCCGCGCGCAGCCCCTGCTCGATCAGCGAATAGGTGCCGACGCCGCCCTGCAGCTCGCCGACCACGTAAGTCAGGATGACATCACCCCGCAGCTTCACGCCGGCCTCGATCAGCGTCTTGACCGCGCAGAAATAGGCGGCATCGCCGGCCTTCATGTTGGAGACGCCGATGCCGTAGATGAACTTGTCGTCCACCTTGCCTTCCCAGGGATCGACGGTCCAGCCTTCGGTCACCGGGTTGGTGTCGACATGGCCGTTGAACAGCAGGCTCTTGCCGCCGCCGCTCCCCTTCCAGCGCCCAACGGCGTTGACGCGTCCCTCATCGCCGAACGGGGTCACGTCCGCATCCAGGCCAATCTCGCGCATCCGCTCGGCCATGAAGGATGCGAGCTGCTTCTCGCCATCGGTCTTCGAGTAGCTCTTGTGCTGCACCATCCGCGACAGCAGCGCGAGCGCCGCGGGGACATCGATGCGGGCGAGCAGGTCGTTGCGGTCCATGCGCTTCTATCCTTGTCAGCCGACGGGCGCGGGCGACGCCGCCATCAGCTCGCGTGTGTAGGGGTGAACGTCATCGGCCCCGAACGCGTCGACGGCACGGCTGTCGACCAATTGGCCATGGCGCATCACGACGATGCGGTGCGCGATCTGCCGGATCAGGTTGAGATCGTGGGTGATGAACAGATAGGCGGCGCCGGTCTCGGCGCGCAGCGCGAGCAGGAGTTCGATGATCTGCGCCTGCACGGAGACGTCGAGCGGCGCGGTGATCTCGTCGCAGATCACGAGCCGCGGGCGGGCCGCAAAGGCACGGGCGATCGCGACACGCTGCTTCTCGCCGCCGGACAACTGGTGCGGCCAGCGCGTCGCGTAGGACGCCGGCAGCCGCACCTGCTCGAGCAGCCGCGGCACGGAGGCGGTATCGCCGCCATATAGCTTCAGGGGACGCGACAGGATCTCGCCGATGCGATGGCGCGGATTGAGCGAAGAATCCGGATGCTGGAACACGATCTGGACGTCGCGGCGATAGGCCGGGTTCATGTCGCCGGCACCACGCAGCGTGCGGCCATCGAAGCGGATGTCGCCGGAGAAACGTGCCAGCCCGGTCAGAGCGCGCGCCATCGACGACTTGCCCGAGCCGGACTCGCCGACGAGGCCAACGATCTCGCCGGCACGGATGTCGACGTCGACAGCCTTCGTGGCCGGCGGCGGAGCCGCGCGGAACAGCCCTGCCCTGCCGTAGTGGACGTCGATTCCCTTGGCTTCGAGCAGCAGGGCCGACCCCGGCGTGTCGTGCACGAGCCGCCGCTCAGGACGCGGCACTGCGGCGATGAGGGACTTCGTGTAATCATGCTGCGGTTTGCGGAAGATTTCACTCGCCTTCGCCTGCTCGACCACCCGGCCATGCCGGATCACCGCGACGCGATCGGCGACGCTGGTCATCATCGCCAGGTCATGCGAGATGTAGAGCGCGGCGACGCCCGTCTCGGCGCGCAGCCGCGCGAACAATTCGATGATGCGTGCGCCGGTGATGACATCGAGCGCCGTCGTCGGCTCGTCGAACAGGATCACATCCGGCCGGCAACCGAAGGCGGTGGCGATGATCACGCGCTGCTTCTCGCCGCCGGAGATCTCATGCGGATAGCGCCGCAGAATCGCGGCGGGATCGCGCAGCTCGACATGGCCGAGCAGCTCGATCGCAAGCGCGTTCGCGTCCCGCGCATTGACCTCACGGTGGCGCATCAGCGCCTCCGTGATCTGGCGGCCGATGGTCAGCGTCGGATTGAGGGCTGTGGAGGGATCCTGGAACACCATGCCGATCCGGCGGCCGCGCACCTCGGTCAGCCGTTTCGGACCGAGTGTCTGCAGGTCGATATCGCCGAGCCGCAGCGAGCCGGAGATTTCGCGGGCATTGGCCGGCAGATGGCGCATCAGCGCCCAGGCCAGCGAGCTCTTGCCGGAGCCGGATTCGCCGACGAGGCCGAGCACCTCGCCCGGCGCGATCTCGAGCGACACCTCGCGCAGCACGGCGACCGCGCCGGCCGCGGTCACGTAGTCCAGGCCGTAATTGGTGATGGTGAGCGCCGGAATCATCGATCATCCCGCGGGTTCAGCGCATCGCGCAGGGCGTCACCGACGAGATTGAAGGCGATCGCGGACAGCGCGATCGCAGCCGACGGCGCGATCAGGATCCATGGCGCCCGATGCATGTATTGGCGGGCATCGGCGACCATCAGTCCCCACTCCGACGCCGGCGGCTGTGCACCGAGGCCGAGGAAGCTGAGGGTCGCGAACAGCATCACCGCAAACGACACGCGGATCGTGGCCTCGATCACGATCGGCCCCATCACGTTGGGCAGCATCTCGCGGAAGACGATCTGCGCGGCGCCCTCGCCGCGCGCGACCGCGGCCTTGACAAAATCCTGGTTGCGCACACCCAGCGCCACCGAGCGTGTCACCCGCGCCATGCCAGGGGCGAATGCGATGGCGATCGCGACGACCGCATTGCCTGCGCCGTTGCCGAGCGTGCTGACCAGCAGCAGCGCCATCAGGAGGCCCGGAATGGCCATGACAGCGTCGTTGGTGCGCATGATGAACTCGTCGGCCTTGCCGCCGAGATACGCCGATGCGACGCCAAGCACGGCGCCCATCGCGCTGCCGGCCAGGGTCGCCGCAAGCGCCATGGGAACGGTGGCGCGCGCCCCGGTCAACAGCCGGCTCAGCACGTCGCGGCCGAACTGGTCGGCGCCGAGCCAGTTCTGCCAGCCGGGCGCGCGGAAGCGGCCGAGAAAGTCCATCTTCTCCGGACCATATGGCGCGACCCACGGGCCGAGGATGCAGATCGCAGCAAGCACGGCCAGCAGCATGATGCCGATCGCGCCCTGCGGCTTGCGGATCATTCGTACGAGCAGCTCAGTCATAGCGGATCCGCCGGTCGAGCAGCGCATAGACGACATCCGCAAGCGTATTTGTGATGGCGTATGTCACGGCCATGATCATCGCGCCGGCCTGGATCGACGGCAGGTCGCGGGTGGTGATCGCGATCATCAGTGCGCGGCCGATGCCGGGAATGGCGAAGATCTCCTCGATCACGATGATGCCGCCGAGCAGATAGCCGACATCCAGCGCAACGATGGTGATGACCGGCAGCAGCGCGTTGCGCATGACGTGACGGACCAGCACAGTGCGCTCCGGCAAGCCTTTCAGCCGCGCCGCGCGGACATAGTCCGATTGCAGCACGTCCAGGGTCTCCGAGCGCATCATGCGCATGACGTGGGCGACGAGAATCACCGAGATCGTCAGGACGGGCAGCGTCAGATGACGCAGGGCAAGCCCGGCATTCTCCAGCGGCGACACGTAGCCGGTCGCAGGCAGCCACGGCAGCATGTCGGTGAGCAGCAGCGCCAGCACAGTCGCCGTCACGAACTCAGGCAGGGAGACGCCGAGATAGGCGATCACGCTGGTGACGGTATCGGCCACCCTGCCCTGGCGCAACGCCGCGAACATGCCGAGCGGAACCGCAATCGCAAGCGTCACCAGGAGCGAGCCTGCCGCGAGCAGCAGCGAGCGCGACAGCGCGGTCAGCATCTCCGGCGCAACCGGCAGGCCCGTGCGCATCGAGACGCCGAAATTGCCGGAGGCTGCGCGCGCAACCCAATGCACAAACTGCAACCAGACCGGGTCGTCGAGCCCGAGCCGCGCGCGCACCGCGGCGAGCGCCTCGGGCGAGGCATTCTCGCCGAGCAAGGTCTGCGCGGCATCGGCCGGCAGCGCCTGCGTGATGGCGAACACCAGCACGCTGACGATGACGACCGTGTAGACCATCAGGAGCAGCCGCCGCAGCAGCCAGGCGAATGACACCGATCCAATCCTGTCTCAGGCGCGCTTGGGCGCGCCGGCGCCGAGCGAGACCAGATCGAGCCGGAACACCGACCCGCGCGGATGCAGCGTGTAGCCTTCGACATAGGCGCGTTGCGCCGCCAGGATGTCGAAGAACACCGGGATGACGGACGGCACCTCGTCGATCATCATGGCCTGAGCCCTGGCGTAGAGCGCCGCGCGGTTGGCATCGTCGGTCTCGCTGCGCGCTGCATTGACGACCTCGTCGAAGCGCGGATTGTTCCAGCGCGTCTCGTTCCAGGCCGCATCCGACGTATAGAGCAGCTTGAAGATCGCGTCTGCCGTGGGCTGCATGTTGTAGAAGCCGACGTAGAAATTGCCTTTCTTCCAGACCTGGTCGAGATAGGTCGCGTGCGGCATCGTCTGCACGTTGATGCGGAAGCCGGCCGGCGCGGCCATCTCGCGGATGGCGACGCCGAGCTGGGTGCGGGTATCAGGCTTGTCGGAGGCGACCATGGTCAGATCGATGCCGGAGGGATAGCCGGCCTCGGCCAGCAGCTGCTTGGCCTTGGCGATATCCGGCTTCTTCAGCTTGCCGTCCTTGTAGAAGCGATAGGCCGGGCTGAGCGGCGTATCGTTGCCGGGCGTGCCGTAGCCGCCGGCGACGAAGCCGGCCATGGCCTCGCGGTCGATCGTCAGCGCCAGCGCCTGGCGGACGCGGACGTCGTTGAACGGCTTCTGGTCGCAGCCCATGTTGACGTTGAGGAACTGGCCGGAGGGAATCCGCAGCGCCTTGACGCCACCGGCTTTGCCGAGCCGCTCATATTCGCCTGGAGTCGTCGAGAGCATCAAGTCGATGTCCCCCGAGATCAGGGCGGAGGCTTCGGCGGTGCGATCGGGGTAGACGAGGATCTCGACGCGATCGAGCGCGGGACGTGCCGGGTCGTAGTAAGCAGGGTTGCGCTCAACGACGATCTTACGATCAGGCTCGTAGGACACCAGCTTGAACGGGCCGGAGCCGTTGGCCTTGGTGGCGAGGCTGCCGAGGTCGCTGGCGATCACCTTGGCCGGAACAATGCGCGCATTGGTATAGGCGAGCGCGACCGGGAAATCGGCGAAGGCGACCGACAGCGTGAACTTTACGGTCGACGCATCGACAGCCACGACCTCCTTGATCGGGCCGACATTGGTGCGCGCCGGCGAGGCGGTCTTCGGATCGAGGATCGCCTTGAAGGTTGCGACGACGTCCTCGGCCGTCAGCGGCGAGCCGTCATGGAAGCTGACATTCGGCCGCAGCTTGAAGATCCACTCGGTGAGTCCGGCACCCGCTTCCCACGACAGCGCAAGATCCGGCTCCACCGCCATGTCCGGCTTCAGCCGCGTCAGATTGGAGTAGAGCAGCTCGGTGACGAGGTATTCCGGATTGACGCGCGCGAGCAGCGGATGAATGACCGCAGCGCCCTGGTCGACGGAGATCCGCAGCACCCCGCCCCGCTTCGGCGCCTCGGCGGCAAGGGAGACGTGCGGCAAGGCGCCCAGCGCGAGCGCGGAGCTGGCGAGGAAATGGCGACGGGTGACGGACGGCATCAGGCGAGGTCCTCTTAGGGCGTCATGGTTTCGGGAGAGAGTTCGGGGCAGAACTCAACTGAAAGATACGCGAGCACCGATTTGGCCAGTGCGACGATGTCGGTCAGCGTGGTCGATTCACCGGGGGCGTGGATGCAGCTGTCGGGCTTGCCAAGGCCGGTGAGCAGCACCTCCTGCATGCCGGTCGCCTGCTGCACCCAGCCAAAGTCCGAGCAGCCGGAAGCGCCCCAGCGTGCAAACGCGTCGGGCGCATAGCCGAAGCCGGCCGATAGCGCCTGCTGCCAGCGCGGCCAATGCGGCCCGCCGGGATCGGCGGTCGGCGCAAGATGCCCGGTGAGGGTCATGTCGACGTCGAGGCTGCCTGCCGCGTTCTTGATCGCGGTTTCGATCTCTGTCCGCGCAACGGCAAAATCCTCCTCCGGGGCGTAGCGGCGGCACAGCAGAATCTCGGCCTGCGACGGGATCTGGCCGCCGCACTGGCCGCCATGAATGGCAGAGACGTCGAGGCTCGCTGTGAGCGGTCCGGTCGCATGGGGCGGCGGCGGCAGCGCCGAAATCCGTTGCGCGATCACTGGCTTCAATGCTGAGAGCGCATTGAGGATCGGCAGCGCGGCCTCGATCGCGTTGGCGCCAGCGCTGCGCTGTTCTCCGGCGTGCGCCGCCTTGCCGTGGACGCGGACCGTCAGCGTGAACAGGCCGAAGCAGCCGGCCCAGATCCGTGGCATCGCGCTGCCGTTGAAATTGAGAATGTGGCCTTCGAGACGGCCCTGCTCGGCCAGATAGCGCACGCCGGGATAGAGACCGGCCTCCTCATCGGTACACAGCAGCAGCATTGGATCATAGGCGAGCGGCAATGCGGCCTCCTGCGCAGCGCGCAGCGCCAGCAGCGCCGCCGCGATCGAGCCCTTCATGTCGGCAGCGCCCAGTCCGATCAGGCGATCGCCCTCGCGCAGGAGGCGCAGCGGATCGCTGCTCCAGCCGGGCGCGGCGGGCACGGTATCGACGTGAAAATAGAGTCCGAGCACCGGCCTGCCCGACCTGCGCCGCGCGATCAGATTGGTGCGCCGTCCCCGCGCGCCCGGCGCGCGCCACAGCTCCTCAGGAACGATCACGCGTTCACAGTCGAGCGCCAGGGGCGCCGCGAGTTGCGCCATCAGATCGGCAAAAGCATCGTAGCCGACTCCGGGTGGAAAGCTGGTGTCGACCGCCACCATTTTCCTGAGGTCATCGACGGCCGTCTCGGACAGCCGCTCGATCGCCGCAAGGGCCCGGGCCAAACCGTCCCCGCTTTGAAGCGTCGGGATGTGCTGAGAAATCATTTGCCGTCGGCTCAATCCTATATTCTATATAGAAATAGAGTTCACCTTGGAGCCTTTGTCAATTCCATGAAGAAGGCAGGCGTGGTCAGCAAAGCGGCAGATGGCGTGGGGGCCGGTCCGGGCGCCCTGCCTGTGCCGCTCTACGAGCATGTCAAACGGCAGATCGCCGAGGCCATCCTGATCGGCGACATGCCGCCGGGCACGGTGCTGCCCGGCGAGGTCGCGCTCGCCAATCAGTATGGCGTTGCCGTCGGCACGATCAGGCGCGCACTCGCCGATCTCACGGCCGGCGGCATGCTGATGCGGCGGCGCAAGACCGGCACGGTCGTGACCGGCCGTGCCTCACAGAACGGTCTGCAGTTCTTCTTCCAGTATTTCCGCCTGCTCGGCGAGGACGGTAGCCTGCTGCACTCGGAGGCCGAGGTGCTGTCGGTGGCGACACGCCCTGCCGCGCAGGCCGCGGCGGCGCTGTTTGCCGCGGCCGACGGCGAGCCACTGCTGCATCTGCATCGCATCCGCCGCGTCGCCGGCACACCGGTGCTGCATTCGCGGATCTCGATGGTCGCATCTCGCGTGCCGGAGTTTCCACGCGAGACGAAGAAGGTCCCTGCCCTGATCTACCGCCACCTGCTCGAGGCCTATGGCATCCGTATCGCCGCAGTGCGCGAGAAGGTCACGGCCGAGGTCGCGACCAAGGAGGATCGCAAGCTGCTCGGGCTTTCAGCACCGAGCGCCGTGCTGGTCATCGACGAGGAGGCCTATGACCAGACCGGCGCGCTCGCCCTTCTCAGCCAGCACCGCGCCACGACGGCGCATCACTACTACTCGAACGAGATCCGCTGACGTCAACATCCCCAGCGCAGCGCGGCCGTATGCACCGGCGCATCCCACAGCGACAGCGTCGCGTCATCGAGCGCGGTGACCGTCAGCGAGCAGCCGGCCATGTCGAGCGAGGTGACGTAGGAGCCGACCAGCCCGCGCGCGATCGCAAGCCCGCGCCCCTCCAGGATGCGCCGCGCGGAATTGGCCATCAGATAGAGCTCCATCGCCGGCGTGCCACCGAAACCGTTCACCAGCAGCAGGCATGGCGTGCCGGGCTTGGGCGCGAGATCGGCCAGGATCGCCCCCATCATCTCCTCGGCGATGGCATCGGCCGAGGCGAGCTTGACGCGACGCCGTCCCGGCTCGCCATGGATGCCGACCCCAATCTCCATCTCGTCCTCGCCGAGCGCAAAGGTCGGCTTGCCCGCCGCCGGCACGGTGCAGGAGGTCAGCGCTACGCCCATCGACCGCGTGCGCTTGTTGACGTCGTCACCAAGCGCCTTCAGCGCATCGAGATCACGGCCCTGCTCGGCCGCGGCGCCGAGCAGCTTTTCCACGACCAGCGTGCCGGCGACGCCGCGGCGGCCGGTCGAATAGGTCGAGGTCTCCACTGCGACATCGTCATCGGTGATGACGGTCGCGACCTTGGTCTCCATCATCTCCGCGGCCATCGCGAAGTTCATCACGTCGCCTTCGTAGTTCTTGACGATGAACAGCGATCCGGCGCTGGTGTCCACCGCCTGCGCCGCGGCCAGCATCTGGTCGGGTGTCGGCGAGGTGAAGACCTGGCCGGGACAGGCGGCGTCGAGCATCCCCTGGCCGACGAAGCCGGCATGCAGCGGCTCATGGCCGGAGCCGCCGCCGGAGATCAGCGCGACCTTGCCGGATTTGAGAGTCTTGCGGCGGACAAACTTGGCCTCCTCGCCGAGCGTGACGATGTCGCCATGCACGGCCGCGAATCCCTGCAGGCTCTCGGTCAGCACATCGTCGACGGCGTTGATCAGCTTCTTCATGGCTTCCCTCCCGGTTCGGCATCGTCATTGTTTTCATTGGCTGAGATCAGCGCGGTGATGCCACGCGCGACGCCGGTGATGATGCGATCGGCATGGGCGTTGAGCGCGGGATCGCCGAAGTCAGGCAGTTCCACGACGAGCCGGCGCATCGGCCGCTGCGTCTCCGCTTCCTCCAGTCTTCCCGGATGCGCGGCGCGATAGGCGGCGAGAAACGTCTGCTGCTCGTGCGGCGAGAAATGGCAGATGTGGAAGATGGTTTCGAGATGCTGCAGCGGGATCGGCGTCGGATAGGCCGGATTGATGATCTGCGAGATGAAGCTGCGGTTCTTGCCGATCGCCTCCGCCAGCCGCTGCCGCGTGCCGGAGGGACGGCTGTCGATGACCGCGCGCAGGATCGCCTTGTAGTCGGCGAGCGGACTGGACGACCCGGATTGATCCTGCTCGCTCATGCGCCCTCGGCAAGCCTGGTCAGATCAAGCTCGCGAATCGCGGCCTTCACCAGCGGCAACAGGCCCGGCGAGACCGACAGCGTGCGGACACCAACCTTGAGCAGCGCCGGAATGGCCCTGACATCACCGGCGGCATCGCCGCAGATGGAGACCTCGACATCCCTGGCGCGGCCAGCCCGCACCACATGCGCGATCATCGCCAGCACGCCGGGATGCAGCACATCGGCATAGTCGGCCACCTCTGTTCCGTCGCGCGAGGCCGCGGTCGCGTATTGGGTCAGATCGTTGGTGCCGATCGAGAAAAAGTCGGCAGCGAACTCCTGCGCGGCCAGCGCGGCCGCGGGCACCTCGACCATCATGCCGAACGCCGGCTCGGCAAAGCTAACGTTGCTGTCGGCGAGATCGGACAGCACTGCGCGCAGATGCCCGCGCGCTGCCTCCAGCTCGGCGGCATTGGTCACCATCGGCAGCATCACCTTGAGCGGTCCCAGCACGGCGGCGCGCGCGAGCGCACGCAGCTGGACCCGGAAGATCTCGGGATGACGCAGCGACAGCCGCAGCCCACGGAGGCCGAGAAACGGATTGCTCTCGCCGTCGACGGTGTAGCCCGGAATCGGCTTGTCGCCGCCGGCATCCAGCGTGCGGATCGTGACCGGACGGCCCTCGGCCCAGCGCATCAGCTCGGCATAGGCGCCATACTGCGCCTCTTCATCATGGAGCAGATTCGCCGTGAGGAATTCAGTCCGCGCCAGACCGACGCCGTCGCAGGCTGCGGCCGGCAGCACCGTCATATCAGACGGACCGGAGATGTTGACGAGCACGGACACGGACGTGCCGTCGCGCGTCAACGCCGGCTCGTGCTGGCGCGCCACCGCGTCGGCCTTGCGGCGCATGAGCCCCTCGCTTTCCGTCCGCGCCGCTGCGATCTGTTCTACGCCGGGATCGACGATGACGAGGCCGCGGCCTCCATCCACGAGCAACGGGCCGTCGAGCTTCTCCCACTGCTGACCGAGTCCGACCACCATCGGCACGCCGCGGCCGCGCGCCAGCATGGCGACGTGACTGGTCGGGCTGCCCTCGCCCAGCGCAATGCCGCCGCCCTTCGACCAGTCGACGCCGAGAAAGGCCGATGGCGCGAGGTCGCGCGCGACCACGATCGCCCCCTGGGGAAGCTCGGCATCGTCGGCCAGCCCGAACAGATGCCGCAGCACGCGATCCCGGATGTCGGCGAGGTCACTGGCGCGGGCGCGGAAATACTCGTCGTCCGCCGCTTCGTAGCCGGCGATCTCCTCCGCCATCGCGCTGCGCCAGGCGACATCGGCCGCAACGCCGCTCTCGATCTGCGCATAGGCGGATTCCGTCAGCGCATCGTCCTCGAGCAGCGCCAGCTGAAAGCCGATCAGCTCGGCCGCGTCACCTGCAACTCGTCCGATCAATTCGGCCACCGCTTCGCGCGCGCTTGCAACCGCGGCCGCCAGCGCCGCATGCTCCTCGGCAATCGATCCCTTCGCCCGGTCGGCGCCGTCCAGCGCACGCAGGATCATCGCCGGCCCGATCGCCAGCCCGTCCGACGCTGCACGCGCGGAGATGCGCCGCCCCATCGTCACGCCTCGTCGAACTTGCGATTGACCAGATCGACCAGCGCGCTGACGGCAGCCTCGGCATCCGCTCCATTCGCGCGCATGAACAGCGTCTCGCCCTTGGCCGCCTTGACGCGCATGATCTTCACCGGGCTCTTGGCATCGGTCCAGGGACCATCGGCCGCGATCGCGATCTCGACGGTCGAGGCAAACCGCTTGGCGAGCTGGGTGAGCTTGACCGAGGGGCGCGCATGCAGCCCGACCTCGTTCGTCAGCAGCGCATGCGCCGTCACTTCCTGCATGCCGATCTCTCCGCCGTCAGCCATTGCCGTCTCCGCTCATCCGCCCATCAGCTCTTCAGCGGTCGCGCGGACCGCATCGAGCGGCGAGCCGCCGGAGGCCTCCGTCGCTGCCATGACAGCGCCTTCGACCAGCGGCGCATTGCAGATCACGATGCGCTCACGCCGCTCCTCCGGCATCATTTCCACGGCCATCTCGCTGTTGGTCTCGGCGCCGCCGAGATCGACCAGGATCGCGACGCCCGATTCCGACCAGGCCTTGTCGATCGCGCCCATGATGGCGCCGACATCGGTGCCGAGCCCGCCATCGGCGTTACCGCCGACGGCCGCCAGCGGCACGCTGTCGCCGACCATCTGCCTGACCATGTCGGCCGCGCCTTCCGCCACCTTGGCGGAATGCGACACGATGACGATGCCGACATTCTTCTGTTCACTCATGATCAGGCCTCATTGAAAACGCTGCAGATCGCCTGCACCAGCAGGCTGGACGAGCGCGCGCCGGGGTCCATGTGCCCGATCGAGCGTTCGCCGAGAAACGAGGCGCGGCCCCGGATGGCCAGCATCGGCACGGTCGCGTCGGCTGCCTCCGCCGCAATCGCCGGCAGCCGGCTCGCCAGATCATCGCCGCCGGCAGCGAAAGCTGCCTGCACCGGAATCAAGACGTCGAGCATGGTCTTCTGGCCTGCCTCGGACTTGCCGCGCGCTTTGACATCCGCGATGGCACGATCAAGCGCCGCCGCGGCTTCAGCCGCAGATGGCTCTGCCGGCAGCGCCTTGCCGAGCCCCATTGCGAGCGTGCCATAGAGCGGACCCGAGGCGCCGCCGACCTTCATCACCAGCGCCATGCCGACCGCCTTCAACGCATCGGGCAACGGCTTGGCCGCGATGCTGTCGGCTTCTGCCAGCACGGCCTCGAAGCCGCGCTTCATGTTGAGGCCATGGTCGCCGTCGCCGATCGCCGAATCGAGCTCGGTCAGCTCCTCGGCGTGCGCGATGATGGCATCGGCCATCGCCACGATCAGTCTGCGCTTGAACGTCTGGTCCATTGTCTATCTCACCCGCTGGCCCGCCCGGTCGAACAGCAGCGGCCGGGTGAACTCGATAGCGACGGAGTCGCCGACTTTCAATTCCGTGTCCGGCTCGACGAGGCTGACGATCTTCTGGTCGTTGAACATGATGTGCAGATGGTTCTGATCGCCGAGATGTTCGATCCATTTCACACGTGCGTCGGCTCCACCGCCGGCGCGGCGCACCGTCATGTGCTCGGTCCGGGCGCCAATCGTCGCGACGTCGGCGGGCAATGCGAGGTCCGGAAACAGCCCGCGGGGCAACAGATTGATGCCGGGGCTGCCGAGCCGGGTCGCGACATAGGTGTTGGCCGGATCCTCATAGACCTCGCGCGGCGTCCCGACCTGCACCAGCCGGCCCTGGTCGATGACGCCGATGCGGTTGGCGAGCGTCATCGCCTCGATCTGGTCGTGGGTGACGTAGAGCATCGTTGCGCCGAGATCCTGCTGGATGCGCTTGAGCTCGATGCGCAGCTCCGAGCGCAGCTTGGCGTCAAGCGACGACAGCGGCTCGTCGAGCAGTGCGATCGCAGGCCTGCGCACCAGAGCGCGGCCGATGGCGACGCGCTGCATCTGGCCGCCGGACAGCTGCGTGGCGCGATTGCCGAGCTTGTCCTCGATCCGCAGCATCGCAGCGACGTCGCCGACGATGCGCTTGATCTCCGGCTCCGGAGTCTTGCGCACAGGCGAGCGCAGCGGAAAGGCGAGATTGTCGTACACCGACAGATGCGGATACAGCGAGTATTGCTGGAACACGAAGGTTACGTCGCGCGCTGCCGGCGTCGCGTTGATCTGGTCCACGCCGCCAATGGCGACGGAACCACTGTCAGGCGTCTCCAGGCCGGCGACGAGCCGCAAGGTCGTGGTCTTGCCGGCGCCAGTCGGTCCGAGCAACACGACGAGTTCGCCGTCGCGAATGGTCAGCGAGAGGTCGCGCACTGCGGCCTTGGCGCCGAACGATTTGCTGACATTGACGAGCCGCGTCTCAGCCATGACGGCCTCCCCTCGCCGGCTGCTCGTATAGCGCCGTGCGGATCGCGCGGCCCGAGGCGGCATCGAACAGCGACAGCCGGTCGGCGCGGAAGCTGAGCCCGACGGGCTCGGCCCGCGCGACACGGACAGCCGCCGGCGCGCGCGCCTTCACCATGCCATGCGCGGTCGTGATGGTGATGATCTGGGTGGTGCCGAGATATTCGGCTCCGAACACCTCGCCGCGCAGGCCGCCCTCGGCCGTCAGCGTCACCTGCTCCGGCCGTACGCCCAGCACCAGCTCGTTCGCCCCGGCATCCTCGCGCAGCTGGGGCACGCCGATCTCGGCGCCATCGATGCGGACGCTGCTGGCCCCGGCGGCGAGCCTGCCCTCGAAGCGGATGAAGTTCATCGCCGGCGAGCCGATGAAGTCGGCGACGAACATCGACGCTGGCCGATCGTAGATCTCCTGCGGCGTACCGAGCTGCTCGACGACGCCGCGATTCATCACCGCGATCTTGTCAGCCATCGACATCGCCTCGAGCTGGTCGTGGGTGACGAACACGGTGGTCGCCTTCAGCCGGTCGTGCAGTGCGCGCAGCTCGCCGCACATGATGTGGCGAAACTCGGCATCGAGCGCGCCGAGCGGCTCGTCCATCAGGAACGCCTTGGGCTCCCGGACGATGGCGCGGCCCAGCGCGACGCGCTGCCGGTCGCCGCTCGACAGCCCGCTCACCGGACGATCGATCAGATGATCGATGCGCAGGATGCGCGCAGCCTCCTCCACTCTGCGCTTGATCTCGGCCTTCGGCACGCCCATCGAGACCAATGGAAAAGCAATGTTCCGGCGCACGTTCATGTGCGGGTACAGCGCGAACAACTGGAACACCATGGCGATGTCGCGCTCGCGCGCGCGGCGGAAGGTGACGTCCTCGCCGCCGAGGCTGATTGTCCCCGAGGTCGGCAGCTCAAGGCCGGCGATCATGCGCAAGGTCGTAGTCTTGCCACAGCCGGAGGGCCCGAGCAGGCAGAAAAATTCGCCATCGGCGATGGTGAAGCTGGTGCCGCGCACGGCAGCGAAGCCGCCGAACTGCTTGACCAGGTTTTCGATCCGGATCTCGGCCATGGCGTCAGTCCGGGAATTTGGAGACGATGGTAAACATCACGACGCCCGCAAGCGTCGTCACGAAGGAATAAGTGTAGAGCACCAGCGCAAACGGCTGCAGCAGCATCAGCACGCCGGCCGCGATCAGGATGGTTGCAACCGTTTCCATCCGCCCACGCCGCAGGACCCGCGGCCAGCGCGTGGCGACAACATCGGCTGGATTGGTGTGGCTGGACCCGCTCATTTGCGCACCGCTCCGAAGGTGATGCCGCGCAACAGGTGCTTGCGCAGCAACACCGTGAACACCACGATCGGGATCAGGAACAGCGTGGTGCCGGCCGCAACCGCCGGCCAGTCCTGGCCGCCCTCGCCGATGATGATCGGGATGAAGGGCGGTGCGGTCTGCGCCGTCCCGGAGGTCAGCAGCACCGCGAAGGCATATTCGTTCCAGGCGAAGATCAGGCAGAAGATCGCTGTGGCGACGATGCCGGTGGTGGCCTGCGGCAGCACCACCTTGAAGAACGCCTGCAGCCGCGTGTAGCCGTCGACCATCGCGGCGTCCTCGTACTCGCGCGGAATCTCGTCCATGAAGCCCTTGAGCAGCCAGACCGCGAGCGAGATGTTGACGGAGGTGTAGAGCAGGATCATGCCGAGCTTGGTGTCGGACAGGCCGAGCTCGCGATACATCAGGTAGATCGGGATAGCGACCGCGATCGGCGGCATCATCCGGGTCGACAGAATGAAGAACATCAGATCGTCCTTCAGCGGCACCTTGAAGCGCGAGAACGCATAGGCCGCGAGCGTGCCGAGCACGACCGACAACGCGGTCGAACCGAACGCAATCACCAGCGAGTTAACATAGCGCGGGATGTAGTTCGAGGGACCCGCGATGACCATGTTACGGTCGCGCGAGATGCGGTCGCACAGGCCTGAGGCCGGCGGCAGCTTCGCCATGTACTCCGGCGCCTGCCGGCTGCGGGTGGTGAACAGGTTGCAATAGCCTTCCAAAGTCGGTTCGGCGACGAGCTTCGGAGGATAGGCAATGGCATCCGACGGCGACTTGAAGCCGGTCATGACGATCCAGAGCAGCGGCACCAGGGTGATCAGCGCATAGGCGATCACGACGATCGCGGCGATGCGCTTGGTCAGCGGCGACGGATCGACCACGGAATGGGCTGAGACGAGACCGGTCATCGGCTTTTCACCCGGTTGAGCGCCTTGACGTAGATATTGGCGAGACCGAACACGGTGACGAACAGGATGATGGCGAAGGCCGAGGAATAGCCGGTGCGCCATTTCTCGAACGCCTCGCGCTTCAGCGTGATCGAGGCCATCTCTGTGGTCGAGCCGGGCCCGCCGCCGGTCAAGAGGTTGACCATGTCGAACATCTTGAAGTTCTCGATGCCCCGGAACAGCACGGCGAGCATGATGAAGGGCAGCGCCATCGGCAGCGTGATTGACCAGAACTGCCGCCACGGCGAGGCGCGGTCGACCTCGGCGGCCTCGTAGATGTAGTCCGGGATCGAACGCAGGCCTGCGAGGCAGATCAGCATCACATAGGGCGTCCACATCCAGGTGTCGACGATGACGATCGCCCACGGCGCGAGCGGCACCTGCGCCAGCATCTGGAACGACGACGCCGGTGCGCCGGTCAGGGCCGCGACGACGTAGTTGAACAGGCCGATCTGCGGCTGATAGAGGAAAGTCCAGAAATTGCCGACCACGGCCGGCGACAGCATCATCGGCAGCAGGATTAAGGTCGTCCACAGGCCGTGACCGCGGAACTTCTTGTCGATCAGCCAGGCCAAGGTGAAGCCGATGACGGTTTGGATCAGGATGCTCCAGAACACGAAGCGCGCGGTCACCGTCATCGCCGCCCAGACGTCCGGATCGGTCAGGATCGACTGGTAGTTGGCAAGCCCGACATCGAGCACCGTCGCGTTGGGACGGTTGGCGCGGTAGTTGGTGAAGGACAGCCGGATGGTCCAGATCAGCGGGAAGATGTTGATCGCGAGCAGCAGCAGCATCGTCGGCGTGATGAACAGCCAGGCGATGGCGCGCTCGGAGAGGCCGCGCACGCGACGCGCCACGACGGGCGAAGTCACCAATGCGGCGCGGTCGACGAGGCCGCTCAATCCGGTTTGGTCGGTCATGCGAGGGACTGCTCTACGGTGGTTGTTTGAGGCTGTTGCTCTATCCTCTCGTCATTCCGGGGCAGCCCGCGTACCAAATGGCAACGCCATTTGGTACGGAGAGGGCTGAGCCCGGAATCCATAGCCACAGAACGTTCTTTGGGGCGAGATCCATCGACCTATGTGCCTCATAGCTGCTCCCTGTGGGTATGGGTTCCGGGCTCGCGCTTCGCGCGCCCCGGAACGACGCATGGAGAGAGCGGTCATCCGCTCTCGCGCCGATGACCGGCGCAATCGTCAGAGCTTGCCGTCCTCCTTGAACACCTTGGTCCAATCGGCAATCAGCCCATCGAGCGCGCCCTTGGCCGTGCCCTGGTCGGCAACGACGTAGTCATGAACGCGCTTCTGCATCGCGAGCAGCAGCTGCGCGTAGGACGGCTCGGCCCAGAAGTCGACCACCTGGTCCATCGCCACCAGGAAGTCGGCGGCGAAGGGTGCGGTGTTCTTGAAGTTGGGATCGTTCAGCACGCCCTTGTGACAGCTGTAGCCGCCAAGCGCCCACCACTTCTTCTGGGTGTCGAGCGAGGCGAACCATTTGATGTAGGCCAGCGCTTCGGCGCGGTTCGGCGAATAGGCCACCACCGAGATGCCCTGCCCGCCGAGCTGCGAGCCCTTCTCCTTCTGGCCGGGATTGACGAAGAAACCGATCCTGTCGCCGCCGACATTCGGATCCTTGTAGAGGCCCGGGAAGAACGCGAACCAGTTCATCTGTAGCGCGACCTGGCCGGACTTGAAGGCATCGAGACCTTCCTGCATGTAGCCATTCGAGTAGCCGGGCGGCGTGCAGCACTTGTACAGCGCCTTGTAGAACTCGAGGCCCTTCACGGCGTCGTCGGAGTTGACGAAGCCCTGCATGTCATACGGCTTCTTCGGGTTCTGGTACTTGAAGCCGAACGGATAGAGCGCGTTGGTGACGCCCATCGTGATGCCTTCCGAGCCGCGCTCGGTGAAGATCGCCGCGCCATAGACGGTCTTGCCGTCGATCACGCGCTTCTGGAAGAACTCGGCGATGTCCTTCAGCTCCGCTTGCGTCTTCGGCACATCGAGCTCGCGGCCGAACTTCTTCTTGAACTCCTCGCGGATCTCCGGCCGCGCGAACCAGTCCTTGCGGTAGGTCCAGCCATTGGCGTCGCCCATCGCTGGCAGCGCCCAATAGTTCGGCGAGCCCTTCGGCCATTCGGCGTAGCCCGCCACCGTGGCCGGCATGAAGTCGGAGATCTTGATGCCTTCCTTGTCGAAGAACTCGTTCAGCTTGACGTACTGGCCGTTCTCAGCGGCACCGCCGATCCATTGCGAGTCGCCGATCATCAGGTCGCACAGCTTGCCCTTGGAGTTGAGTTCGTTGAGCATGCGGTCGGCGAAGTTCGGCCACGGCACGAATTCGAACTTCATGTTGACGCCGGTCTTGGCGGTGAAGTCCTTCGACAGCTCGACCAGCGCGTTGGCGGGGTCCCATGCGGCCCAGCACAAGGTGATGGTCTTTCCTTCGGCGTGCGCCGGCGCGGATGCGCCGAACGCCGCAGCGGCGGCGACCGCAGCCGTCAGTGCAAATGTCTGCAGCAACTTCATCTGGCACTCCCTCCCTGTTGGCGCCGTCCCGCTTTCACGCGGATGACGGCGATGCATGGCCTGCAGCGACACGCGCCGTCACAACGACAGCGGGAGCCGCAAGCGTTTCCCCATCGCCCCGGATCAACTGTCCGAGTTTAGTATTTTGTTTAGTAGATTTCCGTCGACTAAACATGTCAAGTGGGTTTCTCCGCTATTTGCGGCGCATCATGTTTAGCGACTGCGGTAAGCGGCTCGCCAGTCGACGAAATCTCAAAAACGCGGCCCTGCAGAATTTTTCACGCGGCCAAAGCCGTGCATTGGCGCTTCCAACCTTGGGATGCAGGGCTGCCATCAGCCCCGCGTCAGCTCGACGCCGCAGCTGACCCGATGATCATCGATGCGAAAGCGTCCGGGCAGACAGGCAACGGGGGCCGTCCACCCCGCCTTGAGAACGCGTGCCGCGAAGGTGCCAGCCTCCCAATCGATCGCCAGCGCGACATCCTGGAAATCGAGAAAGCCGCGCGTGATCGGGTACTGACACTTATAATACGCTTCCTTGGCGCTGAAGATCAGGATCGGCAACATCCGCCGCCGCATCTCGGGCTGGACGCTGATCCATTGCCGTTCGCCCGGCGTGAGCACCAGGGCCTGCATTGCCGGATCGAGCTCGCGCAGGTCCTCCACGTCCAGGCCGAGTGAGCTGACGTCGCGGGTCCGCGCCACCACGACAGCACAATAATCGGCGCAATGAGAAATGCTTCCCGTATAGCCCGGAGGCCAAACCGGTGAACGATCCGGCGCCGGGACGAGCGAGACCTGCGGGCCTCCGAGGGCTGCAAGCGCCTTGCGCGCCAGAATTCGCGCCGTCGAGAACTCAGCCCGCCGCTTCGGCACGGCGGCTTGGACAAAGGCACGTTCTTCGGGATGCAGATCATCATCCGCCAGCGACAGTGCGGCGGCCTCAACCACCACCGGAGCCCGAAACAGATCTGCTATCGCGGTCATGAAGACACTTTCGACACAGGAAACCTCGGCCGCAAATGGTCTCGCTGTGTCCAGAATAATCCGGCGGCCGCTCCGGGCGAGTCCGCCACAAACGCACACCGTTGTACATAGTTATCGGTGTTCACGCACCATCAGACTCTCGGAGTGATGCTTGAGAGGCGCAAATAAGACCTCCCGATCATGCCGCGCGTTACGCCAGATACCAAGCCGATCAGTCACATCGATCGGAGGCGCGACGCTGAGGCACAACTCGACTCTTGTAGTTGCCGCGGCTGTGCACAACACCGCCCCGCGCTTGTTAGCGTTTGCACCAAATTATATGCTGCGACTTATGCGATAGTTCATAAGGACGTCTCTTCTATTAGGATAGGCTATTGTCATGATTCGGTGCGCGGCAACTCCGTCGGACAAATGAGCGCAGCTTTCAAGCTCGATACACGCTTCATTCCGACGCTGGCAGGTGCCGCCATCGTCATGTCGCAGCTATCTAATTTCGTTTTTGCTCCGGCACTGCCGGAGATCGGTCGATACTTTGAGATTTCAGCTGGCCGTTCGCAGATGCTGATGAGCGTTTTTTTGACGGGCTATGCATCGGTGCAGATCGTGGTGGGGCCGCTGGCGGATCGTTTCGGACGCCGCCCCGTGCTGATCGGAGGCGTCGGGCTGCTCGCGCTTGGCGCCGTCACCGCGGCGGTGGCGCAGATCGTGGCCGGCGTCTTCGTTGGCGTCTTCATTCTGTCGGTTGGCGCCGGCGTCCTCCCGACGGTTGGGCAGGCCATGATTCGCGACAGCCGTGATGCGCAGGCGACGTTGATGATCCTCGCCCGTCTCGGCACCGCGCTCGCGCTGGCCTCCGCGCTGACGCCGATCATCGGCACCTCGCTGGTCGGAACGCTGGGCTGGCGCGGGCTGTTCGCGGTGCTGGCGGCGGTCGTTCTCGCGCTCGGACCCTTCGCCTTCGCCAGCCCGGAAACGCTGGCATCCTGCGCACAGGAGGACAACAAGCGGCCGCATCTCGTCGTGTCGCTGGAGAGCTATCGCATCGCGCTCGGCCAGCGCCGATTGGTGCTGTACGCCACGATGATCGGCTGCCTCACCGGCGCACTGACCATCTTCTTCATCGGCGCGCCGTTCCTGTTCATGCACAAGCTGAAGGTGTCGGTGCACGCTTACGGCATCCTCGCCTTCGTGGCCTTTCTCCCCTTCATCATCGGATCGATCGTCGTGCGGGAATCGCTGCGGCGGCAATGGCTGTCGCTTCATGCCAACATCCTGCTCGGCTGCGGCCTCGCCGTGATCGGCGCCGCCATCGGTTGGCTGACCAGCGTGCTCGAACCATCGGTGATGCTGATCCTGCTGGCGGCCGGCACCTTCACCTTCGGGCTCGGCATGGCGGTCGTGGTCGGCCGGTCGGCGGCCCTCACCGAGGCGACCCGCGACATCGCGACCTCGTCGGCGCTGGTGACATTCTTGATGACGGTGCTCGCGGCCGCGATCTCAGCCACGGCCGGCTTCATCGAGACCACCGAGCATGCGCCGATCTTCAGCCTGATGTTCGCAAGCGCGCTGATCGGCTTCGCCGCCGCCTTCGCCGGCAACTCCATCGCCCGTGCGGCCACCGCGACATGACGACGCCGTCCGTGCCTCCAGGCAGTATTGCGATCGTCGGCATGGCCGGGCGTTTCCCCGGCGCCGCTGACATCGCTGCATTCTGGTCGCTGCTGCGCGAGGGACGCGACGGCGTGCGCCGTCTCTCGCGGGAGGAGTTGATCGCTGCCGAACTCCCCGCCTCGCTCGTCGACGATCCCGACTATGTGCCGATGAAGGGGCTGATCGAGGACGGCGACGGCTTCGATGCCGAGTTCTTCGGCATTCCGCCGCGCGAGGCCGCCTATCTCGATCCGCAGCATCGCTGGTTCCTGCAGAGCTGCTGGCACGCGCTCGAAGATGCCGGCTGCGATCCCGCCAAGTTCGATGGCTGGATCGGCGTGTTTGCCGGCGAAGCCGAGCAGAGCCACCAGGCTGCGCTGCTCGCGCGCACGCGCGATGTCGTCGAAGCCGCGAAATCGACGCCGATCTTCTTCGGCAACAGCCCTGACTTCCTGGCCACCCGCGTCTCCTACAAGCTCGATCTGCGCGGTCCGAGCCTGACGGTGCAGACCGCCTGCTCGACGTCGCTGGTGGCCGTCCATCTCGCTTGCCAGTCATTGCTGACCTTCGAATCTGATCTGGCGCTGGCCGGTGGCGTGTCGATCAGCACGCCCAACGCCGAGGGCTACAGGTTCGCGCATGGCTCCGTCGAGTCGCCGGACGGCTGCTGCCGTCCGTTCGATGCCGACGCGGCCGGCACGCTGCCGTCCAATGGCGTCGGCGTGGTCGCGTTGAAGCGGGCCGAGGATGCGCTCGAAGCTGGCGACCGCATCTACGCGCTGATCCGCGGCACCGCCATCAACAATGACGGCGGCCGCAAGGTCGGCTTCACCGCGCCCAGCGTCCAGGGCCAGGCGGACGTCGTCACGCTTGCGCGCAAGATCGCGGGCGTCGATCCCGACGAGATCGGTTTCATCGAGGCGCATGGCACCGGCACCGTGATGGGCGACCCGATCGAGATCGCCGCGCTCGCCGATGCCTTCGGACCGGTTGAGCCCGCTGCATCGCGCTGCTGGATCGGCTCGCTGAAGAGCAATGTCGGGCATCTCAAGGCCGCAGCAGGCGTCGCCGGACTGATCAAGACGGCGCTGGCGCTCCATCACCGCGAAATTCCGCCGACGCTGCACTACCGCGCAGCCAATCCCAAGCTCGAATTGGGCCGTACGCGCTTCGCCATCAATGATCGCCTGCTTCCCTGGACATCGGAGCGCGCAAGGGTCGCCGCCGTGAGCTCGTTCGGCATCGGCGGCACCAACGCCCATGCCGTGCTCCAGGAAGCGCCGGTGCCGGCGCTGCCGGAGACCACGACCGAACGTCCGTTGATCCTGCCGCTCTCGGCTCATGAGGACGAGGTCGCCGATGCCATGGTCCGCCGGCTCGGCGAGGCGCTCTCGGCATCGCAGCCGCCCGACGTGGCCGATGTCGCCTTCACGCTGCAGACGCGACGGCGCCATTTTGCCCGTCGCCGCGCGATCGTCGCAGTAACCGCAAGCGAGGCTGCCGAGGCATGCCGCGGCAATGGCGCCGTGATTGCGAGCCGCGTCGGCGCCGCCAGACGGCCGCTGTGCTTCATGTTTCCTGGCCAAGGCGCGGAATTCATCGGAATGGGCGCCGGCCTGCTCCGGACCGAGCCGCGGTTCAAGGACATCGTCGATCGCTGTGCCGCAACGATCCTGCGCCTGACCGGCACCGACATCCGCAAGGTCATCGCCGAGGGAAGCGCGGGTGACGCCGTTCTCGGCGAGACCCGCTGGACCCAGCCGGCGCTGTTCGTGATCGAATATGCGCTCGGCCGGCTTCTGATGCAGTGGGGGCTCGCGCCGGACTGCCTGATCGGTCACAGCATCGGTGAGCTCTCCGCCGCCTGCCTCGCTGGCGTGATGACGGAAGACGCCGCCCTCGGGCTGGTCGTGGCGCGCGGCGGAGCGATGCAGGCGAGCCCTGATGGCGCGATGCTCGCGGTGGCCCTGAGCGAGGCCGCGCTCGGCGATCTCGGGCCTGATCTGCGGCTCGCAGCCATCAACACCGCCAGCCAATGCGTCATCTCAGGCACGCCACGGGCCATCGCCGCGCAGGACGCGCGCTGGAAAGCCGCCGGCGTGCAGACCCGGATTCTGCCAGCCAGCCGCGCCTTCCATTCTCATCTGCTTCAGCCCGCGATCGATGCCTTTAAATCGGCGCTCGCGCAGACGCAGCTCGCCGCGCCGAACATTCCGATCGCCAGCAACGTTCATGGCGGCTGGCTGAGCGCGAAGGAGGCTTGCGATCCCGCCTATTGGATTTCCCAGGCGCTCTCGCCGGTGCGCTTCCACGACGGACTGAGCTCGGTGCTGGCAGAACGCGCTCACATCCTGGTCGAGATCGGACCGGGGCGCACCCTTGCCGGCTTCGCGCGCCGCCACGCCGCGCGCACGCCCGACACCGAAATCGTCGCCATGCTGCCGCAGCCGTCACCGGCCGGGAGCGACGGCGCGCGTGCCGCCTACACCGCCATCGCCGAACTCTACGCGCAGGGCTGCGAGGTCGATTGGCACGCATTCAATGACGGACGGAGGCGGCAGCCGGTGGCGCTGCCGCCCTACCCGTTCCGCGCCACCCGCTACACCGTGGACATGATCGCCGATCTTGCGCCGTCAACGCCGCAGCCTGCGCTGTCGGATGGGCCGGCGAAAGACCGGGACGTTCTATTCCTGCCAGCCTGGGAGCGCCGACCACGGCGAAGCTCGCGCCCGCTTGGCGGGATCACGTGGATCGTGGGCGGGCCAACGCGCGGGCTCAACGACGCGATCGCCGCCGCCGTCGGTCGCGCCGGTGGGCAGCTGGTGCAGCTGCCTGCCACTGCCAGCCACGACCAATTGATCACGGGCCTGCGCACCGCGGTGCCCGATCGCATCGTTCACCTCGCGCTTCTGCAACAGGCGGGTGGCGCGGCGCGCGCGCACGGCTATGAGACCCTGCTCCGGATCGGAACAGCGCTCGCAGCGGCCGGCGTCGCGGCGCCGATCGATCTGGTCATCGCCGCGCGCGGCCTGTTCGCCGTCGACAGCAGCGACAGCCCCGATCCCGAGGCCGCGCTGGTGCTTGGCCCGGCGACCGTGCTGGGCCAGGAGCAGCCGAACGTTACCGTGCGCATCATCGACGTCGGCGATGACGTATCTGACAACGCGCTTCTCGCCGCCTGCGCTGCGTCGGGCCTGTCCGTCCAGGCGTTGCGCCGCGACCGCGTGCTGGAGCGCGGCTTCCGCGCCGTCGGCAAGATCGATCACGGCCTGAAGCTCGACGGGCACTATCTCATCACCGGCGGTCTCGGCCGGCTTGGATTGACGGTGGCCCGCGAGCTCGCCAATCGCCATGGTGCCCGCCTGTCCCTGCTCGGCCGCTCGATGCCGGATGACATCGCGCGCCGGCTCGATCACCTGACCGCTAAAGGCGGCGCCGCCCAGGCCTTCCCATGCGACGTCACCGATGCCGACGCGCTCGCTGGCGTCGTCGCCGCGGCGGAGGCGACGTTCGGCCCGCTCGACGGCATCATTCACATGGCCGCCGAGACACGCGCCTTCGCGCCGATCCCGGCGACCGACGCCGCCTTGTCGTGTCGCATGCTGGCCGCGAAAGTCGGTGGCGTGCAGGCGCTCGAGACGGTGCTCGGCCAGCGCGACCTGAGCGTCCGCATCCTGATGTCGTCGCTGGCCTCGGTGCTCGGCGGCCTCGGCTTCTCGTCCTACGCCGCGGCGAATGCGTGGCTCGACGCCCATGCCGAGAGCACCGGCCGGTGGGCGTCGCTGTGCTGGGACGCATGGGCGGAGGGACTCGATGCGGACGACGTCGCATCCGCGCGCCATGCGCTGACCACAGCGGAGGCCATCGATGCCATCGAGCGGGTCGTGGCCAGCGGTCTCACCGGCCAGATCATTGTCTGCGGCGGCGCCCTCGAGCAACGCCTCGCGCATTGGACGGCGCTCGCCGGCGATGCCACGACATCCCATCAAGGTGCCGTCGTCGATCCGACGGACCGCGTCCGCGGCATCCGTGACATCTTCGCCGAGGTGCTCGGGCGCGCCGACCTGCCCCATGACGGCGATTTCTTCGACCTCGGCGGCGACTCGCTGCAGGCGATCCAGGTGGTGTCCCGGCTGCGGCTGCGCTTTGCGCTGCCAGTGACGCCCGATCTCCTGTTCGCGCAGACGACGCCAGTTCGGCTCGCAACCGCACTCGATCGCCTCGCGGCGGCTCGGCCGGACACGACGGCCTCCACCATGGACGATCTGTCGCGACCGGTGAGCGAGGAAGCCCGCCGCATGGTCGAGGTGATGTCGGGCGATGAGGTCAACCGCATGCTCGAGCGGCTGCTGGCGGAGGGGCAACCGACATGACCGCCGCGCGGCTCACCCCTGACCTGACAACCATGTCCGTGGCCGAGCAGCGCGCGCTGCTGGCCGAGCTGCTCAGCCGCCGCACCGACCAGCCGCACAGCTATCCGCTGTCGTTCGCGCAGCAGCGGCTGTGGTTTCTCGACCGGCTCAACCCCGGCAGCCCCGCCTACAACATCCCCGGCGCGTTCGATCTCGCAGGTCCGCTCGACGTCGTGGCCCTGACCGACGCGCTGAACGATCTTCTCGCGCGGCATGCGCCGCTGCGGACCGTCTTCGCCGAGATCGACGGCCGTCCAGTACAGACGGTGAGGCCGGCTGTGCGCATCGCGCTGCCGGTGACCGACGCCGATAGCGAGGAGGAAGCCCGCGCCCTGGTTGATGCCGAAGTGGCCACGCCGTTCGATCTGAACAGCGCAGTCATCCGCGCCAGGCTGCTACGGTTGGCACCGCAGCGCCATGTGCTGGTGGTCGTGCTGCACCACATCTGCGCCGATGGCTGGTCGCTGGCGGTGTTCAATCGCGATCTCGCTGCGGCCTATGCGGCGCGGCGGCGCGTTGAAGGTCCGGCGCTGGCGCCGCTCGCCACGGACTATGCGAGCTTCAGCATGGCGCAGCGACGCGCGCTCGGCGGAGCGCAGCTACAGCAGTTGCTGAGCTTCTGGACCGCGGCGCTCGCTGGCGTCCCGGCGCTCGACCTGCCGCTGGACCACCCGCGTCCCACGCTCGCGCGGCTGCGCGGCGACGCGATCGATGTCAGCCTCGCGCCGGAGCTGGTCGCGGCTGCGCGTGAGCTCGCCCGGCGGCAATCGACGACGCTGTATTGCGTGCTGCTGGCCGCGTTCCGTGCCGTCCTTGGCCGGCTCGCCCGACAGAGCGATTTCGCGATCGGAACGCCCGTCGCCGGACGCACCGACCCGGCGCTCGAAAACCTCATCGGCTTCTTCGTGAACACGCTGGCGATCAGGCTCGACCTCGATCAGGCGCAGGACTTCCGCGATCTCGTCCGCCGTACTGGCGAGGCCATGATCCAGGCCCAGGCGCATCAGGACCTGCCATTCGAGAAGCTGGTCGATGAGCTCCATCTGCCGCGTGACACCAGCCGCAATCCGCTTGTGCAGGTGCTGTTCGCGCTGCAAAACGCGCCGATGCAGCCGCTGCAGCTGGAGGGGCTGTCGACGGCCGCGTTCCCCTATCGCCTGCCGGCCTCGCGCTTCGATCTCGAGCTGCATCTGTGGGACGGGCGGCAAAGCTGGACCGGCGCGCGCGACGTCGATGCCGGGCTGACGGGCACGCTGTTCTACAACAGCGACTTGTTCGATCGCGCAACGATGACTGGCCTGATCGCCATGCTGAAGACATGGCTCACGGCGGCGCTGGCCGAACCGGACCGCCAGCTTGCCGAATACCCGTTGCTCGACCAGGTCTCGCAGGCCGAGGTCATGGCCGCCGGAGATGGCGGGCCGGCGCTGCCGGGCGATCTCGCCACGCTGCTGGCGACGGCGCGCGACCGCTTTGCCGAACGCTCCGCACTGCGCGACAATCGCGGTCCCGACCTCACCTACCGTCAGCTGTTCAATCGCGCCGACCTGCTGGGATCGGCGCTGCGCGCACGCGGCCTCACGGCCGGAGACGTGATCGCGCTGGTGCTGCCGCGCGGCCGTGACCTCGTCTGCGCCATGCTGGCCTGCACCCGCTTCGGCTTTACGTTTGCGCCGATCGATCCGGAGATGCCGCCGTTTCGAATGGCGCAACAGATCGCGCTCGCCGATGCGGCGCTGGTGCTGTGTCCGGATGAATCTGGTCCCGACGCAGCAATCACCACGCCGCGCACGACGGTCGCAGCCTTGATCGCCGACCTCAGCTCCGACGCGCCGACGCTGCCGGCGACGCGCGATGACATGCCGCTCTATCTCGTCTTCACCTCGGGCTCGACCGGCGTGCCGAAAGGCATTCGCATGCCAAGGCGCGCCTTCGCCAATCTGATGGCCGCCCAGCTCGACATCCGCCCGCAGCCGATGCGAACGCTTCAGGCCTCTGCGGTGGGCTTCGATGTCGCGATCCAGGAGACGCTGTTCACGCTGCTCACGGGCGGTGTGCTGATCCCCGCCACCGAGGCACAGCGCCGCGACCCGCAGCAACTCATCGCTTTGATCGCGCTCGAACAGGTCGAGCGCGTCTTCCTCCCGTTCGCCCTTCTCGCGCTGCTGGCGCGCGGCGTCGCGACGTCACGGCAGCGCCTCGCGTCGCTGCGCGAGATCATCACCGCGGGCGAGCAGCCTCAGCTCACCGACGAGGTCCGTGCCTTGTTCGCAGGGCACCCCGGTCTGCAGCTGGTCAATCAATACGGTCCTGCCGAAACTCATGTCGTGAGCGAAGAGGTGCTCGACGGCGATGCCGCGCGCTGGCCGACATGGCCGGCAGCGGGCCACGCCCTGCCCGGCAATCGCCTGTACGTGCTCGACGCCGAGCACCGGCTCCAGCCGTTCGGGATCGCCGGTGAGCTCTGCATCGGCGGCATCCAGATTGCGGACGGCTATCTCGGAGCAGAGGGATTGTCGGCCGATCGCTTCGTGTCCGATCCGTTCGCCACTGATGCCGGGGCCCGCATGTATCGCACCGGTGATCTGGTCAAGCTGGGCCGCGACGGGCGCCTGACCTTTCTCGGCCGCCGCGACGACCAGATCAAGATTCGCGGCTATCGCATTGAGCCCGGCGAGATCGAGGTGGTGCTCGCAGCCCATCCGGATGTCGCAGACTGCGCTGTGATCGCCGAGGCCGATGCGGCCGGCCACCGCCAGCTCGCGGCCTACATCGTCGCTGGCTCTCTAGCCCTGACGCCCAATGGGCTGCGTGACTGGCTGCGGCCGCGGCTGCCCGACTACATGATGCCCGCCCGCGTCCTGCGGATTGAGGCGCTTCCGTTGTCGGGCAACGGCAAGATCGATCGCGCCGCGCTGGCCGCGGCAGGCCGGCCGTTCGCATCGGCGCCGCTGAACCAGCTCGCGCCCCGCGGTGCGACCGAGCAGGCCATCGCTGCGATCTGGCGCGCGGTGCTCCGCCGTGACGATATCGATGCCGACAGCACCTTCTTCGAACTCGGCGGCAATTCGCTGCTACTGGTGGAGGCCCACGACAGACTGACGGCAACTTTTGCGGTGCCGCTCGCGATCGCCGACCTGTTTCAGTTTCCGACCGTGGCGGCGCTGGCGCGTCACATCGATGCGGCCGCGCGGCCGGCTCTTGTGAGCGCCGCGAACGGCATCCGCGGTCGCGCCCAGCGCATGCGTAGCGAGGGCCTGCGATGACCGGGAGCGGATCGACCGAGCGCGAGGCGGTCGCGGTCATCGGCATGGCCGGCCGTTTTCCCGGCGCGCCCGATGTCGAGACCTTCTGGCGCAATCTCAAGGCCGGCATCGAATCCGTGCGCGCGCTGAGCGATGACGACCTTGCCAAGGCCGGCGTTCCAACCTCGCTCTCGGCGCGGCCCGATTATGTGCGCGCCAAGGCCGTGCTCGACGACGCCGACTGCTTCGATCACGACTTCTTCGGCTACGCGCCGCGCGAAGCGATCCTGATGGATCCGCAGCATCGGCTGCTGCTCGAGGTCGGCCATGCCGCGCTCGAAAGCGCCGGCTATCGCAAAGGTGGCATCGCCGGCTGGACCGGAATCTTCGCGGGCGCGGCCCGTGCCGGCTACTGGCTGTCGAACCTCACCGACAATCCGCGCGCCGCCGAAGGCGACGACCAGATCTTCATCGGCAACGAGAAGGATTTTCTGGCGACCCGGCTGGCCTTCAAGCTCGACCTGCATGGGCCGGCCGTCGACGTCCAGACGGGATGCTCGACGTCGCTGGTGGCCGTGCACATGGCCTGCCGCGCTCTGCTCGCCTTCGAATGCGACGTCGCGCTGGCCGGCGGCGTCACGGTCAGCCTGCCGCTGACAGGAGGCTATCTGCACCAGGAGGGATCGGTGCTCGCCCGCGACGGGCATTGCCGGCCGTTCGATGCGGCGGGCGACGGCATCGTGCCGGGCAATGCCGCCGCGATGGTCGTGCTGAAGCGCCTGTCGGAGGCGCTGGCCGATGGCGACATCATCCACGCCGTGATCCGCGGCAGCGCCATCAACAATGATGGCGGTCGCAAGATGAGCTTCACCGCGCCGAGCGTCGAAGGCCAGGCCGAAGCGGTGCTGCTGGCGCAGCAGCTCGCAGGAATCACCGCCGACCAGATCGGCTTGATCGAGGCCCACGGCACCGGCACGCGGCTCGGCGATCCGATCGAGGTCAGCGCGCTGACGCAGGCGTTTCGCGAGACGACGGAGCGCAACGGCTTCTGCGCGCTCGGCAGCCTCAAGGGCAATGTCGGCCATCTCGATGCCGCCGCCGGTGTCGCCGGACTGATCAAGGCCGTGTGCGCCGTGCGCGACGGGATCATCCCGCCCACGATCAACGTCAACACGCCCAATCCTGCGATCAATTTCGCCGGCAGTCCGTTCTATCTCGCCACCGAGTCCAGGACATGGTCCGATAGGGTGCGCCGCGCCGGCGTCAGCGCCTTCGGCATCGGCGGCACCAACGCCCATGTCGTGGTTGAGAGCTTCTCGCCGCCAAGACACGCCGGACAGGACGGGAATTGGCGCGTGCTGCCGTTCTCAGCACGCGATGAGGACGGCCTTGAGCGGCTGCGCGGTTCGCTTGCCAGCCACCTGGCCGGCGGACAGGTCACGCTTGCCGACGCCGCCTACACATTTCAGGTCGGACGGACGGCCCATGAGCAGCGCTGCGCCATCATCGCGCGTGATGCTACCGAGGCTGCCCAGGCGCTATCAGGCGCAAGCGGGCGCCTGGTCGCGACCCGTGCGCTGGTGCGGCCGAAACGCGCCTTCCTGTTTCCCGGCGGCGGTGTCGCCTATCCCGGCATGGCGCGTGGGCTGCTCGAGCAGGAGCCGGCGTTCCGCGACGCATTGCTCGAAATGGCCGCGCATCTCGGTGCGGCCGGTGTCGATGTGCTGCGGCTGATCCGCGATGCCAGCGAGACACCGGCGGATCGCGCCGCCCGGATCACCCTGCCCGCGACTTTCGCGGTCTCATACGCGCTGGCACGGCTGTGGCAGGCGCGCGGCGTCACGGCCGACATCATGCTTGGTCACAGCCTCGGCGAATATGCTGCGGCCACACTCAGCGGCGTGTTCACGCTGGCTGACGCAGCGCGCATCGTGGCGCTGCGATCGGCGCTGCAGGACGCGAACGCCAGCGGAGTCATGCTGGCCGTGATGGCGTCGCGCGATGCGACGATGGCGCTGGCAGATCCAGGGGTCGATCTTGCGGCCATCAACGGCCCCGATCTGTGCACCGTCTCGGGCCCGGCGATCGCGATCGATCAGCTCGAACGCAGGCTGGACGCCCAGGGCATCCGCAGCCAGCGCCTCGCGCTCAATGTCGGCGGTCACTCCCGCGCGATCGACGCCGTGATGCCGGTCTTCCGTGCCGGCTTCGCAGGCGTGTCGCCACGTGCGCCGTCATGCCCGATCATTTCGAGCCTGACCGGCGACTGGCTCGGTCCCGGCGATTTCACGCCGGACTATTGGGTCACGCATCTGCGCCACACCGTCCGCTTCGATCGTGCGCTTGCGACCCTGCTGCGCGAGCCCGATCTCGTGCTGGTCGAATGCGGTCCGGGCGAGGCCTGCACCATGCTGGCGGCACAGCATCCGGCGTATGGTGCGACCCATCATCGGGTCACATCACTGCGCAAGGCCAGCGTCGCCGACGACGATAAGGCCGTGCTGCTGACTGCCGCCGCGCAGCTCTGGTGCGCGGGCGTCGATGTCGATCTCTCCGCGACGGCCGGTGTCGCCGACGGCGTGCGGGTGCCGCTGCCGACCTATCCGTTCACGCGCAACCGCCTGTGGATCGATGCGCCAGCGCCGGGCGAGCGCCGTATTGCCGCGATCGACAAGCCGATCGAGGACTGGTTCTACCTGCCGGCTTGGCGCAGGGCGCTGGCGCAGGTGGCGCGATCCGCCGCGGCCTCCGGCGCGGCGCTGGTGTTCGACGATGGCAGCGCAATCGCTGACGGCGTGATCGCCGGGCTGCACGAGGCCGGGCATCATCCGGTGCTGCGCGTTCGCGCGGGTGACGGCTTCGCCATCGATGAGCAGGATGTCTTCGAGATCCGTCCCGGCTCCGTTGAGGATTTCGGCCTGCTGCTGATAGCGGCCGGCGTCGCACCTGCCACAGTCGTTCATCTCTGGAATGCAGGTACCGATCATGGCACCGAGGCGGAGGTCTGTCGCGGCTTCATGTCGGTCGTCGCCCTGATGCAAGGCTGCGCGACAGCAGGATGCACGCCGCCTGCGCGTATCGTCATCGGCACGCGTCGTGCGTTAGCGGTCGATCCCACCGATGAGGTGATCGCGGCGCGCACGACGGTGCTCGGCGTGGCTCAGGTCCTGCCGCAGGAGTTCCCGGGCTGTGAAGCCGGCGTCGTCGATCTCGATCGCTCGGCGTCGCTCCAAGCCACCGTCGAGGGACTGATGCGCGAGATCGAAGCCTCTCGCCTGGAGCCCGTCGTGGGGCTGCGCGGCCGCCGCCGATGGCTCAAGGACTACACGCCGGTGCAACTCGGGGCCGACAAGGCGCCGATCCGTAGCGTTGCCTCCGGCGATCTCGTCGTGATCACTGGCGGCCTCGGCCGGATCGGCCGGTTGCTCGCCGGCCATCTGGTGCGGCAGCTCGGCGCGCGGGTTGCGCTGATCGTCCGGCCCGGCTTCCCGGACGAAAGCCGCTGGAATGCGGCCGATTCTCAACACGCCGAGCGCATCGCCGCCCTGCGCCAGTGGCGTAGTGAACGCCTGCCGATCGAGATCATCGCGGCTGATGTCACCGATCCCGCCGCCATGTCGCAGGCCATCGCGGCACTCGAGCGCCAGCATGGACCGGTGGCGGGCCTCATCCATGCCGCCGCCGTGACCAGCGGCACCGCGCTGATCAGCCCGATCCTCCAGCTCAGCCCGGAAGATGCGGCTGCGCAATTCGCCCCCAAGCTCGCCGGCCTGGATGGCCTCGACGCGGCTGTCGCCGCCTGCGCAAAGCCGCCGCGCTTCGTCGTGCTGCTGTCGTCGAACGCTGCGATTCTCGGCGGCCTCGGCTTCGCCGCCTACTCGGCCGCCAACCATGTGCTGGATGCCGCCGCCGCGCTGCGCAGCCGGCAAGGCGTGACCGATTGGATCAGCACCAACTGGGATCGCTGGCTGACCCGCGACGATGAGCTCGCGGCAGGCTCCGGCACCAGCATGGACGCATTCGCGATGCGCCCGGCAGAGAGCCTCGCTACGATCATGCGCATCATCCTGCAGGGCGATGCCGAGCAGTTCGTCGTCACCCGCGGCGACCTTGCGCAGCGCCGCCAGGTCTGGATTGCGCGCGAGGACGGCACCGAGACCATATCGGCGCTGCAACCGCGCGCCTCTCAGCGCCGGACCGCCTATCGTGCGCCGGATGGCGAGATCGAGACCGGGCTCGCTACCCTTTGGAGCCAGTTGCTCGGCATCGACCGGATCGGCGCCGACGACAATTTCTTCGATCTCGGCGGCCATTCGCTGCGTGCCGTTCAATTGCTGGCGCGCGTCACCGATCAGTTTGGCGTCCGCCTGTCGCTGAAGACGTTCTTTGCCGCACCGACGGTGGCCGGCCTGGCCCTCAGCATCGGCCAGGCCCTGACCGTGACCACGGATCAGGCCACGTTGACCGCGCTGCTCGACGGGCTCGATCAGCTCGCGGGCAAAAGCGTGCCGGAGGCGCTGGCGTCATGACGGCGGCAGCAGACATCGCCGAACGGCTGCGGCAGCTCTCGCCGGCGCAACGCGCGGCGCTGGACGCGCAGCTCGCCGCGGCGCGCGTTCCCCAGGCGAAGCTCTCACCCATCGCCAAGTTGCTGCCGGCGACGGGTGGAACAGCGCCGCTGACGGCCGCGCAGCGCCGGCTCTGGTTCCTGGATCGTCTGTCGCCCGGCGACTATGCCTACAACTCGCCGCTGCCGCTGCGGCTCGCCGGACCGCTCGATCCCGACCGTCTCGAAGCGGCTCTCAGCGTCTTGATCGCGCGCCATGCCGTGCTGCGGACGTCATTCGGCGAACACGACGGCGAGCCATGCCAGTTGATCGCGCCGCGTGTCGATTTCATGCTCGAGCACAGCGACCTGTCGCAACTCGTCGGCGACGAGCGCGGGCAGCGCCTGAACTCATTCGTGGTCCGCCACGCCCAGCACCGGTTCGACCTGACCCGCGCACCACTCTTCGCCGCCGATCTGGTCAAGCTCGGCGAGCACGACCACGCGCTGCTGCTCAACCTGCATCACATCATCACCGACGGCTGGAGCGTCGGCGTGCTGCTGCGCGACCTCGATGCGCTCTATCGTGGCGAAACGCTGCCGCCGCTGGCGATCGACTACGCCGACCTCGCTTATCACGAGGCCGAAAGTGACCCGCGCCTCGCAGACGAGCTGGATTGGTGGCGGCAAGCTCTGGCCGAGCTGCCCTCGACGGAGCTTCCGACCGATCGGCCGCGGCCGCCGCAGCAGAGCCACACCGGCGATGCTGTCGCGGTGGCGATCACGCCGCAGCATGGCCGGCTGATCGATGCGCTCGCGCGTCAGCACGGCACGTCTGCTTTCGCCGTGTTTCTCGCCGCCTTCACCGCCCTGCTGCACCGCTACACCGGCGAGCACGATCTTGCGGTCGGCTCGGTCACCGCCAACCGCCAGCGTCCCGAGCTGGAGTCTCTGATCGGCTTCTTCGTCAACACGCTGGTGATGCGGCAGCGGCTCGATCCGGAGCGCAGCTTCGCCGACCTGGTGAAGCAGACGCATCGCACCGTCATGGCGGCGCTCGATCATGCGTCGACGCCGTTCGACCGGCTGGTCGAGGCTCTCAACCCGCGGCGCGATCCGTCGCGAAATCCGTTGGTGCAGGTGGCGCTGTCGGTGCAGCCGGATTTCCCGGCCAGCAGCCGGCTCGGCGACGCGACGGTCACCATCCTGTCGGCCGACTACAAGGCGACGCGCTTCGATCTCGAGCTGCATCTGTTTCCCGACGGCGCCGGCGGCTGGCGCGGCGTGCTGACCTATGCGGAGAGCCTGTTCTCGCGGCAGAGCATGGATGCATTTGCCGCACGCTTCAGGACCCTGCTCACCGGCGCCGTGACGCGTCCGGCGACCGCCATCGCCGACCTCGCCTTGATCACGCCTGCCGAGCGCGAGGCCCTGGCCGCGCATGCGGCCGGCACACCGGCGCTGCCCTATATCAGCCTGCCCCAACGCTTCACGCAACACGCCGCCGCCCGTCCCGACCATCCGGCCTTGGTCTGCCGCGGCGAGCAGATCCGTTATGGCGCGCTCGCCTCGCAGGTCGAAACGCTCGCCGCCGCGCTCGCGGAGTGCTCGCCGGAGGGCACGGTCGTCGCGGTGGTTGGACCATCTTCGCCCGCACTCATCATTGCACTGCTGGCGATCTGGCGCAGCGGCCGCTGCTATCTGCCGCTCGCGCATGACCTGCCGCCCGCGCGTATCGCCGAGCTCGTTGCCGATGCGCGCCCCGCGCTGCTGCTGACCACCGCTCCAGCGCAGGAGCCGCTCGCAGCCGACGTGCCGCAGGCCTCGGTGACCGAGCTGTTGGCAGACGCGAGGCCTGCGCCGCTGTCATGGCCGCTGGCCGGCCAGCTCGCCTACCTCATCTACACCTCTGGTAGCACCGGACGCCCGAAGGGCGTCATGGTCGAGCATGCCGGCCTCTCCAACCTCGCCGACGCGCAAGTCGACGATATCCTGACTGATGGCGCCAGCGCGAGGGTGCTGCAATTCGCCGCGATCAGCTTCGACGCCTTCATCTTCGAGGTGGTGATGGCGCTGGCGCATGGCGCGACCTTGCTGCTGCCCGACCAGGGCGACACGATCGACCGCCTCTCCGTCTCGACCCGCATCCGCGCGGGCCGCGCGACGCACGTCACGCTGCCGCCCTCGATGCTGCTGCACCTGCACCCCGAAGACCATCCCTCGCTTCGCACCGTCGTGGTTGCCGGAGAAGCTTGTCCGGCCGGGCTCGGTGAATGGGCCGGTCGGGTCGATCTGTTCAACGCCTATGGCCCGACTGAGACGACCGTCTGGAGCACCATCGCGCGCGTCGAAAGCGATGCGGCTCCGACGATCGGCCGTCCGATCCGTGGTCATCGCGTGGCCGTCGTCGATGGCAAAGGATCGGCCTTACCGAGCGGGATCGCCGGCCAGATCGCGATCGGCGGCATCGGGCTTGCGCGCGGCTATCTCGGCGATGCGCAGGAGACAGCGGCACGCTTCCGGACCGATCTTCGGCTCGCGCCCGGCGAGCGCTTCTATCTCACCGGCGATCGCGGCCGGCTCCATCACGACGGACGAATAACGTATCTTGGCCGGACAGACCAGCAGTTGAAACTGCGCGGTCACCGCATCGAGCCGGCCGAGATCGAGGCTGCGTTGATACGACATCCGGATGTCACCGAGGCCGCCGTGACGATGCATGACGGGCGTCTCGTCGCCTTCACCACTCCGCGCGGCTCCGCCAAGCTCGATGGTGCTTCGCTCGCGGAGTTCCTGCGCCAGCGTCTTCCCGCCTATCTGGTACCGGACCGCATGGTCGTCGTGCCGGCGATGCCGCGCACGCGTCACGGCAAGCTCGATCTGTCGATGCTGCTGACCTCGCTGGATCACGCCGAGCGTCCGCGCCGGGCGTCTCCGGGCAATGAAATGGAGCTGCAGGTGGCGTCCATCGTGGCCGGCGTGCTCGGGCGCGACCTCGCACAGGCCGCCGAGCTCGATCGCGACGCCGACTTCTTCACGCTCGGTGGCCATTCGCTGCTGCTGCTGACCTTGCGAGACCGGCTGCAGCGTACGATCGGGTTCGAGCTGGCGCTGTCCACGCTGTTTGCGGGATCGAGCATCGCGCAGATCGCCCGCGCCCTCACGTCAGACGATCGCGACGCGGATCTGCCGGCCCAGTTGCTGCCGTTCCGCCGCGACGGAGGCGCGCCGCCCCTCTTCCTCGTGCATCCGGCGATCGGCACCTCGCTCGGCTATGGCGCACTCGCCGAGGCGCTGCCGGCAGACTGGCCGGTGTTCGGCCTTGAAGCCCCGGCGGCAGAGCAGGCCGCGGACCTTGTCGGGCTTGCAGCGAGCTATGTCGCGCTGGTCAGGAAGGTCGCGACGCACGGCCCCTATCGCGTCGGCGGCTGGTCGCTCGGCGGCGCCATCGCCTTCGAGATGGCGCGGCAATTGGAGGCCGCGGGCGAGGCGGTGCAGCTGGTTCTCATCGATGCCGGCCTGCCCTGGCGGGCCGGAAAACGCAGCCTGCTGCGCGTCGGGGCATTGGCGGTCGGGCTCGGCCGCGAATTACTCCGCAGCGTGCCGCGGTCACCGGCCGACATCACCGACCTGGCGCGTCTGGCCGGCGACCGCAACACCGGTACGGCGAAGATCGTGATTGGCCTGATGCGCGAGCTGATCCGCCGTTGGCCGTGCTTCACCGCGCTGAGCCGCGCCTGGCTCGACTATGCACCGGGCGCCTTTGGCGGACCAACGCTGATCGTGCGCGCCAGCGTGGACGGCGCGATCGCTGCGGATGATCCGCTGGTCGCAACCGTCCGCTCACATCTGACGATGCCCCCCGGGATCCGCGTGGTGCGTGCGGCGCATCTGACACTGCTCGGGCGCAGATCCGTCGCAGCTCTTGCCGAAGCGATCACGGACGGCCTCACTGGAAGCGACGGAGCGCAGCCATGACTCATCAGCGCATTCTCGCGATGGATGGCGGCATCAGCGGCTATGTCACGGCTGAGGTGCTGCGCCGCACCGCTGATCGGATCGGACGGCATGGCGGCCATTTTCTCGACCGCGCCGACATCATCGCCGGCACGTCCGCAGGCGGACTGAATGCGCTGTTCCTGGCGGCGCACGAGGATCCCGATCAGGGCATCGAGGGCGCGCTGGGGTTCTGGGAGCACATCCTCGACACCACCTTCACCTTCAAGCCGACCCGGCTGGTCGCCGGCTTCGTCGGCGCCAAGGCGTTCGACGACCGGCAACGGATGATCGACTTCCTGGTCAGCTATTTCGGCGCGGACACCCGGCTCCACGATCTCAAGCGCCGCGTCATCGTGCCCGCGTTCCAGCTGCATCACGAGCACGCCGGCGAACGCCAGCGGCAGTGGCGGCCGCGGCTGTTCCACAACATTCCCGGCATCGTCGACTATTCGCCCGACGAGCGGGTCGTCGACGTCGCCCTGCGCACCAGCAATATTCCCGTGATCAGCCCGATCTTCGCCAGCATCGCCGGCGGCGACATCGGCTATCTCGACGGCGGGCTGGTCGCCAACAATCCGTCGATGTGCGCGGTCTCGGCGGTGTTCGAGCAGCGCCGCGCCGCGGGTGAGCCGATCGATGTTGAAAGCGTCAGCGTGCTCTCGGTCGGCTGCGGCCGCAAGCCGCTGTCGGTGAAGCCCGAGATCGTCGACGGCATCGCCGATTGGGGCTACGGCCAATGGCTGCTGTCGCCGAAGGAGCCGATGCTGCTGGTGCGGCTCGCCATCCGCGGCGGCGGCGCCATCATCGAATATCAGTGTGCGCAGCTTCTCGGCACCAATTTCAAGCGCATCGATCCGTATTTCGATGCGGCTCCGCATCCGTTCGACGTCGGCCAGACGCGCAAGGTGATTGAGGCAGCGCTGGCCCATACCGACGTCGAGGCCGCCGTCGACGAGATCTGCCAGTGGCTGCACGTCCAGGGCTGGATCGGCGACGTCCCGCCCGGCCCGGAGGGCCGCGACGTGATCACGCCGGCCCTGCAGCCCGACACCAGCCTGGAGCCGGGACCGTGACGCGCATGTTCGCCCCGTCTGCATCCCGGAGCGCCGGAAGCCACGCCTGGATCGGCGGCGATCCAGAAACGCCGCGCCGGCTGCGCCTGTTCGCGCTGCCGTTTGCCGGCGGCAATGCCGCAAGTTTCGGCGAGTGGTCGTTGAAGCTGCCAGGCTGGATCGCTTTCTCGCCGGTCCATCTGCCCGGCCGCGAACGCCGCATCATGGAGCCCGCGATCGACGACGCCGACAAGCTGATCTCGCAACTGGTCCCGGCCATCACGCCCTGGCTCGACCGGCCCTACGCGCTGTTCGGGCACAGCATGGGCGCGATGCTCGCTTATGAGCTCGCGCAAGCGCTGCAGGAGCGCGGCCTGCCGAGGCCGGAGCTCCTGATCGTCTCCGGACACGGTGCACCCAACCTCCCGCGCCGGTTTCCCGTGATCTCGCATCTGCCCGACGCGGATTTCATCGCGGCCGTGATGGAACTGGGCGGCCTGCCGTCGGTGCTGTTGCAGGAGCCGGAGCTGCTGGCGCTGGTGCTGCCGGCGCTGCGCGCCGACTTCAGGCTGTGCGAGACTTATGATTGGCGTTCCCGGCCACCGCTCTCCTGCCCGATCCTGGCCATCGGCGGCCGCAGCGATCGGATTGCCGGCCTGCCCGAGCTGCAGAGCTGGCAGGCCATGACGTCGCAGCCTCTCCGTTGCGAGATGTTCGACGGCAATCACTTCTTCATCCATCACGCGATGCCGGCCGTCGTGGCGTTGATCGCCCGCGCCGTCGCGGAACGGCTGCGCGACGCGTTCACCGCGCGCGGTCCCACAGCTTCGGAGTTGCGCATTTCATGACGGGGACTGCACCTTCGCGCGCCAAGCCGCGCATCATCATGGTCTCGGGCAAGGGCGGCGTCGGCAAGACCACCGTGGCCGCGGCGACGGCCGTCGCATTGGCAGCCCGCGGCTGCAAGACCATCGTGATGTCGTTCGACCTCGCGCACAGCCTCGCCGACAGCTTCAACATGAGCGACGAGCTGTTCAGCACCGCGCGCGGGCAGGCGGTGAAGGTGCGCGACAATCTCGATTTCCAGGAGATCGACGTCCAGGAGGAGATGCAGCGCAACTGGGGCGACGTCTACAAATACATCGCCTATCTGCTGATGGGTGGCGGGCTCGACGGCATCGTCGCCGAGGAGGCGGCGATCATGCCGGGCATGGAGGACATCATCGCCCTGCTCCACATCAACCAATATGCCCGCGAAGGCACCTACGACGTGATCGTCGTCGACTGCCCGCCGACCAGCGAGTCGCTGCGCTTCGTCTCGATCATCGGCTCGATCGACTGGTATGTGCGCAAGCGGCTGAAGATCGACCGGCGCGTCGCCAGCGTGCTGCGGCCTATTGCCAAGAAGTTCGGCGGCGAGTCCATGATGCTGCCCGAGGATGGCTATTTCGCAGCCCTGCAGAGCCTGTTCGAGAAGCTCGAAGGCGTCGAGACGATGCTGCACGACCCGACCATCACCTCGCTGCGGCTGGTCACGGTGCCCGACCAGATGGTGGTCCGCGAGACCCAGCGGGCCTACATGTATTTCAATCTCTACGGGATCGCCATTGACACCGTCGTCGTGAACCGCATGCTGCCCAAGGGCGACGGCTACTTCTCGCACTGGGTGGAACGGCAGACCGCTATGATCGAGACAGTGCATAGCTACTTCGATCCGGTGCCGATCGCGATCATTCCGTTCCAGCGTAGCGAGGTGGTCGGCGTCGAGCGGCTCGAGGAGTTTGGCATTCAGCTCTATGGCGATGCCGACCCGGCGGAGGTCCGTGTCTCGACGGCACCGTTCGGCTTCGCCAAGATTTCGGACAACGAGCACAGGCTGTCGGTGCAGTTGCGGTTTGCGCCAAAGGACAAGGTGGAGATCTCCCGCGACAACGAGGATCTCTTCATCCGGATCGGTACGTTCAAGCGCGTCATCCTGCTACCCCGCGCCCTGGTAGCGATGCAGACGTCGGGCGCGAAGATGAACGGCGACGCACTCGAGATCACATTCAGAAAGGATGCGCATTCATGATCAACCGCGGAAGCTTCCCGTTCCTGAAACGGGCGATGGACGCGTCGGACTCCTTGAGGGACGAGTTGCGCCATGTCGCTGACACCCACAATTCGGCGATGCGAACCTTGCTGGAGCAGGCCCTGAAGGCTCAGGCCGAGCTCTACAAGGGACAGCTGGCAGTGGTCGAAAACCTGATCGGCAAGCTGCACAAGCCCTCCTCACCACCACCCGCGACCCACGCCCGCCCGGCCGCCGCGGCACCGCCCGCCCCCGTCAGCCCAGCGTCGCCCACCCCGACCGCGGCCGCCACCATCAGCCCGGTCCAGACCAGCCGCGCCCAGGCGATCGCCACGGCCACCGCGGCAGCGACGGAGTCCGCCGCGCTGGCCCAGCAGATCAGGCCGACCATCTCCGGGGCCACCGAGCTACGCACCGCGATGCCATCTCGCCCCACTCCCTTCCCCAGCAAGGATTCGTGAAAGGACCAGACCCATGACCGAAGCCCACGACAAGGACGACGCGACCGTCGACGCTGCGACGCTCGGACTGAAAGCGATCGATCTGCAGCCGCTGCTCAACTACGCGCAGGCCGCCATCAATCAGGTGCTGGGGCCCCTGCTGGCCGGCCGCGCCGAGAGCGCGCAGATCATGCGCAAGCACATCCTGCGCAGCGAAGCCGAGCTGCTGCGCGGCCTGCTGGCCGTGGTCGAAAAGGAAGAGCAGCGCGCCGACAGCGGTCCGAAGGAGCGCCGTCCGCAACGCGTTCCCGTCGAGTAGGCGATGGCCGGGATCGGCGGCCCGCGCATGATCGTCAACCCCGAACTGTCGCTGGCCCGGCACGACCATCCGGAGCCGGTGCGCGGCACCATCGGCGAGCTGGTTCGCGCCGCGGCTGCGCGGTCGCCGGACGCGCCGGCGCTGATCAGCGCTGCAGGCTGCATGACCTATGCAGAGCTGATCGCGCGCGCCGATCAGGTTCGTGCCGGCCTGATCGCGCGCGGCGCACGGCGCGGCGACCCGATCGCCGTGCTTGCCGGCCGCGATCTCGACCTGCCCGCGCTGCTGCTCGGGGTGCTGGACGCAGGCTGCTTCTATGTTCCGATCGCGCCGCATTATCCTCAAGCCTTCACCGAGCGTGTTCTCGCAGCGGCGCAGGCGGCGCTGATCGTCGCACGCGCCGGGATGTCGCAGGAGCTCGCAGCCGAATGGCGCGATCGCGTGATCACGACCGATGCGCTCGCTCAGGGGGCTGCGGTGCCGCCGCCCGCCGCTCGCGCGTCCGACACGGCCTATGTGATCTTCACCTCCGGCTCCACCGGTCGGCCGAAAGGCGTCGTGGTCCGCCACGAAAACGTCACGCGGCTGATGGTCTCGCCAACCTACGCGGCGATCGATGCAGACCGCGTTGCGCTCGCGTTGTCGCCGCCGAGCTTCGATGCGGCGGTGTTCGATCTCTGGCCGTTCCTCGCGGCCGGCGCGCGCGTCGTGCTCCATCCTGACGCGCCGCCGACACCGGACAGCATCGCCGCGCTGGTGCGTCGTCATGGGGTGACGACGAGCTTCATCACGACCGGCCTGTTCAACCGGATCGCCGAGGACCGTCCTGACGCACTTGCCGGCGTCGAGGTCCTCAACGGCGGCGAACGTGGCAGCGCCGCGGCTGCGCGCCGGGTGCTCGACGCCGGCGCGAGCGCCGTCGTGCACTGCTATGGGCCGACGGAAACGGCGGTCTTCACCACGGCAGCCCGCTTCACCGCAGCGGCGCCGCCGAGCGAGCCATTCTCGATCGGCGGTCCCGTCGCCGGCACCGCCTGCTATGTGCTCGATTGCGATCAGCATCCGGTGTCGCACGGCATGGAAGGCGAGCTCTGGATCGGCGGAGAGGCTGTTGCAAGCGGCTATCTTGGCGACGCGCAGCTCACCGCCGATCGGTTCCGGCCGGATCCCTTCCGCCCGGGTGCCCTCATGTATCGCAGCGGTGACAGCGTCCACATGCGGCCCGATGGTTCGCTGATCTTCCTCGACCGTCTCGACGAGCAGATCAAGGTCCGCGGGCACCGCGTCGAGCCCGGCGCCATCGCCCGCCATCTCGAAGCCCTCGACGGTGTCAGCGGCGCGGTCGTGATCGCCGTGGAGCTGTCGCCGGGAGATGTCAGGCTCCATGCGTTCGTCACCGCCTCGTCCGCATCCAATGGATGCGAATCGCAATGGCGCTTGCGGCTGCAGACCGAGCTTCCACCGGCGATGATCCCGTCGCGGATCGTGATCGTGCCGTCGTTTCCGTTGTCGGCCAACGGCAAGGTCGATCGTGACGCGCTGCTGGCTCATCTGACGACACAGACGGACAGCTCCGACGGGCTGCAGGTCGACGATCGCGATCAGGCGACCGTAGCCGCCCTGTTCACGTCCGTTCTCAAGCTTTCCCCTGCAAGCCCGGACGACGACTTCTTCGATCTCGGCGGCGACTCGCTGCTCGCCATGCGCCTGCTCGGACAATTGCGCGCTCAGCTTGGCTGGCAGGGCAGCCTGCAGGATCTCTATGCCGATGCGACCGTCCGCGGCGTCGCGCGCCGCCTCGCCGAAGGCGTGGCGGCTCCCTATGAGGCCGGCGTGTTGTGACCTCAGCCTCATTCATCGCCACCCTGCAGAGCCGCGGCATCGTGCTGTTCCTGGACGGCGAGCAGTTGCGATTTCGCGCTCCCGCGGGCGCGCTGACGACGGAGCTGCGCGAGGCGATTGCCGCGGATCGCGCCGCCATCATCGCTCAGCTGCGCGATGTCTCCCGTCCATCGGCCGCAGAACGGCGGCTGTGGTTCGCGAGCCGGCTCGCGCCTGACGAGGCGCCGTACAACGTGTCCGCCGCCTATCGCCTGGCCGGGCCGCTCGACGTCATGGCGCTCGAAGCCGCGCTCGGCGATCTCATCGCGGTTCATGACGCACTCCGTACCGGCTTTCGCGAGGCCGATGGGGAGCCGGCGCGCTTCATCGCGGCACCATCTCCGATCCGGATCACACGGCTCGATCATTCGGAGGTCGCGCCGGGCGCCCGCGAAGCCCTCGCGCGCGAACTCGCCTCGCGGCTGTCGCGACAACCGATCGCGCTGGACCAGCCGCCGCTGCTGCGCCCGACCCTGGTCCGCTTCGCTGACGACGATCATCTGCTCATCCATCTGATTCACCACATCGTGACCGACGGCTGGTCGCACGCGTTGTTCTGCCGCGACCTCTCGGCCGCCTATCGCGCGCGTCACGCGGGGCAGACGTGGCAGCCGGCGCCGCGCGCGGTCGAGGCGCCATGTTCCGCAACGGTCCGCCGGCCCGCACCGGCGCCCCTGCCCGCGACGAGCCCAGCGCCCCTCCCGCATGACGCAGTCCGCGCGCGCGGGCGGGCTCACGATGGCCACACGCTGGCGGCGCGCCTTCCGGCGAGCCTGCATGAACGTGTGCGTGAGCTCGCGCGGCAGCGCCGCACCAGCCCCGCCGCCGTGCTGCTGGCCGTGCAGATGCTGCTGGTCTCGCGCCTGTCCGCAAGTCCAATGCCTATCATCGCTGTGCCTGCGGCCGGCCGCCGCGATGCCTCCCTCGGCGAGCAGATCGGCTTTCATGTCGACACGCTCATCGTCGCCGCCGACTGCACCAGCGCGCTGCGCTTTTCCGATCTGCTGAGTCAGGTCCATGACAACCTCGCGGCGGCACTCGAGGCTGCGGACGACGAGTTGCCGAACGGCTCGGCGCTGCTTGCCGATCCCGCGCTGACGAGCTTCGCCTATCAGGCAACACCGGATACGCCGCTGCTCCTGGATGATATCGATGTCAGCGTGGTCGGGTTCGAGCGCGGCACCACGCGTTTCGATCTCGAGCTTCACGTCTGGCCACTCGCCGGCCACGCCACCTCGGCGCTGTTGGAGCCGGCCGCGGACAGCGAACTCGCGCTGATCGGGACGGATGCCGACGCGCCCGGCGGCCTGCGGCTGATGCTCACTGCGCGCAGCGACAGTTTCAGCCGCGCGGGGGCCGCACGCTGGCTGCGCCGCTACGTGCACCTCCTCGCGGCCTGCGTCGCCGCGCCCGAGAGCCAGCTCTCCGAGCTGCCACTGGACTCGTCGGCCGACCTGAACAGGCGACGGCAGTTTCTGGAACGGCCGCGGACGCTGCCCGGCGGCCATGCGGGTCTCGCCGCCCGCTTCGAGGCTCTCGTCGCCGCGCAAGGCGCGCGCCCAGCGATCGAGGGCGACGACGGCCGGACGCTGAGCTATGCCGCACTCGATATGGCCAGCCGCAGGCTCGGCGAGCGGCTGGTCGCGGCCGGCGTGGCGCGGGACGATATCGTCGGTGTCGCCGCCGAGCGCTCCGTCGCCGCGATCGTCATGCTGCTCGCCGTGATCCGCGCCGGCGGCGCCTATCTGCCGCTCGATCCAGCGCTGCCCGCGGCGCGGCTGTCGTTGATGCTGGCGCAGGCCGCCGTCCGGCACATCGTCACGACCGCTGCGGTCCGCGAGCGGTTCGCGTGCATGAATGATGCACCTCAGGTCATCCTGGCCGATGACGATTCCGCGGACGGCGCGGCCGCCGCATCGCTGCCAGCGCCGGGGTTGTTCGATGCCGGCCGTCCTGCCTATGTCAACTTCACCTCGGGCTCGACCGGCACGCCCAAGGCCATCCTGGTGCCGCAGGGGGCCGTCGCCAATCTCGTAGTCGATACCGACTACGCGCGGCTCGGGCCTGACGATCGCATTGCGCAGGCTGCGCCGCTGTCCTTCGATGCCGCCACCTTCGAGATCTGGGGCGCGCTGCTCAACGGCGGCAGCATCGTCCTGATCAACAAGCAGACCCTGCTCGACCCGGACGCGCTCGCGCGCGACCTGCGCGACCGCGCCATCTCCGTCATGTTCCTGACCACGGCGCTGTTCAACCAGGTCGCGCAATTGAAGCCCGTCGCTTTCGCACCGCTGCGGCTCGTGCTGTTCGGCGGCGAGGCGGTGAATGTCGACCATGTCCGCAGCGTGCTCGCGGCCGGTCCCCCGGTCCGCTTGCTGCATGTCTACGGTCCGACGGAAACGACGACGTTCGCCACCTTCCATCCGATCGAGCAGCTGCCGGAACAGGCCGCCACGGTGCCGATCGGGCGGCCGCTGCCTGGCGTGATCTGCCGCATCCTCGGCGACGATCTCGAACCGGTGCCGGCCGGCATGACTGGCGAGCTCTGCATCGGCGGCAATGGCCTCGCGTGCGGATATCTCGGCGACCCGGCCGGGACCGACGCCCGCTTCGTCACTGCGCCCGATGGCACCCGGCTGTATCGCACCGGCGACCTGGTCCGGCTCGATCCCGGCGACAGTATCGAGTTCGTCGGCCGGCGCGACAACCAGGTCAAGATCCGCGGCCACCGCATCGAGATCGAGGAGATCGAGCTCGCGCTCGCGCGCCATCCGGACGTGGCTGAGGCCGCCGTGATCGTACGCGCCGACCATGAGGAGAAGTCGCTCGACGCCTTCGTCACGCTTGGCAGCGCGGGCGCCGAGATTTCCGCGATCCTGCACTGGCTGCGGCAGGAGCTGCCGGACTACATGATCCCGTCGCGGATCGCGCCGCTGCCGCGCCTGCCGGTCAACGATCACGGCAAGATCGACCGCGCCGCGCTGCGCCTGGTCACACCGGCCATGACGACGACCGACACGTCGGACGACGGCGCCGGCGATCTCGAAAGCGAGATCATCGCGATCTGGTCGCAGCTGCTGGCGCGGCCGATTGGACGTGACAGCGACTTCTTCGCCAATGGCGGCCATTCCTTGCTCGCCACCCGCGTGATCTCGCAGCTGGCGCAGCGCCGCGGCACCACCGTGCCGCTGCGGCTCGTGTTCGAACAGCCGACGCCGCGCCTGCTCGCCGCGGCCATCACCGCGAGCACCCCGGATGCTCCTGATAACCGCGAGGCGATCGCCGGCAAGGCCGGCTCGGGAGCTGCGCCGCTGTCCTTCGCACAGCAGCGGCTGTGGTTTCTGGAGCGGCTCGATCCCGGCACGGCAGGCTACAACGTTCCGATTGCCTACCAGCTCCACGGATCGCTCGGCATCGACGTGCTGCAGGCCGCGCTCGATCAGATCGTTGCCCGCCATGAGCCGCTGCGCAGCCGGTTCGTCGAGCGCGATGGGCAATCCTGGCAGGAGCCGCTGCCCGCGATGGCCTGCCCGCTGCGCATCGTCGATCTGCGCGATCAGTGCGACGCGTCCGATCAAGCGCGCGCGCTTGTCGCCGCCGCAGCGCTCGAACCTTTCGACCTGATGCAAGCGCCCTTGCTGCGTGCCACGGTGATCCTGACCGGGCCCGAGGAGGCCGTGCTGGCTCTCGTGATGCACCATGTCGCCTGCGACGGCTGGTCGCTCACCGTGCTCGCGCGCGAGCTGTCGCTGCTGACAGGCGGCGCCACGTTGCGGCCTTTGCCGCTGCGCTATGCCGATTTCGCGGCGTGGCAGCGCGGCTGGTTCTCCGGCGCACGCGCGCAGGCGCAGCTCGAGGTCTGGACGGCACGGCTCGCCGACCTGCCCCCGCTGCGCCTGCCGCTCGACCATCGCCGTCCAGCGCGGCAGTCCTACCGCGGCCGGCTGGTGCCGATCACGATCGACGCGCAGACCACGGCACGCCTGAAAGCACTGTCCGAGCGCTGCAACGCGACGCCGTTCATGGTGCTGCTCGCGATCTACGCCGCCGTCATCGGCCGCGCCGCCGCGCAGGAGGATTTTGCGGTGGCGAGCCCGATCGCCAACCGCCATTATCACGAGACCGAGGACCTGATCGGCTTCTTCGTCAACACGCTCGCGCTGCGGATCGACCTCGCCGATGCGCCGTCGCTGGAGGCGCTGGTCGCACGCATTCGCGGCGTTGCGCTGGAGGCCTATCAGAACCAGGACCTGCCGTTCGAGCAGCTGGTCGAGCGCCTGCACCCCGACCGTGATCCCGCGCGCAATCCACTGGTCCAGGTCGCCTTCGCGCTGCAGAACGCCACCGACGACCGCCTCGTCCTGCCCGGCGTCGCGGCTGCGCCGTTTCCGGTCGACATCCGCACCACGCGGTTCGACATCGAGACCCACCTGTTCGAGCGCGACGGCGCCATCGCGGGACTGCTGGTCTACGCCAGCGACCTGTTCACCGCGGCGACGGCGACGCGCCTCGCCGATCAGTTCGTCACCCTGCTCGCCGCCGCCCTCGCGGCGCCTGACCTGCCCCTGTCGTCGCTCGCTACAACCTTGCCGTCGGATCTGCGGACGCAGCAGCAGGCGCTGGAGCGACCGCGTGGCAGGCCGGGCGGCGATCGAGGCCTTGCGGGCCGCTTCGAGGCCGTCGCAGCCGCATATCCTCGGCACGTCGCGATCGACGGCGATGACGGCCAGGCGCTCAGCTATGCCGCGCTCGAGGCCGCCAGCCGCGCGCTCGGCGAACGCCTCGTCGCCGCTGGCGTCACGCCAGGCGACGTGGTCGGCGTCGTCACCGAACGGTCCGCCGACGCGATCATCATGCTGCTCGCCGTGATCCGCGCCGGCGGCGCCTATTTGCCGCTCGATCCCACGCTTCCCGACGCGCGGCTTGCGCTGATGCTGAACCAGGCCGGCGTCCGCCACGTCGTCACGACGGCCGATCTGCGCAGCACCCTCAGCCGCATCGACGGCTCGCTCAGCATCATCGTCGCGAACGACAGCGCGGATGCCGCCGCATCGCTGCCGGCGCTGATCGGCTCCGACAGCCCGGCCTATGTCAACTTCACCTCGGGCTCCACCGGCACGCCCAAGGCCATCCTGGTGCCACAGGGCGCGGTGGCCAATCTCGTGCTCGACACCGACTATGCTGCGCTCACGCCGCAAGACCGCATCGCGCAGGCCGCGCCGCTCGCGTTCGATGCCGCCACCTTCGAGATCTGGGGCGCGCTGCTCAATGGCGGCTGCGTCGTGCTGGTCGACAAGCACACCCTGCTCGATCCCGAGGCGCTGTCGCGCGCTCTGCGCGACCGCGCCGTCTCGGTCATGTTCGTCACGACGGCGCTGTTCAACCAGATCGCTCAGTTGACGCCTCAGGCGTTCGCACCGCTGCGGCTCGTGCTGTTCGGCGGCGAGGCGGTCAACACCGATCACGTGCGCAGCGTGCTCGCCGCAGGACGGCCTGGCCGCCTGCTGCACGTCTACGGGCCGACGGAGACGACGACCTTCGCCACCTTCCATCCGATCGAGCGGCTGTCCGAGCGCGCCGCCACGGTGCCGATCGGACGGCCGCTGCCCGGCGTCATCTGCCGCATCCTCGATGCCGATCTCCGACCGGTCCCGGCCGGAATGCCCGGCGAGCTGTGCATCGGCGGCAACGGCCTCGCCATCGGTTATCTCGGCGACACGCAAGCGACCGACGCACGCTTCGTCACCGCCCCAGACGGCACCTGGCTCTATCGCAGCGGCGATCTGGTGCGGCTGGATCCGGACGACAATATCGAGTTCGTCGGGCGTCGCGACAATCAGGTCAAGATCCGCGGCCATCGCATCGAGATCGAGGAGATCGAGCTCGCGCTGACGCGCCATCCGGCGGTCGCCGAAGCCGCTGTCGTGGTGCGGATGAATGATGACGACAAATTCCTCGAGGCCTTCGTCACCTTGATGCCGGACGCTGCGGCCGCGCAGCACCAGCGGCATGGACAGGCGTTCGTATCCGACTGGCAGGAATTGTACGCGATCACCTACGCCCCTGCGGCCGACGCCGCGGATGCCGATCTCGCCGGCTGGCACGACAGCTACACTGGCCGGCCGATCGCGGTGGCTGACATGCGCGAGTGGCAGGCGCGGACGACCGCGGCGCTGCTTGCGCTTGCGCCGCGCCGCGTGCTCGAGATCGGCTGCGGCACCGGGCTGCTGCTGCGCGGCCTTGCCGATGTCGTCGAGGCCTATCACGGCACCGACTTCTCCCCGCCGGCCGTGGCCGGTACGCGCGCGCTCGCGCACAGCAGCGGCTGGAGCCACGTCACCATCGAGCAGCGCGAGGCCAACGATTTCACCGGCCTTGCGCAGCACAGCTTCGATCTCATCATTCTCAACTCCATCGTGCAGTACTTCCCGAGCCGGGACTATCTGCGCCACGTCCTCGACGGCGCCTTCGCATGCCTTGCGCCCGGCGGGCGGATCTATCTCGGCGACATCCGGTCGCTGCCGCTGCAGCGGCTGTTCGCGGTCTCGGTCGAGGCCCGCCAGCATGCGCTTCGAGGCCCCGCCATTCTTGCGCGCGCCGCCAACCGCATCCGCTTCGACAAGGAGCTGGTGCTCGACCCCGCCTTCTTCACCCGCATCGCCGCCGAGCACGGCGCCACCGTCCGCCTCGCGGCCAAGCGCGGCATGGCGATCAACGAGCTGACCAAGTACCGCTACGAGGCCGTGATCGAGACCAGCGCCGCCTCCGGCCCGACACAAGCAGCCGTCATGGCCTGGACCGCCCTCGATCCCGCCGATCCGATTGCGGCGATGGTCGCCGCAGCGCTGGCGCAGGGATCGCTCTGCATCGCCGGCGTGCCGGACGGCCGCCTGACCGAGGATCTCGCGCTGCTCGCCTCTATGGATCCGGACATCGCGAAGCCGGCCAAGGCCCCGCATCCTGAGCAGCTCGCGGAGGCAGCTGCGGCCGCCGGCCTCGCGGTGGATTTCGCGCTGTCCGAGCGCGCCGGCGACGGCGTGTTCGACCTGCTGCTGTATCCGCAAGGCGGCCTGCGCCCCGCCTCGCCGCTGGAGGCCTCGCAGGTGGCGAAGCCATGGGCCGCGCTCTCCAACGATCCGCTGCAGACCGCGCTGGGCCGCAGCATCGGACCCGAACTGAAGCTGCATCTCGGCCGGCTGCTGCCGGACTACATGATCCCCGGCCAGCTCGCCGTGATCGAGCGCATGCCGCTCGCCCGCACCGGCAAGATCGACCGCCGCGCCCTGCCGCCGATCGCAGCGGCGCCGGAGCAGGTCGCAGTGGTGCCCCCCGCCGGCGAGGCCGAGCGCGCGGTCCATGCGATGTGGCAGGAACTGCTGCAGCGGGAGCGCATCGACCGCGCCACCAACTTCTTCGATGCCGGCGGCCATTCGCTGCTGCTGGTCCGGCTGCTTCATCGCATCAACAGCCATTTCGGCCGCGACCTCGCGCTGATCGACCTGTTCCGCGCCACCACCATCGCCGACCAGGCCGCGCTCGCGACCCAGGATGGCGGCACGACCAGCGGGAGCGCCGAGGTCGATGATCGCGCCGAACGCCGCCGCCACGCCCTCGTTGACCGCCGGCGGGGCCACCGATGAGCAGGCTCCACGATCAGCCCGGCTCCGCGCGTCTCGATGACCGGCTCGGCGTCGCCCCCGCGCAGCTGAAGTCGCGCGTCATCGATTTCTACAACGGCCTCAACAGCTATCTCGCCGACAGCAGCCTCGACGGCTATGTGCAGTTCTTCAACTGGGGTTATCTTTCGGTCGACAGCCGGCCCGACGACTGGCGCGGCGACCTGCCGGCAGCGATGCTCGACCGCCATGCGGTGCGGCTCGTGCTCGAGCTGCTCGGCCCGCTCGGTATCGACGGCCGCGACGTGCTCGACGTCGGCTGCGGCCGCGGCGGCACTTTGGCGACGCTCGCCGGCCGCTTTGCGCCGCGCAGCCTTGCCGGCGTCGACCTCAATCCCGCCAGCATCGCCCATTGCAAGCAGGCGCACACCGATCCGCGTCTGCGCTTCTTCCAGGGCGACGCCGAGGATCTCGCCTTCGGCGACGGCAGCTTCGATCTCGTCACGAACATCGAGTCCTCGAACGCCTATCCGGACATCGACCGCTTCTATCGCGAGGTCAACCGGGTGCTCCGGCCCGGCGGCCATTTCGCCTATACCGACCTGCTGCAGCCCGGCCAGTTCGCGCATGCCCGCGAGTACCTCACGGCCAACGGCTTCGTGATCGAGGCCGATCGCGACATCACCGCCAACGTGCTGGCCGCCCGCCGCGAGGCGGCGCAGGTGCAGCTGCGCGCCTTCAACGCCGGTGGCTCTGGCGCCGGCGACCCGACGCGCGCCGCCTTGATGAGCTACTTCCTCGCGCCGGAAGGCTCGGAGTTCTTCGATCATATCGCGGACGGCCGCTTCGAATACCGCATCCTGCGGCTGCGCAAGCTGGCCGACTGCGTCGAGCTGTGACGAGGCTGCGCGATGACCGATCACGACGTCTACGACCTGCCTGACAAGGCGACCGCGCCGGAGGCCTTCAAGTCGCGCATCCAGCGCTTCTACGGCTACTGGAACCGGCGCGTCGACGGGCTGCCGTTCGGCGAGGTCAGCCTGTTCATGAACTGGGGCTATCTGCCGTCCGGCCCGGACGAGGCACGCCTGCTGCCGCGGCCGGATGCGGTCAATGCCAGCTCGGTGCGGCTGATCCTCGAGCTGGTCGGCGACACCGAGCTCACCGGCCGTGACGTGCTCGATGTCGGCTGCGGCCGCGGCGGCACGGTGCACACGCTGCTCGGCTACTTCCAGCCGCGCGAGGTCACCGGCATCGACCTCACGCCGGAGAACATCGCGTTCTGCCGCCGTGCCGTCGCTGCGCCGCGCAGCCGCTTCCTCGAGGGCGACGCCGAGCAGCTGCCGTTTCCCGACCAGAGCTTCGACGTCGTCACCAATGTCGAGAGCTCGCATTGCTACCCCACCATCGCGCGGTTCTACGCCGAGGTGACGCGCGTGCTGCGGCCGGGCGGCGTGTTTCTCTACACCGACGTGTTCGACCGCGACGAGGTGACGGCGCGCCGCGCCGAGATGAGCGCTTGCGGGCTCGACGTGCTCAGCGACCGCGACATCACGCCGAACGTGATGCTGGCGCGCGCCGCCGAGGGCGCCTCGCAGCTCGCAGGCTTCGGCACAGCGCCCGCTGCCGAGACGGACGACCCGACCGCGCAGTCCGATGCACGCGTGCTCGACCTCGTGATGGCCCGTCCCGGCTCGGACATGCAGGTCGCGATGACGGAAGGCCGCCTCTCTTATCGCATCCTGCGCGCGCGCAAGCGCGCGAGGCTGGCGAGCCGGCTGCGCGGCCCTCAGCGCGACTGATCCCCCATCAGCTCCGCGCCGATGAGCGCGGCGGACGACAGGGCCGGCGGACGCTCATATTGCGTCACCCGGACGGGGCCGTCGGCAGCTGCAACGACCAGCTCATCGTCACTGGCCGCCATGACCTGCCCGGCCGCCGCGCCGCCGGCAGCACCATCACTCGGCTCCGCGCGCCAGATCAGCAGCGGCTCATCGTGACCGGCAACAAAGCTGCGCCCCGGCTTGAACGGACTCAGCGCCCGCAATCGCCTGATCACGGCGTCGCGCGGCTCATGCCAGCGCAGCACGTCGTCGTCGGGCTTGAGCTTGCCGAAATAGCGCCGCGGGCCCGTTCCCGCGACACCGCGCTCGCCGGACAGCACGGCCTGAACCGCCTCGCGATAGAAGCCGACGGCGCCATCGCGCAGCCGCTCCTCGACCACGTCGCGATACGGCGCGTCGTCGATGGCGATGCGGCGGGTGCGGATGATCGGGCCGTCGTCGAAGGCTGTGCTCATCAGATGCGCGGTCTGGATGATCGCCGGCCAGCCCTCGATGATCGCCGCGAACACCGGCTCGAGCCCGCGCGCGCCGGGGATCTCGCCCGGATGCAGATTGAGGACGCCGAGCCGCGGCAGCGCCAGCACCTCCTCCGCGAAGCGCTCGGGATGACCCCAGTTGACGAACAGGTCGGCGGCAAGCCCCCGCAGCTTCGCGATTGTCCCGGGATCGTTGATCGACGGACCGACATCGCACAGCGGCAGTCCACGCGCGGAGGCACGGCGCGCCACGCCGCTGCCGAGCGTCCCGCGCGGCGGCACGATCGCGCAGACCGCGCAGCCATCGGCGATCAGCGCGTCGGCCAGCTCGAAGCTCGGCACCGAGCTGCCGAGAATGGCGATCCGTACTGCAGACATCGCGATCCGCTCTCCGCCTGGCAAGCGCCATCACCTCGGACGATCCGACTCTTGGATCCGATTCTTGGATCCGGCACGCTGACTGGATTTAGCGCAGCGCACGAGTCAGTGCATCATTGTCGATCGTGCGACTTCACAGGTGTCAAACAGCGTTGGTCGCATGACGTCCGTCGAATTCCTGAGAGGTTCGGCTTTGACGGCATGGCATCGCGATCCCGCGGCGAATGGCGCCCGGGCTTTGCGTCCGTCGTCCCCTTCTTCGCAAAGAAGAGGCGCAGGGAAGGCCGGGAGCCTGCCGCCCCCATGGCCCCCGTGCAGAGAAAAATGCACGGGGTAGGAACCACAGGTTCGGCTGGGACATCCCGGCCCTCCCTGCGCGATGGTTTGAGCGGGTTATAGGCGCTCTCCCCGGGGACCGGCTGTCTTGCCCCCGTCGCCAGCGGATCATCATCCCCGCCGGCTTGGCGCCAGCATCGGGGCGCCAGGACCACACCATTTCGCCGTCGCATCGCTCCGTTCGTCGGCCCGGCTGTGACACCAGGCTGCAGACCGATGCGCCCATCGCATCACAGGCCCGACGTTCGTGACGATCGCGAAACGTCCCTCTTGGCGGGCCCGGATGCGCGGAAATGTGCAGGTGATTTGCCCGACGCTGCAACTGATAAGTCTGCGACAAACTGGCACGACGGGCAGTTGGCGCATGACGGGAATGCGCGGATTGCCCGTCGGGCACGTCGCACGCTCGATAAGCGGGTGTGTTTCAGGCGGTCGTTGATGGTTCTCCGATGGTATAGACAGCCAGAATGCGGAACGGTCCGGGCTCGGTGTTGTCAAAAAGCCCGCGCTCCACGGCAGCTTTGGCCTCATCGAACGTAGCGAACAAGCAATGCGCGTTGACTGCTACGTCCTTGGCAACCGAACAACAGGACAACGGCGAACATTCGGGACTGGTCCGCGACCAGAACGATACGACGTCGAAGCCTTCCAGGTGCCCGCTGACCGGCTCGCGCACGTCGGTTGTGAGCGACGGTTCGGGCGCGAACGCAGACCATTGTCGCGTGGTTTCGTCGTATTCGACCTCGTAGGCCTCATAGTAGAACACAGTTGTCGCCGAGAGATCGACGCCCTTCGTCCTTGCCAGCTCTTCGATGATGTCGGGTGAATCGAACACCCAGTAGCCGTTGTGCTTCCAATCATCGATATAGTCGGCAAAGTTCACGGATATGCAGGCACTGACCGAATATATGTCGGCGACCTGGTCGACGTTCAGCCAGTGAGGACTCGTTGCGATCTTTTTCGCCATGTAGCCAAGAGGGCGCATCGATCTATCCAATTTTCCGTCCAGAAACCCCGGTGGCGCAGCCGAAGACATATTTCGAGAACTCGACCTCCAGACCCTGCGCGCGCAGCATGTTGGCCAGCCCGGAGGCGTCGCCGAAATTGCTGGTGTAGGTGCCGATCATCGCAAAATCCTGCGCGCCGCGCAGGAAGATGCGCTCGATCAGCGGCAGCACGACCTTGAGATGCAGCAGATACAGCGGCCGCAGCCACCAGCCTTTGGGATCCGACGCCTCGATCACGGAGAACACGCCGCCGGGCTTGAGCACGCGGGCGATCAGCGCGGCGAGGCGCGCATGCTGGCCGGGATTGAACGTCTTCAGGCCGAAGGTCGAGATGACGAAGTCGGCACTTTCCGGCGGCAGGTCGCTCGCCAGCAGATCGTCCTCGATGAAGTCGATCCGGTGCGCGCGGTGGGCGTGCAGCCGTTCCATGGCGCGGCGGTGCATGCCGGAGGAAATGTCCACGGCGGTGATCGCCCCGATGCCGTCGAAGCGTTTCAGGAGATGCGGCCAGACCTCGCCGGTCCCGGCCATCAGATCATAGCCGCGCGCGCTCTCGACCCGCGGCGCCGGCATCGCCGCCACGCATTGCCGGCGCCAGCGCTCGGTGAAGCCGAACGAGAAGATCAGGCTGAACGTGATGTAGCGGTCGGAGCAGCGATCGAACACGCCCTTGACGAAGTCTGGATCGTAGATGTCGGCCATGGTCTGCCTGCGCCCCCCTCTGGTCGTCCCGGGCCAGCGTCAACGCGCGCAGCGCGAAGGAGCGCCGCCCCGGGACCCAGAACCACCGGCCGGCATCGTAGCGCAAGCCTTGGCGACGTGTCTGCCACACACCGCGACTTGTGGTTATGGGTCCCGGCGTTCGCCGGGACGACATTGGAGTTTGCCGAACGATCGACTTCTATCGGCCAAGGTCTCAGTGCGCCGCTGACGGCACCTCCACCTTCGACGCCTCGGAGACCGCCGCCTTGTCGCGCGTGAAGAACCGAATCACGACGACGAAGAACACCGGCACCCAGAATACGGCCAGAAGCGTCGCCGTGATCATGCCGCCGAGCACGCCGGTGCCGAGCGCCTGCTGGCTTGCGCCACTCGCGCCCGTCGCGATCACCAGCGGCACGACGCCGAGGATGAAGGCCAGCGAGGTCATGATGATCGGCCGGAAGCGGAGCTCGCAGGCCATGATGGTTGCCTCGATCAACGGCGTGCCGCGGGCCCGCAGGTCCTTGGCGAACTCGATGATCAGGATGGCGTTCTTGGCCGACAGGCCGATGATGGTGATGACGCCGACCGTGAAGTAGACGTCGTTGGGCAGGCCGCGCAGCCAGGCCGCAGCGACCGAACCGATGAGACCGAGCGGCACGGCCAGCATCACGGCGAACGGGATCGCCCAGCTCTCGTAGAGCGCCGCAAGGCACAGGAACACGAACAGGATCGACAGGCCGAGCAGGAATGCGGCCTGCGAGCCTGCGAGCTTCTCCTGCAGCGACTGCCCGGTCCACGCATAGCCGAACCCCTTCGGCAGCGTGCCCATCAGCCGCTCCATCTCCGCGATCGCATCGCCCGAGGTGTAGCCCGGCTTCGGATTGCCGGTGATGCGCACCGACGGATAGCCGTCGAAGCCCACGACCTGGGTCGGCCCGACCGACCAGGCGAGCCGCGCGAACGACGAGAACGGCACCATCTCGCCGGCGTTGTTGCGCACGCTGTAGGTCAGCAGATGCTCCGGCTTCGTCCGCTTGTCGTCGTTGGCCTGGACGATGACGCGCTGCATGCGCCCGAGATTCGGGAAGTCGTTGATGTAGTTCGACCCAAGGCTGGTCGACAGCGCGCCATTGATCGCGGCGAAGGTGACGCCGAGCGCGGCCGCCTTGTCGCGATCGATCTCGAGGCGGACCAGCGGCGCCGGCGGCAGCCCTTCGACGCTGAGCTTGCCGAGCACAGGCGAGGCTGCGGCGGCCGCAAACAGCTGGTCCTTGGCGGCCATCAGCGCCTCGTAGCCGCGCTGTGACCGGTCCTGCAGGCGGAAGCTGAAGCCCGACGTGTTGCCGAGATTGTCGATCGGCGGCGGCGCCAGCACCGACACCTCGGCGTCGCGGATCTTGGCCAGCTCCGGGTTGAGCCGCGCGATCAATGCGTCCGCGCTCTCGTTCCGGCCACGCTCAGACCAGTCCTTCAGCGTGACGAAGGCCTGCGCCGTGTTCGAGCCCTGGCCGTAGAAGCTGAAGCCGGCGATGAACGACACCATGTCGATGCCGGGCGTCGCGGCGAGCTTCTTCTCGACCGTCTTGATCACGTCGAGCGTGCGGTTGGTGCTGGCGTCGGCCGGCGTCAGCACGTCGACCATGACGAAGCCCTGGTCGTCGACCGGAAGGAAGCCGCCGGGCAACCGCCACAGCGAATAGCCAAGCCCGACCAGCAGCGCGACATAGATCAGCATGAAGCGGCCGCCGCGCGCCACCACCCAGCGCGTCGCGCCGCTGTAGCGGCTGGTCACCCGCCCGAACCAGCCGTTGAACCAGCCGAAGAAGCCACGCTTGGCATGGCCATGGCCCTTCTCGATCGGCTTGAGCAAGGTCGCGCACAAAGCCGGCGTCAGCGACAGCGCGAGGAACGCCGAGAAGCCGATCGAGATCACCATGGCCGCCGAGAACTGCTGATACATGATGCCGACCGAGCCGGGAAAGAAGGCCATCGGCACGAATACCGCCATCAGCACCAGGGTGATGCCGATGACCGCGCCGGTGATCTGCTCCATCGCCTTGACGGTCGCAGCCCGCGGCGACAGCCCCTCCTCCGCCATGATGCGCTCGACGTTCTCGACGACGACGATGGCGTCGTCGACCAGGATGCCGATGGCGAGCACCATGCCGAACATCGTCAGCACGTTGATGGAGAAGCCGAGGCTGAGCAGCACGGCACAGGTGCCGAGCAGCGCGATCGGCACCACGATGGTGGGAATGAGCGTGTAGCGGATGTTCTGGAGAAACAGGAACATCACCAGGAACACGAGCACCACCGCTTCGCCCAGCGTCAGCAGCACCTTCTTGACGGACTCGGCGATGACCGGGGTGATGTCGTAGGAGACTTCGTATTTGACCCCGGGCGGGAAGAAGGCGGCGAGCTCGGCCATCCGCGCCTTGACCGCCGTGGCGGTGGCGAGCGCGTTGCCACTCGGCGCGAGCTGCACGGCGACTGCGGCGGCAGGCTTGCCGTCGAGCCAGGACGAGAACGCGTAGGTCAGGCCGCCGACCTCGATCTTCGCCACGTCCGAGAGCTTGACCGTGGAGCCGTTCAGATTGGCGCGCAGCACGATGTTGCCGAACTCCTCCGGCGATTCGAGCTGCCCCTTCACCAGCACGGTGTTCTGCGTGCGCTGCTGCTGCGGCGACGGCGGCACGCCAAGAATGCCCGAGGCCACCTGCGCATTCTGCGCCGCGATCGCGGCATCGACGTCCTGCGCCGTCAGGCCGAGCCCGAACAGCTTGTCGGGATCGAGCCAGATGCGCATCGCGCGCTCGCTCGCGAACAGCCGCGCCCGGCCGACGCCAGGCAGGCGCCGGAGCTCCGGCAGCACGTAGCGGGTCGCGACGTCGCCCAGGCCGATCTCGTCGAGGCTGCCGTCGGTCGAGGTCAGCGTGACGAATTGCAGGATGGCGCTCGAGGCCTCGAGAATGACGACGCCCTGCTTGCGCACGGCCTCCGGCAGGCGCGGCTCGATGCGCTTGATGCGGTTCTGCACGTCGACGGCGGCGAGCTCGATATCCGTGCCGGGCTTGAAAGAGGCAATGATCTCGACCTCGCCCGTGGTGTCGCTCGTCGATTCGTAGTTCAGGATGCCGGCGGCGCCGTTCAGCTCCTCTTCGATCAGGCGCGTGACGCTGTAGTAAAGGTTCTCGGTCGACGCGCCTGGATAGGCCGTCGAAATCGAGATCGAGGGCGGCGCAATGATCGGATATTGCGCGACCGGAAGGAATGGAAGCGACAGGATGCCGCCGAGACAAATGAAGATCGCCACGACCCAGGCAAAGATCGGACGTGCGATGAAGAAACGTGACATGAGAATGGTCTCCGGCCGTGGCCAGCGTTCAGTTCTGAGCGGGCGGCTTGTCGGATCCGGAAGCCTTCCACGGCACCGGCGTGACCGCGCTGCCCGGCGAGAACTTCTGGAAGCCGTCGACGACGACCCGCCAGCCCGGCTTGAGACCATCCTCGATCAGCATGCCGCCATTGAGCGGACGCCCGAGCCGCACCGGCTGCAAATTCGCACGTCCCTCATCGTTGACGACGTAGACGGCGCTGCCGCCGGCCGTGGTCCGCTGCACGGCCTGGGCGGGCACGACGATGCCGTTGGCATCGATCGCCTCCTCGATCTGAACGCGGACATACATGCCGGGGAGCAGCTCGCCCTCCGGATTCGGAAACTCACCACGCAAAGTCACTTTCGCGGTCGACGGATCGACGCTGACATCCGAGAACAGCAGCCGGCCGGCGTGCCTGTAGGTCGAGCCGTCATCGAACACCAAGCGGACTCGCGCCGCCTCGGGGGAGACGCTCTTGAGGCGGCCTTCGGCGAGATCGCGGCGCAGCTGGTTCAGCTCGTCGACCGACTGGGTGAAGTCGGCATAGACCGGATCGAGCTGCTGAATCGTCGCGAGATGCGTCGTCTCATTCGGATTGACGAGCGCGCCCTCCGTCACCAGCGCGCGTCCGATGCGACCGGAGATCGGCGCCCTCACCGTCGCCCAGTCGAGATTGAGCTGCGCCTGAGCGACCGCGGCCTTCTGCGCCGCGACGTCCGCCTGAGCCTGGCGTTCGGCTGCAACGGCAAGCTCGTACTGCGCCTGCGTGGTGGCCTCGCCCTTCAGCAGGTTCTTCAGGCGGTCTTCCTGGCGGTCGGCCTGATAGAGCACGGCCTCCGCCTTGGCGAGCGCTGCGCGCGCCTTGTCCAGCTCCACCTGGAGCGGCGCGGGATCGATCCGGTAAAGTACGGCACCGGCGTCGACCATGGCACCCTGCTGAAAGCTGCGCTCGATCACGATGCCGCCGACGCGCGGACGGACCTCGGCAATGCGCATCGACGTGATCCGACCCGGCAGGTCCTTGGTCAAGGTCACGGAGGCCGATTCAAGCTTGAACACGCCAACCTCGGGAGGCGTGGAGGCATGCGGCGCAGCTGCGCCGCCTTGGTCGCCGCAGGCGGCAAGCGCAATGACGGAGACCGCGCAGATCGCTGCGCCTGCGGAGCGCATCAGCTTCTCTTTCAACTTCAAACCCATCAAATGACATTGCCGGCGCGCATAAATTCCTGATGACTGTCAGGCTCGGACATCGAAGAAACTCCGCCGGCCTAACTCACAGGTCGTCGCTCACAAACCTGGCGCGGCGTATACCAAGATCGCGAGCCGACGAATTTTCGTGCGGCGGTTACATAGGTGAGTTCGTTGCTCACGGCCAGATTGTTTCGCCAACAAAAATGCGACTGCGACAACGCACGCAACGACGCTTTGTCGCAGCTCCGCGCCGTTGCGCCCTGTCATACCGTTCAGTTCGACCGTCTCGGCCAGACTTACCGTCAAGACGGCCGGACTACTCCATGAACGTCAGAACGATGATGAAGAAGTTGCGGATCAGCGAGACGATCGGATCACGCAACCTATTTGTTCAGTCGCTGCCGGTCATGGTGTCCGCTCGCAAGGAGCCGCACGCCTGCGACGTCCAGACGCAACTGCTCCTGATTTCAGCTGAGCAAGCAAACGTTCATGATACCGCGCGCCGCGGACCCGCATCAGTTACCGAAGACCGGCCCGGCGGCGGACAGAACTCATTCCGCGTCTGAACGGGGGTGCCCGGCGCGCCCGGAGTCACGCGACGATGGCACCGAGCAAAAGCTGATCGCATTCGACGGCGCCGGGGACGACAGGCAGTCGCTGCAGGAGACGGCACGCGGTGTCGACGTCCAGCAGAACGAGGGCGACGCCGATGCCGGCGCGCTCAACCCGGAGCACGCAGATCAGCGACGCAGCCGGCGGCGCGGCCCGTCCATCGCCATCGCCACGTGGCCGTCACCCGCTCGTCACGTGCGGCGCACGCGCATGGCTGCGCGCTGCAACACGCCGGCGCCATGCGGAGTGTTGTCCACCGCTGACCGTCAGCATCCCCGACGCAAGCGTTTGACAGCCTTGCGCCCGGCCGTTCTACTCGGCCGCCAAGCCGCGCAACAAGCGGCGAGATCGGAGGACGGTCATGGAGATGCTCGTCGGTGGCGCGCCAGCGATGTTGGCTGCGCGTGGAGGACACGGTCCGATGCGGGCGACGCGTCGTGCCGGCCGGTGCGCGATCGCGGCGGCACTAGCGGTGCTCTGTGTCGCGCTCACGGGCCGCGCAGAGGCGCAGGGCATCCCCAAGGACGTGCCCGCGCGGGTCGAGATGTATCCGATCCCCTCGCTCACGCTGTCGGACAGACAGTTCCTCTCCGGAGATGACGGCGGCAAGCCGGTCACCGTCGCCGGCGAGATGCGGGTCGCGCAGGGCAGCGGCAGGCTGCCGGTCGTGGTGCTGATGCATGGCTCGGGCGGCGTCGGCGCCAACATTGCGGCCTGGAGCCGCACCTTCAACGCAATGGGCATCTCGACCTTTGTCATCGACGGCTTCACCGGGCGCGGCATCACCGCGACCAGCACCAACCAGGCGCAGCTCGGCCGGCTGAACCTGATCCTCGACATCTATCATGCGCTCGACGTGCTGGCGAAGCATCCGCGTGTCGATCCCGAGCGCATCGTGCTGATGGGATTCTCGCGCGGCGGACAGGCTGCGCTGTATGCGAGCCTCGACCGCTTCCACAAGCGCTGGAACAATTCGGGGCTGCAGTTCGCGGCCTACATCCCGTTCTATCCGGACTGCGCCACGACCTATCGCGCCGACACCGACGTGGCGGCGCGGCCGATCCGGATCTTTCACGGCGGGCCGGACGACTACAATCCGGTGCGAACCTGCAAGGCCTATGTCGAGCGGCTGAAGGCGGCGGGACGCGACGTTGCGCTGACCGAATATCCGGACTCGCCGCACGGCTTCGACCTCGGCCTGCTCGGCGCCAACATGGTCGCGGTCGCGAGCAAGGCGCAGACCGTGCGCAACTGCCGCATCACCGAAGGCGACGGCGGCATGCTGATGAATGCGGAGACGCAGCAGCCCTTCACCTATCAGGACGCGTGCGTCGAGCTCGATCCGCATGTCGGCGGCAATCCCGACACGGCCGAGGCGGCACGCCAGGCGGTGACCGATTTCCTGCGCACGTTGTTCAAACTGTCGTGAGAATAAATAGAACGATTTGGATCAATTATTGAGGTGACACATCGAACGTATCGGGTGTTCCTGCGTTGTCGCTCACTTTTCGACGATGAAACGGAGCCCGATGATGCGCGCCTCTCGCCTTGCGATCCCCACTCTGCTCACCGCCCTCGCCTTGGGCGGTGCCGCCCATGCTGCGCCCGCCTCGCCGTTCCGGGGGCTGGAGGGCTCCTGGACCGGCGGCGGCGTGCTCAGCACGTCGGACGGCAACCAGGAGCGGCTGCGCTGCCGCGCCGCCTATGACGTCGGCGGCGCCGGCGAGCAGCTGCGGCTCAACATCCGCTGCGCCAGCGACAGCTACAACATCGACCTCTCCAGCGACGTCGAATATCGCGGCGGCGAGATTTCCGGGCAATGGAGCGAGGCGAGCCGAAACGTCTCCGGCACCATCGAGGGCCGCGCCACCGGCAACCGCATCGAGGCGCAGGCCCGCGGGCAGACGTTTTCGGCGGGGCTGTCGCTGACCACGCAGGGACGTCGGCAGACGGTGTCGATCCGGCCGGCCGGTGCGCAGATCACCGCCGTCGATCTGGAGCTGTCGCGGCGGTGACGCGAATGTAGGGTGGGCAAAGGCGCGCAGGAGCGACGCTTGCGTCGCTCCGAGCACCGTGCCCACCGCGTCGGGCAAGATGGTGGGCACGGCGCGTGACACTGCCGTCAACAACTAACTGCGTGCCACGCGCCTTTGCCCACCCTACCGCGTGACACTCACACTGCGCCGATGTCCTTCAGACAGGCCTGGGTCAGCGTCATTCGCGCTTCGACGTGGCGCGGCTCGGGGCAGTCCATGTTGAGCGCGAACACGGTGGGCTGGTCCCCCTTATCGACCCAGCCGACCATCCAGCCGAGCGCGCCCTGCTCCTTGCCGAGCAGTCCCGACTTGAAGTGAATGACGGCGTCGCCGACCTTGGTGGTCGGGATGATGTCGCGCGTCAGATCCTGGCTGCGCTTGGCGACCGGCAGCGCGCCGCGCCTGAGGCGGTCGATGAAATCGACCTGCTCCACCGGATCGATGCGCAAGGCCCCGGTGAGCCAGAACTGATCGATGCCGCCGCCGATGTCGTGATTGCCGTAGTCGAGCTCCTCGAGATATTTCTGCATCCGCTCAGGGCCGATGCGGCGCGCGATCTCCTGATAGACCGGCACGGCGGATACGGCGATCGCGCTGCGCAAGGTGTGATCCTTGTTCCAGGCCTCGATCGATCTCGTGACGCCGTCCCATTTGAACACGTCCTTGTCCGGGTCCTCGACAACGCCGGTCTCCAGCGCGATCAGCGAGATGGCGATCTTGAAGGTCGAGGCCGGCAGCTTCGCCTCGCCGGAGCGCTCGGTGTCGCTGGCGATGATCAGATACTCCTCGACCTTGTAGGCGAGGAACGTGCCTTTGGTTCCCGCATCGACGAAGCGCTGGGCGAGCGAGCTGCGGATCTCGTTGCGTGGCGGCGCGACATGGGCCAGCGCGCGCGCCGGCAACAGGCTGGCGCCGGCGATCAGGCCAATCGCGTGGCGGCGGCTCATCATCGGCATCGCGTCATCTCTCCGTCGAATTGTGCCTCTCCCTATCACAGGGCGATGACGATCGAAGCATGACGGAGATCACAATGCGGCGCGATCAGCGCACAGGCCGCGACAGGTTGAGCACGAACACCAGCACCTCGGCGACGGCCTTGTAGAGCTCTTCCGGGATTTCGTCACCGAGCTCGACATTGGAGAGCGCGCCGGCCAGCACCTCGTTCTCCTCGATCGGGATGTCGTGCGCCTTCGCGACCTCGATGATCTTGGCGCCGATCGTGCCCTTGCCCTTGGCGACGACGCGCGGGGCGCCCTGGCCCTTGTCGTAATGCAGGGCGACGGCGAGCTGGGTTTTGTTGGCGGCCTTCACGTCGATGCTCATAGCGCGCGATCCAGGAAGTGGCCGGCCTTGGGCGGCAGCACGGCCGGCGGCGCGCCATCCTGCACGACGAGATCGCCGGGCGAGAGCTCGGCGCGGCTGAGCGCCTGGCTGAGCTCGGAGAGGCCGGCCCGCAGCCGCGCGGCGGTCGCGGGGCGCTCGGCCCACATCCGCACCGAGGTGCGCTCGGCGCTGAAGCTGATCAGCGCATGTACGGGGCCGGCCGGCTCGACGTCGAGCGAGAAGCGCGCGCGCCATGTCCGCTTCGCGGCATCGGGCGCCTGCCCGCCGCCGTCGCGCGAGATCTCGAACTGCGCCATCGCCGTGCCCTGCGGGGTGGCGAACGGAATCTCGAAATTCCAGCGCGGCTGCGTCGGATCATTGCGCGCGCCCGACGCGTCGGGACGGTCCGGCAGCGAGGCGACCTGCAGCAGGGTCTGGCGCGACAGCGCCTGGTCGGTCTCGTCGAGCAGGCGATGGGCGATCGCAGGCAGCGGCGTGTCCGGGCTGAGCGTCGGCGTCGCCACGTGCTGCGGCACCGGCGCCCCGCCGCGAAACGGCGGCGGCGGCGTGTTGGTGCGGATGACGACGTCGCCGCGGCCATTGGCATTGCGGCCGGGAACGAGGCCGGCGGCGCGCGGAATCTGCTGCTGCGCCTCCTGCAGCAGCGCCAGCACCGCGCCCGACGTCAGCGACTGCCCCTTGGCGCCCATGAGGTTTTCGAGCAGCGCCGCACCGGTGAAAGCCGGGGCCACATCGGGCCGTGCCATGCCGGTGGCCCAGGAGGTTGTCCAAGGCTGCGGCGGCAGCTCGATCTCGAGGTCCGGCACCAGCGAGGGCGCGGCGTTCTGCTGCGCGGCGACGGCGCGGCCGGCCTCGGACAGCACCGAGGCATAGGAGCCGCCGGGGGCCGGCGCCGTCGACGCGGTCGTGCCGGGATCGACGGTCTGCAGCACCGACGCCAGCGTCTGGCGCAGCACGATCAGCGCCGCCTTCAGGTCGGGCACGCCGACGCTGGCGCTGCCATTGGCGAGCGAGGATTCCAGGAACAGGCCCGAGGTCTGGACCGCCGTCTGCACATCCTCGGCGGTAAGCGCCGGCGACAGCTGGGTCTGCTGCGCCAGCACCTGCGCGACGGCAGCGCGCAAGGCCGGCGGAAGGTTTGGCGAGTCGGCGACCGCCTGCAGATCGGCGAACAATTGACCCTGGCTGCCCTGGCGGGTCGCGGCCTCCTCGCTGGCGATCGACAGCGCGAGCCGCTCCAGGCCGGTCAGCGGATCCGCGGGCGGAGCCAAGGTCGGCGCGAGGCGGCCGGTGACGTCGACGACGGTGGCAGCGGGTGTCGGCGTGCCGCTCGTGCCGGTCGCGGCGCCGCTGCCTTGGCCGACGATCGCGAGTTGCAGCCCCTGCGCGGTCTGCGAGACCGCGACCTGCACGGACTGGCCGGCCTGCAGCGGCAGCTCGGTGGCGAGCTCCATCGACAGATTGCCGATCGCGACCTGGACCAGATTCTCGGCGAGCACCTGCTGCACCCTGGCACTGAGCAGCGCGCCGGCCTGCAGCGTGGGGCCCGATGTCGCGTTGGCCGCAGCGCCCGACGCCGCGGTTCCCACGCTGCGGACGGCGCTGACAGATGGCGACGGGGTGACACTCTGGACCATGCGCGTACTCGGTTTACGCGCACACCCTAGACCTTCGCCCTAAACCCGGCGTTAACCGGCCTCAGCCGGCGGCGCCGACGTCCCGGAGGATGCGGATCGCGGCCTGATAGTCGACCTGCCGGGCGGCGCGGCGGGCCATCGCCTCCTCGTCGGCGCCCCATTGCGCGACGTTCCAGTCCTCGTCGACATGCGCCGCCGCCCAGACCTGGTCGGCATCGCGCACGGCATGCACCAGCGCCAGCGCCAGCAGCGCCGAGCCGGTCACGGTGGTCGCCACATGCGCAGCCGCCAGCGTCCAGGCGCCGGTCGGAAGCGCGTCCCGCGCCGCCTGCACGGCGGCCTCCGGCTGGGTCACGTGCATGATGCCCTCGGACAGGATGAAATGCGCGCCGAGGCTGTCCCGTGCCCAGTCCAGCACCGGGTCCCAATGCTCGGCCTCGCGCGCGACCAGCCCCTCGGGATGGCCGGCGCGATAGAACAGGAGGTCGGAGTGGAGGTATTTGGCGATGTCCTCGCGCACCTCGCTGGTGCGGTCGACCACCGACTGCACCACGCTGTTGGCGAACCGCGTCAGCGGCATAAGGGTGGGATTGATAGTCTCGCCCTGGGCCCGCCACTCCGCGGCCACCGCCTCCGCCAGCCCGGCGACGGGAATGACGACGACGCGCCCGGAAGGGGTGCGGATCGGCCGGCCGTCGAGCGTGACGTGGAAGCCGCCCTCGGCCGCAGCGGTGCCGGCCTCCTTGTAGAAGCGCTTGCGCAGCGGCGCGCGCATCGCCTGGCGCGCCGATTCCTGCGGATCGAGCGGCGACTGGCCGACCACCTCGTCAAACAGTTCACGCATCTGAATTCCGGCCCTCTCGAAGGGATGATCACACAGGATCCGTTGTTTGCGCGCTAGATAAGCCCGATCTGCCGGAAATGCGAGCCGCCGATGCGCCCCCTGCTCTCTGCCCTCATCCTCCTCAGCACCACTGCCGCGGCCAGCGCCGGGTTCAGCACGCCGGAATCGCTGGTCCGCAACGTCTATGCCCATTACGGCCACGGCGCGCCGGAGTTCTCCGGCGGGCTGCCGCGGACCGCGGAGGCCGCGCGGCAGTTCTTCGATCCGAGCCTCGCCAAGGCCTGGACCGCGCCGCGGCGCGAGCCCTACGACTTCCTGGTGCAGAGCCCGCGCTGGAAGCTCGGCCCGGTCGCGATCTCGATCCTGCGCCGGCAGTTCGACAAGACCTATGTCGCCGCGAGCTTCGACAACCAGGGCCGCCGCATCACCCTGAACTTCATCGTCGTGAAGGGGCCGGACGGCTGGGTCATCCTCGACGTCGAGACCCCGCATGACTCGCTGCGGCTGTTCCTGGAGCAGTTCCGGAACTGAGCGTCTGCGGAACCGTCCGTGTGCAAGGACATGCGGGCGCGTTGCTCATGGCGCACGGTGTTCTCACCACGTCATTGCGAGCGCAGCGAAGCAATCCAGAATCCCACCGCGGAGACAGTCTGGATTGCTTCGCTGCGCTCGCAATGACGGATGGAGAGAGCTCGTCGTCCCGGAAGGCATTTCGGTGAACCCGCATGTCGCTGCGCTCATGCGGGCTACGAAGCCGGTTCACTCCTCCGGCGCGTTCTCGATCGGGTCGAAGCGGTCGTGCTCGAGGCCGAGCAGGTTCCAGGACTGCAGCATGTGCGGCGGCAGCGGCGCGGTCGCGTCGATCACGCCACCGCGTGGATGCGGGATGACGATGCGGCGTGCCAGGAGATGCAGCCGGTTCTGCAGGCCGCCGGGCAGCGCCCAGTTCTCGATGTTGAAATATTTGGGATCGCCGACGATCGGATGGCCGATATGGGCCATGTGCGCGCGCAGCTGATGGGTGCGTCCCGTCACCGGCTTCAGCGACACCCAGGCGAGCTTGCTCGCGGAGGCCTCGACCACGGCATAGTAGGTCACGGCGTGGCTGGCGCCCTCGTCGCCATGGGCGGCGACGCGCATGATGGTGTCGTCCTCGCTCTCCTCCTTGGCGAGATAGGTGGAGATGCGGCCCTGCTTGGGCTTGGGCACGCCGGCCACCAGCGCCCAATAGACCTTGCGGGCAGAGCGATGGCGGAACGCGCCGGTGAGGTGCGTCGCGGCAAAGCGGGTCTTGGCGACCAGCAGACAGCCGGAGGTCTCGCGGTCGATGCGGTGCACGAGCCGCGGCTTCTGGCCCTTGGCGTCGCGCATCACCTCCAGCATCTGGTCGATGTGGCGCGTCATGCCGGAGCCGCCCTGCACCGCGAGGCCGGCGGGCTTGTTGAGGACGAGCACGTCGTCGTCCTCGTACAGCGTCATCGCCTTCAGCGTGTCGAGCGTCTTCTGCTCGGCGTCCGACAGGCCACCGCTGCGCTCCTTCGGCGCATCGAGCTTGAGCGGCGGAATCCGCACGCTCTGGCCTTCCTCCAGACGATCCTTGCTATCGGCACGCTTGCCGTTCACCCGCAGCTCGCCTTTGCGGACGATGCGCTGAATGTGGGAAAACGACAGGCCTGGAAAGCGCGCCTCGAGAAAGCGGTCGACGCGCATGCCGTTCTCGTCGGCCGTCACCACAACGGTCTGCACCTTGGTCGGCAGCAGCGCCGGCTCGGGCTCGGGCTTCTTCGGCGGCGGTGCGTCGGCCGGCTTGCGCTCGGCCCGCTCGGCGCCGAAGCGCACCGGCTTGCCGGCGCGCTTGGCGGGCGGCCGCTCCCGCGGCTCGAACGTATCGCGACGATCCTCGCGCTCGGCGCGTGGCGCACGAACGCGATCGCCCTTGCCGTGACCGAACTCGCTGCGTGGCGCCGCCTCGCGCTCCCCGGCAAAGCGCTCGCGCCGCGGACGGTCGCCATCCGGACGCTTGCTCGGCTCGCGCTTTGGCGACTCGCGCTTGGCCGGCGCGCCTGCGCTGCGGGCAGCCTCGGCCTTCGGCCGCTCGCTGTTGCGGCGGTCGGCGGGACGGTCGGATCGGCTCTGGGTTCGCTTGATGCGGCGGCTCATACGCAGGTGCCTATCGTAAAAGGCTCTGCCAGTCACGGCGAAATCGCGATAAATCGGCCCGGCGAGGCCTCGCCCCCGCGAATCGGACGTGATCGGAGCGAATTGAATGACGCTGACGAAAGTGGCCCTGACCATCGTGGCGACCGCGCTGACGCTGACCGCGGCGCACGCTCAACAAAGCCCGATGCCCGACGATATCGCCTGGAAGCTGATCGAGATCGGCCGGGCGATCGATCCGCCGAAGACCGCTGCGATCTACGCTCCGCTGCAAGCCAGGGAACCCTACGCCGAGGTCAAGGTGCAGCGCGACGTCAGGTACGGCACGGCCGAACGCAACCTGCTCGATGTGTTCACGCCGGACAGCGCGGCCGCGCCGCGCCCGATCCTGATCTTCGTGCATGGCGGCGCCTTCATCGGCGGCAACAAGCGCACCACGCCCGACAGCCCGTTCTACGACAACATCATGCTGTGGGCTGCCAGAAGCGGCTTCGTCGGCGTCAACATCACCTACCGCCTGGCGCCGAAATTCCCCTGGCCCGCGGGTGTCGAGGACGTCGCCAGCGCCGTGCAATGGGTCGCCGCCCACGCCGCCGAGAACGGCGGCGATCCATCGCGCGTCTACCTGATGGGCCATTCCGCCGGCGCGGTGCATGTCGCGACCTATGTTGCGCATCCCGAATTCCACAAGGTCGGTGGCGGCGGGCTCGCCGGTGCGATCATGGTCTCCGGCGTCTACGACCTCACCGCGACGCCGCTCGGCGACCAGGAGATGGCCTATTTCGGCACCGATCCCTCGCGCTTCAAGGAGCGCTCCGCACTATCAGGCCTGCAGGCCCAGCCCCTGCCACTGCTCATCGCCTCCGCCGAACTCGACCCGCCCCGCTTCGTCGAGCAGTTCGAGCTGCTGAAGCAGGCCGCCTGCAAGCGTCCATCCGGCTGCGCCCGCGCGGTGATGCTGCCGCAGCACAGCCACATGTCGGAGGTGTATGCGATCAACACCGGTGATGACCGGCTGACGCGGGAGATCTTGGAATTCATGCAGACGGGCAAATAGCGACGAACGGCATGCTGCTTTTTGCCGGCTCTCTGAAGGTTTGACCTGCAGCCAAGTTCTCTCGTTTGTGGATGTGCGCCGACGCGGCAAGGATTGCTCTTGCTGCCAATGTTAATACTTTCTGCTCTCACAGGCAAAAGTTCGAAGAGTTCGAGATGGAAGAATCGCGAAGACGAACCGCAAATGATCCCCGTGGGACCCCTGAGATCATTTCAGCGCTCCGCGACTTGTATCTTCAAGACAAGGACGATGAGGAGTGCGCGATTGCTGTTCTGCATGGGCGTGGTTCCTCAGTTGAATTTGACGCCGCGGCAGCTCTTTGTCGGGGAGCCTCACAGGCCGAGCGTGTCCTCGGAGCAGACATCCTGGCCCAACTCGGTTGGAGTGATCGTACATTTCTCGAGGAGTCAGTAGATATCCTCCTTTCGATGCTGAATGACCCCGATCCAATGGTTATTGGCGCCGTGGGCGTTGCGCTGGGACATAGGAACAGTGCCCGGGCGATCGCTCCGGTGTTGAAGCAGATCAGACATCCCAGTCGTCACGTGCGTTGGGGTGCGGTTCATGCATTGTCTCGCCACGACGATCTGGACGCGGTGCAAGGTCTGATCGAACTGACAAAGGATAACGAAACGGACATTCGAGACTGGGCGACATTCGGATTGGCGCAGCAGACAACTCTGGACACACCACCCCTGCGAGACGCCCTCTTCGAGCGGACCGAGGATCCGGATGCCGAAATCCGAGGGGAGGCTTTGATCGGACTTGCGGCGCGTCATGACCAGCGCGTCCTTGATCCACTCGCACGAGAGCTATCAGGAGATTTTTACGGATCGTGGTCATTGGAGGCAGCAAAGCTGATCAAGTCACCGAGCCTGTGTCCGTTGCTGGCATCACTCAAAGAACGATTGACGCCGGAGGATTTGTTGGCCTTTGGAGATCAGGTGGATCAGGCAATCGCCGAATGTCGTTCGCCGCCAAGTCGTCGGTAGAGCCCATCGCGAAAATGCTCCCGCAAGACCAAACCCGGCCGCTATCGGCGAGCATCCCGCAAGGCGCTCGGCTCGATGTTGCTGACGCTAACCGCCCCGCTCCTTGCGCAGCTTCGCCCAGTAATCCAGCCGCTTCCTGATCTCACGCTCGAAGCCGCGTTCGGGGGGATCGTAGAACTGCTGGCGTCCCAAGGCCTCGGGGAAATAGTCCTGCCCCGAAAACGCGTCTGGCGTGTCGTGATCGTACTGATAGCCGGCGCCGTAGCCCTCGCCCTGCATCAGCTTGGTCGGCGCATTGAGGATGTGCTTGGGCGGCAGCAGCGAGCCGCCTTCTTTCGCCAGGCGCTTGGCGGCGCCGAAGGCCTTGTAGGCGGCGTTGGATTTCGGGGCGGTCGCGACGTAGATCACGGCCTGCGCGATCGCGAGCTCGCCTTCGGGGGAGCCGAGGAAATCATAGGCGTCCTTGGCGGCGTTGGCGATCACCAGCGCCTGCGGATCAGCGAGGCCAATGTCCTCGACCGCCATGCGCACGATGCGGCGGGCGAGAAACAGCGGGTCCTCCCCCGCGTCGAGCATGCGGGCGAAGTAGTACAGCGCCGCATCGGGATCTGAGCCGCGCACCGATTTGTGCATGGCCGAGATCAGGTTGTAGTGGCCGTCGGCGGACTTGTCGTAGATCGGCGCGCGGCGCTGCAGGATCTCCTGCAATTGGACCGCATTGAAGATCTCGTCCTTGCGTGCCGAGCGCCAGACCTCTTCCGCCAAGGTCAGCGCGGCGCGGCCGTCGCCGTCGGCCATGCGGATCAGCACGGCGCGGGCCTCGTCGTCGAGCGGCAGCTTGCGGCCTTCGACCGCTTCGGCATTGCTGTAGAGCTTCTCGATCGCGGCGGCATCCAGCGACTGGAACACCAGCACGCGCGAGCGCGACAGGAGCGCGGCGTTGAGCTCGAACGAGGGGTTTTCCGTGGTTGCGCCGACCAGCACGACGGTGCCGTCCTCCATAACCGGCAGGAAGGAGTCCTGCTGGGCGCGATTGAAGCGATGCACCTCGTCGACGAACAGCAACGTGCCCTGCCCGGTCTCGCGTCTGATACGCGCGGCGTCGAACACCTTCTTCAGATCGGCGACGCCGGAGAACACCGCCGAGATCTGCTCGAAATGCAGCTCGGTGGCGTCCGCGAGAAGCCGCGCCACGGTGGTCTTGCCGGTGCCGGGCGGCCCCCAGAAGATCAGCGAGCCCAGCGTGCGTGTCTCCAGCATGCGCGTCAGCGCGCCGTCGGGGCCGAGGATGTGATCCTGCCCGACGACGTCGGACAGTTTGTGCGGGCGCAGCCGCTCCGGCAGCGGCCGCGGCGCGTCGTGCTCCATCCCCGCCGCGGCGAAGAGGCTTGGGCCTCCATGCTGGGGACGTTTCGGACTCATCCGCCGAGCGTGACGTTGATCTGCTGGCCGCCGCGCAGCACGGTGATGCGCCAGAGGCGAGCCTGCTCACGCGCGGCCTTGTCGAGATCGGCCGTCTTGGCGATCTTCTGGTTGTTGACCGCCATGATCACGTCGCCCTTCTGGAAGCCGACATTGGCCGCCGTGGTGCCGTCGCCAGGCTCGAGGATGACGACGCCCTCGGTGTCGGCATCAAGATGCAATTCGTCTGCGACCGCCGGCGAGATGTTGGCGACCTTGGCGCCCTGGAACGGCGAGCGGCCGTTGATAACCATCTCGTTGCGGCCCGTATCGGGGGCCGTCTCCAGCGCGACCGCGACCTTGACCGGCTTGCCGCCGCGCTGCACCTCGATCTGGGCGGTGCCGCCGAGCGGACGCGTCGCGAAGCGATAGTCGAAGGCGTTGGGATCATCGACGCTCTGGCCGTCGATCGACACGATCAGGTCCGACGACTTGATGCCCGCCTTGGCCGCCGGGCTGTTCGCCGTCACGCTGGCCACCAGCGCGCCGGTCGGCGAGCGCAGGCCGAGGCTCTCGGCGATCTCGGGCGTCACCGCCTGCAGCCGCGCGCCGAGCCACGGACGCTTCACCGCCTTGCCGCCGCCCTTCGCCGAGGCCACCACCACGCGCACCATGTTTGCGGGAATGGCGAAGCCGATGCCCTGCGAGCCGCCGGACTTCGAGTAGATCGCAGTGTTGATGCCGGCGAGACGGCCGTTGATGTCGACCAGCGCGCCGCCGGAATTTCCGGGGTTGATCGCGGCGTCGGTCTGGATGAAGAACTGATAGTCGGTGATGCCGACCTGGGTGCGCGCCAGCGCCGAGACGATGCCGTGGGTCACCGTCTGGCCGACGCCGAACGGGTTGCCGATCGCCAGCACGATGTCGCCGACCAGCAGATCATCGGAATTGGCGAGATCGAGCGTCGGGAACTGCTCCTTGGCGCCCTTCAGCCGGAGCACGGCGAGGTCGGTCCGGCTGTCCTTCAGCACGATCTCGGCCTCGAACTCGCGCTTGTCGGACAGCGAGACCTTCACCTCGTCGGCGCCGTCGATGACATGCACGTTGGTCACGACGAGGCCGGACGGATCGATCATCACGCCCGAGCCGAGCGAGCGCTGCATCTGCTCCTGCGGCCCGCCCTGCAAACCGAAGAAGCGGCGGAACACCGGGTCGTCGAGGAAGGGATTGCGGTTCTGTACCATCTTGGCGGCGTAGACGTTGACGACCGCCGGCTGCACCCGCTGCACGATCGGCGCATAGGACAGCCGCAGCTCGGCCTGGGACTGCGGCACGCGCCGCTCCTGCGCCGCGAGCGGAGTGGCGGCCAGCAACGACAACAGCAGGGCCACGGAGGTGCGAATCAACGTCATGCGTAAGAATCCTGGAAAATGACGGCCTCGATATAGGCGGTACGGCCAGTGCGGCCAAGCTCAGGCGGTCTGATGCGGCGTTTTGATGGTCTCGTTGATGGTGTCGGCGACGGGAGCGCAGGACAGCCGGTCCTGGTGGCGCTCGCCCCAGTTCCTGAGCACCTCGATCACCGGCCGCAGGCTCTCGCCGACCTCGGACAGGGTGTAATCGACCCGCGGCGGCACCTCGGCATAGACCTTGCGAATGACCAGCCCATCCTCCTCCAGCGCGCGCAGCTGCTTGGTCAGCATCCGCTGGGTGATGCCGGGCATCAGCCGGCGCAGCTCGCCGAAGCGCTGGCTGCCGCCCTGCAGGTGGTAGAGGATGACCCCTTTCCACTTGCCGTCGATCAGGTCGAGCGTCGCTTCGACTGCGCAGCCGGGGCGGCGGGTGAAATTCTTCCGCTTCATCGCGTTTTGGCCCAATAGTATCCAAACGGGGACTAGTTCCCCATTTTTACAGTACTTGCGAATATGACGCCAGCAGGACAAGTAGCCCCTATCGAAGACCAGCCAGGAGGTTGTCATGAAGGCCGTCGGTTACCAGCAGTCGCTCGTTATCACCGAGGAGCGCGCGCTGTTCGATTTCGAGACCGCCAAACCCGAGCCCCGGGGGCGCGACATCCGCGTCGCGGTGAAGGCCGTCTCGGTCAATCCGGTCGACACCAAGGTGCGCAAGCGCGCCGCCCCGCCGGCCGGCGAGACCAAGATCCTCGGCTACGACGCCGCCGGGGTGGTCGAGGCGGTGGGCCCCGACGTCAGCCTGTTCAAGCCGGGCGACGAGGTGTTCTACGCCGGCTCGATCCTGCGCCAGGGCACCAATGCCGAGTTCCATTTGGTCGACGAGCGCATCGTCGGCCACAAGCCGAAGAGCCTGTCGTTCGCCGAGGCCGCCGCCCTGCCGCTGACCTCGATCACCGCCTGGGAGCTGCTGTTCGACCGGCTCGGCGTCGTCCCCGGCAAGAGCCTCGATGACCGCACGCTGCTCGTCACCGGCGCCGCCGGCGGCGTCGGCTCGATCCTGATCCAGCTGGCGCGGCGCCTCACCGGACTGACCGTGCTCGCGACCGCCACGCGGCCAGAGTCGCGCGACTGGTGCCTGTCGCTCGGCGCCCATGCGGTGATCGACCACGGCAAGCCGATGAAGGAGCAGATCGACGCCCTGAAGCTGCCGCCGGTGGCCTTGGTGGCGAGCCTCACCCACACCGACCAGCACTACAAGGCGATCGCCGAGTTCCTGGCGCCGCAGGGCAAGTTCGGCCTGATCGACGATCCCGCCGAGTTCTCGCTCGCAGCCTTCAAGGGCAAGGCGATCTCGATCCACTGGGAATCGATGTTCACGCGCTCGATGTTCACGACGCCCGACATGATCGCGCAGCACAACCTGCTCAACGACGTCTCCGACCTGATCGACAAGGGCGTCATCCGCACCACGCTCGGCGACAATTACGGCCCCATCAATGCCAAGAACCTCAAGCGCGCCCACGCCTTGATCGAGAGCAACACCTCGCGCGGCAAGATCGTGCTGGAGGGATGGAGCTGATAGTCTCATAACCTTGTAGGGTGGGCAAAGCAGCCGCCGTCAGGCGGCAGCGTGCCCACCATACATCAGCGCGCGCCGTTGCAAGACGGTGGGCACGGCGCCACTGCGATCTCGCATGTCGAAAGACCGCTCGTCGCCTTTGCCCGCCCTACGGCACCGCCGTCTGCGGCACACCTGTTTCAATTCTGACAACTAACAATCTCGCAGGGTGGGCAAAGGCGCGGCCGCGGTGTCTCCCCATGCGACATCGCAGCGGCGCCGCGCCACCATCGCACTGATGCGAGCGCCGAGCGACGGTAGGCACGCGCCGTCTGCGGCGTCGCTTTGCCCACGCCATCGTTTTCAACTCACACGGCGCGCGCCTCGCATCTCCCCGTCATTGCGAGCGAAGCGAAGCAATCCAGGACGGCGCGTGAAGTCCTGGATTGCTTCGTCGCTGCGCTCCTCGCAATGACGGCTGTGAGAGCGAGTATCACAAGCGCGCTGATCGCGCGAGGAGAGAGGCCGACAACTAACAATGTCGTAGGGTGGGCAAAGGCGCGGCTGCGGTATCTCCCCATGCGAGATCATGGTGGCGCCGTGCCCACCATCGTACTGATGCGTGCGCTGAACGACGGTGGGCACGCGCCGCCTGCGGCGTCGCTTTGCCCCCCACGGCACCGCATCTGCCGCGCAATCTCTTCCGATCCACTTTTCAAACAGCCTTTTTCAAACAGCCTTGTAGACATGCCTCTTCCAGACATGCCGCTTCCTCGATGCCGATTGCACCCGGCACACGCCGCCTCGAGAACCATCGCTCGCAACTAACAGGCGGGAGGCCACCCATGATCGAAGATGCCAGGGCATCCTGGATGCTCCGTCGGCGCGGAGCATGACGAGGGAGCAGAACACGGCTATTGTGACTGGGTGTATTCCAGGGGAGCCCACACCATGATCCATCACGGCGGATGCTTCTGCGGCGCGGTGCGGTTTTCCTGCGCGGGCGCGCCGATCAATGTGCGGATCTGTCATTGCCGCAACTGCCAGAAGGCGATGGGCTCGCCCTACTTCGCCCGCGCGCTGTTCTCCCATGATGCGCTGACGATCCACGGCGAGACTGCGCGCTACGCCTCCTCCGAGGCGCTCGATCGCATGTTCTGCCCGCGCTGCGGCACGCGGCTGTTCTCCTGGCGCAACACCCGCCCGGTGGTCGGCGTGGCGCTGGCCTGCTTCGACGACCCCAATGCCTTCGCACCGACCGAGCACATCTGGGTGTCGGCGAAGATCGGCTGGGTGACGCTCGACGACGGCCTGCCGCAATTTCCGGAGAATCCTGCGTAGCATCGGGGAACCGTCGTGCCTATGTAAGGCCGACACCCGCCCGGAACCTCACTCCTTGAACCTCTCGCTCTACGGCGTCTCCGTCTGGATCCTGCCGATCATCATCGCCATCACCTTCCATGAGGCCGCCCACGCCTTCGTCGCCTGGCGCTTCGGTGACGATACGGCGTTGCGACTCGGTCGCGTCAGCTTCAATCCGATCAAGCATATCGACCCGTTCGGGACGATCCTGCTGCCCGGCATGTTCCTGCTGTCGGGCTCACCGTTCCTGTTCGGCTATGCCAAGCCGGTCCCGGTCAATTTCCGCAACCTGCAGCCGCTGCGGGCCGGCATGATCATGGTGGCGCTGGCGGGCCCGGCGACCAACATCGCGCTCGCGCTGGCGGCGGGACTGGCCTTCCACCTTCTGCCGCTGGTGCCGCCTGCCGCTGCGCAATGGGTTGCCCACAATCTGTACAATGCCCTTTCCTTCAACATCCTGCTCGCGGTGTTCAACATGCTCCCGATACCGCCGCTCGACGGCGGCCGGGTCGCGGTCGGCCTGCTGCCATCAGTCCTGGCACGGCCGTTTTCCCGGCTGGAGCCCTATGGCATGCTGATTCTGATCGGACTTTTGATCATCCTGCCGCTGGCGGGCTCCCAGTTCGGTCTTAATCTTGATCTTGTGTCGGGGCTGCTCCGCGCTACGACCGATTCTCTGAAGCAGCTGCTTCTGTTATTGACGGGCAATGTCTAAATTTGCCCGCAAGGGATGGTAAACGAACGAGCTCCGAGGCAACTCTTGGTCAAAGCCGCTGACATGATGATCGCCCGCCGCGCCGATACGCGCGCCCGCGCAGATTTCGCGACATGGAAGATGATCGCCAAGCTGAACGGCGCCTCCGGGCTGCCTCCGGCCGCGCAGGAGTTCCTGGCGAGCTACAAGACCCGGCTCACCGACATGACGGAGCACGAGGCGACCGAGGCCACCATCCGCGAGATGTACAAGGCCTATTACGCCGAGATGGGCGGCGGCGGCGCGCCGCCCGAGGTCAAGCCGGCCAAGGCCGAGCCCGTGACCGACAACGTCACCGCCTTCCGCAAGCTGCCGCCGAAGCCGAAGGCGGCGCAGAGCGGCCCCGCCACGCACCGCCAGCTGCCGGCGGCGCTGATCTTCGTCGGCCTCTGCGCGGTCTATGTCGCGCTCCGGCTGTATTGGCCTTAGCGAGCTGCGCCCGGGCCGCGGATTGCGCAGCGACTTCAGGCCTTCCCGGGCGGGAAGTTGACGACGACCGACAAGGGAATCTCGTCGTCGGCCGCCTTTGCCGGCGGCTTGGGGAACGGATCCGACCGGCGCACCATCGCCACGGCCTCGCGATCATAGTCCGGATCACCGGATGATTGCGTCACGTCCACCGAGATCACGTTGCCGCGACGGTTGAGCTTGAACGACACCCGGACGCTGCCGCCCTGGGTCTTGCCGGGCGGGTATTTCTGATTCTTCTTGACGATCAGGCTGAGCCGGCGCTGCCAGTTCGTCGTCTGCGGATCGCGGTCCTTGCCCGTGCCGGTGGGATCGGGCGCCTTGACCCGGTCGGCTTCGGGAACCTTGGCATCGAGCGTTCTGCGCGAACTGTCGATGGCCGCATCGTGGGCCTCGGACGCATTGGTCTCGACGGTGGCGACCTTCTCCTCTTCGGTCGGCTTCTTCACGGCCGTCGGCGACACCCTCTGGTCGGCTTCCTCGGTGGTGGTCGGCAGGCCCTTCTGCAGATCGGTTTGCTCGGTCTCGGCCTTCTGCTCGGGGGTCGCGACCGAGGCCGTATCCGCGACGGAATCCGCGCCCGTCGGCAGATCCGAATCCTCCACCTTCGGCGCGGCGATCTCGACGTCGATGACGTCAGCGGCGGTGCCGAGCCCGCCGCCATCGTCGTCCCCGCTCGCCTTGGTCAAGGCGAAAGCCACGCCGCCGGCGTGAAGCACGACGGCCACCAGCCCGGCGACCATCCAGGCCATGCGCGAATTGGTATGGAGAGAGTCGAGCTCGTTCATGGCAGACGCTCGGATCAGGGTTGTGCCGCCGGAGCGGCCTCGCCGGGGGCGCCGGGAACGCGCTCCAGCGCCACCAGCTTGAACTTGTAGCCCGCACTGCGCAGCAGCTCCAGCACCTCCATCACCTCGCCATAGGGCGCCGCGCGATCGCCGCGCAGGAAGACTGTTCGATCATCGGCAGTGTGGTCGGCCATCACCTTGTTGAGCTCGGCCAGCAGGTCGATCCGCTTCACCGGAGTCTCCCCGATCGCCAGCGACAGATCCGGCTTGATCGAGACATAGGTCGGCTTGTCCGGCTTCTTCTGCGGCGTGGCGCTCGACGACGGCAGGTCGATGGGCAGGTCGACGGTCGACAGCGGCGCCGCCACCATGAAGATGATCAAGAGCACCAGGATGACGTCGATGAACGGCGTCACGTTGATGTCGTGGGTCTCGTCGAAATCGTCGTCGAGATCGCCTTCGGAGAGCGAGACGGCCATCGCGTGCTACTCCGCCGCGCGCGCGTGAACGCCGATCTGGCCGCTCTGGCTGCGATCGAGATCGCGCGACAGAAGCCGGCCGGTGGTCCCCGCGGCGCGGTTGACCAGCTCGAGATAGCCCTTCGTGACGCGCGAGAAGTGATTGTAGATGATGACGGCGGGGATCGCCGCCGCAAGCCCGATCGCGGTCGCCAGCAGCGCCTCGGCGATGCCCGGCGCGACCACCGCGAGGTTGGTGGTCTGCGATTTGGAAATGCCGATGAAGCTGTTCATGATGCCCCAGACGGTGCCGAACAGGCCGACGAAGGGCGAGATCGCACCGACGGTCGCGAGCAGGCCCATGCCGGTGCGGACCCGGCGCGCCTCGGCCCGCACGATCTCGGTGAAGCTCGAGGCCGCCCGCTCCTTGATGCCCTCGTCGCTGTTCAGCCCGGCCGACAGCCGCGCCTCGGCGATCGCCGCCTGCAGCAGCACTGCTGCAACGTTCCTGCCCTGGCCGAGCGCGAGCTGCGCCTCGGCGAGTGACTTCGCCGCCGTCAGCTTGCGCAGCGCGCCGACCAGCCGGCTGCGCAGCATGGAGAACTCGATGCTCTTGGCGATCAGGATCGTCCAGCTCGCGACCGACGCCAGGGCCAGCGCGATCATGACGGCTTTGACGACGATGTCGGCCTTGAGGAACATGCCGAGCGGCGACAGCTCGTCGAGCCCGGTGGCAACCGCCTTGCCAGTGCGAACGCCGGTCTCCGTGCTGGCCGGCGCGATCGCCGGCGCCTGCTGTGTCGCAGGGGGCTGTGCCGCGACCGGCTCGACCGTCGCCGGCGGCGGCGCCGACACGTCCGTCGAGATCGCCGGCGCGGTCTGGGTGACCTGCTGCGCGCCCGCCGGCGCCACGAGAGCAACAGTCAGACACGACAGGACGAATGCAAACCTGGCAAGGAACGATGTCATCATATCTCGGCCCATTAGACCTCGGCCCATTGCCGGATCAGATTGTGATAGATGCCGGTGAGCTTGACTGCATCGGGATCGTCCCTCCCGAGGCGTTCCGTCAAACTCTGGATCGCCGTGTCCAGATCGAAGATCATGCTCCGGATATGCGGCTCCCGTATCATGCTCTGCATCCAGAAAAAAGAGGCGACCCGGGCGCCGCGGGTGACCGGCGTGACCATGTGAAGGCTGGATGACGGATACAGCACCGCGTGCCCCGCGGGCAACTTGACTTCGTGCGAGCCGTAGGTGTCCTCGATCACAAGCTCGCCACCGTCATACGTGTCGGGCTCGGCGAGGAACAAGGTCATCGACAGATCGGTGCGGATGCGAAGCCCTGTCAACGGATCGCCGCGCACGGCATTGTCGACATGGATGCCGAAATGGTCGCCGCGCGCGGATGTGTAGCGGTTGAACAGGGGCGGAAAGATCTGCAGCGGGATCGCCGCCGAGAGGAAGCGCGGGTTCTTGGTCAACGCGGTGATGATGCGCTGGCCCAATTTCCGCGCGGCCTCGCCGTCCGGCGGCAACTGCTCGTTGCGCTTGACCATGGCCGACTGCGCCCCGGCCGTCGCGCGGCCGTCCTCCCACTCCGCCGCATCCATGATGCGGCGGAACTCGGCGACCTCGTCCTTCGACAGAACGTCCGGGATGCAGATCAGCATGATCAGAACTTCGCCGTGGTGATGATGTAGAAGGCGCGACCCGGGGCGACGGCGACGAACGGCACCGCGCTCCGATACAGCGTGTCATAATAGAGCTTGTTGGTCAGGTTCTGCGCGTAGAGCTTCATCGTCCAGTTCTTGTCGATCTGCTTCTCGACGAAGGCGTCGAACCGCCAATAGCTCGGGAGCTCGTTGCCGGTGTTGGCCGCGAAGGTGCCGCCATAGACCTTGGAGCGGTACACCGCCGTGCCGCCGACCTCCCAGCCATTGTCGAACTTGTACTTCGACAGCATGCTGAAGGACTGGTGCGCGATGTTGGCGAGCTGCAGCCCGATGTTGGATGCAACGCCGCTCTGCGTGACCTTGGACTGCATCAGCACCAGGCCGCCGAAGATGCTCCAGCGATCGGTGAGCCTGCCCTCCGCCTCGATGTCGATGCCCTGGATGCGGTAGGCCGCGCCTGAGGTGAGGATGCTGTTGACCGTCTCGCGCGCATTGTCCTTGGTGGTCTGGAACAGCGCGCCTGAGACCAGCAAATGGCGATCCACCAGCTCCCATTTGGTGCCGAGCTCGGCCGCCTTGTTGCGCTCGGGCCCGAGCAGGACGGCGGTGTTGGCAGGGACGCCGCCGTAATCGGTGGCGGTGGCGTCGAGCTCGGAGCCGAACGGGTTGGCCGAGGTCGCATAGGCGGCGTAGATGCTGCCGATCGGCATCGGCTTGTAGACCACGCCGACATTGTAGTTGACCAGATCGGCGTTCATCTTGAGATATTTGGGCGAGTTGGTCGACGAGCTCATGTTGTAGCCGTCATAGCGCACGCCGCCGTTCACGATGATGGTGTCCCGCCAGTTCGCGGTGTCCATCACATAGACGCTATTGGTGTTGACGCCGTAGCGCGTCGGGTTGCCGGACAGCGACGGCGTCGTGTTGGACTGGAAATAGGTGTATTGCGGCGAGTACAGGTTGACGCCGGGGACGGCGCCGTTGCTGGTCGAACCGCCACCGGACAATTCCGACGCGAGGCCGGTATAGCGATCGATCGAGATGTTCTCGTTCGAGAACTCCGTGCCGAACACCGCGGTATGCTTGATGCCCCCGGTGTCAAGCTTGAACGTGGCGTCGTTCTGGTTGGCCCAGACGTCGACAGTCTGGTAGCGGCTCTGGGTGCTCGCCGTCGTGGTCCAGAGCAGCGGGTTGGAGCTGGTCGTCACCGGGTTCTGCGGCAGGGTGCCGATATAATTGAGCAGCGAGTGCTCGCCGCGGAACTTGCTGCTCAGCGTGATCGCCTCGTTGACCTTGTATTCCAACGCCCCGGTGCCGAAATCCTGCCGCGCCGTCTGGAAGTCGCGGTTGAGGAAGCCGTACCAGGTCTCGCGCGGAATGCCGGCCGAGGTCACCGGGACGTTGCCCTGCTTGTAGTAGGGCACGCCGAAATCGGGCAGGCCCGACAGGTCGGTGTGGACGTAGTTCGTCGTGATCCTGAGATCCTCGGTCGGCGTCCATTTGGTCGAGAGGAACGTGCCCCAGCGGTCATCGGTGACGTAGTTGCGCCCCGCAACGTTGGAATCCTGGAACAGGCCGCCGGTGCGCACCGAGAAGGTCGGCGAGACCACCTGGTTGACGTCGAGCGTGACCCGCTTCTGCTGATCGGTGCCGAACTCGGTGTCCATCCGCTTGAAGTTGGTGTCACCGGCCTGCTTGGTGACGATGTTGATGGCGCCGCCGGCGGTGCCGCGTCCGGCATAGGACGAAGCCGGGCCGCGCAGGATCTCGATCTGCTCGGTGAAGAAGTTCTCGCGGATCGACACCGCGGGATCGCGGATGCCGTCGATGAAGACGTCGTTGCGGGCATCGAAGCCGCGGATGAAGAAGCGGTCGCCGAACGCGTTGCCGCCCTCGCCCGAGCCGAGCGTGACGCCGGCGGTCGAGCGGCCGATCTCCTTGAGCGCGGTGACGTGCTTGTCCTCCAGCACCTCCTTGCTCATCACCGTGATGGTCTTCGGCGTGTTCAGCAGCGGCTCGGGAAACTTGCCCGAGGCCTGAACGCGGTTGACCTTGTAGGGCTCGGCCGCATCAGCGTAAGGATTGGCATCGGGCGCGGTCAGCCCGCCCGCGTTCGGGAAGGCCACGGCAGCCTGCTGCGCGCCTTGCTGACGGGCCGCGCGGCGCAGGGCATTGCGGGCGCGGACCTGCTCGGCGGTCGGCTTGGAGGATGTCGGCCTGGCGCGCGCGATCGGCGCATCGACGTTGACGGGCGGCAGATCGGAGGCCGGCTGCGCGTCCGCTGACGACATCGAGGCCACCGCCATCAGGCCGGCGACGGCCGACACTCTGGTGACGAAGGGCCCCTCGCCTCGTCCATCGGTCAACTTCATCGCTGCGCCTGTCCGCAGCGAACGCGGTGCTCTCACCTGTCCCATTTATCTTCACGCGCCCCAGATTTTTCATTCCACGTCGCTGACGCGGATCATTCGCGTTGCAACGATGTGACGTTGGTATCGGGGGCGTTTCAGGGGGTCAATTTGAGGAGCCCTAATTTGGCCTTGAATAGTTCCAGATCAAAACAATTCTAAATGCGCCAACTAATAACGAAGAGGAACTTGAAATCGTTCTAAACAGCGCGATTTCACTCGCGCTGTTGTCGAAGCGCCTCACCTCAAGTCGAGGGACCGGCCGGCTCGTCGCTGCTCGGCGGCTTCATCAGCGAGAACAGTTCATCCACGGTCTGCACCGCGATCCGGCGCACGCGGTCGGAATCGTCGGTGCCGGCGATGCGCACGCCGTTGACGACGGCCCTGATCTCGTCGCGGAAATCGGTCAGGAAGCGCAAGGGGTCGCGCTGCTCATTGGCCACGCGCGCGATCAGACCCGTGACCAGGATCTGGCACGCGAGCATCTTTCCGTTCAACTCTTCCATCGTCCGCTCCACATCGCGTTGTCGTTGCATGCGTCTCGTCGCCATCGCGACGACGCAGCCTGCCGGGTTGAAATCTGACCGATGGTCCGTAGCCGGCATCGCGGCCGTCGGACTGATCCGGTTCTAATCAGCTCTCATCGGGCCCGACAAGACGGCGACATTAGGTCGGATCGCGGCGTTCGCGCGGACGACGAGGCGGCGCATTGCTGCCACGGCCGGCACCGGCGGGCGCAAGGACACGGCTTGCCGCGTCGATGATGGGATATGATGGGAAACGGCTAGTGAAGCGCGTGATTTCGCACGGAGGATGTCGGCGTTCCACCGCACAACTCAGGATCGGAGTTCCGTTTTCGTGGACCGAGGGATCGGCTATTTGCCGACGGCGCCAGCCCGCGGCTCGGACAGCGACTTGATGCGCTGCTTCAGCCCCTGCAGCGTCGCCAGGCTGGTCGCCACCGCGGCATCCGGGACGTCGTGCAGCACGTCGCCGGCGATCGCGTCACGCAGCTCATCGAGATCATCGACGAGCTTGCGGCCCGCGCTCGTGAGGTGCAGCCGATTCGCCCGCCGGTCCCTCGGATCGTGCCGGCGCTCCAGCAATCCCTGCTCCACCAGCCGGTCGAGCAGGCGCACCAGCGAAATCGGCTGCAGCTCCAGCACATCTGCGAGATCGACCTGTGACATTCCTTCCTGCGCGCGGAGCCGAAACAGCACAACCCATTGCGCGCGCGTGGTGCCGCGCTGCTTGGCACGGTGATCAATATAGTTGCGCAGAATGCGTGAGCTTTCGACAAGCTGCGCGATCAGCTGACGTCTGTCGTCCAGCGACATGGCCGTGACCTCCCGTGAAGTCTGTTGATCGCACCGCGAAGCTTGCCAATTGTTTAGGTTCGGCCAAGCCCTCGTGTGTTTACACATTAAGTGCGTGCATACTATATCTGGGCCGCTGGGAATGGATTTAAAGACCGGTTATTCTGTCTGCCTCAGCATATGGGCCAGCATGAAGACATCACGAACCATCACATGGATCCTGCTGGTCGCGGCTCTCGGCGGCGCCGGCTATTACGGCTGGCAGCGGTCTCAGGACGCTGATGCAGCGAAGAAGGCCGCCGCGCAGAAATCGGCCCGGCCGCCCGCGGTTCGGGTATCGACCGTGCCGGTCGAGAAGACGGACTTCCCGGTCTTCCTCAGCGGCCTCGGCACCGTGCAGGGCTTCAATACCGTCCAGGTCCGCACCCGCGTCGACGGCCAGATCGACAAGATCGCCTTTACCGAAGGCCAGCTGGTGAATGAAGGCGATCTCCTCGTCGAGATCGATCCGCGGCCGTTCCAGGCCTCCCTCGACCAGGCCAAGGCCAAGCGCGCGCAGGACGAAGCCAATCTCAACAACGCCAATCTCGATCTGCAGCGCACTACCAAGCTCGGCGAGTTTGCGACGCGGCAGCAGCAGGACACCCAACGCGCCACCGTCGCACAGCTGACGGCACAGATCGCAGCTGACGACGCCGCGATCGCCAATGCCCAGACCCAGCTCAGCTACACCCAGGTCAAGGCGCCGATCTCGGGCGTGGCCGGCCTGCGCCTGGTGGACGTCGGCAACATCGTCAATGCGTCGACCCAGACCGGCATCGTCTCGATCGCCCAGATCGAGCCGATCGCGGTGATCTTCACTGCCCCCGAGGAGCAGCTGCCCTACATCAACGAGGCGCAGAAGGTCGCGCCCCTGAAGGTGATCGCGTTCACCACCGATGGCAAGAAACAGCTGGCCGAAGGCAAGCTGATGGTCGTGAACAACCAGGTTGACACGACCAGCGGAACAATCCGGCTGAAGGCGGTGTTCGACAACAAGGAGCACGCGCTGTGGCCGGGACAATCCGTCTCGACGCGGCTCCTGGTGCGGACGCTCAAGGAGGCCACGGTGGTCCCCGACGATGCCGTCCAGCACTCCACCAACGGGCTCTACTCCTACACCGTGGGTCCGGACAACAAAGCCGAGCTGCGCAAGGTGAAGGTGGGCGCCTCGATCGATGGCCGCACGGTCATTGAAGAGGGCCTCACCCCGGGCCAGCAGGTGATCACGGGCGGTCAATTCAAGGTACAGCCAGGCTCAGTCGTGACCACCGCGGTGGCCAGCACGGAGCCGGCGGCAGCGAAGGTCCGGCAGGAATGAACGGCGGCGGCATCTCGGCACCCTTCATCAAATACCCCATCGGCACCTCGCTGCTGATGGCGGGCATCCTGTTCATCGGCCTCGTCGCCTATCCCCTGCTGCCCGTTGCACCGCTGCCGCAGGTCGACTTCCCGACCATCCAGGTGACCGCCAACCTGCCGGGCGGCAGTCCCGAGACGATGGCGACCTCGGTGGCCCAGCCGCTGGAGCGGCAGTTCGCCCAGATCCCCGGCATCGCCCAGATGACCTCGACCAGCTACCTGGGCACCGCCGCGATCACGATCCAGTTCGACCTCAACCGCAACATTGACGGCGCCGCCAACGACGTCCAGGGCGCGATCAACGCCGCCTCCGGCCAGCTGCCGAAGAACCTGCCGTCGCCGCCGACCTACCGCAAGGTCAATCCGGCCGACTCGCCGATCCTGCTCTTGTCGGCGACCTCGGAGACGCTGCCGCTGACCACCGTCAGCGACGCGGTCGACGCCGGCCTCGCGCAGCAGATCAGCCAGATCTCGGGCGTCGCCCAGGTCGTGATCGGCGGCCAGCAGAAGCCGTCCATCCGCATCCAGATCGACCCGGCCAAGCTCGTCGCCAAGGGCCTGTCGCTGGAGGACGTGCGCAGCCAGATCGCGATCACCACCGTCGACGCGCCCAAGGGCAACATCGACGGCGAACGGCGCGCCTACACCATCTATGCCAACGACCAGCTGACCGAGGCGAAGGACTGGAACGACGTCATCATCGCCTACCGCAATGGCGGCCCGTTGCGCATCCGCGACATCGGCAAGGCGGTGTCGGCGGCCGAGGACGCCAAGCAGGCGGCCTGGGCCAACGGCCAGCGCGGCGTGTTCCTGGTGATCTTCAAGCAGCCCGGCGCCAACGTCATCGAGACCGTCGACCGCATCAAGGGGCTGCTGCCACGGCTGGTCGCGGCGATCCCGCCCGCGATCAAGATCGACGTCATCTCCGACCGCACCACGACCATCCGCGCCGCGGTGGAGGATGTGCAGTTCACGCTGATCCTGACCATCTTCCTGGTCGTGATGGTCATCTTCATCTTCCTGCGCAGCTTCTGGGCCACCGTGATCCCGACCATCACGGTGCCGCTGGCGCTGCTCGGCGCCTGCGCCATGATGTGGGGCGTCGGCTATACGCTCGACAATCTGTCGCTGATGGCGCTGACCATTGCGGTGGGCTTCGTGGTCGACGACGCCATCGTCATGCTCGAGAACATCTCGCGCTACGTCGAGGAAGGCGAGACGCCGATGGCCGCCGCCTACAAGGGCGCCAAGGAGATCGGCTTCACCATCGTCTCGATCTCGATCTCGCTGGTCGCGGTGCTGATCCCGCTGCTGTTGATGGGTGGCATCATCGGCCGGCTGTTCCGCGAGTTCGCCGTCGTGCTGACGATGACCATCTTCGTCTCGATGATCGTGTCGCTGACCCTGACGCCGATGATGGCCTCGCGCTTCCTGCGCAACGAGCACGCCGCCCAGCACGGCCGGTTCTACCAGTGGAGCGAGGCCGCGTTCGACGCGATGCTGCGCGCCTACGAGAGAGGCCTCGATCTGGCGCTGCGCTGGCGCTTTACGACCCTGATGGTGTTCTTTGCCACGCTCGGGCTCTCGGTCTACCTGTTCATCCTGATCCCCAAGGGCTTCTTCCCGCAGCAGGACGTCGGCCTGATCACCGCGACTTCCGAGGCGTCGCAGGACATCTCGTTCAAGGCGATGCAGTCGCGCCAGGAGGCGCTGGCCAAGATCGTGATGGCCGATCACGACATCGCCAGCCTCGCGATGAACATCGGCGGCTCCGGCCGCGCCGGCAACAACGGCAACATGTTCATCACCCTGAAGCCGCGCGAGGAGCGTGACGCGACGGCGCAGCAGATCATCGCCCGCCTGCGGCCGCAGCTCGAGAAGGTCGAGGGCGCGCGGCTCTACATGCAGGCGGCGCAGGACATCCGGCTCGGCGGCCGTCCGTCGCGCACCCAGTTCGAGTACACGCTGCAGGACCCCAATCTCGCCGAGCTCAATGAATGGGCGCCGAAGATCCTGCAGAAGATGCGCTCGCTGCCCGAACTGCGCGACGTCGCCACCGACCAACAGGCCGACGGCACCACGGTTCAGCTGACCATCAACCGCGACACCGCCTCGCGCTATGGCATCTCGCCGCAGCTGATCGACGACACGCTGTATGATGCGTTCGGCCAGCGCCAGGTCGCGCAATATTTCACCCAGCTCAACTCCTACCGCGTGATCCTGGAGATCCTGCCCGAGCTGCAGGGCAATCTCGACACGCTCACCAAGATCTACGTGAAGTCGCCGACGACGGGCGATCAGGTGCCGCTGTCGACCTTCGCCAGCTGGACCACCGTGCCGGTCAAGCCGCTATCGATCAGCCACCAGGGCCAGTTCCCGTCGATCACGATCAGCTTCAACCTCGCCCAGGGCGTCGCGCTCGGCCAGGCCACCGACGCGGTGCAGCGCGCGATGGTCGAGCTCGGCACGCCTTCGACCCTGAATTCGAGCTTCCAGGGCACCGCGCAGGCGTTCCAGCAGTCGCTGTCGACCGTGCCGCTGCTGATCCTGGCGGCGCTCGTCGTCGTCTACCTGATCCTCGGCATTCTCTACGAGAGCTACATCCACCCGATCACGATTCTGTCGACCCTGCCCTCGGCCGGCGTCGGCGCGCTCGCGATCCTGATGGCGTTCGGCTACGAGTTCAGCCTGATCGCGTTGATCGGTGTCATTCTGCTGATCGGCATCGTGAAGAAGAACGGCATCATGATGGTCGACTTCGCCATCGCCGCCGAGCGCGACCAGCACCTGGCGCCGGAGCAGTCGATCCGGCAGGCCGCCCTGCTCCGCTTCCGTCCGATCATGATGACGACGATGGCCGCCCTGCTCGGCGGCGTGCCGCTGATGCTCGGCAATGGCACCGGCTCGGAGATCCGCCAGCCGCTCGGCTACGCCATGGTCGGCGGCCTCATCGTCAGCCAGATGCTGACACTGTTCACGACGCCGGTGATCTATCTCTATCTCGACAAGGTCAACAACGCCTTCTCGCGCTGGGGCCGCACGCATATCGAGCATGAGACCGAGACCGCGTCGGCCGGACCAGTGAAGGAAGCGGCGGAGTAAGAGCTGAGCAGCGCCCGGTTACAATCGTTCCGGGTGCTCTCCTTCGATGCTCGGCTCCCATGTCTTGACTGATCCATGAAATCTGAACCTATCCTGCCCGATCTTTGATCGTGCACATGCGCGTCGATATCGGCGCGGCGTACGCCGACGCGCTTCCGTTGAGAGCATCGGAGCGAACGCTGCCGGCCGAATTTCGACACCCAACCTCATGCGGGTGGCACGGTCTGCACGCAGGACGGCGCGTCACGGCCTCAGGGGGAAATATCGATGGGAGAGCTCGAGCGCCTGCGGGCGGACCTGTATGCGGCGGTCAGGAACGCCTGCCTGGAGGAAGCCCGTGAACTCGCCGATGGCGAACCGGACTTGCCGCTGCCAACGGAGGCGGCGATCGATGAGTTCTCACGCTGGATCTCGACCTCCGCTGCTCCGGTGGCCAATATGCGTCTTGCGCCCCAGACGCAGCCCTTTGCGCTCGGCGCCTCGCGCCTGATTGCAGCGCCCGACATGCCTGATCGGCTTGCATGGCCATCTCACAATGGTCAGCCGCTGGCATTCCTCGCTCAGATCGATCTCTCCACCCTGCCCGGCGGCATCGACTGGCCGGTGCCGCGCCGCGGATGGATCTACTTCTTCCTGGGCACCACGACGGGAAGCATCGAGGAGGGCGACCCCGATGCTTCACCGAACCGGACGCTGTTCTTCAATGGCGACAGACCCGAGCTGAGGCCACGACAGCTGCCGCAAGGCATCACCGTGCCGAACGAGTTCAAACGTGCTGTGCCCTACAGCGTCTCGTTCGAATTGGGTCTCAGCGTTCCCATGGGCAATGCCGGCGAGATCGACACGCCTTGGTATCAAGTGCCGGGAATGGACGGGCTCGACCTGGGCGACCTGCTGCTCGATCGCACGCCGCAGATCATCCCCGAGGACAAGAGCCGGATGTTCGGACTGCCTCGGAACGACCAGATCAACGACGCACAGGTCGAGGCTGCCAGCACAATGGCGGAATATGCTGCCGCGACGGCGCGCAAGTCGCTGCTGGAGCGCATGATGGCGCCGTTCAGGACGCCGAAGCCGCAACCGGGCCCCGAACAGGAGGCAAAGCACTGGTGCTCGCTATTGAGCATCGGGTACATCCCTGACCAGTTCCGCTGGGGAGATGCGCAGACCTACCGCGTTCTCGTCGACGAACGAAAGGCGCGGGCCGGCGATTTCTCCCAGACGTTCATTTATGTCAGCGATTGAGTCGAGCGAAACGGCGAATCAGTTCGCGCTCGTTTGGCGAATCTATTGCCGCGCCATCTCCGCGTTGCCCACGCTCTCGCCGTCCAGGCTCTGCTCGTCCTGCATCGTCACCGTCACGTGCGAGAGCCGCCCGGTGAACGCGAACGGCGCCGTGTAGTCCGACACCGGGCTGCCGCGGTCGTGGCCGATGTCGAGGCCGGACCAGGAGATCAACGTGTGGAAGGCGAGCTGCGTCGTCAGCGTGCCGGCCTCCTCGCCGTCGATCAGCAGCGTGTAACGGCTGAAGCCGGTGCGCGCGCCCTTGGCCGGCTCGCTCTCGCGCCTGAGACGCGCGACGCGCAGGCCGAGGCGATGCACTCCCGCCGACACCGGGCGGGTCGAGCTGACGATCTCGTGGCGGCCGCCGATATTGAGATCGTGCACGAGATGACCGTTCTTGACGTAGAGGCTGTAGCCCGAGGTCGCATCGCCATGGGCGATCAGCACGCCGGATGCGCCCTCTACATCGATCTCGACATGCGCCTCGATCAGATAGTCGCGGCTGCGCACGTCGGGGGCGACGTCGGTGGGGACATGGCCCATGCCCGCATGAAACGTGAAGCGGGTGCGCGCGCCGTGGAAGCGCGCGGCATTCTCGGCAAAGCGCGGGCCGAAGCGGTCGTCGAGCGGCAGCACCTGATGCGCCTCCGCCTGCTCCCACCACAGCTTCACCAGCGTCGCGAGCCGCTCCGGCTCGGCGGCGGCAAGATCATGCGCCTCGGAGAAGTCCTGCGCGAGGTGGAACAGCTCCCATTTGTCGTTCTCGAACGGCGTGCCGGTCGGATGAAAGGCCACCGCCTTCCAGCCATCGTGCCAGAGGCCGCGATGACCGAACATCTCGAAATATTGCGCGACCTGCTTCGACGGCGCTGCCGGATCGTTGATCGACGCGGCGAAGCTCACGCCCTCGAGCGGCATCTGCGGTACGCCTGCGATCGTGGCCGGCGGGTCGATGCCGATCAGGTCGAGCAGGGTCGGCACCAGATCGCAGGCATGAACGAACTGGTGGCGGAGGTCACCGCGTGCGGCGATCGCTCGCGGCCATGACAGGATGAAGGGATCGCGGATGCCGCCGCCATGGGTGTTCTGCTTGTAGCGCCTGAGCGGCGTGTTTGACGCCATCGCCCAGCCATGCGGGAAATTCGAATGCGTGTCCGGCCCGCCGATGTCGTCGATGCGCGCGAGCTTCTCGGCGATCGGCTCCGGCTTGAAGTTGAACGGCCCCATCGCGTTGACGAAGCCGAGCGGCCCGCCCTCCTGGCTGGCGCCATTGTCGGACATCACGATGACGAGCGTGTCGTCGCGCTGGCCTGATTTGTCGAGGAAGGCGAGCAGCCGCGCCAGATGCTGATCGGCGTGATCGAGCATGCCGGCGAAGGCCGATTGCAGCCGGGTGAAGACGCGCCGCTCGTCCAGGGAATGCGCCTCCCAGGCCTTCACGCCGTCATTGCGCGGCGGCAGGTCCGTGGTGTCCGGCACCAGCCCCATCGCCTTCTGGCGCGACAGCCGCTGCGCGCGCTCGACATCCCAGCCATGGGCGAAGACGGAATCGTAGCTCTCGATGATGTCGCGCGGCGCCTGGTGCGGCGCGTGGCAGGCACCGAGCGCGAGCCAGGTCAGCCACGGCAGTTCGGGCCGGTCGGCGGTGTGATCGGCGATGAAGCGGATGGCTTGATCGACGAGATCGGCGGTCAAATGATAGCCGTCGGCGAAGCTACCGGGCGGGCTGATCGGGGTGTTGTCGAGCACGAGCTCCGGTGCATATTGATCGGTCTCGGCGTCCAGGAAGCCGTAGAAACGATCGAAACCGCGTCCGAGCGGCCAGCCGTCGAACGGCCCGGTCGCACCGCTCTCGGTCAGCGGCGTGACGTGCCATTTGCCGACCATGTAGTTGCGATAGGCATGGACGCGCAGCATCTCGGCCAAGGTCCCCGCCTCGCGCGCGATCTTGCCGCGATAGCCGGGATAGCCCGAGTCGAAATTGGCGAGGCAGCCGACGCCGACCGAATGATGGTTGCGGCCGGTGAGCAGCGCCGCCCGCGTGGTCGAGCACATCGCCGTGGTGTGGAAACCGGAATAGCGCAGGCCTTGCGCGGCCAGCGCGTCGATCGCGGGGGTGCGGATCGGCGAGCCGTAGCAGCCGAAATCGGAGAAGCCGACATCGTCGAACAGCACCACCAGAATGTTCGGCGCCCCCTTGGGCGGCTGCGGCGGCTTCGGCCACCACGGTTTGGAGCCTGCGATCGTCCTGCCGATCGTCCCGCCAAATGCGCGCTCGCTCATGCCTCGTCCTCCCCGTGCTTGCGTCCCCATGCACGCGGCCGGCGGGGAGCGCCGTTGTTCTGGTTGCATCCGGTCCGCAGCGCCCGCAGGAGCGCCGCGTCCGCGCTTGCCTGAGATCATAATCATAATTATGATTATTGTTCTAGACGGAGAAAGCGGCATGCCCCCGCGGATTGCAGAGGTCAACCTGCCCGGCGTCACGCCATCGCGGCAGCAGCGCAGCCGTGAAACCACCCTGGCGTTGCTGACGGCCGGCGCCGAGCTGCTGTGCACGCGCAGCCTCGCGGAGCTGTCGATCAGCGAGCTCTGTGCGCATTTCGGCGCCACGGTGGGCGCCTTCTACAGCCGGTTCGACAGCAAGGAGGCCTATTTCAACGCCCTGCTCGCGCTCACTTTGGAGGACGGGCGCGAGCAGCTCATGAAGCTGCCGCCGACCGCCCCGGTCGACGCCGGCGATCTGGACGCAGCGTGCCATCAGTTGGTGCGCGGCATCGTTCTGTGGATGCGCCGGCACAAGGGCGTGCTCCGCGCCGCGCTGGTCCGCAGCGAGCATGGGCCGAACAACTGGACCGGCTTCAAGGAGCTGGCGCAGGCGTTGTCACAGCGCGCCGCGCCGCTGCTGCGGCCGTCGACCCACGAAGACAGCGCGAACCGGCGCAAGCCGGCCGCGACGGCGAAGGAACGCAAGACGGCCGCGTTCGGCATCCAGGTCGTGCTCGGGACCCTGGTGAACGCCATCCTCAACGATCCCGGTCCGCTGTCGATCGACGACGACGAGATCGCCGAGCGGCTCGGCGCTTGCCTGGTGCTGCTGCTGCGCGCCGGACCGGACACCACTGCGCCGCGCTAGCCGCCGAGCAGATCGCGAGGCAGCTCCGGACGGCATTAGGAGCTTGTCCAGACGGCCAGGATCCTCGCCCATGGCCGGCAGTGGCTCCGGCCCTCGTTGGGATGGACGGTTGACGCCGTGGGAGGAGCTTGCCCTGCCGGCGCCGCAGGGCTCTCACGACGGACGATGCGATCGGCGCAATGTCCTGGTTTTCCGGCGTTTCCCCAGGCGATGCGCACGCGCGCTGCCGTCTGACGGGCCCATCCGCCAAGGCGGCTCATCCGCCCATGGCCGGACCGACGCGCGGCCAAACCACGTTGGAAATCCGTCATCCAGCGGCTTGCCAAAGCCTCGGACATGCGGGTAGAAGGACGCGTCGCCGCCGCCCTGCTTCGCGGGCCGGCTCGCGCAACGGTGCCAGACAGTCCGCCAATTGGTTGAAACTGCTCGGCATTCCGTTGGGGAATGGTGTAACGGTAGCACAACAGACTCTGACTCTGTTTGTCTTGGTTCGAATCCAGGTTCCCCAGCCAGCTTGATATCTGCCGCGACGGCCTGAAGAGCGACGGCCTCATCCTCGATCCCTGAAATGGTTTGGGTCCGCCTGCGGCGGACGCGAAAACGTGTCCCGCACACCGGGTCGCTGGGGCGTCCGCCCCTTCGGCGCGCAGGCCCGCTCGTTAACTTCTGCTCATTGCGAATCGGCGAGAACGGACCACCATTGCGAGCAATGGACCGCTTCTGTGGAGGAAGGCACGTGCAAAGCAGCGTCGGGTCGCGGGCGTTTCAAAACGCACGGCTCCAAAAGCGGGCCAAGAAGCAGGCGGACGCGCTGTTGCCGGCCGCGATCAAGGCCTATCGCGAGGGCCGGCACCGAGAGGCGCAGGGGCTGTGCCAGCAGATCCTGCAGGACCTGCCGCATCATTTCGGCGCCCTGCATCTGCTCGGCGTATCCGAACGGGACTGCGGCCGTTTCGAGCAGGCGGCGCTCGTCTTGACGCAAACCGTCGAGATCGATCCGCGCTCGGCCGAAGCCCAGTCCGATCTCGGCATCTCGCTGTCCCGGCTCGGCCGCCATGAGGAGGCCCGCGCCCATTTCGAACGCGCCATCGCCCTCAAGCCGAATTTTCCGACCGCGCTCACCCATCTCGGCAACGCGCTGATGAGCCTGTTCCGTTTCGAGGAGGCGATCGCAGCGCATGACCGCGCCATTGCGCTGAAGCCCGACTATGCCGAAGCCCATGCCAATCGCGGGATGGCGCTGATGTTCACGAGCCGGCACGAAGAGGCCGGCCAGAACTTCGATCGCGCGCTCTCGCTGCAGCCGCGGTTGCTGACGGCCCTGTTCGGCAAGGGCGTGGCCAGCATGAACCTGCGGGATTTCGACGCTGCCCTGGCGGCGCTGAATGCGGCGCTGGCGATCAATCCGAATGCGGCCGCCGTGATCGCCCAGCGCGGGCAGGTGTATCAGGAGTTGGGCAAGTTCGATGCGGCGGAAGCCGAATTCGACGCCGCACTCGCCCTCGAACCGCTTCTGGAAGCCGCACTGAACGGCAAGGCCACGGTGACTCTCGCCAATGGCAATATCGCGCTCGCAATCTCCGTCATCAACAAGGTGCTGGCACAGAATCCGAACTCTGAGATTGCCTGGACCCTGCTCGGCGTCTGCTCTGCGATGCAGGGCGACATCGCCACGGCGATCGACCATTACGACCGCGCGATCGCGATCAGACCGAACCATGAGGATGCGATCACCAAGAAGATCTTCGCGCTGGATTTCCTGCCGGAGATCGGGGTGGAACGTCTCCAGGAAGCGCGCAGATACTGGTGGGAGGCGATCGGCTCGCGACTGCAACGCCGCTCGCTCGGCGTACGAAATGTCGACCCGGACCGGCGGCTTGTCGTCGGCTATGTCTCGTCCGATTTCCGCGACCATTCGGCGGCCTTTGCCTTCCTGCCGATCCTGCGCCATCACGATCACGCGCAGTTCGAAATCCTTGCCTATTCCTGTTCGCCGATGAAGGACGCCAAGACCGACCTGTGCCGTTCGCTGGTCGATCGCTTTGTCGACGCCTCACCGTGGAGCGACGACAAGCTCGCCGATCAGATCCAGGCCGACAAGGTCGACATCCTCGTCGACCTCTCCGGGCATTCCGCCGGCCACCGGCTCACGGTGTTTGCGCGCAAGCCCGCCCCGATCCAGGTCTCGGCGGTTGGCAGCGTCACCGGAACAGGCCTACCCGTCATGGACTATTTGCTGGCCGATCCGGTGGCGATCCCGGCTGCGGTCCGGCATCTGTTTGCGGAGAAGATCTACGACCTGCCGTCGCTCATCACGATCGAACCGCCGCCCCCCATTCCGCCGTCGCCGCTGCCCATGCTTCGTAACGGCCACGTCACCTTCGGCGCGTTCAATCGCATCGACAAGCTGTCCGAGCCTACGCTCAGGCTGTGGTCGAAGCTGATGGCTGCAACGCCGGGCTCGATCATCGTCGTCAAGAACCACTCGATGGGCGATGCCCTGCTGCGCGACGGATTGATTGCTCGCTTCGTCGCTCACGGCATTGCCGCGGACCGCGTCATTTGTGCCGGCAAGACGACGCGCCAGGAGCATCTTGCGATGTTCGCCGATATCGATATCTCGCTCGATCCGTTCCCGCAAAATGGCGGCATCTCGACCTGGGAGTCGCTGCAGATGGGCGTGCCCGTCGTCACCAAACTCGGCAGCGGCCCCGCCGCCCGCGCCGGCGGAGCGATCGTCAAGGCGGTCGGCCTCGACGAATGGGTCGCCGAGGACGACGAAGGCTATCTCGCGACAGCGCTGAATTTCTGTTCCCGGCCCGCGGAGCTCGCCGCGCTCCGCGCCCGGCTGCCGGCCATGGTCTCGCAGTCAGCCGCCGGCAACGGCGCGCTCTACACGCAGCATGTAGAAAACGGCTACCGGAAGTTCTGGCGCGACTACTCCCGGCAAGCGGCCATTCGCTAGCGCTCTCCGTCCCGATTGAACGGAACGCGCCGACCGCGATCGCCGCGGCAGGCCGGCCGCGACCGATGCGCCGGAGGGCGGCCAAGGGATGGTGGTCAAGGGGTGGTCAAGTTGGCGGCGAAGGCGGTCGTTCGCAGATCGGGCAATTCGACCGGCTCTTGCGAGCAGCGTGCCCACGGCCGTCTCCCGCCGGCAACACCTATTACATGATGTGTAGGGTTGCTGTTCGTCTCTCGGAGCCCAAAAACACGTAGTCCGAACAAACCGCAACTAACAGTAACCAAAAACGCTGCAAATCCGCCACATCGCCCCCGTTTCTTTGCCGGACTACCGCAGGTTGCTGGTCGCTCTCGCGCGGCCATGCGACGCGGAAGATCCTGCATGGGAGCAGACGTTGCTGGTACTACGTCGATTGGCTTGGGTCGGAATGTGCGGCCTTCTCGGTCTTGGCTTGGTCGGGCTCGTCCGGCTGGCGACGAACCAGGCCGACGAGCAGCCGCCATGCGGCCAGGGATCGATCGCCTCCACGATGACGAGCTGCAAGCCGTCCGCGCGCGCCTTGTCCCCTGAGGACGTCATGACGTTTCAGAAGCCCGGGTCGCCGCCGCTACGCGCACTCGCGTCCGACTAGGCGCTGGCACGCAGCGCTGTTCGCACCGTCGTTCGTTCGGCGAGATGTGCCAGGCCGTCCCGGTCCGATCTGGAATTGAAGCGCGCACGAGGACGCGAGCGGGCCGCGCCCCTCATCGGCCGCATCGAAGCGCTGACATCAGGACCGGCACAAGTTCGCGCCCGTGCGTCGTTCGACCCAGGCCAGATAGGCCTCCGAACGGGCCATGACCTCCGCATGCGACAATCCGAACTGCTCGAGCGTGTAGACGTGCTTGAAGCGGCGACCGTCTGATGCCGTCTGCAAGTGCCGCCGCATGCGGGTCTCGAACTCTGGCGAAAAGTCGTAGCCGAACGTCGTGTAGATCCTGCGGATGGTGGCGGCCGGATCGCGGGTCAGGTCGTCGAACAGGACGTCGACGACCTGGTCGGAGCTCGCCACGTCGTCGGCCTGCATCATCCGCTCCATGGATTGTTCGAACAGCTCCAGCATCCGCCGGCCGAGGTCGTGGAAATCGATCCGCGGCGTGTAGGAGATCTGCAGCTGCGCGATCAGGCTGGCGAGCGCCGGAATGATCTGGCAGGGATCGCGGTGCAGCCGGACGATCCGCGCATCGGGAAAGCTGTTGAACAGCACCGGCAGAAAATGGGCGTGGGCCAGCGACTTGCTCAGCCAGTGCCCGCCGCGATGAAACAGCTGCAAGTGCTGGACCTGGCGCTTGTAGGCCGCTTCGAGCAGCTCGAGCTGAGACCGATCCAGATGGCGGAACCATTGCCAATAGTCCGGCGACCTGAGACCCAGGATCATGTGCTGTGGGCCGTGCCACATCATGAGCTGGCACTCCTCGGGGGCGTGCAGGGCAAATTCATGGATCTTGTGCAGATCCGGCATCACCGCCGCGCGAAACTCGGACTGCGCGCGAAGCCGGCCAATGCGCGGATCCGTCTGGTAGGTCTCCGGCCGCGGCGGCGGCGACGGCTCCTGCAGCTCCCAGAGCCGCGGGGCCCGCGCCCGCGGGTCGAGCGCCAGCAGATGATGCAGGAAGGTGCTTCCGGTCCGCCCGAAACCGATCAGAAACAGCGGCCTTGCGACGGACACCTCGACGATGTCGGGCACCTCGGCCAGATCCTGCTCGAACTGCACGTAGCGCTCGATCCAGCCATAGATGTAGTGGCTCGCCATATAGCGGCCGAGATCATCATAGGCGCCGTCGCGCCCGACCGCCTCCGCCAGGCATCTGATGCCTTCGAGATGAAGCGCGCTGTCCGCGCCGAACGGCGCAGCACCGAGGCGCTCCTGCGCCAGGTCGAGCAGCTGATCGACGTCCAGCACCCGGCGTGCGCAGAACTCGCGGTCCAGCGACAACATCCTGGTGAGGAGCTGCGCGGCCTCGGGCGAGCGCTGCCGGGGAGCAACGACAATGGTCTCGTCGGGATCATCTGGCCCGCGACGCATGGAGATGCTGTCCTGACTTCGGCTGATGCCGAGCATGCTAGCGAACGGGACGTTCGATCTCAACACGGCGCGCGCACCGGCGCTCAACCGTGCCGCGGCGGCGACCGGTGTCATCAGCGTGGACGCCATCGCGGCATTAACCCGCCATTCACCACGATCGTCGCTCGGCCGGAACGATGCAATTTGCATCAACTTGTCCGAATGAGGAGACGGGACATGAGCAGGCTGACAGATCTCGAAGACCAGATCGCCCGCGCCGAGCGGCTCGAGCGGACCGTCGGCGACACGCTGACGATCGAACGGCTGCGCCAGTTCGCCGCCGAGTGCCGCCGCGAGCGTGAGGGGCTCACCGGCCCCGATCGCCGCGCCGCGTAAGGCGCGGCGCAAGGCGACGCACCGCCTCTCACGCCGCGAGACCGGCCACGACCGATGTCGCCGGGGCGTGGCGGCGGATGCGCTGGCTGCCGCATGGCCCGCCCCGCGGCGACGTCCTGGCTGCAGGCGGGCCATGGCTGCGGCCTTCACCAGGGTCCTTCCACCTCTCGATCCCCTGTGATCTATCGGCAGAGCTCCGGCGTTCGATGTCGCGAGAGCGCAAAGACGGTGGCATCGACGGTCCCGTTCCACCCGAGCACAAGGCCTTGCCGAGATGCGCGCACGTCCCTCCTCCCGCCTGCTGGTGGTCGATCCTGACGACCGCCTCCTGCTGTTCAAGTTCGTGCACCTCGCCGGCGCGCTGCGCGGCGAGCAGTTCTGGGCAACGCCGGGCGGCGGGCTCGATCCGGGCGAGAGCTACGAGGCCGCAGCCTGCCGGGAGATGTTCGAGGAGACGGGAATCCGCATCGCTCATCCCGGGCCGCAGATCGCGCAGCGATCGGTGAGCTTCACGATGGTCGATGGCGAACAGGTCTGCTCGGACGAGCGCTACTTCCTCGTCAGGGTCGAGCGCGGCGAGGTCTCGTCGACGCATTGGACCGAGCTGGAGCGCGCGGCCATCGCCGCGCAGCGCTGGTGGCGGCCAGCCGAGCTCGCCGCCACGACCGATCAGGTGTTTCCCGAGGACATCGCGGACATGCTGCGGCGCGCCGGAGTCTGGTAAGGCAGTCGCCCCGTCAGAGCCGGCCGCCCGCCAGCGCGGCGGTGCGCGGCCGGCCGATGTCCTCGATCGCGCTCGGCATCGGCGCCACCGGGAACACCGCGTTGATCTGCCCGGTGCCGGAGGACGGGAAGAACGGAGTCACGACCTCGACGCCGCGGTCGTAATGGTTCCAGCCGAGCGCGCCGAGCAGCATTGCGGTGTCGTGCATGAAGCCCTCGCCATGGCCCTTGCTGGCGTATTCCGGCAGCATGTCGCAGAAGTCGGGCCACTCGCCCTGCTGCCACATCTGGATCACCTCGTGGTCGAGCCGCTCGAGAAAGGGGCTGAACATCTTATCGCGATAGTCGTCGGCGGTGCCGTTCTGGGCGAAGCGGTGGCTCAGGGAGCCCGAGGCGAAGAACGCCACCGTGCCGTCATAGTGGTCCTCGACGGCGCGGCGGAACGCCCAGCCGAGCCTGGCGCTGTCGGCGAGATAATGCGAGGTGCACAGCGCCGAGACCGACACCACCTTGAAATGGCGGTCGGCGTTCATGTAGCGCATCGGCACCAAGGTGCCGTATTCCAGCGCCAGCGAGGTCGCGTCATGGGCCATGGTCGCGACACCATGGGCGTTGGCGCCCCTGGCCAGGATGTGGCCGAGCTCCGGGTTGCCGTCGTATTCGTAGGTCATGTTGGCGATGAAATGCGGCAGCTCGTTCGAGGTGTAGAGCCCCTCGAAGTGCGGCGCGCAGTTGATGTGGTAGCCGGCATTGACCAGCCAATGGGTGTCGAACACCACGATGGTGTCGACGCCGGCCTCGCGGCAGCGCCGCCCGATCTCGATGTGGCCGTCGATCGCCGACTGCCGCTGGCCCTTGGCCGGACCATCGAGCTCGCTGAGATACATCGACGGCACATGTGTGATCTTCGCCGCCATCGCGAGCTTGCCCATCGCCTCGTCTCCCTTCCGATCGTTCCACGGTCCGGCGTCGCGGACCCCTTGCTTGAGTGCCAGACTAGCCGCGCGGCCGCTCGAAAAAAAGGGCCGCGAACGCGGCCCTTCCCGGCGATCCGAGCCTGGCTATCGGCCGATCGTGGCACAGCGCGACACGCAAACTGCCACGACGCAGCGGTCACGCGGCCTTGATGTCGATGGTCTTGGCAGCCTTCTGCACCTCGGGCTTCTTCGGCAGGGTCACCTTGAGCACCCCCTGCTTGAACACCGCCTCGATCTTGTCGGTATCGACGCCGTCGGGGATCTGGAAAGAGCGCTCGAACGAGCCGAAGCTGCGCTCGCGGACGTAATAGTCCTTCTGCTTCTCCTCCTTGTCCTCCTGCTTCTCGCCCTTGATCGACAGCACGCCGCCCGCGACCTTCACCTCGACATTCTTCTCGTCGAGCCCCGGCAGCTCCGCCGAGACCTCATAGGCATTGTCGTGCTCGGCGACATCGACCGCCGGCGCCACGGCAAAGGATCGGGCTCGCGCCAGACCGGGCAGTTGGTCGAACAGCGACGGCGTTCGCCAGAATCCGCCGTGGAAGTCCTCGAACACGCGATCGATCTCGCGGCGCAGGTTCTCCAACGGGCGCCATCCCTGCAACGATGGCGCAGTCGTCTTCTCGGTGTTGATGGGCAGCTTGGTGGGTTCAGCCATGACTTCATCCTCCTGCTTCACGCGAGGATCGGCTCTCAGGCGGCGTGGGCGCGGCCGTTGCGCTTGACGAGATCGGCCGGCATCCGCCCCCTCGCGCTTGACGGGAAAATTATAGCGGGCTCGCCGGATTTCCAGATTGATCGCGATCAAATCGGTGCGCCTTGAAGCGCCGGCGGCCGAAGCGCGCGGCGTCGCTCCGCACGCCATCGGCGCTGGCCTCGTTCCATCGATCGCTGTCCGAACAAGACTGAAGCAGCCCTTCAAAGTGGTGAATCGAACGTTAATCGAGACGGCTTGCGCGGTGCTTTAACGCAGGAAGCAGAAAGCCTTATGCTCCAATGTGTTATGCCGCTTTGAGAAGGCGCGCCGGCAACGCGTTGCATCGTGCTCGAACCGCACCGACGGGCGACGGCGCGGCCGCAAATGTGGGCCGCTTAACACATTCTCCAGTCCCTCCAGCGAAGGTGTCAGCTCAACAATTCACCACAGGTTTCATGACCGTGACATCCTTCGGACGTGTGATCTCGGTGCGCGGCTCCCAGGCCCGCGTCGGCATTCTTCTGCAGCCGAAGCAGATGAGCGTTTCCGAGATCCGCGCGACAGTCGGCCGCTTCATCAGCATTCGTTGCCCCAGCGCCACGATCATCGCCATCATCACCGAGGTGACCAGCGAAGACATGTCGCATGGGGACGAATACGTCGCGACGGCGTCGGTCGACCTGCTCGGCGAGATTCTCGGCCCTGCCGAGCGGCCCAAGTTCCAGCGCGGCGTCACCCATTATCCGACCATCGGCGACGCCGTCGACATGATCACCAGCCAGGAGCTGCGCACGATCTACACGCCGACCGCGGGCGACCACATCGACATCGGCGCGCTGCAGCAGGACAATACGGTGCGTGCCTGCGTCAATGTCGAGGAGATGCTGTCGAAGCACTTCGCGGTGCTCGGCTCGACCGGCGTCGGCAAATCGACCGGCGTGTCGCTGCTGCTCAACGAGATCCTGAAGGCGCGGCCGAACCTGCGCATCTTCCTGCTCGACGTCCACAACGAATATGGCCGCTGCTTCGGCGAGAAGGCGCTGGTGCTGAACCCGCGCAATCTGAAGCTGCCGTTCTGGCTGTTCAATTTCGAGGAGATCGTCGACGTCCTGTTCGGCGGCCGGCCTGGTGTGCCGGAGGAGCTCGACATTCTCGCCGAGGTGATCCCGCTGGCGAAGGGCATCTATACCCAATACCAGAACTCCGACCGCATCGGCCTCAAGCGCATCGACCCCAAGACCGTCGGCTACACCGTCGACACGCCGGTGCCCTATCGCCTCGTCGACCTGATCAACCTGATCGACGAGCGCATGGGCAAGCTCGAGAACCGCTCCTCGCGCATCATCTACCACAAGCTGATCTCGCGCATCGAGACGGTGCGGAACGACCCGCGCTACGCCTTCATGTTCGACAACGCCAATGTCGGCGGCGACACCATGGCCGAGGTCATCAGCCACCTGTTCCGCCTGCCGGCCAACGGCCGGCCGATGACGGTGATGCAGCTCGCCGGCTTCCCGGCCGAGGTGGTCGATTCCGTCGTGTCGGTTGTTTGCCGTATGGCGTTCGATTTCGGCCTGTGGAGCGACGGCGTGTCGCCGCTGCTGTTCGTCTGCGAGGAAGCGCACCGCTACGCCTCCGCCGACCGCTCGATCGGCTTCGGCCCGACTCGCAAGGCGATCTCGCGCATCGCCAAGGAAGGCCGCAAATACGGCGTCTATCTCGGCCTCGTCACGCAGCGGCCCGCCGAGCTCGACGCCACCATCATCTCGCAGTGCAACACGCTGTTCACGATGCGCCTCGCCAACGAGCGCGACCAGTCGCTGCTGCGCTCGGCGGTGTCGGACGCCGCCGCCAACCTGCTCTCCTTCGTCCCCTCGCTCGGCACCCGCGAGGTGCTGGCGTTCGGCGAAGGCGTGGCGCTGCCGACCCGGCTGCGCTTCAAGGAGGTGCCGCTACATCAATTGCCGCGCAGCGAGGCGACGATCGCGACCGTGCGCTCGGTCAATGCCGGCCATGACATGCATTTCGTCAGCGCCGTGCTGGAACGCTGGCGCGGGGCGACGTCCAGCCGGGAGGCCTCGAACGGCGACGGCGGCACGAGTACGCTCGGAGATCGCGGCAGCCTGTCGGCCACGCTGGATGCGCCGATGCTGCAGCCGTCGATGGGTCTCGACCCCGACCGCTTCTCGCTGCTGAAGAAGCCGCTGCGCTGAGCCGCAGGTCCCCGACCGTCAACGGCGTGATCAACGACATGGACCCCCCGGCCCGCCGCGCCGGCAAGGTCCTGATGGCGCTGGTCGCGGCGCAGCGAGCTCGTTGGCCGCGCGCTACGCCACCGTGGAGGTGCTGAATCGAGGCTCAGCGCGTTGCGCCTACCGGCCGATCGACTAAGGTTCGCTCCCTGCCCCGCCATCCCGGATCCGTTGCCATGACGCCAGCTCCCATCAGCCGCTTTCCCGTCCCTGCGATCTCCGCCCTGCCGGACGACATCCGCACACGTCTGCTGGCTGTGCAGGAGAAGAGCGGCTTCGTGCCGAATGTGTTCCTGACCCTGGCGCACCGGCCCGATGAGTTCCGCGCCTTCTTCGCCTATCACGACGCGCTGATGGAGAAGGACGGCGGGCTGACCAAGGCCGAGCGCGAGATGATCGTGGTGGCGACCTCGAGCGCCAACCAGTGCCAATATTGCGTCATCGCGCATGGCGCGATCCTGCGCATCCGCGCGAAAAATCCGCTGATCGCCGACCAGATCGCGATCAACTACCGCAAGGCCGACATCACGCCGCGGCAGACGGCGATGCTCGATTTCGCGATGAAGGTGGCGCTGACGGCGCAGACCGTCGGCGACGCCGACTTCCAGGCGCTCGCCGGCCACGGCTTCAGCGACGACGACATCTGGGACATCGCCGCGATCGCGGCGTTCTTCGCGCTGTCGAACCGGATGGCCAACGTCACGGGCATGCGCCCGAACGACGAGTTCTATCTGATGGGGCGGCTTCCGAAGACCAAGTGAGACCGGTCAGTCGTCCGACGCCGGCCCGCACCAGCCGGGCAGATAGACGGCGTCATGGCTCTTGGCGACCGCCAGCGCGTGCTCCATGGCAGCCCCGAAATGGGTCTCGACCGTCTTGCGCTTGACCTTGCGGCGCAGGAAATCGGCCCACAGGAACTCGCTGAACGGCGTGGTGTCCTTGGCAAAGCCGCCGGCACGGCGCAGCTCGCCGGCGAGGCTGCGGAACGGATCGTCCTTCAGATCCGCCACCGTCTTCGGCAGATCCTTGAAATGCCGCCGCTCGCCCTTCGCATCATAGGGATAGACCCAGCGCTTGTTGTCCATCACGCCCCAGAATGCGTCGGGATCGACCATCGAGAGGTCGCCGATGATCGTGACCAGGACATCCTTGACGCCTTCGTCATGGAGCGCACGCGCCAGATGATGATGATCGACCACATAGTGCCGCTTGTCCGGTCCGAGCACGACCGGGATCATGTGCTTGCCGAGCAGCTCGGCCTGCTTCTTCTTCGACTTGTGCTCGCGCCAGCGCTCACGCTTCTCCTTCACCTCGCGCATGCCGACCGTCATCTGCGTCGGGCGCAGCGACAGGATCGGCACGGGATGCAGCAGCGGCTCTCTGGTGTTGGCCATGCGTGAACTCCGATGAGTCGACGGGGCCGGCATTATGCCACGTCCGGCCGGCAGCGCATATGTGAAGCGTTCCGCCCGGTTCCGGCGGCCGGCGCGAAGGCCGCGGCGCGCGCATCCGCAGAGCGAGCGGATTGGCTGATGCAGCTCAATCAGGACGATTTTTTTTGTGAGAGCTTGGCCCCGCGTGCTAAGAACGAGCATCGGAGTCGAGGCATGAAGACCCAGCGCCCCATGGCAGCGGAGGAAGAGCATCGCGTGGTGCCGTTCCGGCCCCGCAATGGTCCGGTGCGGCGCGTGACCGAGGGCGGCAGCCCGCCTGTCCCGCTGCATCGGCGCGAGCCGGCGCCGCTCGACCTGTCCCGCTACGAGCAGCCGCGCGAGGAGCCCGACGATTTCCGGCACCGCATCCTCGCCAACATCGCCGCCATCGCCTTCACCGTCGCGCTGACGGCGATCGGAATCTGGCTGGCGATGAGCATCGCCGATCTCCGCAAGACCCAGGATTGCATCCTGACCGGACGGCGCGACTGCGCCCGCATCATCACCGAGACCTACACGCCCTGACCCCCTCGCGAACGCGACGCCCGCCTGCCGACAAGCATCACAATCCCGCCACAACCGCCGCGTCCGGCTCCATTGAACTCACCGCGGCGCTCCGATATACGGGCACACGACTCCTGGGCGACGGGGGTATAGGGCTCGCATCAGACGCCCTTGGGGGCGCGGTGTCCTCTCGTTGCCCTTATCCGGATTAGTTCCAAAATATCAAAGGCTTAGTGATGTCCTCAACATTCGATCAGGTCGCCACGATCATCGCTGAAACCTGCGACATCCCGCGCGACACGATCACGCCGGATAGCCACGCCATCGACGATCTGGGCATCGACAGCCTCGATTTCCTCGACATCGCGTTTGCGATCGACAAGGCCTTCGGCATCAAGCTGCCGCTCGAGAAGTGGACGCAGGAAGTCAACGACGGCAAAGCCAGCACCGAGCAGTATTTCGTGCTGAAGAATCTGTGCGCCCGCATCGACGAGCTGGTCGCCGCCAAGGGCGCCTGAGCGCCCGCCATGCAGATCGAATATTTCAAGCTGATCGACCGCATTCTCGACCTCAAGGTGGACGAGAAGACGATCACGGTCGAAGCCAAGGTTCCCACCGAGAGCACGATCTTCGAGGGGCATTTCCCCGGGCATCCGATCATGCCCGGCGTGCTGCTGATCGAGTCGATGGCGCAGACGTCGGGCTGGCTGCTGCTGGCGCTGATGAAGTTCGAGCGCATGCCGTTCCTGGCCGCCGTCAAGGAAGCCAAGATGCGCGGCTTCGTGACGCCCGGCGAGGTGCTGACGGTGGAAGCCAGCGTGATCCACGAGGGATCCGGCTACGCCATGACGGAGGCGCGGGTGAAGGTCGACGGCAAGCTGCGCTCGAACGCTAGCCTCACCTTCAGCCACGTCCCCTTCCCCAATCCGGAATTGCGCGGACACATGGACGCCGAGGCCCAGCGCATCGGCTTTCCGCAACAGGCGCTGCAGAGATGAGTGAGACCACAGCCGTGACCGCCGAGCCCGTCGAAGTCTGGATCACCGGCATTGGTCTTGCGACCTCGCTCGGCGAGGGCCTTGATGCGAACTGGGAGGCCCTCAACTCCGGCCAGATGAATGTCGACGAGAAGGGTTTTGCGCCCTACATCGTGCATCCCTGGGCCAAGGTGAATCTGGAAGCGCAGATCCCCAAGAAGGAACAGCGCCAGATGGAAGCGTGGCAGCGCATCGGCACCTATGCGGCCGGGCTGGCGCTGGATTCCGCGGGCCTCAAGGGCAACAAGGACATCCTGTCCCGGATGGACATGATCGTCGCCGCGGGCGGTGGCGAGCGCGACATCTCCGTCGACACCGCCATTCTCAACGCTGAGGCCGAGGGCAATTGCACGCCGGGCTTCCTCAACGACCGGCTGATGAGCGATCTGCGCCCGACCCTGTTCCTGGCGCAGCTGTCGAACCTGCTCGCCGGCAACATCGCGATCTCGCATGGCGTGTGCGGCACGTCGCGCACCTTCATGGGCGAAGAGGTCGCCGGCGTCGATGCCTTCAAGATCGCGCTGGCCCGCATCGCCGGTGGCCAGAGCGACATCGCGCTGGTCGGCGGCTCGCATAATGGCGAGCGCAAGGACCTGCTCGTCCTGTACGAATTCGGCGACTACAATCTGAAGAACGAGTTCAAGCCGGTCTGGGCCCGCAACGAGCATCCGGGTTTTGCACTCGGATCGGCCGGCGCCTTCCTGGTGCTGGAATCCAGGCCGCATGCCGAGGCGCGCGGCGCCAAGCCGCTGGCCCGGCTGAGCAAGGTCGTCGCCGACCGTGCCCGCCGCAAGGAGGCAGGCGCGGTGACCGGAACGCTGGACCGCCTCTGGTCCGCGCTCGGCGTACACGAGACGCCGGGGGCGATCATCACGGGCGCAACCGGTGCCGAGCCGGTGACGTCGGAGGAGCGCGCGTTCCTCGACCATCACAAGGCCTTCGCGGTGCGCTCGAGCGGGACCCGTTTCGGTCACAGCATGGAAGCGCAATTCGCGCTCGGCCTTGCGCTCGCGGCGCTCTCGATCTCGCGCGGCGCGCTGTTCGCGCCGGGCGACACGTCGGGCGTCGAAACCGACATGACGGCGGCTCCGACCCAGATCGTGGTGGTCGGCGCCGGCCATTACCGCGGCGAAGGCATGGCCTTGGTCGAAGCAGTCAAGTGAACGCGGCGCGCGCCTGAGGCGACGCGACGGGGGGACATCATGAGTGTACGCGACAAGTTTGGACGCCCCGTCGTGGTCGTGACGGGCATGGGCATTGTCACCTCGCTCGGGGCCGGCAAGTCCGACAACTGGACCAAGCTGGTGGCCGGCGAGTCCGGCATCCGCACCATCACGCGCTTCCCGATCGACGGCTTGAAGACGACGATGGCCGGCACGGTCGATTTCGTCCCCGTTGCACCATTCACGTCGACGGGGCTGTCAGAGCGCCTCGGCCACATGGCCGTCGAGGAAGCGATCGCGCAAGCCGGGATCGGCTCCAAGGGCGACTTCCCGGGCCCGCTGTTTCTGGCCGTCGCACCGGTCGAGATCGAGTGGCCGCAGCGGCTGGAACTCGCGCATGAGGTCGGCGGCACGCAGTTCACCTATGACGACCTGCTGAAGGCCTGCGGCGGTGGCAAGTTCGTCAACTATCACCATCGCTTCCTGTTCGGCTCGGTGGCGGATTCACTGTCCGACACCTTCGGCACCAAGGGCTCGCCGATCTCGCTGTCGACCGCCTGCGCCTCCGGCGCGACCGCGATCCAGCTCGGCGTCGAGGCCATCCGGCGCGGCGAGACCGATGTCGCGCTGTGCGCGGCCACCGAAGGCTCGGTCAATCCGGAAGGCCTGGTGCGCTTCTCGCTGCTCTCGGCGCTGTCGACGCAGAATGATCCACCGCAGGCTGCATCCAAGCCGTTCTCCAAGAATCGCGACGGCTTCGTGATGGCCGAAGGCGCCGGCGCATTGGTGCTGGAAAGCTATGATGCTGCCGTTGCCCGCGGCGCCAAGATCCTCGGCGTCGTCGCCGGCTGCGGCGAGCTGACCGATTCCTTCCACCGCACCCGCTCCTCGCCGGACGGCAAGCCGATCATCGGCTGCATCCGCAAGGCGCTGGCCGACGCCGGCATGGCGCCGGAGCAGATCGACCACATCAACGCCCACGGCACCGCGACGCCGGAAAACGACAAGATGGAATATGTCGGTGTCTCCGCCGTGTTCGGCGAGCGCGCCAGCAGGATCCCGGTGTCGTCGAACAAGTCGATGGTCGGCCACACCATCTCGGCGGCCGGCGCGGTCGAGGCGATCATCTCGCTGCTGACGCTCGAGCATCAGCTGATCCCGCCGACCATCAACTACGACATCCCGGATCCCGCGATCCCGTTCGACGTCGTCGGCAACACCGCCCGCGCGGCGCGCGTCACGACCGTCATGTCGAACTCGTTCGGCTTCGGCGGCCAGAATGCCTCGCTGATCCTGACCCGCGAACCGGCATGATCCGCCTGTCGCATCGATGAGTCTCCTGCCCCTCCGGACCAAGCTCGCGATCCGTGAGGCCTCGAAATCGTTCGGGGCCTCCGCCGTCGGCGCGCTGACGGTCGGCATGCTCAGGACCACGCGCTATTTCGATCCGCAGAAGACGGCCGATCTGTTCGCGCGCATCGCGCAGACGATCGGGCCGCGGCTGCGCGAGCAGCGGATCGCGCGCGACAATCTCACCGCGGCCTTTCCGGAAAAGTCGCCGCAGGAGATCGAGACCATCATCGCCGGCGTCTGGGACAATCTCGGCCGCGTCGGCGCCGAGTTCGCCCATCTCGACAAGATCTGGGATTTCGACGAGGAGCATCCGGAGCGCAGCCGGATCGAGCTGTCGCCACGCACCCACGAGCTGTTCCACCAGCTCCGCCTCGACGGCAAGCCTGCGCTGATCTTCGCAAGCCACCTCGCCAACTGGGAGATGCCGGCGCTTGCGGCGGTCGCCCACAAGCTCGATACCGCGATCCTCTATCGCAGGCCGAACATCGCCGCCGCCGACCGCATCATCCAGGAGATGCGGCAGGTCAAGATGGGCACGCTCATCGCCGCAGGCCGCGGCGCCCCGCTCCGGCTCGCCGAGGCGCTCAGGGCCGGCCAGCACGTCGCGATGCTGGTCGATCAGTATCTGACCGGTGGCGTCGAGGTGACATTCTTCGGCCGCAAGACCCGCGCGAATCCGATGCTGGCGCGCCTGTTGCGCCAGGTCGAATGCCCCGTGCACGGCGTCCGCATCATCCGCCTCCCCGGCCGGCGCTTCCGTGCCGAATTGTCGGAGGAAGTGAAGCCGGTGCGCACGGCCGACGGCCAGATCGACATCCAGGGCACGACGCAGGCGGTCACCGACGTCGTCGAAGGCTGGGTCCGCGAATATCCGGAGCAGTGGCTTTGGCTGCACCGGCGCTGGCGCTAGCCGGCGCCAAGTCGAATTCCACCGCAAGGAAGCAAGCCTGTAGTATCATTTGCTTCTAATAGGCGGCCCAAAGAAAATCCTTACCTCTTCCGCCGCCGCTCGCTAATTTGGCCTCCTATCCGACAGCCGTTCGGAAGCGCTAGGGAGGACAAGCACGCATGTTTTCGCACATCATGGTCGGGACCAACGACCTCGACAAGGCCAAGGCCTTCTACGACAAGCTGCTGGGCACGCTCGGCGTGAGGCCGGCCAGGGTCGACGGCCACCGCATCTTCTACATCACCCCGACCGGCATCTTCTCGGTGTCCAAGCCGATCAACGGCGAGCCGGCGACGCCGGCCAATGGTGGCACCATCGGCTTTGCCTGCACCTCCCCCGAACAGGCGGACGCCTGGCATGCGGCGGGCCTCGAAGCCGGCGGCAAGACGTGCGAAAATCCGCCGGGAATTCGCGAAGGCTCGGCGGGCAAGCTGTACCTCGCCTATCTGCGCGACCTCGACGGCAACAAGCTGTGTGCCATGCACCGGATGAGCTGAAGCGACAGGGCTGGGCCATGACCGTCTCACTTCTTGCGTGCTTTTGACCGCCTACACAACTCATTAAAATTTACGGCAGGCGCTTCTCGCACGGATTGACCGTTGCGCGGTCGACGATAACAATATCGTCGACCGTTTCCTTATGCCGTTGTTCAACCCCATCACTTTTCACTCAAATGCCGGCGCAACGTCCCAGTTCGCCCGCTGACATGCGACCGGCACCACGTCGTTGCACCGGGTGCCCTCGGCGCTTCCTTCTCGTTCTATCGACGTCATGCCTCATGGGAGTTTGCTCATGCGCGCGTTAGCCCATTTCACACTGGTGATCGTTCTGCTCGGCGTGGTGCCGTCGGCGCAGGCCATGGACTTCCGGTGGCGAGACCAGTCGACCGTGCAGGCATCCGGACCGATCGGGCAAGGTGATGCAGCAAAGCTCGCGGCGCTGGCAAAGTTCGACACGTTGGAGCTGGACAGCCCCGGTGGCCTGGTGAGCGAAGCGCTCGCGATGGCTGCGAACATCGACGCCCGCGGCAACATCCAGACTGTCGTGGCCTCTGGCGCGTCCTGTGCCTCAGCCTGTGCAATGGCGATCTTCGTCTCTGGTCAGACACGGATCGTTCGCATGGGCGGCCGCCTTGGCATCCATTCCTGCGCGAGTTCGGACGGCACTCAATCCGCTGAATGCAACACGGCGATGGCCGCCAACGCGAGGGCGCATGGTGTGCCGTGGGGCGTCATCGAGGGCTTCGGCAAATACACCAAGCCGTCCAGCATGCTGTGGCTGACGGCCGAGGATGCGGAATGTTGGGGGCTGATGAAATGGAGCCTTCAAGATACATCCAACAATGGCATCGCGTGCTTTCGTCGGGGCCTGTCGATGAAGCCTGCTGAGGTCACAGCCAAGAACGCGGATGACGTATTGTGCAGGATGAATGCGGGCACCTCGGGCGTCTATGTCTCGACTGGCCGCAAAGGACAGGGTTTTTCGGATGCGTATCGGGAAGCTTGCAGACGGATCGCGGCGGATCCTAGGACACCAAAATACGCAGCGATCGACATCATCCTCTGGCTGACACTCACGGATCCTAACGTGTCGGCTCTCAAGCCGGGCACGCTGATGGTGACCATCCTGGAGAAGAACGAATCTCAGATCAGGAGGTGCTGGAAGTGCCTCACCATCGTCGGGATATCGATGCTCATGCGTGGGCAAGCCAAGGACGCCTTGTCGGCTCTTCAGGAAGCCGTCGAGGTCGTGAAACAGGAGACAGGCGCCGTTCCCGCCTGGCTGCCCTCCAGAGTCGAGCTGGCCGAGGCAGAGGCGAAAAAATCACCCTAGGCTCACCTGCATCCGAGATCGTCTGATGGTGACGGCGCGTCACGCCCAGCTTCACCGTCCCGTCTTCACCTTGGTCCACAGCCGGTTGATCACGCGCTGCGTTGCCGGCTCGCGGGCGGTGATGACGAACAGCTTCTTCAAGGTCGCGTCGTCCGGATAGATGTTCCTGTCGCCGAGGATTTTCGGATCGACCAGCTTCTGGCTGGCGAGATTGCCGTTGGCGTAGGACAGGAAGTCGGAGTTCTTGGCGGCGACCTCCGGGCGATAGAGATAGTTGATCAGCGCATACGCCTCCGCCACGTGCGGCGCGTCGGCGGGGATCGCAAGATTGTCGAAGAACATCTGCGCGCCCTCCTTCGGGATGGCGTAGCCGATCTCGATGCCGTTCTTCGCCTCTTCGGCGCGGCTCCTGGCCTGCATGATGTCGCCGGACCAGCCGACGACGAGGCAGATCTCGCCGGTGGCGAGCGCGCTCAAGTATTCCGACGAATGAAACTTGCGCACTGACGGCGCGACCTTGGCGACCGCCTCGGCCGCCTTATCCAGGTCGGCCTGCTTGGTCGAGTTCGGGTCGAGGCCGAGATAGTTCAGCGCCGCCGGGAAGATGTCGTCGGCGGAATCCAGCATGTGGACGCCGCAATCCTTGAACCTTGCGAGGTTCTCCGGCTTGAACACCATGTCCCAGCTGTCGAGCCGCGCGCCCGCGCCCAAGATCTTCTCGATCGCCTTGACGTTATAGCCGATCCCTGTCGTGCCCCACATGTAGTTGGCAGCGAACTGGTTGCCGGGATCGTAGATGGCCAGACGCTGCGTCACGACCGGCCATGCATTGGCAAGGTTGGGCAGCTTCGCCTTGTCGAGCGGCTGGAAGATCTTGGCCTTGATCTGGCGCTGCAGGAAATAGGCTGTCGGCACCACGACGTCATAGCCGGACTTGCCGGCGAGCAGCCGCGTCTCCAGGGTCTCATTGGCGTCGAAGGTGTCGTAGACGACCTTGATGCCGGTCTCCTTGGTGAAGTCCTCAAGGACACCGGGCGCCATGTAGTTCGACCAGTTGTAGAAGTTCACGACACGCTCTTCGGCACGGCCGGCCGAGATCGAGAGCGTCAGCACTGCGGCGGCCAGCGCCAGAGCCGAACGAATGCAGCCGCGCGTCATGAAGCTCGTCTCCTAGCGTCGGTGGATGGCGTCGGACAGACGCTCCAGCGCCGTGTCGAGCGTAGCGTCCTTCTTGGCGAAGCAGAACCGCACGACCGAGGTCACGGCATCCTTCTCGTAGAACGCCGACACCGGGATCGCCGCCACCTTGTAGTCGTGCACGATGCGGCGGCAGAACTGCTCGTCGGTCTCGTTGAGGCCGAGCGGCGACAGGTCGACGGTGAGGAAGTAGGTCCCCTGTGCCTTCAGCACGGGAAAGCCGAGGCTTTCGAGCCCGGCGGTGAGCCGGTCGCGGCTGCGGGAGAGCTCAGCGCGCATGGTGAGGAAGTAGTCGTCGGACTTGCCGAGCCCGTAGGCCACGGCGGTCTGCAGGTTCGGCGCTGTCGTGAAGGTCAGGAACTGATGCACCTTGGCGGCGACGCGCAGCAGCTGCGGCGCGGCGCAGACGAAGCCGATCTTCCAGCCGGTGAGCGAGAAGATCTTGCCGGCCGAGCCGACCTTGATGGTGCGGTCGCGCATGCCGGGAATGGTGATCAGCGGGATGTGCTCGCGGCCGTCGAACACCACGTGCTCCCAGACCTCGTCGCAGATCGCGACCGCATCGAACTCCTGGCAGAACCGCGCGAGCAGCTCGAGGTCCTCGCGCGGATAGACCACGGCGGCGGGGTTGAGCGGGTTGTTGAACAGCACGGCCTTGGTCTTCGGCGAGAACGCCTGCCGCAGCATCTCCTCCGTGAGACGCCAATGCGGCGGTTCGAGCCGCACCAGGCGCGGAATGCCGCCGGCCTGGCGGATGATCGGCAGATAGGAATCGTAGACCGGCTGGAAGCAGATCACCTCGTCGCCCGGCTCGACCACCGACAGGATGGCCGAGGTCAGCGCTTCGGTGCCGCCGGAGGTGACCATCACCTCGCTCATCGGATCGAGGTCGAGCTTGTGCCAATGCTTGTAGTGGGCGGCGATGGCCTGGCGCAGCTCCGGCAGGCCCATCATCGACGGATACTGGTTATAGCCGTTGAGGACGGCGTCGGCCGCAGCGCGGCGGATGTCCTCCGGGCCGGGATCGTCGGGAAAACCCTGCCCTAGATTGATGGCGTTGTTGTCGCGCGCGAGCTGCGACATCTGCTCGAAAATCGTAACGGGCAGATCGGCGAAGACCTTGTTCTGCGAGATCATGATGGCGCGTCAGCCGCCGGTCTTGCTCGGCAGGCCGGCCGCTTTCCAGCCGAGCATCCCGCCCTGAAGATGCTTGTCATAGGGCAGGCCCGCAGCCTGCGCGGCCAGCGAGGCCGTCACCGAGCGCTTGCCGGAGCGGCACGCGAACACGACATCCTTGCCGGCGGGGTCCGGGATCAGCTTCGGATCGAAGGCCGACAGGGGAACAACGATACCGTCGGGATAGGCTTCCGCAGCAACTTCGTTCGGCTCACGCACGTCGACCAGAAGAATTCGCCCTTCGGCGATCCCCTTGGCCACGTCCTGTGGGGTCAAATCGTGCACAACAGCCACGCCATCCTCCAAGCCTTCAGCGGGGCCGCATCCGGCCTCCGAACCGGCGCCAAACTCACCCCAGACGCGGGGAAAATCAAGCGGCTCCGCGCAAGGCGCGGGGCCCCTGCGCGCAGGATCAGATCGTGACCTGGGTGCCGACCTCGACCACGCGCCCGCTCGGGATCTGGAAATAGTCAGTGGCGTCGTTGGCCGAGCGGCTCATGGTGATGAACAGGTGATCCTGCCAGCGCGGCATGCCCGAATGGGCCGCAGGCTTGAGTGCGCGCCGCGACAGGAAGAACGAGGTCGACATGATGTCGAACTGCCAACCGAGCTTGCGCGCGATCGCCAGCGCCCGCGGCACGTTCGGCGATTCCATGAAGCCGAAGCGCAAGGTGACCTTGGAGAAGGTCGGGCTGATCTGCTCGAGGCGCACGCGCTCGGCCGGATCGATCCGCGGTGTCGGCGCGGTCTCGATGGTCAGGATCACGTTCTTCTCGTGCAGGACCTTGTAGTGCTTGAGGCTGTGCATCAGCGCCGTCGGAGCGCTCAGGGGATCGCTGGTGAGGAACACGGCCGTGCCCGCCACACGCGCCGGCGGACGCTTCTCCAGCATCGCGACGAGGTCGGCGAGCGGAAATTCCAGCTTGCGCGACTTCTCGAACAAGAGCCGGCTGCCGCGCCGCCACGTGTACATCAGCGTCATGACGAAGCCGCCGAGCGCGAGCGGCACCCAGCCGCCCTCCAGCACCTTCAAGAGGTTCGCGGCCAGGAAGGTCAGATCCAGGAACAGGAACGGCGCAATCAGCGCGGCCGCGGCAAACGGCGACCATTTCCAGACCTTCCAGATCACGACGAAGCCCATCATCGCGGTGACGACCATCGTGCCGGTCACCGAGATGCCGTAGGCCGAGGCCAGCGCGCTCGACGATTTGAACATCAGCACCAGCAGCATCACTGAGACCAGCAGCAGCTTGTTGATGCGTGGGATGTAGATCTGGCCCGAATGCGATTCGGAGGTGTGGCGGATCTCAAAGCGGGGCAGCAGGCCGAGCTGGATCGCCTGGCGGGTCAGCGAGTAGGCGCCGGTGATGACAGCCTGGCTGGCGATGACGGTGGCCATCGTGGCGAGCGCGACCATCGGGATCAGCGCCCACTCCGGGAACATCAGGAAGAACGGGTTCTCGATCGCCTTGGCATCGGCAATGACCAGCGCGCCCTGCCCCAGATAATTCAGCGCCAGCGAGGGCAGCACGACGAACAGCCAGGCGGTCTGGATCGGCCGCTTGCCGAAATGGCCCAGGTCGGCATAGAGCGCCTCGGCCCCCGTCACCGCCAGGAACACGGCGCCGAGCGTGATGAAGCCGATGATCCCATGGTGCAGCATGAAGGTGACGGCATGCAGCGGGTTGATCGCCCACAGCACCTCCGGATGGTGCAGGATCGGCGGAAAGGCCGCGATCCCGATCACCAGGAACCAGATCAGCATGATCGGGCCGAAGAAGGCGGCGACCTTGGCGGTGCCGCGCACCTGGACGGCAAACAGCAGCACCAGGATGACCACCGTGAGCGGCACGACGTAGGGATCGAACGCGGCCGTGACCAGCTTGATGCCCTCGATCGCCGACAGCACCGACAAGGCCGGGGTGATGACCGCGTCGCCATAGAACAGCGCGCCTGAGATGATGCCGAGCAGGACGATGATGCTGGCGCCGCGGGTGACCCCGCGCTGGGCCAGCGCCATCAGCGCCAGCGTGCCGCCTTCACCGTGATTGTCGGCCCGCAGCAGGATGACGACGTATTTGAGGGTGACCACGACGACGAGCGCCCAGAGGATCAGCGACACCACGCCCATGACGGCGTGGGGGGCAGCCTCCCCGCTGCTGCTAGCGGCCAACACGGCTTCGCGCAGCGCGTAGAGCGGGCTGGTGCCGATGTCGCCATAGACGACACCGATGCTCCCCAATGTCAGCGCCGCGAAGCCGGCCGTGGAATGGGCATCGCCATGCCCGTTGGTCGCCGGCGTTTCCGCGGGCGTGGCTGCGACGTCAGCTGTCATTGGGGTAGCCCCCTCGAGGACTCGTTAATGCTTCACTGCACAAGATGGCAGAGCGCGCGGCTTATAGCTGCAGCCATTCTTGGCAGGCCTGCTGATATATCATATACGCCATGCAGCTTTGCATGATGAATCCACTTTTGTTGCGTAGCCCCGCTCAGATCGTTACCTGAGTACCAACTTCGACAACCCGCCCGGTCGGTATCTGAAAGTAGTCGGTGGCATCGTTGGCCGACCGGCTGAGTCCGATGAACAGGTGATCCTGCCAAGCCGGCATGCCGGATTGCGACGACGGCTTCAGCGAGCGGCGCGAGACGAAGAACGACGTCGACATGATATCGAACTGCCAGCCGAGCTTGCGCGCCACCGCCAGCGCCCTCGGCACGTTCGGCGATTCCATGAATCCGAAACGCAGCCGCACCTTGGAGAACTTCTCGCTGATCTTCTCCATGCGTACCCGCTCCGAGACGTCGACCCGCGGCGTCTGCGCGGTCTCGATGGTGAGGATCACATTGTGCTCGTGCAGCACCTTGTTGTGCTTGAGATTGTGCAGCAGCGCCGTCGGCACCGAGGTGGGATCGCTGGTGAGAAACACCGCCGTGCCCTTGACGATGTGCGGCGGCCGCTTCTCCAGGCTCGCCACGAGGTCATCGAGCGGGACCTCGATCTTGCGCGTCTTGAGGATCAGGATCGCCGAGCCACGCCGCCAGGTCCAGATCGTCACCACCATCGCGGCGCCGAACAGCAGCGGCACCCAGGCGCCTTCCAGCAGCTTCAGCAGATTGGCGGCAAAGAAAGTCAGGTCGACGATCACGAACGGGGCGATCACGGCTGCGGCCACCGCAGCCCGCAGGTTCCAGAGCTTCCAGATCACCACGAAACCCATGATGCCGTCGGCGACCATGGTCGTGGACACCGCGATGCCGTAGGCCGAGGCAAGATTGCTCGATGTCCGGAACAACAGCACCAGCAGCATGACGCCGATCAGCAGCAGCCGGTTGACGCGCGGAAGATAGATCTGCCCGGCATGGCTCTCCGAGGTATAGCGGACCTCGAAACGCGGCAGCAGGCCGAGCTGCACCGCCTGGCTGACCAGCGAATAGGCGCCGGTGATGACCGCCTGGCTTGCGATCACGGTCGCGGCCGTCGCGAGCACGACCAGCGGCAGCAGCAGCAGCTCGGGCACCATGCGGTAGAACGAATTCTCGATGGCCGCGGGATCGGACAGCACCAGGGCGCCCTGCCCGAAATAATTGATCAGCAGCGCGGGCAAGACGAAGAACAGCCACGCCGACTGGATCGGCTTGCGGCCGAAATGACCGAGATCCGCATAGAGCGCCTCACCGCCGGTGACCGCGAGAAACACCGCACCCAGCGTGACCAGGCCGATCGTGCCATGCGTCAGCAGGAACTGCACCGCGTAATACGGATTGATCGCCGCCAGCACCGACGGATCATCGCTGATATGGACGATCCCCATCACGGCAAGGCTTGCGAACCACAGCACCATCACCGGGCCGAAGGCGGTCGCCACCCGGGCCGTGCCCTTGCTCTGCACCGCGAACAGCACGACCAGAATGAAGACCGTGAGCGGCACCACATAGTGCTCGAGCGCCGGCGCTGCGAGCTTGAGACCCTCGACCGCGGAGAGCACGGAAATCGCCGGCGTGATCATCGAATCGCCGATGAACATCGAGGCGCCGATGACACCGAGCGCCATCAGGAACAGGCTGCGCCGGCCCAGGGCCCGCTGGCCCAGCGCCATCAGCGACAGCGTTCCGCCCTCCCCGTTGTTGTCCGCCCGCAACAGCAGCAGGACGTATTTGGCGGTGACGACGATGAACAACGACCAGAGAATCAGCGAGAGCACGCCGAGCACGATGATCCGCGACACCGGCTGGCCATGCGCGGCTCCGGTCGCGGCCTCGCGGAAGGCATAAAGCGGCGAGGTGCCGATATCTCCGAACACGACGCCGATGCTGCCGAGCGTCAATCCCCAGAACCCCGACGTGGTCGCGGTTTCCTGGCCTTCGGTCGATGTGGCGCTGGCCGTCATGTCGCTCGGAACGCATCTTCCTGATTGGCCCGGCGCGTTTGGACGCAGAGCGGGTGCAGGTCAAGTCTCTACCGTAACAGAGCTTGGCCTGTCGCCTGCACCAAAGACGCATGGCCTGCGCAGATGTCTCATCCCGCAGTGCGGCAATATGTCCGGTGCCGGTGGGAGACTACGGCTTCAGGTCCGGCGGCATTGGCGGGTCTTCCCGCATCAGCGTGATGGTCACGCGGCGGTTGGCGGCCAGCGAGGGGTCATCCGGGAACAGGGGCTGGGTATCCGCCTTGCCGGAGACCGCGAAGACGTGGCTCGGCGGAAGCCCTTCCCGTTCCAGGATCTGGCGCACGGCGTTGGCACGATCCGCCGACAGGTCGAAGGCGCCGTAGTCGCTGCGGGCCGGAACGAAGCCCGCCGCCGTATGGCCGGTGATCTGCACGCGCAGCGGCGTCGCCTTGAGCGGCGCGGCGAGCTTTTCGATCAGGCGCCGGGTCCGGTCATAAGGCGTCTTGGAGCCGTCGGCGAACATCGAGCGTCCGTCCTGGTCGACGATCTCCAGATTGAGCCCCTGCTTGGTCTCCTCGAACATGATGTGCTTGGAGATTTCGGTCATCTCCGGCATGTCCTGCAGGGCCTGACGCAGCGAGGCGGAGGCGAGCGCGAATTGCCGGTCGGTCTTGAGCTTGGCGCCGTTGGTATGCTGGCGCTCCTCCTGCTCGGGGCTCGGGTCGCGCGCCGTTTCCTCCGGCGAGATGTGGGCGGCGTTCTTCAGCTTCGGACGGGTCGGCAGGCCGTCGGATTCGACGATGCCGGAATAGCGCGACTCGGACTGCACGCCGAACGCCTCGCGCATCGAGCCGGCGACCACCTTCAGCTTGTTGTTGTCCATGGTGGAGAACGCGACGAGCATCACGAAGAAGCTCATCATGAGACCCATCAGGTCGGCGAAGGTCACGAACCAGCCGTGCCCGCCGCCATGCGCGTCGCCCCGTTTTTTCTTGGCCATCCCCTAGCTCCGGTGCACGCCCCCCGACACCGGCTTACGCCGGCACCGGTTCCCCTTCGGCGTGGCGATGTTTCTCCGGCAGGTAGGCCAGCAGCATCTCCCGGACCAGCGCCGGGCTCTTGGAGTCGCGGATCATCAGGATGCCGTCGATGATCAGGGTCCGATTGGTCTCCTCGTCGAGCAGCTTGCCGTGCAGCTTGTCGGCGATCGGAAGACAGAACAGGTTGGCGACCAGCGCGCCGTACAGCGTCGCGAGCAGCGCGGTCGCCATGAACGGGCCGAGCTTGGACGGGTCGGTCATGTTGGCGAACATCTGCACCATGCCGATCAGGGTGCCGATCATGCCGAAGGCCGGCGCGCAGTCGCCGATGGCCCGGTAGATCTTGCTGCCCTCATCGAGATGCATCAGGAAATTGTCGCGGTCGCGCTCGAGATTGTCGCGAATGAACTCCAGGTCGTAGCCGTCGGCGACGTAGCGGATGCCCTTGGCGAGAAACGGTTCGTCCGTCTCGACCTTTTCCAGACCGACCGGCCCCTGCTTGCGGGCGATCTCGGCGATGCGGGCGAGCTCGTCGACCAGGTCACGCGCCGACAGCCGGCTCATCGTGAAGGCGAATTTGGCGCCGAGCGGCAGGCCGTGCAGCATCGCGCCGAGCGGAAAGCGGATCATGGTGGCCGCGATCGAGCCGCCGAAGATGATGATCATGGCGTGCTCGCTGATGAACATCTCGACGTCGCCGCCGAGCAACATCATCGTCGCGATAACGATGAAGCCGGCGACCAGCCCCACAGTCGTCATGATATCCATGAACTTACTCCACCCGCATACGCGAACTACCGGCCATCCTGGACGGGCGCGACGGCCCTGCCCCACGCGCAATCGAGATTAGATGCGCGCCATTAAGGACGAGTTACCGAATTTGGTAGGGATAATGAGAGGTAAACGAACTGTCGTCAGAGCATCCGGCGGTGCGCGGAACGATCACGCTCAGGCCGCCGCCGCGCCGCGCTTCAGCAGGTTCGCCTCCGCGAACAGCAGCGCCTGCTCGAACGATGTCTCCATCTTGTGGACCATCTCCAGCATCTGCGCCGGCTCCATCGTCGCCGAGCCGAGCTCGAGCTCGCGAGACAGCCGTGACAGCGCCGCGAAACCGAACGTCGCCGACGAGCTCTTCATGGAATGCGCCTCGCGCTTCATCTCCAACCGGTTCTCGAACTTGGCCGGGAGCTGCTTGAACTTGCTGGACGTATCGTCCAGGAACGTCCGCAGCACCTCCAGCGCATCCTCCTCGCCGAGTTCGGAGATCAGGATCTGGTAGACGGATTCATCGAATTGCACCAGGTCGGTCATGCGACGAGCCTTTCCTTCTGTGTGGCAGCCGCGGCACGAAGCAGGGCGGCGTTCAGTCGATCACGTGTGACCGGCTTGGTCACGAAGTCGTTCATGCCGGCATCCGTGCACGCCAGATGATCCTGGCTGGTGGCGTTGGCCGTCAGAGCGATGATGTAGATGTCCTGGGCGGGCGGCGGCAGCGAGCGGATCATGCGCGTCGCCGTGAGCCCGTCCATCTCGGGCATCATCATGTCCATCAGGATGAGGTCGTAGGCCTGCTTCTGCACGGCCGCGACCGCCTGGGTGCCGTTCTCGACGAGTTCATAGCCGTGGCCGAGCTTGTCCAGGAGCTTCTTGATCACAAACTGATTGGTGAGATTGTCCTCCGCGACGAGGATCTTGAGCGGCTCGACGCTGGCCGGACGCTCCTCGGGGGTGGGCTCGCCGACCGGAACGAGGGACGCTCCGGGCGCACTGACCTGATCGACGTCGGGCTGCGGTTGCGGCTGGACCTCGATCGAGAAAGTGAAGGTGCTGCCCTCGCCGACCTTGCTCTGCACATTGATGTCGCCGCCCATGCAGGTGACCAGGCGCTTGCAGATCGCAAGGCCGAGCCCGGTGCCGCCGAAGCGGCGCGAGATCGAATTGTCGACCTGCGAGAACTGCTTGAACAGGCGTCCGACGGCCTCCGCCGGAATGCCGACGCCGGTGTCGGCGACCGAGAACAGCAGCGTGATGTTCGGTCCGGCGAGATTCTCTGCGCGGACATCGATGTGGACGCCGCCCGCCTCGGTGAACTTGAGCGCGTTGCCGACCAGATTGAACAGCACCTGGCGCAGCCGCGCGGGGTCGCCGACCACGTAGTTCGGGACTTCCGGCGCGATCGACGTCGTCAGCTGCAGCCCCTTCTCCTTGGCACGGGACACCAGCAGCTCGGCCGTCGCCGTCACCGAGCGATGCAGGTCGAACTCGATATGCTCGATCTCCAGGCGATCGGCATCGAGCTTGGAGAAGTCGAGCACGTCGTTGAGCAGTTGCAGCAGATAGTCCGCCGACTCCCGCAACGTGGTGGCGATCTTGCGCTGCTCCGGTGCGAGATCGGCCGAGAGCAGCAGGTCGGCCAGGCCGATGACGCCATTCATCGGGGTGCGGATCTCATGGCTCATCATCGCCAGGAATTCCGAGCGCGCCCGCGTGCCCGCCTCGGCCGCATCACGCGACGCGGCAAGGCCGGCCTGATAGCGCGCAATCAGGATGGTGATGATGCCGATCACCACCGTGAGCATCGCGCCGACCAGGAGATCGCGATCGCGGTTGAGCTTGAAAGCGGCGAAGATCTCGTCGGAGGCCTGACCGACGATGACCACCAGCGGCTGATCCTTGACCCGCTGGAACGAATAGATGCGCGGAATGCCGTCGATCAGGCTCTTGATGGTGTAGGAGCCGCTGCTCTTCTGCTGAATGGCGGTCATCACCGGACTGCCGGCCAGCGACGAGCCGACGCCGGCGAGACTGGCCGAGGCCCGCGCCCGCACGATGCCATCGAGACCGACGAGGGTGACGTTGCCGTTCTTGCCGAGATCGACCGAGTTGTAGAAGCTCGAGAGATATTCGGGGTCGAGCGACACCACGACGACGCCGCCGAACGTGCCGTCCGGCATGATGATCCGGCGCGTCAGCTGGATCGACCATTTGTTGGAGACACGGCCGAAGATCGGCTTGCTGATGAAAAGGAAATCCTCCTTGCCGTCGGCGTGCACCCGGAAATGCTCGCGATCGCGCAGGTCGAGGCCGCGCATCTTCGGATCGATGTTGCTGGACAGCATGATGCCGTCCTTGCCGATCACGACCACCTGAAACGAGAAGTCCGACAGGAACTGGCTGTTCTTCGACCACAGCGACATGTCGAAGTTGTTCGGATCCTTGGCATAGGAGTCGCGGACATAGCGCAGCGTCTGATCCGCCGCGCGGATCGAGCGGATGATCTGCTCCTCGAAGGCGCGGGCGAGATTGGCACCGTTCTTCAGGGCCGACTGCTCGGTGCGAACATACTCCTCGGAGATCGTGTAGAAGATGCCGGCCCACACCAGCGCGATCGCCGACAAGCCGATCACGGCGCTGCCGAAATGCCCGATCAGCCGCACCATCTTGTCGACGGCCCGGTCGAGCCGTCCGAACAACGGCATCGATTTGGATATCAGCCTGCGCATGTCTCTCGCCCTCAAGCGACATGCCTATCTGGACAGGCTAGCGATCAGGTAAAGCTTGATGGATAAAATCTTCTGAACGAGCCAGGACCGCTTAACCCTTGGCCAGTTGGGCGCCGATGCGGGTAATTAGTCACCCTATTTGCAGCATCCCCGTATTGATCCGGATACGGTCTGCGCCCGACGCCTGCTGCATTCGGCTCGCAACTAGCCGAGCTGATGAGCCGCACCGCTGTCGCGGCGCGGCTTCGTGACGGAGCGAGACTCAATGAATCTCGGCAGAGCGCTTCAGCGCAGCCTTCAGCTTTTCGAGCGAGAAATCCGCCGAACGCGCGATCTCCAGGATCGGTGTTTCGCGACGAGCGCAGAGTTCAGCCGCCTCGGGCAGCTTCGCGGCGATGTCGGCGGGGATCACGATGGCGCCGTGGCGATCGGAGTGGATCAGATCGTCGGAGCGCACCGTCATGCCGGCGACACGGACCTCACCTCCGAAGCTCTCGGCATGCACCCAGGCATGCGATGGCCCGATCGAGCCTGCCAGGGCCTGGAAGCCGTCAGCCCATTGCGGGATGTCGCGGATGGAACCGTCGGTGATCACGCCGAGGCAGCCGAGCGCCTTGTGCACGTTGCTCTGCACCTCGCCCCAGAATGCACCATAGCCGATATCGGGACCGTCGATGTCCTGGATCACCACGATGCGGGGGCCGTGGCCGGTGCCGACATAGTCATAGTAGTCGGTGCGCCGCCGGGACTGCTCCTCGGCGGGCAGCCCGGACTTGACCACCGACCGGATCGTCGCCGTGCGTGCATAGCCGACCATCGGCGGCAGATCGGGGAACGGGCAGACCAGCGGCTTGGTCGTGTAGCCGATCAGGCGGCGCTCCGGCGCCACGATCTCCATCGCGTTGCAGATGGTCGGCGTGTCATAGCGCGCGAGCGCCTCGAGGACGGAAGGAGCGAGCGGCGCGGCGGCGGATGTGGTCAAGGGCGTTTCTCCGGATGCTGCGAACGGCGTTCACGGCCGTCCTTGGTCATCCGGTATAACTGAGGCCGCCTGAGCCGGCAAAGCGCCGGCGCGTCGGAGGGCCCTGCGCTCAGTGCAGCCGTTCCGGCGGCCGCTGCTCCTGCTCGGCCGCAGGCGCACCCGCGGGAACGAACGCGGTCGCGGAGGGGGATGACGGCGATTGCGGCGCGGCAGCCGCAGCCTCGAGCGCCGCCGCGTGCCGCGCAGCCTGCTGGCGATACAGGCGCCAGCCGAACGGCAGGCTGAGGATGTACAGGATCGATGCGGCCGACAGGATCTGCCAGGGATAGACCACCAGCAGCGCCACGAAGAACACCACCGAGGCGAACACCGGCAGCACCAGCTCGGGCGAGACGCGCATGCGCGTCGTCTTGCCGGAGAACACCGGCAGCCGGGACACCATCAGGAAGGCGATCAGCAGCGTGTAGAACGCGGTCACCAGCGCCGGCAGCTTCGGCAGGCCGAGGAACGACAGATAGACCGGCAGCAGCACCGTGATGGCGCCGAGCGGGGCCGGCACGCCTGTGAAGAAATTGGCCGCGAAGGGCGGCTTGTTGGGATCGTCGATGCTGGCATTGAAGCGCGCCAGCCGCAGGCCGCCGGAGATGGCGTACATCATGGCGGCGATCCAGCCGCCGTCGCGCAGCTCCTGGAGCTGCCAGAAATACAGGATCAGGCCCGGTGCAACGCCAAAATTGACGAAATCGGCCAGACTGTCGAGCTCGGCGCCGAATTTCGACTGCCCCTTGATCATGCGGGCGATGCGGCCGTCGATGCCGTCGAGGAAGGCGGCGAAGACGATGGCGCCGACCGCGAGCTCCATCCGCCCCTCGGTCGACAGCCGGATCGCGGTCAGGCCGGCGCAGATCGCCAGCAAAGTGATCATGTTCGGCACCAGCAGCCGCACCGGGATCGGGCGAAAACGGCGACGGCGCAGTTCGGGAGAGTTCGGATCGAAGCTCATGATCACACCACGTGTGGTTTTGCCGGACCCTTGTGCCGAAGACGGCCCAAGGATCAATTCAAGGACCGATTAATGAGTCGTCATCGGCCGGCTGCGGTTCACTGGCTTCGGAAGGTCAGGCCGGGCACGGCGACGTCGAAATCGGCCAGGATGGTTTCGCCGGCGATGGCCGTCTGCCCCTCCGAGACCAGAACCTCCGTGCCGTCAGGCAGATAGACGTCGAGCCGCGAGCCGAACCGGATCAGGCCGAAGCGCTCCCCGGCGCCGATGGTCTGGCCCTCGCGCACGAACGACACGATCCGGCGGGCGACGAGGCCGGCGATCTGGACCACGCCAATCTTGCCATGCGGCGTCGAGATCGCGAGTGAGTTGCGCTCATTGTCCTCGCTCGCCTTGTCGAGCTCGGCATTGATGAAGGCGCCCGGACGGTAGGAGATCTTCTCGATCCTGCCGGCCACCGGGCTGCGGTTCACATGCACGTTGAACACGCTCATGAAGATCGAGACGCGCAGCAGCGGGCGGTCACCGAGGCCGAGCTCGGCCGGCGGCAGCGCCCGCGTGATCATTGAAACGCGTCCGTCGGCCGGCGCCACCACCAGCCCCTCGCGCTGCGGCGTCACCCGGATCGGATCGCGGAAGAACAGCGCGCACCAGACGGTGAGCAAGGTTCCGATCCAGCCAAGCGGCGTGAACAACCAGAACAGGAGCAGGCTGGCCAGGGCGAAGCCCCCGATGAACGGATAGCCTTCCGGGTGGATCGGCGGGATCTGGGCGCGGATGGAATTGCTGATCGACATGGCCTGCTTCGTTGAGATGTCGTCCCTCTGACCTCAGAGCGGACCGCCGCCTTGACTAGGTCGCTGCGCGGCGAAGGTCAAAATGATTCCTTAAACCCGGATCGCGGCGGTTCGATGGGCTCATTCCGCCGCGGTGGCCACCGGATCGGTCGCGACGGGCGGATTGCGGTTCGGCGCAGCCGCGTCGTCGCCGATCTGGGCGAGCTTTTCGCGTGCGGCCTCGGCCTCGCGCTGCCGGTTCCACATGCCGGCATAGAGCCCGCCTTCGGCCAGCAGGTCGGCATGGGTGCCCCGCTCCGCGATCCGGCCTCGGTCGAGCACGATGATCTCGTCCGCCGCCACGATGGTCGAGAGCCGGTGCGCGATCACCAGCGAGGTGCGGTTGCGCGAGACGCCCTCGAGCGCGTCCTGGATCTCGTGCTCGGTATGGCTGTCCAGCGCCGAGGTGGCCTCGTCGAGCACCAGGATCGGCGGTCCCTTGAGGATGGTGCGGGCGATGGCGACGCGCTGCTTCTCGCCGCCCGACAGCTTGAGGCCGCGCTCGCCGACCTGGGTCTCATAGCCCTTCGGCGCCATCCGGATCAGGCCGTCGATCTGGGCGAGACGCGCGGCCTCCTCGACCTCGGCGTCGTCGGCCTCCCAGCGGCCATAGCGGATGTTGTAGCGGATGGTGTCGTTGAACAGCACCGTGTCCTGCGGCACCATGCCGATCTGGGCGCGCAGCGACACCTGGGTGACGTCGCGGATGTCCTGACCGTCGATCAGGATGCGGCCACCGGAGACGTCGTAGAGCCGGAACAGCAGCCGCGAGATGGTCGACTTGCCGGCGCCCGAAGGACCGACGATCGCGACCGTCTTGCCGGCCGGCACCTCGAAGCTCAGCCCCTGCAGGATCGGCCGTTCCGGCTCATAGGCGAAGCGGACGTCCTCGAAGCGGACATTGCCCGACGTCACCACCAGCGGCGTCGCTCCCGGCGCATCCTTCACTTCCGCATCGCGCTTGAGGACGCCGAACATCGTCTCGATGTCGATGATCGCCTGCTTGATCTCGCGATAGACCATGCCCATGAAGTTCAGCGGCTGATAGAGCTGGATCATCATGCTGTTGATCATGACGAAGTCGCCAACCGTGTTGCGGCCCTCGCGCACGCCTTGGGCGCACATCAACATCGCAGCCGTCAGCCCGATCGTGAAGATCACCGCCTGGCCGGCGTTCAGCACCGCGAGCGAGGTGTAGGTCTTCACGCTGGCGCGCTCATAGCGCTCCATCGAGCGGTCGTAGCGTTCGGCCTCGCGCGCCTCGGCGCCGAAATACTTCACCGTCTCGTAATTGAGCAGCGAGTCGATCGCCTTGGTGTTGGCGTCGGTGTCGGAATCGTTCATGCGGCGCCGGATCTCGATGCGCCACTCGGTCGCGATGTAGGTGTAATAGAGATAGGCTGCGACCATGGTCAGCGTGACCAGCACGTAGCGCCAGTCGAACTGCCACAGCAGCACCGCCGTCAGCAGCGACACCTCGACGATGGTCGGGATCAGCTGCAGGATCACCATGCGCACGATGGTCTCGATCGCGTTGCGGCCGCGCTCGAGCACGCGGGTCAGGCCGCCGGTCTTGCGCTCGAGATGGAAGCGCAGCGACAATTCGTGCATGTGGACGAAGGTGATGGTCGCGAGCTTGCGCACCGCATGCATGGCGACGCGCGCGAAAATACCGTCGCGCCATTGCGTCAGGACTGCCATGAGGACGCGCATGGCGCCATAGCTCGCGGTCATCACGATCGGCGAGGCCACCAGCCAGAACGCCCAATCGTCGGGTTTGATCGGCGCGGTATTGGCACCGGTCAGCGCGTCGGTCGTCCATTTGAAGGTGAACGGCAGGATGAGGGTCGCGACCTTGGCCGCGAGCAGCAGCACCACCGACCACAGCACGCGCATCTTGAGATCGGCGCGGTCGCTCGGCCAGATGAAGGGCCACAGATGCCGCAGCGTGCCGGCCAGCGTTCCCTGCTCCAGGGACGAAGGCGGCGGGGCGGCACCGTGATGAGGGGATGAATCGGGAGGCATCAAGCGATCGGGAACCGTTGGGGGCCTGGCATCATGTGAGGCGGGTACGACGCGCCTCATATAGAGTGTTCGACAGTCATATGCACCCGCGCGTCAACGGATTCCGTTGCGGCGGCGCAGTAATTGCATAACTTGATTCAGATCGTTTGAACGCCCCGTAATACCCCGCGAACCACCTCACCCGCCTTCGTCTTGACGCCTTTCAGTTGCAGTGTCACATCCATCCCATGACTGAAATCCGCACCGTCTGTGTCTATTGCGGCTCCGGCCCCGGCACCAATCCCAGCTTCATCGAATCGGCGAAAGCACTCGGCAAGGCGCTCGCCGAGAATGGCGTCAGGCTCGTCTATGGCGGCGGCTCCATCGGCATGATGGGCGCGGTCGCCAAGGCCGTGCTCGACCATGGCGGCGACGTCACCGGCATCATTCCGGATTTCCTGGTGAAGAAGGAAGTCATGATGCCGCTGAAGGATCTCATCGTCACGCCCGACATGCACGAGCGCAAGCGGCTGATGTTCGAGCATTCCGATGCGTTCGTCGCCCTGCCCGGCGGCATCGGCACCCTCGAGGAGCTGGTCGAGCAATTGACCTGGAAGCAGCTCGGGCGCCATGCCAAGCCGGTGCTGATGGCCAATATCGACGGCTTCTGGGAGCCGCTGTTCGCGCTGCTCGCCCACATGCGCGAGACCGAGTTCATCCGCCCCGGCTTCCAGATCGAGCTGCTGAAGGCCGACCGCACCGAGGACATCCTTCCCCGCCTGCGCGAGGCCGCCGCAGGCATTGCCCGAGAACAGACCGAGATGGCGCCTGACGTCGCCAAGCGGCTCTGATCCCTACTCGGCGGGAAATGTGACTGCTTCGATCCGGTTGCCATCCGGATCGAGCACGAAGGCCGCATAATAGCGCACGCGATCATGCGGCCGCAGCCCAGGCGCACCATCCGACACCCCGCCCGCCTCCAGCGCGGACGCGTGGAATGCATCGACCTCCGCCGTGCTCTTCGCGCGAAAGCAGAGATGCGAGCCGGTGTCCGTGGGCACACGCGCCATGGCAGGCCGCAGGTTGATCCAGAACTCCGGATAGGCCTTGCCGAAGCCGACATTGGCGGGCCGTTCGATCAGCTTGGTGAGGCCGAGCGGCGCCAGGGCCAGCTCATAGAAGCGCGCACTGCGGGCGAGATCGCTCACGCCGACGGAGATGTGGTCGATCATGCGTTGCCCCCTGCTCTCTCCTCCGTCATTGCGAGGAGCGAAGCGACGAAGCAATCCAGAGTCGCGCATTCAGCCCTGGATTGCGTCGCTTCGCTCGCAATGACGAACTTTCCTTCACCCCGGCGCGCCTGATTTCACCAGCTTGTAGAACACCGAATCCATCAGCGCCTGGAACGAGGCGTCGATGATGTTGGGTGAGACACCGACCGTGGTCCAGCGCTCGCCGGTCTCGTCCGCACTCTCGATCAGGACGCGCGTGACCGCCTCGGTGCCGCCGTTGAGGATACGCACCCGGTAGTCGATCAGCTTGAGGCCATCGATGAAGCCCTGGTACTTGCCGAGATCCTTGCGCAGCGCGACGTCGAGTGCGTTGACCGGACCATTGCCTTCGGCCGCCGAGATCAGCCGCTCGCCGGCAACGTCGACCTTGACCACGGCCAGCGCCACCGTGACGCGCTCGCCCAGCGCGTTGTAGCGCTGCTCGACATTGACGTCGAACTGCTCGACCCGGAAATAATCCGGCACCGAGCCCAGCGTCCGCCGCGCCAGCAGCTCGAACGAGGCATTGGCCGATTCATAGGCATAGCCCGCGGCCTCGCGCTCCTTCAGCTCCTCGACCAGGCGCGTCAGCTTCGGATCGCTCTTGCTGAACGGAATCCCGCCGCGCTCCAGCGCCGCGATGACGTTGGAGCGGCCGGCCTGGTCCGAGACCAGCACCTTGCGATGGTTGCCGACGGTCTCCGGCAGCACATGCTCATAGGTCTGCGGATCCTTCAGCACGGCCGAGGCATGGATGCCGGTCTTGGTGACGAAGGCGCTCTCGCCGACGTAAGGAGCATGCCGGTTCGGCGCGCGGTTGAGCATGTCGTCGAGGGTGCGCGACACCTTCATCAGGCCGGCGAGCTGCTGGTCGGAGACGCCGATCTCGAACTGGTCCGAGAACTCCGTCTTCAGCTTCAGGGTCGGGATCAGCGAGCACAGATTGGCGTTGCCGCAGCGTTCGCCGAGCCCGTTCAACGTGCCCTGGATCTGGCGCACGCCGGCGCGCACCGCGGCCAGCGAGTTCGCCACCGCCTGCTCGGTGTCGTTATGGGCGTGAATGCCGAGATGATCGCCCGGCACATGCTTGACGACCTCGCCGACGATGGCTTCGATCTCGTGCGGCATGGTGCCGCCATTGGTGTCGCACAAGACCACCCAGCGCGCGCCGGCCTCATAGGCCGACCGGGCGCAGGCCAGCGCGAATTCCGCATTCTCCTTGTAGCCGTCAAAGAAATGCTCGCAGTCGAGCATGACCTCGCGTCCGGCCGCCTTGGCGGCGGCGACGCTGTCACGGATCGAGGCCAGGTTCTCCGCGTTGGTGGTCTCGAGCGCGACGCGCACCTGATAGGCGGAGGATTTGGCGACGAAGCAGATCGCGTCCGCCTTGGCGTCCAGCAGCGCTGCGACGCCGGGATCGTTGGAGACCGAGCGCCCGGCGCGGCGCGTCATGCCGAAGGCGGTGAAGCGGGCGTGGCCAAGCTTCGGCTTCTCGGCGAAAAACTCCGTATCCAGCGGATTCGCGCCGGGATAGCCGCCCTCGACATAATCGATGCCGAGATCGTCGAGCATATGCGCGATCGCCTGCTTGTCGGCCAGCGTGAAGTCGACGCCGTTGGTCTGCGCGCCGTCGCGCAGGGTGGTGTCGAACAGATAGAGCCGTTCTCTGCTGGTGCCTGCCGTGGTCATGCCTGCGCTCCGGCGCCGAGCGCCTTCTTCATCGTGGTGTTGGCGAGCCATTCGCCGTTGACGGAGACGCTGTTGCGCTGCTGCGCGACGTAGCCGCGCTTGCGGAAGAAATCCACCGCAGTGTCGCTCGCATCGACCGACAGCCCCGTCGTGCCGCGCGCGCCCGCGAGCTTCTCCAGCGCATCGCACAGCATGGCGCCGACGCCCTGCCCCGCAGCGCTCGGATGCACATAGAGCATGTCGATGTGATCGTTGCCCTTCAACGACGCGAAGCCGACCGGCGAGCCCTGCAGGGTCGCAATCAAGGTCAGCCCGGAGGCCAGCTTCTTGCCGAAGCTCGCCTCGTCATCGGCAGCCGCGGCCCAGGCCTCCTGCTGCTCCTCGCTGTAGTCGTCCGATGTCAGCTGCTGGACGCTGGCGACGAAAATCGCAGCCAGCACCGGCGTATCGGTCGGGAGAAACGGCCGCAGCGCGGCCTTTGGAAAAGCCTGTCCCATGTTCCTCACCAGAGTCCATACAGTTTCGTCACCAGCGCCACCGCGGCCACGATCACGCCGAGCTTGAGCAGGATGTAGTACAGCCAGTGCCGCGGAAACGGCGTATCGGGCTTCTTCATCGCGCGATCTCCCAGGTCGTCACCGGCTTGCCGTCGGCACCCTTGCCGTCCTTCAGCACCACGCCCATCGCCACCAGCTCGTCGCGCAGACGATCGGATTCCTTGAAGTCTTTGCGCGCCCGCGCGGCGGTGCGCTCGGCGATCAGGCGCTCGACCTTGGCTGCATCGACGCCACGTGCCGCCTGCTTGCGAGCCTCCCATTGCGCGGCGGTGTCGGACAGGAAGCCGACATAGCGAAGCGAGCCGGCAAACGCGGCACGCTCGGCGTCGCCGCCGGACGCCGCCCGGCCGCGCAGCGCGTGCAGCTCGGCGATCATCAACGGCGTGTTGATATCGTCGAGCAGCGCAGCGATCACCGCAGGCTCCGGCGTCTCGCCCGGCGCATCGGCAGCGACACGGTACCAGTCGTCGAGCGTCTTCGCGCTCTCCTCCAGGCCCTTGACCGTCCAGTCGGCCGGCGAGCGGTAGTGCATCTTGAGCATGTTGAGACGCAGCACCTCGCCCGGCCAGTCCACCAGCAGGTCGCGGATGGTGACGAAGTTGCCGAGGCTCTTCGACATCTTCGCGCCCTCGACCTGCACGAACTCGTTGTGCAGCCAGTAGTTCGCCATGACAGAGGTGCCGTGGGCGCAGCGCGACTGCGCGATCTCGTTCTCATGATGCGGGAAGATCAGGTCGAGCCCGCCGCCATGAATGTCGAAGACCTCGCCGAGATAGGCCGCGCTCATCGCCGAGCATTCGATGTGCCAGCCCGGTCGGCCACGGCCCCACGGGCTGTCCCAGCCCGGCTCGTCCTCGGACGATTGCTTCCACAGCACGAAGTCGGCCGGATTCTTCTTGTGCGCGTCGACGGCGACGCGCGCGCCGGCGAGCTGATCCTCGAGCTTGCGGCCCGACAGCGCGCCATAGTCCGGCATCGACTGGGTATCGAACAGCACCTCGCCGCCGGCCTCATAGGCATGGCCGCGCGCGATCAGCTGCCTGATCAGCGTCACCATATCCGCCTTGCCGTCGGAGCGCGGCAGCACGAAGTCGGTCGCGCGTGGCTCGAACGTCGGCGAAAGGCTGCCGAGCGCCGCCGTGTCACTGTGGAACTGGTTGGCCGTGACCTCGGTGACCTTCCGAATCGCCTCGTTCAGCGGCAGCCCCGGAAAATCGCGCGCCGCGCGCGCGTTGATCTTGTCGTCGACGTCCGTGATGTTGCGGACGTAGGTGACGTGATCCTTGCCATAGACATGGCGCAGCAGCCGGAACAGCACGTCGAACACGATCACGGGCCGCGCGTTGCCGATATGGGCGAAGTCGTAGACCGTCGGTCCGCAGACATACATGCGGACGTTCTTGGGATCGAGCGGCACGAAGGGGCGCTTCTCCCGCGACGCGGTGTCGTACAAACGCAAGTCCATGATCCGTCCCCAGATGCCTGTGCCCATCGTCCCACCGGACCGCGCTGAGCGCAGCCCAAGGCAAGACGCAACGATGACCTACGCCAGCTGACGGCCCTGATGCGGGCGGCAATGGCAAGAATCACGCTTCCGACCTGCCGGCCGGGCGTCCTGATCATCTCTGTTGAGAAAAGACGGCCTCAGCCAGCGAATCGCTAGCGCGTAATCTCGCGGCAAATGCAGCAGATGGCGAGGAGACCGTTCATGGAAATCACCATGATCCAGCCCTGTGTTGCCGTCAAGAGCCGCAAATCGGCCGTTTTCGCCGCCCAAATGCTCGCACACTGCCTCATGGTTAATCATTTTTAACCTTTTTGGCCTAACCATGGGTTGTCTCCTACATCTTCCGGTGCACCATGCGATTCTCCTCCGCGCTGCTCGCCTGCTGTCTTCTCGTCGCCGCCGCGACCACCGCCTCGGCGGAGAGCCGCATCTTCATCATCGCCAACGAAGCCGACGGCTACGGCGTCGACCAGTGCCTGGCCAAGGGCGACAAATGCGGCGCCTCGGCGGCCCGGTCCTACTGCCAATCACGCGATTTTGCGCAAGCCTCCTCCTATCGCCGCGTCGACCCGGACGACATCACCGGATCCGTGCCGAAAGCCGCGGCAAACTGCTCGCACGGCGGCTGCAGCGAGTATGTCGCGATCACCTGCCAGCGCTGACCCCCGCACAGGCGGCGGTTCCCGCCACCGCTGCGCCCCTAAATCGACGTGACGATGCCGAACAAAGCGGCTATGGGATGCCCGCCGCTGCCGCGACTTTTCCGAATTCTGTGCTCGCTCCGCGGCAGCACCCATGGACCGGAATACCGAATCTTGATCGCATCCCTGTCTCCGCGCCTGCTCGCCCGTACTGCGCTGCTCGGACTGGCCCTGTCCGGCTCGCACGCCCTGGCGCAATCCAGCTCCGATTCCTATGCGCAGATGGCGCCCGGCCAACCCGGGCCGCAGGCCGGCGTCAATCCGATCTGCCCGCGGCTCGAGGCGCAGCTCGCCTCGATCGACCGCGGCGGCGGTGATCCTGCCCGCGACGACCAGATCCGGCGCTACCAGGACGCGGCCGCCAAGCAGCAGGCCGAGCTCGATCGCGTCAGCATGCAGGCCAAGCGCATGGGCTGCGACAGCCCCGGCTTCTTCTCGATCTTCAACGGCCGCACGGCCGAGTGCCAGCCTGTCAACACCCAGATCCAGCAGATGCGCTCCAACCTGGACCAGATCACTGGCAGCCTGGAGCGGCTGCGCGGCGGCGGGTTCGGTGGCGAGCGCGACAACCAGCGCCGCTCGGTGCTGGCGGCGCTGGGCCAGAACAATTGCGGTCCGCAATACCAGCAATTTGCCAACGCCAATCGCAGCGGTGGTGGTGGCGGCAACTTCCTGACCAGCCTGTTCGGCGGCGGAGCCGACAGCAATCCCGCCGCGTCTCTGCCGCCGCCGAGCGCGGATCTCGCCGCTCCGCAGGGCACCTACCGCACCGTTTGCGTGCGCACCTGCGACGGGGCCTATTTCCCGATCTCGTTCGCCACCGTCCCGGGCCGCTTCGCCGACGACGAGCGCGCCTGCAAGGCGCAGTGTCCTGCGGCCGAGGCCTCGCTGTTCACCTATCGCAATCCCGGCGAGGACATGAACCAGGCGGTCTCGACCAACGGCCAGCCCTACAGCGCGCTGGCCAACGCGTTCAAATATCGCACCGAGTTCAACCCGAGCTGCTCGTGCAAGGCGCCGGGCCAGACCTGGGCGGAGGCGCTGAAGTCGATCGACGAGAGGGCCTCGGCCGCCGAGCAGGGCGACATCATCGTCACCGAGGAGAGCGCCAAGCGGATGCAGCAGCGCCAGACCGGCAAGCCGCCGGCGACCGCTGCGAAGAAGGGCGCGGCGCCTGCGGACGCGGCGCCGCCGACCACCACCGCCGACACCACGACCAGCGCCGGTGCCGACAAGCAGATTCGCACGGTCGGACCGACCTTCATCCCGCCGCGCTGAGCCCGATCGCGGGGGCTGCGGTGTCAGCCCTGGACCGCGCCGCTCGCGGCGCGGTCGATGAGATCCGGCGGGATCACCTCGCCTGCAGCGCCCAATGCATCGACGGGTCGCCAGCGGTTTCGCAACGCCGCAAGTCGAATCAGCTGCGCCGGTTCGATGTCGTCCCCGCGCCGACTCGATTCCTGCTGCGGAAGAAGGGCGAGCGCGCCGGAGAGGCTTGCCAGCGCCTTCAGCAAGGTCGCGCGCACGCCGGCCAGCAGGTCGCGATGGGCGCTGTGCGACAGCTTTGCAGCAAGGATGCTTTCGAAGCCGGCGACGGCCGCCGCGATCGGCACCACCTCGGCCACGACGCCGAGCCGCGCCGCAGCCGCGATCACCTCATCCTGAGCCTGAGTATCCGGTCCGGACAGCACCACGCCGCGCACCCCGGCGGGCCCGAGCGCATCGACAGCCATCGCCAATGACAGCGCGGACTCGATGTCCGCCGTCAGGCCAAGCACGATGCCGTCGAAGCGGCTCTTGGCGACGCGGTCGCGCAGGCCGAGCACGCGCGCCATGTAGTCCGCCTCGTCGCCCTCCGGCAAGGATGCGACCGGCCCCGAGTGCCAGCCGTCATCGTCCCGCTCGATGGCCAGCGTGGTGATCTGCTCCGCGAAGGCCGGCAGTTGCGCGGCGAGCGACACGTCGGCATTGAGCGCGAACGACGCGCCGTCGAACACGCGTTCGTTCTGGCCGCCGATCAGGTTCAGGTAGACGAGTGGAAGGCCGCTCTCGATGACCCGGGCGACCGCGAGCGACAGCCTGCGGTCGCCGTGTCCGCGCGCATGGCGGGAGCCGCTGGGCACCACGATGAACTCGGCACCGGTTTCCGCGAGCGTCTCGACCACGTTCTCGTAGCCGGCGACCTCCTCGGCGCCGAGATCCTCACCGATCGCTACGCCGATTCGCCGCCCGCGCACGCTCAGCGGGCCCGCGGCGGGACCGCGCGCGAACAGGTGCTTGTGCTCGAACGCGTCGTCATCCGGGAGGTTGGTCTTGAAGCGCGTCGCCGAGATGCGGCCGGCGTCGAGCAGAGCGACGGCGTCGTAGAGCTTGCCATCCTCGGCCCAGGGCGTGCCAATCAGCACCGCCGGCCCGCCATCGGCCGTCTCGCGCGCCAGCGCCTCGACCGCGGCGCGGCAGGCGGCCTGAAAGTCCGGCTCGCGCAAGAGCTCCCCCGGCGGATAGCCCGCGATGAACAGCTCCGGCAGCACGACGACGTCGGCGCCGTCGGCCGCGGCCTTCGCCCGCGCCTCGCGCGCCTTCGCGGCGTTGCCGGCGATGTCACCCACCGTCGGATTGAGCTGGGCCAGCGTGATCCGGAAGACGTCAGCGGCCATCGCTCGACCCGTTCACAGAAAGCCGAGCCGCTCGGCGATCGCGAACAGCCAGAAGCCGCCCGACATCAGCAGCGCGACGCCGACGGCGGCGGAGCCGAGATCCTTGACCAGGCCGATCTGCCGGTCGTGCTCGGTGGTGAGCCGGTCGGCGAGCTTCTCGATCGCGGTGTTCAATAGCTCGACGACCAGCACCAGCATCACGGCGCAGACCAGCTCGACGCTGCGCATCGGCGTCGCGCCGATCACGTAAGCGAGCGGCAGCGCCAGGATCAGCGCGAACACCTCTTCGCGCACCGCCTGCTCGGAGCGGAGCGCGAAGGCCAGGCCGTTGCGCGAGTTGACCGTCGCGCGCCACAGACGCAGCATCAGAAGCCCGCGACCGCCGGCATCGGGGCAGACTTGCCGCCGCGCTGCTGCTTGAGCAGCTCGGCGATCAGGAACGCCATGTCGATCGACTGCTCGGCATTCAGCCTGGGATCGCACACCGTGTGATAGCGGTCGTTGAGATCCTCGTCGGTGATCGCGCGCGCGCCGCCGATGCATTCGGTGACGTCCTGGCCGGTCATCTCCAGATGGATGCCGCCGGCGTGGGTGCCCTCGGCCGCATGCACCGCGAAGAACGCCCTGACCTCGGCGATGATGCGATCGAACGGCCGCGTCTTGTAGCCGGAGGTCGAGGTAATGGTGTTGCCGTGCATCGGATCGCACGACCACACCACCTTGCGCCCTTCCCGCTGCACCGCGCGAATGAGATTCGGCAGGTGGTCGCCGACCTTGTCGGCGCCGAACCGGCTGATCAGGGTCAGCCGTCCCGGCTCGTTGTCGGGGTTGAGGATGTCGATCAGCTTCAACAGCTCGTCCGGCTTCAGCGACGGGCCGCATTTCAGGCCGATCGGGTTCTTGATGCCGCGGAAATATTCGACATGGCCGTGATCGAGCTGCCGGGTGCGGTCGCCGATCCAGATGAAATGGCCTGATGTGGCGTACCAGTCGCCGGTGGTGGAATCGACCCGGGTGAAGGCCTGCTCGTAGCCGAGCAGCAGCGCCTCGTGGCTGGTGTAGAAGTCGGTGGCACGCAGCTCCGGATGGCTCTCGAGGTCGAGGCCGCAGGCGCGCATGAAATTGAGCGCCTCGGAGATGCGGTCGGCGAGCTCCTTGTAGCGGCGCGATTGCGGGCTATCCTTGACGAAGCCGAGCATCCATTGGTGCACGCTGCCGAGATTGGCGAAGCCGCCGGTGGCGAAGGCGCGCAGCAGGTTCAGGGTCGCCGCCGACTGCCGGTAGGCGTCGAGCTGGCGGTGCGGATTGGGGATGCGCGCCTCGGGCGTGAACGCCGTGTCGTTGACGATGTCGCCGCGATAGCTCGGCAGCTCGACGCCGTCGATCTTCTCGGTCGGCGACGAGCGCGGCTTGGCGAACTGGCCGGCGATGCGCCCGACCTTCACCACCGGCACGGCGCCGGCATAGGTCATGACGACCGCCATCTGCAACAGCACGCGGAAGAAGTCGCGGATGTTGTTGGCGCCGTGCTCGGCAAAGCTCTCGGCGCAGTCGCCGCCCTGCAGCAGGAACGCCTCGCCCGCGGCCACCCGCGCCAGCGATTTCTTGAGGTTGCGCGCCTCGCCGGCGAACACCAGCGGCGGGAAGGTCGCAAGCTGCGCCTCGACCTCGGCCAGCGCCTTCTGGTCGGGATAGTCAGGCACCTGCTGCACCGGCTTGGACCGCCAGCTCTCCGGGCTCCAGCGCTCCGTCATGGCTCTCTACTCCCTCTGCACAACCGCACGCTTGTTCCCCCGCAGCGGCGCGCCGCCTTATACACAGCCTGCCACCGGACTGCCATCTGGAATTTAAGTCGTTCGGCCAAGCCCTTGCGGTAGCAAATGGATTTTGGCCCGAGGTGAGACTCCGGATCGAATGCCCTGCTCCGCGTCCTGCTGCGCTCGGCACCTCCACAATCATCACGCTCATCCAGGCGAACGCCGGGGATCCATAACCACCGGCCGACGGGATGGCGCAAGGTGGATCGACTTGCGCGCGGCAACAACCGCCGCGGAGGTTGGGTCCCGGGTCGGCGCCCCGCCGCCGCTTCGCGCCGTCGGGACTGGCCCGGGACGACGGCAGAGTTTGACGCGACGGCCGGAAAAACAGGCGACGGCCTCCCGCGACGCAGCCGCGTCCGAGGTTTGCCGATCTCGCTCGCCCTCGCAAAAGTCGGAGGGCGCAGGGAATGCCGGGTGAAGGCCCCACCCATGGCCCGCCTGCTCAAAAAAATGCAGGCGGCAGGTACCACAGGCAAAGCCGATCATCCGGCATTCCCTGCGCGACGGGCTTACGGCTGCTTCGCGATCTCCCCGGTGCGCCGGGCTTTCTGGCCACCGTATCGCGACAACGCGCTTCGCACGTTGCGCGGACCTCAGCGTCGGGAGGTCAGGACCACGCGACTTGACCGTCCGCAAGCGCATCGTTCGTCCGCACATCCGATAAGGACATGCTGCGAGCTCTCGCGGCCATCGCTCCCCGCCTCGCGTGTCGTGACGATCGCGCGCAACGCCCCTTCCGAGTGAGGCGGGATGCGCACAGTAGAGCATGATTTCTGATATTCGTAAAGTGAAATCTTCAATCCGGCTGCCGCGAGAGACGGAGCGCTCGCTCGCGCCGGCCTCTTGTGCTACCAACTCCGCCAAGCGCCGATTTGACCATCAGCTTGCGGGCGCGTTTCGAAATGCAGCTAAAGCGAACGGTTCACCGCATGGCCATGCCTTGCCCGCCGTTCCCTGAACGGAGGCTCACATGCGGTTTGCCGCCATCGCGGACATTCACGGAAATTCTGATGCGCTCGCGGCCGTGCTGGCCGATATCGCGGCGCTCGACATCGACGACGTCGTCAATCTCGGCGACCATCTCAGCGGCCCGCTCGAGCCGGTGCGAACCGCCGACATGCTGATGGCGCGGAGCTTCCCCTCGGTCAGGGGCGACCAGGACCGGCACATGATCGATCTGCATCGTGCCGGGGACCTGTCACGCCGCGACGTGCGTGCGCTCCGGCAGGAGCACGTTGCGTGGCTGGCTGCGCAACCGGCGACGCTGCTGTATCGCGACGAGGTGTTCATGTGTCACGCCGCCCCGGACGATGATGCGGCGTTCTGGCTCGAGGACATCTTGGCGGACGGCACGCCGCGTCCCAATGCTCTCGCCAGCATCGAAACGCGGGCGGCCGGCATCGATGCCTCGCTGATCCTGTGTGGCCACAGCCACATTCCACGCCTCATCCGGCTTGGCGACGGTCGGCTCATCGTCAATCCCGGCAGCGTCGGGCTGCCCGGCTATCGGCTCGCAACGCCGAAGCGCTATCACGTGGAGGCCGGCACACCCGACGCCTGTTATGCGATTGCCGAGCGCCGGCTCGAACAATGGTCGGTCACGTTCAGATACGTGCCCTATGATCCCGCTGCGATGGCAGCCCTCGCACGCCAAGGCGGCCGGCCTGACTGGGCCAACGCGATTGCAACGGGATGGGTCGCGTGATCGCCGGACAGCGCACCGTTCCGACACATGTCAGACGACGAGCAGCAGGCCCGACACCAGCAGGATGCCCAGGACGACTCTCCTGAACAGCGCATCATTGACCTTGCGGAAGGCGAGGATGCCGAGCGCCGTGCCAGCGAGCAGGGCCGGAATGCTCAAGGCGAGGTCGATGATCACCTTGGATGACAGGTCCTGCCTTGCCAGCATCACGGCGAGCGAGGCGATCTGAATGGCGGCAATGAACGGCTGGACGAGGCCGCGCTGCTCTGCTTTGGGCAGGCCATGCATCTCGCACCAGATCGTGGGCAATGCGCCGGGCATCGCGGTGAGGCCGCCGATGAGACCGCCGCCGAAGCCGACGATGGCGGTGCGGCTTCTGTTCATGGGCTGAAGGCTGCCGAGCGCGGGCTTGAACAGCATGTACCCGGCGTAGATCGCGATCGTGATGCCGAACACCTGCTGAAACATGCGCGCGTCGGCATTGTGCAGCAGCCACAGCGACAGGGGCACGCCGAGCAGCCCGCCAAGAATGAGGACGAGGCTCTCCTTCCAGCGGATGCTGCTGCGTAGCGCCCAGAGATTCGTCGCCTGCACGCCGACGCTGCATGCCATCATCAGCGGCACGGCCTCCAGCGGCTGCAGACTATGCAGCAGGATGGCGCCGGCCACGGCGGAAAAGGCAAATCCGGCCAGGCCGGAGACGAAGGCGCCGGAGAAAACGGCGGCGCTGAGCAGCAAAAATGATCCGAACCCGGGCATGAAAATCTCCGGCTGATGAAACTGAAAATGGATGGTCGTCAATCGGTGGATGGACGCGTCGAAGCCTGCTTCGCCTGCGCGCCGTTGTCGGTAGCAGCACCTTTCAGGATCGTGCCGGCGAGGACGTGCAGGAGCAGGAACATCACGATCACGCCTGCGGCGAGCGCCGCTTGCGGCGTGATCGACGATTTGCGCCGCGGCGGAACCTGATTGGCCTGCATGTCCGTCATCTCCAGCAACTGATGGGTCAGCTTGCTAGCAGCTCCGCGTCCCCTCAGCGTCCCCCGAGCGGAGTATGAGGACCGTTTGGTTCTCGTCTCGCGCGCGCGTTGAGCCGGGTTCGCCCTCTCACCTCATCATTGCCAGGCACCAGCGCGTACCGATCGCCACTCCAACGAGAGTTCCTGCTTGACCATCCATCACCGTACAGTTATGGATTTATTCATAACCAAAGAGTTATGGATTAAATGGCGCGCTCCCCCGATTTGCTGTTCCGTACGCTGGCCGATCCGACGCGGCGCGCGATCTTCGAGGGCCTGTGCCGCCATGGCGAGCAGACCGTCGGCGCGCTCACGGCCAAGGCCGGCGTGTCGCAGCCGGCGGTGTCGAAACATCTCGGCCTGCTCAAACAAGCCGGCCTCGTACGCGAGCGCCATGAGGGCCGCCTCACTCATTATCGCGCGCAGCCGAAAGCGCTCGCGCCCTTGCTCGACTGGACCGGCCGCATGGCCGCGTTCTGGGAGAGCCGGTTCGACGATCTCGAGACGCTGCTCAACAGGATGGATCAATGACCTCTGCTGCGCCTGAAACCCGCACCGTCGTCGTCGAGCGCGAGTTCGCGCATCCGCCGGACAAGCTCTGGCGCGCGCTGACGCAGCCGCATCTAATTGCGGAATGGCTGATGGCGAATGATTTCATGCCGAAGCTCGAGCATCGCTTCAAGCTGAAGGCCGACTGGGGCGTCGTCGACTGCCAGGTCCTGACCATCGAGCCGAACAGGACGCTGGCCTACAGCTGGGCCGCGCTCGGCCTCGACAGCGTGGTGACCTGGACGCTGACGCCGACGCCCCATGGCACGCATCTGCGCATGGAGCAGACCGGCTTCGCCGCCGACCAGACCCGTGCCTATCAGGGCGCGCGCTACGGCTGGCCGAAATTCTTCGACGGCCTGGAGCAAGCCCTGGCGCGGCTCGGCTGAGCCGCGCGGATCGAAAGCAGAATCATCATGGGGAGGAGCCGATGAACTGGAGCAACGCCATCCGACAGATCCACCGCTGGCTGTCGCTCGCCTTCACGCTGGCCGTCATCGTCAACATCGTGGCGATGACGCAGACACAGCCGGCCTTCTGGATCGGCCTGTTGGCGCTGGTCCCGCTCATCATGCTGCTGGCAACGGGGCTCTATCTGTTCGTGCGGCCCTATCTCACGGCGAGGATCCAGCCCTGAGCGGATGATAGCCGCAGCGCGCGCGTCAGACGCGAGCGCGATATTGCGCGTCGCTCACATGCTCGAACCAGTCGGCGGTCTTGCCGTTCAGGGACTCGGTGATCGCGATGTGCGACATCGCGGTGGCGGCGGTCGCGCCGTGCCAGTGCCGCTCGCCGGGCTCGAACCTCACGACGTCGCCGGGGCGGATCTCCTCGATCGGGCCGCCCTCGCGCTGCACCCAGCCGAGGCCGGACGTCACGATCAGGACCTGCCCCAGCGGATGGCTGTGCCAGGCTGTGCGCGCCCCCGGCTCAAAGGTGACGAGCCCGCCCCGCGTTCGCGCCGGCTCCACCACCTCGAACAAGGGATCGCTGCGCACCGCGCCGGTGAAATGATCGGGCGACCCGACGCCGGAAGGCCGCGAACCACTCCGCTTGATGTCCATGTCGTCTCTCGCTGCGTTCGATCTGATCGCACCGCGTTCTCTGCTGCCAGAGACGCCGTCGCCGATCATTGACGACAGTCTAGGATACCGGCCATCACGCGATAAGGTACGACGAGGAGGATCATTTTTCGAATTTCGCGCGCGGACGCGCAGGATCATCTCACCAAGGACGCCGCTCCGCCGCCCGCCTCACCTGACGCTCGCTCACCGTGCGCATCGTCAAGAGCTCACCGGCGCGGATATTTCGGTGACAGTGCACTTAACTGCCATGCGAGTTTTATGCACTGTCACCGAATTACTAGCGTGTCGCACGCCGGGTGATGGCGAAGCGTCGGCAGACGACAAGCCGTCGTTGCGAGCGCAGCGAAGCAATCCAGGGCCGAGCAAGGACTCTGGATTGCTTCGCTGCACTCGCAATGACGCTTTTCAGCAGCCAGCGCGTGCCCGCGTCCGCTTGAACCACCTTGCAAACTGAGGCCGCCCCTACTCCGCCGCCTGCCGCACGTGGCGCTCGGTCACGGTGCGCATCGTCACCAGTTCCTCGGCCGCTGAAGGATGCAGCGCGACCGTGGCGTCGAAATCGGCCTTGGTCGCCTTCATCTTGATGGCGATGGCCACCGCCTGCGTGATCTCGGCGGCCATGTCGCCGACGATGTGGCAGCCGAGCACGCGGTCGGTCGTGCCGTCGACGACGAGCTTCATCAGCACGCGGGTGTCGCGGCCGGACATCGTCGCCTTGATCGGGCGGAAACTGGTCTTGTAGATGTCGACGTGGTTGTACAGCTCGCGCGCCTGGGTTTCCGTGAGCCCCACCGTGCCCACTTCAGGCTGGCAGAACACGGCGGTCGGAATGTCGGCGTGGTCGACACGGACGGTCTTGCCGCCGAACACCGTGTCGGCGAAGGCGTGGCCCTCGCGGATCGCGACCGGGGTCAGGTTGAAGCGGTGGGTGACGTCGCCGATCGCATAGATGCTCGGCACCGAGCTCTGCGAGAACGCGTCGACCGCGATGCCGCCGTTGCGCGGATTGATGGCGACGCCGGCTTTTTCCAGGCCGAGATTGGCGACCGCCGGATGGCGGCCGATCGCGAACATCACCTTGTCGGAGGCGATGCTGGAGCCGTTCGACAGATGCGTCGTAAAATCCTTGCCGTGCTTGTCGATGCTCGTCACCGTGCAGCCGGTCAGGATGGTGATGCCTTCCTTCTCCATTTCGGCGCGGACATGCTTGCGGACGTCCTCGTCGAAGCCGCGCAGGATGTTGTCGCCGCGATAGAGGACGGTGACGTCGGAGCCGAAATTGGCGAAGATGCAGGCGAATTCGAGCGCGATATAGCCGCCGCCCTGGATCACGATGCGGCGCGGCAGCTCCTCGAGGTGAAACGCCTCGTTGGAGGAGATGACGTGCTCGATGCCGGGAATCGGCGTGCCGTGGTTGGGCGCGCCGCCGGTCGCGATCAGGATGTGTTTCGCGGTGACACGTTCGCCGGTGCCGAGGCGCACGGCGTGGGCGTCCTCGATGACCGCGCGGGTCTTGACGATTCGCGCGCCCGACTTCTCGACATTGGCGGTGTAGGCCGCCTCGAGCCGAGCGATCTCCTTGTCCTTGTTCCGGATCAGCGTCGGCCAGTCGAAGGTGGCCTCCGGAATCGTCCAGCCGAAGCCGGCGGCATCAGCGATCTCCTGGCGGACATGCGAGCCGATCACGAACAGCTTCTTGGGGACACAGCCGCGGATCACGCAGGTGCCGCCCATGCGGTATTCCTCGGCAACCATGACGCGGGCGCCATAGCCGGCCGCGATGCGGGCGGCGCGCACGCCACCCGAGCCGCCACCGATCACGAACAGGTCGACGTCGAATTCAGCCATCTTTCCCCCGACCTGTTCTTCCCGCCGCAAGCCTCAGATCGGCTTGTTGCGCTTGCGCATCTCGGCGCGGAACTGGGCTGCGACGGTGTCGGAGAACTGCGCCGCCCACTGGTTCATCGCGCCCATGCTCATCTGGATCGCCTTCGGCTCCGCCGCAAGCAGCTTCTGGCCGATCGGCGACTTGTAGAAGGTGACGAGGTTGGCGATCTCGGCATCGGTGAACTCGTTGCAGTAGATCTGCGCCATCGTCTCGCCGATCTCCTTCTCCTTGCCGGCATAGGTCTGCGCGACCGTCACGGCGACCTCGTCGAGGTCCTTCTGGTAGTTGAGATTGGACTGCAGCAGCGCCTGCTTGGTCTGCTGCACGATGCCCGGAACGGCATTGGCGTACATCGCGGCCGCGTTCTTCAATGCCAGAATCTCGCGCGCGCCGGCCATGCAGGCGGCCGAGGCCGGCTTCAGGGCCGGCGGCTGGCCCTGCGCCTGCGCGGCAGCGGGGCTCGCCGAGGCCAGAGCCAGCAACACGCCGGCGGCCGGCAAGATTCTGAACACGCTCTTCATTCCAAGTCTCCTGTGAGATTGCGGCCCGAAGCGCAGATCGTGCTGCGCTCAAGGCCGCTGGATAACGCGAATTCCCTGTGCGCTTGCCAGGATCGCCGTGCTGCCGAGACCGATGAACAGTCCGTGCTCCACCACGCCCGGAATTGCGCTCAAAAGGCCCGCCAGACGCGGGGGATCGGCGATCTCCCCCAGGCGGACGTCGACAATCCAGTGGCCGCCATCGGTGACGAAAACGTGGCCATCTGCGGACTTGCGCAAGCTCATCTCCCCGGACACCCCCGCCTTGGCGAAGGCCTCGCGGATCTCGCGCTGCGTCGCAGCGAGCCCGAACGGGATCACCTCGATCGGCAGCGGGAAGCGGCCGAGCCGTGCCACCCATTTGCTGTCGTCGGCGATCACGATCATGCGAGCCGAGGCGCTGGCGACGATCTTCTCGCGCAGCAGTGCGCCGCCGCCGCCCTTGATCAGGTCGAGCGCCGGATTGATCTCGTCGGCGCCGTCGATGGTGATGTCGAGGCGGTCGATCTCGTCGAGCGTGGTCAGCGGCACGCCGCAGGCCTCAGCCTGCGCCCGCGTCGCCTCGGAGGTCGGCACACCCACAACTTTGAGGCCGGCGCGCACCTTCTCGCCGAGCAGATCGACGAAATGCTTGGCCGTGGAGCCGGTGCCAAGGCCGAGGCGCATGCCGCTCTCGACCTCCCCCAGCGCACGCGCTGCCGCCTGCCGCTTCAATGCATCCATATCGACCAAGAAACCCGCCTCTTACGATGGCCCCCGGAAAACGGGGGGCCCAAAACCGGCCGCATGTCTAGCGATGTTTTGCCACGGGGCCTAGCTCCTCGCCGCCACGAAATCGGACAAAAAGGTTGAGCGAGCCTCTTGCAAGGCTGTGGCGCCATCGGTAGCGGATACCGATGCGCATCACGAGCACCATCGTCTTCGATCTCGACGGCACCCTGGTCGACACGGCGCCGGACCTCATCAACGCGCTCAACCACATCCTGCAGCGCGAAGGCCTGCGGCCGCTGCCGCTCGCCGCGGCGCGCAAGATGATCGGCCACGGCGCGCGCAAGCTGCTTGAGCGCGGGCTCGAGGCGGAGGGCCGCTTCGCAAGCCCCGCCGAGATGGAACAGCTGACGGTCGATTTCATCGATTTCTACGCCGAGAACATCGCCGTCGAATCGCGCCCCTTCGAGGGGCTGGAGGCGGCGCTCGACGAGCTCGCCGCCCGCGGCTGCCAGTTCGCGGTGTGCACCAACAAGCTGGAATGGCTGTCGAAGCGGCTGCTCGACCAGCTCGGCCTGTCCTCCCGCTTCGCCGCGATCTGCGGCGCCGACACCTTCGGCGTCGCCAAGCCGGATCCGGCGATCCTGCGCCAGACCATCGCGCAGGCCGGCGGCGCGATCGGAACATCGATCATGGTCGGCGATGCTGGTACCGATGTCGGCGCCGCGCGCCGCGCCGGCGTGCCGGTGATCGGCTGCACCTTCGGCTACACCGACGTGCCGATTGCGGACCTCAATCCGGACCACCTGATCGATCACATGCGCGAGCTTCCAGGCGCGGTCGCGGCCCTCGGCCCGTCGCTCAAAGCCCCCATAAATCCCTGAGACATAAACTGAAATCTTTGTTCCGGCCGGCATTAAGCTTCTGTTGAGAATAGGGTTGACTGCAGTTGCGCCACCGTTCTGACGCTCCTATGGTCGCGCTGGGATTGCGGCGGATGGCCGCAGGGGTTGTGGGGCGGACATCATGATTCGGCGCGTCATCGCCATTGCGATTGCGGGAGCTGGCCTTGCCGGCTGCTCGTCGTTCTCCATGGATGCCTTCAAGGCGGCACCGACGGAGGTTCCCGTGCAGCTCGATTCGGTGCCGCAGGGCGCCGACGCCAAGACCTCGCTTGGACCGGGCTGCAAGACCCCCTGCACCGTGCAGGTGCCGGCGCCCGATGCCGGCTTCAGCGTGACCTTCACCTTGGACAGGTATCTGCCGGCGACGATTCCGGTGCAGGTGATCCGCAACTCCGGGGATTTCAACAATTCGCCGCCGGTCGTGATGGATCCGAGCCCGGTCGTGGCCGAGCTGCAGCCGGCGCCGGGGGCGCCGCCGAAGGCCGTGAAGCATATGCGGCCGAAGAAGCCGAAGCCGCAGAAGTCCGCCGCCGCCCCGGCGCCAGCCGCACCGGCGACGACCGGATCGACATTCCCTGCCCCGACTCCCGGCGCCGCACGCCAATAGGGACGAAGCACGTCTTCGTGCAGCGCAGCATCGACGGTTGAGCCGAGGCGATTGTGAGCGGCTGCAATCGTGATTAGATTGATTGGCGAGAGTACCCCCGGCCGCACGTCTCGCGCGGTCGCCGCGTGGCACCGCTGCCACCTGCAAGGCCATCCATGACTGCTGACATGTTGAGTGACAACGCCCTGACGCGCCCGATGACCGACCCGTTCGGCCGCAGGATCAGCTATCTGCGCGTCTCGGTCACGGACCGCTGCGACCTGCGCTGCTTCTACTGCATGTCGGAGGACATGACCTTCCTGCCGAAGGCCGACCTGCTGACATTGGAGGAGCTCGACCGTCTCTGCTCGGCCTTCATCCACAAGGGGGTGAAGAAGCTCAGGCTGACCGGCGGCGAGCCGCTGGTCCGGCGCAACGTCATGGGGCTGGTGCGCTCGCTGTCGCGGCACCTCGAAAGCGGTGCGCTGGGCGAGCTGACGATGACGACGAATGCGACGCAGCTCGCCAAATACGCCTCCGAGCTCGCCGATTGCGGCGTCCGCCGCATCAACGTGTCGCTCGACACGCTCGACCCCGACAAGTTCCGCGCCATCACCCGCTGGGGCGATCTCGACCGCGTGCTCGCGGGCATCGAGGCGGCGCGTGACGCGGGCCTCGCGGTGAAGATCAACGCGGTCGCGCTGAAGAACATGAACGAGGACGAGATCCCCGGCCTGATCGACTGGGCGCATGGCAAGGGCATGGCGCTGACGCTCATCGAGGTGATGCCGATGGGCGAGATCGGCGAAGGCCGCATCGACCAGTATCTGCCGCTGTCGCTGCTGCGCGCGCGGCTGTCGCAGAGCTACACGATGACGGATCTGGACGAGACCACCGGCGGCCCGGCCCGCTATGTCCGCGTCGCCGAGACCGGCGGCACCATCGGCTTCATCACGCCGATGACGCATAATTTCTGCGAGAGCTGCAACCGCGTGCGCGTTACCTGCACCGGCACCCTGCACACCTGCCTCGGCCACGAGGATGCCTCCGACCTGCGCAAGCCGTTGCGGGCGTCGGCCAGCGACGAGCAGCTCAGCGAGGCGATCGACCGCGCCATCGGCCTGAAGCCGAAGGGCCACGACTTCATCATCGACCGCCGCCACAACCGCCCCAGCGTCAGCCGGCACATGAGCGTGACGGGCGGCTGACCCTGTGCTCCCCTGGAAGCTGATCGACACCGCAGACGTGCCCGGCGGCGGCGAGCCGCTGCGGCTGATGCAGCGGGGCCGCGAGTTCACCATCAAGCTCGGCCCGAACGAGCTGATGAGCAGCCGCCTCTACGGCTCCGAGGAGGCGCTGGCGACCCTGAGCTGCGCCCGCATCAAGGACCGCTCTCATCCGCATCTTCTGATCGGCGGCCTCGGCATGGGCTTCACCCTGCGCGCGGCGCTGAAGGTGCTGGGCCCGCAGGCGCGCATCACCGTCGCCGAGCTGGTGCCGGCGGTGATCGCCTGGGCGCGCGGACCGATGGCCGAACTCTCCGGCGACAGCCTCACGGATCCGCGCGTCGACATTCGCGAGGGCGACGTCGTCAGGCTGATCACCGCCGCGCGCGGCAGCTATGATGCGATCCTGCTCGACGTCGACAACGGCCCGCAAGGCCTGACCCGAACATCCAACGACGCGCTCTATGACTCCTCGGGCCTGCGCGCCGCCTTCACCGCGCTGCGCCCCGGCGGCGTGCTGGCAGTGTGGTCGTCGCACCCGGCCGACCACTTCACCCCGCAATTGCGCAAGGCCGGCTTCGCCGCCGAGGAGATCAAGATCCGCGCCACCGGCCGCGGCGGTCGCGGCGCGCGCCACGTGATCTGGATCGCGACGCGGCCGGCGTGAGCGCATCCCGCGCGCACTGAGCCGCAGCGCCGTGATGCGCTTCCACCCGTCGCAGTTGTGTTCTCACCGACGCCTGTTAAGCTCGCATCGTTCATTTCAGCCCTTTTCGACTCGCCTTCTCCACGAGGCTCATTGACATGACCGTCGATCTTTTGAAGGACACCAAGACCTATCCGCGGATGACGCGCTGGTTCAATCCGCTGCTGCTGATCAAGCTGCTCAACAACGTCGTCATGTCGGCGATGTTCGGCCAGTATGCCGACCGGCGCCTGATCGTCGCCGCGCTCGACACGGTGACACCAGACGAGCACATGAAGCGCGCGACGGCGTTCGCGAGGAGCCAGAGCCCGACGACGAGAGGCCCGGTCTGGATCGACTTCGTCGCCGACCTCGGCGACGGCTTCGACAGCACCTATGCGGTGGCCTGCCTGCTCGCCCGCGAGAGTCTTGATTTCGGCGGCGGAATTCTGCCGCGCGGCGAGATGCTGATCATGGGCGGCGACGAGGTGTATCCGCTCGCCAATGTCCAGACCTACAGGAATCAGCTGCGAAAGCCCTATCAATGGGCCTCGCCCGACCACGACAAGACCGACGATGACGGCGTGCCGCTGTTCGCGATCCCCGGCAATCATGACTGGTATGACGGTCTGGTACAGTTCCTGGCCTATTTCACGCGGCCGACGCCGACCCATTTCGGCTCATGGCGGACGCAGCAGAAGCGCAGCTATTTCGCGATCCAGCTCACCGAGAGCTGGTGGCTGTGGGCGATGGACATCCAGCTCGCCGACAACATGGACCAGCCGCAGGCGGACTACTTCAAGATTGTCGCCCAGTCGGACCAGCTCAAGCCGAATTCCAGGATTATCCTCTGCACCGCGGAGCCGGGCTGGCTCTACACGGACACCAACATGCGATCGTGGGAGATCGTCGACTACGTCCTCGGCATTGCCAAGAAGGCGGACAAGGCGCTGACGATCCCGCTGCTGCTGTCCGGCGACACCCATCATTACAGCCGCTACCACGCCGATGACGGCACGCAGTTCGTGACCTCGGGCGGCGGCGGCGCCTTCCTGCACCCGACGCATCAGTTGGAGAAGAACGTCAGCGTGCGCTGGACCGGCACGAAGGTGCCGCTGAAGCTCGCCGGCAAGAATGACGGCAAGGAGCCGGCAGCCTACCCGTCCATGGAGACGAGCCGCGGCCTGGTCTGGCGCAATCTCTGGTTCGCGGTCACGAACTGGGATTTCTCGATCTTCATGGGCCTGGTGTATTTCGTCGTCGGCGTCCTGGTCGGGCTCCGTGACGAGCCCGACATCCGCATCCTCGTGGCGCTGGCATTTGCAGCCGGCATCATCGGCTACACCACACGGCAGGAGCACGTCTCGCTCACCGACATCTTCAAGAAGTGGCAGCGCCGTCACATCCGGACGGAGTTCGACGAGATCGATCGGGAAAACGTGCCGATCCAGTTCAAGAAGGCGCTGGTCGTGATCGGCACGAGCGTGATTCACACCGCCGCCCATGTCGTGACGGCGCTCGCGGCCGCCACGCTGTTCAAGCAGATCAACGGCGATCCCTTCCCGGCAGGCCATCCCTGGTACAGCATCTGGAGCTGGCTCGGCTGGCTGGCGCTGGAGATGGGTCTCGTCGGATGCTTGCTCGGCAGCAGCTATTTCGGCCTCAACATGCTGATCACCTGCCGCTGGCTACGGATGAACCGCAACGACGCCTTCAGCGCGTTGCGCATCGGCAACTACAACAACTTCCTGCGGCTGCGCGTCGAAGGCGACGACGTCCAGGTCCACGCCATCGGCCTCGATCGCGTGCCGGAACGTCACGAATGGCAGGAGAATTCGAAGTACCGCGAAGGCCAGCCGCAGCAGCCAAGGTTCGCGCCCGCGGAACCGCTGACACCGCACCTGATCGAGACGTTCGTCGTCTCCGGCCACGCTGGGCCGGCGGAGCGCCCGACCTAGCTGCGCGTCGTACCGGACAGCGACGTTTGTTGCCGCCGTCGTCCCGGCTTGCGGTCCTCGGCACAGCCGAAGCCGCAATCCTCAGGCCGGGAGAATCCCGGCGCGTCCTTGATCTCGTCGTAGAAGATCCAGCCTGTCGCACCGTTGGCGCACCTAAGCTGGAGCCACTCATGGACGTCATCCTCCGGGCTGGCGCCCGCGGCCGGAGTTGCGCCGATCTCGGCCGACGCATCGAACATGTCTTGATACGCCTGATAGACATCGGTACCGACGCGCATCAGGAAAAATCCCTCCGCGCCCGGACCGATCGCAGACCACCGGTCGCCCTTCTTGAAGTTGACCGTGACCCGCTCGCCGTTCGGCATTTTCGACAGATCGGATGAGTGATCTTGCGTCAGCTCATACGTCCTGATCCGGGTGAACGTCGCGAAGGTCAACCGCTCCGGTCTCACCCGCTTGCTGTTCCAGGGATGATAGGTCGCGCCTCTCCGAAGCGCGCAGGGCACTGATTTCGGCGCTCCGATCTCCGGCTTGGCCCGAATGGCGAGCGTGATGCCCTGTCCACGGAGAACCCGTCGGGCCATTCGTTGCCCCAGAAGTCCACCTTGAACCACGCAGACGGGTCGTATGTCGCCGGGCGAGCGGAGCCATTGGCCTGCCGCTCCGACGCGGCCGCAGCGCCGGCCTGCCGCTCGATCCCCTGCGCGCTGGCCAGGCATCCGCCAAGGATCGTGGCCGGAATGAACGCGGGGACCATCGTCAGGAGGCGTCTTGCCCTGCTCATGACCTGCTCCCTCGGCGCTTCGTACGCATCCGCCACGCAGTGGCTCCATTGGCACTCGCCCGGGTTGGAAGCGCGCTGTGGCGCGGCGACAATGACATGCGCCGCAGAAACACGCCATGCTTGCCCGCTGCTGAGCGGCGAACGCTCGATCGTGCGCAGATGTCCTGCCCCGCAACAGCACGATGATCCGATCCGGCCTCGCCACGCCCTGACGCGCGCTCGCGTCCAATGCCGGGGACACTGCAACGCACCGTCCCCCGGGGGCGCGCCCACGGTCGGAACCGCCGCCGCGCCGGCGAGTTGCTCAGCCGCGGAGAGGACACGCGATGCCGAGCGGCTCCTGCCGATCGCGTCAGTCCTTTCTTCGACGGCAACTGGACTCATCAACTCGACGGAGAGACGACGATGAAAACACCTCTTCTTCTTGCTGGCGCACTGATCATCGGATCCGCGGCCCCGACGCTCGCCGATGAATACTATGTGGTGCAGGGACCGAGTCACCGCTGCACCATCACCACGACGCGTCCCGCGGACCGCGAGATCGTGACGCAGATCGGACCGATGGCGTTCACCAGCCGCGTGGAAGCCGAGGACCGGATCAGGCAGACCAAGGTCTGCGAGGACGGAGGCACCGTCGGCAGCACCGGCACCACCACCACGATCATCAAGGAGAAGTAGTCGGCGGCGGCGAGAACTCTCGAATCCGGCGACGCAGAAGGTCGCGCCCCTGCCGATGGGTGCGGCCTTCTCTGCGTCGTACCTGCCAGTTGGTCGCGATACTGCCAGCCGTCGCCATCGGCAGCGACACCGCGACCGAAAGCCTGGCCTCTCCGATCCCGTCGCGGCAACGGACATTGCGTTCCAGCGCTGCCTTGGGTACGCCGTCATGCGGCCAGGACCAGGACATCATGCCTTCGCAATCGCTCAAGCTCGCTGCCGGGAGCCTCGTCGTCGGAACCGGCGTTCTCGGCCTGAAGTATTTCGCCTATTGGATCACCGGCTCGGTCGCGCTGTACTCGGATGCGCTGGAAAGCATCGTCAACGTGGTCACGGCCGGCGTGGCGCTGCTCGCGGTGCGCATTGCGGCCAAGCCGGCCGATGCCAATCATCCGTTCGGCCACCATAAGGTCGAGTATTTCAGCGCGGTCATCGAGGGCGTGATGATCATCGTCGCCGCGCTCCTGATCGTCCATGAGGCCTACGGCAATTTCTTCAATCCGCAGCTGATGTCAGCCCCGGTCGAGGGCCTCGCCGTCAATGGACTGGCGAGCGCGATCAATGCGGTCTGGTGCTGGCTCCTGATCACGCGCGGCAAGCGTCTGCGGTCGCCGGCGCTGGTGGCGGACGGACGGCATCTGCTGACGGATGTCGTCTCCTCCGGCGGCGTCGTCATCGGCCTCGGCCTGGCTGTCCTGCTGCAGCTGCCAATCCTCGATCCGGTCCTGGCCGTGCTGGTCGCCGTCAACATCCTGTGGTCGGGATGGCAGGTGTTGAAGGAGTCCACCGGCGGGCTGATGGATGAGGCGGTGTCCGACGCCACACTACAGCGCATCCGCCAAATCATCAGCCAGCATGCCGACGGCGCACTCGAGGCGCACGATGTGCGGACACGGCATGCAGGGAAGATGACCTTCATCGAGTTTCATCTGGTCGTGCCCGGCGAGATGTCGGTTCGCGAAGCGCACGACATCTGTGACCGCATCGAAGCCGCCTTGCGCGATGACGACGAGCACAGCTCGATCACCATCCACATCGAGCCTGAGAGCAAGGCCAAGCACTCCGGCGTGGTCGTGCTCTAAGCGCCGGCGCGGGCCTGCCGATCTCACTCTGCACGGCGGGCGCAACGCGCCTCAGAGGAGCGAGCGATCGATCCGGCCGCGGCAAAGTTCACCGAATTTTCGGTGGCGTGAGCGGGCGTCCGGGTGCTCGCCTATCTTGATCACTGCTTCAAGACCTGCACGCGCACGCGGTCGATTTCGGCCTGGATTGCCGGGCGCTCGGCAACGCCGGGCAGAACGACATCGGGCTCGACCACGACGGAGAGGACCGGACAGTATTCCGGCCTTCCGTTCCATTGCGTCCGGGCCAGTTCAGGACAGGCCCCGTTGATGATCTCCCACGCGTTGCCGGCGGACTTCACGATTGTCGAGCATTTCGGGCAGCAGGTCTGCATGGTCTGACATTTACCTTCCGAATGACGTGCTCCAGCGCGCAGGACGGGTGGTCCGCGCCGAAACGCATGTCATCGCATTGAGGATCAGTGGATATTGCTGAGCTCGCTCCGTCCCGTGCGCACGCACGCCTGACCCGCCCTCTCTCCGCTCAATAAGCCCGACTCGAGATTTCCGGAAGCAGGGAACGAACACAAGTCGGCGTGTATCGCAATTGGTACACTGGCCCAGCGAGCATCGGCCGCCCTCGCCGGCCTTTGCATTGGCTCTCCCCGGTCGCACCGGACCAGCCGACAGCGCCGCGTGCGGCGCAAGCGCCCGCTTTTTCGGCATCGCTCCCTCGCTCGCGCCCCGGCCGGTTTACGAAGCCAGGGCAAGGCGTTGACCGGGCGCCAATCTGTCCATTTTCCGATTGACGGCAGGACGGCGCGCTGAAATGGTGCCCCCGCTTTCAGGCCCCGCGCGGCCCTCGGGCGGTCTCGCCCGGCATCCAAGCGCCGAACAAGAGCCGGAAGCGATCGAGGGGGAGGACGTTTCGTTGCATTCGCTCCAAGCGCGCCGTCATCACGACATGCCCGTTCTGCGTGATCGCGAAGCCATGCCTCCCGAGAGCTCAGGCGCGCTGTCCTGACCAGCGCCCGCAGCGGAGACAATGATGCGCCCCTTGTTGGCAATTAGTACGGCCATCGATCAGCTCAACGAAAAGATCGGTTACGTCTGCAATCTCCTGGTGCTGCTGGCCTGCCTGGTCAGCGCGATCAACGCCATGATCCGCTATGCCTTCAGCTATTCGTCGAATGGCTGGCTGGAGCTGCAATGGTACATGTTCGCGCTGCTGGTCATGTTCGGCGCCTCCTACACCTTCCGGCGCAATGAGCACGTCCGGGTCGAGCTGCTCTACCTCTATCTCTCCGAGCGCGGCCAGCTCTGGCTCGACCTGATCGGCACACTGTTCTTCCTGATCCCGACCTGCCTGCTGCTGGCCTATCTGTCCTGGCCGTTCTTCATGCAGTCCTATTCGGTCAACGAGATGTCGGCCAATGCCGGCGGCCTGCTGCGCTGGCCGGTCAAGCTGGCGATCCCCGCGGGCTTCGTGCTGCTGGCGCTCCAGGGATTGTCCGAGGTGATCAAGCGCGCGGCGGCGCTGCAGGGTTACGTGACGATCGACGCGAAATACGAGAGGCCGACGCAATGATTACGCTGGAGATGATGCCGCCGCTGATGTTCGGCGGCCTGGTCCTGGCGATGCTGATCGGCTTCCCGGTGGCGTTCACGCTCGCCGCCGTCGGCCTGTCGTTCGGCTTCCTCGCCATCCATCTGGGCTTCTTCGACCTCAACTTCCTGCAGGCGATCCCGGGCCGCATCTTCGGCAGCGTGCTCGCCAACGACCTGCTGCTGGCGATCCCGTTCTTCACCTTCATGGGCGCGATCCTGGAGAGATGCGGGCTCGCCGAGGACATGCTGGATTCGATGGGCCAGCTGTTCGGCCCGATCCGCGGCGGCCTCGGCTATTCGGTCATCATCGTCGGCTTCATCCTCGGCGCCATCACCGGCACCGTGGCGGCGCAGGTCATCGCCATGGCGATGATCTCGATGCCGGTCATGATGCGCTACGGCTACAACATGCGCTACATCACCGGCGTGCTGGCGGCCTCCGGGACCATCACGCAGCTGGTGCCGCCGTCGCTGGTGCTGATCGTGCTGGCCGACCAGCTCGGCAAGTCGGTCGGCGACATGTATCTCGGCGCCTGGGGCCCCTCGATCTTCCAGGTCATCCTGTTCGCCGGCTATACATTCGTGCTCGGCCTGGTCAAGCCGGGCCATTTGCCGCCGGTGCCGAAGGAGGCCCGCACTCTGACCGGCTGGGCACTGTGGAAGAAGTGCCTGATGGGCATCATTCCCTCGGCGGTGCTGATCTTCGTCGTGCTCGGCACCATGATGATGGGCCTGGCCACCCCGACCGAAGCCGGTGCCATGGGCGCGGTCGGCGCCATCGTGCTGGCGGTGATCCACCACAAGGAGTTCACCAAGAGCGACCGCAGCATCCTGATCGTCGGCGTGGTGGCCGCCGGCATCGGCACCATCGTCGCGATGCTGTTCACCGAGAACCTGGTGTTCAAGCTGTCGTTCGCGATCACCTATCTCGCGGTCGCCTGGCTGTGCATCCGCGCCACCGCCATCCCCGACCTGCGCGACCTGATCAAGCAGGGCTACGAGACCACCATGCGCATCACCTGCATGGTCACCTTCATCCTGATCGGCTCGACCTGCTTCTCCGTCGTGTTTCAGGGCGTCTCCGGCGGCGAGTGGCTGGAGCACCTGCTGACGTCCCTGCCCGGCGGCGTCTGGGGCTTCCTGATCTTCATCAACATCTTCATCTTCTTCCTGGCCTTCTTCCTCGACTTCTTCGAGATCGCCTTCATCATCCTGCCGATGATCGCGCCGATCGCGCAGAAGATCCTGGCGCCGGTGGTGGGACCGGAAGCCGCGCTGATCTGGTTCGGCGTCATGCTGTGCGTGAACATGCAGACCTCGTTCCTGCATCCGCCGTTCGGCTTCGCGCTGTTCTACCTGCGCGGCGTGGCACCGAAGGAAGTGAAGAGCTCCGACATCTATTGGGGCGCGATGCCGTGGATCGGCCTGCAGGCGATCATGGTGCTCTTGGTGATCGCGTTCCCGGTCACCGTCACCGGCCTGCTGGACAAGCCGGTCCAGGTCGACCTCGACAAGGTCAAGATCGAGGTGCCGCAGATCGACCTGCCGCCATTGGATTTCGGCCAGCCGAAGCAGTAGCGGCGCTCAACCGAAAAAAGCCCCGGAGGGTGACCTCCGGGGCTTTTGTTTTGGAGACGTATCTATCAACGTCATTGCGAGGCGCTCTTGCGCCGACGCGTCCGCCGAAGCCCATCGGGCGAAGGCGGAAGCAATCCAGGATCAAGCGCGCGGCCCTGGATTGCTTCGGTTCGCTCGCAATGACGGCGGAGAGACCTTTGGGACCGCCTCAGCTCTGCGAACGCCGGGCCATGAAGTTGTCGTAGCCGACCTCGGCGACCTGGAACCAGGAATAGCCCGCGCCCGAATAGGCCGTCAGCGAGTCCAGCGCCTTCTTGAAGTTGGGGTTGCCGGCCGCGACCTCGGCATGCAGCTCCTTGGCGGCCTTGAACGAGGCCTCCATGACCGGCGCCGGGAACGGGTGCAGCTTGGCGCCGCCGGCGATCAGCTTGCGCAGCGCCAGCGGATTGGCCGAATCGTACTTCGCCATCATCCAGTTGTTGGCGAAGTGACCGGCCTGCTCCAGGAGCTTCTGATAGTGCTTGGGCAGCGCGTTCCACTTCTCCAGATTGATCATGGCGAGCAGCATCGGCCCGCCTTCCCACCAGCCGGGGAAGTAGTAGTGCGGCGCGACCTTGTAGAGGCCGAGCTTCTCGTCGTCATAGGGGCCGACCCACTCGGCGGCGTCGATGGTGCCCTTCTCCAGCGCCGGATAGATGTCGCCGCCGGCGAGCTGCTGCGGCACGCAACCGAGCTTCTGCATGACCCGGCCGGCAAAGCCGCCGATGCGGAATTTCAGGCCGTTGAGATCGTCGACCGAGTTGATCTCCTTGCGGAACCAGCCGCCCATCTGGCAGCCAGTATTGCCGGCCAGCAGCGAGGTGACGTTGTAGCTCTTGTAGAACTCGTTGAGGATCTCCTTGCCCCCGCCCATCAGGTACCAGGCCTGGTTGATGCGCATGTTCGGGCCGAACGGCACCGACGAGCCGAAGGTGAAGGTCGGATCCTTGCCGAAGTAGTAGTAGGACGCGGTGTGGCCCATCTCGACGGTGCCGTTCTGCACGGCGTCGAGCACCTGCAGGCCGGGCACGATCTCGCCGGCGGCGAAGGTCTGGATCTGGAATTTGTTGTCGGTGGCCTCGCCGACCATCTTGGCCATCATCTCGGCGCCGCCATGCAGCGTGTCGAGCGATTTCGGCCAGCTCGTGGTCATGCGCCATTTGATCTCGGGCATCGATTGCGCGACCGCGGGCGCAGCGATCGCTGCGGCGCCGGCCGCGCCGAGCCCGGTGACCTTGATGAAGTCTCTCCGCTTCATAGTCCTTCCCTCCCTCGGGGTGATGTGTCCGTTTCCTGGGCAGCCTTCTTGCGAGGCCTCGGTTCCAGTCTGGAGCAAACTGCGCGGAAGTGCCATTGCGAAACGTTGTCGCAACGCAACGCAAAAGCCCGGCCTCTTGCGAGGCCGGGCTCAAGCGGGTCCGCCGATCGAACGTTCGAGATCAGCCGCGGGTGCGCGAGCGGATCATGAAGCTGTCATAGGTGTATTCGGCAACCTGCCACCACAGATATTCATCCGAGCGGTAGGCCTGCATGGCGTCGATCGACTTCTTGAAGTCGGGGTTCTTGGCCGAGATTTCGCCCCACAGCTCGTTGGTCGCCTTGAGGCAGGCTTCCAGCACCTCGTTGGTGAACGGACGCAGCTGGGTGCCGCCGGCCACCAGCCGCTTCAACGCCGACGGGTTCTGCATGTCGTAGCGCGCCGCCATCCAGGTGTTCGCGGCCATGGTCGCGTTGGTCAGGATCGCCTGGTAGTTCTTAGGCAGCGAATTCCACTTCTCCAGGTTGGAGAAGGCGTGCACGGTCGGACCACCCTCCCACCAGCCCGGATAGTAGTAGTACTTGGCCACCTTCTGGAAGCCGAGCTTCTCGTCGTCATAGGGGCCGACCCACTCGGCCGCGTCGATGGTGCCCTTCTCCAGCGCCGGATAGATGTCGCCGCCCGCGAGCTGCTGCGGCACGACGCCGAGCTTCTGCAGCACCTGGCCGGCGATGCCGCCGATGCGGAATTTGAGGCCCGAAAGGTCGGCGACGGTCTTGATCTCCTTGCGGAACCAGCCGCCCATCTGGGTGCCGGTGTTGCCGCAGGGGAAGCCGATCACGCCGAACTTCTTGTAGAACTCGTTGGCGAGCTCATTGCCGCCGCCCTGGTACAGCCAGGAGTTCTGCTGCCGGGCGTTGAGGCCGAACGGGACCGAGGCGAAGATCGCAAACGTCGGGTCCTTGCCGACATAGTAGTACGACACGGTGTGGCACATCTCGACGGTGCCATTGGCGGTCGCGTCCAGCGCCTGCAGGCCGGGGACGATTTCGCCGGCCGCGAACACCTGGATCTGAAACTTGTTGTCGGTCATCTCGGCGACGTACTTGGCGAGCTCGGTGGCGCCGCCATAGATCGTGTCGAGCGACTTCGGGAAGCTCGAGGTCAACCGCCACTTGATCTCCGGCATCGACTGCGCGATGGCCGGCGAGGCGACGGCGCCCGTCGCCGCGGCGCCCGCAGCCGAAACCTTCAGAAAATCACGACGCTTCATATTAAGGCATCTCCTTGTTGGGGGCGTTTCCCGTTAAAAACTTTTCCGCCGACGCGATTGGCCGCATCCGGTCGAAGACGATCCGCGCCGGGCTTAGCACGGAACCGGTTCAGCGAAAACGCGACGTTGGAATGACAAACAGTCCAATAGTCGCACGCACTTCGCTGCACTGCATCAAGACGGCATCAGGCTGCGGCGATGGAGTCCTTGAGCTGGTCGCGCACGGCGCCGGCGATGGTCCGGTAGATTGCCGCGTGCGGACCGTTCGGCTCGCTCTCGACCACGGGATTTCCCGCATCGGAGGTTGAGCGGATGTCCATGTGCAGCGGGATCTCGCCGAGGAACGGCACGCTGAGCCGCTCGGCCTCGTGGCGGGCGCCGCCATGGCCGAAGATATCCGAGCGGGTGCCGCACTCCGGGCACTGGAAGTAGCTCATGTTCTCGATGATGCCGAGCACGGGCACGTTGACCTTGCGGAACATCGCCAGGCCCCGGCGGGCGTCGATCAGCGACAGGTCCTGCGGAGTCGAGACGATGACGGCGCCCTTCAGCGGCACGTTCTGCGCCAGGGTCAGCTGGGCGTCGCCGGTGCCCGGCGGCATGTCGACGACGAGCACATCGAGCGTGCCCCAGGCGACGTCGCGCAGCATCTGGTTGATCGCCGACATCACCATCGGCCCGCGCCACACCAGCGCGCTGTCCTCCTCGACCAGGAAGCCGATCGACATGATCGACAGTCCGAATCGCGACAGCGGGATCATCTTCTTGTCGGAGGTCAGCTTGGGCTTTTCCTGCAGGCCGGTCAGCCGCGGCACCGACGGGCCGTAGATGTCGGCGTCGAGCAGCCCGACCTTGAGGCCGAGGTCGCGCAGGCCCAAAGCGAGATTGATGGCGGTGGTCGACTTGCCGACGCCGCCCTTGCCCGAGGCGACCGCGATGACCGCGGCGATCCCTGGGATCGCAGCCTGCTTCGACATCGGCGAATCGGACGGATGCTGGTGCTGATGCGGACGATGCGCCGCGACCGGCTGCACGCCGGAGGTGCGAGGCGCCGGGGCCGCAGCGCCGGCCTTGCGCTCGGCGGTCAGCGCGATCATCGCCATGGTCACGCCGGGGATGGCGCGCACGGCGGCCTCGGCCTGCGCCCGGGTATCCTCCCAGGCGCGCGCCTCGCTGGCCTCGACATTGATCGAGAAGAACACCTTGCCGTCATTGGCCGTAATCGGCGACAGCACGCCGGCATCGGGCAGCGCCACCCCGCGTGGCGAACGAACCCGCTTGAGTGCTTCGATGACCTGCTGCTGCGTCACGCTCACGGCGCGTCTCCTGAAAAGGTTCAGAACGCGCCACATCATCGCGTCCTATCATATTGGCCGGACATGATCTTCCGTCGTCGCCGACGGCTCCATTCCGGCCCGCTGTTGCGCTGCTTCATAATGCGGAGCGGCTCAAAACGCCACCTTGGTTCCGATGTCGGCGGCGGTCTCCACCGGCGCGTCCCCGGCCTGCTCCTTGGCTGCCTCGTAATTGAGCTCGATCATGACACCGTTGGGGTCGCGCACGAAGATCTGCCACAGCTCGCCGCCCGGCACCTGGCGCGCGTCGAACGGCATACCCTTGGCGGCGAGCCGCGCCTTCATGCCGGCAAAGCCGCGGCTGACGAAGGCGACGTGGTGGACGACGCCGGAGTCCGGCTTCTGGGCTTCCTCGGTCGGAGAGATGTCGACCAGATGCACCACCGGCCGGCCCTCGCTGTACATCCAGGCACCGGGGAACGCGAAATTCGGCCGGTCGCCATTCTCCAGCCCGAGCACGTCCTCATAGAAGCGGACCGTCTCGGCGAGGTTGCGGGTCCGGATGTTGAAATGATCGAGCACGCCGACGCTGACGCCCATGCGAGACACTCCCTGATTGATTGGTTGAACGTCTGGATTTCGTCGCGGGATGACGGCTTTGCAAGCCGTCATGATGATGCCTCTTTAGCACGACGGCGCGCGTTCGCATCCGTCACGAAGGCGTTGCCCCTGCCTCGCAAGCCGTTATGGTGCGGCGTCCAGCGTGCCGCCGGAACCCGGCCGGCTGCTGATGTTTTTCCTCAAGAACCGCCCGGCCCTCTCAAGGCCGTCGGCAGAACCTCAAGGGCAAGGTAGCTCAAATGGCTAAAGTCGCTTTCATCGGTCTCGGCGTCATGGGTTTCCCCATGGCAGGACATCTCGTGAAGAAGGGTGGTCACGAGGTCACGGTCTACAACCGCACCGCGGCCAAGGCGCAGGAATGGGCCGACAAGTTCGGCGGCAAGACCGCAGCCACGCCGAAGCAGGCCGCCGAGGGCCAGGAGTTCGTGATGTGCTGCGTCGGCAACGACAACGACCTGCGCGCGGTCACGATCGGCGCCGACGGCGCCTTCGCCGGCATGACCAAGGGCGCGACCTTCGTCGACCACACCACGGCCTCGGCTGAAGTGGCACGTGAGCTCGATGCCGCAGCCACCAAGGCCGGCTTCAAATTCATCGACGCGCCAGTGTCGGGCGGCCAGGCCGGCGCCGAGAACGGCGTGCTGACCGTGATGTGTGGCGGCACCCAGGATGCCTTTGCCGGCGCCGAGCCGGTGATCGCCGCCTATGCCCGGATGTGCAAGCTGCTCGGGCCGGCCGGCTCCGGCCAGCTGACCAAGATGGTCAACCAGATCTGCATCGCGGGTCTGGTGCAGGGCCTCGCCGAAGGCATTCATTTTGCGAAGAAGTCCGGCCTCGACGTCCCCGCCGTGATCGACACCATCTCCAAGGGCGCCGCCCAGTCCTGGCAGATGGAGAACCGCTACAAGGCCATGAACGAAGGCAAGTATGACTTTGGCTTTGCAGTGGAATGGATGCGCAAGGACCTGTCGATCTGCATCAGCGAGGCGCGACGCAATGGCGCCCATCTGCCGGTGACGGCGCTGGTCGACCAGTTCTACTCCGAGGTCGAGAAGCTCGGCGGCAAGCGCTGGGATACGTGCAGCCTGCTGGCGCGGCTGGAGAAGTAATCCGTCAGGCTTCACAACGACCGATCTGCCGCCGCCGCTTCAGGGGGCGGCAGATCACCGACCCTACTATTCCCGCCCCCCTTCGCGCGCGCATGTCAGGCCGGTCCGCAGCACGCCGTCGGGCCGTGCTTCACCCGTCCGTCGCCCCCCACGTCATTGCACCTGCGGCGACTCGCTGATACCCGTTGCAATCGCTAATCGTTCGCACGTGTTGCTGGATCGAGACACCTAGCACCAGAATGCCGCACATGTAATGTTATAACATTACATCATGCGCTAATTCGGCTAACTCTCGTCCCGTCATCATGAGTGTAAGGGGGCGCGGAGACTGGCCCCGGTCGGCATCCGCGATGGGAAGCGAAATGAGGGTGCGGGAATTCTGGAGTTCAGTGTCTTTGGCGGGGCTGATGGTCGCGGGCTGCTCGGCCATGACCTCGGCCGATGCGCAGCAAGTCTCCAATCCGGACCGGAGAGCAGCGGCCGACACCCTGCTGCCCGACGTCACGGTCGACGCCCCGCGCCAGCGGCAAGCCGCGGGCCGCACGCCGTCGTCGACACGGCCTGTCAGCCCGGCGGCACGGACGGCGCCCCGGCGCGCGACGTCGCAGGCAACCGGGCCCGGACCGTCGTTGCCCGCCTCGACCATGACGGCTGCCACCCCGCTCAACGGCAATGCAACCCCGGCCAGCGGCAGCCGCCTCGGTCTTACGTCGCGCGAGGTGCCGGCCTCGATCGAAGTCGTCGGCGCCGAGACGCTGCGTGAGCAGGGCTACCACACGACCGTCGACACGGTGAAAGGCGCCACCGGCGTCAGCGCCGGCGACGCCCCGAACGACGTCGGCTTTGCGATGCGCGGCTTCCAGGGCAACCAGATCAACGTGCTCTACAACGGCATCAATATCGGGCCGACCGGCTTCACCGCGCTGACGATGGAGACCTACAACCTCGACCGCGTCGAGTTTCTCAAGGGCCCCTCCTCGCTGATCTCCGGCCAGGGCGCGGTCGGCGGCACCATCAACTTCGTCACCAAGGCGCCGCACACCGGCCCGGTCGAGAGCGACGCCTTCCTCGGCTTCGACCAGCGCGGCAGCTTCCGCAGCGGCTTCGGCTCGGGCGGCAGCACGACCGTCCAAGGGCTCGATTATCGCTTCGACATCAGCAGGACCAAGGAGATCGGCTTCATCGACGATACCGAGTTCAAGAACCTCCACGTCTCGGGCCAGCTGAACTACCGCCTGTCCGACAGCTTCAAGACGTTCGTGGCCGCCGAATTCAAGGACTACAAGGCCAAGCCCTATGAAGGCACGCCGCTGGTGCCGGTCGCCGTCAGCGGCGCGAATGCGACCAGCGGCATCGTGTCGGGCACCAAGGTGTCCGACTACAACCTCACCAATCTCGGCGCAGTCACGATCGACGGCCGCACGCTGTCGACCAACTACAACGTGGTCGACGGCCACAAGACGATCAAGGAATCATGGCTGCGCAGCGGGTTCGAATGGGACCTGAACAACGCCGTCACGCTGCGCAGCCAGATCTACAACTACAATGCCAGCCGCGACTGGTACAACAACGAGGTCTCGGCGTTCAACGCCAAGACCAACGTGGTCGATCGCGAGCGCTTCTTCGTCCACCACAATCACAACATCGTCGGCAACGTCACAGACCTCACCTGGAACGGCAGCGTCTTCGGTCTCGCCAACCGCCTCGTCGCCTCGGTCGAGAGCTCACATACTGACTTCACGCGGCCCGGCGCGGCGAACTTCTTTCACGACACCGTGCCGCTGGTCGGGTTCGACAGAGGTGTCTTCGGCACTCTGACAACCCAGCTGCAGACGGCGACCATCGACAGCGTGGCGCTGAATCTCGAGGACCGGCTGAAGCTGACCGACACGTTCGCCCTGGTCGGCGGCCTGCGCTACAACCCGTTCACGCTCGACCGCAACGCGATCGACAAGGACGGCGTGGTGAAGAGCGGCTTCCCCTATTCGAAGAGCTGGCAGCCGGTCACGGGCCGCATCGGCTATACCTGGGAAGCTCTGCCGGGCACCACCTTCTACAGCCAATATGCGACGGCAAGCGACATCTCGGCCGACAGTATCTTCCTGCTCAGCCCGACGCAGAATCTGACGCTGTCGGACTCCCGCAGCTATGAGACCGGGGTCAAGCAGCTCGCGTGGAACGGACGGGCGGAATGGACCTTCTCCGCTTTCGACATCGAGCGCAACAATGTCTACAGCGCCCAGGCCGGCCAGCAGCTCAACCTCGCTGGCAAGGTGAAGTCGCAAGGCATCGAGATATCAGCCGCGGTGCGCCCGACGCCGGAGAGCAAGCTCTGGGGCAATGTCACCTATGTCCGGGCGCGCTACGCCGATTACGATCTCGCCGGCGGCGGCTCGTTCTCCGGCAACACGCCGCCGAACATTCCGGCTGTCATCGTCAATGGCGGCGGCTCCTACCGCTTCCTCAATCCGGGCTGGTGGCCGGTCGAGCTCGGCTTCTCCGTTCGCCACGTCGGCGACCGCTGGAGCACCGATGCCAACACGGTGAAGCTGCTCGCCTACACCACCGCCGATCTGTTCGCTTTCATCGATCTACCGAAGGTGCCGATGTTTGCCACCGCGACCAGCACACGCCTCGCTTTCCGCGTCCGCAACGTCACCGACAGGCGTTACGCGGCCTGGAGCGATCCGTTCTATCCCGACCAGATCTTCCTGGGCGCGCCCCGCACCTACGAGGTCGAAGCCTCGTTCAAGTTCTGACCTCGGCATGATCCGGGCGCTGATCCTCACGCACCGATGGTTGAGCATCCCGCTCGGTCCGCTGTTCGTGCTGTGGTTTGCGACCGGGATCGTGATGCACTTCGTGCCGTTCCCGGCCCAGACGGAGACCGAGCGCTTCGCCGGGCTGGCGCTGATCGATCACGCCGCGCCGCTGCGCAGTGCTACGGATGCACTCTCCGCGAGCGGAATCGATCGCCCCGACCGTATCCGCCTATGGCAGCGGGTGGATGGGCCGGTCTATGTCGTCACCGCCGCCGCCCGCAGCGTGGCCCTTCATGCCGACGCGCTGGCGGCGGCCGACGTCGCCGCTCCCGATCTCGCTCTGTCCATTGCGCGGATCACGGCGCAGCGGCGCGGACTCGATGCCAGCGGCGCCGCCGTCATCGCGCTGGACGCCTACGATCAATGGACGGTGCCGAACCGGTTCGACGTGCATCGCCCGCTGTACCGGATCGCGCTCCATGATCCCGACGGCACCGAGCTCTACGTCTCCTCCCGGACCGGTGAGGTGGTGCTGGATACGAGCCACTTCGCGCGCGCCTGGAACTATGTCGGCAGCGTCGTCCACTGGATCTATCCGACCGTGCTGCGCAGGGACTGGGCGGCCTGGAACGTGACGGTGTGGTGGCTGTCGCTCGCAGCCGTCATTGCCGCCGTCGCTGGCGCCCTGCTCGGTCCCGTCAGATTGAGGCGGCGCGGGGCGCGGCTGTCCTCGCGCTACTACGGCTGGCACCTCTGGCATCACTGGGCCGGCCTCGTCTGCACGCAATTCGTGCTGACCTGGATCGTCAGCGGCTGGCTGTCGATGGACCACGGCCGGCTGTTTGCGACCGGCCATCTCACAGCAACGGAGGAAGCCGTTCTCATCGGCGCACCCGACTGGACCGCCCTGACCGCCGCCCCGCTCCCGGTTGCGTCCGGCGATGCCCGCGAGATCGAATGGTTTGCGTTCGGCGGCCACCTCTATCAGCGCGTCCGGCGGGCGCTGAGCCAGCAGCAGATCTCAGTGCTGGACGGCTCCTCCGGGCGGATCGTCGGACGATTCCTGCAGCCGGCCGAGGTCAATGCCGCGACCGCCGGCATGCGCGCGGATTGCACGCGCTCGATCGAGGTCGAGCCGGGCGACGACCATCCGTTCACCTCCGACGTGCCGGGAGCGCCGGTCCATCGCGTGATCTGCGGCGACACGTGGTATCACGTCGATGCCGCCTCGGGCGCGGTGCTCGAGAAGCTCGATCCGTCCCGGCGCGCCTATCGCTGGCTGTATCAGGCGCTGCACACGCTCGACTTCCCGACCCTGCTCGCCCATCCGATGCTGCGCACCATGCTCATCGTCGGCCTGTGCTCGCTCGGCGTTGCCTTCAGCATCACGGGGCTCGTGATCGGCTGGCGCCGCCTGCGGCTGCAGCTCCGCTGAGACCGGCCATACTCGTTAATTTAACGCAGCGTTAACGCAAATTTTTCGTTGTCTATAATCCGTCTTAAGGATTTCGAGCCAGTTATAGACGATGCAGAAAGCAGCCCGTGCGGCGACGGGCAGGATTTGTGTTGTTGATGAGTAAACCTGCGGAAAAGCCCGAAGTTGTCGAGCTTCCGGCCGATGCGCCGGCGCTTGCACCGGCTAGCCAGCGCCGGGCCGCGCAGCAGCGGGTGCGCGAGGCGCGCGACCGGTTAACCTCGACATCGGGAACGCGGCCCGCCTTCGACCGCGAGCTGCTGCGCCAATACGCGCAGACCCGCATCTCCGCATCCTACATCGTGATGCTGCTGGTGGTCGCGACCGGCTTGATGCTCAGCGTCTGGCTGCATGCGGTGGCGGCCGGCGCCTGGACGCTCGGCGTGCTCTGCATCCATGCCGCGATCGTCCGCAACTGCTCGAACTTCCTCGCCGAGCAGCCGTCGATGGCGGCGACACGGCGCTGGCGCACGCGCTTCGTGCTGCTCGACCTGCTCTACGGCGTGTGCTGGATGGCGATCCTGATCCACCCCGCGCTGGCCGAGGTCTCAGGCACGCTGATGATGTTCCTGATGCTGCTGGTGATCGCCGTCTCCAGCATGCTCGCGGCCAATTTGCCGGTCGCGGCCGTGGCGGTGACCGCGCCGGTGACGGTCGCGATCACGCTCAGCCTCGCGCTGTCAGGCACATTCGACAACTACCTGCTGGCCGGATTTGCCGTCGCCGCCGAGGGCTATTTCGTGCTGCTCGCCCACCAGCTGCATTCGACGACGCTGGCGACGCTCGAGGCGCGCGCCGAGAAGGACGCGCTGATCGGCGAGCTCGAGCAGGCCAAGGCGATCTCCGACGAGGCGCGCTACCGCGCCGAGGCCGCCAATGTCGCCAAGTCGCGCTTCCTCGCCCAGATGAGCCACGAGCTGCGCACGCCGCTGAACGCGATCCTCGGCTTCTCCGAAGTGATGAAGAGCGAGATTTTCGGCGCGCATGCCGTGCCGGTCTACAAGGAATATTCCGCCGACATCCACAATTCCGGCGTCCACCTGCTCAATCTGATCAACGAGATCCTCGACCTCTCCCGCATCGAGGCCGGCCGCTACGAGCTCAACGAGGAGGCCGTGGCGCTGGTGCACGTCATCGCCGACTGCCATCATCTCCTGAAGCTGCGCGCCACCAGCCGCGGCATCACCATCCACGAGGTGTTCGAGCAGAACATGCCGCGGCTCTGGGCGGACGAGCGCGCGATCCGTCAGGTCGTGCTCAATCTGCTCTCCAACGCGATCAAGTTCACCCCGCAGGGTGGCGAGATCTGGCTCAAGGCGGGCTGGACGGCGTCGGGCGGACAATATCTCAGCGTCAAGGACACCGGCTCCGGCATTCCCGAGAACGAGATCCCGATCGTGCTCGCCTCGTTCGGCCAGGGCTCGAACTCGATCAAGTCGGCCGAACAGGGCGCGGGCCTCGGCCTGCCGATCGCCAAGAACCTGATCGAGATGCATGGCGGCACGTTCACCTTGAAATCCAAGGTCCGCATCGGCACCGAGGTGATCGTGACCTTCCCGCCGGAGCGGGTGATGTCGGCGCTCGCGCCGCTGTCCGACGAGGCGCCGCCGCTGCAGCCGGAACCGACCAGCGACCCCGCTCAGGAGAAGCGGCGTCTGCTGCGCAAGCCGATCATGAATGCCGGGACGGGACTGTGAGATGATTGATCTTGCAAAACAGCGCCAGAACCTTTCACACTCGAACGATGAGCCAGGACACCCCGTGCATCGCCGTCTGCATGATCGACCCCAGGACGAAGCTGTGCTTCGGCTGCGGCCGCACACTGCCGGAGATCGCACGCTGGGGCCGCATGTCGCGCGACGAGCGGCTGACGCTCATGGAGGGGTTGCCTGCGCGCATGGACGACGCCGGCCTGCCCGCACTGGCGCGGCGGCACGGCTGAACGCCTCCCGCCGGACGGGAGGCGCCGCATGAACAAGGTCGTGCTGGTGCTCGTCACCATGGTGCTCACCGCAAGCGCGGTGATCGTCTACAAGGATCCGGAACAGGCCGCGCTTGCCAGCGACACTGTCTCCGAGGTGCTGCGCAGCCGCGCGCTCAGGGCGAAGACGAGCCCGAAGACCAACGCCGTCGAGATCGAGCGCACCAGAGGCGGCGAGTTCGCGCTGCGTGCCAAGATCAACGGCATCACCGCGCCGATGGTGGTCGACACCGGCGCCACATCGGTGGTGCTGACCTACGAGACCGCGAAGGCCGCAGGCCTGCCGCTCGAGCTGCTCGACTACGACGTCGACGTCGAGACCGCCGGCGGCCACACCAAGGCGGCACGGCTGACGCTCGACCGGCTGGCGATCGGCAATCTGGTGGAGCGCTCAGTGCCGGCGCTGGTGGTGCCGCACGGCCAGATGAAGACCAACCTGCTCGGCATGAGCTTCCTCGACCGGCTCGAACGCTTCGAGGTGCGCTCGGACCGGCTGATGCTGCACGGCTATCCCGACCGCAGCTGACGGCTTCCCGCCGTGGCCTGTCTTGCGGGGCCTGCAAGTCTCGGCCTAGGCTCCGCGCCATGGCAGAGCTTGAGAGTCAGCATCCGATTCAATTGGCGCTCAACGAGAACCCGTTCGGGCCCTCGCCGGCGGCCGTTGCCGCCATCAGGGCTGATCTGTCCGGCCTCGCCCGCTACACCGGACGCGAGGTCGAGGATCTCACGGCAGCAATCGCCGCGCACGACAACGTGCCGCCGGATCAGATCGTGCTCGGCGAGAATCTGAACGTGCTCGGGCTCTATCTCTCCGCTCACGGCGGCCCGGGCGGCGCCTTCATCACGTCCGAGCCGGGTTATACCGCGCTGGTCGATGCGGTGGCGCCGGCCGGCGGCACCGTGATCGGCGTGCCGCTGAACCACCAGCTCGAAAACGACCTGCCCGCGATCTCGGCCGCCGTCGATGACCGCACCCGCGCGGTCTATCTCGTCAACCCGCATAATCCGTCCGGCACGGTGAGCGAAACCACGCACTTCATCGAGGCGGTGCGCGAATTGTCGACACGCGCGCTGGTCATCGTCGACGAGGCGTATCTCGAATTCCTGCCTGATTTCGCCGCGCGCACGGTCGCACCGCCGGTGCGCGACGGCGCCAATGTCGCGGTGTTCCGGACCTTCTCCAAGATCCATGGGCTGGCGAGCCTCGCGATCGGCTACACCCTGGCGCCGAAACCGCTCGCGGCATCGCTCAAGCAGATCGGCATCGGCGCCTTCTTCGGGCTGAGCCGGCTGAGCCTCGTCGCTGCCCTGGCCAGCCTGCACGATCCCAGCCATCTGGACGCCGTCCGCGCCAAGGTCGCGGCCGAGCGCGAGGCGTGGCATGCGCTGCTGCGGACACGCAAGCGTCGCTTCAGCGCTTCAAAGGCGAATTTCGTGTTCTTCGACTGCGGGCGTCCGCATGCCGAGGTGGCGGCGGCGCTGGCCGCGCGCGGCATCCTCATCGGCCGCGCCCAACCGCATTTCGACACCTGGCTGCGGATCTCGATCGGGCTGCCGGACGACAACGCGATCGCGCGCCAGGCGGTGGCGGAGCTGCTGCCGGCAACCAGCTGAATCAGGCGAGCATTGCAGCCGGCGCGCGCTCCTCGACCAGCGCGACCGCCTCGCGCAGCACCTCGATGCCAGCCTCCGGCCTGACGCCGCGCTCGGCGAGATGGCGGCGGAAGGCTCGCGCGCCGGGTACGCCGTGATAGGCGCCGACGAGGTGGCGCGTGATGGAATGGAGCCGCGCGCCCTGCCCGATCTGCCGCGCAATATAAGGCTCGAGCGCAGCCAGCGCGTCCTTCATGGTCTGATGCGGCGCGGCCTCGCCGAACAGCACGGCATCGACCTCGAGCAACCGCCACGGCTCCTGATAGGCCGCGCGCCCGAGCATCACGCCATCGACGTGAGCGAGATGCGCCTGCGCCGCCGCGATGCTGCTGATGCCGCCATTGATGATGACCGGCACCTGCGGCAGCCTCGCCTTCAGCCGGTAGACCCGGTCGTAGTCGAGCGGCGGAATGTCGCGATTCTCCTTCGGCGACAGGCCGTTCAGCCACGCCTTGCGCGCATGCACGATCAGCGCGTCGGTGCCGCTGTCCACGACCGCATCCGCCAGCGCATCGAGCGCCACCTCCGGATCCTGGTCGTCGATGCCGATGCGGCACTTGACCGTGACGGGAATGCGGACCGCGCGCTTCATCGCCGCGACGCAGGCCGCAACGAGCGCAGGCTCCGCCATCAGGCAGGCGCCGAAACGGCCGTCCTTCACCCGGTCCGACGGGCAGCCGACATTGAGATTGATTTCGTCGTAGCCGAACTGCTCTCCGATCTGCGCCGAAGTCGCGAGATCGGCAGGATCGGAGCCGCCGAGCTGCAGCGCGATGGGATGCTCGCTGGCGTCAAAGCCGAGCAGCCGCTGGCGATCGCCATGGATGACGGCGCCCGTCGTGACCATCTCGGTATAGAGCAGCGCCCGGCGCGACAGCAGCCGATGGAACACCCGGCAGTGCCGGTCGGTCCAATCCATCATGGGTGCCACGGCAAATCTATGTGATTGAGATTGCTTCATTTTTCGAGAATATTCAGTTCGTTGGGTCGCCCCGTGTGCACTCTAATCTACGCCACAGCGCGATGTTTTTTCCGGCTCTTCGCCGCCTGAGCGCACACGGAGCGCACACGCATGGCAACTTTCACCAGACTGAAATCCGGCTCTTGGAGAGCCCAAGTCCGACGAAAGGGAAAATATGTCAACGGGACGTTTCTCCGCCGAAAGGACGCAGACGAATGGGCCATCGATATCGAGCGGCGGCGACAACAATACCACGACGATGAAATAGCGGGCTGAGCGCCGTCGGCGATCTGGTCCTCGTCGCGGTTAGGCGAGGCATGGGTCGTCATAACGATGTAACCTTTCGTATCAGACAGCCGCGCGTCTCTAACGAGCCCATGGCGATGGTGTAGCCGGACTCATGGCCTGCACCGAGCGCCCCCTAGCTCACCAGCGCAATACTCCGCCCCGCAAATGACAGCTCGATCTCCGCACCCACGGCGGGAGACGCATCCGTCTGCCGGCTAAGGACCAGCAGCTCGCCGACTGGGGTTGCGACGGTCAACTCGATGTGGTCGCCGAGGTAGGAGGATTTTCGGACGGTCCCTGCGAGGCCGGGGCCGAGCGTGATGCCGTGGGGGCGGATGGCCGCCCTGGCCGGACCGGGGGTGAGGCCGCGCGCGGGCAGCGTCAGGCGGAGGGGGCCGAGCACGATTTGGGCCTGTCCGTCGTGTACCGCCTCGATCGTGACATCGACGAGGTTGGCATCGCCGATGAAGTCGGCGACGAAGCCGTTGGCCGGGCTCTCGTAGAGCTCGCGCGGCGAGCCCTGCTGCGCGATCTTCGCGTTCGACATCACGATGATGCGGTCGGAGACCGCGAGCGCCTCCTCCTGGTCATGCGTGACATAGGCGACGGTGAGCTTGAGCTGCTGCTGCAGTTCGCGGATCTCCTGGCGCACCCGGCGCCTGAGCTTGGCATCGAGATTGGACAGCGGCTCGTCGAACAGCAGCACCTGCGGCTCCAGCACCAGCGCGCGGGCCACGGCGACACGCTGCTGCTGGCCGCCGGACAGTTCGGCCGGATAGCGCGCCTCGTAGCCGGCGAGCCCGACCAGCGCGAGCTTCTCGCGCGCCATCGCCTCGGCCTTGGCCCTGCCAAGCCCCTTCACTGTCGGCCCATAGGCGGCGTTCTCGAGCACGGTCATGTGCGGGAACAGCGCGTAGGACTGGAACACCATGCTGACGTCGCGGTCCGCCGCCGACAGCCGGGTGACGTCCTTGCCGCCGATCAGGATCTGCCCCCGGCTCGCGATCTCGAGCCCGGCGATCATGCGGAGCGTCGTGGTCTTGCCGCAGCCGGACGGGCCGAGCAGGGTCACGAGCTCGCCCGCGTGAATCGTGAAGCTGACATCGTCCACCGCCGTCACCGGGCCGTAGCGCATGCTGACATGGTTGAATTCGACCGAGGCGGGTCTGGATTTGGTCATCGCTGGTCCTAGCTGGCGAGCTCGGCGGCCGGCGCTGCGAGCGCCACGGGCTTGCGCCCGAGCTTGCGCCCGAGCTTGCGCTCGCCGACGCCGAGCTGGATGAGGGCGATGCCCGCCGCCATGACGACGATCAGCACCGAGGAGTAGGCGATGGCGAGGCCGAACTCGCCGGCCTCGACCCGCCCGACGATGTAGGCGGTCGAGAGATTGTACTCGGCCGAGACGAGAAAGATCACGGCGCTGACCGAAGTGATGCTGCGCACGAAGCTGTAGATCAGCGCGGCGATCAGCGCGGGCTTGAGCAGCGGCAGCACGACGCGGCGCAAGGTCGTGAAGCTGCGCGCCCGCAACGTCGTCGAGGCCTCGTCGAGGCTCTTGTCGATCTGCGCGAGGCCCGCGATCCCGGCGCGGATGCCGACGGGCATGTTGCGGAACACGAAGGCGAGCACCAGGATCAGGCCGGTCCCGGTGATCTCGATTGGCGGCACGTTGAAGGCGAGGATGTAGGCGACGCCGAGCACCGTGCCAGGAATGGCGAAGCTCAGCATGGTCGTGAACTCGAGCAGCCGGCGGCCGACGAAGCGCTGCCGGGTCAAGAGATAGGCGGTGAGCAGGCCGATCAGCGCCGTCAGCGGCGCCGAGATCGCGGCGACTTTCAAGGTCGTGAACAGCGACGGCCAGGCGGCGCCGCTGAAGAACAGCCCGTGACTGAGGTCGACGGAAAAGCCGGTGCTGTAGTGCTCCAGCGTCGGCGTATGATCGCGGCCCATCGTCTTCACGAAGCCGCCGATCAGGATGACGGTGTAGATCACCGCGGTCAGCGCGACCCAGGGTCCGGTCACCGCGGCTGACAGCACGGTAACCGCGACCGGCAGCTTCGCCGGAAGGCCGGAATCGCCCTTGCCGGAGATGGTGGTGTAGCTCTTGCCGCCGAGCCAGCCCTGCTGCAGGCCGAACGCGGCGAGCGTGAAGACGAGCAGCACGATCGAAAGCACCGCGGCAAGGCCCTGGTTGTGCGCGGCGCCGACCACGGCGAAGAAGATCTTGGTCGAGAGCACCTCGAAATTGCCGCCGAGCACCAGCGGGTTGCCGAAATCGGCCAAGCTCTCGACGAAGCCGAGCAGGAAGGCGTTGGCGAGCCCCGGCCGCAGCAGCGGCCAGGTCACCGTGCGGAAGGTCGGCCAGGCCTTCGCGCCCAGCGTCTGCGCCGCCTCCTCGAGGCTCGGCGCGATCGCCTGGACCACGCCCATCAGCACGAGGAAGGCGATCGGCGCGAACGACAGCACCTGCGCCAGCAGCACGCCCGGCAGGCCGTAGATCCAGCGCGAGCGCGGGATGCCGAACCATTCGACCATCAGCCCGGTGACGACGCCGGATCGGCCGAACAGCAGGATCAGCGCCAGGCCGATGACGAAGGGCGGCGTGATGATCGGCAGCACCGTCATCGCGCGCATCAGCCGCTTGCCCGGCATCGCCGTACGCAGCACCAGCAGCGCGCAGGCCAGCCCCAGCAGCGTGGTGATGAGGCCGGTCAGCACGCCCAGGATCAGCGTGTTCCAGGCGACGCCGCAGGCGATGCCGCCGCCGAGGCAGCCTGTGCCCCAGATCGTCGACGAGAACAGGCGGTCGACGAATTCGCCCAGCGCCCACTGCCCATGCGCATCGACCAGCGCGCTGCGCAGGATGGTCGCGACCGGCAGGAAGATGAAGAGGCCGATCAGCAGGACGACGACACCGATGGTGGACGTCGTGAACAGGTCGCCGCGGCAGACGCCGCGATAGGCGAGGCCATGGCAGAGCAGCAGCAGCAGCGAGACCAGGGTCAGCAGCGCGCCGTAACCCATGCCCGGCTGCGCGGCGCCGGCGCCGCCGAGCAGCACCGCGAGCGATGGCATGCCTTGGCCGGGCAGCGTGATCGCGAAGCCTTGCGCCGCCAACGCGGCGAGGCCGAGCAGCCCGACAGCGATCAATCCGCGGCCGCTGAAACTGGTGTTGCCGCGGATCACGAGCAAGGTCGCTGCGACGAGCGCGAGGCCGATCGGCCACAGCCACGGCGCCGCCCCCGAGATCGCCAGCGCCAGCGCGGTGCCGACCCTTCCGAACGGATAGCCGGAGAGGTCCCAGCCGTCCGGCAGGTACCACGGCACGATGACATAGCCGAGCCAGCCGATGATCAGCGTAAGCCGCGTCGCGGGACGCATCGCTCTCTCCGCAGCCGGGGGACTACTTCGGCAGCGCCTTGACCTCTTTGTCCCATCGCGTCAGCAACCGCGCGCGCTCGGCCGACGAGCCGTATTTGACGAAATCGTAGTTGATCAGCTTCATCTCGCTCATCTTCGGCGCCTGCGGCGGCACCGGAGCGGTCTTGTTGGACGGCACCTGATACGACTTCGCGGGAGCGGCGAGCGCCTGCGCGGCTGGGCTCAGCGCCCAGTCGTAGAATTTCTTGGCGTTCTCCAGGTTGCGCGCGCCCTTGACGATCGACATCGAGCCGATCTCGTAGCCCGTACCCTCGCACGGCGCCACGGCCTTGATCGGATCGCCCTGCACCGCATAGACCACCGCGTCATGGATGAAGACGATGCCGACCGCGGTCTCGCCGAGGCTCGCCGCCTTGGCCGGCGCGGCGCCGGACTTGGTGTACTGGCTGACGTTCTTGTGCAGGGCCTTGAGATAGTCAAAACCCTTGTCTTCGCCCATCAGCTGCACGACTGTCGCCAGCAGCGTATAGGCGGTGCCGGACGAATTGGGATCGGCGACCTGCACGTCGTCCTTGAGCTTCGGATCGAGCAGATCGGCCCAGCATTTCGGCTCCGCGATGCCCTTGGCCTTGATCTGCTCGGTGTTGTAGCCGAAGCCGAGCGCGCCGGCATAGATGCCGATAGCGCGCTGCTTGGCCGCCTTCCACTGGTTCAGCGCCCAGTCATGCAGATCCTTGTTCGCGGGCGATTCGTATTCGAGCGTCAGGCCCTCGTCGGCGGCCTGGAGATGCGGATCGCCGGTGCCGCCCCACCAGATGTCGGCGCGCGGGTTGGACGCTTCCGCCCGGAGCTGCGCCAGCACCTCGCCGGCGGATTTCCGCGTCATCGCCACCTTGACGCCGGTCTCCTTCTCGAACGTCGTGGACATGGCTCGGCACCATTCCTCTTGCACGCCGCAATACATCACGAGGGAGCCATCGGCCGACGCAGGCACGGATGCGCCCGCCAGCATGGCGAGACCGAGCAGCAGGCTCGGCGTCAGGGATCTCGAAACCATGGTCCACCTCCCGAGAAACGAGAACTTGATGTTCTCTGTATTTGGCCGCGAGGGTGGCTGCTCTGCCGCCGCGAAGCAACGGTATTCTGCCGGCTAGCCGATCCCGGTGATGTCGCGCAGCTGCGGCGCCAGCGCCGGCGTGCAGCACAGGATCGGGTTGCCCTTGCTGATGCCGTCAGCGGCGAAGAAGTCGTTCACCCAGCCGCCGGCCTCGGCGACGATCACGAGGCCCGCCGCGACGTCCCAGGAATTGATGTGCGGCTCGGCATAGGCGTCGGTGCGTCCGTTCGCGACATGGCACAGGCCCAGCGCCCCCGAGCCCGAGCGCTTCACCGAGCAGCCGGCGGCATAGGCGCGGCCGATCACCTCCACATAACGCTGCGCCGGGATGCGGGCCGACCAGCCGAGTTCGACATAAGCGCGCCGGATGTCACCGGTCGCCGAGACGGCGATGCTCTGCCCGTTCAGCGTCGCGCCATGGCCGCGCCGCGCGACATAGAGCTCGTCGAGCGCGGGCGCGGCGATAATCCCGATCGCCGGCACGCGGTTCAGCAGGAAGCCGACCGAGATGCACCAGTTGCGATCGCCGCGGGCGAAGTTCGCAGTGCCGTCGATCGGATCGACGATCCAGACCGCATCGCTGGCGTCGCCGCCGCCTTCCTCGCCGATCACGGTATCCTCGGGGAACAGCTCGGCGAGCCGTTCACGTAGAAAGCTCTCGACCACGCCGTCGGCGACGGTGAGCCAATCCTGCGCCCCCTTCATCGTCACTCCGAGACTGTCCTTGCGGCCGAAATAATCGAGCGCGATGCGCCCGGCCTCGGCCACGAGGCCCTGGACTGCGTAGCAGCGCAGCAGCAGCTCGGTCTCCGTCATCGTCAGCTGGCCTCGACGGCAACGGGCCGCCCGCTGTGCGCCGACAAGGTCGCGGCGTCGGCGAGCATCTGGGCGCGCAGCCCATCGCGGCCGCTCGGCGACGGCGCCGCCTTGCCGGCGCAGACATCGATGAAGGCGGCGAGTTCGGCGCGATAGGCGGCGCTGTAGCGTTCGAGGAAGAAATTCTGCACCGGGTCGGCGCGGAAACCCTGGCCGGTCGCGATCTCGACGGTGGTCTCGTGCACATTGCCCGCGCGCAGCATACCCTTCGCGCCATGCACCTCGACGCGCTGGTCGTAGCCGTAGCTGGCGCGGCGCGAGTTCGAAATCTGCGCGATGCGCCCGCTTGCCGTCTTCATCAGCACCGCCGCCGTATCGACGTCGCCGGCCTCGCCGATCGCCTTGTCGACCAGCGCCGAGCCGAGCGCAAAGACCTCGACCGGCTCCTCCGCCAGCAGGAAGCGCGCCATGTCGAAATCATGGATCATCATGTCGCGAAAGAGACCGCCCGAGCGCTTCACATAATCCACCGGGGGCGGTGCCGGATCGCGCGAGATGATGCTGACGATCTCGATCTCGCCGGCCTCGCCGCTGCGCAACCGCTTCTCCAGCGCCGCGAAGTTCGGATCGAAGCGGCGGTTGAAGCCGATCATCAGCGGCTTTCCAGCTTTTTCCACCGTGGCCAAGCAGCGGCGAATGCGGTCCGAGTCGAGGTCGACCGGCTTCTCGCAGAACACCGCCTTGCCGGCCGACACAGCCGCTTCGATCAGATCGGCATGCGTATCGGTCGGCGTGCAGATCAGGATCGCGTCGATCTTGGCATCGGCGATGATCGCATCCGCATCGGCCACGTCGGCGCCGGTGGCCTGTGCGAGCGAGAGCGCAGCCTCCTTCGAGGCGTCGGCCACCGCGACGAGCCGTGCATCGCCGCGCGACGCGACATTGAGACCATGAATGCGCCCGATCCTGCCGGCGCCAAGAAGTCCAAACCGCATTATCATCATCGTTGCTTGACTCTTCGAAGAAGCATTTCATTCTCTGCGCCGTCCAGTCAAGGACGGAGCCGCTGTTCTCAATGTCATCCGCTGCATCGCACCATCAAACCGAGTCGAACGATCACGCGCTTCAACAGCGCGCGAGCGCGTCCGCTTTGGCCAAAGCATGCGCAGAGCCCAGTGCTGCATCATGTCGGCGGGCCTGATCATGTCGCGTGCTGGGTTGAGCAGGAGCGAGTAATGGCGACGATCAGGCTCACGATGGCGCAGGCGCTCGTCGCCGCGATGGCGGCGCAGCGGACGGTGATCGACGGCGAGACGCTACCGCTGTTCGCCGGCGTCTGGGCGATTTTCGGCCATGGCAATGTGGCCGGTCTCGGAGAGGCGCTGTTTGCCGCGCGCGACCGCCTGCCAACCTTGCGCGCGCATAATGAGCAGGCGATGGCCCATGCCGCGATCGCCTTCGCCAAGGCCGCGCGCCGCCGCCGCATGATGGCGGTGACGAGCTCGATCGGCCCCGGGGCGACCAACATGGTGACGGCCGCAGCCGTCGCGCATGTCAACCGGCTGCCGCTCTTGCTGCTGCCGGGCGATGTCTTCGCCGGACGCCGTCCCGATCCGGTGCTGCAGCAGATCGAGGATTTTGGCGACGGCACCGTCTCGGCCAATGACTGCTTCCGCCCGGTCTCGCGCTATTTCGACCGCATCACCCGGCCCGAGCAGATCATCCCGGCCTTCGAGCGCGCGATGCAGGTTCTGACCGACCCGGCCGAATGCGGCCCGGTGACCCTCGCGCTTTGCCAAGACGTGCAGACGGAGGCCTACGACTTTCCGCCCCAGTTCTTCGCCGAGCGCATCTGGCAGCCGTGCCGGCCGCGTCCCGACGCGACGCGACTGGCCGAGGCTGCAGCCCTGATCAAGACATCCAAGCGCCCGCTCGTCATCACCGGCGGCGGCGTGCTCTACAGCGAGGCGGAACGCGAGCTCGCCGCGTTCTGTGCGGCGCACGGCATTCCGGCAGCGGAAACGCAAGCCGGCAAGAGCGCGCTGCCGCACGACCATCCGCTCAATCTTGGCGCGATCGGCGTCACCGGCACCGGCGCCGCCAACGCGGCGGCGCGAGAGGCCGATGTTGTGCTCGCGATCGGCACGCGGCTGCAGGATTTCACCACCGGCTCGCGCGCGTTGTTCGCCGATCCTGCCTGCCGTATCATCGGCCTCAATACGCAGCTGTTCGATGCCGCCAAGCACCGCGCGCAGCCGCTCGTCGCCGATGCCCGAGCCGGGCTGGCGGAGCTCGGCACAGCACTTCATGGCTGGACCGCACCGGCCGCCTGGACCGAGCAGGCCAAAGCCGGCCGCACGGCCTGGCTGGACACCGCGGCGCGCTATCTTGCCCCCGGCAACGCGATCCTGCCCAGCGATGCCGAGGTCATCGGCGCCGTGCAACGCCGCAGCCGGCCCGATGACGTGGTGCTGTGCGCTGCCGGCGGGTTGCCGGGCGAGCTGCACAAGCTGTGGCAGCCGGGCGCGCCCGGCGGCTATCACATGGAATACGGCTATTCGTGCATGGGCTATGAGATCGCCGGCGGGCTCGGCGTGAAGCTCGCCAATCCCGCGCGCGACGTGGTCGTGATGGTCGGCGACGGGTCCTATTTGATGATGAACTCCGAGATCGCCACGTCGGTGATGCTCGGTGCGAAGCTCATCATCATCGTGCTCGACAATCGCGGCTTCGGCTGCATCAACCGGCTGCAGAATGCGACCGGCGGCGCGCCCTTCAACAATCTTCTGCACGACACCCGCCACGAGACCCTGCCCGAGATCGACTTTGCGCGCCACGCAGCCAGCCTGGGCGCGATCGCGCACAAGGTCGCCGGGATCACCGAGCTCGAAGCGTCGCTCGATGCGGCGCGCAGCCACGATCGCACCAGCGTCATCGTGATCGACACCGACCCGCTGCGGTCCACCGATGCCGGCGGCCATTGGTGGGAGGTGGCGGTGCCGGAGGTCTCGGAGCGCGCGGAGATCGAGGCCGCGCGACGCAACTATGTCGAGGCGCTGCGGCGCCGCGGCCATTGATCCAGCGAGGACGACATGCCCATCCGTATCGGCGCGAACCCCATCGGCTGGTCGAACGACGACCTGCAGGAGATCGGCGGCGAGACCCCGCTCGAGACCTGCCTCGCCGAGGCGCGCGAGGCCGGCTTCGAGGGCATGGAGCTCGGCCACAAATTTCCGCGCGAGCCGCAGGCGCTGAAGGCTGCGCTCGCGCCGTTCGGCATGGCCTGCATCTCCGGCTGGTACTCGGCCGAACTGCTGACGCGCGATGCCGAGGCCGAGATGCGCCAGTTGCGCCCGCATCTCGATCTGCTCAAGGCGATGGGATCGACCGTGCTAGTCTTCGCCGAGACCTCGAATGCGATCCATGGCGATCGCGGCAGGCCGCTGTCGCGGCGGCCGGTGATGCAGCCGGGCGACTGGGCGGAGTTCGGCCGCCGCATCACGGACGTGGCCGAGCGCACGCTCGCTGAGGGCGTCAGGCTGGTCTACCATCACCACATCGGCACCATCGTGCAGAGCGCCGACGAGATCGACGCCTTCATGGCGGCGACCGGCGACGCCGTGCATCTGCTGCTCGACACCGGCCACGCCACCTGGGGCGGCGCCGATCCGGCGGCGCTGGCGCGGACCTATCGCGCCCGCATCAGCCATGTCCACGCCAAGGACGTACGTGCCGCCGTCATGGATCAGGCGCGCCGCGAGGATTGGAGCTTCCTCGATGCGGTGCTGGGGCAGGACGACGCGCTCGGCATCTACACCGTGCCTGGCGACGGCATGGTCGACTATGCCGCCGTGTTCCGCGAGCTGCCGGGCTATTCCGGCTGGATCGTCATCGAGGCGGAGCAGGACCCGCGCAAGGCCCCTCCGCTGACCTATGCGAAGAAGGGGGTTGCGCATATCAGGCGGACCTTGCAGGAATCGAGGCTCGCCTGAGGGGCCTCATGGTTCTCAAGGCGATGCGAGACCATCGCCTGAACGCGCCGCAGACGGCGCTGCTCCTGAATGCAATCGAAGGCGACGAGATTGCGCAGCGACGGTGCTCGACGATCGATAGTACCGACCTCGTGGAACTCGCCAGCCAGCCGGTGAGAAAAGTCAAGCCTCCGACCGCCAGCAGCCGTCTGGTCGAGCGGGCATCCCCAAGCCGGGCGCGCGATCGCGAAGATGGCGGCAAGGTGTGAGAGATGGTTGGTGCGATGAAGCAGCATTTCCGCTGCAGCGCAGGTGTCCGCGCCGACGTGGTCTGCAAGGACGTTCGCTTGACACGAAGGGCGCGGCCTCTACTCTCCACTACGCGGCTTTCATGGCCAGGCTGATGGTCTCATCAGGCTTCTTGTGGAAACGCGACGAAAAGCTCCATTCCGGCCGACGCCGAGAACATGCGAGCCATGCGACAAAAGATATTCCTGGGAGGGAATAATGAATAGACGCGAAACGCTCAGGCTGATGGGTGGTGCGACGGCTATGTCCGTTGCCGGTCTACCGCGACTGTCCTGGGCTGATACTCCGAAGGAAATGGTCACCGTCGTCAAGATCGCGGGCATTCCGTGGTTCAACGCGCTGGAAAAGGGCATCCAGAAGGGCGCGAAGGATTTCAGCATCAACGCCAGCATGGTGGGCCCCGCCAACGTCGACCCGGCGCAGCAGGTCAAGTTGCTGGAAGACCTGATCGCCAAGAAGGTCGCCGTCATCGGCCTCGTTCCGCTCGACGTGAAGGTGTGCGAGCCGGTGCTGAAGCGCGCGCAGGCGGCGGGAATCAAGATCATCACCCATGAGGGTCCGGAGCAGGAAGGGCGCGACTGGAACGTCGAACTGATCGACTCCGTCCGCTTCGGCGAAGTGCAGATGGAGCGGCTCGCCAAGGACATGGGCGGCAAGGGCGAATACGTCGTCTATGTCGGTACGCTGACGACGCCGCTGCATAACAAATGGGCCGACGCCGCGATCGCCTACCAAAAGAAGAACTTCCCCGACATGAAGCTCGTCGCCGACCGGTTTCCGGGCGCCGATGAGATCGACACCAGCCAGCGCACGACACAGGACGTGATCAAGGCCTACCCCAACCTCGCCGGCATTCTCGGCTTCGGCTCGAACGGACCGATCGGCGCCGGCAACGCGGTTCGCCAGCAGCGCCTGCAGAAGAAGATCGCCATCGTCGGCACCGTGCTGCCGAGCCAGGCCAAGGCACTGATCAACGACGACATCATCCGCGAGGGCTTTCTCTGGAATCCCACCGATGCCGGCTATGCGATGGTCGCCGTGGCCTCGCTCGTGCTCAATGGGAAACCGATCACCGACGGCGTCGAGGTGCCCGGCCTGGGCAAGGCGTCGGTCGACGTGGCCGGAAAGCAGATCAAGGTCGACAAGATCATGCGGATCAACAAGGAAACCGTCGATGGCCTGATCGCCGGCGGACTCTGACGGCTGCATCGCGCTCCGGGCGATACGCCCGGGGCGCGTGGCCTTTGCCGATCACACGTGGACGGGCCGTTGCCCGCAGCACGCATCGGCTGGCCGCTCCTTTCGCCATCATCTTTTCGAGTTCGAGACCAGAACCTTGACGCCATTCCTGGACATGTCCCGCATCTCGAAGCGCTTCGGCGGCGTCCATGCGCTTCGCAATGTGGACCTGACGTTGCAGACCGGCGAAGTCCATTGCCTCGTCGGCGAGAACGGCTCCGGCAAGTCGACGCTGATCAAGATCATTTCCGGCGTGCAGGCCCCGGAGCCCGGCGGGCGGATCTCGATCGCAGGCCAGGACTACCCGCACCTCAATCCGGTGCGCTCGACGCATTGCGGAATCCAAGTGATCTACCAGGACCTCTCGCTGTTTCCCAATCTCACCGTTGCGGAGAACATCGCCATCGGCCAGCATCTCGGCGGCGTGCGAAGGGTCGATTGGGCAGCGATGAGCGTCATTGCGCTGAACGCGATGGCCAAGGTCGGCGCGGAGTTCGATCCGGACACAAAGGTTGCTGAGCTGCCGATCGCCGGACGCCAACTGGTCGCGATCTGCCGCGCGCTGGCGGCGGATGCCAAGCTCATCATCATGGACGAGCCGACGGCGTCGCTGACCCGGCACGAGGTCGATGCGCTGATCGCCCTGGTCAGCGAGCTGAAGCGAGCCGGCATGTGCATCGTCTTCGTCAGCCATCGACTCGACGAAGTCCTCGAGATTGCCGAGCGCGTCACGGTGCTGCGCGACGGCGTCAAGGTCGGCACCTTCGATGCCGACACCATCGACAGCCGCAAGCTCAGCCATCTGATGACCGGCCACGCCTTCGACTACGACATCCATCCCTATCGTCTCGCAGCGGCCCCGGTGGTGCTGGAGCTGCAGGGGCTCGGGCGCGATGGCGATTACGAGGATGTCGATTTGACCCTGAGGGCCGGAGAAATCCTCGGCCTCACCGGCCTGCTCGGCTCCGGCCGGACCGAGCTTGCGCTGTCGCTGTTCGGCATGAACCCGCCCGATCGCGGCGTCATCCTGCTCGATGGGCAGCCCGTCTCGCTCGCCTCCAATGCGGAGGCGATCCGCAAGGGCATCGCCTATGTGCCGGAAGACCGGCTCACGCTGGGCCTCATCCTCGACCAGTCGATCACGTCGAACATCACGCTCACGGTTCTCGGACGCCTCGCGGGCCGGCTTGGGCTGATCACCGCCGGGACCCGGAACGGCCACGTGACGCAATGGGTCTCACGGCTCGGCATCAAGGTGTCCGATCCGGAGAACCCGGTGAAGACGCTGTCGGGCGGCAACCAGCAGCGGGTGGTGCTGGCGAAATGGATGGCGACCAATCCGCGGGTGCTGATCCTCGACAGCCCGACCGTCGGCGTCGACATCTCCGCCAAGGACGGCATCTACGACATCATCCGCCAGCTCGCCGATGCCGGCGTCGCGGTGCTGCTGATCTCCGATGAGATCCCCGAGGTGCTCTATCACAGCCATCGCGTGCTGGTGATGCGGCACGGCCGGCTGACGCTGGACGTTCCGTCCTCGCAAACCTCCGAACCGGCATTGCGACAGGCGGTCAATGCCTGACAGCCTCAAAGCCCCCTCGGTCAAAGCCGCCTTGGCACGATTCCGGCGCAGCCACGAATTCTGGCTGCTTGCGGTCATCCTGGTGCTCTGCGCCGGACTTGGCGCCGCCAACCCGCAGTTTCTGACGATGCAGAACCTGTTCGATCTCCTGACCTCCTACGCCTTCGTCGGGATTCTGGCGCTTGGGCTTCTGGTGGTGCTGATCGCCGGCGGCATCGATATCTCATTCACCGCCACCGCATCGGTGGCGCAATATGTCGCGCTGGTGATCGCCAACGCCTATGGCGCCAACTGGTTCAGCCTGTTCGCGATGGCGATCGGCACCGGCGTCGCGCTCGGCGCCGTCAATGCGCTGTTCGTCCAGAAGCTGCGCATCCCCTCCATCATCGTCTCCGTCGCCACGCTGAATATCTTCTACGGCCTGCTGATCTTCGTCACCGGCGGCAAATACATCTACTCGCTGCCCGACTGGTTCGCGACGGGCATCTTCTGGTTCGAATTCGACTGGGGCCCGACCAGCTCCTACGGCGTGAACCTGCAGATCCTGATCCTCGGGATCGGTTTCCTCGTCACCTGGCTGCTGCTCAACCGCACCAACATCGGCCGTCAAGTCTATGCGATGGGCGGCAACCCGGACGCGGCGCAGCGGCTCGGCTTTCACACCTTCAGGCTCAATATGCTGGTCTATTGCTATATGGGCGCGATGGCGGGCGCCGCGTCGCTGGTGCAGGCACAGCTCGCTCAATCGGTGGCGCCCACCGTGCTGGTCGGCAAGGAGCTCGACGTGGTGGCCGCCGTGGTGCTCGGGGGCGCCAGCCTCGCCGGGGGTGTGGGAACGGTGCTCGGCACATTCCTCGGCCTGGCCTTGCTTGCCGTGTTGCAGAACGGGCTGATCCTGCTCGGCGTATCGTCCTACTGGTCGCCTTTGTTCGTCGGGCTCGTGATCCTGATCTCGGTATCGGTGACGGCCTGGTCGCAGCGCGAACGGCGTGCCAGACGAGTGCGCGCATGAAGGAAAAATCCCCGCTCTCGCTCGTCACGCGCATCGGCCGCTCTCTTGGCGGCGGCACCATGGGGACGCTGACCCTGCTGCTGGTGTCGCTGTGGGTCGTGTTCGCGCTCGTGATCGGCGAGCGCTTCTTCTCGGTGAACACGCTGCAATCGATGGCCTTCCAGATGCCGGAGCTCGGCATCCTGTCGCTCGCAATGATGCTCGCGCTGCTGTCCGGCGGGCTCAATCTGTCGATCATCGCCACGGCAAATCTCACCGGACTGACCATCGCATTCGTACTGACGCGTACGGTCCCCGGAAGCGAGGGCATGGCTTGGGTCGGATGGCAGCTGCTGGCGATCGCCGCCGGCTTCGGCGTCGCCGGGCTGATCGGGCTCGTCAACGGCTATGTCATCGCCTATCTCGGCGTGTCGCCGATCCTCGCCACGCTCGGCACCATGACGCTCTGCAAGGGCATTGCCATCGGACTGACCCGCGGCAACGTGATCTCCGGCTTTCCCGATCCCATCATCTTCATCGGCAACGGCACCATTTTCGGTGTGCCGTTCGCGCTCGTGGTGTTCGCACTCTGCGCGGTCCCAGTGGCGATCCTGCTCAACGCCACGCCGTTCGGGGCCAAGGTGTATATGATCGGGTCGAACGAGAAGGCGACGCGCTATTCCGGCGTCGATACCCGCGCCGTACTGTTGCGGCTGTACGTGTATTCGAGCCTGCTCGCCGGCGTCGCGGCGTTGGTGATGATGGCGCGGTTCAACTCCGCCAACGCGGCCTATGGCGAGAGCTATCTCCTGGTCACGATCCTGGCCGCGGTGCTGGGCGGCGTCGACCCGTTCGGAGGATTCGGCAAGGTTGGCGGCCTGATCCTGGCGCTGGTGATCCTGCAGATGATCTCCTCGGCCTTCAATCTGCTCAACCTCAGCCAATTCCTCACTCTGGCGATCTGGGGCGGCATTCTGATCGCGGTGGCCGCGGTGCCGCATCTGCGCGCCCTGCTCCGACGGTGAGGTGCGATGCCCAGCGCCGCCGCACCATCCACGATCGCCGTTCTCGACATCGGCAAGAGCAACCTCAAGCTCCTGGTCGCGAGTGACGACGGTTGGCCGATCGAGACGCTGTCAATTCCCAATGCCGCAACCACCTCCGACCGCTATCTCGCCTATGATCTGGCCGCGCTGGAAGCCTGGTTCCTGGATGCTTTGGCCGAGGTCGCGCGGCGCCACGCCATCGGGGCCGTGATCGCGACCGCGCATGGCTGCTCCGCGGTGCTCACCGACGGGCAGTCGGCCGTGCTGCCGATGATGGACTACGAGGCGGTTTCGCCGCCCGAGATCGATCGCGCCTATGAACGGATGGCGCCGCCTTACACCGAGGTTTTCTGCTCCAACGGTTCAGGAGCGATGCGGCTGGCCAAGCAGCTGCTCTGGCAGCAAACCGCCTTTCCAATCGAATTTGCTCGAGCCACCTGCTATCTGACGACGGCGCAATATGTCGCCATGCGGCTCGGCGGCCGGGCCGCGAGTGAAATCTCGCAGCTCGCGGCGCAGGGGCACATCTGGGATGCGATCGCGCGGCGGCCTTCCTCGATCATGCGGGCGCGCTGCTGGGACCGGCTGTTGCCACCGTGCGAGGCAGCGGGGACCGTTCTCGGTACCGTGTCCGAAGCGGTGAGCTGCCGCACCGGACTGTCGCCGGCGACCGAGATTCTGTGCGGGGTACACGACTCCAACGCCAATCTGTTCCGGTACAAAGCCGCGGGCTTAGGCGAGGCCTCGGTGCTGTCGACCGGGACCTGGATGATCGGCTTCAACCGCGGACTCGATCCGGTTCAACTGGACCCCGATCGGGCGATGGTGCTCAACGTCGATGTCGACGGTGAGAACGTGCCGTCCACGCTGACCATGACGGGACGGGAATATGACCTGATCCGGCGCGACCACCGTGCGGACGACGCGGCGGTGCTCGCTGCGATCCCAAAGCTTTGCGCGCAGCGGACGTTGGCACTGCCCTCCTTCGTCGGCGACGACGGCCTGTTTCCCGGGGCCGGCCGGCGCGGCCGGATCACGGGCCCGGCCCCGCGGGACCCTGCAGAATGGCAGGCGCTGGCGACTCTCTACGCGGCGTTTACCGCCAGCAGATGCCTCGATGCGCTGGCGAGCACCGGGCACGTCGTCATCGATGGCGGTTTCGCCGCCAACGTGCCGTTCGCGCGGGCACTGGCCACACTGCGGGCGGGTCAGCGCGTTTCCAGGAGCCAGTCACGGGACGGTACCGCGCTCGGCGCTGCGCTGCTCTGGAAGCGCTCGTCCCGCACCGCGCCGGTCTCGAGCGTCGTGCTCGATGGCGTCGCCGCCCTCGACGATGTCGTGGACCGTACGCAAGTTCTCGAGGCCTACCACTCCTGGATCGACCAATCGGAGCAAACACCATGATCACCGATCGCCACATGGACCTTCGCCAGGGCATCGTCGATACCTGCCGCGACATGAACCGCAACGGTCTCAACCAGGGCACCTCGGGCAATCTCTCGCACCGAATTCCCGGTGGGATGCTGATCACGCCCACCTCGCTGCCTTATGAGCGCATGACCGCGGACGACATCGTTGCGATGGATTTTTCCGCCGAGTATGAGGGCAATCATCGGCCCTCGTCGGAGTGGCGCTTTCATCGCGACATCCTTAAGGCGCGGGACGACGTCAACGTGGTGCTGCATACGCACTCGACCTTTTCCACCATCCTGGCCGTGCACGAGCGCGCCATTCCCTGCTTCCACTACATGGTCGCGGTCGCAGGCGGCAACGACATCCGCTGTGCGCCCTACGCCTGTTTCGGCACCCAGGCGCTGTCGGATCACGCGCTCGCCGCGCTGGAGGGACGCAACGCCTGCCTGCTTGGTCATCACGGACTGATCGTCACGGGGCCGAGCTTCGAAAAGGCGCTCTGGCTCGCCGTCGAGGTGGAGACGCTGGCCAGGATGTACGTCCATGCGCTGGCAATCGGCGAACCGCCGCGCCTGACCGAAGCCGAGATGGCACAGGTCCACGAGCAGATCCGTCGCATGGGCTACGGCCAGGCCCCGGATCTGGATGGCGTGGGCGACGTACCTCGGCTGAAAGCGACCTGATCCACGGCCCATCCAGGATGTCGCTGTGGCGGGTGATCCAGCCGACGACGGCGATGCCCCCCGGATAGACCGCTGCGATGGCGAACGCGTCGTAGCCATAGGGGCGCCCGTCGAGGGCCGAGGTGACGCCGATCCAGGATCCGGGCGAAGAGATCAGCAGGAAGGAGGGATTGCCGGACCGGGAAAAGCTCGTCAGGCGCACCTGCCCCGACACCAAGGCAATCAATCCGTCCCGTGAGTCACTTGCGGAATAGATCAGAGAATTGTCCGCGCTCCGGATGCGACCCAGGCGAAGGATGCTGTCGGCCGATGACGGAGGAAGGCCGGCAAACCACTTGTTCCTGCGCAGAACTGCCTTGAGAATCGTTTTGTTCATTGGCCGCCACACATGAAGACGGGATCGCCGCCGCCGCGACGCTTGTGATCCCATATCAGTATAGCGGAGATCAATCGAGGTGCTGGACTCACGGCGGTGCCGGCCCACTCCGACGCGAATTGCCGAGGTGGTACGCCGACCGACGCTAGAACGATTTCTCCTCGGCCTCATAGATCGTCATCACGGGCGGTCTCGCGCAGAGCTTGGCAACCTCCTGCACGAAGGCCCGTGACTCGGGTCGGGCGAAATGCGCCTTGGGCGCGACGGCGTCGCGCCAGCGCTCGAAGAAGCGCAGACGGAGGGAATTTTCGCATCAGTCTTCGCTCGGGCAAAACCAAGGCCGCACGCGATGATGAGGCCTCCCGAGGTCGAGAACGTCAAGCAGAGATTTCAAACATTCGCGCCGGCGACAGTTCTGCCCACAAGCCAGCCGAAGACCAGCGCCGGACCCAATGTGATGCCGGGCCCGGGATAGGCCCCTTCCATGATCGAGGCCATGTCGTTGCCGCAGGCGAACAGGCCAGGAATTGGCGAGCCATCCGCGCGCAGCACCCTCCCGCGCACATCGGTGACGACGCCTGCGGACATGCCGAGATCGGCCGGGTAAACCGCGACGGCATGGAAAGGTGGCTGCGTGATCGGCGCGACGCAGGGATTGGGATGCTGATCGACGTCGCCGAGCGCGCGCTGATAGATGTTGCCGCCGCGGCCGAAGGCGGGATCCTCGCCGCGGACCGCACCAGCGTTGAACTCGTTGACGGTTGCAGTCAGCGCCTGCGCCGGGACGCCGATCGTCTCCGCGAGCGCGTCCAGAGTGTCGGCCCGCTTGAGATAGCCGGCGGCGACGTCATCAGCGACATTGCGCGTGAACGGCTTGATCTTGCCGAGGCCGTATCTCCACAGGAAGCGGCGATCGCAGATCAGCCAGGCAGGAACAGCTGCGGCGTGCTTGAGCTGCGCGCGCACGAACTCGTGGTAGGACACCGCCTCATTGACGAAGCGGCGGCCGGTGCCATCGACCGCGATCAGGCCGGGCTTGGCGCGATCGGTGACCGTGTGCGGGAAGATGCCGCGACTGCCGTCGGCCCGTGTGAAGGTCGAAGCAGGCACCCAGAACGCGCCGTCTTTCGTCGGTGGCGACAGGCACGCGCCCAGTGCTGCGGCCAACCGCGCGCCGCGCGGTGCGGCACCGGGATCGACGGTGGCTGACAGCGTGCCGGCGGCCTGCGGCACGTAGCGGCGGCGCAGTTCGGCATCATGCGACAGCCCGCCGGTCGCGAGCACCACGCCGCGTCTTGCATTGATCCAGCAGCGGCCGGAGCGATCGATGATTTCGAGCCTCGAGACCCTGCCCTGCGCGTCGGCCTCAAGCTGCTGGACGGAGGTGCCGGTGCGGATCACGACGCCACGATCGAGTACCGAGCGCAGCAGCCGCGCTGCCAGCGCGTTGCCGAGATAAAGCGTGGTGCCGCGCCGCGCCGTGAGCCGCTGCAGGCCATAGCGCGCGATCAACCTGGCCACATGCAGGGCCGAGCGCAACGATCGGCCGGCACGGCGCAGATGCGGGATATCCTGGCGGCTGATCATCATGCCGCCGAACAGCATGAACTCCGGCAAGGGGTCGCGCAGCAGCACAAAGGCGTCGCCGAGGCCGCGCGCATCGAATGGCAGCGGCTCCAGCACCCTGCCACCCGCAGTGGCGCCGGGCAGGTCGGGATAATAGTCCGGATAGGTCGGCACCGGCTGCAGCCGCAGCGCCGTGCGGGCCTCAAGATCGCGCAAGGCTTCGTCGCCAAATGCAAGGAACGTCTCGAGCCGCGTACGGTCCTGCCCCGGCACGGTCTGTGCCAAATACGTCCGCGCCGCCTCCAGCGTATCCGCCCGCCCCTCCGCAGCCGCTTTGTGATTGGCAGGAATCCAGACCATGCCGCCGGAGATCGCGGTGGTGCCGCCGATGAATTCGGCCTGCTCCAGCAGCAGCACCGAGCAGCCGTCAGCGGCGGCGATGGTTGCCGCCGTCATGCCGCCCGCACCCGCTCCGACGACGACGACATCGAACGTCTCGCCGGCTTCGGCCGGCGCCATCTCGGTCATACCATGCCGCCGTTGGGCTGCACGATCTGGCCCTGAACCCAGGACGCCTCGTCGGAGGCCAGGAAGCGAACGACCTCCGCAATCTCGCCGGGCTTGCCGATGCGATTGAACGGGCTGAACGCCGCCATGCGCTGCTTGGCTTCCTCAGTCTTGCCGGCATTGAAAAGATCGGTGTCGACCGGACCGGGCGCCACGGCATTGACTCGAACACCGCGCGCCGAGAGCTCCTTCGCCATCGACCGCACCAGGCTTTCGACCGCGGCCTTGGTGGCCGCATAGGGCCCGGTGCCCGGCACCGCGTGGCGGACCAACGACGTCGTGATCGCGACGATGGCGCCGCCGTCGCGGACGCGCCGAGTCGCTTCCGCCAGCACGTTGAAGGCGCCCATCACGTTCACCTCCATCAGCAGCCGGAAGTCCTCCGGCTTGAAGCTCGCGAGCGGACCTGCAGGCACGTTGATGCCGGCGTTGGCGATGACGGCCTGCGGCTCAGCACCGAAATCGGCGGCAACTTGCGCGAAGACCTGCGCGACCGACGCGGCATCGCGAATGTCGACCTTGTATTGCCTGCCGGGCCCTCCGTCCGACGGGTTGGTGGCGTAGGTCGAGGCCACCTGCCAGCCGGCGACGGCAAACGCCTGTGCGCAGGCGGCGCCGATGCCGCGGGAGCCGCCGAAGATGAGAACGATCGGAGCAGAGGTGGTCATTTTTGATTCCCTGATGCAGATGATGTCGTCGCCATCGCGGCCCGCGTCGCTTCGATCGTCGCCTCGATGCCCTTTTGCAGATCGTAGCGCGGCTGATAGCCGAGTTCCGCTTTGGCGCGGCCGATGTCGAGCGCGCCCTTGGCGGCGCTCAGCACGCGGCCGCCATGATGATAGGGACCGGTGTCGCCGACCGTGATTCTCGCACCGGGAATGGCGCGATTGACGGCGTCGGCCGTGTCGCGCAGCGTCGGCGCCACACCGGTCGCAACATTGTAGGCGTCGAAGCTGTGATGCGGCTTGTCGAGCGCGAGCAGCACGCCGGCCACGGTGTCGTCGATATACACTTGATCGACCGCGAAATTGCCGCCGTCCTCCTGATGGAAGGGCTCGCCGCGCAACGCGGCCTCGATGAAGGTGCGCGGCATGCGCAGGCGCGGCAGATGCGGTCCGTACACCCAGCAGGTCCGCACGTTGATGCATTCGAGCCCGTGATCGCGCGAATAGACGCGACCATAGTGCTCGGCTGCGAGCTTGGTCACGCCGTAGATGCTGGTCGGCTGCTGCGGGTGCTCCTCGTCGATGATGGCCGCCTGGAAGTCGCCATAGGTCTCCTCGGTCGAGATCTGCACGACGCGCCTGACGCCGGAGAGCCGCATCGCCTCGAACAGGTTGATCGCACCCTCGACATTGACCCGCAGCGCCTTCAGCGGGATATCCGCGGCCTGAACCACGCCGACCACGGCGGCGGCGTGGATGACGGCGTCGGGACGGAATGTCTGGAACGCCCGCAGCACTTCATGCCATTCGCCGAGATCGATCGCGGCGGTGACGAGCAGCTGTTGTTGCGAGGCGAGTACGGCCATGGCCGGCGAGACCACCAGGTCGATGGCGACGACGCGATCGCCGCGCGCGAGCAGCGCCTGCACGATCGCCGTGCCGAGCCAACCGCAGGCGCCGGTGACCAAAATGGTCTTGCTCATGGACATGCCCGGCCCCTCACCGCGGCGCCGGCTCCTCGTCGGTCGGCGGGCTGGTGATCACGAGGAACAGCAGCGGGTCGTTGCCTGTGCAGTGGAATTCGTGCACCACGCCCGGCGGAATGTAGGTGACGTCGTTGGCACGGACCAGCCGGCGCTCGCCATCGAGGATCAGGATGCCCTCGCCCGACAGCACGTGATAGATCTGCTCCTGCACCTCATGGGAATGGCTCTCGACATGCGCGCCTGGCTCGTAGGAGGAGATGCGATAGTCGAAGAAGCGGCAGCCGGTGGTGTCCGGCGTCACGATCGCCTTCGACAGCGCCTGATTGTAGTGGCCCGGATACTGGGTCCAGAAGATTTCGGCGAGATTGCGCGTGACCGCCTTTTTCTCTGTTGCAGCGTTCGCAAAGGCAGTCGGTCCGGGTACGACGATGGTCATGTCTCATCTCCTCAGGAAAGCTCAGATCAGGCTGGCGAGCAGAATATGCTGGGCGGGATACTCATGACCCGTTTGCCGCGAGTTGCACCGCGTCAGCGGTCTGGGTGATGCCAAGCAAACGCCCTTGCAGTTCGTGATCGGCCGCGAGCGCGGCGGCGTCGCCGACATGGGCTACGCGCCCGTTCACCAGCACATAGGCGCGGTCCGCCATCGCCAGCACGCTCTCGGCATGATGCTCCACGATGACGAGGCTCGCGCGCGACCTCAATTTGGACACGGCGTCGCGGACCTCCTGCACCACGGCGGGCGCCAAGCCCTCGAACGGCTCGTCGAGCAGGATCAGGCGGCTCGGCACCATCAACGCGCGCGCGATCGCCACCATCTGCCGCTCGCCGCCGGAGAGATTTTCGGCACGCGCCTTGTGCAGGCTGCGCAGCTTCGGGAACAGATCGAACACGTCATCGAGCGAAGCGCCGCCGGCGCGGCTTGCGAGCTTGAGATTCTCCTGCACGGTCAGGTTCGGAAACAGCCGCCGTCCTTCCGGCACCAGCGAGATGCCGAGCCGGTTGATCTCGTCCGGACGCAGCCGGCTGAGCTCGCTGCCGTCGAAAATGATGCGGCCGCCGCTCACCGGCACTGTGCCGGTGATGGCCCGCAGCGCGGTGGTCTTGCCAACGCCGTTGCGCCCCAGCAGCGCCACCACTTCGCCCGGCCGCACGGCCAGGTCGAGCCCGTCGAGAACGGTGCCACCGCCGTAGCCGGCGCGCACGCCCTCGAGCCTGAGCAGCGGCTCGGCGGCAACGCTGCCGGGCAGCGGCGTCAGATTGGTCGCCCGCGCCGGAGCCGCCGCGACCTGGCCATGAGCCGTGCCGAGATAGGCCGTGACGACTTCCGGATGGGCCGCAACGTCGGCCGGCTTGCCGTCGGCGATCAGCCGCCCCTGATGCAGCACCGTGATGCGGTCGGACATCGCCAGCACGCGGTCGATGTCATGCTCGATCAACAGCACGGCATGGGACTTCGCCAGCCGCATGATCAATTCGCCGGCGATCTTGCGGTCCGACTCCGCCAGACCCGCCAGCGGCTCGTCGAGCAGCAGGAGCTTGGCATCGATAGCGAGCGACACCGCGATCTCCAGAAGCCGCTTCTCACCATGCGCCAGCGCGGAACAAAGCTCGGCGGCGCGATTGGCGAGGCCGACTGCATCGAGCAGCGACCACACCTTCGCGTTTGCAGCCGCATCGTCATAGGCATCGCGCCAAAGACCCGTCCATTGCCGGTTGGCAGCCTGCACCGCGATACGCACGTTTTCGAACGCGGTGAGGTTGGGAAACACGCTCAGGATCTGGAACGAGCGGGCGATGCCGAGCCGCGCGCGCTTGTACGGCGACAACTGATCGATGGGCATGCCCTCGAACAGGATGGTGCCGGCGTTGGCCCGGAGCACACCGGTCAGCAGATTGAACAACGTGGTTTTGCCGGCGCCGTTGGGGCCGATCAGGCTGTGCAGTCCGGTGCGGCTCATCTCGAAGGACACGTCCTTTTGTGTCACGATCGAGCCGAAATGCTTGGACAGGTTGCGGATCGCGAGAATCGGCACCTGTGAGGCCGTCGCTGCCGCCTGACGTGCACGATCCGGCGCATAGGGAACGATGTCGCGCGGCCGCGGTGGAATGACATTGCGCGTCAGGGTCCAGCGGCTGCGGCCGGCGATACGCCGGAAGATGCCGTGAATACCCTCATCTGACAGCAGCGCAAAGGCGATGATGATGGGGGCGAAGATCAGCCACCAATTCTCGGTGACGGCGCTGAGCCGGTCCTCCAAGACGATGAAGACGATGGCACCCCACAGCGGCCCCAGGAAATGATGCACGCCGCCGAGCGCCGCCATCAGCACCGGATCGCCGGCATGCTCCCAGTTCAGATTATTGGCGTAGACGCCCTGCAGCAGCAGCGCCATCAATCCGCCGGCGACGCCGATGCCGCCGCCGGCAATGACCAGCGCAATCAGCTTGGTGCGGTAGGTGTCGAAACCCAGGCTTGCGACCCGCTGCTCGTTGTCGCGCAGCGCCTGCATCAGCCGGCCGAACGGCGCATGCGCCAGCCGCCACATCATCCACAACGAGCCGATCACCACGACGAGCGTGAACCCGTGGAAGGCAAGCGCGGAGCGAAACAGCGGACGCGCGACGTTCTGCAGGCCGTTCTCGCCTCCGGTCACCGAGGTCCATTTGAACGCAATCTCGAAGGCGATCTGGGAGCACGCCAGCGTCAGCAGCGAGAAGTAGAGTCCACGCCGGCGAAGGATGATGGCACCGACGATCAGCGCCAGCAGCAGCGAAAATGCCACCGCGATCGCCAGGCCGGTGATTTCGTTGGCGCCCGGCATGACGCCCAGACCGATTGCCAGCGCATAGCTCGCGCAGCCGAAGAAGAAGGAGGCGCCGAACGGCACGAGGCCGAGATAGCCGATCAGGAAGTTCACCTCCGCCCCGTAGAGCGTGTAGATCGCGATCTGGGTGACGCGATGGATCGGCATGCCCACCGCGAGCGCGATGCCGGAGGCGAGCACCAGGATCGCGGCCGCCACGAGCACCGGGTGACCTGCAAGCCGCTGCAGCAAGGGCTTGGCCGTCGTCATTCGAAACGCTCCCAGCGCTCGCCAAACAGCCCGCGCGGCCGCAACAGCATGATCGCGAACATCAGGGCATACATCGATGCGGCGGCCGCCTCGGGCCAGAACTGGATGGTCAGCGAGGTGACGATACCAACCGCGAGTCCGGCGACCACGGCGCCCCGAAAGGAGCCGAGGCCGCCGATGGCAACGATCACGAACGCGGGCATCACCGCATTGGCAGCCATGGACGGCGACACCGTCCACAGCGGCGCGGCCAGCACGCCAGCGATCGCCGCCAGCATGCAGCCGAGCCCGAACACCGCGGTGAGCACCCGCGGCAGATTGATGCCGAGCAATTCCACCATTTCCGGGTCCCGGCTGCCGGCACGCAGGATCCGGCCATAGGGTGTGAACGCCAGGAAGCCCCATAGGCCGAGCAAGGTCGCGGTGGTCGCGCCCAGCACGGCGACGCGATATTTGGTGATCAGGAGAGGGCCAACTTCAACGATCCCTGCAAAGGCCGGCGGCGGATTGAACGGCTTGCCGTCGGCGCCCCAGGCGTAGCGGATCACCGCTTCGATCAGGAGCGCCAGCGCAAAGGTCACGATCAGACTGAGCAGAGGCTCCTTGCCGTAGAGGCGACGGATGATCGTCACCTCCACGGCCATGCCGACCAGCCCGACCACCGGCGGCGCCAGGATCACGGCGCTCCAGCCGAACAGCTGGAACAGCTGCCACGCCACGTAGGCCCCCAGTGCGAAGAAGGCGCCATGCGCGAAGTTGATGACGCCGAGCAGGCCGAAGGTGATCGACAGGCCTACGGCGATCAGCACGTAGATGAAGCCGAGCACGAGTCCATTGGCCGCCTGGGAGACGAGAGTGTCGAGCATCGTTCGAGCCTGTCAGTACGCTGCAGGAACAAGGGTCGCCGCCGCCTCAGAGCGAGGGCATGCTGCAGCCGATATCCTCCTTGGTACCGAACGCCTTCGCCGTCTCCTCGGCGGTCGCCGAGGTGTTCTTCAGCACGTCGAAATAGTCGAACTTGTCGGTGATCTGCTTCTTGATCTGGACGATGACGGCCGGGCGCACCAGCTGGTGATCCCAGTCGCGGAAGAAGAACGGAAACTCGCCTTCGGTGTTCTTCCACTGCTCGAGATGCGCCACGAGCTGAGCGGCCTCGGTCGACTTCGCCGCCTCGATCGATTCCAGCAGCGCCCGCATGCCGATCCAGCCCGACCAGGTCTTGTCCGACGGCGGCTGATTGTACTTCCTCTTGAAATCCTCGATCAGCTTCTGCTCGGCGGCGGTATTCTTCGGATTGTTGTAGTACCAGGGCTTGATGTAGATGCCGGTCGAGGCTTGCGGCCCGACGTCCCAGAAGTCGGTGTCGGTCACGGCGACCGCCGCATAGGGGATCTTGTCCTTCATCCCCATCTCGTTCCACTGCTTCAGGAAGTTGGAGAAGTCACCGCCCACCAGGCCGCCGACGATCACGTCCGGCTTGGCCTGGCGGATCTTGAGGATGTAGGAGCTGTAGTCTGCGGTGTTGATCGGCACCTCGTCGACCCCGACCTCGGTGGCATCGACCTGCTTCAGCATCGCGCGCGAGGCGCGCAGGATGTCCTGGCCGAAGGCATAGGACGCCGTGATGAAATACACCTTCTTGCCGATGCTGGAGACGTAGGGCATCAGGCCGGCCATCTGAACCGGCACGGTCGCCTGGGTCCGGAACGTGTACTTGCTGCAGCTCTTGCCGGTGATCTCGCTGGCCGCGGCGCCGGTCAGGATCAGCGGCACCTTCTCGCGATTGGCAACGCTCATCATGGCGAGCGCCGACGACGAGTAGTTGCCGCCCACCACCGCGACGACCTTGCTCTCGTCGACCAGCCGCTGCATGTTCTGCTGCGACACCTGGGGATTAGGCTCGTCCAACCAGACCAGTTCGATCGGGCGACCCAACACCTTGCCGCCGGCCTGCTCGACCGCGAGCGCGCTGCCACGCTGCAGGTACTCACCGATCGAGGCACCCGGCCCCTGCTTGGCATAGATCATGCCGATGCGGACGGGCTCGTCGGACTGGGCCCGCGCGGGACCGCCGACGCCGAGCACGGATGCCGCGGCCGCGCCGGCCGACGCGCGCATGAAAGATCGCCGGTTCAGATCACGCTTCAACATGGTGCTCCTCCCTCTCGATGTTGTTATCTTTGTTTTGTATCGTCAGTCGCGTTTATGAGGCTTGCCGAACACCGGCTCCTTGAAGGGGATCGGCGGCAGCTCCCAGGTGCCCGTCGATGGCGGACGCACCTCGGCATCGACATGCAGATCGATCACGCAGGGCCGGCGGTTCTTGATCGCGGTCTCCACTGCACCGCGCAGGTCGGCGCTGCGGGTCACCGTCACGCCGTCGGCGCCGCAGGCGCGCGCCCAGGCCGCGAAGTCGGGGTTGTAGCGATCTCCGCCGGGCCCCTGATTGCCACGATAGAACGCGGTGCCGAGCTCGCGGCCTTCGAACAGGCCGTACTGCAAATCGCGGATCGCGCTCCAGGCAAAATTGTTCCAGACGATCCAGATACATGGGAGATCATATTCGACGGCCGTCGCGACAACGTAGGGCGCCATCATGAAGCCGCCATCGCCGACGACGGCGACGCAGGGACGGTCGGGCGCGGCAAGTTGGGCTCCGAGCACGCCGCAGACGCCGAACCCCATCGACGAAAAACCCCAGCTGTTCAGCATGCTCTGCGGCCGCTTCGGCTGCCAGAACTGCATGAACCAGTTGTGATGCACGCCGGAATCGAGCGACAGGATCACGTCATCCGGCAGCACATCCTGCAGGGCAGCGACGACATATTCCGGCCGGATCGGCGTGGTGTCGGCGCTGAAGTGCGGCCGCACGAAGGCCTCCCACTCCGCCTTCCAGGTCCCGATCTCATCGCGCCACGCCGCGAAATTGTCGCGGCGAATTGCGGGGCGATGCTCCAGCGCCGCGAGCAGTTGCGCGGCGAAGGTCTTGGCGTCGGCGATGATGCCGAGCGTCGGCGGATAGTTGCGGCCAAGCTCCGCCGGATCGATGTCGACCTGCAGCAGCTTCGTCGACGGAAAATTCCAGGAGTAGCCCTGGTGCCAGCTCGACGACGAACGGTCGTCGAAACGTGTGCCGATGCAGAGCACGAGGTCGGCGTGACGGCCGGCCTGATTGGCCGGATAGGCGCCGTTGCGACCGATGAAGCCGAGCGTCAGCGGATCATCCGCCGGCACGCAGCCCATGCCATTGGGCGAGGTGATGACCGGAATGCCGTAGCGGCTCTGCAGCGCGCTGATCTCGGGACCGGCCTCGGACAGGGTCGTGCCCTGCCCGATGAAGAACACCGGCCGCCTGGCGGCCTCGATCAGATCGAGCGCCTTGGTGACGTCGGCCTCGCTCGCACTCGGCCGGTGACTGCCGTGAACATGCGACAGCGGCGGCAGCTCGATGTCGGCCTCCTCCTGGAAGACGTTGTACGGAATATCGAGATTGACCGGGCCGGGACGTCCCGTGACCATGGTGTCGAAGGCTTGGCGCAGCGCCAACGGCAACATGTCGACGCGGCTCGGCTGGAACGAACGCTTCACCACCGGGCGCAGCACCTGGGCGAAATCAGCCTGGTTGTGCGCGTACAATTCCTGGAACGGCGCGCGATTGGCCTGCGACGTCGGAACATTGGCGGTGATCGCAAGGAAGCTCGAGGAGTCCGACAGCGCGGTCGCCAGCGACATCACCATGTTGGCCGAGCCGGGCCCGGTCGACGTCAGGGTCGCGACCGGACTGTGCTTGACGCGGAAATAGGCGTCGGCCATGTGGCCGGCGCACTGCTCGTGGCGGGGCGACACCAGCTTGACGCGGTCACGCACCTGGTAGAGCGCATCAAGAATGCCGACATTGCCGTGTCCGCAGATGCCGATCACGAAGGGCACCTTCTGCTTGACGAGATATTCGGCGATGACTTCGCCGCCCTTCATCTTGGTCATGGTCGGATCCTTGTCAGGTGACGGTCCACGTCATGCGAGGATCGTCACGATACGCTCTTCGCTCATTTCGCGGATAGCGTAATGCGGCCCTTCGCGGCCGAACCCGGAATCCTTGGAGCCGCCATACGGCATGAGGTCCACGCGGGAGCTCGGAGTCTCGTTGATGTGAACGCCACCGACTTGCAATTGCCGCGCGGCCTGCAGAGCTTCGTCCAGGCGCTTGGTGAAGATGCCTGTGGCAAGCCCGTAGGGTGTGTCGTTGACGCGCGCGATGGCCTCGTCCAGCACATCGAAGGGCGCGACGCACATCACAGGCCCGAACACTTCCTGGCAGCCGAGCGGCGTCGCCTTGTCGACATTCGTCAGCAGCGTGGGAGGTACCACGGCGCCCACCCGCGCGCCGCCGACCAGACGCCGCGCGCCGTTCTGTTCGGCCAGCGCGATCCAGGACTCGATGCGCTGCGCGGCGGCCTCGCTGACGACGGGCCCAACGACGGTGTCGTCCTCGGCGGGGTCTCCATAGGGCAGCCCGGCAACGAGTTCTGAGAGTCTCTGCTCCACCTGCCCGATCAGCGCACGATGCACCAGCAGCACCTGGATCGATGTGCAGACCTGGCCGGCCTTGCGGAAACCGGCATTGATGACCTTCGGCAGCGCAGCATCGAGATCGGCATCCTCACAGATCACGCAGTGCGAGATCGAGCCGAGCTCCATCTGCGTACGGCGCAGTCCGGCCTTGCTTTGGATGATGCGGCCGATGTCCGTGCTGCCGGTGAAAGCGAAGAACTTCACCGCAGCCTCGGCCATCAGCCAGTCGGCGACCTCGCCATCACCATGCAGCACCGACATCAGGCCCGATGGCAGACCTGCTGCAATCAGGCACTCCGCCATGATGCAGGACGTCATCGGCGTGTGCAGCGACGGTTTCAGCACGACGGCGTTGCCGGCCGCCAGTGCAGGCGCAACCTTGTGCGCCACCGTATTGAGCGGAGCATTGAACGGCGTAATCGCGGCCACCACGCCGAGCGGCACACGGAGGGTGAAACCGATCCGGCCTTTCTGGCCGGCTGCTCCCTCCATCGGCACCATCTCGCCGGCCAGCCGCCGCGCCTCTTCGGCGGAGAGCCTGAACGTCGTCGCACAACGCTGGAGTTCGCCCATTGCATCGCGGCGTGGAAAGCCCGCCTCCTGGCGCAGCACCTCGACCAGCTCCGACGCGCGCTTCTCGAGCTCGACCGCAGCGCGATCGAGGATGAGGCCGCGATCATAGGGTGTCAGCACATTGGCTTGGAACGCCCGCTCCGCGGCGACAATGCAGCTGCGGACCTGCTCGCGCGACGGCAGATGCGCGGACATGGCGGGCTGCAGGCGATATTTGTCGAGCACGGCGACGGTGTGCGTACCGTTCACCCATTCCCCGGCGATCAAGAGGCGGCACGATGGCAGACCGGCCGACGCCTGTCTCTGACCCGCAGCGTCCGCCATCGTCTGGTTCCTCCCAAAGGGGTCTTCACACCTGTGACCCTCGTCCTTAGAGAGAAATTGACATTAGCAAAAATACTGTTTTGGATTAGTTGCCATAAGCTGAGCATATAGCCCGGCGGAAAGGTCTCGTTCTTCCCCGGCAGTGTGGTGCCCACTCATGGATTTGCGTCAGTTGCGCTATTTCGCCCAGATCGTCGAGAGCGGCAGTTTGTCGAAGGCGTCGCGTTGCCTGTTCGTCGCGCAGCCCGCCTTGAGCCAGCAGATCGCAAAGCTCGAGGAGGAAGTGGGCAGGCCCTTGCTGCAGCGCTCCTCGCGCGGCGTGATCCCGACCGAGAACGGCCTTGCGCTCTACCATCACGCTCGTTTCATGCTGCGGCAGCTCGACCATGCGCTGTCGATTGCCCGCCAGGATTCGGCGGGGGTCAGCGGCATGGTATCGGTCGGCTTGCCCGCAACGACCGTGCTCGCGATCGGGTTGCCGCTCACCAAGTGCATCCGCGCCAAATATCCCGGTATTCTGCTCAATGTCGTCGAGGGAATGAGCGGCCACATCGCTCACATGATGCGGCTTGGCCAGCTCGACCTCGCCATCCTGTTCAACAACGACGTGTCGTCCAAGCTCGACGCGATTCCGCTGCTGGACGAGGAACTATTCGTGCTTCTGCCTGCCGACAGTTCGCTCGTGCCGCAACACCGCTGCAGCATCACGGTTGCAGAAGTTGCAAAGCTGCCCCTGATCCTGCCGACCGGAACTCATGGCCTGCGCCGGCGCGTGGCTGCGGAGTTCGAGCGGCGTAACATTACCCCGAATGTGGTCGCCGAGATCGATTCACTCTCGCTGGTGATGAGCTGCGTCGGCGAGGGCATCGGGGTCACCATCAAGCCGATGTCGGCGCTGCAGGCAGGAGGACGGAGCAGCGAGGACTGGCGCGCCCTGCCGATCTCGGACGCACGGATCACGCGACGCAACTATGTCTACTCGATCAAGCCGGACCTGTTGGCGCCTGCGGCCCTCGCCGTCGCCAAGGAGCTCCAGGATACGGCGCGAACGCTCGTCACATCCGGACAATGGCGCGGCGTCAGCCTGGTCAACGACTCCCTGTCTTCCGCCATCCCACCGGCGGCCTAGCGCACGCGCTGACTATCTAACCGTCTTTCCGTAATAACCTAAGCCCGAGCCTGTGACGCGATCGGTCAGCACTGACACGTGGCGGGTCGCGACGGCATCGCGACCGCCACCGGCCCGATCTCGTCTACTTCAGCGCCGCCTGCCCGGCGAGAGATACGACGTTGTCCTGGGCGCCCGACCCACCGCTCACGCCGACGGCACCGATGATCTTGCCATCCACGATCAACAGATTGCCGCCCCGCGAGGCGATCACGTCATCGAGCGTGGCGAGATAGGCGAAATACGCGCCTTTGCCGAGCAACGTCTCGAACACCAGCGTAGGGCGTCGATAACGTGCCGCCGTGCGCGCCTTGTGCTGAGACAGGCCGATCGACGCATATTGGCAATTGTCCTGCTTTTCGAAATAGACCAGATCGCCGCTCGGATTGACCACGGAGATGCAGAATGCGTTCCAGTTCCGCTTCGTCGTCTCGGCAACGGCCGCAGCAGCCACCTTCTTGGCCATCTCCAGGCTGATCGGCTCGCCGTAAGGCGGCGGAGCCAGTGCATCCGCGACCGCGTCGTTGGGATTGTCGGTGTTCGATGTCTGGGCGAAGCTGCTCGACAACTGCAAAGCAGCGACGCATGCGATAACGCTCAAAATGCCCCGATAGTGCATGTCTTCCTCCCGACCGTGTTGCCTTCTCCGTGCTCGTCGGCCAGCCTGGCCGCCTTGTTTCGCTCGACGAGGCGTGTGGCTCTCCGCCTCCGTTCGCATTGCGTCCGCTCCGTGCCTGTGGCACCTCGCGCGTCTCCACACCTCATTTCGACCGCGGCGCTTCCAAGCTGCCGATATCCTCGGGCTGCCCTGTTTGCGTCTCCACCGGAGTCATACGCTGCAGGTCGGCGCCGCTTGTCTCGGGCAAAGCCATCGCGGCGATGAAAGCGAGTCCATAGGCGGCGAGCGCGCAAAGGCCCATCGACAAGCCGAGAGGATGCGACGCAGCAAGCACGCCCACGGTCGCAGGCACGACCGAGCCGAAGCCGCGCCCGCCACCGAGACAGAAACCCTGCCCGCTCGCACGAATCTCGGTCGGAAACAATTCGGCAAAGGTCGGCAACATTCCTGATGCCAACCCACCCTGGAACGCGCCCAGAAAGAAGCTGAGCAGGATCGTCGTGTTGGCGCCGATCGGAGCAAGCAGGTAGATGCTCGCGTTCACGGCCTGGCACAGCAGAAAGATCATGAACGCGGGACGCCGACCCGTGCGATCCGAAAGCCAGCCATAGAGCAAGGGTCCGACCAACGACCCCAGAATGTTCATGGCAAGATAACCTGCGCTGCTCCCGACGGTCAGGTTGAGGACGGTGCGCAGATAGGTCGGCAGCCAGGTGATCATCACGTAGGCACCGCCGAAAATGCCGGTGGCCATCGTCACCGCGGCCACGGTACGCCGCGCATGGGCCCTGGTGAAGATCGTCCAGGCCGGCAGTCCGGCTGTCTTGTCCGCGCGGCTTTGACGATAAAGCCCGGACTCCGGCACAAGGCGGCGAATGAAGAACACGAGAAACGCCGGCGCGATCCCGACGGCAAAGAACACGCGCCAGCCGAGCTCTTCAGGAAACAGCGATGAAATGACGGGGAGCAGCGCGACGGAAATCGCATAACCCACCGCGTAGCTGCTCTGCACCGACGCGGCCACCCGGCCGCGCAGCGCGGGCCTGACGACCTCGCTGATCAGGACGCCACCCACGGCCGCCTCGCCGCCGTAGCCGAGGCCCTGGAGAAAACGCACGACCAGCAGGAAGTTGAAGCCGGTCGCGAAAGCCGATGCGAGCGTGAACAGGGCAACCCAGAGGATCGTCAGTTGCAGGACTTTGATGCGGCCGATGCGATCGGCGAGGATCCCTCCGCCCCAGCCTCCGACGGCTGCACCGACGAGGGCTGCGGTCGCGAGATAGCCGGCTTCCGGGCGTGTAAGACCGATGGTAGCAATCAGCGCCGGGATGACCAGCGCGTAGATCGTCGAGTCGAGGGAGTCGAGACCAAAGCCCGCGAAGCAGGCCCAATAGGTCCGGCGTTCGACCTCGTTGAGTTCGGAATACCAGCCCAGTTTCATGATTGTTCACTTTCAGGCCAGGACTCGAACCAGATGCGCTTCTTCGTTGGCCAGGAGAACAAGCGCGAGTGCAGTACAATCGGGTGGCCGTATGGTCCATGCAGGCGCACGTCCTGCGCGTGCCTGCCTGTCGTGTTCATCATGATTGCCGACAGCTTCATCGCCCGCAAATTGGAGATAGACGGAATTCCAAGACAGCAAAAATAAGATTTGGCGTTGGCGCTCATAAGCCAAAGATATGGCTTGGCCGGAGCTCATCGCGGCATCACGGTGCGACCTTGGCAGTGACAAATCCACTTTGATCGAGCGCTCGGCGAACTGTGCCATTCGCCTTGGCCTCTTCGAGAAATCGGCCTGCCCACTCGCGGGCCGCGATGCTTCCCTTCGGGACGACCACGACGACCCCCGTTGATTGGATCACCTCGTTCAAGACCCGGCTGCCGGGCAATCGCCTCGATAGTTCCTCCAATGCTTCCATGCCCATGGCGAGGGCGTCGAGCCGATCCTGGCCGATCAGTTCAGCGGCCGCTTCGGGCTTGATGAATTTCGTGACGCTGGCATTTTTCATGCTCGCTTCGACCGTGCGCGATGTCGAGGTGCCTTCGATGCAGCCAACCCGGATTCCCGGACGGTCGATCTCGGTGACGGCCTTGATGTCCGAGCCCGCGCGAATGAGATACCCGCTCATGTAGGCGACATAAGCGGGGCCCTGATCGACGAACTGCTCTCGCTTCCGGTCTGCAGGCATGAAGGACAGATCCCACGTCCCCTTGCTGCCGGCGGCCGCGATTTCGTCCGAGCTTTGATATTCCACGAGTTCGAGCGGCACCTCGAGCAGGGCTGCGGCCGCCTTCGCAAGTTCGACCGTCACGCCGACCGGCTTGCCCGTCGCCGGGTCGCGTGTCGTCCAGAATGCGGAGGCGGCCGGCCCGACTGCGACCGCCACGCGCAGCACGCCGGTCGGAGCGATCTCGCGCACCTCGTACGCGGCCGCTCCCGTCATCATGGCCGCGACTCCCAAGCAGAGGCTTGCGATGGTGCAGCGAAGACCTGAGAGCAGGTCTGTTGGCTTCACGCGAGGTCTCTTTCGGTCGAACATCGATTCCGCCGTGCTACAGTTAACCAGTCTCTCAAAGCGTCGGATTCCACGATGACGGGATCAACCGATAGCCGGCGCCGTCTTTCTCGACGTGCCCGACCGACGGGAACCTAAAGTGGAATCCGATCACGGTCGCCTTCTCGGCCGCCGCCATGTCGTAGAACTTGTGGCGGGTCTGCTGCGCAAGATCGGGGTCGGTGTCGAACACGACGTGCCAATCCGGATGTCGCAGGAAGAATTCCGGAATGTTGGTGACATCGGATTGGATCAGCACCTTCGAATTGCCCGACGCGACGGCGAACGAGGTGTGACCTGGCGTGTGGCCGGGCGTGGCGATCGACGTGATTCCCGGAGCGACCTCCTTGTCCCAGTCATATTTCGTCACCTTGGACTCGATGCCTGCGAAGGTCTTCCTCACATTGGCGAAGTAGTTCTTCATCATCTCGCTGGACTGCGCCTTGGCCGCGTTGTCCTCGCTGGTCCAGAACTCCCAATCCTTCGCAGGCACCATGATCTCGGCATTCGGGAACGCCATCGATCCGTCGGCTGCGCGGATGCCGTTGGTATGATCGGGGTGCAGATGCGACAGCAGCACGACATCGATGGCCTTCGGATCGACGCCCGCGGCAGCGAGATTCTGCAGGGTTCGGCCGACCGCGCCCTTGCTGGGCTCCAGATTGGCCACACCGTTCCCGGTGTCGATCAGCACGAGCCGGCTGCCGGTGTTGATGAGTTGGGGGTTGAAGGGGATGGTCACCATTCCTTTCGGCATGTAGGCCGCGTCGGCGGCGGCGACCGCCTCCTCCTTGGACGCGTTGGTGACGAACGTGTCCGGGACCGGGAACGTGCGCGCACCGTCATTGATGGACGTGCACTCGAACGATCCCACCTTGTAGCGGTAGAAGCCAGGTGCCTGCGCGCCGGCCGGAGTCACTGCCGCTTCGGCCGGCGCCGTGCCGAGGCGAGCAACGGCCGCAGTCCCCGCCAAGGCTGCGCCGGTCAACACCTGACGGCGGTTGAGATTGATCATGGGCCCCTCCCTTTGGTCGATCCAACGACGATGAAATTGAACGCGGCGCGGTACCTCAGACGATCCTGATCGACATCTCAATGCGCGTCGTGATGTCGTCTTCATGTCTCTCAGTCCCAGAAGGGGTTGACCCGTGAGGGCTCCCCGTGGCGTTTGGCTTCAGTGGGCCAGCGGATCAGGCCTCATCTGCACCTTGTAGACCTTCGGCGACGCCTCCTTGCCGCCCTCGCCGTGGAAGCTCGCGCGCGTACCGGTCGTGGTCCACAGACCCCGCCCCTTCCAGCCGGTGTCGGGATCGTCGATGCGGCCATCGACATTCTTGGTGAAGAAGCCGAGCGGATAGGGATTGCGCATATTGACGAACTGGCCGTCGACGAGCGCGAGCAAGGACTCGCTGCCATTGGCGCTGGCGATCGGCACGTTCGCACCCAGGCCGAACGTATTGTAGCGATCCACCCAGACGTAGTAGGCGTGGTTGGCGCTTCCCTTCGCGTCCAGGCCGCTGAACTGAGGACCGGGCATCCGCCAGATCTTCCATCCTTCCGGGCACTGCTTGCCTTCCGCAGCCATCGGCCCGTTCAGGGGCCCCTTGCAAAGTCTGCGGTCAAAGCTTGCGAGATGTCCGCTGGACAGCACCGTCCACACCAGGCCGTCGAGCCCGATGTCGATGCCTCGGGGACCGAACGTCCCCTCCGGCGGCTGATAGACTTCGGCAAGCGCCGTGTTGGCGGGGTCGGGCCCGGGCACGACGCGGATCAGATAGCCGGGCTGGTCGATGCGCGAGAAGCCGCGGTCCATCGCCTGTCCCCAGATCGAGTCATCGACCGGGCTTGGCATGATGCCGTAGAACGACGCGGCAATGCGCTTGTCCTTGGTCGGATCCACCGGATCCTTGTGCTCGACATAGGCGTCACGCTTGCCGTTGCCGTTGGTATCGATGATCAACGGCGTCCATCCCTGCGCCTTCACGGCGTCGCCGCTCGCGCGGAACTGCTTCGTATCGAGCCAACCGACGATGCCGCCCCCGAGGCCGGGTCCTCCGGAACTGGTCCACAGCGTCTGATTGGCATCGTCGTCGAAATACAGGTGGTGCGTCGTGAAGCAGGTGTTGATGAGGTCCCACTTTGCAGTGGCCGGGTCGAAGCGCGACAGCTGACGCAGCGACGTCGCCTGCGGGGCGACCTTGGCCGACGGCAGGTCTGAGCCCTGCTTGCAATAGTCCGGATTCGCCGGCGGGCGCATTCGCGCGGTGAACCAGACCTTGCCCTGCTCGTCCATCATCACATTGTGGATGCTGGTGTGGCCGTCCCAGATCGGATCATCGCCCCAATAGGCGGACGTTCCCCGCGGCGCATCCGTGGATGATGGCGTCGCCGGGTCGAGATACGGATGCTTGATCGTTGCGGCGATATTCTTGACGGGATCGAGCGTCGGGACGAGATCCGAGCTCTCCTCCGAGGAGCCGTAGATCAGGCCATTGGCATTGACGCGCGGGTTGCGCTTGTCGGTCGAGATCGCATCGTGCTGATAGCGCGTCGGCGCCGCCCAGTCCCACATCGTGTAAACGACGTTGCGCTCGATGCCCTTGGGACGGTCCGGCTTGTCGAACGGCAATTCTCCTGCGGCAATCCGGTCGGTCCATCTCGAGAACAGGTCATAGACCTTGTCAGGCCCCATGCTGGCGAGAACCGTCGCCATGTATTCCTGAGCCTGGCCGGCCTGGGTGCGCATCGCCCAGGCGGTCTGTGAATCGTGCCCCTCCATGAAGACCTTCGGGATCTCGCGGATGCCACGCGAGCCGAGCGCATGGCAGGACTGACACATGTTCTTGACCGTATCGACCCATTGCGCTTGCGACTTCATCGTCTCCGGCATCTTGTTGCCCTTGGCGCCGGTGCCGGGAAACTCGTCCGGCCTGGGGATGTCGAGCAGCGAATACCAGTACATGCCGGGGTAGTTCTGCGCGTCCTGCTGTGGCGATGCCGCAGCGGTCTTGAAATCCAGCAGCTTGCCCGGACGGGTCTCCTGGCGCTCGGTGTCCCGGACTCCATAGCCCCGCACCCAGACCGTGTAGGTGGCGGCGGGAAGCTCGGGAATGACGAACCGGCCCTGATCGTCGGTCACCACCACCTTGGCATATTTCGTCGGCAGGTCTGTGGTCTCGGCAATCACCCAGACGCCTGCTTCAGGTCCGCTGGCGCCAATCACCTGGCCGCCGATGTCGTTGGCGGAAATCTCCACATCCGCCATCGCCACGCCTGCGTGCAGCAGCGCCGCCGCGCAAAGGTAGCCGGCAAGCATCTGAGTCAGCTTCATGTCGCGTTCCTCCCGCTCATTCCGGCCTCGTCGTTAGACGTCCAGCTCGCACAGCAACCATCGGCCACGCTTCACGACCAGCCTTGCCGCAAGATGTAGAGCAGCCGAACCGGCGCACATGCAGTCGCGTTCCGACGAGCGTCCTTTACTCGATGGCGACAGCCGATCACGCCGCAAGCAGCGGACGCAGTCGAGCGATATCGTCGATCGTTTCGAGATGTCCGATCGTGTCGATCAGCTTCTCCGTCTTCTCAATCCCGAGGACAGGCATCATCAGATCCCTGGTCTTGGCGCTGACGGCCTCCGTGCTCAGCGGATTCTCCTTGGTGCCCGGTGGATGCCTGGTGAAATGATCGACCTTGCGGCCGTCGACCAGGGTCACCTCGACGATCGCGCCGCGCGGCGCGGCCGGGTCCATCAGGCCCTTGTCGCCTGCGAGCGTCACCTTCGCCCGCTGCTCCAGGAGCGTCGGGTCGCGCATCAGCGCGACATCATGGCTGTCGGCAAATGAGACGGCCCCCTTGACCAGCGCGAGCGCGACGAGATGCTGACAATTCACGTCGGGCATGGCGCTGTCGCCGACGATTCCCATCGCGTCGGTCGGAAGCTTGACCAGGATGCTGCGGACATTGTCCGGAGTGAGCCCGTGCTGTCGGCGCAGCGTCAGCAGCGCATCCAACGGCGACTGGATCGGATAGCCGACCGAAAACGTCTTGATGGCGGTCTCCGTGACGTAGAAGCGGCTGCCGAGATCCTTGACCATCTCCTCCGGCTTCGGATCGCTCGACAGCGCGATGAACAGGTTGTGGGTGCCATCGAGCACGTCATCGACGCCGGTGAGCCCTGCCATCACCATGTCGACCGCCATGACGCCGTTACGCGCGCCCATGCCGGCGAAATCGAAGGCCTTCTCAATGTGATCCTTGTCCTTCACCCAGCTCCAGAGCCCTGAAACCTGTTGCGCCGAATAGGAGATGGCGTGACGCATGGCCCGCTCGTCCAGCCGCGCCAGCGAGGCCGCAGCGCCAAGCGCGCCGAATGTCGACGACGTACCCTCGGCGCTGCGATGCGAGCCGCGCACCAGGTCCGGCCCGAGCGCCATCAGAAGCCGGCAGGTCAGGTCGTAGCCGAGCGCTACGGCGCGGATCACGTCGCGCCCGCTGCGATGCTCCCGTTCAGCCAAGGCGAGCGCGGCAGGAATCACTGCGCATCCCGGATGAGCCTTGGTCACTGGTTCGAAATCGTCGGTCTCGTCGGCGTGGGCGCACATGGCGTTGGCCATCGCCGCATTGACGGCTGTCGTCCGGACGTCGGAGCCGACGACGGACGCCTGCGGCTCGCCGCCGAGGCTGCGCACGTATTTCAGGGCCATTTCGCCCGGATGCATCCGAGCACCGGACACCATGGCGCCGAGCGTGTCGAGAATGCGGTGCTTGCATGCGAGCACCACCTGCTCTGGTAGCTCCTGGTCGCGCGCCGCAACCATGTAGCGGGCCAGGCGTTCGGTCACGCCCGGGCTTGCGGCCCGGACGTGATGGATTGGCATGGCCGCGACGGCGGCCAACGCACCCGCCGATTGCAGAAGACGGCGGCGCGACAGGGCCCTCCTCGCCATCTGTCAGGCCGACGCCGACATCTTCGCGATGTCGGCAGCATTCGACAGGCTCTCGACGTTCCAGCAGGCATCCATGATCCGCCGGATCGAGGCCGCCGGAACGATGCCGTCGGCGAGATCGGAGAACTTCGCCTCGAGCTGCCTGTCGGTCATCGGCACTTCCACGCTGCCGACGGCGTGCTCGATGCGGCGGCTCAGCGTCCGCCCATCCTTCAGCACGATCGTCATCTCGACCTGCTCCGGCTTGATCTCGGGCGTGATGACCGGGATGACCTTGCCACGCAGCGACAGCACCGTCGGATCCGTCACCGCGCGATCGCTGAACTGCTTCTCGCCGCCCGCGCCTTCGACGATCGCCACCGCCACTGCATGATAGATGCTGAACTTGCCTTCCAGACCCTGTCGAGGGGTCTTCTTGCCGGTGAGTTCGAGCACCAGAGGATTGACCTTCAGATCGATATGATCGATCTGATCAGCCACGAGCTTGTGCTCATTGCGCAACTGGATGGCGGCGTCGATCGCCGGATGGAGCACGATGCCGCAGGCAAAGGGCTTATAAGTGTTCAGCGCAGCCTCGTACCTCTTGCCGAGGTCGCCGACGATCTCGCTGTAGTCCTGCTTGGTGCTGATGGTGTTGGCCCAGCCGCGCTTGGCCTCAATCATGCCGTCGGACGAGGTGAAATTCTTCGAGGCCAGGATCGCGGCGAAGATGCCGTTCGAGGCCGCGCGGCCAGGGTTGAAGCTCTTGTTCATCGAACCGAAAGACTCGCGCAGGCCGACCGGCTGAGACGCGGCGAGGCCCAGCGCCCATGTCATCTGCTGCTCGTTCAGCTTGAGCAGCTTTCCCACGGCCGCGACCGAGCCGAACACGCCTGCGGTGCCGGTGATGTGCCAACCGACATCGTAGTGGTTCGGATAGACGGCGTTGCCGATCCTGCATTCGGCTTCAACTCCGAGCACCAGGGCATTGAGAAACTCCTTGCCGGAAACCGGCTGCATTTCCAATACAGCAAGGATAGCCGATGCCACCGGACCGGCCGGATGGATGATCGTCTTCAGATGCGTGTCGTCGAAATCGAAAATATGGCTCGACACGCCGTTGATGAAGGCTGCATTCATGATGTCGAAGCGCTCGCGCCGCCCGAACAGCGACGCCTGCTGCGGACCCGAGAACGGCCCCAGGGCAGCCACTGCGATGTCGACGGTTTCGTGCCGCGATCCGCCGATGGCGACACCGACCCAGTTCAGCAGCGTGCGCGCGCCCTCCTTGCGCACATTGGCTGGCAGGTCGTCATAGGATGCGCTGACGAGATAGCGCGCCAGCGTCCGCGTCACATCCTTGGGCGGTGCAGCTTTCACCGCCACGGCATCGGTGCCCTCGGCCGCCTGCGCGACGGCCATGTTGGCGGCGACGGATGTCAACGGAATCGTCGCTACCGCCTGCAGCAAGGTCCTGCGATCAGTGACGCGCATAGGATATCTCCCGGGTCTTCAACTTTGCCAATTGAGCTGCGAGCCGGACGGCGCTTTCGAGCGCGCCCGTCTTGGCGATGCCCTTGCCGACGATGTCAAACGCTGTCCCGTGCGATGGCGTCGTAAACACCGTTTCGAGGCCTGCGGTGATCGTCACGCCGCGGTTGAAGCCGCGCAACTTGGTCGCGATCTGTCCCTGGTCGTGATACATCGCGACGACGCTATCGAATTCACCGTCAAAGGCACGAAGGTAGATCGTGTCTGCCGGAAAGGGGCCGCTGCAGGCGATGCCCGTCTTCGCCGCGGCTTCGACCGTCGGCCGGATCATGTCGATCTCCTCACGGCCGAACAACCCGCCCTCACCCGCATGCGGGTTCAGCGCAGCGACCGCAATGCGCGGCGTCGCGATGCCGGATGCCCGCATCATGCGGTCGACCAGAACAATGGAATCGGTGATCGTCTCCGGATTGATGCAGCTCAGCGCCTCGCGCAGCGACTGATGGCCCGTCACGCGCGACATCCATTGCCCGTCGAGAACGTTCATTTCGGAGAAATAGCCCTGATGCCCGAGCAGGCTCGCAAACATCTTGTGCTCATCGGGAAACTTCCAGCCGCCGTCGAACATGGCCCGCTTGTTGAGCGGAGCGAAGGTGATCGCATCCACCTCCCCCGCCTTGGCGAAATCGATGGCACGCGACAGCGTTTCCCCGGTCAGCCGGCCGGATTCGGCGCTGGACTTGCCGGGCGGAAGTCGCGAAGGATCGGTATTCCCGAGATCGACCAGTTGCACGGCACCGCGGCGCCACGATGCCGCGGCAGGCGACGAGATCCGCTCAATGTCGAGATGCACGCCGGCCTGCGCCATGCCCATCTCGAGGACCCGCGCGTCGCCGATGACGACGAAACGGGCAACGGCAGCGAGGTGACCGTCGGCCAGGATTCGCGCGATCTGTTCGGGTCCAATGCCCGTGCAGTCGCCCGGCGTGAGCGCCACCACTGGCAGATCTGTGTTGATATCCATCATCTCACTTTGCAATTTCGAGTTGGGACATTTTCGCCGACCAGGTTCCGCGGTCGAACTCTCCGTCCCACTTCGCGACGACAATGGCGGCGACGGCGTTACCGACGGTGTTGGTGATCGCCCGGGCGAGCGACATGAACCGATCAATGCCGAGCAGCAGCGCAAGCCCTTCGGCAGGCAGGCCGGCCGCGAGCACGGTTGCGGCCAGCGCGGCGAAAGCGCCGCCTGTCACACCCGCGGCTCCCTTGCTGGTGAACAACATGATCGCGAAGATGCCGAGCTGCTGGGTCGACGTCAGCTCGATTCCATAGACCTGAGCGACGAACATCGTGCTCAACGGCAGGGTCAGAGCCACACCGTCCAGGTTGAACGAATAGCCGGACGGAATGACCAATCCCGCCACGGCACGGCCGACACCTGCCGCCGGCAACTTCTCCATCATCCCGGGAATGGCCGTCTCCGATGACGAGGTGCCGAGAACGACCAGCAGCTCCGTGCGCAGCATCCGCAGCAGATCGAGCAGGCGGATTCCGACCATGCGGCAGATCGCACCCAGCACCACGAAAATGAAGAACGCCATCATGGCCCAGGCGGTGCCGACGAGCAGCGCAAGCGCGTAGAGGGTTGCGACACCGAACTTGGCGACCGTGAACGCCATGGCGCCGAAAGCACCGATCGGCGCGAGCGTCACGACGACGTGGACGACACTGAACACGAGCTCGGTGATCCGTTCCATGCCCGAACGCAGCGGCTGGCCGCGCTCGCCCAGCAGCAGCAGACCAATGCCGCACAGCAGTGCAAGCACAAGCACCTGCAGCACTTCACCGCGGGCGAAGGCGCCGACAAAGCTGTCCGGGATCATGTGCTGCAGATAGGCAGACAGCGACTCCATGTGGGTCTGCGAATAGCGCGCGACAGCCTCGGCCTGTTGCGGCGTCGCGCGGGCGACGCCGACGCCAGGCTGTACCGAGCGTACGACAAAGAAGCTGAACATCAGACAGAGTGTCGTGACAATTTCGAAATAGACGAACGCCTTGATGCCGATGCGCCCCACCGCCTTCATGTCGCCGACCTGGGCAATGCCGGTCACGACGACCAGAAAGATCAGCGGCGCGATCGTCATCTTGATCAGCGAGATGAAGGCGTCGCCGAGCGGTTTGAAATCAACAGCGACCGCCGGGAACAGAGCGCCCGCGAGGGCGCCAAGGGCGGCGCCGGCGACGACCAGGACATACTGCTCGCGCCACAGCGGCTTGCGGCGCCGTTCCGATAGAGGCCGCGGCAAGGGCTCGGCGAGCGACGGTGTTGCAACCCGCAATTCGTTTCCCCCAAGGCTTTATGGCGCCATGCTGATAGCGCTTTGTTCTGATTTCTCGAGCCGGGTTACAATGGACCACCGCCCTTCCAGGCGCTAATGCCATATCGGAATGAATTGAGGACAAAACGGCATTATGGACTTGGTCTGGCTCGAGGATTTCCTGGCCGTCGCCGAAGAAGGCGGGTTCTCGCGTGCGGCCGAGCGCCGTCACGTGACCCAGCCGGCATTGAGCCGCCGCATCAAGTCGCTCGAGGAATGGCTTGGCGTTCCGCTCTTCGAGCGCAGCACCCATATCGTCAGGCTGACCTCCGCGGGCGAGAGCTTTCGCCCGGTCGCTGAAGACGTGCTGCGCAGGGTGCTGAACGGACGCAAGGAAGCGCTGGAAGCGGCACGGATCAAGGCCGAGACTATCCACTTCGCTGCAACGCACGCGCTGTCGCAAACCTTCTTCCCCGACTGGATCCGTCGGGTCGATCGCGCCCGGACCGACGCGGCCATTCAACTCGTCGCCTCAAACTTTGCCGGCTGCGAAAAACTGCTTCTCGATGCACAGGCGCATTTCCTGCTGGCGCACTATCACCCTTCGCTCGCCAGCCGGCTCGACCCCGATCGCTTTCAGCGCATTGAGCTTGATCGGGACGTGCTGATTCCGATCACCGCCCCCGCGTCGAAGAAGGCCGGGCGAAGTGCGCTCAAGCGCACACCGGCACCGCGCTATTGGCTGCCCGGCACGGACAATGCGCCTCTTCCGTACCTCACCTATCATCCGGGTTCGGGAGTAGGACGGATCGTGACGTCATTCTTGGCTACGAAGGAACCGGTCGCAGCGCTGTCCCCCAGTTTTTCGGCGCCCGTGATGCTGCTCGTCAACATGGCGCGCGAAGGGCGCGGCATCACCTGGGCGCCGCGCAGTCTGGTTGAGCAAGACCTTCAAAGCGGCCGGCTGGTGAGAGCCGGCACGAAGGATTGGGACATCAAGATCAGCATATGCCTGACACGCGCACGGGCCCGGATCACCCAAGCAGCCGAGGCCTTCTGGAGCACCGTCAGAAAGTCCACGGCGACCTCCTCCGATTGAGGTTCATGCACGTCAGCGAATAGATGCGTCAGTTCGCGCACCGCGCCTCGAGAGCGTCGATGAAAGAGCGATCCCATCGGCCCTCACGCATGGCCTGCATCGTGGCCTCTTCCCGGTCGCGCTGCGCGCCGGCCTTCTCGATCAGCGAGGCCGCCATGTCCGGCGCGAAGGCGAGCAGGCCGTCCTGATCGCCGACCACGAGATCGCCGGGCTGAACCACCATCCCGCCGACCGTGACCGGCACGTTGATCGCGCCCGGGCCATCCTTGTAGGGACCGCGATGATTGACCCCGCGCGCATAGACCGGAAACGTCCGCTCGCGGATTTCCGCCACGTCGCGAATGGCGCCATCGATCACCATTCCCGACAGGCCGATCGTTGCGCCATAGAACGACAGGATGCCGCCGATCACGGCGTTGGTGACGTCGCCGCCGGCATCGATCACCATGACATCGCCGGGACGGCAGAACTCGAATGCGCGCAGGATCGCGAGATTGTCCCCTCCCCGCGTGAGGACGGTGACGGCCGTGCCCACCAGCGGCGCCGGCCGGTGATAGGGCTGCAGTCCGACGGTACCGCGGTTGCGCTGCATATTGTCGCTGAGCAGCGCGACAGGAATGTCGCGAAGCGTCGCGATGATCTCAGCGGAGACCTGAGGTGCTGAAGGATTCTTTCTGATACCGGAGGCCTGCATGTCTTTGTCCTTCTGCATGAGATCAGCACAGCGCTGCGACGGCCCGCGCGATGCGCTCGACGCCGTCGGTCAGGGTTGCGATGTCGGTGGCGATCGAGAGCCTGAAATAGGGCGAGAGCCCGTAGGCCGTGCCGGCGACCAAGGCGACGCCGGCGCTGTCGAGAAAATACAGCACCACGTCGCCGTCGGTGGAGAGCTGTTTGCCGTCGGGCGTCGTCTTGCCGATCAGACCGCCACAGTTGACATAGAGATAGAAGGCACCGTCCGGCGCCTTGCAGCTCAGGCCGGGGATCGCGTTGATCAGCGGCAACGTCGCATCGCGGCGCTGCCGGTAGATCGCAACGCTCTCCGCGACGAAGCTCTGGTCGCCGTCGAGCGCAGCCGCCGCCGCGGCCTGGCTGATCGAGCAGCAGTTTCCGGCCGATTGCGACAGAAAGGTATTGATCGCCTGCACGAGATCCTTTGGACCGGCGATCCAGCCGAGCCGCCAGCCGGTCATGGCGTAGGTCTTGGACACACCATTGATGGCCAGCGTGCGGTCACGCAGTTCGGGGGCGACCGCCAGGAGGTGCGGCGTGGATGCACCGTCGTAGCGAATATGCTCATAGATGTCGTCCGTCATGACCATGACGTGGGGATGGTTTGCAAGCACGCCGGCGATCGCCCGATATTCTTCGGCCGTGTAGCTCGCCCCCGTCGGATTGCTCGGCGAGTTGATAACGAGCCAGCGCGTCCTGCGCGTGATCGCAGCCTCCAGCTGAGCCGCGGTCAGCTTGAAGCCTTGAGCCTCGTCGCAGGGCACGAACACCGGGACGCCATCGCAGGCCAAGGCCATGTCCGGATAGGACACCCAATAGGGCGCCGGGATGATCACCTCGTCGCCGGGCTCGAGAGTTGCGCCGAACGCGCTGTAGATGGCGCTCTTCGCCCCGTTCGTTGCGATGATCTCGTCCAGCGCATAGACGAGCCCGTTTTCGCGCTGCAGCTTCGCTGCGATCGCGCGCCGGAGATCCACCGTGCCGGCCATCAGCGTGTATCGCGTTGCCCCGCGTTCCATCGCATCCGCCGCCGCCCGGCGGATGTGCGCGGGCGTGTCGAAATCCGGTTCGCCGACGACCAGGCTGACGATCTGCCGGCCTTCCCGGCGCAATTCGTTGGCACGATCGGCGGCCGCTGTACTGGGGGACGGCTTGATGCGCCTGATCCGCCCTGCGATACGGGATGAGCTCACGATGTCCCTCGATGGTCGATTGCGGCGGGACGCTAGCCTCCGCTGCGCGGCAAGGCCAAGACGAGTTCGGTCTTACTCGATACAAATCTCTTATGGCTGGCGGGCGATTTGCGGGTATGTTTCTTGCTCGGACGCAGCCGAGCGGATCGTAGAAACGTCGACCGGGTGGTCGGGAGTCATCGGGTGAATCTCAGGCGCCTGCAGTATTTCGTGAAGATCGTCGATATCGGCAGCCTGACCCAAGCCGCCGACATCCTGCACGTTGCGCAGCCTGCGCTCAGCCAGCAATTGGCGACGCTCGAGGGCGAGGTGAAACAGCAGCTGCTGCTGCGGACCAAACGCGGCGTGACTCCGACCGAAGCCGGCAAGGTGCTTTACCGCCATGCCCAGCTCATCCTGCGCCAGTGCGAGCAGGCGAAGGTCGACATGAATGCCGCGGGCGGCGGTCTTTCGGGCGCCGTCTCGGTCGGCCTCGCGCCGGGGACCGCCGCGGCGGGCCTGGCGCTTCCCTTGCTGCGGACGGTGCGCGCGCGCCATCCGGGCGTGCTGCTCTACCTCAACGAAACCTATGGCAGCACGCTGTCCGAACTCGTGATGAACGGACGGATGGATCTGGCCGTGCTCTATGGCGGGCAAACCGCCGTGCACGGGCTGACGTTCATTCCGCTGATCAAGGAGCAGCTGTTCCTGATCGGGTCGCGACAGCTGATGGCGCCGCCCGAGCAGATACCGTTGCACATGATCGGCGAGCTCGAGCTCTTCCTCCCGCGCCCCTACAATGTCGTGCGCCGCATGGTCAACGACGCCTTTGCCGGGGCCGGAATGACGCCCAGGGTCGCCGCCGAGATCGAATCGGCCGGAACGCTGGCCGCCGTCATCGCCGATGGACTTGGCGCCACGATCCTTCCGGAATCGATGGCCCGCGAGATCGCCGCCTCATGCAACGCGTGGCAGTCGCGGATCATCGATCCTGTCATCGAAGCGCCGCTTGCGCTCTGCCAATCCGACCATTTGCCGCTCTCGGAACCTGCGCAGGCGATCAAGGATATCCTTCTCGAGCTCGTCGCGGCGCTTCCCGGCAGCGCGGTCGCCTCTCCGTAGGCGGACGGGGCTGGCGGGCCTGCTCGGCGGGCATCGGCAGCCTCATAAGAGCGCCTTATCGGGACAAAGCGATAATGTCTTTGTGCCGACAGCAGCGCATCGCTAGCTTTTTCGTCGTGGCTTGCGGGTCCGCACGAGGTGCTCAAACTCGGAATACGCCCTTGGAATTGAAGCAGATCAAGGCCTTCATCGACGCCATGGCGTCCTCCGATCTGTCTGAGCTCGAAGCAAGCAAGGACGGCTGGACGCTGAAGCTCGTGCGCCGCGCCGGCAGCACGCCAACGCCGCGTAGTTCGGCTGAGGGCTCGCCATCCTCCGAGCTTCGAGAGACCGAAGAGAGCGCCGCTGCATCCTCCGGCGAATCCGGCACCGAGGTGCGCGCGCCGCTCTACGGCCTCGTCTATCTCGGCCCATCTCCCGAGGCACCGCCGTTCGTCGTGGCCGGGCAGGCCGTCAAGGCCGGCGACATCCTGTGCATCATCGAAGCCATGAAGGTGTTCAACAACGTCTGCGCCGCGCGCGACGGCATCGTCGAGCGCATACTGGTCGAGTCCGGAATCGAGGTCGAAGCCGGACAATTGCTCATGCGCATCGCGTGACGGCATCATGTTCGACTCCGTCCTCATAGCCAATCGCGGCGAGATCGCACTGCGCATTCAGCGCGCCTGCCGCGGCCTGGGCCTCAAGACCATCGTCGTCCATTCCGAAGCCGATCGCGATGCGTCCTACGTGCGCCATGCGGACCAGGCGATCTGCATCGGGCCTGCGCCGGCCAGCGACAGCTATCTCAATCAAGCCGCGCTCATCATGGCCGCCGAGGTCACCGGCGCAGAGGCGATCCATCCCGGCTACGGCTTCCTGTCGGAGAACGCTGATTTCGCCGCGCGTGTCGCGCAGGCCGGTCTCGTCTTCATTGGCCCGAGCGCCGCATGCATCCGCGTGATGGGCGACAAGGTCGCGGCCAAGCGCGCGATGCGCGCGGCCGGGGTCCCTTGCGTGCCCGGTCCGGATGCGGCCTTGCCTGATGATCCCAGCCAGATCCACTATCTCGCGCGCCAGATCGGCTATCCCGTGATCGTCAAGGCTGCGGGCGGCGGCGGCGGGCGCGGCATGCGGGTCGTCGAGCAGGAGTCCGCCCTGCTCGGCGCGCTCGCGGTGACCCGCGAGGAAGCGCGCCGCTCATTCGGCAATGCCGAGGTCTATATCGAGAAATTCCTCGGCCATCCCCGCCATGTCGAGATCCAGGTTCTCGCCGACGGCTTCGGCCATGCGCTGTGGCTCGGCAGCCGTGACTGCTCGCTGCAGCGCCGCCACCAGAAGGTGCTGGAGGAAGCGCCCGCGCCGGGCATCCCGGACCGGCTGCTGGCGGAGGTCGGAGCGCGGTGCGTCGACGCCTGCAGGCAGATCGGCTATCTCGGGCTCGGCACCTTCGAATTCCTGGTCGAGGACGACGCGTTCTATTTCATCGAGATGAATACAAGACTGCAGGTCGAGCATCCCGTCACCGAGATGACGACCGGCATCGACATTGTCCAGCAGCAGATCCGCGTCGCGCGCGGCGAGCGGCTCACAGTGTCGCAGGCCGATATCGGTTGCCGCGGCCATGCCTTCGAGTGCCGCATCAACGCTGAAGACACCGAACGCTTCATGCCGTCACCGGGCGTCATCACGCGCTGGGAGCTGCCCGGCGGCTACGGCGTGCGTGTCGACAGTCACGCCAGCTCCGGCTATCGCGTGTCGCCCTATTACGACTCGATGATCGCCAAGCTGATCGTGCACGGCGATACGCGTGACGACGCCCTGGCCCGCCTGCGCATCGCACTCGACGAAATGCAGGTCGAAGGCATCGCCACCAATCTTCCGCTGCACCGCCGTCTGGTCCGCGACGCCGCTTTTGCCGCCGGATGCGTCGACATCCACCATCTGGAGCAGCGTCTGCAGGAAGGGTCGGGCGCGTGATCTCAGACCAGCCTCGCATCAGTCTGCTGGGGACCAGCGCGCTGCTCTTCGAGGCGCCGGGCGCGACCGAGCTCGCCACGCAACAACGCATCTGGGCGCTGGCCAGAGAAGCGGAGGCCTGGCCGGAGATTCGGGAGGCCGTGCCTGGCATGAACAATCTCATGCTCAGCTTCTCGTCCCCACCCCGACGGTGCGAGCCGATCGAGACGCGGCTGCGCGAGGCCTGGCAGGCGGCGATGCCGCTGCCGGTCGACGGCCGGCTGATCGAGCTGCCCGTCGTGTATGGCGGCGACGGCGGTCCGCATATGGCCGACGTCATCGCTCACACCGGCCTCGACATCGATCAGATCGTCGAGATCCACAGCGCGCCGACCTATGTGGTCTACGCGTTGGGAAGCCACCCCGGCTATTGTTACCTCGGCGGCATGGATCAGCGGATCGCGACACCGCGACGCAAGACGCCGGTCGTCAGCATTCCCGGTGGAGCGGTCTCGATCGGCGGAGCGCAAACCGGCGTGTCGGCGTCGGATGGCCCGAGCGGCTGGAATACGATCGGCACCACGGCGATGCAGTTCTTCGATCCGGCGCGCGACCCGCCGGCGCTGCTTCGCCCGGGCGACGCGCTTCGCTTCCGGATCGCCGAGGTGATCCGATGATCGAGATCGTGACGACCGGCGCGCTCGCCACCGTCCAGGATCGCGGCCGGGACGGCGCGCTCAAATGGGGCGTCGGCTCCTCGGGAGCGCTGGACGATCTCGCGCTGGCCGCGGGCAATATCCTGCTCGGCAACGACGAGGACGCCGCCGGCATCGAGATCCAGATCTTTCCGTTTCAGGCGCGCTTCACGGCAGACTGCGTCTTTGCGATCACCGGCGCCGATTGCGCCGCCACGCTCGATGACCTGCCGCTGCCGCCCTGGTGGCGGCAAACGGCGAAAGCCGGTCAGATTCTGAACCTCGGCCTCCCGCGCCAGGGCGCATGGTCCGCCAGCCGCGCCTATCTCTGCCTCGGTGGTGGGGTCGACGTGCCGCAGGTGCTGGGATCGCGCAGCACCCAAATGCGCGGCGCGTTCGGCGGCCTGGACGGCCGTGCGTTGCGCAGCGGCGACAGGCTGCGGGCGGGCCCGGCGAACAATGCGACGAAGCACGTGAGTTTCGGCCTCAGCCCGCCGGCTCTGGATCTGCCGCTGATGGCGGGCGATCTGCCGGCCGTCAGGGTGCTGCCGGCCGCCGAATATGACCAGTACACCGAGGCCGCGCATCACGCTTTGTGGAACGACGTCTGGCGAGTCACGCCGCAAAGCAACCGCTATGGCTATCGGCTGGAGGGAACGCCGCTGCTTCCCGTCACGCCAATCGAGACCCGCTCCCACGGAATCGTACCCGGGGTGATTCAGGTGCCGCCAAACGGACAGCCGATCGTGCAGATGCGGGATGCGCAGCCCTCGGGCGGCTACCCGAAGATCGGCGTCGTGATCGCGGCGGACCTCTGGCGGCTGGGTCAGGCGCCGATCGGCAGCCGCATCCGTTTCATCCGGACATCCTGGGACGACGCGATTGCCGCCGGAGAGCAGACCGCGCGCTGGCTTGCGGAGGCGCGCCGCCTGGTCGATCTCCACTGCGGCTGGACACGGAGCCACTGAGATGACCTTCGACCAGCTCCACGACATCACAGCCTGGATGGCCGACGCCGGCATCGACGAACTCGAATTGAGCGGCCCATCGTTCTGGCTCCGCCTCGGTCGCGGTCAAACGCAAGCACGCGACGGTCAAGCGTCCGCGCAGCCCCCTGGCGCCTCAAAGCCTCCCTGTCAGGTCGTCACCGCACCTACGGTAGGAGTGTTCCTGCACCGCCATCCTCTACACGCGGCCATGCTGGCGCCGGAGGGCGCGCGGGTCAAAGCCGGACAGGCCCTTGGATTGCTGCGGATCGGCTCCCTCCTGGTGCCGGTGACCGCACCGAGCGACGGAATCGCCGGGGCCATGCTGATCGCCCACGAGACGGTCGTCGGCTACGGAACGGCTCTCGTCGCACTTCATCCCCTCGAACGCTAGGTCAGACGGACGATGGACATCGATCTCAACGCCGACCTCGCCGAAGGCCTTGGCCCGTGGCGCATGGGCGACGACGAAGCGCTGCTCGACCTGCTGTCGTCGGCGAATTTGGCCTGCGGCTTTCACGCCGGCGATCCCCTGATCATGCTGCGCACGGTCAAGCTGGCCATGGCCCGCGGCGTCGATATCGGCGCCCATGTCGGCTTTCCCGACCGTCAGGGCTTTGGGCGGCGCGTCATGCACATCGACCCCGCCGAGCTCGCCGCGATGGTGATCTATCAGCTCGGCGCGCTCGACGGCATCACGCGTTCGGCTGGCGGACGGATGACGCATATGAGCTTCCACGGCGCCCTGGGAAACATGGTTGCAGCCGACAATGCGCTGGCCGCGGTGCTCGTCAGGGCGGTCGCGGACTTCAATCCTCGGCTGGCGATCGTCTCGTCCAGCAGCCGCGCCATCGAATCCGCCGCGGCCGATTGCGGCTTGAAGGTCGCGACGACGTTCCTGGCCGATCGCGCCTATGATGATGACGGCCTGCTGGTTCCGCGCCGGCTGCCAGGCTCCGTGATCCACAACCAGAAGGCTGTGATCGCGCGCGTTCTGCGCATGCTCGACCGCGGCGAGGTTGTGACCTACGGCGGCAACGCTCTCAAAATGCGGCCGCAGAGCATTCTGCTGCATGGCGACACGCCCGGCGCGCTCGAGCTTGCAAGAGCCGTTCGACAGGACATCGAGCGGAGCGGTGGGCGCATCGTCCCGGTATCCCGTCTGCTCGGCCAGGCCGCCGAGCTGCCTCAAGGCATAAGGGCATCTTATCCCGCCACAGACATTCCATCTTAGCGCACGGCTCAGCCGCTCGTTAACCTGCTGTCACAATCTGGACGCTCGCGATGCCTTTTTCCGATTACAAGACGGTTCTGGTCACGGGCGCCTCGTCAGGCATCGGCGCCGCCGTCGTCGAGCGCCTGCGGCGCGAGAACCTCGAGGTTCACGCGCTGGCGCGCAGCGCGAAACAGCTCGCAGACTTGTCGGAGCGCACCGGCTGCATTGCGCACGCGCTCGACGTGACCGACCTCGCCAGCATCACCCGTCTCACGCAGGAGGTGGCGTTCGACATCCTGGTCAACAATGCCGGCGTCGACCGGCCCAATCCGTTCCTGAAAGCCGAGGCCGCGGATATCGATCTCCTGATCGACGTCAATCTGCGCGCGGTGCTGCATCTGTGCCGGCTCGTGGTGCCGGGAATGGTCGCGCGCGATCGCGGACACGTCGTCAATATCAGCTCGATCGCCGGCGCCTATAATTTCGGCGGCAACTCCACCTATCACGCGACCAAGGCCGCCATCAGCATGCTGTCGCGCCAGTTGCGCATCGATGCCTTCGGCAAGCGCGTCCGCGTGACCGAGATCTGCCCGGGCCGCATCGCGACCGATATCTTCGCGCATGTCCATGGCGACACGCCGGAGGTTCGCGAGCGCTTCATCGACGGCTACGAGCTGCCGCAGGCGTCCGACGTCGCCGACGCGATCGCTTTCGCCATCGCAGCGCCCGTGGCCGTCAATATCGGCCACATGGAAATCACTCCGACCCTCCAGGTCCCTGGCGGGCTCTCCACCGCGAAACCGGCGACGCCGGCCAGCAAATCCTCCTGAGCCGGCCATGCAGGGTTTCGACGTCACCGCGATCCTGCTCAATCCCCAGCTTGCCGGGATGCTGGCGGACGGCTTTCTGGTCACGCTCATAATCGCGGCCGGCTCATGGGTCCTGGCGATGAGCCTCGGCATCCTGCTGCTCGTGATCCGCCTGCTGCCGAGCCGGATCGCGGAGCGCGCCGTCCGCGCCTACGTGTCCTATCACAGCAACGTCCCGACGCTGGTCCAGTTGATCCTCTGGTATTTCGGCATCTCCAGCCTGCTGCCGTCAGGTCTTCAGGAATGGCTGAGCGAGCACCACGCCGAGGCGACGTTCGCGATCATCGGCCTCGGCCTCTGCCAGGCGGCCTATTTCAGCGAGGATCTTCGCTCCGGCCTGCGCTCGGTCGCCGCCGGGCAAGAGGAGGCCGCGCGCGCCCTCGGGCACGGCTATCTCAGCGCGATGCGCTACGTCATGTTGCCGCAGGCGTTCCGCAACGCCCTGCCCGCTCTGGTCAATCACTCGGTCTCTCTGTTCAAGAACAGCAGCCTCGCCATGGCGATCGGCGTCGCCGAATTGACCCACGCCGTCAAGGAGGTCGACAACCAGAGCTTCCGCACCTTCGAGACGTTCCTGATCGCAACGATCGTGTATCTCGGCTGCTCACTGATCCTGATGGGGATCGGCGCATGGCTGGGCCGGCGCGCCAGTCCGATCGGAGCACGCTGATGCTGGCGCAGATCTTCTCGATCATCCAGGACGATTGGCTGCTGCTGCTGATCGGCCAATATCCGAACGGTCCGCTGGGCGGCATTGCGGCAACGCTGCTGCTGTCGGTGCTCGGCATCGCGCTGGCCTTCCCGCTCAGCGTCGTCGTCGCCCTGGCGAGACTTTCGCCCTGGCTGATGCTGCGCGCGCCGGCGACGGCCCTCGTCTACATCATGCGCGGCGTCCCTCTGCTGATGATCATCTTCTGGGGCTATTTTCTCGTTCCCCTCGTCATCGGAACGGTCGTGCCGGGTTTCGTCACGATGGTCGTTGCTCTCGTCATCTATGAGGCCGCCTTCCTGAGTGAGATCGTGCGGGCCGGAATCCAGGCGCTGCCTCGGGGACAGATGGACGCCGCCCGCGCGCTCGGCCATAGTCATATCGGCGCCATGCGGTACGTCATCCTGCCGCAGGCGATCTACAACATGACACCGAGCCTTCTCAGTCAGTTCGTCTCCACCATCAAGGAAACGACGCTGGGCTACGTGATCAACGTCCCCGAGCTCACCTTCGCGGCGAACCAGATCAACAATCGCCTGCTGACCAAACCCTTCGAGGTCTTCGCTCTCCTCGCAGCCATCTATTTCGTCGTCTGCTGGAGCCTGACCCAACTGGCGAACTGGCTCGAACGGCGCGTCGCCGCAAAACGGGCCGGCAAGGGTGGCGCCCACGCGCCGGTCAACAACGGCACCCCTCTGGCAGCAGAGCCCTGACCATGATCGATGACAGCGCTTCGGACCAGCCGACCATGATCGAATTCAAGCGTGTCAACAAGCGATACGGCGACTTCGACGCCCTCGTCGACATCAACGCCCAGGTTCGCAAGGGCGAAGTCGTGGTCGTCTGCGGGCCGTCGGGGTCGGGAAAATCCACCCTGATCCGGACCGTCAACCGCCTGGAGGAAATCCAATCCGGAGAGCTGCTGTTCGACGGTCAGAACGTTCATGCCAAGATGACGAGCAAGACCCTCAACAGACTCCGAAGCCGCATCGGCTTCGTGTTTCAGAGCTTCAATCTCTTTCCGCATCTCTCCGCGCTCGACAACATCATGCTGTCGCCGCTCCGCCTGCGCGGGCTGCCAGTTGCCGAGGCGCACGACAAAGCCATGCTCCTGCTCGACCGGGTCGGACTGGCGAGCAAGGCGCATTCGTTTCCGGCGCAATTATCGGGCGGACAGCAGCAGCGCGTCGCCATCGCGCGCGCGCTTGCGATGGAGCCGCCCGCGATGCTGTTCGACGAGCCGACCAGCGCGCTCGACCCGGAGATGGTCGGCGAGGTCCTCGCCGTCATGCGCAGCCTCGCGAGCGACGGCATGACCATGATGTGCGTCACCCACGAAATGGCGTTCGCGCGCGAGGTCGCCGATCGCGTCTGGTTCATGGACGCAGGCCGCATTCTCAGCATGGCGGAGCCGAAGAGTTTCTTCAGCAATCCGGAACACCCCCGAGCGCAACGCTTCCTCGCCGATCTACGCGACCGATGACCTTCGTTTCATTGTCTCTCAGCAGGAGTCGAACCATGTTGTCCCGAACGACCGCCCATCTCTTGTTGGTCGCTGTCAGCATCAGCAGCATCAGCTACGCCGCCCGCGCCGATCAGCTGCAGGACATCCTGCAACGGAAGGAACTGCGCTGTGGCACATTCGCGGACGTACCGCCCTTCGCCGCCCCTGATCCCAAGACCCGCGACATGGTCGGCTTCGACGTCGACCTGTGCGGCGCGATCGCCAAAGCGCTGGGCGTAACCGCCAAGATCACCCCGCTGTCGGTCGATGCGCGCGTGCCGGAAGTCAAATTGGGCCATGTCGACATTACCGTCGCCAACCTCGCTTATACGCTGAGCCGCGCCGAGCAGATCCAGTTCAGCGACCCCTATTACATCGCCAAGGAGATGCTCGCCGTGAAGGCGAGCGATCCCGGCACCAAGAAGGCGGACTTCACCGGAAAGCGGCTGTCCTCGACCAAGGGATCGACCTCCGAACTATCGATCAAGCTCAACGGCTCCGATCCCCTCACCTTCCAGGATACGGGCTCGGCCTTCATGGCCGTGCAGCAGAACAAAGCGGTCGGCATGGTCGCCAACACGATGACGATCACCAAACTGGTCAACCAGTCCAAGACCGGCGGCGTCGAGCTCAAGATGATCGACGAACCGATGATCCTTCAGCCGATCGGCATCGGCATGAAAAAGGACGAGCCGGCACTGCTCGCAAAGGTCAACGCAACGCTGCTGGCGCTCGACAGCAGCGGCGAGATCAATCGCATCTGGGACAAATGGCTCGGGGCCGGCACGGAATACAAGATGGTGCGCACCGACAAGGTCGTGCCGATCGGCGAACTGAAATTCACGCCGATTCCCTGACGACGTCGCGATTGCGACGATGCATGGCACCTTCAGCTGTTCGGCTTGTCAGCAAGGCCCGCGGGTCCGCCGACCCCGCGGGCCGTTTTGATATCCGCTGACGTATCGCGCAAGACGACGGCCGGCTCGCAACGACCCAACTGCAGCCGCATGATCGGGACATCGATCATGACGTAAATGTAGTAGCCGGCTAACACGCCGGGTTCACGATCCCTGCTCCGCATCGCACATTGGCGCGCGATGCGCGCCTCGATGCGGCAGCTTGCTTCCGTGTGGCACGTAGTGACGTCATTCGATGTCGCGCATGTCAATGTGGCTGGACAGTGCAGATGGCGATACGCGTTCAATTTGTCGCATGATTGATCGGCAACGTGATGAGTTCGGCTTTGCGCAATTGACCAACACGTATAAGGTCGGGCGTTACCAGCGTCGAGGAAGCGCTGGGACGTCGGGGACGTGAAACGCGAGCAAGGTGGTTGATGGGCCGACGTGGTCGCCCTCGCGTTCGCACGCGCACATATCTCCCGACATTTTGGAGGAATCAGGTTCGAACGGCTCGGACAATTTGACCGTTGCGGCGTGATCGGTGGCCGGTTTGCCACGACAGGGCATCCACAGCAGGCATTTGATCGCGGGACGTCGTGGGCAGCGGGCATCGACACGTTGGAGGAACCGGAATGGACCAACGGGACGTACGGGCTGCATGGCAAAAATTCGTCGAACGCGGCACCTTGTCGGGCGCGGTGAGATCGACCGTGGCTGCGTCGTGGCAGCGATCGCGGCAGCACAGCGTCACCGTCGATCGCGCGAAGGCACCGCTGGTCGCGGAGGCGGAACTCTTTCGCCAGCGCGCCAAGCATGCCGCGCTGCGCCACGCCGCCCGCTGCGCGCTGCAGAACTCCAAGACGTTCCTGAGCGACGCCGGCTCGATCATGATCCTCACCGATCCCACCGGCCTGATCATCGACACCCAGGGCGACGCCAGGGTCATCGATGCCGGCCGCGCGGTGCATCTCGAACATGGCGGGCGCTGGAGCGAGGCCGATATCGGCACCAACGCGATCGGCGCGGCGCTGGCTGACTCATGCCCGGTCCAGATTCACGGCGCCGAGCATTTCTGCACCGAGGTCCAGCGCTGGACCTGCGCCGCGGTTCCGGTTCACGATCCGAACGATGGCGAGCTGCTCGGCGTCGTCGACATCTCCGGCCCGGCCAGCACCTTCAATCCGCAGAGCCTGGCGCTGGCGGTGGCCGTCGGCCATCACGTCGAGAGCGTGCTGGCGCAATTGGCGCGGCAGGACAAGGAGCAGCTGCTGTGCGACTTCATCGCCAAGCGCGCCTCCTGGGCCACCGAGGAATGCATCCTGCTCGACCGCCGCGGCGCCATCCTCCATGCGACCGAGCGCGGGCTGCGCGCCATGAAGGACAACGGCCTCAACACCGATGGCGAGGCGCCGACGCGGTTCCTGAAAACTGTCGCGTTCGAGGACTGGCCGGCGAAGCTCAGGGAGCTGCTGCCCCATGCGAGCTTCGAGCTCGTCAAGAACGGCAGCACGGGTGTCGGCGCGATCGTCGTGATGCATGCCCGGCGGCGGGCCCCCGGAGATCGCAGTGCCGTGACGACACGCGGGCGCGACGGCACGCCCCCGGCGGCGCCGTCGCGCCACGCGCAGGCATCTCAGCCGCCGACGAAGCCAGCCGCCGCCAAGAGCCCGGGCTTCGTTGCCGAGGATCCGAACGTGCTCGCGATCGTGCGGCGCGTCGAGAGCGCGGCGGCGCGCAAGATGCCGATCCTGATCCGCGGCGAGACCGGCACCGGCAAGGAGCAGCTGGCACGCCATGCCCACGCTGCCAGCGGCCGCTCAGGCCCCTTCATCGCGATCAATTGCGCCGCGCTCCCTGACAGCCTGATCGAGGCCGAGCTGTTCGGCTATGCCGATGGCGCGTTCACCGGCGCACGGTCCGGCGGCGCCACTGGCCTCGTGAAAGAGGCCGATGGCGGCACGCTGTTTCTCGACGAGATCGGCGACATGCCGGTGGCGCTGCAGGGCGTGCTGCTGCGCCTGCTCGACGACTGGACCGTGCGGCCGGTCGGCGGCAGCGCCCTCAAGGTCGACGTCTTCCTGGTGTCCGCGACCAACGCCGCGCTCGACAAGGCGATTGCCGACGGGCGCTTCCGCTCCGACCTGCTGTATCGCCTCAACACGCTCGAGGTGCGGCTGCCGCGGCTGCGCGAGCGCTGCGATTTCGACGCCATTGCGCGGCAGCTGCTGCGCAAGATCGATCCGGGCTGCGGCATTACGGCCGAGGCGCTGGCGCGGCTGGCACCGAACCATTGGCAGGGCAACATCCGGGAGCTCGGCAACATGCTGGCGCGGCTCACGCTCGGCGTGTCCAACGGGGTGATCGACGAGGCCTGCGTGGACGCTATGCTTGGCCAAGTGATCGGCCAAGTGATAGGTCAGCGCCCGCCGCCGGACACTGGATCGCTGCAGGACGTCCAGCGCGCCCGCATCCTGATGGTCTACGCGGAGACCAATGGCAATGTCAGCGAGACCGCGCGCCGTCTCGGCGTCTCCAGGAACACGATCTATCGCGCGCTCGGCCAGCCGCGGCCGTAGTCCGCGGCGCTGCGCTCATGTCGCTACGGACATGGCCTTGGAGTGACCAACATCGAGTGACCAACACGGAGCACCAGAGCCGGGCACGGACACCCGGCTCACCTCCAGCGCAAGCCGGGTGGATCAAAGCCGCTCAGCGCCACCGCCCAGCGCCGGGCCGGCCGTCGGGTCGTAGTCATCCGGCTTCTTCGCGATCAACGTCTGCGTCGTCAGGATCAGCCCGGCGACGGAGGCGGCATTGCGCACCGCGCTGTAGCAGACCTTGACGGGATCGACGATGCCGGCCTTGACGAGATCGACCGAGGCACCGTTGCGCGCGTCGAGGCCATGACCGTTGGCGCCCTTCGCAACCTTGTTGACCTCCGCCTCGGCATCGAGGCCGGCGTTGGACGCGATGTGGAACAGCGGCCGGCTCAGCGCTCGCTGCAGCAGCTCGGCGCCCTGCCTCACGCTGCCGTCGAGGCCTTTGATGAGGTCGTCGAGCTTGGGCGCCGCCTTCAGCAGCGCAAAGCCGCCGCCGGGGACGATGCCCTCCTCGATCGCCGCCCGCGTCGCATTGATCGCATCCTCGATCAGCTGGGTGCGGCGCTTCTGCTCGACGGGCGTCGCTCCGCCTGCAAGGATCATGGCCGTGCCGCCCGACAGCTTGGCGATGCGCTCCTGGAACTTGTCGCGCTCGATGTTCTCAGGCGCCGCATCATATTGCCGCATCACCTGCTCGCGGCGGGCGGCAATCCTGTCCGGATCGCCGGCACCGGCCGTGATCAAGGTCTTGGAGGCGGAGATCCGCACCTGACGCGCGGCGCCGAGATCCTGCAACTCGGCCTTTTCCAACCGGCCGCCGAGATCGACCGAGATGACACGGCCGCCGGTGGTGATCGCGATATCCTCCAGCATCGCCTTACGCCAATGGCCGAACTCCGGCGGATGGATCGCGGCGACCTTGAAGTTGTTCTTCTCGCGGCGCGCCAGCAGCTGCATGATCACGACCGGTGCAACCTCCTCGGCGATGATCAGCAGCGGCCTGCCGCTCTTCTCCACCAGCGAGATCACGCCGGCAAGCTGCTCGCCGCTCTGGATCTTGTGGTCCGTCATCAGGATGAACGGATTGTCGAGCACGACCTGCATGCGCTCGACGTCGGTCACCATGTGATGCGAGAGATAGCCGCGCTCGAACGCCATGCCTTCGACGACTTCGAGCGTCGTCTGGACCGTGTTGCCATATTCGACCGCGACGATGCCGTGGGTTCCTGCGCGCTCGAACGCTTCCGCGACCATGTCGCCGAGCGCAGCATCATTTGCCGCGATGCTCGCGACCGCCCGCAGGCCTGCCGAACCCTGCAGGGCGATTGCCGACCGTTTCAGGTGCTTGATCGTCTCCGCCACCGCCAGCTCGAGGCCCTCGACCAGCTCGACCGGATTGGCGCCGGCCGCGAGGCTCTTCAAGCCGTCCTGCACCAGCACGTCGGCCAGCACCGTGGCCGTCGTGGTGCCGTCGCCCGCGGTGTCGTTGGTCTGCTTCGAGACCTCGCGCAGCACCTGCGCGCCCATGTTCTCGAACGGGCATTCCAGCTCGATCTCGCTGGCGATGCTGACGCCGTCCCGCGACACGATCGGCGTCCCGATCGGACGGTCCATGATGGCGTTCATTCCCTTCGGACCCAGGGTGCCGCGCACCGCCTTGGCCAGCTTGGCAACGCCCCGTCCCAGAGCGGCCCGCGCCGCTTCGTCATGCAGCATGATCTTCGGCATGTCCTCAACCTCCCATTGGCCTGGTCGTTCACCGCCGTCACGGCCGGCGCGACCGTTGTTGTTGTCCCCCGGCCAGTCAGGCCGAGGCGCGTGCTTTCGGAACGAATGGCGTCTCCAGATCGAACCGCACCGACAGCAGCCCGCGGCACAGCGCGCTGTTGAACTCGGCGTTGACGCCGACACGCCGCAGCCCTGAGACGTAGGCTGCAAAGCCGTCGGCGCGCAGCGGCGAGCCCGCAGCGTCGACGAAGGCCGGCATCTCGTCAGTCGCGGCCGACACGACGTCGCGCCGCTCGAGATAGCGCCGCCGCAATCTGTCGCCCTCGTCGTCGACGGGCAGGCTATGCAGCTCCGCCAAGGTGAGCGCCGTCAGCGTCTCCGGCGAATGACCTGTCGCGGTGAGATGATTGAGCAGCGCGACCTGACGGCGCTGGAACGCCTTGACGAGGAACGTCCGGCGCAGATCCTCCAGGTCGCCATCGGCCTCGACGCCGAACGTCTCCTGGAACGACAGGCCCAGCGCCAGCCCTGCATTGATCTTGTCGGCATACATGTGCTCGCCGAGCACCACGCTGACACCCGTCACCCAGTCCAGTGCCATCGCAGCACGACGCATGTCGTCGGCCATCAGGAACGAGAAATTCGCGGCACACCAATAGGTCGGTAGCCTGAATTCGATGTGGACACGGCTGCTCGCGTCCACATCCGCTTTGGTGACGAAGTTGAGATCGACCACGGACTCGTCCAGCTCCGGATCCATGACGCCGTGCAGGCAGGCCCACAGCTCGGCCTGCCTTGCGTCGACCATCCTCTGCTCCGCCTGCCGGTCGTGTGCCGGCAGGCTCCTTGCGCTCCGCCCGCTCATGGCGTTCACGCCGGCACGGGTTCAGACAGATGCGCGTAGCCGCCGCCGGCCCTGATCTTCTTCTTCTGGGCTTCGACGTCGATGCCATAGAGCCGTGCCGCGTTGAGGCCGAGGATCTTGGTCTTGTTCTCCAGGGTCAGCACCGAGCCGGTTTCCTTGGTGAGGTCCTCCGGAATCTCGAACGCCATGAACTTGTCGATCAGCCATTTCGGGGTCCAGATGCCGTAATCGCTGCCATAGAGGATCTTGTCCGGCCCGAGCCAGAACAACAGCTCCGACATCACATGGGCAAAATAACCGGGACGCGAATGGATGAACGGCAGCGCCACGGCGATGCCCGCATAGACATTGGTCTCCTGGGTCGCGATCCAGCAGAAATCATCCAGCCGCGGCAGCCCGCAATGCTCGACGATGAAGTTCAGGTCCTGGAACGAGGTCGCGACGTCGTCGATATCGGCGACATCGAACGCATCACGATTCAGCGGAATGATCGTCGGCCCCTTGTGGACGTGCACGTTCTTGATGCCGAGCTTCTGCGCCGCCTCGAGATATTTATAGGAGTCCTTGTCGGACAGCTTGTAGCCCTTGGACTCGCCGCGCCACTCCGCCGTGTACAGCTTCACGCCCTGGAGCTTATGCTTCTCCGCCAGCGCGTGCAGGTCCTCCAGCCCCTTGTTGCCGTCGCGCGGATCGAACGCGCCGTTGAGAATGAAGCGGTCCGGATGGCTCTTCTTGATCGCCGCGTTGCGCTCGGTGGTGTTGAAGCCGTTCTTGTAGAAATCGGTCAGATAGGTCGGCTGCAGGATCGCCATGTCGTCATAGCCCGACACGAACAGGTCCTCGAACATCGTCTTGGCGTCGTACTTCTCGAACTTCTCCTTCTCCCACTTCTCCGACGGCGGACTGAGGTTGGAGTGGTAGGCATAGAAGCACTCGATGAACTGCTTGCCGTGAATGTTCTTCTGGTTGGCCGGGCTGCCGTCCCAGAAATGGGTGTGCCCGTCGATCACGAAAATCTCTTCGCCCGTAGCTGTCCTGTACATCGCGTTTCTCCCGCTCCCAGACTGAGTGTTATGAGGCCCGGCATTGTTGGCAGAGCCAGGTTGGCCCGGCCGGCGCACGGCCAGCCGGGCGTCCTGCGCAATCCAGCTCAGACGATGTATTTCATCATCTCGTTCATGTCGCCGAACAGCATCACGGTATTGTCGTCGATCATGACCATCCGGCCGTAATGCGTCGACGTCGAAATCTCGAACAGATACGGCGTCATCTCACGACCGAGCTCTTCCGAGATTTCGTCCATCTTGAATTCCATCTTGCCGATGCCGTCGATCCGGATCATCGCCGGCATATAGGTCACGGTGATGTGGTCGTGCCGGCTCATGACGTCGGCGATGGCACGCGCCTCGACGCTGTCATTCATCGTGACCCCGCATTGATGGGACACCGTGTCCTCGAAGGTGATGTCCTTCATCGATTTGAAGATGTTCTCGGCTTCGTGCATCATGGTAACTCTCCTGACGGATTTGGATGAATGGCTTCGGCTACGAGGCAAGAGCGGTGGGGACCGTCAGGCCAAGCTCGGCGGCAATGCCCCTGATCCGGTTCTTGGCTTGCGACAGGGCCTCGTTGAACGAGACGACCTTGACGCGGGGCTGCGACCAGATCGGCTGCAGCCGGTTGGCCGCGTCGAGCGCCAGCTCAGCGTGCTTGGCCAACCACTTGTTGAACAGCGCGATGTTGTTCGCGCCATGGGCTGGGTCCGTGCCGAGGATGTGAAACAGCTCGACCGTGTTGGCGAGGTTGCGCTCGTAGTCGGCTTCCGCCGCCGAGACCACAGCCGGCGTGATGAAGTCGTTCTGCGCCGACGCCGCCTGCATCAGGAACCCGGACCGGAACAGCTCACCGACCAACGGCTCGAACACCACGTTGGTGGCAAAATACTGCTCGAGATAGTCATTCGAGCCCATCACCGACTCGATCGACTTGCGCACGCCCTGCCAGATCGGATCCTCCAGCCAATGCTGCTTGCCCGCATTGACGTCGAAGCCTGGAAGGTCGAGCGCGATCTCGCTCAGATAGAGCGTGACATCCTGGGCGAAGCGCAGCTTGTAGGACGAGTTGGTCAGGATGGCGTTGTTGACCATCTGGGTGTAGCCATAACGCTGCGCCTGCATCGTCGACGTCCCCAGCCCGAACTCCGCATGCTTGTAGGCGCCGAGATGGTTCTGCAGGACCTTCACCCAGGCGGGGTCGAAGCGCGCCGGCGCGCCGGACTTGCGGCCGTTCTCGATCGTGTTCTGCACCATGCCGCAGATCGTCGACTGCCGCTGATAGTGCGTCCGTTCCCATTCCTGATCGACCGCGCGGAACTTGTGCCAGTTGGAACTCTTGGCCGCCGTCCAATCCTTGCTGTAGGTCGGCGTTCCATCGGGGAAGGAGATGATCCAGTCCTGCAGCAGATAGCGCTCAGGATCCGGCTGAACGTCGACCGTCATATCCTCGTAGTGGGTCGCCTTGCGGCCCTTCGGATCGAAATAATTATACTTGCGGCTGTCGGAGCCTGGAAACACCGCCGCTCCCGCCGCCCCCGATTTGGCAACCGTGGGCTCTGCGGTCGCTGTGTTCGCTTGTGCACTCATGACGTCCTCCCTCTTTTGCTGTTGTGTTGCGACGATGTCCGAACGCCGTCATCGCACCGCCGGCGTAAACTTGTCGAAATAGATGTGATCAGGCTCGACGCCGTTGACCTGCAGGATCGGCAGCACCGCGTCGATCATCGGCGTCGGACCACAGGCATAGGCGTCGATCGCCCCCGGCCAATTCTCCTGCCGCAGGTGCCGCGCGACCACCTCGTGCACGAAGCCAGTCTCGCCGTCCCAATGGTCGTCAGCCGTGGCATGCGACAGCGCGGGAACGAATTTGAAATCCGCAAGCTGCGCGCTGATCGCCGCCAGTTCGTCGAGATAGAACAGATCGGCACGCGTCCGGGCGCCATAGAAGAAGCGGATCGGCCGCTGTTCGCCGCTCGCGATATGATCGGCCAGGATCGACCACAGCGGCGACATCCCCGACCCGCCGCCGATCAGCAGCATCGGGCCGGGCCGCTCCTCGCGCCGGAAGCAGGTGCCGTAGGGCCCCTTCACCATGACCAGATCACCGGCGCCAAGGCCGCCGTCGAGCCGCGAGGAGAAGGCGCCATTCGGATATGTCTTGATGATGAAGCAGAGCCGCGTTCCCTCGCCAGGCGCATTGGCCATCGAGAAGGCCCGGGTGATGCGGCCGTCGTCGATCGTCAGGTCGACATACTGGCCAGCCCAGAACTTTATCGGCTTGTCGATCTCGATCTCCAGCCGACGGATGTCCGCCGTCAGCGCCGTGATGGCGGCGACGCGGCCGCGAAACGTCTTGACCGCGATCGATCGCCTGAGCAGATCCTCGTCGTAATTGAGCAGCTCGAAGCTGACATCGCTATAGGCGTGGGTCCGACACAGCAGGACGTGGCCGTTCTCGCTCTCATAGTCCGGCAGGGCGAACGTCGAGTATTTCAAGAGCTCGATATCGCCGTCGACGAGCTTCGACTTGCAGCTTCCGCATTGGCCTTCCTTGCAGCCATGCATCAGCGAGATGCCCTGACGAAACGCCGCATCGAGCACGGTCTCGCCTTCCTCGACCTCCATCTCGATTCCGACAGGCTCGAACCGAACCTTGTGAACCTGCACGTCCGTCACGGCAGCCTTCGTAACAACCGACATCGACAATCTCCCCGACACGCCCAAGCCTAAGATCGCAGGGAGCCGGCCAACCGGCCCCCTGCTCTCGCATCGTCAGTGGCAAGGATTGATGGTGAAGCCCTTGCGATAGTCGGCGACCGCAACCTCGCGCTCGATCGGCGAGAGCGCGCGGAAGCCGCGCAACGGACTGCCGAGCTGGTGGCCGCGCACGTGATCGAGCGTCCACATGTCCTTGGCGTCGAACCGCAGATGCGGCTGGGCCGTCAGGGTCTTGCCGTCCGGACGGACGAAGCCGAGATCCTTGATGGCGTCGGCGATGTCCCAGCCGTGATAGCAGTCTTCCCATTCACGGCGACCGCTGAAGCGGCCCATCGCCGGCGTGGCGCGGCCTTCATACTCGGCGGCAAACGCCACCTTGTGGGTCCAGCGGCAGCCTTCCGAGCAATAGGTGTACATCTTGCCGTCGACCTCGTCGCACACGAAGTCCTCGCGAATCAGGCACGGCACCATGCAGCTCCAGCAGCGGTGCGGGTAGACGTAGCCCACGTCGCTGTTGAAGAGAATGTTGGTCTCGCCCGGCACGCTCAGCTTTGCATACCACTTCCAGAAGTCGCCGAACTCGGCGTACCAGCCAGGATATTTGTGCTCGAACCACTCGAAATCCTTCTCGGTCTGGGCCTCGATGCGCCAGAAGTTCGCCGACCAGCCGACCGCGAAGAATTGCGCGGTCTTGTGGACGTAGTTCTTCTTGACGATCCGGTCCCAGGCGGCGGCGACGTCGTCGTGGTGGATCTTGATGCCGTATTTCTCCAGCGGCAGCATGTAGGTGCGATAATAGTCTTCATAGATCCAGCGGTGCCAGAGCTCCGCATAGGACTCCTTGTTCTTGTCGCGGTTCGTGGTGCCGTACTCGATGAAGGTGCCGATCGCGGCGTCGACGATCGCGTGGTTCTGCCAGAACGCGTATTTCAGGTCGCGCTCGAGCAGCTGGTGGTTCGACGGATCGTTGATCATCGCCATCAGCATCGAATGGCCGTTGCCGATGTGGCGCGATTCATCCGACTGCACCGAGAGGAACACGGTTGGCAGCGCATAATCGCCGTTGCGGGCGGCTTCTGACGGCATCGCCACGAACAGGGTGTTCGTGAAGGCAGTCTCCGCGACCACCGTCAGGTAGACGTTGGCTGCGGTGATCGCGTCGCCCGTCAGGAACCCCTCGGCGAACTGGCGCCCGATCGTAGTGGCGTAGCACTTGCCGAACGCGGCCTCGGTGATGTCGAACCCGGCCGGATCGATGTAGTTCTCCATGTACCACTTCTTGAGATTCATCTGGATCGTCGAGTGCCGGAACTCGTCGACCATCTGCATCGTGAAGCCGGTACGCAGCTCCTCGCCCGGCGCCAGCCGGCCGACCATCGCCATCGACCGCGCCGCGGAGATCTCCGGGAACGGGATGATCGCCAGGAACAGCTTCATCCACTCGACCCAGCGCGGCTCGACATTGCGGAACATGTCGCCACGCAGCGCCGCGTCGAGCGCGCCGTAGACGCGGTTGTCCTTCTCCTCCTGCATCGGGAAGTACGAGCGCAGGACCTGCTTCATCGGGTCGCGGGGAGTCTTCGAAATCTTGTAGTCGGTGGGGAACGTCATCGCCTCCTGGACATAGCTCGGCGTCCAGCCGAGGTCCGCGACGCGATTGGCTGCCTCGGCAATCGTGATGCCCTTCTGGGCGGTAATCTTATTGAGCGTCAGACTTGCAGACATTTCCTTCTCCTTTGAACGTTGCATCAGCTTCTTGGATTCAGGCCTTGATCGTTCGATCGAAGGAGCTTCCGGCAGATGGCGGCTCCCGCGAAGTCTCCTGCAAATTCACGTCTGCCCATCAACTTTGAGGTCCGAAAATTGACTTTGACTCCCGCAATGAATTGGCATTTCAGACCGGCTTGGCGGCGCTCGCCGCCTCGCCTGCTTCGGCGCCGCGGCTGACCAGAGGCCGGCCCTCCGCGACGAACTTCGCCGCCAGCACCAAGGTGCCGATGGCAAACTCACTGCCGTGCTGCGCGATCATCGCCTCGGCGAGTTCGCCGACCTGCGCGAAGAACGCGTCCTTCGAGCGGTCCTCCTCTGTCGGCTCCGCTGGCGACGGCTGTGTTTCACTGCGCGCCGGCGGCACCGCCGAGACAGGCCCGCCGGGCTTTTTGAAATTGAGCCTGCTCATGTCGACCTTGCTCATCATGCATGTCCCGTCCGTTTGTGATCGTCCTCGGTGGGTGTGCTGTCGAATTCCAACAAAGCGTGATTGAGCCATTCGCGCTCGGCGACGAGGCGCGCGTGCTCGTCGCAAAGCTGGCTCAGGCGCTCCGTCACCCTGTGGAATTCGTCCCGCGCTGCGCCTCCGCCTTCCGAGCGTGAGAGGTCGCGCCGCGCGCATTCCAGCTCGATCTCGGCGCCGCCGCGCGCGCTCTCGTTCCTGAGCTGCATCTCGTTGTTGCGAATGATGCCCTCGATCAGCTTGTGCCGGGCGATCATGCGGTCGCGGGCGAGCTGCAGCTGGGCAGCTTCCTCGGCCGTGATCTGTGGTCCATTGTCGCTGGACTTCGTCACCCGCATCACTTTCGTTCGATGATTGGGATGGACACCGAGCACTGGCGGCGCACGCGCTACGGGATCAGCACCGCGCGTCCATGGATGCGCCCATGGTGCAGATCATGCAGCGCATCATTGGCCTCGCTGAGCCGGTATTCCCTGGTGTGAAGGTTCACCAGGCCGCGGTCGGCCAGCGCCATCAGCTCGACCAGTTCGGCATACGTACCGACGAGGTTGCCGACGATGGTCTTCTCGGTCGTGATCATGTCGATGGTCGGCAGGTCGATCTTGCCGCCATAGCCGACGATGTAATAGGAGCCGCCGTTCGCGGTCATCGCCAGCCCCTTGGCGATGGCATCGCCCTCGCCGACGAAGTCGATGACGGCTTCAGCGCCGCGGCCGCCGGTCAGCGCCAGCACGGCTTCGACGTCGCTGTCACCTGCCTTCACCAGGTGATGCGCCCCGCATGTCTTCGCCAGTTCGAGCGACTTCTCGGAGCGGTCAACGACGATGATCTCCGCCGCACACAGCGCCGCCAGAACCTGGATGCCGATATGGCCAAGGCCGCCGGCACCGATCACCACGGCGTATTCGCCCGGCAGCAGATGGCGCGACGCCTTCTTGGCCGCACGATACGCCGTCAGGCCGGCATCCGTGTAGGGCGCGACGTCCTTCGGCGCCAGCGACTTCGGCAGCTTGATCAGCGAGCGCTGCCCCGTCAGCAGATATTGCGCGTAGCCGCCATTGGCATTGATGCCGGGGAAGGAGCTGTCGAGCGCATGCATGTCGTTGCCGCGCCGGCACGCCAGACAGTGACCGCTGGTCACCAGCGGGTGACAGATGACGCTGTCGCCGACCTTGACGCCTTCGACGCCTGGGCCGACGGCCTCGACCCAGCCCGCGTTCTCATGACCCATGATGTAGGGAAGCTTGACGTCGACCTTGGTGCGCCAGATGCCTTCGACGATGTGCAGGTCGGTGCGGCAGACGCCGGCGCCGCCGATCCGCACGATGACATCCATCGGGCGCGAGATCCTGGGATCGGGGACCTCCTCGTAGCGGACGAACTCCTTCGCCGTCAGCTGTTCATCGAATGCATGGAGAACCGCGGCCTTCATTTCACTCCCCCGGATATTTTTTGTTTCGACGTCAACATGACGCAGCCGTCGTTGACCATGGTTGAGCAAGAGCTATGCCAGCGAGCTAACAAGCTGTAATTCCGCGGGTTATCGCATGCGCGAAAACTGCTGTTCGGTCCGCCGCGGATCAATGCCGACGGCGCAACTGTTCCGAGACGGAACAGTTTTCGAAGGCGCGACGCGATGCTCGGCTCTGCCGAGGCAATTTGGATTCCCGCGCGATTGCTCTATGATCCGCGCAGCAGCGACATAAGTAACAACACACAGCTGCGGCGACGGGGACGACGCCAAGCCCTCAGAGCGGGAGGATGGACGATGCTGCCAGCCAGCCGGCGTCTCGATGGCGCGTGGATGAAGCTCGACGATCAGGGGCATCTACCGGCCGATCAGTTGTCGGCCGACATCTACGACAGCTGGATGCGCTGCATCACGCTCGGACTCGATGCGCTGCGTCCGCCCTCGCCTGAGTTCGTCGACGCAGCCGTGCTGCGGCAGGAGCAGCAGCGCTGCTCGCTGGTGCGCGGGCTCGCGCTGGCCGAGATGCACACGCTGCATCAGCAGATCGCCGGCTCCAATTTCATGATCGCGTTTGCGACCGCGGAAGGCCTGCTGCTCGACATCATCTCCGATTCCAGCTTCAGCGACGCGTCGGATGCGGCCTGCATCCGCGCCGGATCGATCTGGACCGAGAGCATCTGCGGCACCAACGGCCTCGGCACGGCAGCCTATCTGAAACGGCCGATCGTCGTACATGGGCGCGAGCACTTCTTCGCCCGCTACAACAATCTGACCTGCGTGGCGGCGCCGATCTTCGCACCCGACGGCGAGGTCGCCGGCATCCTCGATGCGTCCTCCGACTGCATGTCGCGCCAGGCGCACACCCAGGCGCTGGTGGCGATGGCGGCGACGCAGATCGAGAACGGGCTGTTCCGCGAGCAGCATCGTGGCCATATCCTGATCGCCTTCCACAATCGCGGCGAATATCTGCACACGCTCAGCGCCGGCCTGCTGGCGGTCGACAGAGACGGCCAGATCCTCGCCGCCAACCGTGCCGCGCGCGTGCTGCTGCACGGTTTGCCGGCCTCGGCGGGCCGCCGCTTCGGCGACGTGTTCCGCGCGCGCTTCAGCGACTTCGTCGACGAGGGCCGGCGCCACGAGCGCCAACGGCTCGAGGACGACGTCGGCAGCCAGTTCGTCGCGACGATCGAGAACACCAGGCAGTTCCCGATGACGCATCGTGTGCTGACGCCGCGGCCGCCGCCAGCGAAGGACACGACGGCGCCGTTCGTCTCCGCCGATCCGCGGATCGCCGCGATCGTTCAGCACGTCGCCGTCGCCGCTGCGCGAAAAATGCCGATCCTCATTCGCGGCGAGACCGGCACCGGCAAGGAGCAGATGGCGCGGCATGCGCATGCGGCGAGCCGGCGCACCGGATCGTTCGTCGCGGTCAATTGCGCAGCGCTTCCCGACAGCCTGATCGAGGCCGAGCTGTTCGGCTACACCGAAGGCGCCTTCACCGGCGCCAGGAAGGGCGGTTCGGCCGGCCTGTTCAAGGAGGCCGATGGCGGCACGCTGTTTCTCGACGAGATCGGCGACATGCCGGTGACGTTGCAGGCGGTGTTGCTGCGCTTCCTTGACGACTGGACGGTGCGGCCGGTCGGCGGCAGCAAGCGCGAGGTCGACGTGCTGCTGGTGTCGGCCACCAATGCCGATCTCGACGCTTCCATCGCCAAGGGCCGCTTCCGGTCCGACCTGCTGTTTCGCCTCAACACGCTCGAGGTGACGCTGCTGCCGCTGCGCGAGCGCAGCGATTTCGCCGACATCGCGCGCCATCTGATGCAGAAGATCGATCCGTTGATCGCGCTGTCCGATTCTGCCATTCAGCGGCTGGCGCAACGGAGTTGGGACGGCAACATCCGCGAGCTCCGCAATGTTCTGGCGCGGCTCTCGCTCAGCGAGACCGGCCCCGTGATCGGCGCCGCCGCCGTCGACGCCGTCATCGGGCTCGTCAGCCCTGAGCGCATGGCAGCGAAAGTCACGATGGAAGACGGCGGACCGGCCGACCTGCACGAGATCCAGCGCGCCCTCGTGCTCAACACCTTTGCGGAAACCGGCAACAACATCAGCAGGACCGCACGGCGGCTCGGCATCTCGCGCAACACCGTCTATCGCGCACTTCGCGGCAAGCCGGCCTAACGCCGGCGCCGCGAGGATTCACTCATGCAAGGGAGGCCACGATGTTCGAACCGGAGAACAGTCTCGAAGCGCTGATGCAGGCGGCCGGCCGAGATCCCGCGATCATCCCGCGGTTCTACCGCGCGCTGCTCGAGGCCGAGATCTATGTCCTGACACCGGAGGCTCCGATCGAGCCCGGGGAGCGCCGCTCGCTTGCGCGCCAGGAGCGGGTCAACGTCGCGACGGTCGAATTCCAGGGCCTGACCTGGCTGCCGGCATTCACCTCCAGGAAGCGCATCTCCGACTACGTGAAGGAGCCGGAAGCCTGCCTCGGCGCCCCCGCCCGCAATCTGTTTGCGATGCTGCCGAACGCGAACTTCTGGTTCAACCCGCTATCCGAATGCCAGAAGCCGATGCCCGCCAGCGAAATCGCGCTGCTGATGAACGGGGCGATCTTCGAAAAGCTGCAGACCGCGGACGCGGCTCGGCACGATAGCCGGTGACGATGCACACTGGACACCTGAGCTTGCGCACCGTGCGACGATTGCACGCTTGACGCCGCGCATGTGCGTTCAGGGCACCGCGGCGTTGATCCCTCCTTTGCTCCACCTTCCAAGCGTCGGTGGTCGCGCGGAGGCGCAACCATCGATATGGCACCGCCCGCTGTCTCGATGATCGCGCGCACCGGAGCTGAGCGATCCGGACAGCAAGGGGCAATCGCCGATTGCACGAGCCTGAAGGACATCTCAGGCACAGAACATCAATCAATCTGTCATCACGGTGACAACCCGCCGATGGTATCGCGCCGCCTCTTTCGACACATTCGAGGAGGATCGACCCATGACCTTTCGCTCACTGGCGGGCGCCATCGCGCTTGGATGCGCCGGACTGCTCGCCACGCCGCTGCATGCGGCCACGGGCAGCTTCAGCACGCTGACCTACAACGTGGCGGAGACGCCGACCGCCTATAACGGCGGCAGCGACGCGCATTCGCGGCTGATCAGCTGCTATCTGCGCGAGTTCGGCATCGTCAACGTGCAGGAGGATTTTCTCTGGCACGCCGCGCTGTACGACACCTGCGACGATCACCCCTATCGCACGCCGACCTCGGGAACGGCAGGCATCGGCGACGGGCTGAACACGCTCAGCCGGACCTGGTTCGACGATCTCGACCGCGTCACCTGGAACAAGCGTGCCGATTCCGATGCGCTGACGCCGAAGGGCTTCTCGCTGGTCCGCACCCGCCTCGCCGAAGGCGTCTACCTCGATTTCTACAATCTGCACGCTCAATCCGGCACGTCCTCGACCGACCTTGCCTACAGCGAGTCCGACGTCGTGCAGATCCTGAGCTACATCGAGGCGAACTCCGCCGGCAACGCGGTCATGGTGATGGGCGACACCAACACCCGCTACACGCGCGCCGGCCAGAACATGTGGGACTTCCTGCGTCACGGCTTCAGCGACGCCTGGATCGAGACGATCCGCGGCGGCAGCGTGCCACCGATCGGCGATGCGCTGATCTGCGGCGATACCCAGACCGCGCGGCCGGACTGCGAAATCGTCGACAAGGTGCTGTGGCGCAACAACGGCTTCCTCAATCTGCAGGCCTCGTCCTATGTCGACCGGCAGGACGCGCTCGACGCGACCGGCGCGCAGCTCTCCGACCATCATCCGATCGAGGTCAATTGGAGCTTCACGACCGCGGCGAACCGCCGGCTGAGCGATCAGTTCGGCGGCCCGCACGGCACGAGCTACAACGACGTCGCCGCGCTGCCCGCCGATCCCTCCGTCAGCAAGCTCTCGATCCGCACCGGCAGCCGGGTCGACCAGGTCGAACTCACCCTCTCCAACGGCACCGTCTACAGCCATGGCGGCAGCGGCGGCACGGCGCAGAGCCTGACGCTCGGTGCCGGCGAGGTCCTCACCTCGGTCAGCCTGTGCAGCGACCAGTATCAGGGCCACACGCGCATCTTCCGGATCGCGTTCGGCACCAGCGCCGGCCGCACGCTGTCGGGAGGCACCTCGACGTCGAGCTGCACCAGCTACACCGCGCCGAACGGCTGGCAGATCGCCGGCTTCCACGGCCGCTCCGGCGACGGCATCGACAAGCTCGGCGTCGTCTACACGCCGGTCTCCACCGCTGCGGCGTCGCGCCAGCCGTTCCGTATCGTCAACCGCACCTCGGCGCTGTGCATGGACGTCAATGGCGGCACCATGGCCGACGGCGCCGCGGTGATCCAATGGTACTGCACCGGCGCTGCCAACCAGACCTGGAGCTACGACGACGCCAGCGGCATGATCCGCAGCATGCAGGACCCGCATTACTGCCTGGACAACAACGGCACCTATGGCGACGGCGCGCAGTTGATCATCTGGACCTGCACCGGCAACAACAACCAGCGCTTCCGCTACGATGCCGCGGCCGGCACCATCGCTGTGCGCAGCTATCCAAGCGAGGTCGTCAGCCAGAACGGCACCTCGGTCGGCAACCAGCTGCTGACCTCGACGGCGTCGGCGGCGGGCTCGCAGCTGTGGACGCTGGCGCCCTGATCGCACGCCATGATCAGACCAGGGCGGCTGCGGCCGCCCGGGTCGTTCACCGCGGGGCGAGCCGTCTCACGCCGGCCCGGTGAGCCCCGAGAGAACGTCTGTCAAACCACCGTCACGAAACATAAACAAAAGGACATGGTCGCGGCGCGATCGCGGTGCCCCGGACCCCCGATCCCAAGCTCGGTGCTGCCGCCGGCACGGCGATCAGCACGGCACGACGGATCGACAAAACCGCAGGGACCGAGCCTTGACCGAAGCGCTTGATGCAGGCCGGCGCGCGGCCGATCTGATCACGGAGACGCATGGCGGCTCCGGCGCGAGCGCCGCCGGCGGGAGCACGGCGCGCGTGCTGCCGATGCAGCTGCTGATCGCGGCGTCCGGCCTTGCCGGACTGGGCTACGAGATCGTCTGGACGCGCCAGCTCGCGCTCGCGCTGGGCACCGAGATGATGGCCGTGCTCGGGGCCATCGCCGGCTTGTTCGCCGGCCTTGCACTCGGGGCCTTCGTCCTGGATGGGCGGATCCGCCGCGCCGCGCGGCCGCACCGCGTCTACGCCGTCCTTGAAGCCGTGATCGGCCTGTGGGGCGTGGGCGCGATCTGGCTGCTGCCGGCGAGCGGACGCGCGCTCGCGCCGCTGCTGGGCACCGCGCCCTCGCCGCTCTTGCTGTGGAGCGCGAGCTTCCTGCTTCCGACGCTGGTGCTGCTGCCGGCCACTGTGGCGATGGGCGGCACGCTGACGGCGCTGGAGCGCATGATGGCGGCGGCACGGAGCCATGACGCGGTGAGCGCCGGTGTCTACGGCGCCAATACCGCCGGCGCCGTCGCCGGCACGCTGCTGTCGACCTTCGTGGCGATTCCGGCGTCCGGCCTCGCAACGACGCTGCTCTGTCTCGCCGCGGTGAACGCGGCCTGCGCGCTGGCCGCACTTCGGCTCGGCCGGGCGCTGCCGGCCAGGCCGCGCGCCGGCGATCGACGCTCCGCCGGCACGCCCGGCCTCCGCCTGACCGGGACGTTGTTCGTCACCGGTCTCATCGGCATCGCGTTCGAGGTGCTGGTCGTGCGGCTGGCTGCGCAGATGATGCAGGACACCGTATTCAGCTTTGCCTGCCTGCTGGCAGCCTATCTGCTTGGCACCGCCGCGGGCGGGCTGATCTGGCAGCGGCTCGCGCGAAGGGGCCTCGCCCGCAACACCGCGCTGCTCGCCGGCACCGCCCTCGCCTGCCTCGGCACCGCCCTGCTCGCGCCGGTGATGGCCGCCGCTGCCGAACGGGTGGCAAGCCTCGGCGTCGCCGGCGAGCTCGGCGTCGCGCTGCTGCTCTTCCTGCTTCCGTCGATGGCCATGGGCGCGCTGTTCGGAGCGCTGATGCAGGAGGTGCGCGACATCAACGGATCGGTCGGCTGGGCGGTCGGCATCAATAGCCTCGGCGCGGCCATCGCGCCGCTGTTGGCGGCGCAGCTGCTGATTCCGGCACTCGGCAGCTGGAAGGCGCTGGTTCTGGTCGCGCTCGGCTATCTCCTGCTGCTGCCGCCCGGCTGCGCTGCGCTGTGCTGGGCTCTGCTGCCCGGCCTGCTCGGACTCGTGCTGATAGCGGGGCCGGCGCCGACGCTGGTGAAGGTGCCTCCCGGCGGCAAGCTCCTGGCCTTGCGTGAAGGGCCGATGGCGACGGCAAGCGTTGTCGACGACGCATCCGGCGCCCGCTATCTCGAGGTCAACGGCCATTTCCGCATGGGCGGCACCAGCTCGGTGCGCTCCGATTTCCGTCAGGCCATGCTGCCGCTGCTGCTGCATCCCTCGCCGCGCAACGCCCTGTTTCTCGGCGTCGGCACCGGTGCGACCGTGCTCGGCGGCGCGCAGATGCCGGGCCTCGACGTGCGGGCGGTCGAGCTGTCGGCGGAGGTCGTAGCACTGCTGCCATGGTTCGACAATCCGGCTGCAAAGCAGACCATGCCGCCGGTCGCGATCGCCGATGCTAGACGCTTCGTCGTCGCCGATGACGGACACTACGACGTTGTCGTCGCCGACCTGTTCCACCCGGCGCTGGACGGCAGCGGCGCGCTCTACACGCGCGAGCATTTCGACGCGGTCAGGCGCCGGCTGAGCGACGACGGCGTGTTCTGCCAATGGCTGCCGCTGTACCAGCTCGATGCGCCGTCGCTGCGCGCGATCATCAGAAGCTTTCTCGCGATCTTCCCCGATGGCGCGGCGTGGCTGAACCATTACAGCGTGCGCACGCCGATGCTCGCGCTGATCGGCGCGCGCAGCCCAAGGCCGGTCGACCCAGAGCGGCTCGCGGCCAGGCTCGCGGACCCGCAGCTTCGCCCGCTGCTTCTCCCGCTCGGCCTCGACCAGCCGATCGACCTGCTCGGCCAGTATGTAGCCGGCGCTGCGCAGCTGGCGCACTTCGCAGGTCCGGGACCGCACAACACCGATGATTTTCCATTCGTCACCTTCGATGCCCGGCGCAACGTCGGCGCGCTCGCCGCGCCGCCATGGGAGTTGCTGCTCACCGTCCTGGCCCAGGCCAGGACCGATGCGGCCGAACTGATCGATCCGGCCCAGCGCGCGGCCTGGGACCAGCGCCTCGACCGCTACTGGCAGGCGCGCGACCGCTTCATTCAGGCGGGCGCCGCGCTGTCAGGCGAGCCGCGCGGAGCGGCGCTGATCGCGGCCGCGGCCCCTGGCCTCCTCGACTCGATCCGCCTCAGCGCCGAGTTCGAGCCGGCCTATGCGCCGCTGATCAGCATGGCCCGGTCGCTGCTCGGATCGGATCGCGCGGCGGCCGAACGTCTGCTCCAGGCGATCGATGCCGCCGCACCGTCGCGACGCGAGGCGCGCGAGCTGCTGTCGCAGGAGTTCGGACGATAGGCTCGGATTCGGGTCAGGTGCCGAAGCTGACGCGGTAGCCCCAGCAATCGAGATGATCGGGGATCGCGTTGAAGGCGATCGTGATGCGCTGGTCGCCCTGATTGCGCGGCACCTCGTGATAGAGGTAGCTCGGGAATAGCACGAGATCGCCCGGCTCCGCCTCCGGCAGCACATACTTGCCGGCATTGAACGGACCGACCGCGGCGCTGCGTGTATGATGACGGAATGAGAAGTCGCTGCCGCCGGGCGGGCGCACGAACACCGTGCGGCTGCCGGGATGCGACGGCGTCAGATAGAAGATGCCGGAGATGAAGCTGTTGGCATGGGCGTGCAGAGTCTGGTTGCCGCCTGTCTCCAGCATGTTCGTCCACATCTCCTTGACGTTCCATTGCAGCCTTTCGCCGAACAGCAGCTCGCCGAAATCGACCAGCTTCGGCACGGCCAGCGCCGCGATGGTCTGAAACAGGGTGTTGGCGCGGGGGTCGGCGACCTCGGTGTGGAACAGCTGGCCGGAGCGCAGATTGGTCTCGATCTTCGCGCTGCGGATCGCCGCCACGGCGGCGTCCTTCAGCTCCGCATTCAACAAGGCAGGCGAACGCATCAGCGGAATCGGGAAGAGAGCTTCGATCTGGTCCATGCCTTGACTGCCTTGCACGATACTGCCTTGCGCATTTCGGAACGGCGCCGACAATGTGCCGAGTTGGATGACACAAGGATGACAGCGGCGCTCAGCGCGGCGGCAGCTCGTCGGCACGGAGGATGTTCAGCCGCTCGCCAGGCTTCAGGCTGTGCGGCCGCTCCCGCACCTCGAGCGCTGCTTGCTCGGCCTTCTCGACACAGTCGTCGAACTCGCCATTGCCGGCCTCGACCAGCGCCTGCTGGATGTCCCGCTCGGCAAAATAGCGCGACACGTCGTCGGCCGGCAGGCTCGCTGCCAGTGCCCGTGCCTCGGCCACAGCGGCGTCGCAGGTCTCCTGCGTCGGCTCCTCGTCGTGGGCCGAAGCGCTGGCAACCGAGAGAACGAGCGCGATGGCGATCGTACTGAGCAGGCGCGACATCAGATGAATCCGGATCAAGCACGTCTCTCAATGAGACGGCGTCGGCTCGCAAACCGGCGCCGATCGCGATGGCAGGTCCGGCGGGCCGGTGTCGCCCCGCCGGATCAATGCGGATCAATCAGTCGCGGTTGAAGGCCCAGCGACCCCAGTGGCCCCAATGACCCCAATGATCCCAATCGTGCCAGTGGTGATGCTCGAACGCCAGCTTGCGGGCGAGCTCCTTGTTCTTCTCGACCAACAGCTCGGGCGTGCCGTGGGTCCGGATGAAGATCGGGTTAGCGTAGAACCAGACGTTCGACCAGGCCTGCACGTCGTTGGTGACCTTCTTGACGCCGTTGACCGTTCCGAGGTGCGACGGGCACGCCGCATCGGTGCAGCTCACATTGACGTTGTTGAGGTCGAGCAGCGGGTTGCCGGCGCTGTCGGAGACGTTGGGAGTCGCCGGCGGAATGCTGGTGCCGCGAGCGCGGATGTAGAACGGCTTCGCACTGGCGACGAAGGTGGTCTTGAAGCTGAGCCGGGTCGACCCATCACGCAACTTGTAGCTCTGCATCTTGGTCGCCTGGATCTGCTTCGCGATCTTGGCCGACGCATTGTAGATGATGTCAGCACCAGCGGTGCCGCCGGCGTTGGCGACCGCATAGCCCGTGGCTCCCGGCGCGATCGGACCGGTCACGTCACCGGTGATCAGATCGACGTGGTCGAGATAGGGCTTGTTGAGCGGCTGCTTGATGCCGACCGGCAGCAGCAGCGGGTTGTTGAAGCTGTAGGGGCTGTTGTTCGACGCCGGGACGGTCATCTCCATCTCGAGCACGATCTTCTCGCCGGGGCGCACGACCAGCGTCTCGCCCATCGTCTTCCAGTCGTCATCCCACTCGCCCTTGGCGCGGAACACCATGTCGGAGCCGATGAGCTGCGCGTTCACGGAGTAGGAGTTGCCCGAGCGCATGCCGTCGATGATCGACTGCTGGTTGAAGCGGCGCTCGTTCGGCACGTAGAGGCGGGTGTACTCGCCGGGGATGAAGTCCGCGGTGGTGCTGGCATCGCGCGCACCATAGACGCCGCGGCTATGCCAGTCGGAGCTCTGGAACACGAAGATGTTGCGGCCTTCGCCGAGCAGGCCGTCCCACAGGCCGCCGACCTTGGCGGTGTAGACGCCGTGCATGCCGTAGGTGCCGCCGCCGACAGCGTTCGACTTGTACGAGCCGGAGCCGCCGGTGAGGCCGCCTTCGGCCATGTGGCCAGGGGCCTCGATGCCGAATGCGACGGTCGGGCCGGCATTGTTGAAGTCGCGGAAGTGCTCGATGTTGTAGCCTGCCGTGCCGGTCGGGTTGAACGGTCCCTGGCGCTCGGTATGGGTCGGGATCGCGTAGGACTGCAGCGGATAATTCGCCTGCAGCCAGGTGATGCCGGCGAGAGCCTTGCCATGACCGGCAGAGCCGGAGTTGTTGACATTGTCCTTGCCGGTCCAGATCGGATTGCTGCTGGCGTCGACCGGGCCGATCGCGTCGGTGTCGGCGCGGTCGAAGCGATATTCGAACTCGGCCATCTTGTCGGCATTGCCGTAGCCGCGGGGATTCTGGCCGGCGATGACCGCGACGTCACCATGCTCGTGGCCCGGCAGGATCCACTCCAGGCCTTCGACCAGCACCTTGTTGTACGTCGCGCTTCGGGCGACGATGGTCGGGTACTCGATCTCCTGGATCGACTGCCAGCGCCACATCGTGGCGCCCGTGCCGGTGCCGTTCGGGGTGCCCTTCAGGCTCGAGATGGTGATGCCGTCGATGGTCTTGCCGAGCGTCTGGCTCCAAGTGGTGGTGGTGTTGTCACCCGGAATGTTGGCGCTGGCGTCGCTGAAGCGGCAATCGCGATTGCCCGAGCCGCCGTGGTTGCCGAGCGTGAACCAGTCGAGGTCGAAATTGTTGCCGCCGGCCGCCGCGGTGCCCTTGCCGACCGCGCGATCGATCGAATAGCCGGCCGCCACCGAACCGTCGGTGCAGGTGTTGTGGTTATGCATGTCGCCAGCGACATAGGGATTGTTCTTGCTGGTCTCGCCCCAACGCTCCCCGGCGTCGGCGTTCTGCGACAGAGCCAACGACACCGAGGCCGCCGTCAGCAGGATTTTCTTGGCAGATGGAACCATGTCGTCGCCCCTGAAAAAATTCGATCGTGGTCTAACCGTGATGACAAGGCGACTGATGCGCCATCGTCTTATCGCGCGGCGACCAAACCAAAACTCGGAGACAGTTTGTTGAAGGATTTATTTTTCCGGACGTTGCTCCACGACCTTCGCAACCCCGGAGCGCTTGCGAATTTTTTGTGACAGCGCCGATTGCACGGTGACAACGGCAAGGGCGGCGTTGCATATACGCGCCGCGCGACGAGCGCGGTATCAAATGTAACGAAGAGATGTCAGCTCCTGTCATGTCGAACGCGGCGCAGACCTTCGAGAGCGCCTCTGCAGGCTCCCATCCGCGAGATGGACATAGCGAGCTGCACAGCGGGAGCGATGCGGCGTCACGGTCGCGATCCGGCATCCTGCGCAGGCTGGCCGGAGAGCCGCTGCTGCACTTCCTCGTTCTCGGCGGGCTGATCTTTGCAGCGGATGCGATCCTGCATCCGCCGGCCAAGGACGAGAAGGTCATCACCGTCACCAAGGCGCTACGCCAGTCCTTCATCGATACGTTCGACGAGGACAAGCAGCGCACGCCGAGCGCGGCCGAGCTGCAGAAGATGGTGGAAGCCTGGGTGGCGAGCGAGATCCTGTATCGCGAGGGCAAGGCGCTCGGTGTCGACCGCGGCGACGAGATGATCCGCGACCGCGTCGCCTTCAAGCTGCAATATCTGATCTTCGACCAGGTGCGGGTGCCGCAGCCCAATGACGAGCAGCTGCGCGCCTGGTTTGCCGAGAATCATCAGCGCTTCGACGAGCCCGAGCGCGTCAGCTTCTTCATGACCCCACCGACGGATGAAGCGACGGCGCGGCGCTCCCTCGACGACATCAGCGCGCAGCGCGAGTCCGAGGAGCTGCGCGACCAGACGCGCGCGATCCTCGACCGCCCGGTTCCGAGCCTCGCCGATGCCTTCGGCGACCAATTCCGTGACGGCCTTCTCAAGCTGCCGCTGCAGGAATGGGCGCTGCTGCACTCCAAGGAGGGCTGGCATGTGGTTCGTCTCGACGCGCGCAAGCCCGGTGCCCCGGCCAGCCTTGAGGATATCCGCGCCGAGGCGGCCAAGATCTGGCACACTGAGGAGACGCGCAAGCAGGCCTGGGAGGCCGTGAGCCGGCTCAAGGCCAACTATACCATCCGGTACGAGCCGTGAGCGTCTGGCGCGCGCTCATCCTCGTGCTGCTCGTATTCGCCGCGCCGCTGCTGGCGCGGCCGGCGTCAGCGCATCAGGCCACGCTCGGCGTGCTCGAATTCCGCGAGATGCGTCCCGGCATGTATATCGGGCGCTGGACGACCTTGCCGAAGGACGGCGACAACCGAATCGAACTGCGGATGCCCGCGCATTGCTTCCTGCGCCTGCCGGAGCTCAATTGCGGCGACAAGGGCCTCGTCGGCCAGATGACCATCGCCAATCTCGGCGAGGACATGTCGGCGGCCATCATCCGGATCACATCGATCCAGGACGATACCAGTAGCTACACGATCTCCGCGGCCAATCCGGTCGTCACCATCATCGGCACCGGCGCGCCGACGCTCGAGACCTGGCTCGAACTCGCCAAGACCTACGTCAATCTCGGCATGGACCACATCCTGCTCGGCGCCGATCACCTGCTGTTCGTGCTCGGCCTGATCTGGATCGTGCAAGGCGGCTGGCGTCTGTTCAAGACGATCACCGCCTTCACGATCGGGCACAGCGCCTCGCTGGCGGCGACAGCGTTCGGATGGATCGGCGTTCCGGAAGGACCGCTCAATGCCTGCATCGCGCTCAGCATCGTGTTCGTCGGCGTCGAGATCGTCAGGCAGCAGCGCGGCGAGATCGGCCTCACCGCCCGCTATCCCTGGGCCGTCGCCTTCAGCTTCGGCCTGGTGCATGGCATCGGCTTCGCGAGCGCGCTCGCCGGTCTCGGCCTGGAGCGGCGCATCCTGCCCGCGGCCCTGCTCTTCTTCAATGTCGGCGTCGAGATCGGGCAGATCCTGTTCGTGATGCTGGTGCTGGCGCTGATCTCCGCGCATCGCCGGCTCGGTGCTGTCATGCCGCGCTGGAGTGCCGAGCTGCCGGCCTATGCGATCGGCTCGGTGTCGATGTTCTGGTTCCTGGGCCGCCTGGCGCGGGTGCTGGCCGCAGCATGACAAGCGAGGGATCGATCATGATGGGGCGCAGGATGCTGCAGACCGTCGCTTCGGTCGCGCTGCTGTCGGCTGTGAGCATCAGCCCGTCGCTCGCGCATGAGCAGAGCGGCGTCGGCGGCGGGCTGGCCAGCGGGCTGCTGCATCCGCTGACCGGGCTGGACCATCTCATCGCGATGGTCGCGGTCGGCATCTGGGGCGCGCAGCTCGGCGGCGTGGCGATCTGGGTGCTGCCGGTGGTGTTTCCACTGGTGATGGCGCTCGGCGCGGTCGTTGGCATCCTCAAGATCGGGCTGCCCGTCCCCGAGCTGGTGATCGCGCTGTCGGCGCTGATCCTCGGGCTGGCCGTCGCGCTGCGCATCCGCGTCCCCTTCGCTGCGGCGGCTGCGATCGTCGCCGTGTTCGCCATCTTCCATGGTCATGCGCATGGCGCCGAGCTGCCTTCATCGGCAAACCCTCTCGCCTATGGCTGCGGCTTCGTGGTCGCGACCGGGCTGCTCCATGCCTGCGGCATCACGCTCGGCGCGCTCGCGCGCTGGCCGGGCGGCGAGCGCATCATCCAGGGCGTCGGCGCGGCGATCGCCGCGCTCGGGGGCTACTTCCTGGTCACGAGCCTCGGTATGACGGCATGAACCCGCGTCTGAGAACTGCCCTGCTTACGGCCCTGCTGCTGTTCGCTCAAAGCAAGATTGCCGACGCGCATATCGTCTCCGCCCGGCTCGGCGATTTCTACGCCGGAGCCCTGCATCCCCTGCTTACCTTGCAGGACGTCATCATGTGGGCGGCGCTCGGCCTGCTGGCCGGCTCGCTGGGCGCGGCCAGCGGCCGATGGCTCATCCTGGTGTTTCCGCTCGGACTCTGCAGCGGGCTTGCGCTGGCTACGCTATCGAATCTCCCTGCAGTGTCTCCGCTGATCGATGCAGTGACGATTCTCGTGCTCGGATTGCTGCTGGCGACCGCGCTGCGCATTCCCATGACGCTGTTGTGCATCATGGCCTTTGCGCTTGGTGTGATGCGCGGCGCCGTGAACGCCGGCGAGCTGATGCCGCAGACCGACCGGCTGCTCTATGCGGCCGGTCTCGCCAGCGCGGGCTATGTCGTGATCACGCTGATCATGGCGCTGGCGCTCAGCTTCCGGCGCCCGGAGGCCGCGCCAGTCTCGAGCTGGCGCGGGATTGCGGTCCGCGCCGTCGGCGGCTGGGTCGCCGCGATCGGGCTGATGATGGCGGGACTGTCGCTGGCGAGCTGAGCGCATCCATTCTGTTCGGCCTGGGCCGCCGTCTTCGGTCCTCCGGGCCGCCCGACGTGTGTGGATCCTTCCTCAGCGCGCCCGCCGCGCCATCCGGTCGCGTGCAGCCGGCGCCGCCGGCGCGGGCGCATCCTCGGTGAATTGCCCGAGCTGCGGCATCGGCAAGGTCACGATCTCCAGCTCCCGCCGCAGCGTCACCTCGCGCGGCTTCACGGCATCGAGCAGCCATCCCTCATGCGAGGCGCCGACGCGCAGTCGCAGCGACTTCTGCGTCGCAGGATCGACGAAGATGCCGAAGCTCTCCTCGTCACCGATCACCGTGCCCACGAGCTGCAGTGTCGGACGCTCCGGCTCCCTCGGCGGCGGTGGCGGCGCACGCATCACTGTGACGGGAGCCACGACCGGTGGCGGCGGCCGGCGCGACGCCGAGAAGATCGGACGGTCGCGCGTCGCCGACAGCGCGTCGAGCGGAACATCCCATAGCGGATTGGCGCTGCCAGCCGCTGTTCCCGCGGCGGCCGTTCGAGGTGACGTCATCGAATCGACGGTCTGCGGGTCGCCATCATGACTTGCGGACTCGGCCTGCGCCGGCCCCCTCGGCTCGAGCGCATCGCTGTCCTCACCACGGGCGTGGCCGAGCGCACCGCCGAGCACGCAGGCCATCACCAGTGCGACGGCGCTTGAGTTGACGAATGATCGCATCACATCTGTCCTTGCCATTGTCCGGAGACGGTGACCAGCACCCGCAGGCGCCCGGCTCCGCCCGTGGCCTCCGCCAGCGATTGCTGAACATGCAGCTGATCGACGAAGAGGAACGGCAGCCCGGCTTCGAGATCGTAGAGCAGCTGCTGCAGCGCCGGCTGCTCGAGCTCACAATTGGCGACGACGCTGATGACACTCGTGTTGGCCCGCGCGGCCGGCAGATCGACCTGGGTCGACAGCACATTGCCGCCGGCCTTGGCGACCGCCTCCGTCAGGCGCTGGACCAGCGCGGCGCCCGCGATCGTGACGGTCCGTCCTTCGACGAACACCGACCCGCCCGGCGTCGCCACGGCGCCTGCCGCCGTTGATCCCGGCCGTTTGCGCCCAGCGAACTGCGCCAGTTGCGCGCTGGCGTCACTGAGCTGCTCGCGCTTCGCCGCGAGATCGGCGACGGCCGCCGCGCCTGCCCAGATCAGAGCGATCATCGTCACGACATAGAGCAGCGCCGCACCGGCCGGCGAGCCGACGACGATGCGGCGCAAGGGTGTCAGCCAGCTCATGCCCGGTCTCCGAAATAGGCGTTGATGCGCGCCTCGATGTGGAAGCGCTCGCCCGCTTCGCCTGGGGACCGCGTGGTCGGCGCGAAGAACGTGGCGCGGCTGAACTGCGGCGACTGCTCGATCAGCCGGATCAGCGCCGGTGCGTCCTGGGTCAGGCCGGAGATCTGCAGCCGGTCATTCTCGACATGCAGCTCGGTGACGTAGGTGCCGTCGGGCAGGATCTTCGACAGCGTGTCGAGCACGATCACGCTGGCCGGGCTTGTCTGCTTGCGCCTGGCGAGCAGCCCGTCCGCCGCCGAAGCGCCGCTGATCGCGGGCCGCAACGCCGCGCGCAGCCGCGTGACCTGCGCCTGCACGTCTTCGATCTCACCGTCGAGATAGCCGCCGATCAGCGTCGCCGCGACCATCAGCACGGCGGCCGTCGCGGCCAACGAGATCCAGCCGAGCTTGAGCACGCGCCCGAGATCACGGCCGCCCGCGAGCGCCGAGCGCAGCGCGGCCTTGAAGATCTGGATCGGAGCGCCGCCAAGCGAGTCGTCCTCGGCGAGGACGACGATCTTCGCCGCTCCGACTGTATCAGCGAACGCCAGCAACGGCTGGAGCATGGCGCGTGGGGTTGCGGCAAGGGTGAGCGAAATCCGATCACCGGCCGCAGGCTGCGGAGCGCTGAATCCATACAGCGCCTGATCGAGGGTCCATGGCGTGAACCTGCCGATCTGCGCCCGGATCATGCCGTCCAGAAACGGCTCGGCCTGCTTCGGAAAGTCGAGCGGCCGGAGCAGGACGGTGGCGGCAGCCATGCGGATCTCGAGCGCGCAGCCGCGGAGCAGCCGCAGCCATTCGGCCGGAATCTGGCCGCGCGCGTCCGTTGCGGAAAGGTCGACCGTGGCCGGCGGCAATGTCGGCTTGCCCTTCGGCGCCGCCTGCACCGTCAGCACGAGATCGCCAGGCCCATGATATCGGATGCAGACCCGCGAGCGCCGGAGCTGGCGGTCGGCGCCCGCCTCGATCGCAGTCGCGACCGACGCCGTCCAGTCCGTCAGTCCTCGTTCGATGGCCTCGGTCAGCTTCATGGCGTCGATCGCGCCTGCCGCGCGCCCCTCGGTTGCGGTCCCTCGTCCTGCCGTGCGAGCAAGCGGTATGGCTGCTCGCCCTCGCCCGGCACGATCACAGCCGTCGCCGCGTGATGCAGCCCGCCGGCCGGGCCGACGACGATGTGCAGGCGCACGGCCTTGCTGTTGCCCTTGGCTGCATCCTTCGCCGCCGGTCCCAGGATCTTGGCCAATCCATCCGCATCCTGTGACAGCGACGCGCGCGAGCCGAGAAAGTCCTTCAGGATGAGCGGCGTCATGCCCGGCAACGCCGCGACCAATTCGGTCGCGGCAATGGTCGGATCGATGCCGGGCGAGCCGTTGAAGACGGTGACGAGGGGCAGCACCCGATCGACCAGCGACGCCGGCAGGCCGAGCACCAACGCGAGCTCACCGACATGGGCGAAGGGCGCCAGCCGCGGCACCCGTTTCAGCCCGGCCGCGGCGTAGCGCGCCTCTTCCGCCTGGGCCTTCGCAGCGTCCGACGGCTTGGACCGCCACGCCACCACCCGCTCGGCATGCTCCTTGGCGGCATCCCGTTCAGCGCCCACCACGACGAACAGATTCTCCAGCATCTCCTGCGAGGCCGTGTTGAGATCGAGCCGCGCGGCCTCGCTCACATAGCTGACCGCGATGTCGTTGCCGCCGAGCAGGAGGCGGAAGCCGCCCTGCTTCGGCCGGTCCTCCTCCTTCGACAGCAGCAGACGGTAGGCCGACAATTCGATGCCGGCCGAGATCAGCGCGTCGGCCTCGACCGCCTCGTCTTCGAGCCGGAGCAACCGCGCCGAGCTTGCCATCTGCTGCGCCACGATCACCACCAGCGCGGCGAGCGCCGCAAGCATCCACAAGACCGCGACGAGGATGAAGCCGCCCTGCGTAGCGCCCCTGTCGTTCGGCACATGATGAGGACAACGCGGTCGCATCAGTCGATCGGCTCGTTCTTGGGCGGTTGCGGCGATTCGGCTGCAGCCGGCGTCCGGTTCGTAGTGCCACCACCTGCGCTGTCGACGGCGGCGCCGCCGGGCGTATCGACCTGAATGCGCACGGCGCTGACGAGAACGGCGGCACCGCCGCGGCTGTCATCGTGAACGGTCATGCGCACCGCAAACGGCAGCTTGTTCGCATCGCGCCACTCGCTCGTCCACGCCATGGTGCGATCGGCATAGGCGAACGACATCCGGAACGGCGCTGAGAGCAACACCACGGGATCGCCGAACCGGAACCGGTCGGCCGCGGACTGGCCGATCGGCGCCGGCTCGAACGGCGCGCGTGCACGCAGCACGGCCCGTTCGTTGCGCGCGCCGTCGTCGCCGATGCGCACGACATCGAGGCCGTGTCCGGCATTCGGCCCGAGCTCGCCGCGCACGAACAACGCCGAGAATTCCTGGCCGATGAACAGCGGCCCCTTCTGCTCGCGATTGAGCGAAACGAACTGCGCGGCGGCAAAGTCATCACCGGCCCGGCGCAGCGCCGCCGCGACCATCTCGGCCCGCTGCATGCGGTCCAGCCCGCGCTTCCAGGCCGGCAGCCATTGCGCGGTCACCGCCAGCAGCGCCGACAGCACGATCCCGGCAATGGCCAGCGCGCCGAGCGCCTCGATCAGCGCAAAGCCGGCCTGGTGCGAGCGAGCGGATCGGTTGCTCATTCGCGCCGCCCCTGCACCAGCCGGACCGTCTGCACATCGGCGGCCGCGCCGGAGCCGGTCTTGATGCGCAAGGTGACCATTTCCGGAATCCAGCCCTGCTGCCCGGCCGGTTGGCTCCAGTCGCCGCCGAGCGGCGTGATCTGCAGCCCGACCGCGCCGGAGCCGGAGCGCTGATCGATGCTGCCCGGCTTCAGACGGCTGCGATCCGACAACGCCGTCGCCAGCGCCAGCCTGGTGTCGGCGACCAGCGTGACGTGCTGCTCGATCTTGCGCACGCTGGCCGCATTGCGCGCGACCACGGCGCCGATGGCGACGAGCGACACGCTGACCACGGCGAGCGCGACGAGCACCTCGATCAAGGTGAAGCCGGCCTGGCTCCGATCTGCTCCGCCGCGATCAACCATGGGCAGGCCCACGCGGGACGATGTCGATCCTCCCGGTCAGCCAGTTGACCCGGATTTCAAGGCTCAGATCGGCGCGCGACAATGTGAGCGCGCCACCGCAGGACAACCCATCGGGAAAGAAGCTGATCGCGGCCTGCACCGGCCGATGCTGGCAGCTGCGCGGCAGCGTCGCCTGGAACGCGACATCGTCGGGCAGTTGCAGCGCAGCGCCGCTGCCGGCACGGATCAGCCGCCGCGAAATATCGATCCGCGTATCTATTCGCGCCCCGCTCCGCATCGATGCGGCGCGGTCGGATTTCAGCAGCGTCACCGCCTGCAGCGCATAGGCCTGCAGCCGCGGCCGCGACGTCTGTCGCGGCACAAACGGCAGCGCGACGGACGACAGCAGCGCGACGATCGCGAGCACGCAGACCATCTCGAGCAGAGTGAACCCGCGCTGCCGCTGGTCACTCATTGCGCGCGCTCGTCTGCGTTCCCAGCACGATGTCGGCTGCGGTGCCGCTGCCACCCTCCTGGCCATCGGCGCCGTAGGATAGGATGTCATAGGGACCGTGATCGCCCGGCGCGCGGTAGACATAGGCCGTATTCCACGGATCCTTCGGCACCGCCCCGCCCTTCAGATACGGGCCGTTCCACGTGCTCATCCCGGCCGGCCGCTGCGCCAGCGCCGCCAGCCCCTCCGAGGTCGACGGATAGCGGCCGGCGTCGAGATAGAACAGATCGAGCGCGCTGGAGAAGCTCTGCAGCTGAATCCGCGCCGCCTTGGTCTTGGACTCGCCGAGATAGTTGAGAACGCGCGGCCCGATCAGCCCCATGATCAGCCCGATGATGGTGATCACGACCAGCATCTCGACCAGCGTGAAGCCGCGCTCATTGTCGCGCCGGGACGTCGTGGCCGTTCTGGCCTTGATGTTCGAGCTCATGTGATTCTCCTTCAATACCGGGGTCAGCCGACGAGTTGCGTCACCGAGAGCAGCGCCGTCATGATCGAGACGATCAGGCCGCCGACCACGACGCTGATCAGCAGAATGGCGGCAGGGCCGACGATGCCGACCACGCGGTCGAGCGCGCGCTGCAGCTTGGCTTCGTAGAATTCGGCGATGCGTGTCGACAGCGTCGGCAGCTGGCCGGTCTCCTCGCCGAGACGGAGCATGCGCAGCGCCATCGCCGGCAGCATGTTGTCGGCCGACAGCGCCTGGGACAGCTTGCCGCCGTGCCGCACGCGATCAGCCGCGGCCGACCATGGCGCGCGCTGCGAGGTCTCCGCCATCACGTCGACCAGGATGCGCAACGCCGCGCTCAGCGTGACGCCGCAGCCGAGCAGCAGGCCGAGATTGCGACAGAACAGGCTGGTCCGATAGAACATCAGGATGCTGCCGATCCCCGGCAACAGCGCCAGGCCGCTGGTCAGGGCGGCGCGCACCGCGGCCTGCCGCAGCAGCCACCAGCCGGCCGCGAGCAGTGCCGCACAGCCGAGCGAGATCACCGCCGCATGGTCGCGCAGCATGTCGGACAGCGACATGAAGAAGCCGAGCGCCGTATCGGCGCGGCCGCCGAAATCACGCAGCACCGCGGAGAAGTTCGGCAGCACGGCGACGAGGAAGAACAGCATCACGGCGATCGCGGCGAGGAAGACGAAGGCCGGATACTGCATTGCGTCCGTCAGCTTGCGCCGCGTCGCCTCGGAGCGCTCGCGCTCGCCGGCCAGCGCCGTCAGCACCTGGTCGAGCGTTCCGGACGCCTCGCCGACACGCATCAGTGCGACATACATCGGCGAGAACAGCAGCGGCTGCGCAGCGGCGGCGTCGGCAAAGCTCTCGCCGGCCATGATGGCCGCGCGCAGGCGCGCGACCACGGGGCGAAGACGGCCGATGTCTGAATCGTTCGACAACAGATCGAGCGCGTCGTCGAGCCGCGCGCCGGCCTTCAGCAGCAGGGCCAGATCGCGGGTGAAGGTCGTCACCTCGGCTGCGGACGGACCGCCGAACGACAATCCTCCCGCCGCGGCGCCTGCCTTCTTCTCCTCGATCGTTTCGATCGGCAGCAGTTGGAGATAGGAGATGCGCCGTTCGACCTCGCTGCGCGACGGCGCGACGAGGGATCCGACCACGACCTCACCAGATTGCGTCAATGCGCGATAGCGGTAGCTCGGCACGATCCACCTCAACGCGCGACAAGGACACGAAACAGCTCGGACACCGAAGTGACGCCGGCGCGGCATTTGGCAACGCCGTCGTCGAGCATCGTCATCATGCCCTCCTGGATCGCACGCCGGTCGATCGCAAGCCCATCGGCACTATCGGCGATCAGCTCGCGCAGGCTGCTGCTCAGCTCGAGCAGCTCGAACACGCCGACCCGGCCGCGATAGCCGCTCTGGCCGCAGCGTTCGCATCCCGCCGGATGCCAGGTCACCTCGCCGGCGGCGAGGCCGACATGGCCGAAGCGCGGATCATCACGACAGGTCGCCGCGTCGAGCGGCCGCGCCGTCTTGCAATGTTCGCAGAGCTGGCGCACCAGCCGCTGGGCGATGACCGCGCGCAACGTCGAGCGCAGCAGATAGCCTTCGACGCCGAGATCGAGCAGCCGCGGCACCGCCGCCGCCGCCGTCTCGGTGTGCAGCGTGGTCAGCACGAGATGGCCGGTCAGCGCCGCATGCACGGCAACATGCGCGGTCTCGCTGTCTCTGATTTCGCCGACCATGATGACATCAGGATCCTGGCGCACGAAGGAGCGCAACGCACTGGCGAATGTCAGCCCGATGGCGGGCTTGATCTGCGACTGGTTGATGCCGGGGATCTCATATTCCACCGGATCCTCGACGGTGAGGATCTTGCGCTCGGGCGTGTTGAGCATCGACAGGATCGTGGCCAGCGTCGTGGTCTTGCCGCTGCCGGTCGGCCCGGTGATCACGATCATGCCGTGCGGCAGCGTGATCAGGCGCCGCAGCGCCACATCGTCGCGCCCGGACAGGCCGAGCCGGCTCGCCACCAGCTGTGAGCGATCCTTGGGCAGGATGCGCAGCACCGCCGACTCGCCGGCCTGCGTCGGCATGATCGCGACGCGGACATCGATCTCGGCGCGTCCGGCGCGAATCCGGGCGGCGCCGTCCTGCGGCAGGCGCCGCTCGGCGATGTTCAGCCCGGCGACGATCTTGATGCGCGAGATGACCGCCTGCGGCAGCACGCCCACCGGCGCTGCGATCGGGCGCAGCAGGCCGTCCACTCTGAGCCGAACGACGAGCCCGGTCGAGAACGGCTCGATGTGGATGTCGCTCGCGCGCATCTCGACCGCCTTCTCGATCAGATCGTTGACGGCGCGCACGACCGGCGCGCCACTGGCGAGATCGCGGAGACTCTCGATGTCGTCCTCGCGCAGATCCTGCGCCGCCAGCACCTCGGTCTCGCCATCCTCAGTGCCGCCGAGGCGCTGATCGAGGACGACGGCGACGTCCTCGTGCGACGCCACCTTGAAGACCGTGCCAGCACCGAGCACGAGCTCGGCCGCCCGGCGTACCGCCTGATCGGTCGGATCGGCCATCGCAAACGCCGCCGCGCCATCGGGCGTCTGATAGGGATAGCCGAGCACCTCGCGCAAAAAGCGGTCGGAGAACTCGCTGGCCGCGGGCACGGCCGCCATCAGCTCACGCAGCGCGACGCGCTCCAGCCCGGTGAAGCGCGCGGCCTCCTCGGCAAAGGCGTCGGCGCTGAGCCCGAACCGGTCCCAGGGCGCGACCTGGGCGTCGCCTGCGGCATCGCGATCACCCGCCTGCGGATGACGCTGCCGAAGATAATCATGGAACTGGGTCGACAGTGTACCGCTCATGGCGTGATCCGGGTGGCGCCGGTGCCGGCACTTCGTCTCGGCACCCCGCTACTGGCTGCCGACGTTATCGATCGCGAACATGACGGCTGTACGAAAGCCGATCAGTTGACATTTCCGACACACAACCCGTCCAAAGACAGGCCGGGGTGCGCGGATATACATAAGTGTCATATTGCATCGCTATGCAGATCGGGCGGTCCCGACGAAGCGTCCTCTCGTTGCGGCCGGTCAACACGAGTAGATCGGCAAGTCCATGTTTCGTATCGGCAATCGAAGCCACTCCGCTGCGGTTGTCCGTCAAGCCTCGTTGCTTGCGTTCGCCCTGTTGCTCGCCTCCTGCAACATGACGACGCTCAGCTCGCAGGCCAGCGCTCCGGCGGATGTCGACGTCATCGACAAGGTCCGTTCGCTCGACATCCTGCCCCGCGACAACGCGGCGGTCGGCTCGATCCAGGGACGACCGGAGGTCGAGCGCGCGACCGCACGGACCTATCAGGGCACGATGATCCAGGACGTCGCCGAGATCAGGCCGCAGCCGGCGGCCGACGGCCGCGGCTACGACTTGAATTTCGAGAACACGCCGATCGCCCAGGTCGCAAAGGTCGTGATCGGCGACATCATCGGCGCCGGCTATTCCATCGATCCGCGCGTCCAGGGCAGCATCAGCCTGGTCTCGGCCCGGCCGGTGCCGAAATCCGACATCCTGTTCGTGCTCGAAAGCGCGCTGCGCCTGTCCGGCGTCGTCGTGGTTCGTGAAGGTTCCAACTACAAGCTGACGCCGCTCGGCGACGCCATCGGCGGCGGACGGGTGGACAGCGAGGCGGCCCGCGCCGAGCCCGGCTACGGCGTGTCGGTGGTGCCGCTGCAATATGTCGGCGCCCAGACCATCCTGAAACTGATGGACAGCTTTGCCACCCGCGCCGGCAGCGTGCGCGCTGATCCGACGCGGAACATGCTGCTGATCCAGGGCACCGGCGCCGAGCGGCGCTCGGCGATCGAGACGGCGCTGAGCTTCGACGTCGACTGGATGCGCGGCCAATCGGTGGGCATCTTTCCCGTCAGCAATTCCGCCCCCGAGCCCCTGATCGCCGAGCTCGAGAAGATCATGGATACCGGCGAGAACGGCCTCAGCCAGAACCTCGTCAAGCTGCAGGTCGTGAACCGGCTCAACGCGATCATGGTGGTGACGCGCAAGCCGGCGCTGCTGCAGAGCGCGGCCACCTGGATCCGCCGGCTCGACCAAGCCGATTCCGGGCGCACCAGTGTGCACGTCTACCGCGTCCGCTACGGTGACGCGCGTCAGCTCGCCAGGGTGCTGACCGACATGTTCGGTGGCGCCAGCGCATCGTCGTCCGACAGCGCCGACGGGCAGACCGCGCCGGGCTCCGACGGCACGACGACATCGGTCGCCGACCGACTCTCGTTCAACACCAATGCGGCCGGCGCGTCGAATTCCAGCGCCAATCCTTCGAGCCGGACCCAGGGCGGTGGCCTGACGGGCCTGCAGTCGTCGAGCACGCCGTCCTCCGGCAGCACGCCCTCCTCGACCGGGCTCGAGCCGCGCAGCGGCGGTGCCGGCGGGGGCCAGGCCCTGATGCCGAACATCCGCATCACGCCGGATACCGTGAACAACTCGCTGCTGATCTATGCCGACCGCGAGAACTACCGCATCATCTCCAGCACCCTGCAGCAGCTCGACCAACCGGTGCTGCAGGTCGGCATCGACGCGACCATTGCCGAGGTGACGCTCACCAACGAGCTGTCCTACGGGGTGCAGGCATATCTTTCGAGCAAGGTGCTCGGCCTCGGCACCGACAAGGGCTCGATCACCAATACGCAGGCGACCTCGGTGGCCACCGCGACGACATCGGCGGCGACATCGGCCCTGATCAACCGCGCTTTGCCCGGCTTCAACTTCCTGATCGGTCACGAGGCATCGCCCAACATGATCCTCGATGCGCTCCACACGGTCACCAGCGTCAAGGTGCTTTCCAACCCGTCGCTGGTCGTGATCAACAACCAGACCGCCACCTTGCAGGTCGGCGACGTCGTGCCGGTGTCGACCGGGAGCGCCACCGTGCTGTCGTCGAGCAACACCGTCGTCAACACCATCGACTATCGCAACACCGGCATCATCCTGCGTGTCGTGCCGCGCATCGCCGCCAACGGCAATGTCCGGCTCGAGGTTGAGCAGGAGATCAGCAACGTGGCGGCGCAGTCGAGCGCGAGCCTGACGCCGACCGTCTCGCAGCGCAAGGTCAAGAGCGCCATCTCCGTCGCCAACGGCCAGACGGTGCTGCTGGCAGGCCTGATCAGCGAGCAGCAGACCGGCAATCGCAACGGCATTCCCGGCTTCGACGAGATTCCCATCCTCGGCGACACGTTCTCGCACCAGGACAAGAAGGGAACGCGCACCGAGCTGATCATCTTCATCAGGCCGCAGATCATTCGCGACGGCAGCGATGCTCATCAGGTGGCCGAGGAACTCCGTTCCAAGCTCCGCGGATCGGTCGGAGCGAGCATCACGGATGATCTGCGTGTCCACACCAGCCGCTAGCCCCCGCCGAATAGCCAGGCCGGTCGTGCGGCGCCTCGCTTTGGCTCTCACCGCAGCGAGCCTGATGCTCATCGCGCCAGCGTCTCAGGCCCGCGCCGACTCGATCAGTTCGGCGCGCGCGGCCTATGCGCGCGGCGATTTCGTCCGGGCCGTCCGCGTGCTGACCCCGCCTGCGCTGCGCGGCGACGCGCGCGCGCAGGCGATGCTCGGCTTCATGTATGAAAACGGGTTTGGCACGCCGCAGGCCTATGAGGTGGCGAGCGATCTCTATTGCCAGGCCGCCGCTTCAGGCAATCCCTTCGGCCAGGCCATGCTCGGGCTGATGTATGACAAGGGACACGGCGTTCCACAGGACGTCGTGCTGGCCTACAAATGGCTCAACCTTGCGGCAGGGCACGCGGCACCGGCGCAGCGCAGCTATTTCCTGCGGCTGCGCAACGCCGTCGCCTCGAAGATGTCGACCGGCCAGATCGCGACGGGCCAGGCGCTCGCCCTGGACTGGCGGCCCGGACAGCCCTGAGGCTTCAGCAGCGCCCGCACCGGTGTTCGTCTCGACGTCGTTCTTGCTCGGCCAGCGCAAGCTGCGCCGACGCGCGCGCAATTGATGTCACCATCACTCCGAAGCGGGCGCACTGATCACCACCGTCACAAAACCGCATCGAGACCGACACTCCGTTGCAATTTGTTGCCGCGATAGTTTGTCGCAGGCACAGCGCAACAGAACGGTGCGCGTACGCCGGCCACCTCGCACTCCGTCCGGAGATGTCCATGACCAGAACAGTCACACGGTCCAAGGCGCTCGCGCTCGCGACCACTGCCGTCTTCACTGCAACAAGCGTCGCGCCGGCCTTTGCCGGAGCGGCGACAACAACGCCGATCGAGCACGTCATCATCATTGTCGGCGAGAACCACACCTTCGACAATCTGTTCGGAACCTACAAGCCGAAGGCCGGACAGAGCGTCGACAATCTGCTCAGCAAGGGCATCGTCAACGAGGACGGCACGCCGGGTCCGCATTTCAGGAAGGCGGAGCAGCGCATCGGCCGCGACGAGGTACGCTACACCGCGGAGACCGTGTCCACCGCCGCCTACACGACGCTGCCGCAGCCGTACACCACCTATGGAATCGGCCTGCCGCAGAACGTCCTCGACAGCCGTTTCCCGGCCAATCTTCCCAACGGACCGTACCAGATCTCGAAATACGTCTCCTACGCCGCCTACACCGGCGATCCGGTCCATCGCTTCTTCCAGATGTGGCAGGACATCGATGGCGGCAAGCACGACAAGTTCGTGTGGGTCGAGCAGAGCATCGGCACCGGCTCGAACGGACAGCCCTATCCGGCCGGCGGATTCAATCCGATGGAAGGCGCCATCTCGATGGGCTTCTACAACATGAACCCCTTCACCGACGCGTCCGGCAAGGCTCAGCCCGGTGACGCGCCGTTCTTCAAGCAGCTCGCCGACGACTATGCGATCAGCGACAATTATCACCAGGCGATCATGGGCGGCACCGGCGCCAACTTCCAGTCGATCGTGACCGGCCACGCCGCGTTCTTCACCAATCCCGAGACCATGAATGGCGCGCCTGCCGTGCCCTACGCCAACCAGATAGAGAACCCCGATCCGGTCGCCGGAACCAACAACTACTACAAGCAGGACGGCTACAGCGGCGGTTCCTACGTCAACTGCTCCGATCCGTCAGCGCCGGGCGTCGCCGCGATCAACGAGCAGCTGTTCAAGAATGGCGTCCACAGCAACAATTGCGCGCCGAACCACTACTATCTGGTCAATAATTACAGCATGTTCTGGAATCAGACCAGCGCGAAGCCGAATGCGCTCGGCTCCGACAAGTTCGTGCTGCCGCCGCAGAGCGCGCCGACCATTGCCGACGTGATGACGGCGAAGGGCGTGTCCTGGAAATATTACAGTGCCGACCGCGGTGACGATGCCACGACGTTCGCCAAGAGCGTCGACGGCGTGCCGCTGCTGTTCCATTCCTATTGCGGCATCTGCGACCCGCTGACCGGCTTCCTCAAGATCATGACAACGCCGAGCGAGGAAGCCAAGCTGCAGAACTACGGCGCCTTCGTGAAGGACGTTCAGAACAACACGCTGCCGGCGGTGTCGTTCGTGCGCCCGTTCGAAGCGCTCGCCGGACATCCCGCCGATTCGACCACCGACCTCTATGAAAAGTTCCTCGAGGCGCTGATCAATCGCGTCAAGGCCAACCCGCAGCTCTGGGCCAAGACGGCCATCTTCATCACCACCGACGAAGGTGGCGGCTATTACGACTCCGGCTACATCCAGCCGGTGGACTTCCTCGGCGACGGTACCCGCATCCCCTTCATCCTGGTGTCATCGCTGGCGAAGAAGGGCCATGTCGATCACACCTATTACGACCACGTCTCGCTGCTGAAGTTCATCGAGCGCAACTGGCGGCTTCCGACAATCTCGGCGGTCAGCCGCGACCGGCTGCCCAACCCGATCCATGATCGCGACGACAACCGCTATGTGCCGAAGAACCGTCCGGCGATCGGCGACCTGATGAACCTGTTCGCCTTCGGCGACGACGACGGCGATCATGACGGCTGGCACCATCACGATCACGACCATCGCGGCGACGGGGACGATCGCTGATCGATCTGCGGCATCCGCCATCGTCAAGACGTACAAGCCCGCCGCAACCGCGGCGGGCTTTCGTTGCTGCAGCACCGGGGCCGTGCCCGATGTGCATCATCGTCAATCCGTCAGCGGATTGTCAGCGGTCCGTCACGTCCCCGTTAACGGGGCTCCGCATCGTTGCGCCGCCGCTTCCCTGCAAGCGGCGTGATGCAACCGAGGTCTTGGGGGATCTTGCCAATGCGATTTCGACCGTCATTCAAATCAGCCTTTCACGCGCTGCTCGCTTTGTCCGCGACATTGTCGGCGCTCTCGCTCGCCGCTATGGCGCCGAGCCTTGCGCATGACGATCGCGACGACGACGACGACACCTATGCGATCGGCCTGTGGGGCGACCTGCCCTATTCCACGCTGCAGGCCACCGTCGGCGTGCCGAACCTGATCGCCGACATGAACGCGCACAAGCTGAAGTTCACCGTCCACGACGGCGACCTCAAGCAGGGCTCCAATTCGGCCTGCGACGCCGGCCTCTATGCGCAGGCGCTCGCCTTCCTGAACAGCCTCGAGGCGCCAGCGATGTTCACGCCAGGCGACAACGACTGGGTCGACTGCGACCGGCCCTCGAATGGCGGCTTCAACTCGCGCGACCGGCTCGACTACGAGCGCAAGCTGTTCTTCTCGACGCCGTTCTCGCTCGGCCAGCGCAAGCTGCGCCAGGAGGTGCAGACCGACGCGCTCTGTCTCGGCGCCAACGGCACCAAAGTCGGCTGCGTCGAGAACCGCCGCTGGACGGTGGGGCGCGTGACCTATGCGACCCTGAACGTCCAGGGCTCCTGCAACAATCTCTGCGACACCAATCCCGATCCCGACGAATACAACGCCCGCAATGCGGCCGTCATTCTCTGGATGCAGCAGACCTTCGCGGAGGCCAAGAAGCGCAATTCGGCCGCGGTGATGTTCATCTCGCAGGCCGATCCGGGCTGGGACCTCTCGGACGCCACCCGCGCGCCGCTGCGCGATCCCAAGACGCTCGCCGAGACCGATGGCCAGCCCGATGGCTTCGCGAGCTTCCTGTCGGCGTTGCGTAGCGAGGTCGAGGCCTTCCGCAAGCCGGTCGCCTATGTCCACGGCGATTCGCACTACTTCCGGATCGACCAGCCGTTCCTCAATACGACCGGCCAGCGGCTGGAAAATTTCGTCCGCGTCGAGACCTTCGGCGACAACCAGGGCAACGGCAACAACGATGTCCGGTGGGTCAAGGTCACGGTCGATCCGCGCAGCCGCGACGTGTTCTCCTATCAGCCCGTCACCGTTCCCGCGAACCGGACGGCCGTCCCGGCGCCCGAGCGTCATTGACCGCCAACCAGGCAGACCGCCCCGCCAGACATGGTGGGGCGGCGGCGAAAGCGCCGTCCGACCGCGGACGGCGATCCCCACCGGCCTGCGCGGAACGACGATTTTCATCAGCAGATCCAAGCTGATTTGGCCTGTCCAGTCCTTCCGCGAAAAATAAATTACTTTCGTTTTTTCTGAATATGTGATTGTCTAGCGCCATCCCGGCCCGCGAGAGGGGCGCTTCGCGATCGTCACGAGACGTTGGGCTGGGGATGCGGTGGCCGCGAGCCGGCTGCAGCGGGTTTCGTGCCCGCCGACGAACGGCAGCTTGCGGACGTGAAGACGCGTGGTCCTGGCGCCCCGAGGCTGGCGCCAAGTCTTTCGGTGATGATGATCCGGAAGGCGACGGTGGCTAAAGGCCGGACACCGGGGAGAGCGCGACATAAGCGTGAAAACCATCGCGCGGGGAATGC